>NZ_UOOB01000001.1:1374080-2748161 GCF_900564145.1 Comamonas sp. lk
ATCGGCCGCGACGATGAGATCCGTCGGGCCATTCAGGTGCTGCAACGCCGCAGCAAGAACAATCCCGTGCTGATCGGTGAGCCCGGCGTGGGTAAGACCGCAATCGTGGAAGGTCTGGCCCAGCGCATTGTGGCCGGTGAAGTACCTGAATCCCTGAAGAATAAGCGCGTGCTGTCGCTGGATATGGCGGGCCTGCTGGCCGGTGCCAAGTATCGCGGTGATTTTGAAGAGCGCCTCAAATCCGTGCTCAAGGAAGTCTCGCAGGACGAAGGCCGGATCATTCTTTTCATCGACGAAATTCACACCATGGTAGGCGCCGGCAAGGCCGACGGAGCCATGGACGCAGGCAATATGCTCAAGCCCGCCCTGGCGCGTGGCGAGCTGCACTGCGTGGGCGCCACCACGCTGGACGAGTACCGCAAGTACATTGAAAAAGACGCGGCGCTGGAGCGGCGCTTCCAGAAGGTGATGGTCAACGAGCCTTCGGTGGAAGACACGATTGCCATCTTGCGCGGTCTGCAGGTCAAGTACGAAAGCCACCACAACGTGGACATTACCGACCCCGCCATCGTGGCTGCGGCCGAGCTGTCGCACCGCTATATCACCGACCGTTTTCTGCCGGACAAGGCCATCGACCTGATTGACGAGGCTGCGGCCAAGATCAAGATCGAGATGGACTCCAAGCCCGAGGTCATGGACAAGCTCGAGCGCCGCATGATTCAGCTCAAGATCGAGCGCGAAGCCATGAAGAAGGAAAAGGACGAGGCTTCGCAAAAGCGTCTGGCCTTGATCGAGGAAGAACTCGAGAATCTGGAGCGTGAATACGCCGATCTGGAAGAGGTCTGGACTTCGGAGAAGGCCAGCGCCCAGGGTTCGGAGCAGATCCGCAAGGAGATCGACCAGATCCGCGTGCAGATCGAGGAATTCAAGCGCAAAGGTGATTTCAACAAGGTGGCCGAGCTGCAATACGGCAAGCTGCCTGCTCTGGAAAAGCAGTTGCATGAAGCCCAGAACGAAGAGGAAGGCGGCAGCAAGCCCGCCAACCAGCTGCTGCGCACGCAAGTCGGTGCCGAGGAAATTGCCGAGGTGGTCAGCCGTGCCACCGGTATTCCCGTGGCCAAGATGATGCAGGGCGAAAAAGACAAGCTGCTGCGCATGGAAGACAAGCTGCACGAGCGTGTGGTGGGCCAGGAGGAGGCGATCTCTGCCGTGGCCAATGCCATCCGCCGTTCGCGCTCGGGTCTGTCCGATCCGAATCGCCCCACAGGCTCCTTCCTGTTCCTGGGCCCTACCGGCGTGGGCAAGACCGAGCTGTGCAAGGCGCTGGCAGGCTTTATGTTCGACAGCGAAGACCATCTGGTGCGCATCGACATGAGCGAATTCATGGAAAAGCACTCTGTGGCACGTCTGATTGGTGCGCCACCAGGCTATGTGGGCTACGAGGAGGGCGGCTACCTGACGGAAGCCGTGCGCCGCAAGCCCTATAGCGTGCTGCTGCTCGACGAGGTGGAAAAAGCCCACCCCGATGTCTTCAATGTGCTGCTGCAGGTGCTCGACGATGGCCGCTTGACCGATGGTCAGGGTCGCACGGTGGACTTCAAGAACACCGTGATCGTGATGACCAGCAACATTGGTTCACATTTGATTCAGGCCATGGTGGGCCAGGACGCCGATGACATCAAAGAAGCGGTGTGGGGGGAACTTAAAACCCATTTCCGACCCGAATTCTTGAATCGCATCGACGAGACCGTGGTCTTCCATGCGCTGGACGCACGCAATATCGAGGCTATTGCCAGAATTCAGCTCAAACTGCTGGAGCGTCGTCTGGAGAAAATGGATCTGGGCATTCAGGTGTCCGAGCAGGCTCTGGCCGAGTTGGCCAAGGTTGGCTTCGATCCCGTGTTCGGTGCCCGTCCGCTCAAGCGTGCGATTCAACAGCGTATTGAAAATCCGCTGTCCAAGTTGTTACTTGAAGGCAAATTTCTGCCCAAGAGTACCATCTCGGTACATGTGGACCCGGTCACTGCGCCCGGGGTATTCAGGTTCGAGGCCGCAGGCACTGCCTGAGCTTCTTGAGCAATAGAAAGGTTTTGCTTTGAACGATTTCGCCACCACCGCTACCCGTTGGGCCATCCGCATCGTGCTGATGCTGGTGGGTCTGGTGTTCTTTCTGTGCCTGATGGCAGTGGCCGGCTCGCTGGCGCTGCTCTGGGGCTTGCGTGCCCTGTGGGCCAGGCTCACCGGTCAGCCCATCATGCCCATGAGCATGGGCGGCATGAGCCCGTTTGCCGGCTGGCAGACGGTATACCGCTCGGGTGCCGAGTGGATGGCGCAATCGTCGGGCAAGGCCTCTGCGGCTGAAGAACGCGATTCACGCTCGCGTCGTGGCGTGTTGCCGGGCGCCGGTGACGTGACCGACGTGCAGCCACGCGAAGTGCACGAGTCGTAATGACAAGGCCGTCTGCAGCCCTCATACTGGGTTGCAGACGGCCTCTCATTCGTACCAAGGAGTCTGAATGCTGTATGCATCAGGCTCTTTTTTTACGCCGTGTTTACGCAGTCTCAGGCTATGGTTGAGGCTGTGATTAAAGAGCTTTTCAGACAGGCATGAACTACATGGACTTGCACCGCATTTTTGACCTGCAATACCAAGCCAGCCGCGCGCAGGTGGACGTGCCCATTTTGGTGCGCCGCGAGCGCCTGCTGCGCTTGCAAAAAATGCTGGTGGAAAGCGGTGCCGAGCTGTCAGCTGCCGTGCAGGCTGACTTTGGCGTGCGCTCCGAGCGCTGGACGGAGATGCTTGACCTGATGCTGGTGCGCAACATGCTCAAGCACACGCTCAAGCATCTGGGGGTGTGGTCCAGGCGCCAGCGCGTGCGTACTCCGCTGATGCTGCAGCCGGGCAAGGCCTGGGTCGAGCGCCAGCCCCTGGGGGTGGTGGGCATCATCGCGCCCTGGAATTATCCGGTGCAGCTGTCGCTGGCACCGGCCATCACTGCGCTGGCTGCGGGCAACCGCGTCATGCTCAAGCCCAGCGAGCTGACGCCGCATACCTCGGCCAAGATGGCCGAGCTGGTGGCCCGTTTTTTTGCCCCCGACGAATTCTGTGTGATCCAGGGCGATACGGGTGTTGCCACGCAATTCTCGGGTCTGCAGTTCGACCATCTGCTGTTTACCGGCTCCACGGCCGTAGGGCGCCGCGTGGCCCAGGCGGCGGCGGTGCATCTGACGCCCACCACGCTGGAGCTGGGTGGCAAGTCGCCTTGCATACTCTCGCAAAGCTGCGATATGCAGGAAGTCGCGCTCAAGATTGCCTATGGCAAGCTGATCAATGCAGGCCAGACCTGTATTGCGCCCGACTATGTGCTGCTGCCGCGCGGACAGGAGCAGGCGTTTGCCGAGGCCTTCAGGGCCGCGGTGCAAAAGCTCTATCCCTCGATCTCGGGCAACCCGGATTACACGGCCATCATCAGCAAACGCCATCTGGCGCGCTTGAAGCAGATGCTGCGCCAGGCCCAGAGCCTGGGGGCGCAGGTGCACTGGATGCACGAGGCGGCGGCGCCTGCGGCCGAAGGTGATGCCACGAGCTGGGGCGAGGCCGTGGAGCGCCAGCTGGCGCCGGCGCTGGTGTTTGGCACTACGGGGCAGATGCAGTTGATGCAAGAGGAAATCTTTGGCCCCATCCTGCCGGTGATCTCATACGAACACATCGAGGATGTGATCAATGCCATCAACGCCAGTCCCAGGCCTTTGGCCCTGTACTGGTTTGGCAACAACGAGACCGAGCGCGATGCGGTGCTGGCCCGCACCGTCAGCGGCGGTGTCTGCGTGAACGATACCTTGCTGCATGTGGCTCACGACAATCTGCCGTTTGGCGGCGTGGGCGATAGCGGCTGGGGTGCCTACCATTCGGAGCAAGGCTTTTTGCGCTTTACGCACCAGAAAGCCGTCTTTGTGCAGTCGCGCTGGGCCGCCACGTCCCTGCTTTATCCACCTTTTGGCGAGAAATTCGATCGCGTGATGGATTTCATGCGCCGTTGGTTTTAGCCGGATTTGGGTGGCAGGGCGCGCGGCATCAGCTTGCCGCGGGGCAACTTCCGCATCGTCCATGACGGCGATAGAGCGGGTTGCAGGTGTTTGGATTTTGTATCAAATATCAAGCAAACCCTTGATGGGCTTGTGCTAGCTGCTTCATTTTGGTGAGCGCATAGCACATCGTTTGCCCTGGGGCAAGAGTTTACGGACAGCCGTACTTGCGCGCATGGCTTACTGCCATGGCGCGTACTTAAAAATGGAATCCGTAGACAATTGCGGCCTTCCTATTCTCACATGTTTACGTCCCGGTTTTTCCATGTCTAGTATCCAGGTTCGTCCCGCCACTCTTCGCGATGCAAAAGCGATTGCCCAGATCCATACTGCTTCCGCACTGGAGGCTTACCGTGGGCTGATCCCCGACGACCAGTTGAAGTCCATGTCGTCTGTTGAAAAGCGTCAGGCTTACTGGCGCGAAGCCATTGAATTTTGCGAACCCCAGGTTCAGGTTGCCATCGAAGGCGACAAGATCGTCGGTTTCGTCGGTTTTGACCGCTCACGCGATGAGAAATCTCGCCAGACCACCGGTGAGATTTGGGCAATCTATGCCTCTCCCGCTCACTGGAGCCAAGGTGTTGGCATCGCCCTGTGGGATGCCGCCCGCGATGGTCTGCTGGAAGAAGGCTGCACCAACGTGACCGCCTGGATCCCGCTGCGCAACGAGCGTGCCCTGCGTTTCCACGAAATGGCAGGCTTCAAGCGCGAAATGTCTACCGCCAAGACAGCTGTCATCGGCAGCATCAAGATCGAAGAAGTGCGCGTCAAGCGCCCTCTCAACGGCTAAACGCTCTCTCTTTCGTTCGCCGTTTCTCACAAGGTAAGGCCGTGAATTCAGATACATCCTCTTCCCTGGCCTTTACCTTGTTGCAGTGGCAAGGTCTTGATCAAACACATCAGGCCCTGTGGCGCACCCAAAGTGCCATGCCGCAGCCCAAGCGTCTGCAACTGGCCGACGACACTTTGTCCGCCCAGGCGGCTTACAAGCTCATCTGTGAAGGCTCGGCCCTGGTTTGGCGCGGCGATTTTCACAATGCCCGCCAGCTGATGCTGGCGCTGAGCCGTAGGCTGGAGCGTGCTCCACGCAAGAACACCAAGGCTGCCAGCGCCCCCGCGGCCGTTTTCCCCCACGCGTTTCATTTGCACCGCCAGGCTCAGGCCCAGCGCTCGCGTCTGCTGTCCAGCATTCTGATCGAGCTGGATGCGCAGTGGCATTGCGCCCTGCGCCGTGCGCCGGACTGGAGCGAAGCCTGTGCCGAAGCCTGGGGCCCGGTACCGGCCAAGGCCGGAGCCAAGACGGTGCTGATCCCCTTGCGCGAACTGCTGGGCGCCGTGGGCGCCCATGAATGGCGCAAGGCGGGCGTGGAGATTGCTGCTCTGGGCAAGAATGCCCGCATCCATGCGCAGTACGGTGTGTTCTCGCCCGTGCGCGGCGAGTATCTGGATCTGGTGGCCAAAGCGGAAATTCCGGCTGCCGGCAAGGCCGTGGCCTGGGATATCGGCGTGGGCACCGGCGTGCTGTCAGCCCTGCTGCTCAAGCGCGGAGTGCAGAAAGTGGTGGCCACGGACATGAGCGAGCGCGCTCTGGCCTGCGCCAAGGACAATCTGAAGCGCCTGGGATTGAGTGCCCGGGCAGAGCTTCTGCAGGCCGATCTGTTCCCTCAGGGCCAAAGCGGTTTGATTGTCTGCAACCCGCCCTGGCTGCCAGGCAAGGCCGCATCGCTGCTGGATCAAGCCATTTATGACGAAGACAGCCGCATGCTGCGCGGCTTTTTGCAAGGTCTGCGTGGACATTTGCTGCCTGGCGGCGAAGGCTGGCTGATCTTGTCCGATCTGGCCGAGCACCTGAAACTGCGCACACGCGAAAGCCTGCTGGCCTGGATAGATGAAGCCGGTCTTGAGGTGCTGGGACGTGACGATATACGCCCCCGCCATGGCAAGGTGCAGGACAGGGAAGATCCGCTGCATGCGGCCCGCGCGGCGGAAGTGACTTCGCTGTGGCGACTGGCGGCCAAGCGCTGAGCAGGGCCTGAAATCGGGCGCCAGGCGCGGAGCCCGGCCTCAGGCTGCGACAGCCTCGTCTATGTCTGCATGCGTTTCCAGCAAGGCTGAAAGCTGCTCACGCAGGGCGCTGGCGCGCTCTTCACCCGCATGTTCCTGTACCGCATCAAGCATGGCCAAGCCTGCTTCGCGCAGGCTGACGATGTCGCGCGCTGCACGCAATTGCTGGCGCAGGCTCTGAGCCAGTGCTTCTTGGCGGTTGGCAAACAGGCGCTCGCACAGGTCAAACAGATACATGCGCGTTCCGGCCATGGACATGGCCGCTGCTGCAACCGGTGGAAGAGCAGGTGCAGCCGGGCTTGGCGCGGGATTGGTGGTTTGAATACCGGTGTTTGGCTGTGGCGTGCCGCTCTGCAGTTGCAGATAGCCCTCGCTCATCAGCTGCTGTGCCAGTTGCGCATGTTCCAGACCCAGCATTTGCTCCAGCTCGATCAGGCTTTTGCCACCTGCCATCAGCAGCACGGAGCGCGCGCGCTGCGGCAGCATGCGGGTTCCGGGCTGGAGTTCTTCAAGGGCTTTGGCGGTTTTTTGCAGCAACATGGCAGTCGGTAAAAGCGGCAAGAGTGAAGTCAAGCGGCTATTGCAAGTCACGACCATGACAGAGGTATGAATCTTGGGTCCCGCGCAAAGCAAAGCGGTTGGGATGCTCCACAATCGGCTGCCGCTCAAACATGCGACGCGGTCAGGTGATGCTATTGTTTATGTAGCTTGAAGCGCTTTAACTGTAGGCGCATCAGCCATTTTTTATTGAAATTTGTTCCGGTACGTGAAATGAGACTGTTGCTTGCTCCCATGGAGGGACTGCTGGATTTTGTGCTGCGTGATGTGCTGACCCGTGTGGGCGGCTCGGATCGCTGCGTCTCCGAATTCATTCGCATCACCGGCTCTGTGCTGCCGGACAAGGTCTATCTGCGCACCATGCCCGAGCTGCGCAATGGCAGCAAGACGCTGGCAGGCGTGCCCGTGCGTGCGCAGTTGCTGGGCTCGGACCCTGTGAGCATGGCCGAAAACGCGGCCAATCTGGCTCGCCTGGGGCCGGAGGGGATTGATCTGAATTTTGGCTGCCCGGCCAAGGTGGTCAACCGCCATGGCGGCGGTGCTTCCTTGTTGCAGGATCCGCAGCAGATTGCCCGTGTGGTTTCTGCCGTGCGCTCTGCCGTGCCTGCGCATATGCCGGTTTCCGCCAAGATGCGTTTGGGTTTCAACGACCGCACCTTGATGACGGAGTGCGCCCAGGCCATGGCCGATAGCGGTGCCTGCGAAATCGTGGTTCATGCGCGCACCAAGCTCGACGGCTACCGTCCTCCCGCCTATTGGGAAGAGATTCCGCGCATTCGCGAAGCGGTGAGCGTGCCTGTGGTGGCCAATGGCGAGATCTGGACGGTGGAGGAGGCTTTGCGCTGCCGCGAGGTCTCGGGTTGCGAGGATCTGATGCTGGGTCGCGGCATTGTGGCCGACCCGGGCCTGGCGCTGGCGATTCGCGCGGCGCTGGGCCAGGAGGACGCGCCTGCAGCCCGGCCCGTGGACTGGCCCGATCTGCTGCCCCAGGTACAGCGTTTCTGGCATATGGTCTGCGAGGACCTGGAGCCGCGCCAACGCGCGGGGCGCCTGAAGCAATGGCTCAATCTGATGCGCAGACGCTTTCCCCAAGCTGAAATTGCCTATCAGGAGCTGCGCACGCAAACCGATCAGTTGGCCATCAGCGCCTGGGTGGCAGCGCTGCCGCAGCGTGATCTGGCACAGGAGTGGGTCTGGCCTGAGGCGGCCTGAGGATTTAAAGCAGCCGGTCCGGAGCCAGCGGGCCCAGCAGCTGCAGCATCAGCCGCAGCGGCAGGCTGGCATCGGGCTCGGTGCGCATATCGGTGCGATCGCTGTCCTTGGGAGCCCGCCAGATCAGATCGCCATCCTTGGCTATCTCTACCTGCCAGCTGTTTTCCGACAGGGTTTCCTCAATGCTGCCGGCGGCCTGGCTGCCAAAGGAGCGGCTGGCAATCAGCACGGCGATTTCGGTGTTCTGCAGCTGTGAGCGCAGATCGAGGTTCATGGAGCCGATCACGACCAGCCGACCGTCAACCACCAGCAGTTTGGAGTGCAGCATGGCGCGCGATTTGCCCGTGCTGCCGCCCGAGCTACCCGTGGAGCCGGCACGAAACGCCGAACTGACATTGGCAGCCTCGCTGCGCAGCTCGTGCAACTCAACCCCCATCTGCAGCAATTGCTTGCGGTGGCGTGCATAGCCGGCATGGGCCAGCGGCGCATCGTTGGAGGCCAGGGAGTTGGTCAGCACGCGGATGCGCACGCCGCGCTCGCGGGCGGCGCTGAAGGCGGTCATGATTTCCGGCCCAGGTACAAAGTAGGGCGAGACGACCAGCAGGTCTTTGCTGGCGTTGCGTACCAGGGTCAGCAAGCCATCGACCACAGAATCGGCCTGCTGCGCGGGAGCTGCCAGCCTGTGCAAGCCGGTAGGGGGTGGAGCGCTGTGCTGCAGCTGTGCTCTCGGCCCTGAGCTGCCCGGGTCTGTCGTGTTGCTGCTTTGGTCGGCTTCGGTGGGGATTTTGGCCGGGCTGTCCGCCAGCACGGCGGCAAGTGCCCAGGTCCAGGCGACGCCTTGCAAGTCCATAGGTTTTTCGTCCCAGATGCTGGAACGGGCCTCGGCAGAGGGCTGGGTAGCAGCTTCTGAAGCATGCTGAGCCTGATCTTCGCGCTTGAACTGGGCTTGCAGCTGTAGCAAATCCTGTTTGCTGATCAGTGACTGCACGGGGTAGGCGCGCACATTGTTCCAATAGCTGTCAAAGCTGTGTGACAGGTCTTTGACGATGCTGCCTGCACTCAGCACATCCAGATCCACGAAATTGTCATCCTGTGCTGCATCGAAGTAGGCATCGCCCAGATTGCGCCCGCCGATCACGGCCAGGGCGTTATCGGCCACGAACAGCTTGTTGTGCATGCGCTGCTGGGCACGCTGGAAGTCCGTAAGAATGGTCCAGGCCCGCCCAAGGCTGGAGCTGCGCGACCCGGCCAGCGGGTTGAACATGCGCATCTCGATATTGGGTACAAAGGCCAGGCGCATCACCTGTGCGTCCGGCCCCGTGCTGTGAAAATCGTCCAGCAGCACGCGCACGCGCACGCCGCGTCTGGCAGCCTGCACAATGCTTCGCAACAGCCGGCTGGTGCTTTGGTCGGCATGAATGGCGTAGTACTGCAAATCCAGGGTTTGCTGGGCGCCGTCTACCAAGGCCAGTCGGCTGCTATAGGCTGCTTGTGGGCCGGCCAGGAGGGCAAAAGCCGATGCATTGGGTTTGGCCGTGGGCGGCCGGGCGGTGGTGATCAGGCGACCCAGCTCGGTGTCTTCGGGCGTGCTGAAAGCCGAAGAGATGGGGCGCTCCACATCGTGTGGCAAAGGCGCTGCGCAGCCCGCCAAAACTACCGTCAGAGCCAGCGCGGCAAAAAATGGCATACGGCCCGCCGCTGCTGTGGATGGCGGGGTTGAGTGTGCAGAGGCGGCAAGGTCGGACATGGTCAAGATATAGCCCGGCGCTGGCCTGCTGCTTGTCGGACGGAGACGGGAGCGTTGGCTCAGATCTGCAAAGTGCTATCGCGCTTTAAAAAGCCGCGCGGTCCTTGATGTGGGCAATGATGCGCAGCCTAGAGCAACTGCCGCCGAAAGGATTCAGATGTGGGGCCCTGGCGTTGGGCGTTATGCCTAGTTGTCCGAAGTGTCTTTGCAGCTACTGTCGGTGGATGGCTTGCAGGCCCGGGTGCGCCCGGTGCGTGCCACTAGTACCTTGCGTGTTTCTTCATCGGCCGTCGCGGTTGAGGTGTCGTTGCGCTTGAGGGTCAGAGACAGATTGGCCAAGGTGTTGCTACTTGGAATGCTGCGCGCAAAGCCGGCACCGTTGAAGCCGATGTGGGGGGTTGGGGTGGTTGAAGTTGCCGCGCTGTTGGTGCCGCTGATGTTCAAAAAACTGGGTACGGCTGGTTCGCGCAAAACGAGGGTGTCCGTTCCGGCGTTGTAAGTATCGTTGCCGTTCAGGTCGACATAGACCAGCCAGCCCGCGGCCCAGTCGTTGGTGTTGACAGGTATGACATAGGCATTGCGGCCGGTTTTCATTGCCTCACCGCGCGCGCTGTTGATGGCAACGAGCAGCTTGTTGGTCAGCGATGTTAGTTCTGAGTTGCGCTGAAAGCTGAGGAAGCTGGGGGCGGCCACCACCAGTAGCGTGGCTGCAACGGCCAGTGTGGTCATCAGCTCAATGATGGTGAACCCATGGGCAGAGCTTGGGGCGGACTTCATGGCCAGCACAGTCGGGGATTGGAGGTGGATGCTGTTCCGGTGCAGGTCTTGGTGCCTGAGCTTGTCATCTCCAAAACATTGACAGCAGGGTCTGCACGAATGGGGGTCGCCACTGCCTTAACGCATGAAGCAATGGAGAGCGAACCACCCGATCCATCAGGGCAGGCAGTGGCCGACAAAATATAGCTGGCATTGGCCAGACTGTCTCCTGCAAATGTCTTGAATGGCACGCTACTAGGTGTGACTCCGCCGCAGGCGCTGCCTGGAGAGGTTGCCGTGGCGACGCCCGTGCTGGAGTTGGTGGTAAAGCCTGCGTAGCAGTTGCGTTGAGTCATGTAGCGCTCTTGCTGCTGTAGCAACTCTGCCAGGGCTGCACGCGCCTGGGCGCGGCGTCCTTTGAGAATGGAGTCGGTGTAGGCAGGGTAGGCAATGGCTGCGAGTACGCCAATGACTGCGACGACGATCATGAGTTCGATCAGGGTGAAACTATGCTGGAGTGTTTGTTTTTTCACGGCGTTGTGTTTCTCATATCTTGGTAGTCATGGATTTGGCGCCAGCTCAGGCGACCAATGGTTTGCTTGACTTGAGTCGCTTGCCCGCTGGCACCGGCACCTTCCTGGCCAATGCTCAGTCCGCGCTGGGTCACCGTGCGGATACGTCGGCCCGTACTGTCACTGGCACTGACAGTCGTCTCATCGTCATTCGAAAAAAAGGCTGCCGGGCCCAGAACACCTACTGTGGATTGTGTGTACTGCCCTGTGCCCGTTGCGATGTTCAAGGAATAGGCGTTGCCGCTGCCCTGGTTGCTGGTGCAGGCACCAGCAGAGGCTCCGGGCGATCCTGGAATCAAAGTGTTAAAAGCCGCATTGAGTGCGCCGAGGTTGACAATGTTACTAAGGGATTTTTCGCCAGAACTCGGAAGGTCGAAGTACCAACCGGAGCGCTTGGTGTTGTCTGTGTTGGAGGTGGCGCGTCCCCATTTGAAGCTTGGCACCGAAATGGTTCTGGTCGTTGTGTTGACCGTGCCCACCGCTAGGCGCCCGCGACCTGTAATGGCGCTGGCCGAGGCGGGCGAGTTGTCCTTGGTGGTGCTGCCGTTGTCATAGATCACATAAAAGCTATTGGTGTTGGTGGATATTTTGTCTGCCGCTTCTATGAACTTGCCTGTGCCGAACGCGACATAAAAAGTTTCCTGGCCGCTGACTATAGGTCCGGAAAAGATGGAGGGAGCGGCTGTGATGGGCTGTATCTTGGGGCTGCTGCTGCCATCTCGGGCGATATAAAAGGGGTAGGGCAGTGGGCTAGCGCTTGTCCCCTTGTTGAAATAGGACAAGGTGTTGAGGTTCCAATTGGCAGGAGTCTTCCCCGTGAATGTCAGCTTCCAGAGGTTGCCGTGTAAGTCGCCAGCAAAGATGTCTGTGACTTCGCCATTACGGCCGTACAAGGCTGCGAAATTGGCCAGGCCTGTGGCATTGGCTGCAGTCAGTGTGCTGTCTGCGGGCAGGGAAATTTTGTAGTAGTTCGTGCCCAGCACCCATGAGGCCGTGGGCTGCTTGTCCAGGGCGAGCAAGAACAGGGCGGGGTTGCCTGAGCTGCTGAAGGGGCCTCCCGTGGTTTCAGGCAGGTAGTTATTCACCCCACTGCCAACCACGGCAAACCAGCGATACGTGGGGGTGCTGGTATTGGCATCGGTTCGCAACTTGAGTATCTGGGGCTGACCTATGACTTGGCCCAGGTCGGCATCGTCGGCGCGTGTGAACTCCCACATCACGTTGCTGGCCGCAAAGTTGCCAGGGTTGGATACGTCGAGTGCGAAGATGCCTGAGCCTCCGGCGCCGGTTCCTCCCACCAGGACGGTTTTCCAGTCGGCAGCAGCATCCGCAAAGGCAACCTGGGCTTCGCCGACAACCAGGGGTGCATCCACATAACTTTGGTGGTTGTTGGTGAAATCGAGTTCTGCCAAGGCTGACAGACGTGGACCTAGCCAACTGGGGATATAGGCAAATAGTTCATTGCCATTGCTGGCATTGAAGGCATGAAGCATGCCATCGTTGGCGCCTGCGAACACTGCCGCTGTCCGGTTGTCGTAAGCGTTGCGAAAAGCGGTATAGCCCGTACCTGTAAAGGCCGTGCTTGGTGCCCCTGAATAAACCACGTTGGAGTTGATGATGTCGCCCAGCAAGCTGCTGCGCACCCGGAACAGGTTGCCTTCCTGGCTGCGGTCACCACGCAGAAAGTTCAGGCGTTGTTGCCCTTTGGTATCTGCGGCACTGCTGGGGCTGGCTTTGTTCAGCTGGCCTTGCAAGGTGCTGCTGATGGTGGTCCAGGTAAATGCGGTAGCCGTAGGATTGGCTGTGGCAGAGCCTGCGCCAACGAAGATCTTGCGATTGGCGGCTGGCGAAGTCATGGTCGTCAGGCGCGTCGACGCACTCCACAGTGGAGCAGATACCGAGAGCTGATTGCCGCTACCCACCACGATGGATTCTGCCACCACGTCACCACTCCAGTTGCTGGTATCGAAGTTGGCGGAGTAGGTCACAGCGCCACTGGTGCTGGAGACCGCGCTGGAAGGTATGGCTGCACCAGCAATGCTGCGTGCTGTTGTGGAGGCACGGCTGAAGATTTCGTCAAATGCATTCAATACATTGCGTGCATCGCTTTGCAGGTAATAGGACGCTGCTTCGCCAGGTGTATCCGTCTTTTGCCACACGTTGTTATCGTTCGTACCATTTTGGCGTTTGAACGGGTTGCCGTAGGTGTTGTAAGGGCCGTTGCCGGGATTGGATGGGTCGCTTTCAAAGCCGCCGTACTTGGCTGCCATGAAAAACTGGTTGCGATTGCGCCGGATGTTGGCGTCGTTCTGCGTTCCGTTTTCGTTCACGTCAAACAAATAGGTTTTGACGCGCAGGCCTGGGCGGCGCTTGGTGGCTGGATTGGGTGTCGTGCCGTTTGCCAAAAGAGGGTTGGCCGCCCCGCTGGTCCAATCCGTTCCCCGTATATCGTGTGTGTGGGCCCAGTAGGCATAGCCCATGATTTGGCTGGTTTGTGAGCTGCTGGGGGAATTTCCGTTCGCGCCATTGGGGTTGCCTGTGGTGCGTGAGGTGCCTTGGCCGTCCACATAGGTGGCCGAGGCATTGTTTTCAAACGAGCGCACCACGCTGTGCCAGTTGCGAAAGTTGGGTACGTTGGCGGCCTTGTTGTCTGTGGTCGGGATATTGCGCCAGTCTCCATCGTGAGTGTTGATGTCGCCAATCACCACGATATTGCTCTTCAGGCAGGAGTAGTCGGCCGTGTCGCTGCGTGCGCCGCCATAGGGGTCGTCCGGCCAACTGGTGTAGACCGGAAAACCATCCTGCATTGCCGAAGTGATGTTGCTGACGGCATCTGGGGTGGGAGGGAGGCCTTGCAGATAACGCAGGCTCTGGTAGTACATCTCGCCCACGGGGTCGTAGGTCTTATACAGCCCGGGGGTGGCTCCGGTGCGCCCGAATTTGTTGAGGTAATTGATTACGCCGCTAATGTTGAGCGTGTCATTTTCAGGGTCAGGGTTGAAGACTCCATTGCTGGCATTCCATTCCGCCTTGGGGTTGCCGCCTGCGGGGGTGTTGTCCTGGCCCTGAGCGTCATAGGTCTTGGTGCCTACATACTTCATGGGTGCACGAAGCACGCCACCGTAGCGACCATTGTTATAGCTGGCCGTGGGGTCCATGAGGTAGCCGAAGGCGGCGAGTCGTAGCTGGTCGCTGTACTTCTGGATGGCGCCCGTGGGTTTGTAATTGCCGTTGGGATACTGGCGGCACAGGTTGTAGTCACGAGCATCCTGCAAGGCACCAGCGGTATTGGTATTGCAGACCTGAACTCGGGAATAGAAGAAGCCGTCCGTATTCAGTGCATTGTTGCCTGATGAAGAGAGATTGTAAGAGTTTGTGTTACCGCAGCCACCACCTCTTGTGGTGCCGAAATAAATACGATTGAGCGTGCTGGCTACGTAAATATCATTGTTGCCGGCTGCAGTCCTCATTTTCTGGGGCACAGCTCCCCCATAGCTGCCGTTGGCAACCAGGCTCCTTTTCAGTTGCTTGGCCGGAAAATTGTTGCTGTTCCACATGCATACCGGGGTGTTATTGGGAATGAAAGCCCGTTGCAAGATGGTCAGGGTGGGGGTGTCTATGTAGCGATCTCCGCCGGACAGGGCCAGACGCAGCATGTCGATGGCCGAGTTGCTGGCCCAGTTCAGAAAGTTGCCGCTAAAGGCGTCTGTGCACTGGCGCCCAGTGGCGTTGCCAATGCGGTCAAAGCGTTTGTAGTCGGCTTTGACGAAACCGGTAGGAATGGTCTCTGTTGGCGCATCGTTGTAGTTGTAGCAAGCCTCGGCGTCGTAATAGCCCAGATATTCGTTGTCGGGGCTGTAGGTGGCATCGGTGCTTGAACCAGTCACGTATTGTGCGCCCACGGTGGGGTACTCCACAGACAAGGCAAGAGTCATTGTCGGCTTGTCTACCGTGGTGGCTGCGTACAGCGGCTCTGTCGCCAGTGAAACAGCGGGAATGCTGGGGGGCGTGCCACTGCCTATGGCGATGAATGAGATCACCACGGCTAAAGGGGTGAAGGACCACGCCATCCAGGCGCGGGGTGTGCTGGGCAGCCAGCGTTTCCAGGAGGTCTTGGGCGGCAAGGGCGTGGAGGTCAACATAGAGTGCTTCATGTGCAGTCTCTTAATTGCGGTAGAGCATTTGCATCACGGTCTGTGTTTCTGGGTTGGGGCCGAATCCCATGGCAGTGACTCGATAGATGTACTTGACATCGGTGGGTTTGGCGGTGCGCGCCTGATCCGGGTCAAGGATGGCTTCGATTACATAGCGAGGTGCTTGGGCAGGTTGAATGCCGACGCTGCCAGACGGGAAGTTTCGGCCGGTGAAGGTGCCTAGAGCAGTCGTGGAGGCGTCGTTGCCGGTGGCGGTGAAGTCCACAGACAGCCATGCTGCCTTGACGTTATCGGCATTCAGGGCGCACAGGCCGCGCGCTTGTCCGCTATTGCCGCAGTTCTGGATGAATTGCGCAATATTGGTTTTTCCCAGGGCGAAAATGGTATTGCGTCGCATGCTGGCTGTCGCTGGTAGACCTTCTATATCGAATTCGGCATCAATCAGCGCGGCTTCGGCAGACTGCCAGGCAATCTGGTTGTCACGGTCGTTGCGGGCACTGCGCTCCCCCATCATGGAAATCTGGATGCCACTGACGCCCAGAATGGATACCACCACCAGAATCAACAGCACTACGATGAGGGAGGCACCGGCTTGTGAGTGAGATTGTCGTGAAGAGGCTCTCTGCTTTTGCATATCAGATGTCCTCCTGGAAGTTGCGTAAGTGAACGGTAAAGGTGACGGTCTGGCGCAGGCGTCCATCAATTGCCGGAGTAAACACCGTATTGGGGTCGTTGGTGCTGGAGAATGCCGAGCCCGTTGTGCCTGAGGCAGAGCCCTTGGCCGACCCAAGTGGGTAAAAGGTCTGGCTGGAGCGGTCCAGTGCCGAGCCTGGGGGGGCGCGTAGCACCAAACCGATGCGCAGGCTGCGCACGCGCTGCCAGTTGGCATAAGTGGCAGTGTCGTTGCCGTCTACTGTCAATTGATCGGCACGCAGATAGCGCTCGGGCACGGAGTCTGCAGCTGTTGTAATGGGAGTTGTGGTGTTGCCGGGTGCCACACCGTCGACGCCATAAAGCACCTGAAAATTCTCGACGCCGCTGACCAAGGGCTGTGTGTCATAGGGAGCCGCGCCCGTGGCCGAGCGCGAACACATGAGTGCCGGTTCTCCGTCCACGCCAACAGCGACATGCAGAATGCTGATCAGGCGGTCATCGCGAGCCGTTGGTATTGCGGTGGGGGCTATGCCCATGCAGTCGATCACCGTGCCATCAGGGGCTGTGGCGTCTTTGGTGCTCATGCTGGTCTGGTAGCGCAGTACCAGAATGTCACTTCCATAGCCGACGGACCCGCTGGTGCGCGCTGAGCCGTCGTCCCAAGTGTCGCCACTGGTGCGCGATGCGTTATTGAGTCCAAAGACATGGGGTGGCGGGTTGGCTAGCACTCCGTCGGTGTTGGAGGGTCGGGTGGTGGCGGCGTATTGCAGGCTTTTGAAGCCGACCTGCACACCTACGCGTTGCAGCACATCTTGTGCAAAACGGCCGTTATCACGCAATTGCGAAGCTGCATCCACATTGCTGAAGCCTTGGCGAGCCACAACCAGGGCCGCTGCGGCGGCCAGGGCGATCAACAGGCCAAGCACCATGGCGACCAATAGCTCGATCAAGGTGAGGCCATGCTGCAACTTGCGCTGCCGACGAAGGGCTCGGGGGCCGGTTGTGCGGAAAGTGGTAGAGACGTTCATACGCTGCTTCCGCTGGTCACAGGCAGGACCAGGTTGGGGCGAGAGTTGGCATCCGAGGCCTGGCTGAGTGCGCCGGCGCCGGTCTTGCTACGGTCGGTGCTGGTCTGTGTCCAGCCGATTTTGATGAAAATGATCTCATTGGCTGTGCTGGGCGTACAGCTCCATTGCGGCAGGCCGTCCGAACCATAAGGTGCACCATCCAGGCAAACAGAGACACGAGCGCCGGGCAGGGTTGCGTCGACGCGGGCCAGCCAGTCGGTCATTTGGGCGCTGGCGATGTCCGTGGTCGTGGTGCAGCCTGTCGCGGCGTTGCTGACGTTGAGGCAGTAGCTCGCCGTACTTGGGGTCAGGCTGCCCACAGCAAAGGTGCCCAGGTAAGGGTTGGTGGCTGCGGTGGTCAGAACGGCAATTTGCTTGTTGCCGCGCATCATCTCTGCCAATTCTCGTGCCAAAGAAGTCGCCTGGCTTTGCAGCCGCGCTTCGCGATTGGCTTGCAAGGCAAAGGCCTGCATGCCAACCATACCCAGCAGGCCAAAGGAGAAGACGACAATTGCGACCAGGACTTCAATCAAAGTGAAGCCATGGGCATGGTAGCTGGGCTGAATCTTGCGCAAACGAGAGGTGCGCTGAGATGCTGGTTTCATGTAATCGATGTTACATGTGTGTGTGTGTTTGTGGTGATGGGCGGATGCCGTTCGTTCCCTGAAACATGCCGTTGGGCCAAATTAACGGAGAAGTTGCGTCATGCATGACGAGCAAGAAGTGGGAAGTGATGAGCAGTCGCCTTGGATGCGTCGGGCGTTGGAGCTGGCGCAGGATGCGCTGTACCGGACCTCGCCCAACCCGCGTGTGGGCTGTGTTTTGGTCAATGCCGCTGGACAGATAATTGGTGAAGGTGCGACTCAGCAAGTGGGAGGACCTCATGCCGAAGTGATGGCGCTGCGCGATGCTGCCCGGCGTGGTCACAGTGTGCAGGGGGCGACCGCTTATGTCACTTTGGAGCCTTGCGCGCATACGGGGCGCACCGGACCCTGTTGTGAGGCACTTGCTCGGGCCGGTGTTGCCCGTGTGGTTGCATCACTGCAAGACCCTAACCCACAGGTGGCGGGCCATGGCTTGGCGCACTTGCGTGCGGCGGGTGTGCAGGTGGACGTGGGGCTGGGTGCTGCACAGTCGCGCGAGCTGAACTTGGGCTTTATGAGTCGCATGGTGCGCAAGCAGCCCTGGGTGCGCATGAAGGTTGCTGCATCGCTGGATGGTAAAACGGCTTTGGGCAACGGAGTCAGTCAATGGATCACCTCATCGGATGCCCGTTCGGACGGGCATGCCTGGCGTGCCCGTAGCTGTGCCATTTTGACGGGCGTGGGTACCGTGCTTGCTGACAACCCACGTTTGGACGTTCGCGATGTGCTCACCGAACGGCAGCCCAAGCTGGTGATTGTGGATAGTCACTTGCGAACGCCTGCGGATGCTGCGATTTTTAAAGCGCCTCGTGCTGTTCTTATCTATGCCTTGAATATCAATCAGCCTCAGGCTGATGAGTTGCGAGCACAAGGCGCTCTGTTAATTGAAGCGCCAAGGGATGGGCAAGGGCGCATAGATCTGGCATTTGTCATGCAGGATTTGGCCAAAGCCCAGGAAATCAATGAGTTGCATGTGGAGGCCGGGGAGACGCTCAATGGCGCATTGCTGAACGCCTCGCTTGTTGATGAGTTGCTGGCCTATGTGGCGCCGAAGTTGCTGGGGCCGGGTAAGGAATGGGCTTTGCTGCCCTCCTTGCAACGCCTGGACCAGTCCATTGATATGGAGTTTCACGCCATCGACCGCGTGGGCGTGGATTTGCGAGTGCTTGCCAGAATCAAGGGGCGAGATCAGTTCTGAGCCTTGTGCAATGGCTTGCCTATCACTAGGTCGACCTATCGTCGCCTTGTGTAGCCCGCGCAAGCCCCTGAGTTGGGTAAGCCCTGGCACTCGCGATACAGCCGCTTGTCGCGTTGGGCCGGGGTTTCTTCCGAGCTGCTGCGTGTTTGTTGGATGGTGATGCGAGAGCTTTGGCGTTTTTCGGTCTTGGATGAGCGCTTGCTGTTGCTTTCACTTGCTTGCGCAGGAAGATGGGTGAGCGTTGCAGCCACTGTCATGGCCAGCGCCGCAAGAAAGCCTGTGCCCGGGCGCATCGCAGGCATCGTGGCTGGAATCGTTGAGGTGTACATCGCAAAGTCTCCTGGCGTGGCAGAGATGTCTTGCATTTTGTCGCCGCTGGCGCGGTTGGCTGGCTGGGGTTTGCCTTGATCGCGTACCAGCGCAGAGTCCTGTGCGCTGCATGCTGCTTGTCTACAGAGAATGGCGGCACAGGTGCCAAGCAAGTGCTGAGACTGCAATGAGCTCCAGGCAAATCATCAACCTTGCTTGGGTGGTGTTTTAGGGTAATGAGCAGCCATTGATATAATCGACAAGTTTTGCATGGTGCAAGACGCACGCCAGAGCCTTTCCAGCCCCGGCGCAAGTAACCAAGGTGCTCGCCTGCCGAGCGCCAATCTCCAAGGAAAACAAAATGATCGCTGCCTCTATCAAGGCTGAAGTTGTCAAGGCTAACGCTCGTTCCGAAAACGACACTGGTAGCCCAGAAGTGCAAGTGGCTCTGCTGACTGCTCGCATCAACGAACTGACTCCTCACTTCAAGGCAAACGCCAAGGACCACCACGGTCGTCGCGGCCTGCTGCGCATGGTGAGCCGTCGTCGTAAGCTGCTGGACTACCTGAAGTCCAAGGACGCTGAGCGTTACACTGCTCTGATCGCCAAGCTGGGCCTGCGTAAGTAAGCACAGTGCAAGATCGAAACGCCTGAGTTAGCACGCTAGCTCAGGCGTTTTTTACTTCGGAGAAAGCAAAACAGAGCGAAGCTGTGTCATTCCAATGCTGCACTATTCATAGCATCAAGCGCAGCACTGGAATGGCATCGTGTTCTGTTTGCACTCCATTTACAGGCTGGATGTGCGCATTCGGCTATCAAACAAGGAGTCAAGATGACCATGTTCAATAAAGTGACCAAGACTTTCCAATGGGGCCAGCACACGGTCACCATGGAAACCGGCGAAATCGCCCGTCAGGCCTCCGGCGCCGTGCTGGTCAATATCGACGACACCGTGGTGCTGGCCACCGTGGTGGGTTCCAAGATTGCCAAGTCAGGCCAGGATTTCTTCCCCCTGACCGTTGATTACATCGAGAAGACATACGCTGCAGGCAAGATCCCCGGCAGCTTCTTCAAGCGCGAAGCCAAGCCTTCGGAGCTGGAGACTTTGACTTCGCGTCTGATCGACCGTCCTATCCGTCCTCTGTTCCCAGAAGGCTTCTACAACGACGTGCACGTGGTCATCCACACCATCTCGTTGAACCCCGAAGTGGATGCCGACATCGCTGCGATGATCGCTGTGTCCGCCGCCCTGTCGGTGTCCGGCCTGCCTTTCAACGGCCCCATCGGTGCGGCACGCGTGGGTTACATCAATGGCGAGTACGTGCTCAACCCCGGTCAGACCCAGCGCAAGGATTCGCTGATGGATCTGGTGGTTGCCGGTACCGAAGCCGCTGTGCTGATGGTGGAGTCCGAAGCCCAACAACTGCCTGAAGAAGTCATGCTGGGCGCCGTGGTCTACGGCCACGAGCAAGGCCAAGTAGCCATCAACGCGATTCACGAACTGGTGCGTGACGCCGGCAAGCCCGTGTGGGATTGGACTGCGCCTGCCAAGGACGAAGCGCTGATCGCCAAGGTGGCCGAGCTGGGCGAAGCCAAGCTGCGCGCTGCTTACCAAGAGCGTAACAAGCAAGTGCGCACGCACGCTTGCCGTTTGGCTTACGCCGACGTGAAGGCCGGCCTGACCGAGCAAGGCGTGGCGTTTGATGGCGTCAAGGTCGAAAGCATGCTGTTCGATATCGAAGCCAGCATCGTTCGCTCGCAAATTCTGGCAGGCGAGCCCCGTATCGACGGTCGCGACACCCGCACCGTGCGCCCCATCGAAATCCGCAACTCCGTGCTGCCCCGCACCCACGGTTCGGCCCTGTTCACCCGTGGTGAAACACAGGCTCTGGTGATCTCCACTCTGGGCACCGAGCGCGATGCACAGCGTATCGACGCACTGTCGGGCGAGTTCGAAGACCGCTTCCTGTTCCACTACAACATGCCTCCCTTTGCCACCGGCGAAGTGGGCCGCATGGGTTCGACCAAGCGCCGCGAAATCGGCCACGGCCGTCTGGCCAAGCGTGCTTTGGCCGCTTGCCTGCCCACCAAGGAAGAGTTCCCCTACACCATCCGCGTGGTGTCGGAAATCACGGAATCCAACGGCTCCTCGTCCATGGCTTCGGTCTGCGGCGGCTGCCTGTCCATGATGGACGCCGGCGTTCCCATGAAGGCACATGTGGCAGGTATCGCCATGGGCTTGATCAAGGAAGACAGCCGCTTTGCCGTGTTGACCGACATCCTGGGTGACGAAGATCACCTGGGCGACATGGACTTCAAGGTGGCTGGTACCACCAGCGGTATCACGGCTTTGCAGATGGACATCAAGATCCAGGGCATTACCAAGGAAATCATGCAAGTGGCACTGGCGCAAGCCAAGGAAGCGCGCATGCACATCCTGGGCAAGATGCAGGAAGCCATGGGCGAAGCCAAGACCGAAGTGTCCGATTTCGCTCCCAAGCTGTTCACCATGAAGATCAACCCCGAGAAGATCCGTGACGTGATCGGCAAGGGCGGCGCCACCATCCGTGCGCTGACCGAAGAAACCGGCACGCAGATCAACATCGAGGAAGACGGCACCATCACCATCGCCGCCACTGACGGCGCGAAGGCTGAAGCTGCCAAGCTGCGCATCGAACAAATCACGGCCGAAGTCGAAATCGGCAAGATCTACGAAGGTCCTATCGTCAAGATCCTGGAATTCGGTGCTCTGATCAACCTGCTGCCCGGCAAGGACGGTCTGCTGCACATCAGCCAGATCGCTCATGAGCGTGTGGAAAAAGTGACCGACTATCTGCAAGAAGGTCAGGTCATCAAGGTCAAGGTTCTGGAAACCGACGACAAGGGGCGCGTCAAGCTGTCCATGAAGGCTTTGACCGAGCGTCCCGCCGGCATGCCCGAGCGTGAGCCTCGCGAACCCCGCGAGTACCGCGAACGTGCTCCCCGTCAGAACCGTGACTCGCGCGAACCCCGCGAGAACCGTGAGCCACGCGACAACCGCGGCGGCGCTGACGACCAGCAACAACAGCAACAGCAGTAATCGCTGAGCGGGAATCCTCTGTATGGAGGATTCCCGTTTGTGCTTGAGCTGCCTTGCTGTAGATGCTCTTGTATTGATAGCTTCTTGCGCTTGATCCATAAAGGCTCAAGCCTGATTTGACTTTTAAACCTAGGCTCTGATATGGAACACAACACAATGCGTGCGGTAGAAATCACCGCCTTTGGCGCGCCCGACGTGCTGCGCATGGGTGTGCGTCCCATGCCGGTGGCGGCTGAGGGCGAAGTGCTGATCCGTGTGGCAGCCAGCGGCATCAACCGCCCTGATGTGCTGCAGCGCAAAGGCCATTACGCTCCGCCGCCCGGTGCTTCCGATCTTCCGGGGCTGGAAGTGGCGGGCGTCATCGTCTCCGGCGATGAAGCGGCCATGGCACAAGCGGGATTGAAGATTGGCGATCGCGTCTGTGCGCTGGTTGCCGGTGGCGGTTATGCGCAGTACTGTGTGGCGCCGGTGCAGCAATGTCTGCCGGTGCCGCAAGGCTTTAGCGATGTGCAGGCCGCTGCTTTGCCCGAGACCTTTTTCACGGTCTGGAGCAATGTGTTCGACCGTTGTGCGCTGCAGCCAGGCGAAACCTTGCTGGTGCAAGGCGGCAGCAGCGGTATTGGCGTTACCGCCATTCAGATTGCCAAGGCCTGGGGCGCCAAAGTCATTGTGACGGCGGGTTCGGATGCCAAGTGCGAGGATTGCCTCAAGCTCGGTGCCGATCACGCCATCAATTACAAGACCCAGGACTTTGGTGCCGAAGTGTTGCGCATCACGCAAGGCGAGGGCGTCAATGTTGTGCTGGACATGGTTGCGGGCAGCTATGTGGCGCGCGAGGTGCAATGCATGGCAGCCGACGGTCGCCTGGTCATCATTGCGGTGCAGGGCGGCGTCAAGGCCGAGTTCGATGCCGGCCTGGTGCTGCGCAAGCGCCTGACCATTACAGGTTCCACATTGCGTCCGCGTTCGGTGGCCTTCAAGGCGGCTATTGCGCAGGCGCTGCAGCGCAAGGTCTGGCCCATGTTGGAAGCCGGAACCGTGCGCCCAGCCATTTATCGTGAATTCGATGCGGCCGACGCAGCAGCAGCGCATGCGCTGATGGAGTCGAGTCAGCACACCGGAAAAATCGTTTTGACTTGGGAAAAATGAAGCAAAAACTCATTGTCGGCAACTGGAAGATGAACGGCAGCCTGGCTGCCAACGCAGCTTTGCTGCAGGCACTCAAGCAAGGCTTGCCTGCGGATAACAAGGCCGGTGTGGCAGTGGCTGCACCTGCGGTATATCTGGCTCAAATTCAGGCGGAACTTGCGGGATCTGCGATTGATGTGGCAGCGCAAGACCTGTCCCAGCATGAGCAGGGTGCGTTCACCGGCGAAAACTCGGCCGCCATGCTCAAGGAATTTGGCGTGCGCTATGCGCTGGTCGGTCACTCCGAGCGTCGCCAATACCATGGCGAAACGGATGCAGTGGTTGCGCTGAAGGCGCAGGCTGCTTTGGCCAAAGGCATCACTCCCATCGTCTGCGTGGGTGAAACCTTGCAGGAGCGCGAAGCCGGTCAGACCGAAGTGGTGGTCAAGCGCCAACTGGCGGCCGTGATTCATCAGGTGGGTCTGTGCGTGAGCGAGCTGGTTGTTGCCTATGAGCCCGTCTGGGCCATCGGTACCGGCAAGACGGCCAGCCCCGAGCAAGCCCAGGAAGTGCATGCCGTGCTGCGTGCACAACTGGCGGCGGCTACCGAAAAAGCGGCTCGTGTGCCGCTGCTCTATGGTGGCAGCATGAATGCGGCCAATGCGGCCCAGTTGCTGGCGCAAGCCGATATCGACGGTGGTCTGGTGGGTGGTGCCGCTCTCAAGGCGGCGGATTTCTTGACCATTATTGCGGCTGCGCAATAAGCGCCTTGCCTTGGCAAAGCGCAGCAGAGCAAACAATTAGCAGGTTTATATATGAACGTCTCATTCTTATCCAACGTGATTCTCGCGGTCCAGATGCTGGCCGCGTTGGCCATGATCGGCCTGATCCTCATTCAGCACGGCAAGGGCGCCGACATGGGCGCCTCGTTTGGTAGCGGCAGCTCCGGCAGCCTCTTCGGCGCATCGGGCAGTGCCAACTTCCTGTCGCGTACCACAGCGGCTCTGGCCACCGTGTTCTTCATCACCACCCTGGCTCTGGCCTATCTGGGCAATAACCGTCCCGTCAGCTCCGGCAGCGTGCTGGAGAATGTGCCTGTCACCGCGCCTGCAGCACCCGCTGCACCTGCGGCCATTCCTGATGCATCCGTGCCAGCTCCCGTGGCTCCTGCAGCCGGCACAGAAGGTGCAGCGCAAACTCCTGCGAAATAATTTGATGAAAACTTGAAGAACTCCTAAAAGCAGGGGTTTTTCAAGCTAGAATCTAGGGATTGTCTGGGGATCAAAATCTTTGCAACGAAGGTTTCCGAGGTTGCCGGACAATTGAGACGAAGCCGTCGTGGTGGAATTGGTAGACACGCTATCTTGAGGGGGTAGTGGCGAAAGCTGTGCGAGTTCGAGTCTCGCCGACGGCACCAACACATAACTAAAAGCCTGCCCTGCTGATCAGGCGGTGATCGGTGAGGCATGTCTTTAATACAAGGCCCACACTGATGAACATCGATCAGTACCTTCCCGTTCTCTTGTTCATTCTTATTGGCATCGCTGTGGGTGTAGTGCCCCTGGTGCTCGGTTACGTTCTCGGTCCCAATCGTCCCGATGCGGCCAAGAACTCTCCCTATGAATGCGGTTTTGAGGCGTTTGAAGATGCGCGCATGAAATTTGACGTGCGCTACTACCTCGTCGCCATCCTGTTTATCCTGTTCGATTTGGAAATCGCATTTCTGCTGCCTTGGGCCGTCGCGCTCAAGGACGTGGGTGGAGCAGGATTCGTTGCTGTTCTCATCTTCCTGGCCGTTCTGGTCGTGGGCTTTGCCTACGAGTGGAAAAAAGGTGCCCTGGATTGGGAATGAGCGGCTACTCTAAGGAAACACGATGATCGAAGGCGTGATGAAGGAAGGCTTTGTCACCACCAGCTATGACGCGGTGGTGAACTGGGCCAAAACAGGGTCGATCTGGCCCATGACATTTGGTCTGGCTTGCTGTGCTGTGGAAATGATGCACGCAGCGGCTGCGCGTTATGACATCGGTCGCTTCGGCTCCGAAGTGTTCCGTGCCAGCCCCCGCCACTCGGACTTGATGATTGTGGCCGGTACCTTGTGCAACAAGATGGCTCCGGCCATGCGCAAGGTGTACGACCAGATGTCGGAACCCCGTTGGGTGATTTCCATGGGCTCTTGCGCCAATGGTGGTGGCTACTATCACTATAGCTACTCCGTGGTGCGCGGTTGCGACCGCATTGTCCCGGTGGATGTTTATGTGCCAGGCTGTCCTCCGACTGCAGAAGCGTTGATCTACGGGATCATCCAGCTGCAGCAGAAGATCCGCCGCACTCACACCATTGCTCGCGTTTAAAGGGTTGAGATGACTGCAATTGCAATTCACCCCGAAAAGCTGCGGGATGTGGTGACTTCGGCGTTGGGCGACAAGGTACGTAACGTGACCTTGGCCCTGGGCGAAGTGACGGTGGAAGTGTCGGCCGACCAGTATGTCGAAGTCATGCAGATCCTGCGCAATGCAGAAGGCTGCAAGTTCGAGATGCTGATGGACCTGTGCGGTGTGGACTACTCCACCTATGCCGAAGTGGGCAAGGAAGGCCCGCGTTTTGCCGTGGTGTCGCACCTGATGTCTCTGACCTTGAACCAGCGCCTGCGTGTGCGCGTGTTCTGCGCGGATGACGATTTCCCCGTGGTCGCTTCGATCAACGACATCTGGAATGCCGCCGGCTGGTTCGAGCGCGAAGCCTTCGATCTGTTCGGCATCGTGTTCGATGGCCACGACGATCTGCGCCGCATCCTGACCGACTATGGCTTTATCGGCCACCCTTTCCGCAAAGACTTCCCCATCTCGGGCTATGTGGAAATGCGTTACGACGCCGAGCAGCAACGTGTGGTGTACCAGCCCGTCACGATCGAGCCGCGAGAAATCACTCCGCGCATCATCCGTGAAGACAATTACGGCGGAGGCCTGCACTAAAGGCGCGCGTCGCCTTCTGACGGAAGACCATGGCTGAAATCAAGAACTATTCCCTGAACTTTGGTCCGCAGCACCCGGCAGCGCACGGTGTGCTGCGTCTGGTGCTGGAGCTCGACGGTGAGGTGGTGCAGCGTGCTGACCCCCACATCGGCCTGCTGCACCGCGGCACCGAGAAACTGGCCGAGACCAAGACCTATATCCAGTCGCTGCCCTATATGGACCGCCTGGACTATGTGTCCATGATGTGCAACGAGCACGCCTACTGTCTGGCCATTGAAAAGCTGCTGGGCCTGGAAGTGCCCGTGCGCGCCCAGTACATCCGCGTGATGTTCTCGGAAATCACCCGCATCATGAATCACCTGATGTGGCTGGGTTCCTCGGGCAACGATGCCGGCAGCTCCACCATCCTGATCTATACCTTCCGTGAGCGCGAAGCGCTGATGGACATGTATGAGGCAGTCTCCGGTGCGCGCATGCACGCGGCATATTTCCGACCAGGCGGCGTGTACCGCGACCTGCCGGACACCATGCCCCAGTACAAGGCCAACAAGCTGCACAATGCGCGGGCCCTGGAACAGATGAATGAAGACCGCCAGGGATCGCTGCTGGACTTCATCGAAGCCTTTACCCAGCGCTTCCCCAAGTGCGCGGACGAATACGAAACCCTGCTGACCGACAACCGTATCTGGAAACAGCGCAACGTCGATATCGGCGTGGTGACTCCGGAGCGTGCCATCAACTGGGGTATGACCGGCCCGATGTTGCGCGGCTCCGGCGTGGCCTGGGATCTGCGCAAGACGCAGCCCTACGATGTCTATGACAAGATGGACTTCGATGTGCCCGTGGGCGCGACCGGCGACTGCTATGACCGCTACCTGGTTCGCGTGGCTGAAATGCGCGAATCCAACAAGATCATCAAGCAGTGCGTGGATTGGTTGCGTGTCAATCCCGGCCCGGTGATTACGGACAATCACAAGGTGGCTCCTCCGCATCGCGAAGCCATGAAGTCCAACATGGAAGAGCTGATCCACCACTTCAAGCTCTTTACCGAAGGCTTCGCGGTTCCCGAAGGCGAGGCCTATGCCGCCGTCGAGCACCCCAAGGGTGAGTTTGGTATTTATTTGATCAGCGATGGAGCCAACAAGCCCTATCGCCTGAAGATTCGTCCACCAGGATTCGTGCACATGGCCGCTCTCGATGAAATGAGCCGCGGTCACATGCTGGCTGACGCCGTGATGGTGCTCAGTACCTTGGACATCGTGTTTGGAGACGTTGACCGATGATTACCGCAGCGACCAGAGAACGCTTTGCGCGTGAGGTGGCCAAGTATCCGGCTGAACAGAAACAGTCTGCCGTCATGGCCTGCCTGTCCATCGTGCAGCAGGAGCAGGGCTGGGTAAGCCAGGAGAGCGAGGCTGTGATTGCCGAGGTCCTGGGCATGCCCGAAATCGCCGTGCGCGAAGTGACCACCTTCTACAACATGTACAACCAGCAACCCGTTGGCAAGTACAAGCTCAATGTGTGCACCAACCTGCCTTGCCAGCTGCGTGACGGCTACAAGGCACTGCACCACCTGGAGCACAAGCTGGGCATCAAGATGGGCGAGACCACCAAAGATGGTCTGTTCACGCTGCAGCAGTCCGAGTGCCTGGGTGCCTGCGCTGATTCGCCCGTGATGCTGGTCAACGACCGTTGCATGTGCAGCTTCATGAGCAATGACAAGCTGGACGAGCTGGTGGACGGCCTGCGTGCAGCGGAGGGCAAGGCATGAGCACGATCCTGAACAATCCTGCTGCCAATGCCGTGCTGGCCAAGTTCGCCTCCACAGGCAATGAAACCTGCTTTCATGATCGCCACATCGATCCGCAAATCTATGCGGATCTGAACGGCAGCAACTGGTCCATCAAGGACTACGAAGCGCGTGGCGGCTATGTCGCTCTGCGCAAGCTGCTGGGCAAGGATGGCGGCGAAGGTCTGACGCAAGATCAGGTCATTGCCACCATGAAGGAATCCGGTCTGCGTGGCCGCGGCGGTGCCGGTTTTCCCACGGGCCTGAAGTGGAGCTTCATGCCCCGCCAGTTCCCCGGCCAAAAGCACCTGGTGTGCAACTCGGACGAGGGCGAGCCCGGTACCTGCAAGGACCGCGACATCCTGATGTTCAACCCCCATATCGTCATCGAAGGCATGATCATTGCCGCGTATGCGATGGGTATCAGCATCGGCTACAACTACATCCACGGCGAAATCTTCGAGGTCTACGACCGCTTTGAAGCCGCTCTGGAAGAAGCCCGTGCCGCCGGTTTCCTGGGTGACAACATCATGGGCAGCAGCTTCAGCTTTCAGCTGCATGCTCACCATGGCTTCGGCGCCTATATCTGCGGCGAAGAAACCGCGCTGCTGGAATCGCTGGAAGGCAAGAAGGGTCAGCCCCGCTTCAAGCCACCGTTCCCGGCCAGCTTCGGTCTGTACGGCAAGCCCACGACCATCAACAACACCGAAACCTTTGCGGCCGTTCCCTGGATCATCCGCAACGGCGGCCAGGCTTACCTGGAATGCGGCAAGCCCAACAACGGCGGCACCAAGATTTTCTCGGTCAGCGGCGATGTGAACCTGCCCGGCAACTACGAAGTTCCCATGGGCACGCCTTTCAGCAAGCTGCTGGAACTGGCGGGCGGTGTGCGCACCGGCCGCAAGCTCAAGGCCGTGATCCCTGGCGGCTCTTCGTCGCCGGTGCTGCCTGCGGACGTCATCATGGAATGCACGATGGACTATGACTCCATCTCCAAGGCAGGCTCCATGCTGGGTTCCGGCGCCGTGATCGTGATGGACGATTCGCGTGACATGGTCGAGAGCCTGTTGCGCCTGTCGTACTTCTATTCCCACGAGTCCTGCGGCCAATGCACGCCTTGCCGAGAAGGCACGGGCTGGCTGTGGCGCGTGGTCAATCGTATTCAGCACGGCGAAGGCCGTCCGGAAGATATCGAGCTGTTGGACTCGGTGTCCGTGAACATCATGGGGCGCACCATCTGTGCGCTGGGCGATGCGGCAGCCATGCCGGTGCGCGCCATGATCAAGCACTTCCGCCACGAGTTTGAAGCGAAGATCCAGAACGCTTCCAAGCAGGCCGCGTAAGCGCCTGATCGCGAGACAAGCATATGGTTGAAATTGAACTGGACGGAAAAAAGGTAGAGGTCCTGGAAGGCAGCATGGTCATGCATGCTGCCGAGAAGGCCGGCACCTATATTCCTCACTTCTGCTACCACAAGAAGCTCTCCATTGCGGCTAACTGCCGCATGTGCCTTGTGGATGTTGAAAAGGCTCCCAAGCCCATGCCCGCCTGCGCCACGCCCGTGACGCAAGGCATGATCGTGCGCACCAAGAGCGAAAAGGCCATCAAGGCCCAACAGTCGGTGATGGAGTTTTTGCTCATCAATCACCCGCTCGACTGCCCCATCTGCGACCAGGGCGGCGAATGCCAGCTCCAGGATCTGGCAGTTGGCTACGGCAGCAGCAGCTCGCGCTACGAAGAAGAAAAGCGCGTGGTGCCTGTAAAGGACGTTGGTCCGCTGATTTCCATGCAGGAAATGAGCCGCTGCATCCATTGCACCCGTTGTGTGCGCTTCGGCCAGGAAATGGCCGGCGTCATGGAACTGGGCATGATTCACCGCGGTGAACACTCCGAGATCACCACGGTGGTGGGCGATACGGTGGATTCCGAGCTGTCGGGCAATATGATCGACATCTGCCCGGTGGGCGCGTTGACCAGCAAGCCTTTCCGCTACAGCGCCCGTACCTGGGAACTGTCGCGCCGCAAGTCGGTGTCGCCCCACGATTCCACAGGTTCCAACCTGATCGTGCAGGTCAAGAACCACAAGGTCATGCGCGTTGTTCCTTTCGAGAACGACGACGTCAATGAATGCTGGATTGCCGACCGCGACCGTTTCTCCTACGAAGCGCTCAACAGCGACGAACGCCTGACTCAGCCCATGCTCAAGCAGGGCGGTGAGTGGAAGCCAGTCGACTGGCAAACCGCGCTGGAATACGTGGCCAACGGTCTGCAGCAAATCAAGAACGACCATGGCGCAAACGCCATCGGCGCTCTGGTGAGCCCGCACAGCACGTTGGAAGAACTGTTCCTGGCCGGCAAGCTGGTGCGTGGCCTGGGTAGCGAGAACATCGACTACCGTCTGCGCAATGCCGAGTTCACGGCCGCCAAGGGCGTGCAGTGGCTGGGTCTGCCCATCACGGCATTGAGCAATTTGCAGTCCGCGCTGATCGTGGGCTCCAACCTGCGCAAGGATCACCCGCTGTTTGCACAGCGTATTCGCCAGGCAGCCAAGAAGGGCTGTGCGGTGTTTGCTATCAATGAGAGAGTGTATGACTGGGCTTTGCCCGTCGCCGCCTCCGTGGTCGCAGCCGCCGACTGGACCCAGGCTCTGGCCGATGTGGCCGCTGCCGTGGCCGAAGCCAAGGGTGTGAATTCGCCAGTGGCAGGTCAGGCACACGCAGAAGCACAAGCCATTGCGGCTTCGCTGCTCAAGGGCGAGCAAAAGGCCGTGTTGCTGGGCAATGCCGCTGCGCACCATGCCCAGGCATCTGCACTGCTGGCCCTGGCCAACTGGATTGCCGAGCAAACCGGTGCCAGCGTGGGTTACCTGACCGAAGCCGCCAACACCGTGGGCGCGCAATGGGTCAAGGCAACTCCCGGTACCAACGGCCAGAGCGCGGGCCAGATGCTGGCTGGCGGTCTGAAGGCTGCCATCTTGCTGAACACCGAACCCCAGTTCGACAGCGCTGCCGGCAAGGCCGCCGTTGCAGGTCTGAACAAGGCCCAGATGGTGGTGACCCTGAGCCCGTTCAAGGCCAATATGGAATTCAGCGATGTGCTGTTGCCCATTGCGCCGTTCACCGAAACCTCGGGCAGCTTCGTTAATGCCGACGGTCGCGTCCAGAGCTTCCACGCCGTGGTCAAGCCTCTGGCCGATACCCGTCCCGCATGGAAGGTGCTGCGCGTGCTCTCCAATCTGATGGGCGTGTCCGGCGTGGATTTCGAGACTTCGCAAGACGTGCTGGCTGTTGCCACCGCCGGTGCCAACCAGGTGCCCGCAACGGCGCTGAACAATGCCACGGCTGCCGCCGTGACCGTGACTGCCGCCGGCAACTTGCCAGCTCCCGTGGTCGCAAGCATTTACCAGCTCGACAGCATCGTGCGCCGCGCTACATCGCTGCAGTTGACGGCCGACGCCCGTTTGGCTCATGAGGGAGGCGCCGCATGATCGACGCATTGAAAGCCTGGGGTGCCGGCCTGTCCACCGCCCCGTTCTGGACCGATGCGGCCTGGCCCGTCATCTGGATTTTGCTGGGTATCGTGGCCATCGTGGCTCCGTTGCTGGGTGCCGTGGCCTATCTGACGCTGTGGGAGCGCAAGCTCCTGGGCTTCATGCAGATTCGCCTGGGTCCCAACCGCGTGGGCCCCATGGGTCTGCTGCAGCCTCTGGCCGACGGCCTGAAGCTGCTGACCAAGGAATTGATCCAGCCCACACGCGCTGCCAAGGGCCTGTTCTACGTTGGCCCCGTCATGGCCATCATGCCGGCCCTGGCCGCATGGGTGGTGGTTCCCTTTGCTCCTGATGTGGCACTGTCCAACGTGAACGCAGGTCTGCTGCTGATGATGGCCATCACTTCGATTGAAGTCTATGGCGTGATCATTGCCGGCTGGGCCTCGAACTCCAAGTACGCCTTCTTGGGCGCGCTGCGTGCTTCGGCACAGATGGTGAGCTACGAAATCGCTCTGGGCTTCTGTTTCCTGGTCGTCATCATGGTGACCGGCAGCATGAACCTGACGCAGATCGTGCTGAGCCAGGGCCAAGGCCAGTTCGCCGCCATGGGCGTGAGCTTCCTGTCCTGGAACTGGCTGCCTTTGCTGCCCATTTTTGTGGTCTACCTGATCTCGGTCGTTGCCGAAACCAACCGTCACCCGTTTGACGTGGTGGAAGGCGAAGCCGAAATCGTGGCTGGTCACATGGTGGAGTACTCGGGCATGGGCTTCGCAGTCTTCTTCCTGGCCGAATACGCCAGCATGTGGCTGGTGTCCGTCCTGGCCGTGATCTTGTTCCTGGGCGGCTGGTTGCCTCCGGTGGACTTCCTGGGCTTTATCCCAGGCTGGATCTGGCTGGCGATCAAGACCTTCCTGGTCGTGTCCTGCTTCATCTGGATTCGCGCCACCTTCCCGCGCTTCCGTTATGACCAGATCATGCGTCTGGGCTGGAAGATCTTCATTCCAGTCACTCTGGTGTGGTTGGTTGTTGTGGGTGCTTGGCTGTACTCGCCTTGGAACATCTGGAAATAAGCGGGGTACACATGTCTGCAGTCGCTGCAACTCCATTCTCAATCAAAGATTTCTTCAAGAGCTTCATGCTCTGGGAACTGGCCAAGGGCATGGCCCTAACCGGCCGCTACACCTTCCGTCGCAAGATCACGGTGCAGTTCCCCGAAGAAAAGACTCCTCAGTCGCCGCGCTTTCGTGGCCTGCATGCTCTGCGCCGTTATGACAACGGCGAAGAGCGCTGCATTGCCTGCAAGCTGTGCGAAGCCGTGTGCCCTGCCATGGCGATCACCATCGAGTCCGATGTGCGTGATGACGGCTCGCGCCGTACCACGCGCTACGACATCGATTTGACCAAGTGCATCTTCTGCGGCTTCTGCGAAGAAAGCTGCCCGGTGGATTCCATCGTCGAGACGCACATCTTTGAATATCACGGCGAAAAGCGCGGTGACCTCTACTTCACCAAGGACATGCTCCTGGCAGTGGGTGACCGTTATGAAGCCGAGATCGCTGCCAACAAGGCAGCAGATGCCAAGTACCGCTGAAGCGGCTCCTTGATCACTTGAAAAGATTCGATCCATGGACGCCAAAACTGGTTTTTTCTATCTGTTCTCGGTTGTGCTGCTGTTTGCAGCCTTCCGCGTGATCACGGCGCGCAACCCTGTGCACGCCGTGCTCAATCTGATTCTGGCCTTCTCGCAAGCTGCGGCCATCTGGCTGCTGCTCAAGGCTGAATTCCTCGGCATTGCCCTGGTACTGGTGTACCTGGGTGCCGTGATGGTGCTGTTCCTCTTTGTGGTGATGATGCTGGACATTCGTGTCGACACATTGCGCAAGAGCTTCTGGAAGCACTTCCCCTTTGCAGCCCTGATCGGCGCACTGATTGCCTTTGAAATGGGCATGGTGCTGATGGGCGGCTTTGGCGATGTGGAAGACGCCAAAAACGTCATGGCCGGTTCGGTCAATGCTGCCGGCCAGGCCGTGCAGTATTCGAACACCCATGAACTGGGCAAGCTGCTGTATACGGAGTATCTGTACCCCGTGGAAATTGCTGCCGTGATCCTGCTGGTGGCCATGATTGCCGCCATCGCCCTGACGCTGCGCAAGCGCAAGGACAGCAAGGCCGTCAACCCAGCACAGCAGATTCGTGTACGTGCGCAAGACCGCATCAAGCTGGTCAAGCAATCGGTCACTCAGCCTGCACAACAACCTGCCGCCGAAGCTTCGGCGCCAGCAGTGGAGACAAAAGCATGACGCTTACTCTGGGCCACTTTCTGACGTTGGGCGCGATGCTGTTCGCGATCGCCGTTGTTGGCATTTTTCTGAACCGCAAGAACCTGATCGTCTTGCTCATGGCCATCGAGCTGATGCTCCTGGCCGTGAACACGAACTTCGTCGCGTTTTCCAGTTATCTGGGCGACATGCATGGACAGGTATTCGTGTTCTTCATCCTGACGGTGGCTGCTGCGGAATCGGCTATCGGTCTGGCGATCTTGGTGCTGCTGTTCCGTAACAAGAGCAGTATCGATGCGGAAGACCTCAACTCCCTCAAGGGTTGAGTCCGCCGTTATTTGCAAGGTTCTCAAGAATGAGTCAAACCCTTTCCGCATCCCTGCTGCTCGCGGTGCCATTGGCGCCGCTGGTGGGCTCCGCGCTAGCGGGTATCTGGGGCACAGCCTTCGGCGGCAACAAGATTGGTCGCGCCGGCAGCAGCTCTCTTACCATTTTTGGCGTGCTCGCGGCCTTCATCCTGTCGGCCCTCACGTTCAAGAGCGTTGTCTTTGACGGCGCCAGTTTCAACGAGACCATCTACACCTGGATGGTCGTCGGCGGCCTGAAGATGGAGGTCGGTTTCCTGATCGATTCCATCACGGTCATGATGATGTGCGTGGTGACCTTTGTGTCGCTGATGGTTCACATCTACACCATGGGCTACATGGAAGAAGACGAGGGCTACAACCGCTTCTTCTCCTATATCTCGCTGTTCACCTTCTCCATGTTGATGCTCGTCATGAGCAACAACCTGCTGCAGCTGTTCTTCGGCTGGGAAGCCGTGGGCCTGGTGTCCTACCTGCTGATCGGCTTCTACTACAAGAAGGAATCGGCCATCTTCGCCAACATGAAGGCCTTCCTGGTCAACCGTGTCGGTGACTTCGGCTTCATTCTGGGTATTGGCTTGATCGCTGCCTACACCGGCACGCTGAACTACTCTGAAATCTTTGCCAAGCTGCCCGAGATTCAGAACACTCAGCTGCCTGGTACGGGCTGGCTGCTGGTGACGGTGACGGCCATCTGCCTGTTCATCGGTGCCATGGGCAAATCGGCCCAGTTCCCGCTGCACGCGTGGCTGCCTGACTCCATGGAAGGCCCGACACCTATCTCCGCGCTGATTCACGCGGCGACCATGGTGACGGCCGGTATCTTCATGGTCTCGCGCATGTCGCCTCTGTACGAACTGTCGGATGTGGCCTTGAACTTCATTTTGGTGATCGGCTCCATCACAGCCCTGTTCATGGGTATCCTGGGCATCATCCAGAACGACATCAAGCGCGTGATTGCGTACTCCACGCTGTCACAGCTGGGTTATATGACCATCGCTCTGGGCGTGTCGGCCTACTCGGTTTCCGTGTTCCACCTGATGACCCACGCCTTCTTCAAGGCGCTGCTGTTCCTCGGAGCCGGCTCGGTCATCATGGGCATGCACCACAACCAGGACATCCGCTGGATGGGCGGCGTGCGCAAGTACATGCCCATTACCTGGATCACCTTCCTGCTGGGCAACCTGGCGCTGATCGGTACACCGTTCTTCTCCGGTTTCTACTCCAAGGACGCCATCATCGAAGCGGTGCACGCTTCCAACCTGCCTGCAGCTGGCTTTGCCAACTTCGCGGTGCTGGCTGGTGTGTTCATCACGGCCTTCTATTCGTTCCGCCTGTACTTCATCGTGTTCCACGGTAAAGAGCGCTACGACCAGAATCCCGATGCTCACCATGATGATCATCACGCCCACGACGACCACCACGGCCATGGCCACGATGCCAAGCCGCATGAGTCGCCTCTGGTGGTGACCGGTCCTCTGATGCTGCTGGCCATTCCTTCGGTGGTGATCGGTGCGATTGCGCTGATGCCCATGCTGTTTGGCGACTTCTTCAAGGGCGTGATCTACGTGGACGGTGCCAAGCACGGTGCCATGGCAGAACTGGCCGAGAAAATTCACGGCTGGTTGCCCATGGCGCTGCACGGCTTCACGGCCGCGCCGTTCTGGCTGGCTCTGGCTGGTGTGGTGGTGTCCTATGTGTTCTACATGGTCAAGCCCGAAATTCCTGCTGCCATCATGGCCTTCTCCAAGAAGATCGGCCTGTACCAGATGCTGGAAGGCAAGTACGGCGTGGACTGGGTCTACGAAAACATCTTCGCTCGCGGTGCACGTGGCACGGGTACCGTCTTCTGGAAGGTGGGCGATCAGGCCATCATCGACGGCGCCGTGGTCAACGGTTCCTGGAAGCTCATGGCCAAGCTGGGTCAATGGGTGCGTGGCCTGCAAACAGGCTATCTCTATCACTACGCGTTGGTCATGCTGCTGGGTATCTTTGCCCTCATGACGTACTTCGTGTGGCTCAACAAGTAGTAGAGGAATAACAAAAATGGGTTTGTTGAGTCTTTCAATCTGGGTGCCAATTGCATTTGGCGCCCTCCTGCTGGCCATGGGCCGCGAAGGGCAGGTCAATGCTGTGCGTTGGCTGGCCCTGATCGGTGCCTTGGTCGGCCTGGCGGTGACGATTCCGGTGGTTACCGGTTTCGACACCACGACAGCTGCCATGCAGTTTGTCGAAAAAGCGCTCTGGATCGAGCGCTTCAATATCCACTACCACCTGGGCGTGGACGGCATCTCGATGTGGTTTGTGCCGCTGACGGCCTTCATCACGGTCATTGTGGTGATTGCCTCCTGGCAGAACATCACCGAGCGCGTGAACCAGTACATGGCCGCCTTCCTGATCCTTTCGGGTCTGATGATCGGCGTGTTCAGCGCACTGGACGGCATGCTGTTCTATGTGTTCTTTGAAGCCACCCTGATTCCGATGTATCTGATCATCGGTATCTGGGGCGGTCCGAACAAGATCTACGCCGCCTTCAAGTTCTTCCTGTATACCTTGATGGGCTCGCTGCTCACCCTGGTGGCCCTGATTTACCTGTACACCCAGTCGGGCGGCAGCTTCGAGATTCTGGACTGGCACAAGCTGCCGCTGTCCAGTACCGCACAGACGCTGATCTTCTTCGCCTTCTTCGCTGCTTTTGCGGTGAAGGTGCCCATGTTCCCCGTGCACACCTGGTTGCCAGACGTTCACGTGGAAGCGCCTACCGGTGGTTCCGCCGTGCTGGCCGCCATCATGCTCAAGCTCGGTGCCTACGGTTTCCTGCGCTTTTCGCTGCCTATCGCTCCTGATGCTTCGCACCAGTGGTCCGGCCTGATGATCACGCTGTCGCTGATTGCCGTGATCTATGTGGGCGTGGTGGCTCTGGTGCAGCGCGACATGAAGAAGCTGGTGGCTTACTCGTCGGTGGCGCACATGGGCTTTGTGACCCTGGGCTTTTTCATGTTCAACAGCCTCGGCATCGCCGGCGGTCTGGTGCAGATGATTGCCCACGGCTTTGTGTCCGGCGCCATGTTCCTGTGCATCGGCGTGCTGTACGACCGCGTTCACTCGCGTGAAATCGCCTCTTACGGCGGTGTGGTCAACACCATGCCCAAGTTCGCTGCCTTTGCCCTGCTGTTTGCCATGGCCAACTGCGGTCTGCCTGCAACGGCCGGCTTCGTGGGTGAGTGGATGGTGATTCTGGGTGCCGTGCAGTACAACTTCTGGATCGGCCTGGGCTCTGCCACGGCGCTGATCTTCGGTGCTGCATACACGCTGTGGATGTACAAGCGCGTGTACCTGGGTCCCGTGGCCAATGACCACGTGAAGGAACTCAAGGACATCAACTGCCGCGAATTCCTGGTACTGGGCGTGCTGGCCGTCGCCGTGATGGTCATGGGCCTGTATCCCAAGCCGTTCACCGATGTGATGGATGTGTCCGTGGCCGAGCTGATCAAGCATGTGGCTATCAGCAAGCTCAACTGACCAGACTGAAACGAGAGACTCGAGATGATTGACAACATCAGCTGGCTGGCGATTTACCCGGAGATTGTTCTCCTGGTGATGGCCTGCGTCATCGCCTTGGTGGACCTGGGCGTGACAAGCGCCCGCCGCACAGGCACCTATGTTCTGACCATGCTCACCTTGCTCGTCGTAGCAGTGATGCAGGGTATGTATGCCTCTAGCGGCAACACCTTCTACGGCTGGGGCAACATGGTTGTCTCGGACGCCATGGGCAACTGGCTCAAGTGCTTTGCCACAGTGGCCATGATGGTCACCATGGTCTACGGTCGCCCCTATGCGGCTGAACGCGACATGCTCCGCGGCGGTGAGTTCTTCACCCTGTCCATGCTGTCGCTGCTGGGCATGTTCATCATGATCGGTGGCAACAACTTCCTGGTCATCTACCTGGGCCTGGAACTGCTGACGCTGTCCAGCTATGCGCTGGTGGCTTTGCGCCGCGATCACACCGGTGCGGTGGAAGCGGCCATGAAGTACTTCGTGCTCGGCGCCATGGCTTCTGGTTTCCTGCTGTACGGCATGTCCATGCTCTACGGTGCTACCGGTTCGCTGGATATCGGCCAGGTCTTCAAGGCCATCAACTCCGGTGAAATCAAGCACCAGGTGCTGGTTTTCGGTCTGGTCTTCATCGTGGCCGGTCTGGCCTTCAAGCTCGGCGCCGTGCCTTTCCACATGTGGGTGCCTGACGTTTACCAGGGCGCTCCAACGGCCATTACCGCTCTGATCGGTGGCGCTCCCAAACTGGCGGCCTTTGCCATGATCATCCGCCTGCTGGTGGATGGCTTGCTGCCGCTGGCCATCGACTGGCAGCAGATGCTGATGGTGCTGGCCGTGTGCTCGCTGCTCATCGGTAACCTGGCCGGTCTGCAGCAGACCAACCTCAAGCGCATGCTGGCCTACTCGACCATCTCGCAAATGGGCTTTGTGCTGCTGGGCCTGATGTCGGGCGTGGTGGACGGCAAGGTGGATCCCGCGACCGTGGAAAACGCCTACAGCTCGGCCATGTTCTACATCGTCACCTATGTGCTGACGGCTCTGGCCGCGTTCGGTGTGGTCTTGCTGCTGGCCCGTGAAGGCTTTGAAAGCGAAGAGATCTCCGATCTGGCTGGTCTGAACCAGCGCAGCCCGCTGTATGCCGGCGTGATGGCGATCTGCCTGTTCTCCATGGCTGGTATCCCTCCGCTGGTGGGCTTCTACGCCAAGCTGTCCGTGCTGCAAGCGCTGATTTCTTCGGGAAGCACGCTGCACATCGGTCTGGCCGTGTTTGCCGTGATCATGTCGCTGATTGGCGCTTTCTATTACCTGCGCGTCGTCAAGGTCATGTACTTTGATGCTCCAATCACAGCCACCAGCGTGTCCGCACCTCTGGATGTGCGCGTGGTTCTGACCATCAACGGTGCGCTGGTGCTGTTGCTCGGCATCTTGCCGGGCGGCCTCATGGCCTTGTGCGCCGACGCCATCGTGCGTGCCCTGGCCTCCTGATGACAAAAGGGGAGAGGCTTGTCGCCACTCCCCTTATTTGTAGGAATGCCTTAGCGTGTCTATCACCGCTTCTATCTGGCTTGTGATCTTGGCTGCCCTTGTGGCAGCCAATTTGCCTTTTATCAACCAGCGTTTGGCCATTGCGGGTCCGGTGATGGCCGGCCGCAAACCCATGTGGGTGCGCCTGATCGAGATGCTGGTGCTGTATTTGCTGGTGGGCGGCCTGGGCTATCTGCTCGAGCGCCGTGCAGGCCAGGTCTCGCCACAGGGCTGGGAGTTCTATGCCATTACCGGCACCCTGTTTCTGACGCTGGCTTTCCCAGGCTTCGTCTATCGTTATCTGGTACATCGCCGGGATTGATCGTATTGAGGGCGCATGATGGCGCAGTGTTTCCGTCTGCGCTCAAGAGAATCTCATGAAAGTGCTTGATCTTCATTGCTCTGCGGGCCATGTGTTCGAAGGCTGGTTCGGCTCGGAAGACGACTTCCAGAGCCAGCTGGCACGCAAGCTTGTGCAGTGCCCCAGCTGCGGGGACAGCCATATAGTCAAGCGCCTCAGCGCTCCGCGCCTGAATCTGGGTGCGCAGCAGCCCCCACCGGCTGCGCCGGTCACCGAGCGGCATCCTGCGCAGCCCTCGGCATCTCCGGTTCCGGCCAAGTCTCCAGCCCCCGAGCTCACGGCGCAGGCGCGCGAGCAGCTCCATGCCATGCATTCCGCCTGGGTGCAGTGGTCGCGCAAGGTGGCCGAGAACACCGAGGACGTGGGCAAGAATTTCGCGCAGGAAGCCCGTCGCATGCATTACGGCGAAACCGACGAGCGCGCCATTCGCGGCCAGACCAGCCCCGAGCAGGCCATGGAGCTGATGGAAGAGGGTATTGGCGTGATGCCGTTGGCCTTGCCCGAAACCGGCGAAGGCGGCAGCGGCACCTTGCAGTAAGACAGACTGCTGTGGCTCAGCCCTCAAGCCACAGTCTTTGCTCCCTCTGTTTTGATAGCTGCTTGTGCTTTTCTATCAAGCACTTTGACTATCAAAGCATTCGAAATGGCGACAATCCATGCGCCAACCACTACAAAAATAAGAGTGCAAAACTCTTGTTTGTCGCTTAATCCATTTAGGGCGACAAAGCTCAAGCATATTTGCCAGCGCCAGGCTAGTAACTGAGCAGCAGACAGGGGAATCATCGGGCTAAGGGTTTTCGGCATCAGGGTCGCATGCAGAAAGATCACAGTCGTGGCTGTTTCTTACTTTTTATAATCAATTTTGATAGCTATACACGCAAGCTATTAGTCCGTTCGGACCATATCTGACTGCGCAGTCAGCACTGCTCGCGCGGCCGTAGCGACGCGCAAACTCTCGTTTTGTGAAGTTTTTGAATGTAAGTGTTTGCTGTTTCTGCATCCTCCGTATTTGTTGACTAGGCAGGGTAAACATGAGGCGCTACAGATAAGGAACCTGGGAGTTTCCCCCTGCGGCAGTGCAGCATCACGGCCCAAGATGCCAGGCAAGGGAAGGGAGTGCACACCTGATGCGCCCCGACATTTGTTTTGCAGCATCCAGGACGAACGGCCCAGCGCACATGAGCGACCTCATTCTTGAAACCCATCACCTCACCAAAGAGTTCAAGGGATTTACGGCCGTCAGCAAGGTCGATCTGGCCGTCAAGCGCGGCTCGATTCATGCCTTGATCGGTCCCAATGGGGCGGGCAAAACCACTTGCTTCAATCTGCTGACCAAGTTTCTGGAACCGACCTCGGGCTCCATCCGCTTCAACGGTGTGGATATCACCCGGGAAGCGCCAGCACAGATTGCGCGGCGCGGCGTGATTCGCTCCTTTCAGATTTCGGCCGTCTTTCCGCACAGCACCTTGCTGGAGAACGTGCGCATCGGCCTGCAGCGCCGCCTGGGCACGGCGTTTCATTTCTGGACCAGCGAGAAGACGCTTAACCAGCTCAACGACCGCGCCATGGAGTTGCTGGCTGAAGTGGGGCTGCAGGATCTGGCCGATGAGGTCACCGTCAATCTGCCCTACGGCCGCAAGCGTGCGCTGGAGATCGCCACCACCTTGGCCATGGAACCGGAGCTGATGCTGCTGGACGAGCCCACCCAGGGCATGGGTCACGAGGATGTGGATCGCGTGACCCAGCTGATCAAGAAGGTCTCTGCCGGCCGCACCATCTTGATGGTGGAGCACAACATGAAGGTCATCTCCACCATTGCCGACCGCATCACCGTGCTGCAGCGTGGCGCCGTGCTGGCCGAAGGCGCATATGAAGAGGTGTCCCGTAATCCGCAGGTGATGGAAGCCTATATGGGCACTACCGACGGTCAGTTGCAGGGGGCGCATTAATGCTTTCCCCTGAGCCGCTTTGCGGCCTCCCCCTGAGGGGGACGCCCGCCCCTTCCTCGCTGTCTCTTTGATGGTTTCGTGCGTGATTTGAGTGATACGAATGAATAAAACAAGTACAGCGGCGCTTGAAATTTCGGCTCTGAATGCCTGGTATGGCGAATCCCATGTGCTGCATGGCATGGACCTTGTGGTGCAGCCCGGCGAAGTCGTCACCCTGCTGGGCCGCAACGGCGCAGGGCGCACTTCCACGCTGCGCGCCATCATGGGTCTGACCGGCTCGCGCAAGGGCTCGATCAAGATCAATGGCGTGGAAACCATTCATCTGCCCACGCACAAGATTGCCCATCTGGGCGTGGGCTACTGCCCCGAGGAACGCGGCATCTTCGCCAGCCTTTCCTGTGAGGAAAACCTGCTGCTGCCACCGCCGCTCAAGACGGGTCAGCCAGGCATGAGCGTGGATGAGATCTATGCCATGTTCCCCAACCTCTACGAACGCCGCAACAGCCAGGGCACGCGCCTGTCGGGTGGCGAGCAGCAGATGCTGGCCGTGGCCCGCATCCTGCGCACGGGCGCACGTCTGCTGCTGCTCGATGAAATCTCCGAAGGCCTGGCGCCCGTCATCGTGCAGGCCCTGGCCCGCATGATCACCACGCTGCGCCAGAAGGGCTACACCGTGGTCATGGTGGAGCAGAACTTCCACTTTGCCGCACCGCTGGCCGACCGCTTTTATGTGGTGGAGCACGGCCATGTGGTGGAGCGCTTTGGCGCAGCCGAGCTGAAGGCAAAGATGCCGGTACTCAACGAATTGCTGGGCGTCTGATTTTTCCCATTCATAAACGCAGATTCCACCTTAGGAGACAGAGATGAAAGCAAAGTTGAGCGTTTTGTCGTGCATGTTGGTCGCGGCTGGTCTGGCCAGCCCCCTAGCCCAGGCCCAGGAAAAAGTGAAGATCGGTTTTGTGACCGACATGTCCAGCCTTTATGCGGATGTGGAAGGCAAGAACGGCGCGCTTGCCATGCAGATGGCGATTGACGATTTTGGCGGCAAGGTGCTGGGCCAGCCCATTGAGCTGATCTCCGCCGACCACCAGAACAAGGCCGATATCGCCGCCTCCAAGGTGCGCGAATGGATTGATACCCAGGGCATTTCGCTGGTCTTCAGCGGCACCAATTCCGGCACGGCGCTGGCCGTCTCGCAAGTGGCCAACGAGAAAAAGCGCGTGCACTTCAACAGCGGTGCCGGCTCTTCGGCACTGACCAACGAGCAATGCAATCCCTACACCGTTCACTACGCCTATGACACCGTGGCCCTGGCCAAGGGCACGGGCGGCGCCGTGGTGGATCGCGGTGGCAAGGACTGGTTCTTTCTGACGGCCGACTATGCCTTCGGTCAGGCGCTGGAGGCCGACACCACCAAGGTGATTCAGGCCAAGGGCGGCAAGGTGCTGGGCTCGGTCAAGCACCCGCTCAATGCCTCCGATTTCTCTTCCTTCCTGCTGCAGGCTCAGGCCTCCAAGGCGCACATCCTGGGTCTGGCCAATGCCGGTGGCGACACCATCAATGCCGTCAAGGCCGCCAAGGAATTCGGCATCAACAAGACCATGAAGACCGCCGGTCTGCTGGTGTTCCTGACCGACATTCACAGCCTGGGTCTGAAGAACACCGAAGGCCTGCTGCACACCACCAGCTGGTACTGGGACATGAATGACGAATCGCGCAAATTCGCCAACAAGTTCTTTGCCAAGACCAAGCGCATGCCCACCGATGTGCAGGCCGCAGACTACTCGGCCGTCATGAACTATCTGAAGGCCGTGGAAGCGGTCAAGACCACCAATGCCGACAAGGTGATGGCCCATCTCAAGAGCACACCCATCAACGACTTCTACGGCAAGGGCGTGATCCGTCCGGACGGCACGTTTGCCCACGATATGTATCTGGTCGAAGCCAAGAAGCCCAGCGAATCCACCAAGCCCTGGGACTACCTCAAGGTCTTGAACAAGCTGCCTGCAGACACGGTCTGGACGACCAAGGCCGAGACCAAGTGCGCGCTCTGGAAATAAGCATCCGCACACTGGTTTGAAGCTCTTCTGAAACCCACTAGCCCCCACTAGCACCACCAGCGTCTGTCCCATGGAAATCTTCGGTGTTTCATTGCCCGGCCTGATGAGCCAGCTCCTTTTAGGGCTGGTCAACGGTTCGTTTTACGCAATTCTGAGTCTGGGTCTGGCCGTGATTTTCGGCCTGCTCAACGTCATCAACTTTGCGCATGGCGCACTGTTCATGCTGGGCGCCATGATCACCTGGATGGCCATGAGCTATTTCCAGATCAACTACTGGGTGATGCTGATCCTGTCGCCGGTGCTGGTGGGGATTTTGGGGGTGCTGATAGAGCGCTTCTTGCTGCGCTGGATCTACAAGCTCGATCACCTCTACGGCCTGCTGCTCACGCTGGGGCTGTCGCTGCTGATCGAGGGTGTGTTCCGCTCCGTCTATGGTGTGTCCGGCCTGGGTTACGACACGCCTGAATTGCTGGAAGGCGCGACCAACCTGGGCTTTATGGTGCTGCCGAACTACCGCGCCTGGGTGGTGCTGGCATCCATCGTGGTCTGTGTTGCCACCTGGTTTGTGATCGAAAAAACCCGCATCGGCGCCTATCTGCGTGCCGGTACCGAAAACCCGCGCCTGGTGGAAGCCTTTGGTGTGAACGTGCCGGTCATGATCACCCTGACCTACGCCTTTGGTGCTGCGCTGGCCGCCTTTGCCGGCGTGCTGGCCGCGCCGGTCTACCAGGTCACGCCGCTGATGGGGCAAAACCTCATCATCGTGGTGTTTGCCGTGGTGGTGATCGGCGGCATGGGCTCCATCATGGGCGCCATCATTACCGGCCTGGGGCTGGGCGTGATCGAAGGGCTGACCAAGGTGTTCTGGCCCGAGGCATCTTCCACCGTCGTGTTCTTCATCATGGTCATCGTGTTGTTGATTCGCCCTGCAGGCTTGTTCGGTAAAGAAAAATAAGAGGGGCACAACATGAAATCCAAGACGCTTGTTCAACGCATTGCGCCCATTGGCTACGGCCTGCTGCTGCTGGGCCTGATTGCCGCGCCCTTCATGGGAGCCTATCCCGTGTTCGTGATGAAGCTCATGTGCTTTGCACTGTTTGCTTCGGCCTTCAATCTGCTGCTGGGCTACACGGGCCTGCTGTCCTTCGGCCACGCCGCTTTTCTCGGCGGTGCGGCCTATATTGCGGGCTACTCCATCAAGGCCTGGGGTGTGACACCCGAGATCGGCATGCTGCTGGGCACGGTTTTCGGCGGCCTGCTGGGTCTGGTCTTTGGCTGGCTGGCCATTCGCCGCCAGGGCATTTATTTCTCCATGATCACGCTGGCATTGGCACAGATGCTGTTCTTTGTCGCGCTGCAAGCCAAGTTCACCGGCGGTGAAGACGGCCTGCAAGGTGTGCCCCGCGGCAAGCTGTTCGGTCTGATTGATCTGAGCAGCGATCTGGTCATGTATTACGTGGCCCTGGCCGTGGTGACGGTTGCCTTTATGCTGATCGTGCGCACCATTCATTCGCCGTTTGGCCAGGTGCTCAAGGCCATCAAGGAAAACGAGCCGCGCGCCATTTCACTGGGCTATGACGTCAACCGCTTCAAGCTGCTGGCCTTTGTGATCTCGGCAGCTCTCACGGGTCTGGCCGGCTCGCTCAAGACCGTGGTGCTGGGCTTTGCCACCTTGTCCGATGTGCACTGGACCACCTCCGGTCACGTCATTCTGATGACGCTGATGGGCGGTCTGGGCACCTTGTCCGGCCCCATTCTGGGTTCGGCCGTGGTGGTGGCGCTGGAGAACAAGATTGGCGAGTTCGGCAGCTTCCTGGCGCGTCTGTCGGGCGTGGAATGGTTCGGCACTCTGGGCGAGTCCGTCACCATCGTCACCGGCCTGATCTTTGTGCTGTGCGTGCTGCTGTTCCGCAAGGGCATCATGGGCGAGCTGATTGCCTGGCTGGAAAAGAAAAAATAAGAGGGAGCTTGAAATGCCAATGGCCGCTGATAGCGGCCCTTGGTTTTTGCGTCTCAGAGCTTCATCGCATTGGCATAACCCGTCATCTCCAGATAGCCGCTGCCCACGAGCCGCTTGCTGCCGTCGGAGGCCACACGCTGCAGCTCGCACAAACCTTCCCAGTAGATGGCGCCGGTGCTGGCGCGGCTGTCCAGCTCCTGGTTGTCGACCCGTGCCTGAACCTCGTAGCGGCCGGCCGGTGTCTGCACGCTCCAGGCCACGGGGTAGCGGGTCTGGCTGTGCGGGCTGGTCCACCAGCGCAGCGGCTCAAACAGCACCTGATCGGCCGCAAAGATCTGGGCCTGGCTTTGATCTGCTGCACGAAACGATCCTCCGGCCCACAGGGCGCTGCCATTCTTGCGCCGCAGATGAAATGTGGTCAGCGCGCTCCCGTCGTCCAGATTCATGCCAATCCAGTCCCAGCCTTGCGCGTCCTGGTGCAGCAAGGCTTGGCTGCATTCATGATCGAGCCAGGCGCGGTTGCGCAAGTCGCTGCCGGCCTCCACGGCCAGACGCTTGCCGCCGACCACGATGGAGCCGCTGACCTTGAGCTGGGGCTGGCTGTAGTAATAGCTGGCTTGCCCTGCATCCGGCCCCTTGCTTGAAAGACCGGCCTTGCCTTGCAGCAGCACCGGCTGTGTACTCTCGAACTGAAGATCCAGCGTGAAATCCTTGGCCGCCAGATGCGCCTGGTAGCGGCTGCCCTGATCGGCGCTTTTGCCCGGCTGGGGTAGGCGTTGCAGGCGCCAGTCGTTTATATGCACCTGGGTATCGGCTTCACTGGCTCCGGCCAGCCCCAGACCGGCGCGGGCCATGCGCTGATCGTGCTGCAGTTTTTGGCCTTGTACATCGCACAGTGCGGCATGGGCAAAAATCAGCTGCTTTGCCGCCAGGGACGAGCGCAGCTCCTGCGTAGCGCTGACGCGCGAGCGAAAGAAGGTCAGCTGAAAGCCCCAGGGCTTGCCGCCGGCCTGGAGCTGGCCCGTGATGTACCACCATTCGGTTTGCAGCTCGGGGTGGCTGCCAAAGTCGCGCGGAAACTGCAGCGTCTTGATTGGCAGGCCCCAGGCGGGCGGCAGCAAAGTCAGGCCGCCTGCAGCCAGTCCGGCCTGCAGATAGCGGCGGCGTTGAAGTTCGATCACTTACCAATCCTCCTTGACGGCCAGCACGGCATCGGCGCTGGCAGCCTGTCGTCCGGCCAGCCAGGCCGTGACCACGCCGGCCAGCACCACGGCAGCGGCCAGGGCCAGCAGCCGCAGCAGCGGCAGGCGCAAGTCCATGCTCCAGTGAAAGCTTTGCGGATTCACCACATGCACCAGAATCACGGCGACGCCCAGGCCTAACAGCGTGCCGGCAATGGCTCCCAGGCCCGTCCAGGCCAGGCCTTCGCCGGCCACCACGACCAGAATATTGCGGCGCGTCAGGCCCAGGTGGGCGAGCAGGCCAAACTCCTTGCGCCGCGCCAGCACCTGCGCGCTGAAGCTGGCGGCAATGCCGAACAGACCGATGGCTATGGCCACGGCCTGCAGCCAGTAGGTGACGGCAAAGTTGCGATCAAAAATGCGCAAAGACCGCTCTCGCAGCGCGGTGCTGCTCACATATTCCAGGGCCGGTACGGCCTGGCCCGTGGCCGCCAGCATATCGGCTATGCCTGTCTGTATCGGGGCAGACGCTGGGGTCGATGACTGGGCGCCGGCGCTTCGGGGCCAGATGGCAATGTCGCTGGCGCGTGCATCGCCGCCCAGACGCAGATAGTCTTGCCAGTCGATGGCAATGGCGCCGAACTGGCGCACATAGTCACGCCAGATGCTTGCTATATAAAAGTGAGCTTTTTGCGCTTTACCGTCCTGGGCTTGACGGCCAAAAGCCTGTGAAAGCAGCGGCCAGTCGTCGCCGGGCTTCAAGTCATACAGCTGTGCCACGGCTTCGCTGATATGCACGGCAACCAGCACCTGTCCATTGTCCTGCGCATGTCTGGCCTCCACCGGGCCCGCCACCCAGGGCAGTTGCTGCGCCGGCTCGCCGGGCCGGCTCCTCAAAGGGCGTATCAGCAGGCTGATGCCGGGGTTTTGCGGGCTGAGCATCAAGGTGGTCGTGCGCATGGCTTGTGCGCGCTCCACACCGGGCAGCCGGGCAATCTGTGCCGCCAGGCCAGCCGGGAGCAGGGCGGCATCCACCCGGCTGGAACCGCCTGCCGCACGTACGTACAGCGGGGCCGGCAACACGGCATCCAGCCATTCGATCATGCTGCCGCGAAAACTGGTCACCATGACGGTCAGCGCCACCGCCAGACTCAGGCTGGCCACCACGCCGCCGACAGCAACCGTGGTGGAGTGGCGCATGCGTCTGGCGCGCTCGAAAGCCAGCAAAGGCAGAGGCCGATGCCTGAAGGTCTGGGGCACCAGTGCCAGCACGCGGCCCAAAAGCCATGGCAGGGCTGCCATGCCGCCCAGCAGCAGCAAGCCGACGGCGGCATAGGCTGCCAGCGAGATGCCAGCTATCGGCGGCATGAAGGCCAGGGCCACGCTGCTCAGCAGCAAGATCAGGGCCGGTGCCAGGCGTGCCGGTTTTTCATGGGCTACACCCAGGCCTTTGAGCGTGGCCGCCGGCGGTAAATCCATGGCGGCCCGCGCCGGCCACCAGGCTCCGGCCACGGTGGCCGCCACTCCTAGTAAAGCGAACACCAGGGCAGCCACCGGGCTCCATTGCAGCGCCGGTTGCACGCCGGAAAAAAAGCCGCCGCCCAGATCGCCGCCAAGCAGGTTCAGCGCCAGCCAGGCCAGACCTGTACCCAGCGCAATACCGGCCATGCTGCCGGTGATGCCAAGGGCCAGAGCCTCCAGCAGCACCAGGGCCAGGCGCTGGCGTGGCGTGGTGCCCAGCACGGCCAGCAGCGCAAACTGGGGCGCTCGCTGGGCCACGCTCAGCGCCAGTACCGAGAACACCAGAAAGGCGCCGGTAAACAAGGCCACCAGCGCCAGCACGGTGAGATTGACGCGGTAGGCGCGCGACATCTCGCCTATGCGCTGCTGGTCGTCGCCGGGCTGCTGAACCAGGATGCGCGGCTGCCATGCCGGCAGCTGATGCAAGCGGGTCATCAACGCGTTGCGCGAGCTGTTCTCTGCCAGCAAAACGTCAACACGGTCGATGTCGTCAAAGCGCTGCAGCCGCTCCTGCAGGGCGCCAATATCCATGACTGCCACCGGCGCACCGGCGGCGGCCACTGTGCCGGCGATGCGCAGGGTTTGCCGCTGGCCGTTCTGCAGCCACTGCAATGCTGCGTTGTGCGCCTGATCCGGCTTCAGGTTCAGAGCCTGGAGGGCGGCGGCATTGAGGAAAACCGCATCGGGCGCAAACAGATCCAGCCGGTTGTTTCCTTCGAACAGACGGGGCATGAGGGCCGGCGCCACGGGGGCCAGCTTCAGGGCATCGCTGCCCACGACCCGCAGCGGCGTGCCTGGTGCTGAGCCTGCGGTTGCGCGCGTGCCTGGTGTGGGGGGCGGTGCTTGGTCTGGATTGCTCTCTTGTTTGCTGCGAGGAAGCAGCACCGTGGTTTCAATCCAGGGCACGGCCAGGGCCACGCCCTCGGTCTGTGCCAGCTGGGCATAAAGATCCAGCGGCAAGCCGCCTTGCATGGCGTGCAGTTGCAGGTCGGGCTGGCCGTTGACGCTGCGCACGGCGCGCGAGAATTCGTCCAATGCCGACTGGTTGATGACATGCACGGCAAAGCCCAGCGCCACGCCCAGCATGATGGCGATCAGCGCCGTGGCCGTGCGCCAGGGGTGCTGGCGCAGCTCCTGCCAGGAAAAGCTGGCCAGCAGCTGAAGAAGGGGCGGGCCGGAAATCACGCGTCGCTTGCCTGCGTTTGCGGCTGCATCTGCATGCCTTGGGCGGTGAGCCTGAGCACACGGTCTGCGCGACGGGCGGCCTCTCTGGAGTGGGTGACCAGCACCAGCGCCGTGTGCTGCTCCCGCGTCTGCTGCAGCAGCAAGTCCATGATCTGCCGGGCCGTGCCGGGGTCCAGATTGCCCGTGGGTTCATCGGCCAGCAGCAGCGGCGGCGAGTGCACCACGGCCCGCGCAATGGCAACGCGCTGCAATTGCCCGCCGCTCAGTTGCTGGGGCAGACGTGAACCCAGGCCCGCAAGGCCCACGGCTTGCAGCACCTGCTCCACACGCTGCTGGCCCTGGGCATTCATGCGCCCCAGCAGCATCAGAGGCAGTGCTACGTTCTGCGTCACATCGAGGTGCGGCAGCACATGAAAGGCCTGGAACACAAAACCCAGGTGCTGGCGCCGCCAGATGGCGCGCCGGGTTTCGTCCAGGCTGGAGAGATCGGTGCCCTGGTGCGTGATCCGGCCTTGCTGCCAGGAGTCCAGCCCGGCCAGGCAGTTGAGAAACGTGGATTTGCCCACGCCGGAATCTCCCACGACGGCCACAAATTCCCCTGCCTGCACGCTGCAGCTGACTTGCTCGAACACCGTGCTGCGCTGTGCACCGTCGCCATAGCGCTTGGCCAGTTCTTTGACTTCTAGCAGGGCAGGGGCAGCAGATGGATGAGGCATGTCCTCATCTTAGAGCGTGACAACCGGTCTTGAAGCATGCCGGTGCTGCCGGCTTGCTGCGTTGGATCAAGCTGCCGAATCAATCAGCTGCATGGCAGCCGTCAGCAGCCGCGCTTGTGCATCCGGGGCATCGCAGGCAATGGCTTGGCGCTGGGGCATGGAGCGCAGCCAGGTGATCTGGCGTTTGGCCAGCTGGCGCGTGGCCACAATGCCGCGTTCGCGCAGCCCCGCCATGTCCAGCGGTCTGGATGGATCGGCCTCATGGGCATCGAGTACCTCCCAGGCCTGGCGGTAGCCCACGCAGCGAATCGAGGGCAGATCCAGATGCAGGTCGCCGCGTGCGCGCAGCGTGCGTACTTCGTCCAGAAAACCTTGCTCCAGCATCAGATCGAAGCGCAGCGCGATGCGCTGGTGCAGCCAGGCCCGGTTCTCCGGTTCCAGAGAAAAAAGAGCTGCAAGGCCTAACTGCTCTGCGGGACCTGCTTTGTTTTTGCTGGTGTGAAAGCTCGATAGCGGCTTGCCCGAAATCTGCCAGACTTCCAGCGCGCGCTGAATGCGCTGGCTGTCGGCGGGCGCGAGACGCGCCGCAGTGACGGGATCGACTTCGGCCAGTCGGGCGTGCATGGCGGGCCAGCCCAGTTGCGCGGCCTGGGCATCGAGCTGGGCGCGCACCTCGGGGTTGGCGGCAGGCATATCGTCCAGCCCGTCCATCAAGGCCTTGAAGTAAAGCATGGTGCCGCCCACCAGCAGCGGGATGGCCGAGCGCTCGCGAATTTCAGCCACCAGCCTCTGCGTATCGCGCACAAACTCGGCTGCGCTATAGGCTTGCAGCGGGTCGATGATGTCGATCAGGTGGTGAGGCACGGCGGCCAACTCGGCGGCAGAAGGCTTGGCCGTGCCTATGTCCATGCCGCGATAGACCAGGGCCGAGTCCACGCTGATGATCTCGGCTTTTTGCCCCCGCTGCGCCAGACGGTCTGCAAGCGCCAGCGCTGCGGCGGTCTTGCCCGAGGCAGTGGGGCCGGCAATGGCGATACAGGGCAGCTGATGAGTAGCAGTCATGGGAGGCAGAAAACGATGCGGGCAGAACACAAAAACAAATGGCCCGGAACGACCGGACCATCTGCTTTGCTGATTGCCAAGGATAACGCACCGGGTGTGCTGCTGCAGTGGCTGCAACTGTTCTGCGGGTATCAGCTCTGGCTCAGGCGAGCGGGCACATAGCGGTCGGCCTGAATATCGGGGGATAGGCCATGGCTGTAAATGGCTTCGGCGGCCGGCAGCAGCTGCTGATCCCATTGTTCCCATTGCTGGCGCAGCCGGGCGAAGATCTCGGGCTGATGGTGCTTGAGGTTGGCGCGTTCGCGGGCATCCTCGACAACGTTGAACAGGAATTCGTTGTCGTTGATTTGGAGGTATTTCCAGGGGCCTTGTCGCACGGCCCGCTGGGATTGGGAGTTGTAGCGCCAGAACAAGGTACGGTCGGTATGGGCTGCATCGTCTGCCAGCTGACCCTCCAGGATAGGCAGGATGTTCTGGCCGTCGCTGGGGTAGTCAGGGTGTGGCCTGGCACCGGCCGCAGCCAGCAGCGTGGGCAGCCAGTCAAAAGTGGCCGTGACCTGCTCCTGTACCTGGGGCTGAATGCGGGCGCTCCAGCGCAGCAGCGTGGGCACGCGTATGCCTCCCTCCAGCAACTCGGTCTTCTGACCGGTAAAGGGCCAGGTCTTGGAAAAGCGCTCGCCGCCGTTGTCGCTGGTGAAGATGACGATGGTGTTGTCGGCCTGGCCGCTGTCATCGAGTGCCTGCAGCACCTGGCCCACGGCCTTGTCCAGGGCCTCGACGATCTCGCCGTACTTCTTCAGGCTGCCGCCGTCGTAGTGAAACAAGTCCTTGATGCTGTGTGCGACATGCTCGTCGTTCGGCCCCTCCCAAGGCCAGTGCGGTGCCGTGAAGTGCAGCGAGAGGAAAAAGGGCTTGTCGCTGCTCTTGCGCTCATGCAAATAGCGGGTGGCTTCATCGCCCAGGATGTAGGTGTAGTAACCCGTGCGCTCCACGGGCTCGCTGCCTTGCCAGAGGTCGCGGCCGAACTGCTCGCCCACGCCGGGCTTGTGCGTGAAATAGTCGATGGCGCCATGATGGTTGCCAAAGAAATAGTCATAGCCGCTGCGCTGCGGTCCATAGGCGGGCGGCTGGCCCAGATGCCATTTGCCAATCAGCGCGGTGTCGTAGCCGGCATCCTTGAGTAGCGAGGGCAGGGTGGGGTGCTCGGACGGCAGACCCAGCTGGCCCCCATAGCGGGCCAACGGTTCTTCAAGGCCGGCACGCAGGCGGTACTGGTAGCGTCCGGTGATCAGCGCAATGCGCGTGGCCGAGCAGACGGCGGAGTTGGCGTAAGCCTGGTTAAAGCGCACGCCTTGGGCAGCGAGGCGATCCAGGTGAGGCGTCTTGAAGTCGGTGGCGCCATAGACGCCAAGGTCGGCCCAGCCCAGGTCGTCGGCCAGGATGAAAACAATATTCGGAGCGGTCATCGGATCATTTCGCCAAAGGTCTGGGTTATTCGATGGCAAAGCCGGAAGCGGTGATCACGGGGCGCCATTTGGCGACTTCCGCCACGCGCAGCTGCTCCAGCGCGGCGGGCGTGCGGGGATCGGGCTGCAAGGACAGCTCGCTCCATTTGGTCTGCAGGCTGGGGTTGCTCAGTGCGGAGTTGACAGCCTGGTTGACGGCGGCGATGGCCTGGGGCGAAGTGCCTTTGCGTGCCCAGAGGCTGTACCAGCCGCTGCCCACGGCCTTGGGGTAACCGGCTTCGGTGAAGGTGGGAATCTCGGGCAGCTCTTTGGTGCGCGCGGTGCCGAACGTTCCCAGAATCCGTACCTTGCCCTCTCTGTGCAAGGGCGCCAGTTCGCTGGTGGTCTGTATGGCCGAAGCCAGCTGCCCGCTGATCAGATCCGTCATCATGGCCGGACCGCCCTTGTACGGCACGTGGACGATATTGACCTGGGCTGCTTCGCCCAGCAGCAGACCGAAAAAGTGCGGCAGGCTGCCCACGGCCGGACTGCCGAAATTGGCCTGCTGCGGATGGGCTTTGAGCCAGGCCACGTATTCCTGGATATTGCGTGCCGGGTGCTTGGCCGGTACGGCCAGCCCAAACTGGAAGTGCGCCAGCAGGCTCACAGGGGCAAAGTCGCGTGCCGGGTCGTAGCCGGGCTTTTTGTAGACGATTTGCGAGAGCACCGGCGTGATTAGCGGTGCGATCAGATAGGTGCTGCCGTCGGGCGCTGCGTTCAGCAAGGTCTGGGCGGCAATCTGTCCATTCGCTCCGGGTTTGTTGTCGACCACCACGTAGTGGCCCTTGCCCAGTTGGGGAGCGATGTTGTCGGCCAACACGCGGGCCAGTTGATCAATTCCGCCGCCGGCACCAAAGCCGACCAGAATGCGGCTGGCCTGCGGGATGGCCGCTCCTTCGGCGGCTTTGGCCAGGGCAGTCAGCGAAAAGGAAGCGGTGGAAGCGGCAGAAATAACCAGCAGGGATTGCTGCAGAAAAGTACGACGGGAATGCATGGCTGGAATCACAAGGTGACGGCGCTAAGGCCAGTGCCTGCATTCTGAAAAAATCTCTATAAAAAGAAAAATAATAAAAACTGGTTTTTAAATAACCTAAAAATCTTTGAAGTGAGATGCCCAGGCTTCAACTCTTGCTTTTGGCCAGGTTTAGGCCGAACAGCTCATGCAGTGCCGAGCGGTACTGGGCCATGGCCTTGGTCTGGGTGTTGTGGTGGGTGGCGCCGTCCACCAGGATCAGGCGCTTGGGCTCTTGTGCTGCTTCAAACAGCTGCTGGCCCAGAGCGACGGGAATCAGCGGATCTGCCGAACCGTGCACGACCAGCAGGGGAGAGCCGATGGCGGCGACCTTGTTCACCGAATCAAAGCGCTGCGTGATCAGCGGCCCCACGGGCAGCCAGCCCCAGGGCATGGAACTGACCACATCGGCAATGCGGGTGAAGGTGGATTCGACCATGACGCCGGATTCATCCTTGACGGAGGCGGCCAGATCAATCGCAATCGCCCCGCCCAGCGAATGGCCAAAGATATAGCGTGGCCGCTCCGGCGCTTTGCGGGCCAGCCAGTCCCAGCCGGCACGGGCATCTTCGGTGGCGGAAGCCTCGGACGGCAGGGTTTTGCTGCTTTGACCAAAACCCCGGTAATCCACGGCCAGCACGGAAAAGCCCATGTCGTTGAGTCGCCGGATGCGGGGCGAGGAACCTTTCACATTCCAGCGTGCTCCGTGCAGATAAAGCAGCAGCGGGGCCTGGCGATTGCTGGCCGGCATCCATAGCGCATGCAACCTGGCGTCGCTGCCGTCGCGGCTGCGGAAATCGATCCAGACATCCTGCATGCCTGCGGTGTTGACGCCGGACCAGCTGCGGTCGCTGGGCTGGAAAATCCAGGCGCGCTGCTTGGCGTCTAGCACCTGCATGCCCCAGACCGACAGGGCCGCAAGCACGATCAGGCCCAGGGCGAGCAGGAGGCGGCGCAGTTTCCAGAAGCGGGCTGAGGCAGGCATGGGGTGCAGGGTGGGCTGTCAAGTGCTGAGCAAGTATGGCGGCGGCAAATCGCGCGCCGGTTTTGCTGTCATGAATTGGCGCTATTCTTGTGGGTGTTTTGAATCACGAATGCTCTTTTATTCGTAGCTGCTTGCGCTTTTTCAATAAGCGTCTGATGCCTGTTTGAGGACTGTTTAGATATGTCGATCTGCCTGGGGCTTGCCGCCAACAAATTGCATCACCAAACCGAGGATGCCGCGCTGTTTTCCCTGCTGCGCGCCTGCGAGGCGGGAATCCGGGAGCTGAAGCTTGGCTTCCACGCGGTGGGCCGCACCTATGACGCGATCACCGCTGCCGGCATGTTGCAGGGCTACAAAGGCCTAGTGCGCTACCCCTATGGCCGTGAAGGCGGGCTGATGAAGCTGGTGGCCGAAGTGGTGGGCATGGAAGGCGACGAACGCACGCTGGATGGCGCCATCTATCTGATGGACCCGGTCGATCCTTCTTCCATCTTCCCCGAAGCCCTGGCCATGAAGCGCCAGTGCGTGATTCACGGCAAGCCGTTTCTCTCCACCGTGGCATCGACCCGCGACTGGATAGAGATGGAGCGCATCCATGCCGGGCTGGCGCGCGACCGCAATGCCGACCGCTTTCACGACTATGAAAACCAGACGCTGGCGCTGATTGCCCACGATGCCATGAAGCCCACCATGCTGGATTTTGTGGACCGCAATTTCGAGTTGCTCTCACGTTACCGCCGCCGGGTGGGCACCGGTACCACGGGTCAGAAGCTCAACGAGCTGGCCTGGAGCAAGGGCTGGCCTGCGGGCAAGCCCTGGGTGGACCGCTACAACAGCGGCCCTCTGGGAGGAGACGCGCAGATTGCCGATCTGGTGCTGGAAAAGCGCTGCCACCGCGCCATCTTCTTTGAAGATCCCCATGTGGCCCGCCAGCACGAGGCTGATATCCAGTTGCTGGAGCGCGCCGTGACAACGGTCACCCACGATGCCGTGTGCAGCACCTCGCCCCAGGTGGCGCAGCGCTGGTGCGATGCGGCCGTCAAGCGCAAATAGTCCGGACGAGCGTCCATGAAAAAGGCCGGAGCATGCTCCGGCCTTGGTTTTTTGTGCCGCTGTTCAGGGCGCGGGCGTGGCCAGCGGCTTGCCTTTTTCCACCACATACACGCCCACCAGTTTGACGGCGGCACTGCTGGCGTTGTGCGCATCGTGAATCACGCCTGCCGGCACCACAAAGGATTCGCCGGCCTTGACGGTGCGCGGCGGCTGGCCGTCTATCAGCAGGTCCACCTCGCCCTCGGTCACATAGCTGATTTCGTCGCCCGGATGGGTGTGGCGGCCGGCGCGCGAGCCGGGAGCCACTTCCACTTTGGCCACCACGGCTTCGCGGCCGGGCACGGAGACATCAGCCTTGCCCACCATGGTGCGCGACAGACCGCTGGCCTGGGCCATGGCGTTGCCGCTCATCATCATGAAAGCACTGCTGCACAGTAGTGCGGAGAAATACATTCCAGCTCTCATGGCTCCCTCTCTGACGGATAAAACTGTTTTTTACCCGCCCATCGGAAAGTTGCCACGAGGGCATGCCCTGTCTTGGGCAGCGCGAGCTATTAAAAATAGTGATGCATGCCCAGTGCGATGGCGCTGAAAACCAGACCTCTCGTTCATTAAGCAGCTGATGCGTGCATGGATGTTGATGCGGGTGCAGAAAATGGAGAACTCCGATACCTGTGCTAAGCAGGCGACAGCACTGCCAACTGCCGCGGCAGCAAGGAGCAGACGGGTGGTAAGAGTCATAGCCACGATGCTATATGAGTCATGGTGAGGCTTTGACTCCCCGAACGTCAAAACTGCCTCTGGCCGATTGTCATCTCCCTTATGAACCACAGCGTGGGTCGAAATTCAGCGTGGCCGGCTGCTTTCCACTTTGCCGCAGATAAGAAAAAAGGCCCCGAAGGGCCTTTTTGGAGGGATCCAGCAAAAAGCTTAGATCACGCCTTGTGCCAGCATGGCGTCAGCCACCTTCACAAAGCCGGCGATATTGGCGCCGTCGATATAGCTGATCGTGCCGTCTTCGCGCTTGCCGTGCTTCACGCAAGCGGCATGGATGCTTTGCATGATTTGCAGCAGACGGGCGTCCACTTCTTCGGCGGGCCAGGACAGGCGGGCCGAGTTTTGCGACATTTCCAGACCCGAAGTGGCCACGCCACCGGCGTTCGATGCCTTGCCGGGTGCGTACAGCACGCCAGCCGCTTCGAAGGCGCGGGCGGCTTCGTTGGTGGAGGGCATGTTGGCGCCTTCAGCCACGCACAGCACGCCGTTGGCGATCAGGGTCTTGGCATCGGCTTCGTTCAGTTCGTTCTGAGTGGCGCAAGGCAGGGCCACGTCCACCTTGATGGACCAGGGGCTCTTGCCGGCCAGGAATTCCACGCCGGAAACCAGCTTGGCGTAGTCGCTGACGCGGCCGTACTTGTGGTTCTTCACGTCCATCAGGACGGCCAGCTTCTCGGTGGTGAAGCCTGCAGCGTCGTACACGGTGCCCGAAGAGTCGGACACGGACACGACCTTGGCGCCCAGTTCCATGGCCTTTTCCACGGCGTACTGCGCCACGTTGCCCGAACCGGACACGGACACGGTCTTGCCTTCGAACGACTGGCCGCGAGTGGCCAGCATTTCACGAGCGAAGTACACGGTGCCGTAGCCCGTGGCTTCGGGGCGGATCAGCGAGCCGCCGAAAGCCAGGCCCTTGCCGGTGAACACCGAAGCTGCAGTGTTCGACAGCTTTTTGTACATGCCGGCCATATAGCCCACTTCGCGGCCGCCCACGCCGATGTCGCCAGCTGGCACGTCGGTGTCAGGGCCTACGTGGCGGAACAGCTCCGTCACGAAAGCCTGGCAGAAGCGCATGACTTCGGCAGGGCTCTTGCCCTTGGGGTCGAAGTCGGAGCCGCCCTTGCCGCCGCCCATGGGCAGGGTGGTCAGAGCGTTCTTGAAGGTTTGTTCGAAAGCCAGGAACTTCAGCACGGACTGGTTCACCGAGGGGTGGAAGCGCAGACCGCCCTTGAAAGGACCGATGGCCATGCTGTGCTGGATGCGGAAGCCGCGGTTCACATGGACCTGGCCCTTGTCGTCAGACCAGCTGACGCGGAACTGGATGATGCGCTCGGGTTCGACCAGGCGCTCCAGCAGCGAGTGTTCAGCGTACTTGGGGTTCTTCTCAATGAAGGGCCAGAGGCTTTCCATCACTTCGGTGACGGCTTGCAGGAACTCGGGCTGGCCGGGGTTGCGTTGTGCCACTTCTTCCAGGAACTGGCCTACGGACTCGTACTTCATAAGAGAACTTTCTGACAAAACAGGGGGGCGTGCAAACTAGCAAAACCAAGATTATGCCAAAAAGTTATGCCTTCATGCATGGTTTCGGTGCGCGTCGGCGCAATTCTGGTGCGCTCGTGTAACTTGTTGGTGCGCGTTTGGGGTGTTTTTTCAGTGGTGGCAAGCACTTAGCTGGTGCATGAGCTCGTGTCTTGCCGTCGCAAAAAAATCTGGATGTTCGCCACTTGTCTTTGCTGGCTGGGAAAGAGCCATGAGTAAGCGCTTGGGAGTCTCTAAATGTGATAGCACCAACTTGGTGCTGACTCTGTCTTGTCATGCTCTCTGATTTGTGAAATCTGTATTTCACTGATCTGAACTCTGAGACGCCAAATCTGCGGCTGCTTGGCCCTCGCTGCAGAACGAATGCAGTCAAGCGGCTGCAAGCCGGGTAAACCTGTGTTTGAAATTTAAATTTCATCTTGTGTAATGAGAAAAAATAATTTCATATCTCGCAACACTGAAATTTCATTTGACTCACGGAACACAGGAGGCTTGTATGGCAGCAGAGATTCCCGTAACGCCCTCGGCGTCAGGCATGGCCAGCGCAGCGCAAATGCAGCAGCTGGAGAGCGCGCTCAATCAGATTGGCGTGACGCGCTCGCACAAAAGCATCATCTTTCTGGTGGTTTGCGGCGTGTTGTTCGACGTGTTCGAGCAAAACGCCGTGGGTCTGGTCGGGCCGCTGCTGCGTGAACAGTGGAAGCTGGATGCCACCGACATCGCGTTTCTGAACACCATCACCTTCTTTGCCGCCGCCATGGGCCGGCTGCTGTCGGGTTATCTGGCAGACCGCCTGGGGCGGCGCTTCATGCTCAATGTGAATCTGGGCCTGTTCACGCTGGGCGCTGTGGGCTGCGCACTGGCGCCTGACTACGCCTTTTTGGCCATTGCCCGCGCTGTGGTCGGCTTTGGCCTGGGCGGGGAAATCACCACGGCGGTGACCATGCTGGCCGAGTTCTGCTCGGCCCGCTTTCGCGGCACGGCCGTGGGGCTGATCAATGTGGGCGGCGGCGGCCTGGGCAATATGCTGGCCCCGGCATTTGCGCTGGGCGTGTTCACGCTGTTCCCTGGTGAGGATTCCTGGCGCTGGCTGTTCGGCTGCCTGGTGCTGCCGGCCATCTTCATCGTCTTCTACCGCCGCTTTGTGCCCGAGACGCCGCGCTTTCTGCTCTCCAAAGGTCGGGTTGATGAAGCCAACCAGGTCTTGAGCATGTTGGCATCGGGCAAGCTGGCCAATGCTCAGTACGAGGTGCGTGAATTCATCAGCAAGAACGCAGCGGGAGATCCGGACGCTGCTGCGCAGAGCGTTCAACGCAGCTCGTTCACCGATATTTTCAAGGGTGGCTATGCACGCCGCACCATTGCCGTGGGCCTGGCCTCGTGGATGACTTTTGGTGCGCAGTTGTCGGTGCTCACGCTGATGCCCACCATCCTGGTAGCCCAGGGTTACTCCATCACCAAGAGCTTCAGCTTCACCATCGTCATGCAGGTGGGCAGCCTGCTGGGGGCGGTTGCCGCCTCCACCATGGGTTACTACTTTCCGCGCAAGCGTGTGCTGACCGTGGGGGCGATTGCCGCCTGTCTGGCGGGGCTGGCCTTTGGCAACTTCACCGACAGCGTGGCCATGATCCTGATCTGCGGCGCCATCTTCCAGTTCTGCGTGCTGACGCTCAATACCTCCATCTGGATTTTTGCGCCCGAGCTCTACCCCACCCGCATCCGCGCCCTGGGCACCTCGTTTCTGCTGGCCCTGGGCACGATTGGCGGCGCCATGTCGCAGACGCTGGCGGGCAAGATGTTCGATCTACACGGTGTCTCCGGCATGTTCGGCATGATTGCCGCCATGTACTTCATTTTTGCGATTGCAGTGCAGTTTGCGCCCGAGACTTTCGGCCGCTCCATCGAAGAGGGGGCGGGAGGCGAATCGCATGCGCACAGTGAAGCTGCGGCGCGCAGCGGCGTGGCCGTCGGTCAGGAGCGCACAGCATGAGCGCTTTGCCAGATTCGCAAGACAAGCCGCTGGCGGCGCAGATTCTGCTGCTGAACCCCAATACCTCGCAGCAGACCACGGCGCTGATGGCCCGCCAGGCGCTGGCCTGTCTGCCCGCCGGCGTGCACCTGCAAACGGCGACGGCCGCCCGTGGCGCGGCCATGATTACCGATGAGGCGGGCCTGGCCATTGCCGAGCAGGAAGTGTTGAGGCTGGGGCGGGAGTTTGCCGACGTCAATGACAACACCCGGCCCTGCGCCATCATCGTGGCCGCGTTTGGCAACCCGGGTCTGGACTTGCTGAGGGCCGCCCTGCCTGCGCAGGTGCAAACCTTTGGCATAGGAGAAGCCGCCATGATGCAAGCGGCCTGCGACGCCGAAGGCCTACCGCGCCGCTTTGGCATTGCCACCACCACGCCGGGGCTGGAGGCCTCGATTGCGGCTTCGGTCTCGGCCCTGGGTTTGACGCCCTGGTTCAGCGGCACCCGCATTGCAGAAGGCCAGCCCCTGGCGCTGGCCGCAGACCCGGCTTTGCAGTGCGAGCGTCTGGCCGCAGCCGTGGCCGCCTGTGTGGCAGGCGATGGCGCCCGGGCCGTGGTGATTGGCGGCGGCCCGCTGGCCGAAGCCGCGCTATGGTTGGCGCCGCGCTTTGCCGTGCCCGTGCTCTCGCCCGTGGTGGCGTCAGTGCAGGCGGCGCTCAAGGGTTTGCAGCTGCAGACCTTGGAACAGGTATGAAACTGATAGCGTCTAGCGCCTGATATTCAAGGGTTTCAGATACAAAGAAGCATGAAATCTATGAATAATCAACGCCAGTTGCTTCTGTTTCGGTAGCGCCTCGGTTCAGCTTAGCCCGTCAGCGCAGCTCGTCCAGTGCGTCATGGCTGGCCTCGATGGCGGCCATGCGCCGGCGACCGGGCTGGCCGCTTTGCTGCAAGGTGGTAGTGGCAATCAGGTGGCAGAGCATGAACAGCGCCGCATGATTGTCCAGCGGGCCCGGGGCCGAGGTCTGTACGCGCAGCAGCCAGTCGGCCTCGGGCGCGGGGCTGGCATGGTCGGTGATACACAGCAGCCTGGCCCCCATTTGCCTGGCCTGGCGCGCGAATTCGCTGACCACGGGCACGCTGCGGCGCAGGGCAAAGACCACCACCACATCGCCTTCGCCCAGATGGGCCGCGTATTCGCCCAGCGTCTCGCCGGCGCCGGGAATCACCTGGCTGGGCATGTCCAGGGCCTGGAGCAGCTGCCAGCGCAGATAGGCGGCAAAGTTGCGATTCTGGCGGTAGCCCACAAACAGCAACTGGCGCGCCGCAATCAAGGCCTTGGCAATCGCATCCAGCTGGGCGGCAGAGATCTGGCCGGTGGTGACGGCCAGATTGTCGCTGGCCTGGCGCAGATGGGTGGCAATCACATCGGCCGTGGGCGTGCCCTGGGAGGCGGCAGCGGCCAGGAACAGGGGCGAGCCTTTGTCGCCCTGTGCGCGTGCATGGCGACGGGCGTCTTCATAGCTCTCATAGCCCAGGCGGCGGATAAAGCGGGTGACGGTGGCGTTGGAGACGCCGGTGAGCTTGGCAATCTCGGCCGCCGCATAGCTGGAAAGATTGCCGGGAAAATCCAGTAAAAACTCGCCCAGGCGCCGCTCGGTGGGCGGCAGCTGGGGCAGGGCGGTGCGCACGCGGGCGATGAAGGACTGGGCCTCGGCCGGTTCGGGGTTGACGGTCGTCGTTGCGCTGGCGGTGGGATTCATGGCTGCGGCCGGGGCCTGTGTCTCCCGGCCCGCTATCGTTATGGATGGAAACAATGTAGCTGCTAAATAGGCGCTTCAAGCGCTGCCAGTCTTGCGTGCTTTAGCGGCCGCGCAAAAACAGCGCGTCCAGCTCCTTCATGCTGAGCTGGCGCCAGGTGGGGCGGCCGTGGTTGCATTGGTCCGAGCGCTCGGTCACTTCCATCTGGCGCAGCAGCGCATTCATCTCGTCCAGGGTGAGCTTGCGGTTGGCGCGCACGGCGCCATGGCAGGCCATGGTGGCCAAAATTTCATTGCGGGCGCGCTGCACCACGGTGCTGGCGTCGTGCTGGGCCAGCTCGGCCAGCACGTTGCGGGCCAGCTCCACGGCATCGCCCTGGGCCAGAGAGGCAGGCACGGCGCGCACGGCCAGTGTCTTGGGCGAGAAGGGCGAGACTTCCATGCCCAGCGCCAGCAGGGTTTCGGCATGGTCTTCGGCCGTGGCCACTTCCTCGGGCGTGGCGGCAAACGTGGCGGGAATCAGCAGCGGCTGGCTGGGAATCTGCTGCTCGCCATCGCTGCTGTTGACGGAGTTTTTGAGCTGCTCGTAGACGATGCGTTCATGGGCGGCATGCATGTCCACGATCACCATGCCCTGGCTGTTTTCGGCCAGGATATAGACGCCGTGGATTTGCGCCACGGCCCGGCCCAGAGGCCAGACGGGGGCGCTGTCGGCCGCTGCCGGCGTGGTGCGGGCAGCAGTTGGTGCAGGCGTTGCGGATGGCGCTGAAACCGCAGGGGCCACCTCAGCTTTGATAGCGGCTGGTGCATATGCAGCTGGGGCTGAAGCCGTATTTCTTGTGAAATAGCTGCTTTGGCCCGATGGGCGATGCTTGACGGTGTCAACGCTGTCGCTGTCTGGTGCGGGCCGGGTTGCGGCAGACGTTGACGGTGTTGCGGGCGTTGCAGAGGGTGCCAGAGGTGGCGTGGCTGCCGGAGCAGTGGTTTGAACAGGGGCAGGAGCTGAAGTCTCAGCAGCTACGCTCAGTACTTCAGACGCTGCCGTGGATGGTGCCAGCGGCGGTGTCAGCAGGGGCGCGACGGGTTCCGAGGCCACAGGGACCGCAGTGCTTGCCGGCGTTGCCGGGGCAGCTGCTTCCTCTCGCATGGGAGCCCAGAGTTTGGCCAGATCGCTGACCGGCGTGCCCACACGTTCCTCGCCAAAAGCCATGCGGGTTTGCGGCCAGGACTGGGTGGCGGCTTTGCCGGGGGCTGCGCCTGCTTCGACAATCAGGCCCGGTTGACGGGCTGCGTCACTGGCAGCCTCTGCGGCGGCAGCTTCCACCACGGCGGCGGCGCGCGGTGTGGCCAAGGCGTTTTCAATCGCGTGACGCACGGTCTGGTGCACTTCGCGGCTGTCGCGAAAACGCACTTCGATCTTGGTGGGGTGTACGTTCACATCCACGCGGGCCGGATCGATCTCGATATACAGCGCAAAAATCGGTTGCTTGGTGCCGTGCAGCACATCTTCGTAGGCGGCGCGGGCGGCATGGGTGAGCACCTTGTCGCGCACAAAGCGGCCGTTGACATAGCAAAACTGCTGATCGGGGCGCGAGCGGGCAGCATCCGGAATGCCGGCGCGACCTGTGACATGCACCGGGCCGGCCCAGTGGTTCACGATGACGGAGTTGCTGACAAACTTGTCGCTGATCACATCGGCCAGACGGCTGGAGATGGCTTCTTCGGGAGTGCCGGTGGCGGCTCGCCACTGCTCGGCCAGCTTGCCTTCGTGCCAGATGGCAAAGCCCACATCGGGCCGGGCCAGTGCATGGCGGCGCACGGATTCAATGCAGTGCGCCAACTCGGTGGCATCGGTCTTGAGGAATTTGCGGCGCGCCGGGGTGGAGAAGAACAGCTCCTTGACTTCCACCGTTGTGCCCTGGTTGCGGGCGGCCGGGCGCAGCTCGCCACTGCGGGCGTCGAGCAGATAGGCCGAGTCCTGGCCCGCAGGGCGCGAAAGAATCGAGGTTTCCGACACCGAGGCGATGGCGGCCAGCGCTTCGCCGCGAAAGCCCATGGTGGCCACGGTTTCCAGGTCGTGCAGATCGGTGATCTTGCTGGTGGCGTGGCGGCGCAAGGCCACAGGCAGCTCCTCGCGCGGAATGCCGCAGCCGTCGTCTTCCACCGCAATCAGGCGCACACCGCCGGCCAGCAGGCGCACGGTGATCTGGCGGGCGCCCGAATCCAGGGCGTTGTCCACCAGCTCGCGCACCACGGAGGCGGGGCGCTCCACCACCTCGCCGGCGGCGATCTGGCTGATCAGCTCGTCGGGCAGATCGCGGATGGGGCGGCGCTCAGGCTGTGCCTCGAGGGCCGTCGTGGTTTCGGGGAGGGTGGGAGAGAGGTCGGGGCTGGATGCGTTCACGCCAATCATTCTAGGCTTGTGCGCAAGCCGCCAAGAACGTGAGCTTTTGCGTGAGGTTTTTTGATGCCCCAAAACAAAAAAAGAGCTGCGATGAGCAGCTCTTTTTATCGGCCTCTGAAACAAGGCTTAGTGGCGGTGACCGCGCCCGCCCTTGGTCAGTTCATTGCCGCCCAGCGCGCCGGCTGCTGCACCGCCGATGGTGCCCAGAGGGCCGCCAAACAGCACATTGCCCACGGCGCCACCGGCGACAGCGCCAGCGCCTATGCCCACTTGTTGACGGCTGGGGCCATGTGCGCAGCCGCCCAGTGCCAGAGCACCGGTGAGTGCGACAGCCAGAGTCAGGGCCTTGCCATAGCGCGTAGTGATCTTGTTCATGCTCGTATTCCTCTCGTCGTGCTCGTTGTGGGAAGCGGTCCAGTCTTGGCGGTCTTCTCTGAAAGAGGGAAGTGCGAGACGCTGGACTTGCGGGCCTGTGGCCATGTTTTGGACTGCAAGGCACGGCTTGCAGTCACACACCTCTACTGTGCCTGCGTAAAGCGCAAGCTGACGTATTGTTGACGTATAGATTTATCAATTGTTGTAACAGATGGCGTATCAGGGCCTGCACTTGTATCTACGGGCAAGCAGCTGTGTACTCCGGCAGAAAAATTGCGCTTGCGAAACGCGGCCAGCGCCGTCGGAATGGATCAGGCGCAGTACAGTACGGGCCGGCATCTCTGGCATGCCGCTCCCCATTTCATAGGACCGTGCTTTGGAAATTATTCAGTTCCTGATCGACTTCATCCTGCATATAGACAAGCACCTGGAAGCGTTTGTCGTGGCCTATGGCCCCTGGGTGTACGCCTTGCTTTTCATCATCGTGTTTGTGGAAACCGGCGTGGTCGTCATGCCCTTCCTGCCCGGTGATTCGCTGATGTTCATCGTGGGTGCGCTGTGCGGCGCAGGCTTTATGAGCTATCCGCTGGCCGTGGTCGTGCTGCTGGCGGCCGCCATTTTGGGCGACCAGTGCAATTACTCGATTGGCCGCTATTTCGGACCCAAGGTGTTTCAGTGGGAAAACTCGCGCTGGTTCAACCGCAAGGCCTTTGATCAGGCCCATGGGTTTTACGAACGCTATGGCGGCGTCACCATTATCCTGGCCCGCTTCATGCCGTTCATCCGCACCTTTGCGCCCTTTGTGGCCGGTGTGGCGCAGATGAGCCGCTCCAAGTTCTCCCTGTTCAATGTGGTGGGCGCCTTCCTGTGGGTGGTGGGCATCAGCGCTGCAGGTTTCTTCTTCGGCAATATGGAATGGGTGAAGAACAACCTGGAGAAAATCATCTGGGGCCTGATTCTGGTGCCGGGGCTGATTGCCGTGTTTGGTGCCTGGCGCGCGGGCCGCGCAGAAAAGACTGGTGCCGCCTGAGTCTGACACTAGCGAATTTAATAGCTGCAACCCCAGACATTGAAAAGACTGGCAGCTGTTCTGACATGAAAAAAGCCCCGAAGTTCGGGGCTTTTTTCATGGGGGCGAGGATCAGCGGTGGCCGTCGTTGCGCTTGCCCACTTCATTGCCAATCAGCGCGCCGGCGGCTGCACCGCCTACGGTGCCCAGCGTGCCGCCGAACAAGGCATTGCCCGCTACGCCACCGGCCACGGCACCCACGCCCGTGCCAATCTGCGCGTTGCTGGGGTTGGTGGAGCAGCCTGCCATGGCAAAGCTCAGGGCGGCGATAGAGGCCAGGGTCAAAGTACGGATAGTCATTCAGTTCTCCTTTGAGCGGTGGCGAAAGGACGGGACTAGATGCCGGAAGACCTGAACGTCACCTTTGATGAACATAGGCCCATGGTGCGTTGCAAAAGCGGCGCCACCAGTAGGAAAGCACCTCTAGCCCCTGTACCCAGGGGCTGGATGGACGTAATAAATCGTTGATGAGGTGACGGTTCTTTGCAGAAAGTAGCTTGATGTGTCGCAGGGCCTACACCGAACGGCTGCGCGCCAGCGGCGGGTTGTGGGCAAAGTATTTGCGTATGCCGACCATCAGGGCGTCGGCCAGCTGCTCCTGATAGGCGCTGCTGCGCAGCTTGGCCTCTTCCTCTGGGTTGCTGATGAAGGCGGTTTCCACCAGCACGCTGGGAATGTCGGGAGCCTTGAGCACGGCAAAACCGGCCTGCTCGACCTTGCTTTTATGCAGCTTGGCCATGCTGCCGATTTCTCCCAGCAGCGAATTTCCCAGCTTCAGGCTGTCCTTGATCTGGGCCGTGGTGCTCATGTCCAGCAGCATGCGCTGAACATGCTGGTCCTGCAGACCGCCGACGTTGAGACCGCCGACCAGATCGGCCTGGTTCTCCTTGTTGGCCAGCCAGCGCGCAGCCGTGCTGGAGGCTCCACGCTCGCTGAGCGCGAACACGCTGGCACCGCGCGCGGTCGGGGTGGTGAAGGCATCGGCATGGATGCTGATGAACAGGTCAGCCTGCACGCGACGGGCTTTGTCCACGCGGGTGGCCAGGGGCACGAAAAAGTCGGCATCGCGGGTCATGAAGGCGCGCATGGGATTGCCGCCGATATGGGCATCGTTGATGCGTTCGCGCAGCAGATGGCCGATCTTGAGCACCACGTCTTTTTCGCGCAGACCGCTGGGGCCGGTGGCGCCGGGATCTTCACCGCCATGGCCGGGGTCCAGCGCCACGATGATGATGCGGTCCGTACGGCGCGAGGTGGCGATGTTGACCGAGGGGGGGCGAGGTGCTGGCGGCGGCACGGGAGTCGGTGCCGGGCGCGGTGCCGGAGCCTGGGCAATGGCCACCGGGGGCGGTGTTGGCGTCGCAGTGCTGCGCTGTGCAATCAGATCACCCAGCGGGTCTGCCTGGGGCGGCTGCGGTGCGGTGGCCACGGCAGGCGGTGGTGTGGCGATCATGCCGGACGCGCCGGCCGAACCTGCGGCACCGGCAACGACGCTGCTGGATCCGGCTTCGCGCAGGCGGTCGGCAATCAGATCGGCCAGCGGATCCACGGCCTTGGCCGGGTACAGATCCAGCACCAGGCGGTTCTTGTAGGGGGAAATCGGCGGCAAGGTAAAGACCTGGGGCCGTGCTTCCTGCTTGAGGTCGATCACCAGACGCACCACGCCGGGAGCGAACTGTCCCACGCGGATGCTGGCGATATTGGGGTCGTCGGGCCTGACCTTGGCGACCAGTTCCTTCAGGGCCGGGTTCAAGTCCAGCCCTTCCACATCCACGGCCAGGCGAGGGGGGGAGGGAACGAAGACCGGTTTGGCAGTCAGAGGAATATCGGACTCCAGCGTGACTCGCGAATAGTCGGGCGCGGGCCAGACGCGCACGGCCACAATGCTGGCACCCTGGGCCAGATGCTGGCGTCCCAGTAGCAAGACGACGCCGCCCGCCTGCAGCAGGCTACGGCGCGACAGACCAAAGGGAAATGGGGTGGAGGATGGGGTTTTGCTCATGCCTTGAATGCTTCAAGCACAGTGCAGCCGGCAGGGGTCATGCCTTTGAGCGTGACCTGTCGCTGCATATCGTCAATTGCTTCGATATAAATAGCTACATCCGCAACCGGGGTGACGGCTGCGGCCTTCTCGGGCCATTCTGCCAGCTTGAGGCCGGGGCTGGCGAAAATGTCGCGAAAACCGGCGTCTTCCCACTCGCGCGGATCATCGAAGCGATAAAAGTCAAAGTGCCAGACGCTGAGCTCGCCGGCCTCGTGCGGCTCCACCACGGCATAGGTGGGGCTTTTGATGCGGCCTTGCACACCCAGGGCGCGCAGCCAGTGGCGGACTAAGGTGGTCTTGCCTGCGCCTAGATCGCCGTGCAGCGTCACATAGGCGTTGCGCAGCTGTGGCAGGGCGGCCAGCGTCTGGGCAAAACGCTGGGTATCTTGTTCGTCGCGCCAGAGTATCTGCAGCTGCTGGGGCGCAGGTGAGGCTTGGTTTCCTACAATCTGGGGAGTATGTTGAGCAGCAGTCAATTGGTTCCTTTGATGCAAGCCTGGGCTCGCGAGCTGGGATTTTCCCAAATCGGCGTGGCAGGTGTGGATTTGTCCTCGGCCGAGCCCGGTTTGCAGCAGTGGCTGGAGCAGGGCTTTCATGGCGAGATGCATTACATGCAAGCCCATGGCTTGAAACGAGCCCGCCCTGCGCAATTAGTTCCCGGTACGGTAAGCGTAATCACCGCCCGCATGGATTATTTACCACGGGATACAGAAAAAGGCTGGCAGGCTGTGGAATGGGCGCGTCTGGGACGACCTAGCGAAGGCATTGTCTCCGTCTATGCCCGTGGGCGTGACTATCACAAGGTGCTGCGCAACCGGCTGCAGAAGCTGGCCGAGCGTATTGCCCAGGAGATCGGCCCGTTCGGCCACCGCGCTTTTACCGATTCGGCCCCGGTGCTGGAGGCCGAACTGGCCAGCCGCAGCGGCCAGGGCTGGCGCGGCAAGCACACGCTGGTGCTCAGCCGCGAGGCCGGCTCCATGTTTTTCCTGGGTGAAATCTATGTGGATTTCGCCATCGACGCCACCGAGCCCGTGACGGCGCACTGCGGCAGCTGCACTTCCTGCATGGATGCCTGCCCCACGGGCGCCATCATCGCGCCGCACAAGGTGGATGCGCGCCGCTGCATCTCTTACCTGACCATCGAGCACGCAGGCAGCATTCCCGAGGACATGCGCCCGCTGCTGGCCAACCGCATCTATGGCTGTGACGACTGCCAGCTGGCCTGCCCCTGGAACAAGTTTGCCCAGCCCAGTCAGCTGCCGGACTTCGATGCACGAGCCGGCCTAGCCGGTACGCAGCTGGTGCATTTCTTTGCCTGGGATGAGGCCACTTTTTTGCGCGTCACCGAAGGCAGTCCGATTCGCCGCATAGGTCATGCCCGCTGGCTGCGCAATGTGGCCGTGGCCCTGGGCAATGCCTGGCGCGAGACGGGGCAGCCCGAGCTGCAGGCCGCATTGCAAAGCCGGGCCGCTCACCCGGATCCGGTGGTGGCCGAACATGTGGCCTGGGCGCTGGCGCAGCGGGATGCGGCCAATGATTTGAGCTGAATGAGGCTGCAGCGCTTTTTCATCAAGCGCTGACAGCTATCAATTCAGATGCCAATCAACCACAGGCCAAACGGCAGGCTGAGGACGCCCAGCATGGTGGACAGCGACACCAGGCTGGCCACAAAGGCGCCGTCATAGCCCATGCGCACGGCCAGCACATAGCATGACGAGGCTGTGGGCATGCTTGAAAACGCCATCAGCGCAATCGCCTGCGCACCTTGGAGTCCGAACAATCGCACCATGGCAAAGGCAATCAGCGGCTGAATTGCATGGCGGATCAGCAGCAGCTCGCCCGCCAGCAGCTTGTTGCTGGCCAGGGCGCTGATCTTGAGACCGGCTCCGGCCGCCATCAGCCCCAGCGCAATCGAGGCCGCGCCCAGGCGTGCCACCGGCGTTTCCAGCAACTCGGGAATCTTCAGGCCTGCGGCATTGAACAGCAGGGCGCAGACCGTGCTGACGATCAGCGGGTTGCGCAGCAAATGGCCGACAAAATGCTGGCTGCTTCCGCGTGCCATGGGCCAGACGGCGGCCACATTGAACAGCGGCACGGAGACACCGATCAGCACCGAGACATAGAGCAGACCTTCCGGACCCGCGAGCCGTGATACCAGTGCCAGCGCGATGAATGAGTTGAAGCGAAACGCCACCTGCGCTGCCGATGCATGGCTGCGCAGGTCGATGCGCCGGCCCAGAAACGGTAGATAGGGCAGGCCGTAGGTCAGCGCAATACCCAGCAGACCGCCCAGCACGCCAGCGCCCAGCAACTGGCTGGCGTCGCCCCACTGGATAGGATTGCGGGTGATGGAGTGAAACAGCAGCACCGGAAACAGCAGGTAGTACACCAGTTGCTCCACGGATTGCCAGACGCTGCGGTTGATGGGCGTGAAGCGGCACAGCACATAGCCCAGCACGATGAGCGCGAAATCGGGGAAAAGCAGTTCTAGATAGTTCACGGCCCGCAAGCATAGGGCCTGTGCCCAGGCCCGAACGTCAAAGCTGTCGCCAAGGTTCTAGTAGTAATACTTACTGGGCTGCAATCGCTGGTTTGCTACGAAAGTTGATGTGATTCAAAGAAACTGCAGCGATTCAGGGTAAACACTGAGTTTTCGGCGGCTGAAATAAAACCACAGGTTTTTCTCGGCACTTAGTATGGGACGCTTTCCATAGAAATCATGAGGAGATCCTTGATGAATCGTCGTCTGTACATGGGCCTGACTGTGGCTCTGGCAACTGCTGGTTTTTCGACCGCTGTGATGGCTCAGGCCAGCTACCCCACCAAGCCCATCAAGTTGCTGGTGCCTTTTGCGGCCGGCGGCACGACCGACATCATCGCCCGCGTGATCGCCGATCCGCTGGGCAAGGAACTGGGTCAACCCGTGATCGTGGACAACAAGGGCGGCGGCGGTGGTGTGATCGGTGCGATGGAAACCTCGCGTCAAAAGCCCGATGGCTACAACCTGGGTATTTCCACGCTCTCGACCATGGCCACCAACCCGGCCATCAACCCCAAGACCCCGTACAACCCGCTGACGGACTTCACGCCCATCATCAATATTGCGGCCACGCCCAATGTGATCGCCGTGAATCCCAAGTTTGCAGGCTCGGCCAACTACAAGGCATTCGAGGCCGAACTCAAGGCCCATGCCGGCAAGTATTCCTACGGCTCGTCGGGTACGGGCGGCATCCAGCACATGCTGATGGAGCTGTACAAGTCGCTGACCGGCATCCAGATGACCCACGTGCCTTATCGCGGCGCAGGTCCTGCCCTCAATGATGCGGTTGCCGGCCAGATCCCTATGATTCTGGACAATCTGCCATCGGCTCTGCCCTTCATCAAGGACAACCGCCTCAAGGCCGTGGTCGTGGCCGCGCCTCAGCGTCTGGCCGTGCTGCCCGATGTGCCCACCTTCAAGGAAGTGGGTCTGGAGCAGGTGAACCGCATGGCTTCTTACGGCATCCTGGGTCCCAAGGGCATGGACAAGGCCACCGTGGACAAGATCAACGCGGCCGTGCGCAAGGTGCTGCAGGACCCTGCGGTGAAAAAGCGCATCGAGGACACCGGCTCGCTGGTGGTGGGTAACACCCCCGAGCAGTTTGCCAAGGAACTCAAGGATGAGTACGAAACCTACAAGCAGGTGGTGGCCAAGCAAAAGCTGACGCTGGACTAAGCGCGGCTTTGCCAAAGCCCGGTGTGCCTTTCAGGTCGCCGGGCTTTTTTGCGTCCGGTGACTCATGATTCGATAGCTGCTTGCGGTTTACTTATATGGGCTGAACGAGGTTTTCTCTTGATTTTTTCTGAGCACGAGCCACCAGTGGAGTGTGTAATCTAGCGCCCATGCCCGAAGCCGATTTGCCCTTGCCGCATTCCCAGACCCCACAGATTCTCGCCAAGTCCAAGCGAGCAAAGCCTTTGCCTGACGACTGGCCTCAGCCTTTGCCCGCCAGCCTGGATGCCATGGATTTGTTCATAGATGCCTTGCTGCTGGAAGACGGACTCTCGCGCAACACGCTGGGTGCTTACCGCCGCGATTTGCAGGCTTTTGGGCGCTGGCTGGCGCGCAGCGAAACGCTGAAACATCTGGATGCGGCGACCGAAGCAGATCTGCAGGACTATTTTGCAGCGCGGGTGGATGAGACCCGCGCCACCTCGTCAAACCGGCGTTTGACGGTGCTGCGCCGCTACTACCACTGGGCGCTGCGTGAAAAGCGCGTCAGCGCCGACCCTACGGTGCGGCTGCTGGCTGCCAAGCAGGCGCCGCGCATGCCCAAGACGCTGACCCAGGCCCAGGTGGACGCACTGCTCAAGGCCCCGGATACCGATACGGCGCTGGGCCTGCGCGACCGCGCCATGCTGGAACTGATGTATGCCAGCGGCCTGCGTGTGAGCGAGCTGGTGGGCCTGTGTCTGCACGAGCTCGATCTGCGCGCCGGCGTGCTGCGCGTGACGGGCAAGGGCCGCAAGGAGAGGCTGGTGCCGTTTGGCCAGGAGGCACAGTGGTGGCTGGAGAAATATCTGCAGCAGGCGCGTGCCGGCATCTTGGGCGGACAGCGGGCCGACGCGGTGTTTGTCACCCAGCGCGGCGCGGGCATGAGCCGGGTGATGTTCTGGGTCATCGTCAAGAAATGCGCGCAGCTTGCGGGGGTGAACTCACCGCTGTCGCCGCACACGCTGCGCCATGCTTTTGCCACGCATTTGCTCAACCATGGTGCGGATTTGCGCGTGGTCCAGATGCTGCTGGGTCATGCCGATATCTCCACCACCACCATCTACACCCATGTGGCGCGCGAGCGGCTCAAGGCCTTGCATGCCGAGCACCACCCGCGCGGCTGATCAAGGCTGCGGCGGCTGGGCGGCTATCGCCATGTAGTACAGGCCCCAGACGGCCTGGGTGAAGCGCTGGTCCAGCGGCTTGTCGGCCAGCTCGGCAATGTCCTCGGAGGCGTACATGGCCCACAGCGGCCCCAGGCCGCCCATGGCCAGAGGCTGGCCGTCCATATGCGTGGCCAGCAGCAGCTTCCAGCGTATGGCGTCTGTCAGCGGCAGCTGGGCGCGGTAGCCGTCAATGCCTTGCAGCAGCAGCCAGTGACCTGCCGCCATGGCCTGACCAAGGTCCACGCCGGCGGCCTGCAACACGGTCTGCAGCAAAGGGCCGCGCAGCTCATGCGTCTTGCCGTCGTATTCCACCGTGGTGCTGATGCGCTCTGTCTCCAGGCTGTTGATGGCATCCAACCCGCAGGCCCAGGCGGCATCAAAGCAGTGGCCATGCACGGTCAGCATGCGGTCGCGGGTCACATCCACAGCGCCCCGGTTGGCTTGTACGCCAGGGCCGCTGATGCTCAGCGCCACGGGCTGCAAACCATCGAAGATGCAGATGCGTGCCGTGCCGGCCTTGGCTTGCGCGGCGCTGGGCATGGCCAGAGCACCCAGAGCGACCGTGCCCGCCGAGAACAGCGTGCGGCGCGACAGGCCGGATGCGGCGGCGGGTGTGCTTGGGCACGAGCTTGCGGGTGGGGCGTGTTGTTCAGCCATACGACTCCTTGAGGGTGGACGTTGTCTGTCAGTCTAGCGTCGAGTCTGGGTGAAGGCTGAATCGTTGTATTTTGCTGTCGATGTGACAATTTGCGGCGTTGAACAGTCGAATCATCAGAGGCTGGGTCAAGGGCTTAGGCTTTGGTCAAAAATCCGGGCATTGCTTTCTTTTTTGCCATGTTAATGACTTACTTTTTGCGCCTAAGCCTGCTGGCCTGTGCGGTTGCCGCATTGCCTGCAGCCCTGTCTTTGAATGTTCAGGCGGCTGACAAGGCCGAGGCGGCCTGGCCTCAGCGCCCGATTCGCCTGATTGTTTCCTACCCTGCCGGCGGGGTCAGCGATGTGGTGGCGCGCGCCTTGGGCGAGAAGTTGACGGCGGCGCTGGGCCAGTCTGTGGTGATCGACAACAAGGCCGGAGCCGGCGGCTCCATCGGTCTGGATTTGGTGGCCAAGTCCAATCCCGACGGCTATACGCTGGGTTTTTCCTCCATCAGCCCGCTCACGCTCAGCCCCCATCTGGGCAAGCCGCTGTTTGATCCGAACAAGGACATCGTGCCCGTGGTCAGCGTGATGTATTCGCCCGTGCTGCTGCTGGCGACCACGCGCTCCACGGCCAAGAGCTTCGCCGAGCTGGTTGCTCAGGCCAAGGCCCATCCTGGCGAGGTGCGCTGGGCCACGGCCGGTCTCGCCTCGCTGGGCCACATCATGATGGAGCAGATTGCCGACAAGGCCAAGGCGCAGATCACCCATGTGCCCTACAAGGGCGGCGGCCAGCAGCTCAATGACGGCCTGAGCGCGCAGTTCGAGATTCTGTCCACCAATGCCGGTCCGGCCGTGATGCAGCACATCAAGGCTGGCAAGTTCAAGGCATTGGCCGTGGGAGCGCCTTCGCGTCTGGATTCCCTGCCCCAGGTGCCAACATTGGAGGAGCTGGGCTACAAGAGTGCCAATACGACTTCGTTGTTCGGCATTTTTGCGCCGGCAGGCGTGCCAGCGCCAGTTCTGGCACGCATCAATGCCGAAGTGAACAAAGCCCTGGCTTTGCCCGATGTGCGTCAGCGTCTGGAGCTTACCGACAACGTGCCTACGGGCGGCAAGGCCGCTGATTTTGCCAAACAGATCGAGGCCGAATCCAAGGCCAATGCCCGCATTATTCAGGCCGCCCATATTCAGCTGAATTAAGCGCTACAGATAACAAAGTAAAAGGGCTGGAGGTTTCAAAACCTCCAGCCCTTTATTCATGGCCGCTTAAGGCTATTGTTTTGATAGTTAAGCCGCGCTGTTTTCGGTGTTCAGGTCATCGGCCCAGGCCAGGGCCTGCAAGTGGGCCCAGTTGACCTGGTGATTGGACAGCTGCAGTGCGTTGGCGGCGCGGGCAAAGCTGGCGTCGTCAGCGGACTCGCAGGCGCGGGTCAACTCCAGGAAAGGGGCGAATGGGCCGCTGTTGTGCACCAGCGCATCCACCACGTTCTGGGGCAGGGCCACGGATTCCAGCGCCTTATCCATGGGCTGGCCCAGCATCACATCGAGCAGGGAGAACACGCCCACCACAAACGCATGGTCGCATTCTTCGGCGGGCAGCATCTCGGCGGTGAGCAGCTCCATCAGACGGCCACGGATCACGGCGGTCTGGCCCACGGCTGGCGGCGAGCCATCGGCGCGCGAGGTGGTCAGCAGCAGGGCTGCCCAGCGAAACAGCTTCTTGAGGCCCAGGATCATCACCGCGTGGCGGAACGAGGTGATCTCACAGGACAGGCCAAAGCCCGAGGAATTGATGAAACGCAGCAGGTTGAAGGACAGGGTGGGGTCCTTCTTGAGCAGCTCCTCGATCTCTTCGGTGCCGGCCTGGCGGCGCACCAGATTGATGAGCTGGATGATGGTGGCCTGCATGGGGCGCATGGTGCGGGCCTGCACCAGCTGCGGCTTGGCGAACCAGAAACCCTGGAACAGTTTGACGCCCAGCGCGAGCATGCATTCGAACTGTTCGGCGGTTTCCACCTTCTCGGCCACGATCTGGGCCCGGGTATGGGACTGGGCAAATTTGACCAGCGCCTCGGCCCGGCTCAGCTCGAAGGTCTGCATGTCCAGCTTGATAAAGCTGGCCATGGGTAGCCAGGCCGCGTAGGCGCGGCGCAGCAGGTTCTGGTCGAAGGCCAGGCGAAAACCGCGCTGGCGCAATGCGTTGAAGACGGGAAGGCATTCCGCGATGGCCTCGTCAGAGGCATCGGGCGTCAGCGCCGGGACTTCCAGCACCACGCGGTCCGGGTGGATCAGCTCCAGATGGCCGCCAGACAGGCTTTCATGGGTGCAGTTGATGAACACCGTCTTCTTGCCCACCAGCGCTTCGGTGCCGGCGTAGGAGAGGGCGTTGAACAGCAGGGCCGCGTCCGAGGCTGCCGTATGCGCGTTGTGATCGACGGAGCGGTCAAACAGCTCGTAGCCGAAAACATCGCGTTTTTCATCCACGATGGCCTGGCGGGCGATGCTGGCGACATTGCCATCATCTTTGCCTGCTTCGGCTGGCTTGGCTTGCATTTCTTCGGCTTGATCCATGGAGAACGGTGGCTATACGCTGTTGTTGAGTGTGATTGAAAATTCTTACAGGCTTTCGACCGCGACCTGGTCAGTCCATGCGACGGCTTGCAGATGGGCGCAGTTGATCTGCCGGTCGTTGAGCTGCAGGTTCTGGGCAATTTCGCTGCAGGCCGCATTATCGTGGCTCTCGCAAGCCTGGGCCAGAGTCAACAACTCGCCCAGAACACCTTCCTGGCGCAACACGGCAGCAGCAACGTTTTCGGGCACCGGTATCAGCGCCATGGCCGACTGTAGCGGAATGCCCAGCATGCGGTCGAGCATGGAAAACATGCCGGCGACAAAAGCCTGATCGGCGTCGATGTCGGACAACGACTGAAGGGACAGCAGCTCCATGAGGCGCCCGCGAACGACGGAAGTCTGACCCACGGCAGGCGGGGCCCAGCTCTCGCGGGAGGCGGTCAGCAGCATGGCGGCCCAGCGGTAGAGCTTTTTCGTGCCCATGATCATCACGGCCTGCCTGAAGGAGGTGATCTCGCGTGGCATGCCAAAGCCGGCCGAATTGATCAGGCGCAGCAGATTGAAAGCCAGACCTGCGTCTTTCTTGAGGACTTCCTCTATGGCCTCGGTGCTGGCTTGCTCGCGCGCCAGGGTGATCAGCTGAATGATGCTTTTCTGTGACGGAGTGAGCAGACGGGTTTGCATGACCGTGGGGCGCGCAAACCAGAAGCCCTGGAACAACTCAATCCCCAGGCTTGAGGCCAGCTGGTATTGCTGGGCGTTCTCCACTTTTTCAGCAACCAGCTCGGCCTGGCTGTGGCGGTTGGCGAACTTGACCAGCACCGTCAGCTGATCGGGGGCCAGCACCGACAGGTCGAGCTTGATGTAATCGGCCAGCGGCCGCCATGCGGTATAGGCCGATTCCAACACTGTCTGATTGAAGGCCAGATGAAATCCGCGTGCGCGCAGCGACTGGAGCTGGGGCAGACGGGCATTGACCTCGCTGACGGCCGCATGGCCCAGCGGCGGAATCTCAAGCACCACCTTGTCGGGGGGCAGCAGATCGAGGTGGTCGCCAGACAGGCTTTCATGCGTGCAGTTCACAAACATGAGCTTGGTGCCGACCAGATCTTCCTCGCCTGCATGGGAGAGGGCGGTAAAGATCAGGGTGACATCGGAGGCTGCCGTGTGACCGTATGGCGCGCGGGAACGGTTGAACAGCTCATAGCCCACGATGCTTTGCTGGCTGTTGACAATCGCCTGGCGCGCAATCATTCCTCGCCCCACGCCTCCCAGGGACGCAGGGGCAGGGTCAGCAACAGAAGGAGCCAGCAAATCTTTCATGAGTTCGTCGCGATAAATGCTTTGATCATAGTAAATAACACTGTATTTTATTGTAAGAATGATCTGATTATGCGTTTTATCCTTGAAATGGATAAATTCAATAATTCGTTGTAAAACTTTGTTGAAAAGGCATCTCTCAGGTATTTATTCGAAATGTAATTTTTTTACCTGGTTTTAGTGATATTGAAAAATTTGAAGGTAATGCAAGAAAATACCCGGAAATAGGTATATCCACGGATTAATCAGCTCTGCAGCAGCCAAGCCATTTCCGTTTCGGTAAAGCCTGCTGCGCGCCGGGCGCGCTCATTGAAGGGCGGGCGCAGGCGCGGGGCTTCATAGCGCGCTGTCAGCTCCTGATACAGCGATTCGGGCTCCAGGCCATTTTTCTCGCACAGCCAGCGGTACCAGTGGTTGCCGATGGCCACATGGCCCACTTCCTCGCGCAAGATGATGTCCAGCACCTCCACGGCTGCCAGCGCATCGACGGCCTTGGTGTTGCGCAGCTTGTTCTGGATTTGCGGTGTGGCATCCAATCCACGCGCCTCCATGGTGCGCGGCACCAGAGCCATGCGGGCCACGATGTCGCCACGGGTCTTCTCGCACATGGTCCACTGGCCTTGATGGGCCGGATGGTCGCCATAGTCCTGGCCATGGTGCTGACGCAGGTGTGTGCGCAGCAGGCCAAAGTGCTTGGCTTCCTCGGCCGCCACTTGCAGCCAGTCGTGGTAGTACTGCTCGGGCATGCCGTCAAAGCGCCAGACGGCATCCAGGGCCAGATTGATGGCATTGAACTCGATATGTGCAATGGCATGGATGAGAATGGCCCGCCCCTCCGGGGTGGCGGGTGAGCGCCTGGCCATGGCTGTGTGGTGCTTGAGCTCCGGTTTCTCAGGGCGGCCTGGCAGATCGGCTTCCTGGATCTGTAACACAGGTGTCAGCTCTGCTATGGAATAAAGAGCTTTATGCGCATACAAATCAATGGTTGCAGCGGCTTTTTTTTCAGGGTCGGAAAAGCACAAGACCTCTAGTGCGCGGTGACGTAACTCCATCCCTACAATTCTAGTTTGCTGGAATAACGAATACGAATAAGCACGGAGACTGAACAGATGGCAATTTACGAACTGGATGGTGTGGCGCCCGAGATCGCCGAGACCGCCTGGGTGGCGGACAGCGCCGAGGTCATGGGCAGCGTCAAGCTGCAAGCCCATGCCAGCGTATGGTTTGGCACGGTGATCCGTGGTGATACGGAAAGCATCACCATTGGCGAGGGTAGCAACATCCAGGATGCCAGCGTTTTGCATGCCGACTTCGGCAAGCCGCTGGTGGTGGGTTGCAATGTGACGGTTGGTCACCAAGTAATGCTGCATGGCTGCACGATTGGCGATGGCTCGCTGATCGGCATCGGTGCCGTGGTGCTCAATGGCGCAAAAATTGGCAAGAACTGCCTGGTGGGCGCCGGCTCTCTGGTGACCGAGGGCAAGGAATTCCCGGACGGCTCCATGATTCTGGGCAGTCCCGCCAAGGTGGTGCGCCAGCTCTCGCCCGAGCAGATTGCCGGCCTGGGCCAGAGTGCCAAAAACTATGTTGATAATGCACGCCGTTTCAAGAACGGCTTGCGCAAGCTGGGCTGAAAGCCTGGCAATTTTTTATCGGGATCTTCTCGCGTGTCTGAACTGCATAAATTCATCTTTGACGGCCTGCCTGTGCGTGGCGCCATCGTTCGTCTCACCGATGCCTGGCAGGAAGTGCTGCAGCGCCGTGCCGGCAACAGCGAAACCGGAGGCTATCCGGCAGCGGTCAGCGCCTTGTTGGGCGAGATGACGGCCGCTGGCGTGCTCATGCAGTCCAACATCAAGTTCAATGGCGCGCTGGTGTTCCAGGTCATGGGCGACGGTCCTGTCAAGCTGGCCGTGACCGAGGTGCAGTCCGATATGGCTCTGCGCACCACGGCCACGCTGGTCGGCGATGTGCAGGACATGGATGCCGCACGGAATGCACCTTTGGCCAGTCTGCTGAATCTGCACGGTGGAGGCCGCTGCGCCGTCACCCTGGACCCCAAGGACCGTCTGCCCGGTCAGCAACCCTACCAGGGCGTCGTGCCTTTGCACAATATGGACGGCAAGAAGTTCGAGCGTGTCTCGGATGCGCTGCAGTTCTATATGGTGCAGTCCGAGCAGCTCGATACTGTGATGGTGCTGGCCGCCAACGACAAGGTGGCCGCAGGCCTCATGGTGCAGCGCATGCCGGTCAAGGGCGAGGCCAATCTGTCAGCCGCGACCGAAAGCGGCGCTGCCGAGCATGATGCCCAGGGCCTGAACGAGGAATACAACCGGATTGCCGTGCTGGCAAGCAGTCTGACTCAAGAAGAACTGCTGACGCTGGATGTGGAAACCATCTTGCGTCGCCTGTTCTGGGAAGAGAAGCTGCTGCGCTTTGCCGCTCAGCCGGACGAGAAAGCGCCGCGCTTTGCCTGTAGCTGCAGCCGGGAGCGTGTGTCGGCCATGCTGACTTCGCTGGGCCAGGAAGAGATCGACTCCATTGTGGCCGAGCGTGGCAATATCGAAGTAGGCTGTGATTTCTGCGGCAAGCAGTACCACTTCGATGCCGTTGATGCGGCCCAGCTATTCACCAAAGCCGGCAGCCAGCCGCCCAGCTCTGACGCGGTTCAGTAAGCTATTTTTTCCCGGGCTTGTGCAGCGCCTCGAATAGCTGGCGCTCGCAATCGCCGTCCCCGCATTGTTCACACATCTTGCTGTGCATGCGGGCGCTGGGTTTCCAGGGATTTTGCTCTGAAATCCAGTTCCAGTCTGCACTAGGTGCTATGGATTTTAGAGACTCTGCCAGCTGCAGCCACTGGGCTGCAGGCTTGCCATACAGCATGACATAGGGCAGGCCTTGCTCTGCCAGCTGCACCCGCCAGGCGCCGATCTGGCGGGAGGCAGGATCCGAGGCCGCACTGTCGCGCCAGTCCTGACCCAGCACATAAATCTTGGCCTCTGACGGCCAGTCTTCGCCCGGCTGAGGCGCAAGACATGACCAGCGGCTTGCCGGTGCATGAGTCTCCCAGGCCTGGAGCAAAGCATGGGCCATGGCACGCGCCAGGGCATGAGGGGCACCCAGAAGTACGATCGGTGGCTGGGCAGAAGTCATCAAATCCACGATGCAGATAAAGCAGTAAAAGGCCGAACCCAGGCCAGACGCTAGCACAGGGCTGGATAAAACGAAAAATCCAGCACGAGGCTGGACAAAGTAAAAGCCAGCGCAAGGCTGGCTTGTGGAGCAGTGGAGCGCTGGCTCAGTGCTTTGAGATCTGGATAAAGATCTCGTTGGACTTGACCATGCCCAGCTCGCTGCGGGCTTTTTCCTCTACGGTCGCCAGGCCGTCCTTCAAGTCATTGACCTCGGATTCCAGCCTGTCGTTTTCCGCCTTCTCCACGGCATTGGCCGCATTCTGGTCCTGGATCTGCTGCTGCAGCTCCCCGACATAGTCCATGCTGCCATGGACCAGCCACAGCTGGGAGTGGATCAGAGCCAGCAGGGCCAGCAAGACAACGGTGACGACGCGATTGACCATACGGAAAAAGCTTTGACTGAAGGAGCGGGGGAAGGGCTGGGCAATGCGCTCAGCCCGTTTCCCACTCAGCCCTGCACTTTAGCGCAGGTTGTAGAAGGCCGCGCGGCCGGGGTACTGGGCCACATCACCCAGGTCTTCTTCGATGCGCAGCAGCTGGTTGTACTTGGCGATACGGTCGGAACGGCTCATGGAGCCGGTCTTGATCTGACCAGCGTTCAGGCCCACGGCGATATCGGCAATGGTCGAGTCTTCGGTTTCGCCCGAGCGGTGCGAGATTACGGCGGTGTAGCCGGCGCGCTTGGCCATCTCGATGGCGGCAAACGTTTCGGTCAGCGTGCCGATCTGGTTGATCTTGATCAGGATGGAGTTGGCGATGTCCTTGTCGATGCCTTCCTTGAGGATCTTGGTGTTGGTCACGAACAGGTCGTCACCCACCAGCTGAACCTTCTTGCCCAGGCGCTCGGTCAGAATCTTCCAGCCATCCCAGTCGCCTTCGTGCATGCCGTCTTCGATGGAGATGATGGGGTACTTGTCGCACCAGCCGGCCAGCATGTCGGTCCACTGGGCAGCGGTCAGCGTCATATTGCCTTCGCCTTCCAGAACGTACATGCCGTCCTTGTAGAACTCGGAGGCGGCGCAGTCCAGACCCAGGGCGATTTGTTCGCCGGGCTTGTAGCCAGCGTTTTCGATGGCTTCGATGATCAGCTGGATGGCGGCTTCGTGGTTTTCCACGGAAGGCGCGAAACCGCCTTCGTCGCCCACGGCGGTGGACATGCCCTTGTGGTGGATGATGGCCTTCAGAGCGTGGAAGACTTCAGCGCCCCAACGCACGGCTTCGCGGAAGGTGGGGGCGCCCACGGGGATGATCATGAACTCTTGCAGGTCCAGCGAGTTGTTCGCGTGGGCGCCGCCGTTGATCACGTTCATCATGGGTACGGGCAGTTGCACGCCACCCATGCCGCCGAAGTAGCGGTACAGGGGCAGACCGGCTTCTTCAGCTGCGGCGCGGGCCACGGCCATGGACACGGCCAGCATGGAGTTTGCACCCAGGCGGCTCTTGTTGTCAGTACCGTCCAGGTCGATCAGGGTCTTGTCCAGGAAGGCTTGTTCGGAAGCATCCAGGCCCAGCACGGCTTCGGAGATTTCGGTGTTGATGTGCTCAACCGCCTTCAACACGCCCTTGCCCAGGTAACGGCTCTTGTCGCCGTCACGCAGCTCGATGGCTTCGCGCGAACCGGTGGAGGCACCGCTAGGCACGGCAGCGCGGCCCATCACGCCCGACTCCAGCAACACGTCGCATTCGACGGTGGGGTTGCCGCGGCTGTCCAGCACTTCGCGGCCTACGATGTCAACAATGGCACTCATTGCATTTCCTTTGAGGTTTCTGAAATCGGTACGTGCGGGCTGATTTCTTGCATGAAATCACGCCCTTGTGCTTGTGCATCAAGCGCAAGCTGCTATCAAAATAATTTCTGACCTTCCCCTGCAGCTTGGCGTGTCGGCTGCAAGCGCGTCACGCACGTGACGAGTATGGGAGAAGCGGCGGCGGCTATTGTGCACAAATTTGGTGGGCTGCTTTTGCCTTGACGGGCCGCCGATATGGGATTTCTTGCAGAAAGCCGCTGTCTGCGGTATCCGGGCCGGGGAAAACAGATAAAAAAACAGGCATGTCAGTGGCGAACGGGGTTCGTCTGTCATGCCTGAATGATTCAAGGGTCAAATGCCTTCTACGCAGATCATGCGCATGATGGCGGCGCCTTCGCGCGCGGCCCGGGCCTTGCGGTACTCGGGTGAGTCGTGAAACGACTGGGCGGTTTCAAAGCTGGGAAATTTCAGCACTACCACGCGCTCGGGTGCCCAGTCGCCTTCGAGCACGGCCACCTGGCCGCCGCGAATACAGACTTCGGCGCCGTGCACCTGCATGGCCTCGGTGCTCCATTTCCGGTACTCGTCATATTGCGTGGGGTTGGTGACCTCCACGTAAGCGATGATGTAGCCGCTGGCCATGTTCAGGCTCCGAATTGGTTTTCGAGGAAACCGTTGCGCTTGGTCACATCGTCCAGCGCCACCAGCGTCTCCAGCAGCGCTTTCATATGCTTGAGCGGCACGGCATTGGGGCCGTCGGAGAGCGCGTTGCTGGGATCGGGATGGGTTTCCATGAACAGACCTGCCACGCCCACTGCAACCGCTGCGCGGGACAGCACAGGCACCATCTCACGCATGCCGCCGCTGGAGGTGCCGTTGCCGCCGGGCAGCTGCACGCTGTGGGTGGCGTCAAACACCACGGGAGCCTGGGTCTCGCGCATGATGGCCAGCGAACGCATATCGCTGACCAGGTTGTTGTAGCCAAAGCTGGCGCCGCGCTCGCAGGCGGTGAAGCTGTCTGCAGGCAGACCTGCTTCCAGGGCGGCAGCGCGGGCCTTGTCGATGACGTTCTTCATATCGTGAGGCGCCAGGAACTGGCCCTTCTTGATATTGACCGGCTTGCCCGACTGGGCCACGGCGCGGATGAAATCCGTCTGGCGGCACAGAAAGGCAGGGGTTTGCAGCATGTCCACGATGGAGGCCACATAAGGCACTTCTTCGACGGTGTGCACATCGGTGAGGATGGGCACGTTCAATTCCTTCTTCACCTTGGCCAGGATTTCCAGGCCTTTTTCCATGCCTGGGCCGCGAAAGCTGGTGCCCGAGGAACGGTTGGCCTTGTCAAAGCTGCTCTTGAAGATGAAATTGATGCCCAGGGACGAGGTGATTTCCTTGAGTTGCCCGGCCACGTCCATCTGCAGCTGCTCGGACTCGACCACGCAAGGGCCGGCGATCAGGAAAAAGCGTTGGTCAAGGCCGATGTCAAAGCCGCAGAGTTTCATGGTGGGATCCTTAGGGAAATCAGTACCTAGCCCGTACCTGAGGGCAAGCCCTCAGGGTTCAAGCGATAAGGCTCAAGCCTTTTTTGCCGCCTTTTGGCGTTCCATGGCTGCCTTGATGAAGGCATTGAACAGCGGGTGACCGCTCCAGGGCGTGGACTTGAACTCGGGGTGGAATTGCACGCCGATGTACCAGGGGTGGACCTTGGCGGGCAGCTCGACGATTTCCGTCAGCTGTTCGCGTTGGGTCAGGGCGGAGATCACCAGGCCGGCTTCGCGCAACTGGTCCAGATACTGGGTGTTGGCTTCGTAGCGGTGGCGGTGACGCTCGGTCACCACATCGCCATAGATGCTGTGGGCCAGGGTGCCGGTTTGCACATCGGACGACTGGGCGCCCAGGCGCATGGTGCCGCCCAGATCGGAGTTGGCATCACGGGTCTTGATCGTGCCGTCCGCATCCTTCCACTCGGTGATCAGCGCGATCACGGGATTGGGCGTGTTGGCGTCGAACTCGGTGGAGTTGGCGTTCTCGAGGCCGGCCACGTGACGGGCGTACTCAATGGTGGCCACTTGCATGCCCAGGCAGATGCCCAGATAGGGAACCTTGGATTCGCGGGCGAACTTGGCTGTCGAGATCTTGCCTTCCACGCCGCGGGAGCCGAAGCCGCCGGGCACCAGAATGCCGTCATAGTCCTTGAGCAGCTTGGCAGCGTCGCTATCGTGAATGGTTTCCGAATCCACGTGCGTGATCTTCACGCGCACATGGTTGCGCATGCCGGCGTGCTTCAAGGCTTCGTTGACCGACTTGTAGGCGTCGGACAGCTCCACATACTTGCCCACCATGGCGATCTTGACTTCGCCTTGAGGATGCTCGGTCTCATAGACCAGCTCATCCCAGCGCTTGAGGTTGGTGGGGGGCGTGTTCAGACGCAGCTTGTCGCAGATCAGACCGTCCAGGCCTTGCTCGTGCAGCATGCGGGGCACCTTGTAGATGGTGTCCACGTCCCACATGGAGATCACACCCCACTCGGGCACGTTGGTGAAGAGGGAAATTTTTTCCTTCTCTTCATCAGGCACTTGGTGCTTGGCGCGGCACAACAGAGCATCGGGCTGGATACCGATTTCGCGCAGCTTCTGCACGGTGTGCTGTGTGGGCTTGGTCTTGAGCTCGCCTGCAGTTTCGATGAACGGCAGGTAAGTCAGGTGCACAAAGGCGGAATTGTTGGGGCCGAGCTTCAGAGCCAGCTGGCGCGCTGCTTCGAGGAAAGGCAGGGATTCGATATCGCCCACCGTGCCGCCGACTTCGCAGATGGCCACATCGACTTCATGCTCGGTGCCGAGACCGGCGCCGCGCTTGATGTATTCCTGAATTTCGTTGGTGACGTGGGGAATGACCTGTACGGTCTTGCCCAGATAGTCGCCGCGACGCTCTTTTTCCAGCACGGACTGATAGATACGGCCCGTGGTGAAGTTGTTGGTCTGGCGCATGCGCGTTTCGATGAAACGCTCATAGTGGCCCAGGTCCAAGTCGGTCTCGGCTCCGTCATCGGTCACGAACACTTCGCCGTGCTGGAAGGGCGACATGGTGCCCGGGTCCACGTTGATGTAGGGATCGAGCTTGATGAGGGTGACTTTGAGACCGCGCGATTCCAGGATCGCTGCAAGGGAGGCTGAGGCGATTCCCTTACCGAGGGAAGACACCACACCGCCGGTGACGAAGACGAACTTGGTCATGTCTTTTTTTGGTGGTGGTAAAACAAGATTATAGGTGCGCCGTGAATTTCGGCGTGCAGTGCAGGGCTGCTTGAGTGACTGCAAGGCGCTGCTTGTCTGCTAAATTGCACGCCATGAATGACGTGTTCGCAGGCAAACATCTGGTGCTGGGCCTTTCCGGGGGCGTGGCTTGTTACAAATCGGCGCAATTGTGCCGTTTGCTGGTTCAGGCCGGCGCCACCGTGCAAGTGGTCATGACCGAAGCCGCAGAGCAGTTCATGACCGCAGTCACCATGCAGGCACTGTCTGGGCGCGCAGTCTACACCTCCCAGTGGGATGTGCGCGAGCCCAACAACATGCCCCATATCAATTTGAGCCGTGAGGCCGATGCCATTCTCATCGCGCCCTGCAGCGCCGACTTCATCGCTCGCCTGGTCCAGGGCCGCGCAGACGAGTTGCTCAGTCTGATATGTCTGGCCCGCCCCATGGACGGCGTGCCCTTGCTGCTGGCCCCGGCCATGAACCGAGAAATGTGGGCCCATCCTGCCACCCAGCGTAATCTGCGGCAGGTGGCTCTGGATGGCGCTCAGGTGCTGGGCGTGGGTACGGGCGAGCAAGCCTGTGGCGAAGTGGGTGACGGCCGCATGCTGGAGCCCGAAGAAATCATGCAGGAGCTGGCAGCCCACTTCACGGCCAAGCGCCTGCGCGGTCAGCGATTGCTGATCACGGCCGGCCCTACGTTTGAAGCGATTGATCCGGTGCGCGGCATCACCAATCTCTCCAGCGGAAAGATGGGTTTTGCCATCGCCCGTGCGGCGCGAGAGGCGGGCGCCGAGGTCACGCTGGTGGCCGGCCCCGTGCACCTGCCCACTCCGCGCGGCGTGACGCGGCTCAATGTGCAATCGGCGCGCCAGATGCAGGAGGCCGTGCAGTCGCAAGTCTCGAATGCATCGATTTTCATAGCTACTGCCGCAGTTGCAGACTGGCGTCCAGCCGAATTTTCGGATCAAAAGATCAAGAAAGACGGTTCGGGTGACGTACCAGCCCTGGGTTTCGTCGAGAACCCCGACATTCTGGCGGGCGTGGCCCAGTCCGCACAGGCGAAGTCCGGCAAGCTGTATTGCGTAGGCTTTGCGGCCGAAAGCCATGACCTGCTGCGCCATGCCAGCGCCAAGCGCCTGCGCAAAAGCGTGCCGCTGCTGGTGGGCAATATCGGCCCGGCCACCTTTGGCAAGGATGACAATGCTCTGGTGCTGATCGACGAGCAGGGCTCCAAGGAGCTGCCCCATGCCAGCAAGGACGTGCTGGCCCGTCAGCTGGTTGAAGAAATTGCGCAGCGCCTGGCTGCACCACTAGGAGTTTGATCATGATTCCCGCCAGCTATGAAGGCCCGAGCAATGGTGACTATGTGGCTTATGTAGACAAGCTGCTGCGCACCAATCCCGAGTTTGTGCGCACCCAGCGTGCCATAGCGAGCGCGATCAACGATGCGGCGGAAACGCCGGGAGATCAGGCGGCTTCTCCTGCGGCCCTGCTGCGCGAGAAGCTGCAGAAAATTCGGGAAGCGGCCGAGCAAGCCCAGCGCGGCGGGGCCGCCAGGCCCGCAGCCAAGACACATTCCATGCAGACCGGTGCGGCGGCTCAGACGGCCCAGGGCCGCTCCAAGGCCGAAGCCAAGCGCCGCTATCAGGAAATTGAGCGCGAGATCGACGCCAAGAAGGCTGAGGCGACGCCCAAGCCTCGGCCCTGGATTCAGCCCTTCAGCATCTTTCTGGGCGTTGTGGGCATCGTGGTGAGCCAGTTCTCTCCCAGCTTTGGCAGCATGCTGTCGCTGATGGCCTTTCTGTCTCTGATCAGCAATGTGCTGGCCAAGATCAAGAGCAAGTGAAAGCTGGCGCCAGGCCTGCCACAATGGCGCCCTTCCATTTGCGACAGCCTCTGGCGCTGTTGCGTGATTCAAGAACAAAGAATGAGCTGCTGATGGCAGCTCTTTCCAAAGGTAAGCATGAAAGTTGATGTCAAGATCTTAGACGCGCGTCTGCGCGACAACCTCCCCGCATATGCCACGCCCGGCAGCGCCGGCCTGGATTTGCGCGCCTGCATCGATGCGCCCGTGGTGCTGGAGCCCGGCCAGTGGCAGCTGATTCCCACCGGCATGGCCATGCACCTCAAAGACCCCAATTACGCCGCCATGATCCTGCCGCGCTCGGGCATGGGCCACAAGCACGGCATCGTGCTGGGCAATCTGGTGGGTCTGATCGATTCGGATTACCAGGGCCAACTCATGGTCAGCGCCTGGAATCGCTCACAGACCACGTTCACGCTGCAGCCCATGGACCGTCTGGCCCAGCTGATCATCGTGCCCGTGGTGCAAGCCCAGTTCAATCTGGTCGAAGACTTTGCCGCCGCCAGCGAGCGCGGTGAAGGCGGCTACGGCTCCACCGGCAAGCAATAAGCCGGCGACAAAAGCAGGCGCAGCGGCAGCATTGCCGATGCCGCATGCGGTGTTGACCGGTGGCCTGTGCCGTGCATCGCATGGCACTGCGTTATGGACCGGCTTTGGCCTGCGGCTATCAGCTGTTGCGCCAAGTCAGGCCTTGCGTCTGGCACCCGGCAGTGTCAACACCATGCGCAGCCCACCCAAAGGCGAGCTCAAGGCTTCTATGCTGCCGCCATAAGTCTGAACCAGGTCGCGCACGATATCGAGGCCAAGGCCTGCGCCCGGGCGCTGTTCGTCCAGCCGCTCGCCGCGCATGAAGATGCGCTCGCGTTGCTCGGCGGCGATGCCTGGGCCGTCATCGTCAATGTTCAGCGTGATGTAGCGGCTGCTATCGACCGCTGGCTGAATCTGCAACAGCACCAGCGACTGTGCCCATTTGCCCGCGTTGTCCAGCAGATTGCCCAACATTTCCATCAGGTCCTGCGTGTCGCCCTTGAAGTCCCAGTCCGAGGCATCGCCTTGCAGCTCGAAACGTATGTCTCGCGCCGCATGCAGCTTGCTCATGGTGCGTACCAGAGACTGCAGCGGCTGCTCCAGCGGTGTGCGCAGGCCATGGCCTTGCTGTGCTGCGGCGGCAGCGGCCCGTGCGCGGGCCAGGTGATGCTCGACCTGGCGGCTGGCGCTGGCAACCTGCTCGCGCACCAGAGTCGCCAGGGCATCGTCTTGCTGCGCCGCCGCGTTGCCCATGATGCTCAGCGGAGTGTTGACCGCATGGGCCAGATTGCCGGCCTGGGTGCGGGCGCGCTCCACCATCTGGGCATTCATGCGCAGCACATGGTTGAATTCCTGAACCAGAGGCATGATTTCCGTTGGGTGCTCGCCCTGGATTTCCGGGGCCTCGCCCTGGCTGACGGCTGCGAGTTGCCGCCGCAGTGCCGTCAGCGGTGCCAGCGCCAGCTGAAGTTGCACGACCACGGCGATGACCAGTCCTGCGGCCAGCACGCACAGGGCGGCAATCAGCATTTTGGTAAAGCGCTGCAGCGGAACGGCCAGCATGGCGGTATCGGCCGCCACCATCAGCCGCAAGACAGGGGCGTCAGTCTCTGGCAGCTGTACGGTACGCGTCACCACCACCAGCCCATTGCCGTTGCCGTCGGACATATGGCCGTAGGTGGCCGGCGCATGCAAAGGGAGTGTGGGCTCCCAGGTCTTGTCGGCTTTGAACAGAGGCCAGTCCAGTGTCTGGTCCCAGAGCGAGCGCGAGCGCTGGATACCGGCATGCACCGTGGCCTGTCCTGTAGCGTCCAGCTGATCAACCTGCCAGTACATGCCAGACAGCGGTTGTTGCAGCAGCGGGTCGCCGGAAAACGGGGCGACCGTGATCTGCACGGGCTGGTCCATCTGAAAGCTCACTGCACCGCTCAGCCGGTCAAGCTTGGCGACGAGCTGAGAGCGCAGCTGCTGAGCCAGATGTTCGGCAAACAGCGCACGCAGCCCCCAGCCGGTCAGCAGGAGAGCGCCCAGAACCCAGATCAGGGTGCCGGTGAGCAGGCGCAGACGCAGAGAATTTTTCCAGGAGCCGGTATCGCGCTCATGGTGAGCTTGGCGGGCCATGGTGGCGTGAATGGTGTGATCAGACATGCTTGTTCTGGATTTCTTCGGGAGCCGCCAGGCGATAGCCCAGGCCGCGAACGGTTTCAATCGAGCCGGCGGGCAGCTTTTTTCTCAGCCGCCCCACAAAGACTTCAATGGTGTTGGAGTCGCGGTCGCTGTCCTGGGGGTAGATGTGCTCCGACAGTTCGGTGCGTGACACCACGTTGTTCATGCGTTGCATCAACAGGGCCAGCACTTTGAACTCGTGGCTGGTCAACGTCAGTGCCTGACCCTCGACGGTGACTCTGGCCTGACGCGAATCGAGGCTGATCGATCCGCATTGCCATAGAGCGCTGGCATGGGGGCTCAAGCGCCGCAGCAAGGCTCGCAGACGGGCCAGCAACTCTTCCATGTGAAAAGGTTTGGCCAGGTAGTCGTCGGCTCCTGCATCCATACCCGCCACTTTTTCATGCCAGGCACCGCGTGCCGTGAGTATCAGCACAGGCATGGTGCGGCCCTGCGCACGCCAGGCTCGCAGAACGCTCAGGCCATCGCGCACGGGAAGGCCCAGGTCCAGCACCGCGGCGTCAAAGCTTTCCACCTCTCCCAGATACTGGGCCGTCTCGCCATCGGCGGCCATCTCCACCGTATGGCCGGCTTGCTGCAGCGCCAGCAGCAACTGCTCGCGAAGCGTGGATTCATCCTCGATCAGCAGGATTCGCATGCTTTGTCTCTTTCCTTGGATGATGACTTTTCCTGCTGCGTCATTTTTTGCGCTTCATGCTGATCAGGCTGCCGTCGCCGGCATCGATCTCGAGTTTGACCACCTTGCCGTCGCTTTGCAGCAGCCGGATTTCATAGACGAACCTGCCGTCATCGCGCTCGAATTCCACCTTGATCACCTGTCCTTGATATTGCTGTTCCACGCGGTCCAGCACCGTGCGCAGCGGCAGCACCTGGCCCTGGCGCAAGGCCTGGCGTGCCATTTCATGGTCGTTGTCGCCGGCATCGGAGGCGGTAGGCCATATGACCAACGTGGCAGCGCCCGCCAGTGCCAACAGCAGCGCAAGCAGTGCATGGCGTTTTCCGCTCTTGTGCGACGCGGTGCTTGAAGTGCGGTTGTGGTGTTGGTCAGGCAGAGTAGGCATGGCTTGCTGGAAAAAGTGGTTAGCGAGGAAAAGCGGACTGGACGGCGGGTTGCAGCTGAGGTTATAGGCCGGGCAGGATGAATGAAAGCTGAACGCCGGCTTCAGAACCGGTTCAGCCAGGCTTGCGAACAATGGCCTCAACCCGTCGGAGCCAAGCGTCTTGGTTGCTGGCGAGGTCAAACCAGCCATAAGGAGCCTTCCATGCACAGCCTACAAGCCGGCACTGCCGTCCATACCTTGACCTCCGAGCCATTGCGCAGGGCCAGCGCCGCGCCTGTTTCGGGCAGATCTTCCATGCGTCTGTGTTGTATCGCCCTGGCGGGAGCGGCGGCGCTCATGTCCGCTGGCGTTTGCCTGGCAGCACCGCAGGATTCCATGGCAGACAGGGCCACGGCATCGCTGGCCGCTGTGCGCGGCATGGCCTTGGGGCCGGCGCTGAGCATTCGCGAGGTATGCGACAGGCTGGAGAAGATGGGCTATCGCGAGTTTCGGGAAGTCGAATGGGATGACGGCCGCTACAAGGTCAAGGCCACGGCCAACGATGGCCGCTTTGTGAAGCTGGATGTGGATGGCCGCAACGGCGATGTATTGCGTGTCCGTAGCCAAGACTAGATGTCTATCGCTCTTTAATTAATAGCTAAAGGTGCTCGCCGAGAAAAGAGACTGAAGAGAGCTACTGAGAAAAACAAGCTGAAGCAAGCGCAGTCAGCTCTGATTTTCAGAGCGATGAAACAGCTTCCATACGATGAGTATTGTGAGCAAGTGTGAACGCTGTCGTCGCAACTGCCGGGTGAAACGTTGGAGTGGAAGTTTGAGCCCATTGGGCTTGCATACCCACTCACAACAGAAATTGCGGCGACAGCCAGTGGCCTTCGCCGGTCAGGAGATTCTCATGAACGTCATTCAACGCTGGGGCCGAGTGGCCATGGTCGCCGGCATCGCGGCAGCTCTCTCAGCCTGTGTGGCCTATCCTCAGGGCAGCTATCAGAACGGCTACCCGGCACAGGGTAGTTATTCGCAGAGCGCCTATTCCGGCTCCGGTTTTCCCGCCACAACTCAGTCTTACCCGGTGGGCAGTGCTCCCGTTCAAACCTATCCGGCCCATAACTGCGGCTATAACAATCCCAACTGCTATTCGCAACAGCCTCAGCCGAATTATGTGCAACAAGGCCGCGTGCTCAATATCGAAACCGTGCGCGTGCAGGACGGCAGCGGCATTGGCGCAGGCGGTGCGATTGCTGGCGGCGTGATTGGCGGGGTGCTGGGTAACCAGGTCGGTGGCGGCTCGGGCCGCACATTGGCCACGATTGCCGGTGTGGTCGGCGGTGCGCTGGCCGGTAGCGCCGTGCAAAACAGTGTCGGTGGTGGCAGCGTGCGCGATATTTACCGCGTTACAGTGCAGCTGCAAGATGGCAACGTGCGCGCTTTTGACTACCAGCATGCGCCCCCGTTCAGTATTGGCGAGCGCGTGCGCGTGGACGGCAATCAGCTCTACCGCTGAAGCGGCTTGGACATGAAAAAAGGGACTCGGTTGGAGTCCCTTTTTGTTGTTCGCTTTGACTTGAATCAGTGCAGGGTTTCGTTGCCCGGAGCCATGGGTTCGATGCGGAAAAAGCCTGTGCCGGCCGTGCCGCGGCCGACTTCTTCTTCGGTGGCCTGGCGCACGCCCTCGATCTTGATATGCAGGCGCAGCGCAATGCCGGCCAGTGGATGGTTGCCGTCCAGCACCACATGCTCGGGGTAGATCTCGGTCACGGTGTAGAGCAGGCCCGGCAGCACGGCGCTGGTGCCCTTGGGCATGGCGCTGGACTCGAAGCTCATGCCTTCTTCGATCTCAGAGGGAAAGAGTTCGCGCTTTTCCAGCAGGATCAGATTCTCGTCATAGTCGCCAAAAGCTTCTTCGGGTTCCAGATGCAGATCGATCTGGGTGCCCACGCCGTGGCCTTGCAGCGCTTCTTCGATGCGCTTGAACAAGTCGTCACCACCGATCAGAAAATCCACCGGCTCTTCGAGCACGTCCAGCTCTTCTCCCAGAGTGTCCTTCATGACCCAGGTCAGGGCGACCACGCATTGTTCGGTAACTTCCATGGTGTGTTCTGTAGTTTGAAAGCGCAGACAGGGCGCTTGAATAACGGCCAGGGGCCGGCGCGGCCCGTGGTGTGAATGAATTGGCTGGAATTGTCCCACGCTCGCAATGGCAGTGCAGCTGCGGCGTCTTGTTACACCATGCTACGAGGTCTTGAACACTGTTCACATTGCTGCTCTTGCGCACTCTCATACTCGCCCTTATCTGCGGGGCAGAAATCGCCAAGAGGCAAAGGAAAACCATATGACATCCCAAGAGCAACAACTGCTGCGCGAACTCTTTGAGCGTTTGGCGCAGACCCGAGGCGCGCCCAAGGATGCGCAGGCCGAGGCTGAAATTCGCCAGGGCCTGGCTGCCGTGCCCGATGCGGCCTACTGGCTGGCTCAGCGCAGCTTGCTGCTCGAGAACGCCTTGCAGCAGGCCCAGCAGCAGATCAGCCAGTTGCAGCAAGAAGTCGATCAGGGCCGCCAAGCCGCCGCCCGAACCAGCGGCGCAGGCAGCTTTCTGTCTGGCGGGCTGGACACGCATTTCGGCCGTGGGCCGCTGCCTGCCTATGAGTCGCCGCAAGCAGCGCCGGCCGCGCAGCCGGCTCCCAGCTGGCGCGATCGATTCTTTGGCGGTTCGGCCCCGGCAGCCCAGGCTGCGCCGTCCGCAGCGGGCGGCTTTCTGGGGACTGCTGCCGCATCGGCCGCCGGCGTGGCTGGCGGTATGTTGCTCTTCAACGGCCTGGGCAATCTGCTGGGTCAGCATGAGGCGCAAAGCCATTCAGACAAGCTGCAGGATGAAGCGCAGGGCAGCCATCAAAGCCTGCAAAGCGAAAAGTCGGCGCCCGATCAAATGGCCCGCGATGCCGGTGTGGACAGCATAGACAGCGCCGCCAGCGGCAACTGGGATGACGGCGGCAGCTGGGATGACGACAGTTATGCCTGACTGAAACGTTGTTTCAAAGTTTTTTCGGCTAAAGCGCTTATTAAATAAGCGCAAGAAGCTATCAAAACAAAAGCAAAAAGCCGCCCGGCAGCAACTGCGGGCGGCTTTTTCATGGGTGCTTCAAAAACGTTTTAGAACGGGTAGTGGCGCTCGCTCGTCTGCATGGTCACCCAGCGGGTTTCGGTAAAGGCATCAATACCTTGCCGCCCGCCAAAGTGGCCGTAGCCCGAAGCCTTGACGCCGCCAAAAGGCATTTGTGCTTCGTCATGCACCGTGGGGCCGTTGATGTGGCAGATGCCGGCCTCGATGCGCGCCGCCACGCGCCAGCCGCGGGCAGTGTCCTTGGTGAACACGGCAGAGGACAGACCGAACTCGTTGTCGTTGGCGGTGGCGATCGCTTCTTCCTCGCCATTGACGCGCACGATGCCCTTGACCGGGCCGAAAGTCTCTTCGTGAAAGATGCGCATCGCTGGTGTCACATGGTCGATCAGCGTGGCCGGCATCAGCGTGTTCTCGGCCTTGCCGCCGCAGACGATTTTGGCGCCCTTGGCCAGAGCGTCGTCAATCATGGCGTTGCAGCGCTCCACCGTGGCCTGATCGACCACCGAGCCCAGCACCACCGGGCCTTTGCGCGGATCGCCCAGCGGCAGGCTCTTGGCCTTGGCGGCAAACTTGGCGATGAATTCGTCGGCCACCTGGTTGTCCACCACAAAGCGCTCGGTGGACATGCAGATCTGGCCCGAGTTGGCGAAAGCGCCAAAGGTGGCGGCATTCACGGCGGCGTCGATGTCGGCATCGTCCAATACCAGGAAGGGAGCCTTGCCGCCCAATTCCAGCAGCGCGGGCTTGAGGTGCTTGGCGCAGGTCTGGCCGATGATGCGGCCCACCTTGGTGGACCCGGTAAAGCTCACGCGGCGCACGGCGGGGTGGGCCACGATGGCCTCGACCACGCTGCCGGCGTCTGCTGGCGCATTGGTCACAAAGTTCACCACGCCGGCAGGCAGGCCGGCATCCTGCAGTGCTTCGATGATCAGGCCGTGGGTGGCGGGGCACAGCTCCGAGCCTTTGAGAATCACGGTGTTGCCGCAGGCTAGGGCCGTGGAGATGCTGCGAACGGCCAGGATGACGGGCGCATTCCAGGGCGCAATGCCCAGCACCACACCGGCTGGCTGGCGCACGGCCATGGCCACGCTGCCCGGCACGTCGGAGGGGATGATTTCGCCATTGATCTGCGTGGTCAGCGAAGCGGCTTCCAGCAGCATGCTGGCGGCCAGGTGCACATTGAAGCCGGCCCAGATGCCCGAGGCACCGGTCTCGGCCGCCATGGCGGCGGCAATCGCTTCGCCCTTGGCCTCCAGGGCGTGCGAGGCCTTCATCAGCATGGCACGACGGGCATTGGGGCCTAGCTGCGACCAGGCGGGGAAGGCTGCTGCTGCGGCATCGCAGGCGCGAGTCGCGTCTTCGGTCGTCGCTGCAGGGGCGCGTGTGGCCACCGAGCCATCCAGAGGGTTCTTGCGCTCGAAAGTCGCGCCATTGCTGGCGATGCATTCCTGGCCGCCAATCAGCATTTTCTGTTCAATCATGAGAGTCTCTCCTTGTCATTGCTCAATGTTCACCGCCCAGGTACGCGCGTCGTACCGCCGGGCTGTTTGAAAGATCTGTGGCCGAGCCCTGGCCGACAATGCGGCCGGTCTCCAGCAGATAGCCGCGATCGGCAATGGCCAGGCTTTGGCGGGCGTTTTGCTCCACCAGCAGCACACCCATGCCCAGGGTCTTGATGCGGGCCAGCGCCGCGAACAGCTCCTTGCACATCAGCGGCGACAGGCCTAGCGAGGGCTCGTCCAGCAACAAGATATCGGGCTGGCTCATCAGCGCGCGGCCCACGGCCACCATCTGCTGCTCGCCGCCGCTCATGGTGCGCACCGCCTGCGGCAATCGATCGCGCAGCTTGGGAAACAGGGCGAACACGCGCTCCAGGTTCTGCGCCTCGTTGGCGCGGGCCCGCTGGGGCTGAGCGCCCAGCAACAGGTTCTCCTTCACGCTGAGATCGCCAAACACGCCGCGTCCTTCGGGCACCAGAGCCAGGCCCGATTGCACGATGGCATGGGAGGGCAGCTGCATCAGCTCCTTGCCTGCCAGTTGCGCGCTCGCGCCCGTCTCGGGCCTGACCATGCCGCCCAGGGCCTTGAGCAGGCTGGATTTGCCCGCGCCGTTGGCGCCCAGCATGACGACCAGTTCACCGGGCTGCACCTGCAGACTCACGCCATGCAAGGCCTCGTGCTTGCCGTAGCGCACGGCGATATTGCGCACATCAAGCATGGGCAGCCTCCGCAGCATCTTCCTCATCACCACCCAGATAGGCGCGTACCACCTCGGGCTGCTTGAGCACCTGGGCCGTGGGGCCGTCGGCTATTTTTGAGCCCGCATTCATCACCACGCAACGGCTGCACAGGGCGTGCACCGCATCCATCACATGTTCGACCATCAAGATGGTCAGGCCGCTGGCCTGCAGCTGCTGTATCAGCGCAATGCCCTGCTGCAGTTCCGTGGGATTGAGGCCGGCCAGCCATTCGTCGAGCAGCAGAATCTGCGGCTCCAGTGCCAGGGCGCGGGCCAGCTCCAGACGCTTCTGGTTGATATAGGTGAGATCGCCCGCAGCGGTCTGGGCCAAATCGGCCAGACCCACGCGTTGCAGCAGCTCCTGCGCACGTTGCGCAGCCGCTTTGCCAAATAGCGGTCTGGGCTTGAAAGCCATGCCGGCGATGACGTTGTCGGTGCAGCTCATGGAGCCCAGCACCTTGACCAGCTGAAAGGTGCGCGCAATGCCCAGCCGTGCAATCTGATGGCTTTTCAGCCTGTGCAGGGCCTGGCCCTTGAACAGGATTTCGCCGCCATTGAGGGGCAGGGCGCCCGAAATCAGATTCATGGCCGTGGTCTTGCCCGAGCCGTTGGGTCCGAGCAGACCCACGACTTCGCCGGGGTAGACATCAAAGCTCAGGTTGTTGACGGCCACCAGACCGCCAAAACGCTTGGTCGCGGAACGCAGGGAAAGCAAGGTGGCGGTCTTCATGGCTTGCCTCCCTTTCTGGTGAACAGCCTGGCGAAAACGTCCGACAGGCCTTGGGGCACGAAGTAAACGATCACGATAAACACCAGGCCCAGCAAGATGGCGAAATGGTTGGGGAAGTTGGCGCTCAGGTACTCGAACAGCAGCACCAGAGGCACGGCGCCCAGCAAGGGGCCGAACAGCGCTCCCGCACCGCCGAGCAAGGCCATGATCAGCGTCTGAAACGAGATGGCCGGCGCAAAGGCAATGCTGGGGTCTATATAGGTCCAGCGCGGGGCCATGATGGCGCCCGTCACGGTGATGAAGACGGCGCTGACGGTGAACAGCAGCACCTTGGCGGTGGTGGTGTTGATGCCCACGTGGGTGGCCACGGTTTCGTCTTCGCCGATCACCCGCAAAGCCAGACCCAGGCGCGAGCGGTTGATGAGGGCGCGCAGCAGCAAGACCAGGGCCAGCAAGGCCAGCAGCTGCCAGTAGATATCGAGCTGGGTGATCTCCACAAACACATAGCGGCCCAGGTCTTTGGTGATATTGACCTCCCACCAGGTCACCAGCTGCTTGACCAGCTCGGCCAGGCCAAAGCTGAAGATCACAAAGTACACGCCGGACAGGCGTAGCGTGGACAGGCCCACCAGCAGCGCCATGACCAGGCCCACGCCGGCCGCAATCGCCAGCACGGCCGCCCAGGGCAGTTGTTCGCCAAACACGGCCGTCACATAGGCACCCATGCCGAAGAAGGCGACAGTGGCCAGCGAGATATAGCGCGTGGGCCCCGAGAACAGTGCCCAGGCCGTGGCCAGCACGCAGTACATGAGGATGCTGATCAGCAGGGACAGGTAGTACTCGTCTCTCAGCCAATGCGGCAGCAGGGCCAGACCCAGCAGGGCAATGGCGCTGAGGACCCAGATCAGAATTTCCTTGCGGTTTGTCGGGGTCATCGCGCACTCCTCCCGAACAGGCCTGTGGGCTTGAACAACAGCACCAGCAAGAACACGGCGTAATTGACGGCCAGCGTCAGGCCGGGATCGACAAAGGACGCCACCAGCGTCTCGGCAAAACCCAGCAACATGCCGGCCACTAGGCAGCCCATGAGGTTGCCCACGCCGCCCATGATGACCACGATCAGCGCCTTCATCGCAAACATGGTGCCCATGCCGGCCGAGAAGGGCAGAAACATGCTGACCAGCACACCGCAGACGGCGACCAGTGCACCGCCCAGGCCGTAGGCCAGAGCTGCCGTGCTGCGCACATTGATGCCGACCAGATGCGCGAATTGCGGTGCCACCGAGACGGCACGCACCACGGCCCCGGCCCGGGTGCGGGTCAGCAGCAGATACAGTCCGCCGCCCAGCACGATGGCAAAGCCCAGCACCAGCAGGCGGTTGGCCGCCACCTTGCTGCCGAAAATCTCCAGCGGCTCGGACAGATAGGTATAGCTGTGATAATCGCCGCCAAACAGCACCATCATCACGCCTTGCACCACAAACAGCATGCCGAAGGTGGCGAGTATGGAGTCCACTTCCAGCGACGGCCCGCCCTTGGCGCGGCGCACCAGTGGGGTCAGCAGCAGTTGGTAAATGGCCCACTGCACCGCAAAACCCAGCGGCACCACCAGCGCCAGCAGGAGCAGCGGCGAAATGCCCCAGCTGCTGACGGCAAAAAAAGCCAGGAAAGCCGGCGCAATCAGAAACTCCCCATACGAGAGATTCATGATGCGGGCCACGCCGTACTGCAGCGTCAGCCCCATGGCAATCAAGCCGTAGAGCCCGCCCAGCATGGCGCCGGCGAGAAGGATGTCTATTAAATTCATAGCGTATAGCGCTGGAGATGCATTGTTCTTGTTATGAAATCAGGCAAAAGTGCATAAAAGGCATGCACCGCCCGCTCTTGTTTTGATAGTTCTTGCAGAGCTGGGCGAAATGTTTGAGAGGCATGCCTCAGTTGGGAACACCGAGCAAGAGCCTAGGAGGCCCCGCCGCGAAGGTGCTATTCCCGAGGCGCAAAGCCCCTCAGGAATAGCACTTCAATGTTTTCAGGGCGTGACGCGTGGAATCACTGCCGGCTTCGCGCCAGCACGAGTGGTCGGGGCAACCGCATTGAACTCGCCGTTTTGCCACTGACCCACATGCCAGAGCTTGGTCAACATCTGGTTTTCCAGCTTTACCGTACCCAGCACGGTCTCGAAGCTGCCGGTCTTGAGCTCCTGTGTCACGGCAGCGCGATCGATCTTGCCCACGCGCTCTATGGCCTGCTGCAGCATCTGCAGCGAGGTGTAGACGATGGGGCTGGCAAAGCGGTCGGATTCCTGACCCGTGACCTCCTTGAAGCGCTTCAGATAAGCCTGCATTTGCGGATTGCTGGTATCGATGCCGCCCGGGGCCATCATGCCTTCGGCCACCGCGCCAAACTTGCCCTTGAACATGGGGAACTGTGTGCCCACGCCGGTGAACATCACCTTGGGTGCCAGGCCCTGAGTTCTGGCCTGCTCGGTGATCAGCATGGTGTCCGGCGGGTAGGAGTAGGCGACAAAGGTGTCGGCACCCTTGCCCTTGGCCTCGTTGATCACCGGCGTCATATCCTGCGTGCCGATCGGATAGCTTTTGTCGTAGACCAGCTCGAAGCCATGCTGCTTGGCCGCCTTGCGGGTGGCATTGGCCAGCTCCACGCCAAAACCGTCGGCAATATTGATCATGGCGATCTTGTTGTTGATCTTGCCGTCCTTCTTGGCTTTTTCCAGCATGGCAACCAGGCCTTCGGCGTATTCGCCGCCCGTGCCCAGGAAGAAGAAGGCGTGCTTCCAGCGCTTGGCCAGATCGGGCGCCTTGTCGGTCACCGAGGTGGCGGCCAGCAGCGGGTATTTGTGCTTTTCATAGGTGGGGCCTACGGCCAGGTTGGAGCCCGTGCCCCAGGGCGGCAGCACAAAGTCCACCTTGTCCTGGGTGATCAGACGCTCGGTGGCGCGCACCGCTTCCTCGGTGCTGGAGCGGTCGTCGTATTCGATGACTTCCAGCGGCACGCGTTTGTTATAGGCCTTGAGCAGGATGCCGCCGGCATCGTTGATCTCCTTGACCCAGAGCTTGTAATTGGGCGCTGTGGTGACCGAGGTGCCGCCGGAGTTGACGCCGGTCTTGGCAATGGCCCAGCCTATGCGGATCGACTTGGGAGCCTCTTGCGCCATGGCTTGCGCGGCCACAGAGCCCAGACCTGCGATGGCCGCAGCCACTGCGATACGTTTCAGAACAAAGCGCTTGCTGGCGAATGTCATGCTTGTCTCCTCTTGGGTGAATGGTTCCGGTTAGGCTCCGGTTTTTTGTCCATCGTAGGAAAAGACGTCAGCAGGGGTTTGTCTGGACGTGCACAACGTCTTGTCTCGCGGTGCAGCCCTATGTGGGTAAACACGGATTTCCCTGCATGGCAAACGACAGGCCAGATGCACGCATCGGCTGCTATGGATAATGAAGCATCCTGCTGTGCCCTCTTGTCGAAAACCTGCTCTCAGGAGTCTCCATGTCCCACGCCGCCCCCGCTTATCAGATGACCGAGATGCAAGGCGCTCAGGCCGTGGGCGCGTGGCAGCAGTGGATGTCCTCGCTCTATGGGCTGGAAAGCGATATCTATGGCGACACGCACTTCGCTGCGCGGCTGGGCACCTTCGAGCTGGGGCGGGTGGGCATGACCAAGATCGAGGCGGGCCGCCACCGCGTGCGCCGCACCTCGGACTCCATGGCCAGCCGCAGCACGGACTTTCTCAAGATCGTTGCCCCCTGGCAGGGTTGCGCCACCGTGCGCCAGAAAGGGCGCGAGGCCCGCGCCCGCAGCGGCCAGTGGTTGATTTATGACAGCACGCAGGAGTACGAGGTGCTCAACCCCGAGTGGAGTGAGCACCTGATCGTCACCCTGCCCAAAAGTCGATTCGAAGACCATGGTCGCGCCATCGATGCGATCATGGGCTCTTATGTGGGAGGCGGTCAGGGCGTATCGCGCATTGCCCTGGATGTGATGCGCGGCACGTTTGCCGAATGCCAGGCCATGGGCGAGGGCCTGGCCCAGCATGTGACGGATGCGCTGGTACAACTGATCGAACTCTCGCTGCTCGACGCCTGCGGCCGAACGGCGATGCTGACGCCGGCCGAGCTGCTCAAAAGCCGTATCAAGACCTACGTGCGCCAGCATCTGCGCGATCCGGGTCTGACGGTGGAGGCCATGGCTGGCGCGCTCAACTGCAGCAAGCGCCATCTCTACAACGCGTTTGCCGATGAGGTGTTGAGCATCAGCCAGTTCGTCTGGGCCGAGCGCGTGGCCTTGTTTCAGCGTGAATTGGCCCAGCCAGGACAGCAGCACTGCACCTTGACCGAGCTGGCGCTGGCCTGCGGCTTTGCCAGCGGCGCGCACCTGAGCCGCACCTTCAAACAGCACACCGGACTGACGCCGGCCCAGTTTCGTGCCAGCCAGGGTACGGCAAGCGGAATGCTGCTCAACTGAGTATCAAGCAATCGCTTTCCGCATGACTTGCATACGCTACATGCTATGAATTCTGGGGGCGCAACTGCTGCGTCTGAGTGACGGCCTTGCCCGGGATTCCATGACCTTGAAGGATCTGAGCTATCACCTTGCCGGTCTGGGCCGCGTCGGCGAGCGATATGGGCGAGATTGCCGGTGATTTTGCTGGCTATAGGACAATGCAGGCCATTGCCCTCTCTTTGCGGACTGCTTTCTCATGGATATCAATACACCGCTCACCCTGCTGGGTGGGCTCACGGCTTCCCAGTTCATGCGCAAGCACTGGCATAAAAAGCCTCTGCTGGTGCGCCAGGCCATTCCCGGTTTCAAGCCTCTGATTCCTCGCGCCAAGCTGCTGGCCATGGCCGGCGAAGACGGTGTGGAATCGCGTCTGATTCAGCACAACGAAGACGGCAGCTGGAAGCTCAGCCACGGCCCGCTGTCGCGCCGCAGCCTGCCTGCACTCACCAAGCCCGGCTGGACTGCTCTGGTGCAGGGCGTGGATCTGCATGACAGCAAAGTGCATCAGCTGTTGCAGCAGTTCCGTTTTGTGCCCGAAGCGCGCCTGGATGATCTGATGATCAGCTTTGCGACCGACCAGGGCGGCGTGGGCGCGCATTTCGACAGCTACGACGTGTTTTTGCTCCAGGCCCATGGCAAGCGTCGCTGGCGCATCGGCCGGCAAAAGGACTTCTCGCTACAGCCCGACGTGCCGCTCAAGATATTGGCCAACTTCGAGCCCGAAGAAGAGTTTGTGCTGGAGCCCGGCGACATGCTGTATCTGCCGCCCAAGTGGGCGCATGACGGTGTGGCCGAAGGCGAGTGCATGACCTACTCCATCGGTTTCCGCTCGCCCGATCGCGGCGAACTGGCCCGCGAGCTGCTGCTGCGCATGTCGGACGAGCCCGATGAGCCTGAAGCGCCCGTGGTCTATCGCGACCCCAAGCAGGAGGCCGTGACCAATCCCGGTGAGATTCCTGCCGGTCTTTATGACTTTGCGCGCGAAGCGCTGCAAAAAGCCATGGCCGAGCCATTGGCGCTGGAACGCGCTCTGGGTGAGCACCTGACCGACCCCAAGGCCAATGTTTGGTTCGAGCATGGCGAGGAAAACGGCATGTTCGAAAGCGTGGTGCTCGATCGCCGTACCCGCATGATGTATGACGCCAAGCATATTTTCATCAATGGCGAGAGCTATCTGGCGGGTGGTCGTGATGCCACGCTGATGCGCAAGCTGGCCGATACCCGCGCCCTGTCGCGCAAGGACCTGGCCAGCGCCAGCGATGACGCGCTGGAGCTGCTGTCGTCCTGGTTTGATGCCGGCTGGGTGAGGTCTGGCGACAACGTGTGATGGACTGATCCGCGGGCACGTGCTACCTTCGGGTATTACCTGCTTGCGGATTGGCAGCCAAGCCCGGCTGGCGCCCACTGGTTCTGCTTGGCATTACGTCAAGAATTGCCAAGCGGCTGTCAGTAAATTGACAGAAACAAAATTCTGGTTCACAGTATGCGACAAGACAAGCAAGCGCTTGTCCCGGTCGGTTCGAACTCGGTGATTTGTGCAGAATTGTTTAGTTGCTGTCAGTATCAGTCAGCAATGGGCAAAACTACCTATAATGCAAATCGAGTCGAATTTACTGTTTGACCTGACTGCCAGAGCGATCAATAGCTGCAAAGGCTGACCGTAATGGCAATGCAAATACTGTCTGCTGAACCTACTTTCTAGGAATCGTTATGAAGAACTCTCTCATTCTGGCTACCGTGATCGCTGCTGCTGCTCTGGCCGCTTGTGGCAAGAAGGAAGAAGCTGCTCCTGCTGCTGCTCCTGCCGTGGAAGCTCCTGCTGCTCCCGCACCTGCTGCTGAAGCTCCTGCCGCTCCTGCTGCTGACGCTGCAGCTCCCGCCGCTGATGCAGCTCCTGCTGCCCCTGCTGCTGACGCCGCTCCTGCAGCTCCCGCTGCTGATGCCGCTCCTGCAGCTCCTGCTGAAGCCGCCAAGTAATTCGCTGCTTACGCAGGCAGAGGCTTTGGCTTCTGCGCAAAAAACCGCACCTTGGTGCGGTTTTTTTATGTCCAAAAACTCCAGAGGCTTGGTCTTTGCCGCAGGCTTGATGCGCTTGCGCCGTAGCAGGTGCCGGCATAGCCAGCTCAACTCTCTGCATGCACCATGAAAAAAGCCACCAGGCCCGAAGGCTGGTGGCTTTTGTGCGCAATGCGCTGTGGGTTTATTTCAGATCGTCGGTAATGATGCGAACAATGCGCTGGGCATTGGCCGAAGTCTCGGGCTGGCCTTGCTCGTTGAGCACGCTGACCTGGGACTTGTTGCCGTCGCCCTTGACCAGGATCTGGTACTTGACGGGCGCTGCGGCTTCCGGGCCGCGACTGAAGATCTTGCTGAAGAAGCCCTTGGAATCGCCCTTGGCATTGGGATCCACGTAGCGCACGAAGTAGATGCCGCGGCTGCGGTCGCGGTCTTCCACGGTGAAGCCGGTGCGGTCCAGGGCCACGCCCACACGGCGCCATGCACGGTCAAAACCTTCTTCGATCTGCAGCACGGGCTGACCGTTGACGGTGTCCATGCGTGCGACAGCGGCGCTGCTGGTCACGGCGGCAGACTTGTCGGCCTTGGCGACGGCAGCAGCCTGCTCTTCGCTCACGCCCAGCTTGACCATCATGCGTCGCAGGAATTCGGTTTCCAGCTCCGGATCACGGGCGCGTGGCTGCCAGATGGTGTTGTCCTTGTTGGTGTTGGTGTAGACCTCTTCCATGCCGCGGTGGGTGACATAGATGTTGGTCGCGCCATCGGCCTCGCGCTCAAAGCGCACGCGGAACTTGTCGCGTTCGCTGGTGGAGTACAAGGAGTCGAGCATCTTGCCTAGCGTCTTGCGGATGATGTCCTGAGGGAGCTTGGCGCGGTTTTCCGCCCAGTCGGTTTCCAGGATGCCCAGTTGGCGGTCTTCGATGGTGAAGATGAAGCCGTTTTCCAGCCAGAAGTCACGCACGGGCTCCCACAGCTTGTCCGCAGGGCGCTTGACGACCAGCCAGTGCTGGCTGCCTTCACGCTGGATACGGACGTCGCCAATGGCGTTGACCGCCGTTTGGCGGTCAGCGGGTTGTGCGGTCTTGGCATTGGCCTGCATGGCCGCAGCGGAGACAACGCCGCCGGGCACGTTGTAGCGCGAATCTTGCGACAGCTGCGTCAGATCCGGGGGGACTTCAAGAGACGGGGCTTGGCTTTTACCGGCGCTCTTGTAGTCGATCTTGGCGTCTTGGAACGTGGTCGTGCAGGCCGACAGGCCCAGCGCAATGCTGAGCAGGCCCAAACGTGCAGTGTGTTGTTTCACGCGGATTGTCCTTGGTGCGTTCATGCAGTATGCAGTGAGCGAAAAAACCGCTAGCTTATCTCAACTCGCTCAGAGCAAGCCGACTTGGGTCAGCGCACCCTCTACTGTAGCTTCCAAATTCTGGCTCAAAGGCGTCATGGGCAGGCGCATCGCGGGGCTGCACAAACCCATGCGGGCTGCTGCCCATTTCACCGGAATGGGATTGGCTTCCACAAACAGGCTCTTGTGCAAAGGCATGAGCTTGAACTGGATCTCCATCGCACGCTTGACGTCGCCGGCCAGTGCCGCCTTGCACAGCTCGCTCATCAGGCGAGGGGCCACGTTGGCCGTCACGCTGATATTGCCATGGCCGCCGCACAGCATCAGGGCCACTGCGGTCGGATCATCGCCAGAGTAGACGCCAAAGCCCTGGGGCACATCGCGAATCAGCCATTGGGCGCGCTCGATATTGCCCGTGGCTTCCTTGATGCCCACGATGCTGTCGATCTGGGCTAGGCGCAGCACGGTTTCATGCTGCATGTCGGCGACCGAACGGCCGGGCACGTTGTAGAGCACCAGCGGCAGATCACCCGTGGCTTCGGCAATGGCCTTGAAGTGCTGGTACTGGCCTTCTTGCGTGGGCTTGTTGTAGTAAGGCACTACCTGCAGCTGGCTGTCCGCGCCAACCTTCTTGGCAAAGCGGGCCAGCTCGATGGCCTCGTGCGTGCTGTTGGCTCCGCAGCCGGCCATGATGGAGACGCGGCCTGCCGCCTGCTCCACCGAGACGCGGATGATTTCGCAGTGTTCTTCCACATTGACTGTGGGCGATTCGCCGGTAGTGCCGACCACACCGATGCAATCCGTGCCTTCAGCCACATGCCAGTCTATGAGTTTGCGCAGCGCCGGGTAGTCGACGCTACCGTCTTGGTGCATGGGCGTGATGAGGGCAACAATGCTGCCAGTGAGAGCAACGGAAGGTGATGTCATGTCCGCAATATGAAACGGGAAAAGGTCATTCTACAAACAGGGCCGCAGGTAAATATGTGGTTTAACTGCGCAAGCTGCGAGCAAATCGGGTTTTTTGTCAGATTGTTTTAATTATCTGACGATTTGACGGAAATTTAATTGTATCGATGTCGGATTGCTGTGTGCTTGTCAGGTTTTTTCCTGCCCGGCTCACCATTTCCTGAGCGCATCCAGGCTTCTCAAGCGGCTTGGAAAGCCTTGGACATTCAAGGTGATCAGACCTGCAGCGGGGCCGGGCCAGTGGCCGACTCGGCAGGCCGGATGGCGGCAATGCGCTGCACCACGCGGTCTGGCTGATGCAGCACGCCGTGCTCGTAGGCGGCCACCGTCCAGCCCTGGCAAACCTGCAGCAGCTCGCCTGGGGCCAGCAAAAAATCCGGGCGGCTGGGCTTGCCATAGGCTTCATTGCCCTGGGCAAAAGTCTCATACAGCAGAACGCCGCCGGGTTTGACGCTGGCCAGAATCAGGGGCCACAAAGGGCGCCAAAGATAGTTGGTGACCACCACCGCATCAAAGCTGCGTCCAGCCAGTGGCCAGGGACCGGCTTCAATGTCTGCTTCAATGGCGTCTGCAATATTTGCTACTGATTTAATAGCTTTATGTGATTGATCCACGCTGGTTACTGCATGATTTGATGCGTGAAACAGCCGGGTGTGGCGGCCCAGGCCGCAGGCCAGATCCAGCACGGTGCCGCCGGGTCGCACAAGATGGGCAAAGCGGGTAATCCATTCGGAAGGTGCCTGGGCACCATGGGCGGCAGTGGCTGCAACAGCTGGATTGGGGCAAATCATCTTGCCGAAAACTATAGCAGCGCCGCTTGGCCTCTGGCCATCGCTCAATGGGGTTTCACTTCGTCCTTGAGGGCTGCTAGCGCCATGTTCTCGACCAGTCCCGGCGCAATCAGCTTGAGCCAGCGGCCTAGCTTGCCCTTGCGGCTCATCACCACTTCGCGCTGGCGGCGGTTCATGCCGCGAATGATGAGCTGCGCGCATTCGGCCACCGGCATGGCAGCGTCTTCCTTCAGACCGCTGACCCCTGCCGACTGGCCCTTGGCGTTGTAGCCGTGATAGCGGATGCGGGTATCGACCACGCCGGGGTAGGCCAGGGTCACGCTGACGCCAGAGGGTTTGAGTTCGGTGCGCAGGGCTTCAAAAAAGCCACCCATGGCAAATTTGCTCGCGCTGTAGGCCGTGCGTCCCGGTACGCCAATCAGCCCGGCCAGCGACGAGACGGCGACGATGCAGCCCCTGGAGGCCTTCAGATGCGGCAGCGCTGCGTGGGTGCACCACACGCAGCCCCAGAAATTGATGCGCATCAGCTGCTCATACCATGACAGGTGCTCGGCATCGACTTCGCTCAACAGCGCATGGGCTGAGACGCCTGCGTTGTTGAGCAGGGCATCGAGGCCGCCAAAGCGCTGCACGGCCTGATTGATCAGGCTGCGGCACTGGGTTTCATCGGAGACATCGGTGGGTACGACCAACACCTGCGCTCCCGCAGCCTGGCATTGCCGGGCCACGGCCTGCAGATGCTCTTGATTGCGTGCCGCCAGCGTGATCTGCAGCTGTTCTTGGTGGGAGGCGGCCAGCTGGCGGGCCATTTCGGCGCCTATGCCGTCCGAGGCGCCGGTGATGATGATGCGGGGCATGAACACTCCCGGCCATGCCGCCTGGGCCGGATGACCAACGGCTTAAAAGCAGGCCCAAACCTGGTCCGCCAGTGTGACCATGAAATCCGCCCGGGTGTACAGGGCAAACACGGCCAGCAGTAAGGCAACAACGGCAGCCCAGATCAGCGCGCGCTGCCACCAAGCCAGTGAGCGTGGTTTGCCTTGCATGGCTCAGACTCCCTGTGGGCGCGTGCCGCGTGCCACGGCTGTTTCGCGCACCGGCAGATTGACCAGGGCGGCAAAAATGCCCAGGGCAATGGACAGATACCAGACCATGTTGTAGTTGCCGTTGAGGTCATACAGATAGCCGCCCAGCCACACGCCCATGAAGCTGCCGACCTGATGGCTGCAGAACACAAAGCCGCTGAGCATGGACAAATGCTGCACGCCAAAGATCTGGGCCACGGTGGCATTGGTCAGCGGCACGGTGGACAGCCACAGAAAGCCCATGGCCGCCGAAAACGCATAGACCGACCATGGCGACAGCGGAGCCAGCAAGAACAGCACGGTGACCACCGAGCGCAGGGCGTAAATGCCGGAGAGCAGATAGCGCTTGGGCATTTTCTGGCCCAGATTGCCGGCCAGATAGGTGCCAAAGATATTGAACAGACCGACCAGGGCCAGCGAGTAGCTGGCCACATGGGGGGCGATGCCGAAGTCCTTGAGATAGCTGGGCATGTGCACGCCAATGAACATGACCTGAAAGCCGCAGACAAAGTAGCCGGCCGTAAGCAGCACAAAGCTGGGGTGGCTCCAGGCCTCCTTGAGGGCTTGCCCCACGGTCTGCTCGCGTACCGGCGGCTTGCCGCTGCTAAAGCCCGGCTCGCGCAGACCAAAGGCCAGAGCGACGATCAACAACGCGAAGGCGGCCAGAATCAGCAAGGCATTGGACCAGTTGAAGGCGGAAATCAGTGCCCCTTCGACCGGCACCATGAAAAACTGGCCGAAGGAGCCCGCCGCTGCCGTGACCCCCATGGCCCAGCTGCGCCGCGTGGCCGGAATCTGGCGCCCCAGCACGCCAAAGATCACGGTATAGGTGGTGGCCGCTTGCGCTGCGCCAATCAGCACACCGGCCGTCAGCGTAAAAGCCAGGGTGGAGGGCGACAGCGCCATGCCCACCAGGCCCAGGGCATAAAGAATGGAGCCGCCGATCAGCACTTTGAATGCGCCCATTCGATCGGCCAGCATGCCTACGAAAATACCCAGAATGCCCCAGGAAATATTCTGTACGGCAATGGCCAGGGAAAAGTTCTCGCGCGTCCAGCCCATCTCCTGCGTGATGGGCTGCAGCCACAGACCAAAGCCATGGCGTATGCCCATGGACAGGGTGACGATGGCGCCACCGCACAGAAGAATCTGTGCCATGGACAGCGGCTGTTGGTTGGTCTGGGTAGTCATGGCGTGGCGCAAAACGTTCGGATCGGTATGCGACTTTAACGAAACCCGCTGTGCTGCGCTGGCTGCTGCCGTCGCGTGCGCGGCACTCTCTGTTGCCCGAAAACGTGATCCGACCCTGCCCAAGACAGCCGATCCGGCTTGTGCGAGAGTATTGGGAAGTAAACAACTGTGAATTTATCCAGCGTCAATCTGGAGAGGCCACTACAATTCGCCCCCATGGCAGCTAAACCTTCCTCTTCTACCGCTAGCGAATATTCCGAAGGCTCGATCCGCGTTCTCAAGGGTCTGGAGCCAGTCAAGCAGCGTCCCGGCATGTATACGCGTACCGACAACCCCCTGCACGTGCTGCAGGAGGTGATAGATAACGCGGCCGATGAAGCGCTTGCCGGTTATGGCAAGAAAATCAAATTCACCATCCACGCCGACGGCTCCTTCAGCGTGGAAGACGATGGCCGCGGCATTCCCTTTGGCCTGCACCCCGAAGAAAAAGCACCGGTGGTGGAGCTGGTCTTCACCCGCCTGCATGCCGGCGGCAAGTTCGACAAAGGCAATGGCGGCGCGTACAGCTTCTCGGGCGGCTTGCACGGCGTGGGCGTGTCCGTGACCAATGCGCTGGCCACCCGGCTGGAGGTGCAGGTGTACCGTGACGGCCAGCAGGCCACGCTGGCTTTTTCGGGCGGCGATGTGGTCGAGCCTTTGAAGGTGCGTCCGCTGGAGTCCGGTGAGCGCAAGCACGGCACCACGGTGCGTGTCTGGCCCGATGCCAAGTACTTTGAATCGGCAGCCCTGCCAGCCGGTGAGCTGATGCACTTGCTGCGCAGCAAGGCCGTGCTCATGCCGGGCGTCTCGGTCTCGCTCAGCAACGAGAAAACCCGGGATAACCAGGTCTGGCTTTTCAAGGGCGGGCTGCGCGACTATCTGCAGCAAAGCCTGCATGGCGAGCCTGTGATTCCCCTGTTCGAAGGCGAGGGCTTTGCCGACCGCAATCACGACAGCTTTGCCGAGGGCGAAGGCGCGGCTTGGTGCGTGGCGTTTACTGAAGACGGTGCGCCGCTGCGCGAAAGCTATGTGAACCTGATCCCCACCACGGCGGGTGGCACCCATGACAGCGGCCTGCGTGACGGTCTGTTTCAGGCGGTCAAGGCCTTCATCGACATGCACTCGCTGCTGCCCAAGGGCGTCAAGCTCATGCCGGACGATGTGTTTGCCCGTGCCAGCTATGTGCTCAATGCCAAGGTGCTGGACCCGCAGTTTCAAGGCCAGATCAAGGAGCGCCTGAACTCGCGCGATGCCGTGCGTCTAGTCTCAGGCTTTGTGCGCCCGGTGCTGGAGCTGTGGCTCAACGAGCATGTGGACTGGGGCAAGAAGCTGGCCGAGCTGGCCATCAAGGCTGCGCAAACCCGCCAGAAAGCGGGCCAGAAGGTGGAAAAGCGCAAGGGTAGCGGCGTGGCCGTGTTGCCCGGCAAGCTGACCGACTGCGAAAGCCGCGACCTCTTGGTCAACGAAGTGTTCCTGGTCGAAGGCGACTCGGCCGGCGGCAGTGCCAAGATGGGGCGCAACAAGGAAACCCAGGCGGTGCTGCCCTTGCGCGGCAAGGTGCTCAACACCTGGGAGGTGGATCGCGATCGGCTGTTTGCCAACAACGAAATCCACGATATCTCGGTCGCCATAGGCGTGGACCCGCACGGCCCCAATGACGAGCCGGATTTGTCCGGCCTGCGCTACGGCAAGGTCTGTATCCTGTCGGACGCGGACGTGGACGGCTCTCACATCCAGGTGCTGCTGCTGACCCTGTTTTTCAAGCACTTTCCCAAGCTCATCGAGGCGGGTCATATCCACGTAGCCTTGCCGCCGCTGTTTCGTGTGGATGTGCCTGCGCGCGGCAAGAAGCCGGCCATCAAGGTCTATGCACTGGATGCAGGCGAGCTCGATGCCATCATGGAGAAATGTGCCAAGGATGGCGTGCCGCGCGAGAAGTGTCAGGTCAGCCGTTTCAAGGGCCTGGGCGAGATGAATGCAGAGCAGCTGTGGGAAACCACGCTCAACCCCGATACGCGCCGCCTGTTGCCGGTGCAGTTCATGAATCTGGACTTCGCACAGTGCGAACAGGTCGTGACCAAGCTCATGGGCAAAGGCGAAGCCGCTGCCCGTCGTGAGCTCATGGAGTTGCATGGCGATGCCGTGGAGCTTGATATCTGATAGCGGGATCCCCGGGGTTGGCGACAGTCGCCAGCCCGGGCCTCAGGTTTACAGGAGTTCAATCATGCAGACCCTGTTGAAAATATGGCCAGCCGCCTACTCCGGCCTTCGCGGGTGGGTACGTGGCACTGCGTTCAAGCTGACGCTGGCTGCCACGGCCTTGGGTGGTGCATCGCTGGCCCATGCCGATCTATGGGCTTATGTGGACGAGTTCGGCATCACCCACTTCGCTTCAGCGGCTCTGGATGAGCGCTACCAGCCTTATTTCAAGGGCTGGGTTTATGACAGTAGCGGGCAAACCATGAAGCCCGGGTTTGATCTCGGGGCAGTCGACCCGCAGGAGAGCACGCGAACGCCAAGTTTTTTTGATGGCTTGCCGCGCTACAAGAGCGTGCGGCCTCATCTGCAAAAAGCCGCCGAGAAAACCGGAGTGGATTACGACTTGATCAAAGCCGTGATCGCCGTGGAATCGGGCTTCAACACCGGCGCTGTTTCGCCCAAGGGTGCCGTGGGTTTGATGCAGCTGATGCCGGCCACGGCCGAACGCTTTGGCGTCAGCTCCAGCGCCAAGCTGAGCGTGCAGCAAAAGCTGGTCGATCCTGCCGTCAATGTGCCCGCCGGGGCCCGTTATCTCAGCTACTTGATGAGCTTGTTTCCGGGGCGACTGGATCTGGTGCTGGCGGCCTATAACGCGGGCGAAGGAGCGGTAAAAAAGGCCGGTCAGGCCATTCCTCCTTATCCCGAGACCCGCAATTACGTCAAGGCCGTCACCGGAATTTACGAGCAGCTGCAATCGGGCCAGTCTCGGTCCACGCTTCGCGCCAAATCCGATGCCGAGTTCGAGGGCTTTGTCTACGGCCGTGTGAGCATGACCTTGCCTGGCAAGGTCGACTGAGGCGGGCGCTTCATCATGGGGTGCATGGCTGGGATGGGCCATGCCGGTGCGCGGGGTTGAGCCAACGGGGGTGTTGAGCTTGCCCTGCATAACAAGAATTTGAATTCAGCAGTTTTTTCATGAGCGATCAGAGCACTTTGGATTTGGCCGAGCAGGCCGCAGGCGACGCATTGGATCTGGGGCAATATGCCCAGCGCGCCTATCTTGAATATGCGCTGTCGGTGGTCAAGGGCCGCGCCCTTCCCGATGTCAGCGATGGCTTGAAGCCCGTGCAGCGCCGTATTTTGTACGCCATGGACCGCATGGGCCTGTCCTATGGCGGGCCTACCGGCAACACGGCGGCCAGACCCGTCAAGAGTGCCCGCGTGGTGGGTGATGTGCTGGGTCGCTTTCACCCGCATGGCGATCAGTCGGCCTATGACGCTCTGGTGCGCATGGCGCAGGACTTCAATCAGCGCTACCCGTTGGTCGACGGCCAGGGCAACTTCGGCAGCCGTGACGGCGATGGCGCAGCCGCCATGCGTTACACCGAAGCGCGTCTGTCCAAGATCACCGGCCTGCTGCTCGATGAAATCGATATGGGCACGGTGGACTTTGTGCCCAATTACGACGGCAGCACCGAAGAGCCCAAGCAGCTGCCGGCCCGCCTGCCGTTTGCTTTGCTCAATGGCGCCAGTGGCATTGCCGTGGGCATGGCCACCGAAATCCCCAGCCATAACCTGCGCGAAGTGGCTGGCGCCTGCGTGGCCTTGATCAAGAAACCGGGCTTGCCGGATGCGGAACTCAATGAAATGATTCCAGGCCCCGACTATCCGGGTGGAGGCCAGATCATCAGCAGCAGCCACGATATTGCCGAGGCCTACCGCACCGGTCGCGGCAGCCTCAAGGTGCGCGCGCGCTGGAAAATCGAGGAGCTGGCACGCGGCCAGTGGCAGATGGTGGTGACGGAGCTGCCGCCCGGCGTTTCGGCCCAGAAGGTGCTCGAAGAGATCGAGGACATTACCAACCCCAAGGTCAAGACCGGCAAGAAAACGCTCACACAGGATCAGACCCAGCTCAAGGCCAGCATGCTGGCGGTGCTTGACGGCGTGCGCGACGAATCGAGCAAGGATTCGCCGGTGCGCATCGTGTTCGAGCCCAAGACGGGCAAGATTCCGCAATCGGAGCTGATCACGGCGCTGCTGGCTCACACCAGCCTGGAGTCGTCCAGCTCCATCAATCTGACCAGCATCGGTCTTGATGGGCGGCCAGTGCAAAAGTCGCTGCGCCAGATGCTGGAAGAGTGGATTGCCTTCCGCTTCCAGACGGTGACGCGCCGCAGCCAGCACCGCCTGAACAAGGTGCTGGACCGGATTCATATTCTGGAAGGCCGTCAGGCGGTTCTGCTCAATATCGACAAGGTCATTGCCATCATCCGCGCCAGCGATGAGCCCAAGCAGGCCTTGATTGATGAGTTCCATCTCTCCGACCGCCAGGCCGAGGACATTCTTGAAATCCGACTGCGCCAGCTGGCACGGCTGGAAGCCATCAAGATCGAGCAGGAGCTCAAGGAGCTGCGCACCGAGCAAGGCAAGCTGGAAGACATTCTGGGCAGCGAAACCACTTTGCGCCGCCTGATCTGCAAGGAAATCGAGGCCGATACCAAGACCTTTGGCGACGAGCGCCGCACCCTGATCCAGGAAGAAAAAAAGGTGGTGGCCGAAGTCAAGGTGGTGGACGAACCGACCACCGTCATCATCTCCGACAAGGGCTGGATACGCACGCGCAACGGCCATGGCGTGGAGGCGGAGACACTGAGCTTCAAGGCCGGCGACAGCCTGCACGGCACGTTCGAATGCCGCACGGTGGATCAGCTCATCGCCTTTGGCAGCAACGGCCGGGTCTACTCTGTGCCGGTCTCTGCCCTGCCCGGCGGGCGTGGCGACGGTCAGCCGGTGACCACGCTGATCGAGCTGGAGGCGGGCACGCAGCTGCTGTATTACTTTGCCGGGGCGGAAAGCACGCAGCAGCTGCTGTCCGGCTCGGGCGGTTACGGCTTTACGGCGACCGTGGGCGACATGATTTCGCGCCAGAAGGCGGGCAAGGCTTTTGTCTCGCTGGGCGAGGGTGAGACGCTGTGCGCGCCATCGGTGGTGCATGGCGTTCCCATGAATGCGCGCGCCGAGCATGTGCCTGGCGGCGAGCAGGGCGCGGGTCTGCTGGCACCTGCCAGCCATGTGATCTGTGCTTCGGTGGGCGGTCGCATTCTGACTTTCGAGATCAGCGAGCTCAAAGCCATGCCCAAGGGCGGACGGGGCCTGATGCTGCTGGGTCTGGAAGACAAGGACACGCTGGCCGGTGCTGCAGCTTATACCCGCAGCATCCGCCTTGACGGCATTGGCCGTGGCGGCAAGGTGCGCAGCGAGTCGCTGGAGATCCGCAGCCTCAACAACGCCCGTGGCACGCGCGGCCGCAAGGGCAAGGCGGCGGACCTGGGCTTCAAGCCCCAGACGGTAACCCGCGTGGAATAAGCCGGCGCTGCTGCAGGTGCCAAAAAACCAAAGCCGTACTTTGATGAAGTACGGCTTTTTTCATAGCGGCTTGCGCTTTTTAATCAATGGCTAGCAGCAGTTTTGGTGCATGAAAAATGCAGAAAAAATCATAGCAAAACCGACCGTGCGCTAAAGATCTGCGTGGGTTGCCGGATCTGGGCCTGGCAGGCGACCAGCGGCAGATCGCGCTGGCCGGACTCGGTGTTGGCTACCAGGGCATACAGTGTGCTGACGGCCTTGGCGACAGCCTCAGGTGCGGCATCACCCTGGATCAGATGGCCTAGCAACACGGCAGAAAACACATCGCCCATGCCATTGGGCAGGGGCTGTAAATCCACAAACGGGGTCTCGACCAGCCAGGCCTCGCGAGCGGTCACGGCCAGCGTGGCCAGACGCTCGGAGGGAAGATCTTCGGTGCGAAGACTGGTGATGGCTATCAAGGCCGACGGATGCTGGTGCATATGGGGCAGCATGCCGCGTGCGGCCTCAATGGCTGCCGCCACGCTGGTCAGCGGCTTGCCGCCGCACAGCAGCTCGAACTCATAGTGGTTGGGCGTAATCACGCTGGCCTGGGACAGCGCCCGCTTGCGCAGGAACTCCGGAATGCCGGGGCGCACGAAGAGGCCACGCCCCACGTCGCCCATTACCGGGTCGCACAGATAGTGCGCTGCCGGCTGGGTGGCACGCACTTCCTGCACGGCGGCCAGGATGGCTTCGCCCACACCGGCATCGCCCAGATAGCCCGAGAGCACGGCCACGCAGCGCGACAGCACGCCACGCGCGCGCAGGCCGTCCAGCACGTCGCCGATATGCGCAGGCGTGAACACCTGGCCTTTGAACTCGCCATAGCCCGTGTGGTTGGAGAACTGCACGGTATGCACGGCTACCGGCTCTATGCCCAGCAGCTGCAGCGGCAGCATGGCCGCGTCGTTACCCACATGGCCGTAAGCCACATGCGATTGAATGGAGAGAACTAAAGGTGTGGACATGATGGCAATGAGGTTCGCAATGCGGTGGTGCAGCCCCAGCCAGGCACAGACATGCAGGAGGCCGGGGCCGGCAGAGAAAGGCCGGGGTTTTTAATCCGCCAGCTCGGCCACCAGATCAATTTCCACGCAGCAACCCATGGGGATCTGCGCAACACCAAAGGCACTGCGGGCATGCTTGCCGGCTTCGCCCAGCACCTGGGCGAACAGCTCGCTGCAGCCATTGGTGACCAGATGCTGCTCGGTGAAACTGGTGGAGGAGTTCACCAGGCTCATGACCTTGACGATGCGCTTGATGCGGTTCAGATCACCGCCGGTGGCATGGTGCAGCGTACCCAGCAGGTCAATCGCCACGGCGCGCGCCGCCAGCTTGCCTTCTTCAGTGCTCATGTTCTCGCCCAGTTTGCCCACCCAGGGCTGGCCGTTCTTCTTGGCCACATGGCCGCTGAGGAACAGCTGATTGCCGCTTTGCATATACGGCAGATAGGCGGCTGCGGGCACGGCGACTTCGGGCAGGGTGATGTTGAGTTCTTTGAGTTTGTCGTAAACGCTCATGAAAGCTCCAGGGGTTGGCAAAACGAGGCAATGAGTTTGACACAGGCTGCAGCCTGCCGGGTCGCAGCCGACAGCGAACATGGATACGTAGAGATACGAATTTGATAGCGCAAAGCGCACAGAAAATCTGCGCTTAGCGGTGTTTTCTTGCATGATCTGCTGGGGCAGGGATTGCCGCAATCGGCAGGTCTGGTGCCGCGCTCTAGCATGGCGGATGTCGTCTGCAAGCGTGGTCACTGCCGGAGCATTGCGCTCGCGTCCGTCGTGGGTGGCGGCGCTGTGCGGCTGTGTGCTGGGGGCTGCCTGGCAGGTGACGCAAGCCCGGCTCTGGGCCTTCTGGGTCTATCCGATGTTGTTGCTCTGCGGTGGACTGCTGTTGCTTGCCGTATGGCGCTTCAGGGCACACTCCATGTCGGCCTGGGCGCGAACGGCCTGGCTGCAACTGGGACCGCTGCTGGCGGCAGCCTGTCTGGTGGCAGGTCTCAGCGGCTGGCGTGCCCATGCTTATCTGGCCCATACCTTGCCTCCATCGCTGGAGGCCGTCGATATAGAGGTGGAGGGCACGATTGCTTCCATGCTGCAGGACACGGGCAACGGCCAGCGCTGGCGTTTTGCCGTGGATAAACCCCAAGCACAGACGCAAACGCCGAGTGTGCCGGCGCTGATTGAGCTGTCCTGGTATGGGGCGTTTGGCCGGGAGATTGATGAGGCAAAGCCTAGAGTCGCTCCCTGGGCGCAGGGCAGGGCTCTTGTGCCGGGCCAGCGCTGGCGCATGACGGTGCGCCTCAAGCGCCCCCATGGCTCGCGCAATCCACATGGCTTTGATTATGAGTTGCAGCAATGGGAGCAGGGCGTGCAGGCCACGGGCTATGTGCGCGAAAAACCGGTGCCTGTGCTGCTGGATCTGGGCTCCGACTACCGGCTGCAGCGATGGCGTCAATGGCTGCGAGATCGCATTCGTGCACAAGCCGAACTGCTCAAAAAGTGGTGGCCACCAACCGATGCGTCAACCCGGCAAAAAGCGATAGGCGTCGTGGCAGCGCTGGCGGTGGGCGATCAGCAGGCCATAGAGCGCAGCGACTGGGCGCTGTTTCGCCAGACCGGTGTTGCGCATCTGATGAGCATCTCAGGCCTTCACATCACCATGTTTGCCTGGATTGCGGCCTTGCTGGTGGGGCGGCTGTGGCGGCTCAGCGCTCGCGCCTGCCGGTATTGGCCCGCGCCGCGCATGGCTTTGCTCGCTGGCGTGCTGCTGGCCTTGGCCTATGCGCTGTTCAGCGGCTGGGGCGTGCCGGCGCAGCGCACGGTGTGCATGCTGGCCGTGGTGGCGCTGCTGCAATGGCTGGGCCTGCGCTGGCCTTGGCCGCTGGTGTGGCTGTTGGCGCTGGCCGCCGTGCTGGTGGCCGATCCGTGGGCGCTGTGGCAAGCCGGCTTCTGGCTCAGTTTTGTGGCCGTGGGCGTGCTGCTGTCAGGCAGTCGGGCGCAGCAGGAGCCTGAGGCGGAAAGCGCGCAGCAGCCAACGCGCGGCCGACGCTTGCTGCGCCAGGGGGCCGGCCTGTGGCGTGAGCAATGGCTGATTTCTCTGGTGCTGGCACCCTTGAGCCTGCTGCTGTTCGGCCAAGTCTCGGTAGTAGGCCTGCTGGCCAATCTGATTGCCATTCCCTGGGTCACCTTGCTGGTGACGCCACTGGCCTTGCTCAGTGCCTTGATTCCTCAGGCCGCAGCGCTTGCCGCCTGGCTGATGCTGCCTTTGCTGCAATTTTTGCAATGGCTGGCAGCGGCCAGTTGGGCGGTGTGGAGCTTGCCGCAGCCCGCATGGTGGGCCAGTGTGGCGGCTGTGGGCGCCGGTTTACTGCTGGTGGCGCCGTTGCCAGTGCGCTTGCGCTGGGTGCTGGCTTTTTGCTGTGTACCTGCTTTGTGGTGGCCGCAAGCCAGAGTGGGCTTTGGCGAGTTTGAACTCCTGGCCGCAGATATAGGCCAGGGCAATGCGGTGCTGGTGAGCACCCAGACCCATCACCTGCTGTATGACGCCGGCCCTCAGTACAGCCAAAGCAGCGATGCGGGCGAGCGTGTGCTTTTGCCGCTGTTCTCCGCTTTGGGCGTGCGTCTTGACCGGCTGATGCTCAGCCACAGAGATGCCGACCACACGGGCGGCGCCCTTGCCGTCAAGTCTGCCCAGCCGCAACTTCAGGTCTGGGGCTCGGAATCGGTCATTGATGAGCCCCTGCTAGCCGCACTGGCCCCGGTGCAGCGCTGCACCACGGGCCAGCGCTGGCGCTGGGACGGGGTGGAGTTTGAAGTCTTGCATCCGGCTGCAGATTTCTGGGATAAACCACGCAAGCCCTCACCGAATGCCGGCAGCTGCGTGTTGCGCATACGTTCTGCTTCCGGGCGCGTGGCCTTGTTGGTAGGCGATATCGAAGCCGCGCAGGAGCAGCAGTTGCTGGCTGGCGGCCTGGGCGGGCCTGTCGACTGGCTGCTGGTGCCGCATCACGGCAGCAAAACCTCATCAAGCACCAATTGGGTGCAAGCCCTCAGGCCGCGCTGGGCCATGGTCCAGGCGGGCTATCTCAACCGTTTTGGCCACCCTGCCGCAGCCGTGGTGCAGCGCTACGAGCAGGCGGGCAGTCAACTGGTTTTGCAAGACCGCTGCGGTGCCGCGCTGTGGAGCTCGGGTTCGGTGCAGAGTCTGCAATGCGAGCGCCGGTTTCGGGCGCATTATTGGGACGTTCATCTGGAGGCCGAGCCCTGATTTTTGCCGCTTCACGGGAAAGCTGGCATGTGGCTTGCATGATGAAATTGCCCGGAGTGAAGTCGTCGTTGGCATGCGCAAACATGGGGCTGAACCGGGGTTGGCCATGGCTGGCGTTCGCTTGCGGCATGGCTACACTGGCTCGAGCGCAGGCCGGATGCATGCGTTGTACTTAGAGAGGACAGAATGCGCACATTTGATGAGATGTATCTCAATTCACCCGCCGATCAGGGCGCGCTGAGGGACCATTACAAGGACTATGCGCAGTGGCTGGGCGGTCAATCGCAAGACTATTTGCGTGCCCGCAGTGCCGAAGCCGAGATCGTCTTTCGCCGCGTGGGCATCACGTTTGCCGTCTATGGCGACAAGGACGAGAGCGGTGCCGGCACGGAGCGGCTGATCCCCTTCGATCTGATTCCGCGCATCATTCCCGCCCATGAATGGACGCGCATGCAAGCCGGCCTGGTGCAGCGGGTCAAGGCCTTGAATCGCTTCATTCACGATGCCTATCACCAGCAGGACATCGTGCGCGCAGGCATAGTGCCCGACGCTCTGGTGCGCGGCAACAGCCAGTACCGGCCTCAGATGGAAGGCATCAAGGTGCCCAACGATGTCTATGCCAACATCGCCGGCATAGACATTGTTCGCGCCCCCGATGCCGCGGGCAACGGCGTCTACTACGTGCTGGAGGACAATCTGCGCGTGCCCTCGGGCGTGTCCTATATGTTGGAAAACCGCCGCATGATGATGCGGCTGTTTCCCGATCTGTTCGGCAAGCATGTCGTGGCGCCGGTGGCTCATTACCCCGACATGCTGCAGGACACCTTGCGTGCTAGTGCACCCTCAGGCGTGATCGAGCCCACTGTGGTGGTGCTGACCCCCGGCATGCACAACAGTGCTTACTTCGAGCATGCTTTTCTGGCCCAGCAAATGGGGGTGGAACTGGTGGAAGGGCAGGATCTAGTGGTGGAAAAAGACGTGGTCTATATGCGCACCACTCAGGGCTTGCAGCGCGTGGATGTGATCTATCGCCGTGTGGACGACGATTTTCTCGATCCCGAGGTGTTCCGCTCCACTTCCACGCTGGGCTGCAAGGGCTTGATGCGCGCTTACCGCGCCGGCAATGTCAACATCTGCAATGCCGTGGGCACAGGCCTGGCCGACGACAAATCGGTCTACCCCTATGTGCCGGAGATGATTCGTTTCTACCTGGGCGAAGAGCCGATTTTGCAGAACGTACCCACCTGGCTGTGCCGCAAGCCAGATGACTTCAAGTACGTGCTCGATCACCTGCACGAGCTGGTCGTTAAGGAAGTGCACGGCGCTGGCGGCTACGGCATGCTGATTGGCCCGGCGGCCAGCAAGGCCGAGATTGAAGACTTTCGCCGCGTGCTGCTGGCCAACCCCAGCGGTTACATTGCCCAGCCCACTTTGAGCCTCTCCACCTGCCCCACCATGGTGGAAAGCGGCATCGCACCCCGGCATATCGATTTACGGCCTTTTGTACTGAGCGGCACGCAGGTGCAGATGGTGGCGGGCGGCCTGACGCGCGTGGCTTTGAAGGACGGCTCGCTGGTCGTGAACTCCTCGCAAGGCGGGGGCACCAAGGACACCTGGGTGCTGGAAGATGAAAACGCCGATGCAGAAGGAAATACAGGGGGAGATCGCTGATGCTGTCACGTACCGCAGACCACTTGTACTGGATGTCCCGCTATACCGAGCGGGCGGAGAACACGGCCCGCATGCTCAGTGTCTCGTACGACACGGCGATGCTGCCTCACGCCATCAGCAATTCAAAGCGTGGCTGGCACAGCGTGCTTTCCATCAGCGAACTGATTCCGGCCTTTCATGAAAAATACGGCACGGTGGATCGTGAGTCGGTGATGAAATTCATGGTGGCCGACGAATTCAATCCGTCGTCCATTTATTCCTGCCTCAAGGCTGCACGCGAGAACGCGCGCGCGGTGCGCGGGGCGTTGACCACGGAATCCTGGGAGACGCAAAACCAGACCTGGCTGGCCATGCAGCGCCAGTTTGATCAAGGTGTGTGGCGCGAAGACCCGGGGCAGTTTTTTGAGTGGGTCAAATACCGCTCCCATCTGTGGCGCGGCGTGACCTTGGGCACCATGCTCAAGGACGAGGCCTTGCACTTTGTGCGCCTGGGCACTTTTGTGGAGCGGGCTGACAACACGGCCCGCTTGCTGGACGTGAAATTCCATGCCATCGAGCGCGATTACCACGGCATACCGCGTGGGCGCAATGTGCACAATTTCGACTTCTATCACTGGAGCGCCCTGCTGCGCAGCGTCTCGGCTTTCGAGGTCTATCGCAAGGTCTATCGCGATGTCATCACGCCCGAGCGAGTGGCCGAACTGCTGATGCTGCGTGCAGACATGCCGCGCTCTCTGCACGCCTGCTTGCGTGAAGTCGTGCAGAACCTGGAACGGGTAAAGAACAACCACTCCCAGGAGACGCAGCGCAAGGCCGGTCGCCTGTTGGCGGATCTGCAGTACGGTCGCATTGATGAAATCCTGACCACAGGGCTGCATGCCTATCTGACCCAGTTTCTGGACCGGGTCAACGACCTGGGCCAGGGCATCAGTCACGATTTTCTGCTGCCGACCTGAAGCGCAGAAACGCCATGGCCGTATAGAACAAAGCCGCCCTTGGGCGGCTTTGTTCTGCGCGTCGGCAACTCCTGTCAGGGCTGGGCTACTTCCAGTTCCAGCACGACTCCTGCTCCATCGCCTATAGGCACTACATCGCAGTTGTCGCCCGGCCCCCCGCGGTCTACCACCATGAAGCGCGCAGGCGTATCCAGGGCGATCAGAGAGTGATGCCAGACGCCTCGTCGATAGTTCACGCCCTGGCGTCCATCGGTGATGAAGGCGCGCAGATCGGCAGGCTCTACGTGTTCGCCTATGGGGGCAACCACCACGATGAAAGGCTGTGCATCCAGTGGCATGAAGGCCTGGCTGCCAAGAGGATGGCGTTCCATGCTTGACAGTGTCATGGGCAGCGCATAGGGCTGAGCATGAAACAGGTTGATCAGTGCGTGACCTCCGTGATCTCCGGTGTCCACACGGGCCAGGGCGTGAAAGCGCTCGGTCATGCCGTCGTTGATCAGCAATGGCGTGTTGCCATCGCTGGAGATGACTTCGCCGAACTCGGCGAAGGCCTCGACGGTGAGTGGCTGGGCGAGCAGGCGAATTCTGGTCGGGCGGGTCTCTAACGAGGTGTTCACGAAATCTTTCCTCTTGTTTTCATACTGGTAATACCAGTTTGTAGAGGAATCGAAGCTTTGTCAAATCTACGGGAAAGGAGTTCTGCTACCTTTTGATAGGGGTAAATGCGAGTGTGCACGGCATTGAAGTGCAGATAACGTTCGCTTCGTAAATTAAGACCGGTAATACCAGTTGATTCAAACCCTTCAATCGAGGACTCCCTGATGTCATCCTTTCCTGCATCTGCCGAGGGCGCCGGCACGGCTCCGGCTCTGGCCAGTGAAACACCTGCCGAGGCCGCCGTTTACCGCAAGGTGGCTTGGCGCCTGCTGCCCTTCATCATGGCCTGCTACGTGGCAGCCTATCTGGACCGGGTGAATGTGGGCTTTGCCAAGCTCAACATGCTGGCCGATCTGCAGTTCAGTGAGGCCATGTATGGCTTGGGCGCGGGGCTGTTCTTTATCGGTTATTTCTTCTTCGAAGTGCCCAGCAATATGCTGATGCATCGCATAGGCGCCAAAGCCACCATTTCGCGCATCATGATCATGTGGAGCCTGATCTCGGCCGCCATGATGTTCGTGACCACGCCCACGCAGTTTTATGTGCTGCGCTTTTTGCTGGGCGCTGCCGAGGCAGGCTTTTACCCCGGCATGATTTTGTACATGACCTACTGGTTTCCCTCATACAGGCGCGCCCGCATGGTGGCGCTGTTCATGTGTGCGATACCAGTTTCGGGCATTGTCGGTGGGCCTTTGTCTGGCGGCATCATGGAGCTGATGCAGGGTGTGGCTGGTATGCATGGCTGGCAATGGCTGTTTCTGCTTGAAGCCATTCCTTCTTTGATTCTGGGTCTGGCCGTGCTCTGGTATCTGGACAACAGCATCCGCAGTGCACGCTGGCTGACCGAGGCCGAGAAGACTCTGCTGGAGCGCAATATTGCCCGTGAGAACGCCAGCAAAAGCGACAGCCATATGACGTTGCGTGCGTTGTTTGCAGACCCGCGCATCATCAAAATGGCCATGATCTGCTTTTGTACCGTCATGGGCCAGTACGGACTGACCTTCTGGTTGCCCAGTCTGATCCGCCAGTCGGGGGTGGAGGGCGCCTTCCATATCGGCTTGCTCACGGCGATTCCATTCTCGGTTGCCGTGGTATCCATGAACCTGGTCAGCCGCAGCTCGGACCGCATGCGCGAGCGCCGCTGGCATTTGATCGTGCCCTTTTGTGTGGGTGCGCTGGGCCTGATGCTGTCGGCAGTCTTCAGCGGCAATGTCTATCTGTCGCTGGCCGCTCTGGCCCTGGCGGCAGGAGGAAGCTTGGCGACTTCTCCTTTGTTCTGGAGTCTGCCCACGGCTATTTTGTCCAGTGCTGGTGCGGCGGCCGGCATCGCGTTGATCAACTCCTTTGCCAATCTGGCCGGATTCATCAGCCCCTACATGATCGGTCTGATCAAGGATGCAACGCAAAGCACCAATGCAGCCATGTACGTGCTGGCAGGCGTGTTGCTGTTCGGCGCTTTTCTGACCTATACCGTGCCAGCCAAGCTGGTCAACAAGTAAGGAAAGGGGCAGAGAATAAGTCGAAGGCAGTGGGACAGTCGCTAAGATCGGATGCACCACCTCTGTTTCGATGACTGACCCTACTGTATGGAATCCACCAGCGCCACCAGCCTTGCCGTTGCCAGCCACGCCGCCCGCGTGATTCGGGAGTGGATAGACGACGGCGTCTATCCGGTGGGTTCGCTGCTGCCTTCGCAGCGAGATCTGTCGGAGCAGTTAGGCATCAGCCGGACCTCGTTGCGCGAAGCGCTGTCCACGTTGCAAGGCCTGGGGCTGGTTGTGGCGCGGCCTGGCAAGGGCATGTATGTGACGGAGACAGCTGAAGCGCAGCCCTCCGGCGAGGTCTGGCGCTTTGCCGATTCTCATGCCCTCAACGATGTCTACCAGTTGCGCTATGCGCTGGAGGGTTTTGCCGCCCGTTTGGCGGCCCTGGTGATGCAGCCCGAAGATGTGGCCACCATGCAGACCAACCTGCGTGCCATGCAGCAGAGTATTGAACGGGACGATTTTGCGCAGGCCAGCCGGCTGGACTTCGACTTCCACCTGCAGATCGCCACCATCTCGGGCAACCATGCCATCGCCGATGTATTGCGCGGCAGCGGTGAAGTCATGCAGGAAAGTCAGCGTCTGCCGTTTTACCGGCGCGGCGCGCGCCATGCCACGTGCGAGGAGCATGCGGCCATCATTGATGCCTTGTCCCAAGGTCGGCCCGAACTTGCCCAGCAGGCCATGGCCACGCACATCGTGCAAGCGGCACAACGCGCGGGTGTGCACTTCCCCACGGGGCTTTGACAAAGCAAAGCGGGCCAAGGTATGTGCGATCCATTGCGGATCAATGCACAGGGGCAGCTCGTATAAATCCGGGAGTTTGTGCGCCTTGCCGCTCCTCAGAGCCAGGATGTGTGAAACAACGGGGTCTGCGTATGAGCGATGGACAGGTATAAAAATGCCGCTCACTGGCTTCAGTGAACGGCATTGGGACGTGGTCCGCGTTTTCATTTCTGAGACGCGATGACGGCGATAGCCGCGTTCGCCAGTTCAATAACGGTAGGTGGCGGTCAGCAAGAAGTTGCGGCGTTCGCCGTAGAAGCAGTCGCCGCGCGACAGGCATTGGGTGATCACCACCTTGTCGCCGATATTGTTGGCATGGAGGGCCAGGCGCCAGTCGCCGGCGTCATAAGCCACCATGGCGTCTGCCAGCAGGGAAGAGGGCGTGCTGATGGCCGAAGTGCCGCTCCACTGCGGACCGACATAGCGCAGACCGGCGCCCACACTCCAGCCGCCTCTGCCCTGGGCGGCAAAGCGATGCATCAGCCAGCTCGACGCCATGTGGCGGGACACAGCGGCCACGCGCTGACCCTGGTCGCCGGCGTTGCTGCGGCTGATTTTTGCGTCCGTATAGGCATAGGCCAGCGTCCAGTCCCAGTTCCTGGCCAGGCTGGCGATCAGCTCGGCCTCAAAGCCCTGAGTCTTGACCTCGCCCAGTTGCAGGCTGTTGAGGGGATTGGCCGGGTCATTGGTCTTGCGGTTTTGTTCGCGTAGGCCGTACACCGCGGCATAGCCGGAGATGCCCTTGCCCTCGGGAATCCATTTGACGCCGGCTTCCACCTGCTTGCCGCGCTGGGGTTTGAACGGCGTGCCATAAAAATCCACGCCTCCCAGAGGCTGGAAGGACTCGGTATAGCTGACATACGGTGCCCAGCCGCCACCGGCCTGGTAGGTCACGCCCACACGCTTGGTGGTGGCCGAGTCGTCGGCAGCTGCCGCAGGGCGACCTTCGGTTTCGGTCTTGGCCTTGTCGTGGCGCAGGCCTACCGTGGCGGTCCAAGGGCCCCAGCGCAACTGGTCCTGGAGATAAAAGCCGAGCTGGCGCTGCGCCACATTGGGTGCACGCACCAGTTTGGAGGCTGAGGGCGGGGTGAACGTACCGTACACGGGGTTGTAGACATCCAGTGGTGTGCCCGGTCCGCGCCAGTTGGATTGGCTGCTGGTATTGCGCTGCCAGTCCATGCCGGCCAGCAGCGTGTGCTGGACGGCACCGGTTTGCAGCTGGCCTTCCAGCTGCGTATCGAGCAGCAGCATGCGTCCGCCGTTGATCTGCCACACGGCATCGCGCTGCACGGTGCGGCCGTTGGCATCAAACACCGGGCGTGCGGGTCGGCCCGTGGCGGCGTTGGCGGCAAAGCTGGTGTACAGCGTGCGGTAGTCCACTTCGCTGATGGTGCGGCGCAGGTTTTGGCGCAGCGTCCATTGCTCGTTCAGGCGGTGGCTGAACAAATAGCCAAAGGATTTGTTTTCTGAGTCGTATTTGTCCCAGCCCGGTTCGCTGATAAAGGTGCGGGTCGGAATCTGGCCGTAAGGGCTGGGCAGGCGCGTCCCTTGCCAGGGGAAGAACTGGGTGATGGAGCCGCTCTTGTCCTTGTGGTACATGGCTTGCAGCGTCAGCGAGGTGTCGGTGCTGGGGCGGTAGGTCAGCGAGGGCGCGATCACCACACGGTCGTCCTTGACATGATCGACCTGGGTGTCGCTGTCGCGGCCCACGGCCACCAGGCGGTACAGCCACTTGCCTTCTGCGTCCATGGCGCCCGTCAGATCGCTGGCGATCTGCTTGCGACCGTGGCTACCCAGTTGTACCTGTACTTCGTGCAGGCGCTCGGCTTGCGGGCGCTTGCTGGTCAGATTGAGCACGCCGCCCACGCTGCCTTGGCCGTAGAGCACGGAGGAGGGGCCGCGCAGAAACTCCACGCGCTCCAGCGTATAGGGCTCGACCTTGATGTTGTTGTAGGTACCGTAAGTGCGCAGCAGCCCGTCCTGGTACTGACTGACATCGCCGCCGCGGGCCTTGAAGGAGTCCACGCGGTTGTCGAAATAGCTGGAATTGACGCCCGCCGTATAACGCGTGGTCTCGCGCAGCGTGGTCACGCCCTGGGCCTCGAACTGATCGCGTGTGACCACGCTGATGGCTTGCGGCGTTTCGATCAAGGGCGTGTCGGTCTTGGTGGCTGACATCGCACGCCGGGCCACAAAGCCGCTGACCGGGCCGGTGGCGGTTTCGCCGCCCAGGCTGTCTTGCACGGTGACGGGGGCCAGCATGACTTCGCTGCTGCCGTCTGCACTGACGGTGGGGGCGGAGGTCTGAGCCTGAGCGCCCAGGCTCAGGCAGGTCAGGGCGCTGAGCAAGGTCAGCGGCAATCGGCTGGGCATGCCGGGGAGTTGTGGGTTCATGGTGCTATTCGGTGACTGGCCTCGGGAAAGGCCGCCAGAGTTGAAATGATGGATGGGCTGCGGACGCTGTGATCAAGGCTTGGCTGCGGATGGCAGGGCGGGCGATGGCATGCCGTCCTTGACGCTGAAACTCAGCGTGGTCACATAGCTGGCTTCGCCATAACGCTTGCCCTGCGCTTCGCCGCCTTGCTTGTCGCTGTGATGCACTTCGGCCACGTACAGGCCTTTCCAGGGCAGGGCAAAGTTCACCCGGCCTTGCTCGTCGCTTTGCGCCTCGCGCGACCAGCCCGAGGGGGCGGCGATCTGCACCTTGGCCTTGGGCAGGGGCTGGCCGTTGAAGCTCACCTGGAATTGGCCTGACTGGCCCGTGGGCACCAGATCCAAGGCCCGTGCATTGGCGGCCACGGCCTGTGCCGGCGCGGCCACCCAGCGGGCTGTAGGTACCCACAGCAAGGCTGCTTCATTGCGCTGGCTGCGCTCAATCAGCGGATAGGCTGCGCTGGCGAACAGGGTTTGGGCCTGGCTTGCTGTGCTGTAGCTAAAGCCCGAGCCGGTTGGCTTGCCTGCCAGTTGTTGCGTGCCGCTGGCCGTCTGCTGGGTAAGCGTTGGTGTGGCCAGAAACTTGTCCAGAGCACCGGGCGAGGTCTCGCGCAGGTTGTCGTTGAATTCACCAAAGAACAACTGGGCTTGGCCGTCATTGTTTTCCAGCCAGACCTGATGGGCTTGGGCTGTGCCCAGGCTGGCACACAGCAGCGTGGCGAGGCCGAGGGGGTGATGAAAGTGACGCATGAACGATGTCTTTCCCCGGTGATGACCGGGATTGCTATTGAGTGGATAGCTGCCTGCGCAAGATTCACGTGCGCTGAGTGGCTTTTTGATTCGCGAAGTGAACCGAGGCCTGAGGCCGTTCAGTCCATCAAAGGCTGAGGTGGCTGAAAGCCAAAACAGGCAGTGCCAGCGCTAGCGCCGCCATGCCAAGCCTGGGTAGGCGCTGTGGTTGCCAGGTGGCCAGGGCGGTAGCGGCCAGGGCCGACAGGGACAGGGCTGCCGTCCATACCACCGCCGACATGGCGACCGTGGTCGCACCCGGAAAGCCCAGGGCCATGCCCAGCGACAGGGCCAGCAAGGCCCAGCCTACCTGAGCCAGGCGCTGGCGGCGAAGTACGGCGGCAGGGGCTTCACTGGCTATACCCGGCCAGGCGTCTTCATGATGTCGGTCCATGGCCAGTGCCAGAGCCGTCCAGGCGGCAAAGCACAGCAGAAAATCGAGCAGCATTTCTTATGCCTCCCGTGCGGTGTTGCCACCTTGGATCAACTGGGGGCTGGCCTTGGCGGGGGCTGCATGCTTGGCTGTGGGTTGGGTCTTGCGCTGCAGCAAATGCCAGGTGATGGCAGCAAGCATCAGGCCCGTAGCGGCAAAACCCAGATCCATGCCGGCCCAGGCCCAGTCACGGGCCGGCAGGCTGATGCCCAGATGGGTGGAGGTGGTCAAGGCATTGACCAGGGGCAGGGCCAGGTAAGCGGCGGCCGCCGCACCGAGCACCAGCACCCAGCCTTGGCGCAAAGGCCAGATCAGGCCTAACAGCAAGCCCAGCGCCCAGGTGCCGAAGAAACAAGACAGTTCGGCATCGGGCCTGCCAGCCATCTCCACGGGCAGCAGGCGATTGGCCAACAGATAAACCGCAATCGCCAGTGGCAGACCGCCCATGAGACCGATATTGAAACTGGCCACCAGCCTTTCACCAAAAGGGAGCTTGGCGGCTGGCGTCTTGCGCAGAGCCTGGGCGCGGCGCTTGACGGACCACAGGACCAGGCCCGAGGCAATCATCAGCGAGCCCATGACGCCAAAGCCAAACAGTGCCCAGCGTGTCCCGGTATCGGCAAAGCGCCCCATGTGCAGGCCATAGAGCACGCCATAGGTCTTGATGGCCGGACTTTGCGGATCGACCTGGGTTTGCAACTGGCCGGTGCTGCCATCGAAGCGCAGCCGGGCCGGGCCGTATTGCAGCCGGTCGCCATCGTGGCGGGTGATTTCCACCAGTGGACCCTGGCTGTCGCTGCGCACCGTGATGCTGCCGACACGACCGCCTTGCCATAGCTGGCTGGCCTGGGCAAGCATGGGCGCCAGATCCAGCAAGGGCAGGGGCGAGGCCTGTTCGTTGCGGCCGCGCCGCGCGCTGCGGGCACTGGGTTCGTCGCCTTGCAGCTCGGCAAAATAACTTTGCGTGTCCGTTCCCTTGTCGCCAGGGTAGGCGGCGGTGATGCCGGCCGGCATATACATGGCGTGAAAGATCATCAGACCGCTGAAGGTGATCATCAGATAAAACGGCAGCACGAGCACGCCCGAGACATTGTGGGCATCCAGCCAGGCGCGTTGCCCGCCTTTGCGCGGGCGAAAAGTGAAGAAGTCCTTGAAGATGCGGCGGTGCGTGACGATGCCGGTCAGCAAGGCGATGAACATCAGCAGCGTGGCAGCGCCCACCACCCAGCGGCCTTGAATAGTCCAGCGGCCTTTGTGGGCAGTGCGCAGCTCAAAGTGAAAGCGGTAGAAAAATTCACCGCCAGCGGTTTCCCTGGCGTCCAGCACCGCACCGGTCTGTGGGTGCAGCAACAGGGTCTGAAAACGGCTATTGGCCTGATCGCGCCACAGCAGGTTGACTGCAGGTGTGCGCTCATCGGGCAGGCGCAGGATGAAGTTGCTCACGCCCGGCGCATGCCGGTGCAGCGCGGCCTGGGCACGTTGAGGGACTTCGCTGTCGGCCGCCGGCAGGCCGTGCAGCTCGGGTCGCATCCAGAGATTGAATTCGTTCTTGAAAAAACTCAGCGTGCCGGTGACGAAAATTGCAAACAGAATCCAGCCCAGAATCAGCCCCGACCAGGTATGCAGCCAGGACATGGCCTGGCGAAAACCCTCCTGCTCTGGCGAGGACGGGTTCTTGGCCTGTGCTTTGCTCTGGGGGGGCGTCATGCAGCGACTCCCCACCAGGATGGCCCATATACGACAGCTCCCAGGGCGAGAGCCGGTAGCAGCACGCCGGCCCAGGCCAGCCAGGCCGTGCGTGCAAAAAAGGTCCAGCCAATCGCCATGGCGTAGATGATCCAGGACAGCAAGGTGGCCGTCATGACCGCCTCCACGCGCTCCAGTGGTGGGTGGAGCAGCAGGCTCAGCGCTGCGGTGCTGGTCGCCGCCAGGGCATAGCCACCCAGGGTGGCGGCCACGGTGCGCGAGGCCACGGCGAGGCGATAAGGCGTCAGGGGATATGTGGCTTTCATGCCGCCTCCTGCGCTGTCGGAGCAAGGCGGCAGAGATGGTCGCAGCCGGGGGCCGCAGCGGCAATGCGCGGAGGAGTCGCCCTTGGCGATGAAAAGCAGGTAGACGAGGAGTGCAGCATGGCGGACAGGCAAACGAAGCAAGCGGTTCGCTGGCTGGCCTATGTCAAGAAATCATGCTGGCATGCGAAGAAATGTAAAGCTGAGTATAAGCTTTATTGAGAATGATTGTTATTTGCTGTTGGATTTGAGGCCGCAAAAAAGGACCCGTAGGTCCTTTCAATCAGCAGCTCAATGGTTGTGGATCTTTATTCGATCTCGCCCATCAGCGACTGCAGATAGTTCTGCGTACCGACCTTGTCGATCAGATCGATCTGGGTTTCCAGGAAGTCGATATGTTCTTCGGTGTCGTCCAAAATCTTTTGCAGCAAATCGCGCGAGACATAGTCACGCACGGATTCGCAGTGTGCAATGCCGTCCTTGATGGTCTGCTGGGCCGTCAGTTCCAGGCGCAGATCGCAGGCCAGGGCTTCGGGCACGTCCTCGCCGATTTGCAGCTTGCCCAAGTCTTGCAGATTGGGCAGGCCGTCGAGCGTGAAGATGCGATCCATCAGCCAATCGGCGTGCTTCATCTCGCCGATGGATTCTTCGTATTCCTTCTTGGCCAGCTTGTCGAAGCCCCAATGCTTGTACATGCGGTAGTGCAGGAAGTACTGGTTGATCGCCGTCAACTCGTTCTTCAGCTGTGCTTGTAGCCAGGAAATGACTTGTGCGTCGCCTTTCATGGGGGGACTCCTTCTCGGACAGTTGTTATTCGCTTGGATTGTCCACGCTTTGTGAGGCAAATCAAACAAAGCCCATGCTTGGGCGAATTGGCTGCATCTGATGCGCGTTCTCGTTTAGTTTCTGTTGGGCCTGGCCGTGATCGCGCATGGAGATTGACCTGTTGATGACAACAAAAGCTATGAACGTGATTGAAGGACTATTGACTTGAAGCGGCCAGATTCGGCCCACAATAGAAAGCTGAGCTGCAAAGCGATGCGGCTTGGCTCCAGAATGACTGGAAACGGGATTGATAGATTATTTAAATCAATTCAATAAAGTCAATTGATTTGATTTATTGATTGAGGGAATCTAAACTTCATCCTGTCATCAACACTCACCACAAGGAAACAGCAAATGTCTTCTCTGATCAATACGCAAGTTCAACCGTTCAAGACCGAAGCTTTCGTGAACCGCAACGGCAAGGGTGAATTCATCACCGTGACCGAAGAGAGCCTGAAGGGCAAGTGGTCTGTTGTGATCTTCATGCCTGCAGCCTTCACCTTCAACTGCCCCACCGAAATCGAAGACGCAGCGAACAACTACGCTGAGTTCCAGAAGGCCGGCGCCGAGGTGTACATCGTGACTACCGACACCCACTTCTCGCACAAGGTGTGGCACGAAACTTCCGACGCCGTGGGCAAGGCCAAGTTCCCTCTGGTGGGCGATCCTACACACCAGCTGACCAACGCTTTCGGCGTGCACATCCCTGAAGAAGGCCTGGCACTGCGCGGTACCTTCGTGATCAACCCCGATGGCGTGATCAAGACCATGGAAGTGCATTCCAACGAAATCGCCCGTGACGTGTCGGAAACTCTGCGCAAGCTCAAGGCTGCCCAGTTCACCGCCGCTCACCCCGGCCAAGTGTGCCCCGCCAAGTGGAAGGAAGGCGCTGACACGATCACTCCTTCGCTGGACCTGGTCGGCAAGATCTAAGCCTGATTGCTATCGGCTGAGCGCGCAGGCGCTCTGAGAGCCGGACGACGCTCAGGCACCCGGTGTCTGTTCGTCCGGCTTTTTTACGCCCAGTTTTTTGCTTTTATGGGCGGGCAAGCGGCTCCAAGCCACTTTGCTGCACTGCATTAACAACTCAAAATTCAAAGGAATCCACCATGCTTGACGATCAACTCAAAGCCCAACTCGCCGCCTACCTGGAACGTGTGCAGCAGCCGTTTGAGCTGGTGGCTTCTCTGGATGACAGCGAGACCAGCGCCAAGATGCGCGATCTGCTGCAAACCATTCAGTCCCTGCGCAGCGACAAGATCACGCTGCGCACCGATGGCAACGACGCCCGCAAGCCTTCGTTCTCTTTGCAACGCAAGGGCACCGACACCCAGCTGCGCTTTGCCGGTCTGCCCCTGGGTCACGAATTCACCTCGCTGGTGCTGGCGCTGCTGTGGACGGGCGGCCATCCACCCAAGGTGGAGCAGGATCTGATTGACCAGATCAAGGCGCTCGACGGAGACTACAACTTCGAGGTCTACATGAGCCTGACCTGCCACAACTGCCCCGACGTGGTGCAGGCGCTGTCGCTCATGGCCATCCTCAACCCCAAGATCAAGACCACGGTGATCGAAGGCGGCGCCTTCCAGCAGGAAGTGACCGAGCGCGAAATCATGGCCGTGCCCATGGTGCTGATGAACGGTTCCGTGTTTGGCACCGGTCGCATGAGCATCGAAGAAATCGTGGCCAAGCTCGATACCGGTGCGGCCTCGCGTGAAGCCGCCAAGCTCTCGGCCAAGGAGGCTTTCGATGTGCTGATCATCGGCGGTGGCCCCGCTGGCGCAGCGGCCGCTGTGTATGCAGCGCGCAAGGGCATTCGCACCGGTGTGGCGGCAGAGCGCTTTGGCGGTCAGGTCAACGACACGTTGGCCATCGAGAACTACATCTCCGTGCTGGAAACCGACGGCCCCAAGTTTGCCGCAGCGCTGGAAGCCCACACCCGCGCTTACGACGTAGACATCATGAATTTGCAGCGCGCCGAGAAGCTGATTCCCGCAGCGCAGCCCGGCGGCCTGCTCGAAGTGCAGCTGGCCAATGGTGGTTCGCTCAAGGCCAAGACCGTGATTCTGTCCACCGGTGCGCGCTGGCGCAATGTGAACGTTCCCGGCGAAGCCGAGTACCGAAACAAGGGCGTGGCCTACTGCCCGCACTGCGACGGCCCGCTGTTCAAGGGCAAGCGTGTGGCGGTCATTGGCGGCGGTAACTCGGGTATTGAGGCGGCCATCGACCTGGCCGGCTTGGTGGCCCATGTGACGGTGGTGGAGTTTGCCGAACAGCTCAAGGCCGACGCCGTGCTGGTCAAGAAGCTGCACAGCCTGCCCAATGTGACCGTGCACACCAATGCACAGACCACGGAAATCACTGGCGCCAATGGCAAGGTCAATGGTCTGCGCTACAAGGACCGTGTGACGGGCGAGGAACACCATGTCGAGCTGGAAGGCGTGTTCGTCCAGATCGGTCTGGTGCCCAACACCGAATGGCTCAAGGGCACGGTGGAGCTGAGCAAGTTCGGCGAAATCATTGTGGATGCCAAGGGCCAGACCAATCTGCCCGGCGTGTTCGCTGCCGGTGACTGCACCACGGTGCCGTACAAGCAGATCGTGATTGCGGCAGGTGCCGGTTCCACGGCGGCTCTGTCGGCCTTCGATCACCTGATTCGCAACTAAAACAGGCTGTAGTGCTTTATGCATAAGCGCTAGTAGCTATTAAAAAAGGACTGCTTCGGCAGTCCTTTTTGTTTTTCTCGGCGCGTTTATACATTCGTCGATGAAGGTTAAAGTAAAAATATCAATCAAATGAGAACTATTCGCATACACTGTGCATTGCTCAGCCAGCATATGCAGTGCCAGCTACGGGTCTGATTCCTGTGGCACTTTCCAGAAGCCAGCTCTTGTCAATTCAATGAATAAAGAGGGTTTCTGGTATGGCATCCGCTGCCGCTACGCACACTCGCGCCCTGTTGGCGCCGCTTTCCGTTTTTCACCCCGCTGCTCGTCCTGCTATCCATCCGCTGGCCCTGGCTTGTGCGCTGGCCTGCGCGTCTTTTGCCGCTCAGGCACAGGAATCGGCCCTAGTGGCTCCGACGCAGACGGTGGCCCAAGCCTCGGCCACGGTGCGCGTGGCCGCAGCCCATGCAGATCGCAGCGCCCCGGTGATGAAAGACGTGGTGGTGAGCGCCTCGCGCGATGAGCAGGATGCCGATGCTTTGCCCATGACGATTGACGTTATTGATGCCAAGCAGATGGAAGAGGGACATGTCAGCGACATCCGCGAGCTGGCCGAGAAACTGCCCAATGTGACCGTGCCCCGTGCACCGGCCCGTTTTTCGCTGGCGTCCTCGTCGGCCGGGCGGGACCAGAACAGCGGCTTCAATATCCGCGGCCTGGAAGGCAATCGCGTGCTGATGCTGGTCGATGGCGTACGCCAGCCGCGCGGCTATTCCTTCAGTGCCAACACCTTTGGCCGCGACTATCTGGATCTGGGCCTGGTGCAGCGCGTGGAAATTCTGCGTGGCTCCGTGCCGGCGCTGTATGGCTCGGACGGCATGGGCGGCCTGGTCAACTTCATCACCGTGCAGCCCGATGATTTGCTCAAAGGTGGCAAGACCGTTGGTGGTCGCGTCTCCGCCAGCTACGACGGCTCGGACAACGGCAAGCGTGTGGGCGCCACTCTGGCAGGACGTGCCAGCCCTGAATGGGCTTGGCTGGTTTCTGCCGGCATTGGCCGCTCCAGCGCGCTGGAGAACATGGGTACCGTAGGCGGCGTGGGCAGCACCCGCACCGAGCCCAACCCCGAAAAAGACAAGAGCCACTCGCTGCTGGGTCGCCTGGTCTACACACCTTCGGCGGTGCAAAAACATGTGTTCACGCTGGAGCAGGTCAACAAAAAGGCCGACTATGCCTTGCTGACGGCACAGGGCACATCCCTTGGCGGCACGGTGCTGGACTCCAACTCCAAAACGGAAATGAATCGCTGGCGCGCCAGCTGGCAGGGGCAATGGCAGCAACTGGGCTGGTCGCTGGCCGATGAGCTGCAGTTGATGGCCAGCTACCAGGGTTCGGATTCGCGCGAGTGGATCAATGAAACCCGCAGAAATCTGCCCTATCGCGAACGCGATGTGACCTACGACGAGAACGCGCTGCAACTGCATGCGCAGGCCAACAAAACCCTGCGCTGGGGTACGGCGGTCAGTGGCAAGTTCACCTATGGCATGGATTACATGCGCAACAAGGTGGTCAACGAGCAAAACGGCATCACGCCGGCCGCTGGCGAGCAGTTCCCGCTCAAGCGTTTCCCCAATACGACAGAGACATCGACTGCGCTGTTTGCGCAGGCGGATCTGCACTATGGCGCATGGAGCCTGACGCCTGGCGTGCGGGCCGAGCACTACAGCATCAAGCCCAAGCAGCAAGGCTTTTTGCCCACGGTGGTCAGCAATTCGGACTCGGCCATCTCGCCCAAGCTGGGCGCATTGTTCCAGGCATCGGATGCATGGTCTGTCTACGGCAACTACGCCGCAGGCTTTCGCGCGCCGAATGCAGGCCAGATCAATGCCTATTTCGAGAATTCCAGCCAGTACTACAAGAACATACCCAACCCCAATCTCAAGCCCGAAAAGAGCAACACCTTCGAGCTGGGACTGCGTGGACGCATGGAGCGCATGAAGCTCGATGCGGCGGTGTTCACCGGTCGCTACAAGAACTTCATCCTCGATCAGCAGCTGGTGTCGGGCACACCGGGCAACCGCAACGACCCCGGCATCTATCAGTCGGTGAATTTGGAAGACGTGCGCATCAGTGGCTTTGAACTCAAGGCCGACTATGACTGGGGCAAGTTTGCCGGCGGCAACTGGCGCACCCATGCCGCCTACGGCTACACCAAGGGTACGGAAACCAAGACCGACAAGCCTGTGAACACCATCTCGCCACAGCAACTGGTGCTGGGCGTGCGCTACGACACCTCTAACGTGGGTGTGCAGCTGAGCGCCTCGCACTGGGCAGGCAAGAAAGCCAAGGATGTTCCCACCACCACGGCCTGGCTCAGCCCTAGCGCCACGGTGCTGGACTTGAGCGCGCAATGGCGTATTCGTCCCGGCACGCGCCTGAACGTCGGCATCTACAACCTGACGGACAAGAAGTACTGGCGCTGGTCCGATGTGCGCGGACTGACCTCCAGCACGCAGATTGTCGATGCCTATAGCCAGACAGGCCGAAACCTGCGCGTGTCCCTGGTTCAGGACTTCTAACTTCATAGCATCAAGCGCTTTTGGATAAAGAGCTTGATGCGTTTTTCAATGGATAACGTGGGAGTGTGCCATGCCAGTGTCTGAAGACCGTTCCAAGACCGCCGGTGCCAGCGATGCCGAAGCCGCAGTGCAGGAGCGCGCAGAGGAATACCTGCTCACCGAAAGCGAAGCACAGCTGGCGGCCACGCTGGCGCTGATGACTGGTTTCAGCCAGGGCTGCTGCGCTGCCCACCGTGCGCCCATGGCCGCCCGCGTGGCTGAGCAGTTGGCCGGCATGGCGCATGGCGCCGCGCTGTCCAAGGATATGCAGGCGTTTTTGCTGCGCCTGTGCCAGCGCTGGAGTGTGGTGGCTGACGCCCTTGATGCGGAGTCTGCGGCACAGCAGCGCGAGGCGGATGCGCCAGACGAGCGGCCTATAGGTATAGGCACGCATCACCACACAGCGACCCACAGCATGGGCCAGAGCACGGCCCACGACGATTTCCCACCTTCCCGCGTGCATTGGCACGCCAGCCCGGAGACTTTGCAATGAACAACCCTACGATGACAGAAACAGCCACCCCAAACCCCGGTACTTCGGCGTTGAACACCGCCGTGCAGATCCGTGAGCAATTTGCCCAGGAGCGTGCGAAGGGCCTGCGCATCAAGGACGCCGCAGAAGCCATGGGCCTGAGCGAAGGCGCGGTGATTGCCGCACATGGCGGCGAGCATGAGCGCGCGCTCAAGGCCCTGCCTTTGCGTGCCGAGTGGCTGGCGATCTTGCAAGGCCTGGAGGCCTGCGGCACCGTCATGGCGCTCACCCGCAACGAATCGACCGTGCACGAAAAAGACGGTATCTATCAAAACGTTTCGGCCACCGGCCCCGTGGGTCTGGCTTTCAGCCGCGAGATTGACCTGCGCCTGTTCTTCATGCACTGGCATGCCGGCTTTGCCGTGACCGAAGCCTCGGCCAACGGCAATCGTCCGGCCATGCACAGCCTGCAGTTCTATGACGCCAGCGGCCGCGCTGTGCACAAGATTTTTGCCCGCGAAGCCACGGATATGGCGGCCTGGAATGCGCTGATCGAACGTTTTGCCGAACCGGCCGCCGGCTATGTATTCCGCGAAGCGGCGGCCAAGCCCGCGCCCAAGGCCGACAGCGAAATCGATGTGCCTGCGCTGACCCAGGCCTGGAGCGCCCTGAAGGACACGCACGAGTTCTTCGAGATGCTGCGCAAGCACGGAGCCGAGCGTCAGCAGGCCTTCAGCCTGGTGCCTGAATACTGCCAGCGCCTGGAAGGCGATGCCGTTACCCGCCTGCTGGGCGATGCGGCCGTGGATGGCGTGTCCATCATGGTGTTTGTGGGCAGCAGCGGCTGCATCCAGATTCACACCGGCCCGGTGAGCAATATCCAGCCCATGGACGGTGCCAACGGCGTGCGCTGGATCAATGTGCTGGACAAGGGCTTCAATCTGCATCTGCGCACCGACATGATTGACAAAGTGTGGGTGGTGCAAAAGCCCACCAGCGATGGCGTGGTGACTTCGGTGGAAGTGTTCGATGCCGCCGGCAACAACATGGCCATGTTCTTTGGCGAACGCAAGCCCGGCCAGCCCGAGCTGCAAAGCTGGCGCGATCTGGTGGCCGGTCTGCCCCGTCTGTCGGCGGCGACGGAGGCCGCATGACACAGCCGCTGAACTCCCGCAGAGCGGGTCTGCAATGGCTGGGGGCCGCTGTTCTGGGCGCGGCCCTGCCGGGACTGGGCCATGCCCAGACGCAGGCCGCGCCGGCGCGGCGCCTGGTGTCCTTGAGCGGGGCCCTGACCGAAGTCGTCTACCTGCTCAATGCCCAGGGCTTGCTGGTGGGCACCGATACCACCAGCCTGTTTCCCGATGCTGCGCAGAAAACGCCCAAGGTGGGCTATGTGCGCCAGCTGTCGGCCGAAGGTCTGCTCTCGCTCAAGCCTGACTCTGTCATAGGCACCAGCGAGGCCGGACCGGCCGTGGTGCTGGACCAGATACGCCAGGCCGGCGTGCGGGTGTCGCTGGTGAAGGCCCAGCATGTCTGGGGCGATGTGCAGGAAAAAGTGAAAGTCGTGGGGCGCGAAACCGGCAAGGTGGGCGAAGCCAGCGCATTGCTGGAGCGCCTGGATGCGCAGTGGCAGAGCGTTCAGGCCCAGGTGGCCAAGGCCACACGCAAGCCGCGCGTGCTGTTTTTGCTCTCGCACAGCGGCAGCCCCCAGGTGGCGGGACGCGGTACGGCAGCCGATGCGCTGATGCGCTATGCCGGCTGCGTCAACGCCATCGATCAGTTTGACGGCTACAAGCCGCTGACGGCAGAGGCCATGGCCAGCGCCGCACCGGAGGTCATCATCAACACCACGCAAGGCATAGAGGCCATGGGCGGTGAGGCCGCCTTCTGGAAGCGGCCCGAGCTGGCGTTGACCCCGGCCTATGCCAAAAAAGCCCTGGTCACGCTGGAGGCCAGCCACCTGCTGGGCTTTGGCCCGCGTCTGCCCAGCGCCGTGCAGGCCTTGCATATGCGCACCTTGCAGTGGGTGGCCTGAGAGCAGACATGAGCATGAATATGAGCATGGGTCGTGCGGGGGCCAAACCCGTGGCTGGGCTGCCAAAGCCGGCGGCACGCTGGCGCTCCCCGTCCGGGCGCCTGAGCCGGGGCGCCACCTTGTCGCTGGGTCTGCTGCTGGTGCTGCTGGCCATGGTGCTGGGCAGTGCCAGCGGGGCTTATGCGATTGCGCCGGGTCAGCTGTTCGGCATCGCCTGGGACGGGCTCAGCGGTGCCGCCGGCGGTAGCGCCGAGCATCTGGTGTTTCTCAATATCCGCCTGCCGCGCCTGTTGATGGGTGCGGCCGCTGGTGCCGGTCTGGGGCTGGCCGGGGCCTTGATGCAAGGTCTGTTTCGCAACCCGCTGGCCGACCCAGGGCTGATTGGCGTAAGCAGCGGCGCGGCATTGGCAGCCGGCATCACCATTGTGCTGGGCGGCATGTACCTGCCCTGGCTGCCGCGTCATCTGGGCAGCTGGGCGCTGGTGGCCATGGCCTTTGGCGGCGGCTTGGCCGTGACGGCCGTGGTCTATGTCCTGGGTCAGGTGCAGGGCACGACCCGCATCGGCCTGATGCTGCTGGCCGGGATTGCCATCAATGCCCTGGCTGGAGCGGGCTTGGGTTTTCTGAGCTTTATCTCTACCGACGAACAGCTGCGCAATCTGCAGATGTGGCTGCTGGGCAGCCTGGGCGCTTCGCGCTGGAGCGCGGTTGGCTTGGTGGGCGCTGCCGTGGCGCTGAGCGTGCTGGCTGCGCTGGCCCTGGCGCGGCCCCTGAATGCGATTGCGCTGGGCGAGGCACAGGCCAATCTGTTGGGGGTAGCGGTGGAGAAAACCAAGCGCCGCGCGGTGATGGTGGCGGCACTGGCCGTGGGCGCGGTGACCGCGACTACCGGCATCATCGGCTTTATCGGGCTGGTGGCCCCGCACTGGGTGCGGCTGGTGGCCGGTCCCGATCACCGGGTGGTGCTGCCGGGCTCCGCCCTGTTGGGTGCTGCCCTGGTGGTGACGGCCGATGCCGTGGCCCGCACCATCGTCAAACCGGCCGAGCTGCCCCTGGGCGTGCTGACGGCTTTTATCGGCGTGCCGCTGTTTTTGGCCATGCTGCGCCAGTTCAGGAGCAAGGTATGAGTGAGGCCTCTTTGCTGGAGTGTCGCGGCCTGGGCGTGGGCATAGGCCAGGGCCCGCGTCTGGCCACGGTGAATGCCGGGCTGAAAGCCGGGCGCTTTACCGCCATTCTCGGCCCCAACGGCGCGGGCAAATCTACGCTGATGTCCATGCTGGTGGGCGAACGTGCCGCGCAGGCCGGCCAGGTATTGCTGGACGGGCTGCCGCTGGCACAGCACAGCATGGCCGCACTGGCCTGCCGCCGCGCCGTCATGCCCCAGGACGGTTCGGTGGCGTTTGATTTCACTGCGCAGGAGGTGGTGGAGCTGGGGCGCTACCCCCATCGCAATCAGCCCAGTGCACAGGAAGAGAGCATTGTGCTGGCCGCGATGGAGCTGACGGGCGTGGCCCATCTGGCCCAGCGCAGCATCAACACCTTGTCGGGTGGCGAGAGGGCCCGCAGCCATCTGGCACGGGCGCTGGCCCAGGTCTGGGAAGCGCCGCAGGACGGCAAAGCTCGCTGGCTGCTGCTGGACGAGCCCACGGCCGCCCTTGATCTGGCCCATCAGCACCATGCCATGCGCTTGCTGCGCAACTGGGCAGCCGAGCAAGGTGTGGGCGTGGTGGCCGTGATTCACGACCTGAATCTGGCTCTGCGCTACGCCGATGACGTGCTGGTGCTGGGCGCAGATGCCGGCGTGCACAGCGGCGCTACGCAGCAAGTGCTGCGGCCCGAACTGGTGCAGCAGGTCTGGGGCATGCAGTGCGATACGGTGCGCAGCAGCGATGGCGCTTTGCAATATATTTTTGTAGCAGATAGCGCAATGGCGGCTTGAATCTCACTGCTCAATATATTGAAATCTGAAGTTGGTCATGCGCAAACCACTTCAGATTCGATAGCGATCTGCTCTTCTTTTCTCGGTCCTCAATGGCTGTGGACCGTGATCGCCACCAGCCTCAGCACCAGAGGCCGCACCAGCACCACACAGCAAAATGCCACGGGCATGGCCAGGGCATAGGCGCTCAGGACGCGCTGCAAAAATCCGCTACCCAGGCCGCTATTGGCTGCGACGATGGTGCAGGACATCAGAAAAGCCATGATGCCCGCCATGTAGAAGGCAAATACGAAAGGGGTGTAGCGCTTGTGCAGCTTCAGGCCTGGGGGTTTGGAGGGGATAGCGTTCATGCTGCGGTCAAAGCCTGTGTTTTTTTGCACCCGGATTCATAGCGGCTTGCGAAGACGGTGCAAGCAGCTGGGGCTGCCGGGGTGCCTGTGTTTTCAGAATGCCCAGACTGTAAGCGGGCCCAGGAGAAGTCGGTAGAGGGCTGCAGCTTGCTGCACTCATAAGTCAAACTTCAGAATGCTTTGGCGATACATTGGTACCCATGCCGAATCTGCGAGCCATAGAAACCTTTGTCAAAGCGCTGGAGGGCGGCTCCATCGCCTCGGCCGCGCGCCAGCTGGGCATCTCGCCGGCCGCGGCCAGCCAGAATATTGCGCGGCTGGAGCGTGAGCTGGGCACGCGGCTGATCACGCGCACCACGCGCTCCATGGCCTTGACCGAGGCCGGTGAGCGCTATCTGGCGCGTGTGGGCCCCGTGCTCGACGCGCTGGAAAAAGCCCAGTCCGACCTGTCGCTGATCCACGGTCAGCTGCAAGGCAAGCTGCGCATTGCCTGCATGTCGGCTTTCGGCCGGCATGTGCTGGCGCCGCTGTTGCCGGCTTTTACCGCCCGGCACCCGCAGCTGGAGATCGAGTTGTTGATTGCCGACCGCTATGTGGATGTGCTCAAGGAAGATGTGGACATCAGCCTGTGCTACCGCGATGTGCTGGAGCCCGGCATGTCCGTGCGGCAATTGGCATCCGTGCCGCGTTTTCTGTGCGCTTCGCCGCAGTATCTGCAGCAGCATGGCAGCCCGCAGACGGCGCAGGAGCTGCTGGAGCATGCCTGTCTGCTCTATAGACGCGAGCGCGATGGCCGCCTGATGCGCTGGCCTTTTACACGCGACGGCCAGCGCAGCGATCCGCAGCAGCGCATTGCCACCATTGGCAACGATATCGATGCGCTGGTGGAGTTTGCGGCGGCCGGCGGCGGCATTGTCTGGGCCGGCAGCTTTATCGTGCATGACTATGTGCGCCAGGGCCGGCTGCTGCCGTTGACCTTGAAGCCGGGGCGCAAGGGGCAGCTGCAGTTCGAGAATGCGCCGCTGGATTTTTTTGCCTGCTTCAAAGACCGGCAATATGTGCCGGCCAAGGTGCGTGCCCTGGTGGACTATCTGTTGGAGGAGCTGCAGCAGCAGGCAAAGCTGAGCTGAGCCACCCGTCCTCTTCGCATTCGGCGGGCCTCAAGTCAGAGCAGCCGAGCAGGAGCCGCCTCACGGCGAAGGCTGCGTCCCCCTCCCGCGCTGCGAGAGAGGGGGAAGGCGCAAAGCGCCTCAGGGGGAGTCTTGATCAATGCCCCAGATGCTGAGGCAGCACTTCCTGCAAGATAGTGGTGGCGATCTCCTCGATCGACTTGGTGGTGCTGGACAACCACTCGATGCCGCTTCTGCGCATCATGGCTTCAGCCTCGGCCACCTCGTAGCGGCAGTTTTGCAGGCTGGCGTACTTGGAGTCGGGGCGGCGCTCGTTGCGAATGCTCGACAGGCGCTCGGGCTGAATGGTCAGGCCGAACAGCTTCTTGCGAAACGGCTCCAGAGCGGGCGGCAGCTGCTTGCGCTCGAAGTCTTCGGGGATCAGCGGGTAGTTGGCCACTTTCAGGCCGAACTGCATGGCCAGGTACAGGCTGGTAGGCGTCTTGCCCGAGCGGCTCACGCCCACCAGGATCACATCGGCTCCGGTCAGGTCGGTATGAGTCTGGCCGTCGTCATGGGCCAGCGTGTAGTTGATGGCCTCCATGCGCTCCAGATATTCCTTGCTCTCGCTGATGTCGGCAAAGCGGCCCACACGGTGCAGCGACTTCTGGCCCAGCTCGATCTCCAGCGGGCGTACAAAGGTGCCGAACATGTCGAACACCTTGCCCTTGCAGGTGGCTTCGATCAAATCAAGGTGCTCCTGGTTGACCAGGGTGGTGAAGACCACGGGCTTGTTGCTTTCCAGGGAAGCCACATGGTTGATCTGGCGAATTGCCTGATGGACCTTGTCCGGAGAGTCCACAAAGGGGATGCGCACGATGCGGGGCTTGGTGTCGAACTGGGCCATGATGGCCGTGCCAAAGGTTTCGGCGGTGATGCCGGTGCCGTCGGAGATGACAAAAATCGTATGGGTATGCATGGTGCGCGCAGTGATTAGGTGAGGGCTAGGTAAGCAATGCCATGCCCGGAACTCTGAAACAGGATTGTGCCGCCCGGGGCTGCTTGGCTCGGCCTACAATGGCGCCCATTATTCCCAATTTCAACCCATGCTCGTTGACGGTCAACATCCAGAACAGCAAAGCACTGCCTTGATGCAGCGTGGGTTCGCGTCGCCTGGCCATTCAGCCCAGGCCTCGCAAGCGTGCCGGTTTTTAACCTTTGGAGTTTCCCCATGTCTCAACTGTTCGAAGCGACCGCATTAGTCGTTCCGTTTGAAAAACTGAGAATGACTGACGTTGAGTCGGTCGGCGGCAAGAACGCCTCGCTCGGCGAAATGATCTCGCAACTGCCCCAGGGCGTGCGCGTGCCTACCGGCTTTGCCACCACGGCCCACGCTTTCCGCGAGTTCCTGGCCTTTGAAGGCCTGGCAGGCAAGATTTCCGCCAAGCTGGCAGCTCTGGATGTGGACGATGTCCGTGCCCTGGCCGCTGTGGGCGCCGAAATCCGCGCCATGGTGGAAAGCCAGCCTTTCCCCGCCGATCTGGAAGCCGCGATCCGCGCTGACTTCATCACGCTGCAAGCCGGCAATGAAGCCGCTTCGTTTGCCGTGCGCTCTTCCGCCACTGCAGAAGATTTGCCTGACGCCTCGTTTGCCGGCCAGCAGGAAACCTTCCTGAACGTGGTGGGCATCGAAGACGTGCTGCACAAGATGAAGGAAGTGTTCGCGTCGCTGTACAACGACCGCGCCATTTCTTACCGCGTACACAAGGGCTTCGAGCACGATGTGGTGGCCCTGTCCGCCGGCGTGCAGCGCATGGTGCGCTCCGATCTGGGCGCAGCCGGTGTGATGTTCACCATCGATACCGAATCGGGCTTTGAAGAAGTGGTGTTCATCACTTCCAGCTATGGCCTGGGCGAGACCGTGGTGCAGGGCGCCGTGAACCCCGACGAGTTCTATGTGCACAAGCCCATGCTCAAGGCCGGCAACAAGGCGCTGATCCGCCGCAATCTGGGCTCCAAGCTGATCCAGATGGAATTTGCCACTGCCGAAGAAAAAGCGGCGACTGGCAAGCTGGTCAAGACCACCGACGTGGCTCCCGAGCTGCGCAACCGCTATTCGCTGACCGATGCCGACGTGGAGCAACTGGCCCGCTACGCCCTGGTGATCGAAGAGCATTACGGCCGCCCCATGGATATCGAATGGGGTAAGGACGGCACCGACGGCCACCTCTACATTCTGCAAGCGCGCCCAGAGACGGTGAAGAGCCAGTCCAAGGGCCAGGCCGAGCTGCGCTACAAGTTGAAGGGCACGGGCAATGTGCTGGCCGAAGGCCGCGCCATTGGCCAGAAGATCGGTACCGGCCCTGTGCGCCTGGTGTCCGATATTTCGCAGATGGACCAGGTCCAAGCCGGCGATGTGCTGGTGACCGATATGACCGATCCCAACTGGGAGCCGGTCATGAAGAAAGCTTCGGCCATCGTGACCAACCGCGGCGGCCGCACCTGCCACGCCGCCATCATTGCGCGCGAGCTGGGTATTCCTGCCGTGGTGGGCTGTGGCAATGCCACCGAGCTGCTCAAGGCTGAAACTCTGGTGACCGTGTCCTGCGCGGAAGGCGATACCGGCAAGATCTATGACGGTCTGATCGAGACCGAAGTGACCGAGGTCAAGCGCGGCGAAATGCCTGCCATCAAGACCAAGATCATGATGAACGTGGGCAACCCCCAGCTGGCATTCGATTTTGCCCAGCTGCCCAACGAAGGCGTGGGTCTGGCCCGTCTGGAATTCATCATCAACAACAACATCGGCGTGCACCCCAAGGCCATCCTGGACTACCCCGCCGTGGCTCCCGATCTGAAGAAGGCCGTGGAATCCGTGGCCCGCGGTCATGCTTCGCCCCGTGCCTTCTACGTGGACAAGGTTGCTGAAGGCGTGGCCACCATTGCCGCCGCTTTCTGGCCCAAGCCCGTGATCGTGCGCATGTCGGACTTCAAGTCCAACGAATATCGCAAGCTCATCGGCGGCAGCCGCTACGAGCCCGAGGAAGAGAACCCCATGTTGGGCTTCCGTGGTGCGGCGCGCTACATCTCCGCCGAGTTCGGCGAAGCCTTCAAGATGGAATGCGAAGCCCTGCACCGCGTGCGTGAGGACATGGGGCTGACCAACGTCAAGATCATGATTCCTTTCGTGCGTACCCTGGGTCAGGCCAAGCGCGTGACCGAGCTGCTGGCCGAAAACGGCTTGAAGCGCGGCGAGAACGGCCTGCAATTCATCATGATGTGCGAAGTGCCCTCCAACGCCATCCTGGCTGACGAGTTCCTGGAGTACTTCGACGGCTTCTCCATTGGCTCCAACGATCTGACCCAGCTGACTCTGGGCCTGGATCGCGACTCCGGTCTGGAATTGCTGGCTGCTGACTTTGACGAGCGCGATCCTGCGGTCAAGAAGATGCTCGAGCGCGCCATCAAGGCCTGCCTGGCTCAGAACAAGTATGTGGGCATCTGCGGCCAAGGCCCTTCGGACCACCCCGACTTCGCCAAGTGGCTGGCCGATGAAGGTATTTCCTCCATCTCGCTGAACCCCGACAGCGTGGTTTCCACCTGGCAGAAACTGGCTGAGTAAGCCGGCCCATCGTCATGCAGACGCAGCGAGCGCCTGAAGGTCCGCATGACGACTTGGCCAGGGATGCGTCACTGGACGCGTCCCTGGATGCCTATGGCAACCCGGTAGAAGCATCGCTTCCGCCGCGGTTGCACGATACACACCACCTGAGATTGAAAGCCTTGCTGCTGACGATCTGGGTGGTGTTTTCTTTTGGCATCATCTATTTCGCCCGTGACCTGCAGGCCATGGTGCCGGGCAAGCCCACAGCCTACTGGATGGCGGCCCAAGGGGCGATCCTGATGTTTCTGGTCATCATCGTGGCTTACTGTGTGGCTATGGATCACCTCGAACGCCAGGCTGCGCGGGGCAAAGCCGCCATGCCCGCTGACTCTTCCTCGCCCCATGCCTGAGCGGGCTGTTCTGAGTCGCGCCTATCACTGGCGCCTGCACCGCATTCTGTTTTTGTATGTGCTCGGCGTTCTGGGCTTTTTGTGGGCCATGTTCTGGGCGGAAGACCAGGGTCTGTCGCGCCACTGGATAGGGCCCATCTTTCTGTTTTGCACCGTCATGGTGTATGCCGCCATTGGCGTGTACTCACGTACCAGCAATGCCGAAGAGTATTTCGTAGCCGGGCGACGCATACCCCCGTTCTACAACGGCATGGCCGCAGCGGCCGACTGGATGAGTGCGGCCTCCTTCATCAGCCTCTCGGGCGCCTTGTATCTGCAGGGATTTGCCGGCACTGCGGGTCATGCCGGCGGGCTGGCCTATGTGCTGGGCTGGACGGGTGGCTTTTGCCTGGTGGCCATGCTGATCGCCCCTTATCTGCGGGCCATGAATCTCTATACCGTGCCCGATTATTTTCAGGTGCGATTTGGCGGGCGCTGGCCGCGCGTCATTGCGGCGCTGGCCGCCATGACATGCTCGTTTACCTATGTGGTGGCTCAGATCTACGGCGTGGGCCTGATTGCTTCGCGGCTGACCGGCGTGCAGTTCGAGATCGGCATCATGCTGGGTCTGGGCGGCGTGCTGCTGTGTTCATTTCTGGGCGGAATGCGCGCCATCACCTGGACCCAGGTGGCCCAGTATGTGGTCATGCTGCTGGCGTTTCTGATTCCGGTCTCGTGGCTGGCCTACAAGCAGCTGGGCACGCCGTTGGCGACGGCAGCCTATACCCAGCAGTTGGGTAAGATTGCCCAGCTGGAGCAGCAACTGCTGCATTCGCCGGCAGAGCAATCGGTGGTGGATGCCTACCGCTTGAGGGCGCAGGTGCTGGAATCCAAGCTGCGCGACGTGCCCACGGTGCTGGCCACCGAGCGTCAGGCCTTGACCGAGCATATCCGCGAGCTGCGCACCAGCAGCGGCAATGTGGGCGCCATCATGGCGGCCAGCCGCGATTTGGCCGCCATGCCCAAGGATGAGGCTGCAGCCCGCGAGCGCTGGACGCGGGAGCTGAACGAGACCTATGAGCGCGCCAGACCGCTGGGCGGCATTCCCCTGCACAGCCTGCCGTTCACCGGCGATCCGCAGGGCACGCCTGAGCAGCAGGCCGAGTACGAGGATAGCCGGCGCAATTTTCTTGCCCTGATGTTCTGCCTGATGGTGGGCACGGCCGGCCTGCCGCATTTGCTCACGCGCTACTACACCGTGCCCACGGTCTCGGCGGCGCGGGCATCGGTGGCCTGGTCGCTGTTTTTTATCGGCATCCTTTATCTGAGCGCACCGGCTTTGGCCGTGATGGTCAAGTTTGAAGTCATGAACAATCTGGTGGGCACGCACTTCGATGCCTTGCCCAACTGGATTGCGCAGTGGTCGCGCGTCGATGGTTCGCTTTTGTCGGTGGAAGACATCAACGGCGACGGCGTTCTGCAGTTTGGCGAAATCCGCATGGGGGCCGACCTGATCATGCTGGCCACGCCCGAGCTGGGTGGCATGCCTTATGTGGTTTCTGGCCTAGTGGCTGCCGGTGGCCTGGCGGCAGCCCTGTCCACTGCCGACGGTCTGCTGCTGACCATCAGCAATGCGCTGGTGCGTGATCTGTATTTTCAGGAGCGCCAGTTCAGCCGCGTCAACGAGCATGTGCGCCTGCGGCGCTTTTCACCGGAGCGGCGCGTCATTCTCTCCAAGTTTGCGCTGCTGCTGGTGGCCCTGTCTGCAGCCTTTGTGGCGGCGCGGCGCTCGTCCGATATCTTGCCCATGGTCTCGGCTTCGTTCTCCCTGGCTGCCTCGGCCTTTGTGCCTGCCATGGTGCTGGGTATTTTCTGGCGCGGCACCACCCGTCGTGGAGCGGTTGCGGGCATGCTGCTGGGGCTGGCTGTCACCTTGTACTACATGCTGTCCCATGTGACTGCTCTGCAGACCATGCTGCCCGAGGCCTTGCGCAGCCCCGGTCTGTGGTGGGGCATACAGCCGATTTCGGCCGGTGTCTTTGGTGTGCCCACCGGCTTTGTCGTGACCTGGGTGGTCAGCTGGCTGGAGCAGCGTCGTGTTTCAGGAAATCAAGCCATCCGCTCTTAAAAATGAAGCATGTAGCGCTTGATGGATAAGGGAGGGCTTGGTTTTGATGCCGAAACTATTTGACCAAACCTAAACCGCAAGCTATTGCAGGCGCTCGGCAGATGCGCGGCGTCAATCGTTGAAGGTAAACCCGGTTTTCAATGCGGGGCTCTCATGCGACTCTTGGCCGTTGAAGAGAAAGAGTGATCATGTACTTTGTCAAAACGGCGCAAGGCCAGCAGGCGTTCAAGGAGCGACACCAGGATTTTGCTCAGCGTCTGCGTTCGGCTTTTTTGTTGTTTGACGGCAAGCGCAGTCTGAGCCAGGTACTGGAGGCCACCGCTGCCATGGGCGTGACGCAGGCAGATGTGATGAGTCTGGTGGACAAGGGCTGGCTGCAGCTACCTGATGTCACAGCGCCCGGTCTGGCGCCGGCGGCCGTGGCGCAGCCGTCAACGTCGGCCTCGCTGGAACCTGCCCTAGCTGTCACGGATGAAGAGCAGGCCAGGCGCCGCTATCAGCAGGCCTACCCCTTGGCTGTCAATCTGACGGGCAAGCTGGGACTCAGGGGATTTCGCTTGAATCTGGCCGTAGAGGCCGCCATGGGCTATGCGCAGCTGGTGGAGCTGGCTCCCCGCATCCGTGATGCCGCTGGCGACAAGGCCTATGCGGCGCTGCATCAGGCACTTTTTGCCCAGGAGTGAAGGCATGATCGGCTGACAGCCTTAAACAAAAAAGCGGCTCGAAAGCCGCTTTTTTGTCGAACGCTATGAAAGCGCGGGCGATCAGAGTGCCAGCAGTTCCACATCAAACTTCAGTGTGGCGTTGGGAGGAATCACGCCGCCGGCGCCACGGGCGCCATAACCCAGCTCGGAAGGGATCAGCAGAGTGCGCTGGCCGCCGACCTTCATGCCTTGCACGCCTTCATCCCAGCCCTTGATCACCATGCCGGCGCCCAGGGGGAAGACGAAAGGATCGTTGCGGTCCTTGCTGGAGTCGAACTTGGCGCCTTGCACGCCATTGTTGTACAGCCAGCCGGTGTAGTGCACGGTCACGGATTGGCCGGCGCGGGCTTCGGCGCCTTCGCCTACAACAGTGTCTTCGAATTGCAGGCCAGAGGCAGTGGTATTGAAAGCCATGATGGTTTTCCTTTCAGCGCAAATGCAGAGAAAAATGATGGAAAAAAGGGCCGGCCAAGCATGCTTGGGGCCCTGGAAGACAAAGGTTTAAGGCAGCCCCCTGCCATGCAGGTCGTTTGCCTATTAAACCCTGAAATTATTTCTTGGCGCGGGCAGCAACCCAGCGGTTGGCAAAGGCTTGTACGTCCGACAGGCGCTTGAGTAGATCCTGACCCGCGAGGGTGACGGTGTAGCCGTCGGTGCCGTGTTCCAGCAAGCCGCATTCACGCAGCTCCTTGATACGGGTGTTCAGGGTATTGGGGGTGATGCCGCCAACGCTGTCTTGCAGCAGTCGGAAGGTCTGGGGATGGCCGTCCCGCAGGGCCCACAGCACGCGCAACGCATATCGGCATTCGAGTTTCTCGAACAGCTGGTTGATGGCGGCGTTTTCCTTGGAGCTCATGGACGCTTCTCCTTGCGCAAATTGTGTTGTTGAGCCGTACGCACTTGTTTGCGCACAGTGCCACGTCTTTTTCGAGACTATAGCGTTGAATTGATTTTGCTACAAGTTTAGTAGCTCCAAATCTACAACTGCAACGCGCTGAGGTCACAAACTTCATAAACCCCGTAGAAGTGTTGCTGGCTTGCCACGAAAGCCAGCGTTTGCTTGCGGCCCGAGAGCCGCGCCAGAGTGCTTGGAATGCTTGCTTGGATTGGGCGGCCCGAGGGTTGTGTCGGGGTGTTCTGTCGGTTCAGCTTTTGGGGCTCTGAACCAGGTTGACTAGGACCTGCAGCAAGCGGTTGGCCGGCGTGGCAATGCCCAGGGCCTGACCGCGTCGCACCACATAGCCGTTGAGGTGATCGATCTCGCTGGGCTTGCCGCGCGCCACGTCACGTGCCGTCGATGAGAGCTGGCCGGGCATGGTCTGGGCAATTGCTTGCACGGCTGCATCCACGCTGGCTCCAAGCACCAGGCCGTCGGCCGCAGCAACCGATTTGCATTCGGCCACGATGTCTGCAATCACACTGTTCACGCCCGCTTGTGCTACCAGCCAGCCATAAGGCTGCTGGGTGAGGGCGGAGAGGGCGTTGTAGCTGCAATTGATGATGAGCTTTTGCCATAACTCGGCGCGTACATCGGGCGAGACCGTGGTGGCAATGCCTGCCGCACCAAAGGTTTTGACGATTTCGTCGGCTTTGGGGTTGGGTGCGATGACCAGCTCGCCGCGTCCGAAATGGCGCACATGGCCGGGCGCTTCCATACCGGTCGCCACATAGACAGCCACTGCGGCGGCGGGGTTGCGTTCTCCCAGCACGCTGCGGGCGCGTTCGTCGTTGTCTACGCCATTTTGCAGACACAGCACCACGGCCCCTGTGGTCAGATGAGGCTTGATCTGCTCGGCACTGGCCTCGGTATCCGTGGACTTGACGCACAGCAGCACTACATCCGCACCGGCCACCGCGCTGGCATGGGTGCTGGTATGCATGGGGATGAAGCTGTCTTCGCTAGCGGTTTGCAGGTGCAGGCCTTGTGCGGCAATGGCCTGCATATGGCTTTCTCGTCCAATCAGGGTGACGTGGTTGCCCGCACGTGCCAGCAGGGCACCGAAGTAGCAACCCACGGCGCCCGCCCCCATGACGGCGATGCTCATTGGCTGGTCTTGGCTGTTCAACGCGGAAACTTGCATGGCATGTCCTCAGGCCTTGGGGTGTGGCAGATAGGGGGTGAAACGGGTCCTAGCATAGCCAATGTATTCATGCGGCGGATCTCCAGCGGCTCTCAAATATGGATGAGCTGTTGCAGGCTGCTCTGATGCGACGGACGTAAAAAAGCCCTGAGCTTTTGCAAGCTCAGGGCTTTGGGCGGTGGCCGCTGCAGGCAGTGGCCATGCGGTTTTTACAGCGAATCGATGAAGCTGCGCAGCTTGTCGGAGCGGCTGGGGTGCTTCAACTTGCGCAGCGCCTTGGCTTCGATCTGGCGAATGCGTTCGCGCGTCACGTCGAACTGCTTGCCCACTTCTTCCAGCGTGTGGTCGGTGGACATTTCAATGCCGAAGCGCATGCGCAGCACCTTGGCTTCGCGCGGCGTCAGGCCGTCGAGAATGTCCTTGACCACATCGCGCAGACCGGCTTGCATGGCAGCGTCGATAGGTGCCGTGTTGTTGCCGTCTTCGATGAAATCGCCCAGGTGAGAATCGTCGTCGTCGCCGATGGGTGTTTCCATCGAAATCGGCTCCTTGGCGATCTTCATGATCTTGCGGATCTTGTCCTCGGGGATTTCCATCTTGGCCGCCAGGATGGACGCATCGGGCTCGAAACCAAACTCTTGCAAGTGCTGGCGCGAGATGCGGTTCATCTTGTTGATGGTCTCGATCATGTGCACCGGGATGCGGATCGTGCGGGCCTGGTCAGCGATGGAACGCGTGATGGCCTGGCGAATCCACCAGGTGGCATAGGTCGAGAACTTGTAGCCGCGACGGTATTCGAACTTGTCCACGGCCTTCATCAGACCGATATTGCCTTCCTGGATCAAGTCCAGGAATTGCAGGCCACGGTTGGTGTACTTTTTGGCAATCGAGATCACCAGGCGCAAGTTGGCCTCGATCATCTCTTTCTTGGCATCGCGGCTGGCGCGTTCGCCATTGTTCATGCGCTTGTTGATGCTCTTGAGCTCGTCCAGCGGCACGACCACGCGAGATTGCAGGTCGATCAGGTTCTGCTGCAGCTCTTGCACGGGCGGAATATTGCGTTCCAGCACGGCGCTATAGGGCTTGCCGGCATTGGCGTGCTTGACCACCCATTGCAGGTTCAACAGATTGGGCGGGAAGTCCTTGATGAACAACTCTTGCGACATGCCGCACTTGTCCACAATGATCTTGCGCAGCTCGCGTTCCTTCTTGCGCACGTCATCGACTTGGGCGCGCACCAGATCGCAGAGCTTCTCGATCGTCTTGGCGGTGAAGCGGACGGTCATCAGCTGTTCGGTGATGGCTTTTTGCACCTTCATGTATGCAGGGCCGCCGTAGCCGTCCTTGTCATACACCTTGTGCATCTTGTCGAAGAGCTCGCGCATGGAGTCGAAGCGACGCAGCGCTTCGTTCTTGAGCTCTTCCAGCTTTTTGGTCAGGGCCTTGGAGCCGCCCTTGCCGTCGTCGTCGTCTTCTTCGTCGTATTCGTCGAAGTCTTCTTCGGCCACGTAGTCATCGTTTTCGTCGGCATTGACGAAACCATCGACCACGGTGGAGATGACAACCTTGCCTTCGCGAATTTCCTCAGCCATGGTGAGGATTTCGGCGATGGTCGCAGGAGAAGCCGAGATGGCTTCCATCATGTCCATCAGACCGCCTTCGATGCGCTTGGCGATTTCAATTTCGCCTTCGCGCGTCAAGAGCTCGACAGTGCCCATTTCGCGCATGTACATGCGCACGGGGTCGGTGGTGCGGCCGAATTCCGAGTCCACGGTAGACAAAGCCGCTTCGGCTTCTTCTTCCGCTTCTTCTTCGGTGGTAGCCGATTGACCGGTGTTGTTCAGCAGCAGGGTTTCGGCATCGGGTGTCTGTTCATACACAGCCACGCCCATGTCGTTCAACATGGAGATCACCACTTCCAGCGTTTCGGCATCGACCAGCTTGTCGGGCAAGTGGTCGTTGATTTCGCTGTGGGTCAGGTAGCCGCGGGTCTTGCCCAGCTTGATCAGCGTCTTCAAACGCGAACGGCGGGTAGACATTTCCTCTTCGGTGAGGACGGTTTCGTCCAGGCCGAATTCCTTCATCAAGGCGCGTTCCTTGGCCTTGCTGATCTTCATGCGCAGAGGCTTGACCTTCTCGGTCGGAGTAGTCGAAGCTTCGGTCGTCACTTCCTCTTCGACGTCGCCTTCCAGATCGCTGTCGATGTCCGACAGGTCTGCATCGTCCATGCCGTCATCGGCTTCCTTGGCCTTGGGCTTGCGGCCGCGCTTGGCAGGTGCTTTATCTGCAGCTGCGCTCTCGACTGCGGCTGCCTTCTTGGCAGGAGCTGCAGCCTTCTTGGCCGCTGGCTTCTTGGCCGCAGGGGCTGCGGCGTCGTCGCCGTCGGCGGCTTTCTTGCGACTGCGCTTTGGCGCTGCTTCGGCAAGCAGCGCGTCGGCCATGGCTTTGAGTTCGGCTTGTGACTTTGTAACCACTGTGGTTTCTTTCTTGGCTTCGACCGCCTTGGCGGTGCTCTTCTTCGCAACCGTCTTGGCGGTCGCCACCATCTCGGCAGCTGCGGAAGCGGAAGTTTGAGAGGTCTTGGGCTTGGCGGAAGCTTCGGGGGCCTGCTTGGACTTCACGGACTTTGACACGGGCATGAACACCTCTTACGGTAGCGAACACACACAAACACACAAAGGGAAACGGAATAACAAACAAACGCCGTCTAAGCTGGCGCGTGGGAAGACATGGGTCTACCCTTGGGAATATCTCTTCTTGGCAAGAGTTTGGGCGAACATTTGGTATGCAGTCCTTGCGGAACAATGGGCCATGCAGTTGCTGCCAACACGTGATGTCTTCACGGGGCCCGGGCCGGAGGTGCTGCTGTCGCGCTTGCCAATAACCCTCTAATTATACCCATTCCTGGGAATGTCAAGAGCTGGAAGGCAAATTTCTCATTTGCTGATCCAGGGTCTGTTGGCGGGCATACAAATCTCGTAGACGCTGGGTTGCACTGGGGTCGGTGCTCATGGACTGGATGGTCTGCGTGATCTGCTGTTTGATGTGCTCGATCAGGATGCGATTGAGCACGCCGCGCAACTCCATCCGCAGCTCGTCCAGTTCGCCTTCGGGCTGGGCGTGGACGCTGTTCATGAGCTTTTCAGCCAGCGGCTGCTGCGGCAGCCCCTTGAGTTGTTCGCGCAAAACGGCCCAGGAGCGGGGGCCGGATTCGGTGAACTGGGCTTCCAGCCAACGAAACAGGGCGCCGTGGGCTTCGGTGCTGTGGGTCAGGGCGTCAAAGTCTTCATGGGTCAGCTCTTCCATGAATTCCATATGGGCCATCAGCAGGCGCGCGGCCTGATCGGTGCGGGTGCCCGGTGTGACACGCGGGCCCAAGGGCGGCGGATTCCATTCGCTGCCCTTGTTGCGTCCCCAGGGCTTTTTGTCGCGACCAAAACCCTGCTGGCGATTGCCGCGCCATCCGCTGTTTTGCCCGTAAGCGTTCTGCCCCGCGCCTTGGGGAGCTGAATGATTGCTGAAACCCCCTTGGCTGTAGCCTGGTGGCGGGTATTCGGGGGCGGGCGCTGACGGGCCACCCATGTCGCTCCAGCTGCCGCCATGCTCCCATGCGGGAGGTGCGTCCCAGGCGGGAGGCTGCTCGCCGAGAGGGGGGGCGTCATGGGTTGGTGCTGCGGCGGTACGCGGACGCGCTGGCGCGGTGCGGGCGGCTTCCTTGGCCCAGATTTCCGACAGATCGCGGGAGTCCAGCTGTGCCAGCGCTGCAATTTCGCTGAGCAACTGGCGCTTGAGCACGCCGTCGGGCAGCAACGACCACAGCGGACGGGCATTGCTGGCCATATGGGCGCGACCTTCGGTCTGGCCCAGGTCGCAGCCATCGCTGGCGGCTTCGATCAGAAAGCGACTCAGCGGCGTAGCATCGCCAACGTAGCGGGCAAAAGCTTCGCTGCCGAACTCGCGGATAAAGCTGTCCGGGTCATGCTCGGCAGGCAGAAACAGGAATTTTATGCTGCGGGTGTCGGTAGCCAGAGGCAGGGCTGCATCCAGCGCTTTGCGCGCAGCACGCCTTCCGGCGCCGTCGCCGTCAAAGCTGAAGACCACGGCTTCGGTAAAGCGAAACAGCTTTTGCACATGGTCTGGCGTGCAGGCCGTGCCCAAGGTGGCTACGGCGTTGGCAAAGCCCAGCTGGGCCAGAGCCACCACATCCATATAGCCTTCGGTGACCAAGGCATAGCCCATGTCGCGCAAGGCCTGGCGGGCCTCAAACAGACCATACAGCTCCCGCCCCTTGTGAAAGACCGGGGTTTCGGGGGAGTTCAGGTATTTGGGCTTTTCATCGCCAAACACGCGCCCGCCAAAACCTATGCATTCGCCTTTGACATTGCGGATCGGAAACATCAGCCGATCGCGAAAGCGGTCGTAGCGGCGCTTGTCTTCTTCGCTGACGATGACCAGGCCGGATTCTTCCAGTTGCGGGTTGTCGTACTCGGGGAAGACACTGGCCAGGCCATGCCAGCCTGCAGGCGCATAGCCCAGGCCGAAGCGCTTGCAGACTTCGCCGGACACGCCGCGCTTTTTGAGATAGTCGATCGCATGCTGCGCAGTTTTGAGCTGCTTGCGATAGGAGTCGCCGGCTTTTTCCAGTACGTCGGTGAGCGTGGCCTGTTTTTGTTTTTGCTGGGCCTGGCGTTCGCGCTCGGCGGGGCTGATGTCGTCCTGCGGCACCTGCAGGCCGACCTGGTTGGCCAGATCCTGCACGGCTTCCACAAAGCCCATACCGGCGTGCTCCATCAGAAAGCCGATGGCATTGCCGTTTTTGCCGCAGCCAAAGCAGTGAAAAAACTGTTTGCTGGGGCTGACGGTGAAGGACGGCGATTTTTCGCCATGAAATGGGCACAGGCCCATGAAATTGGCGCCGCCTTTTTTGAGCTGCACGTAGCGGCCCACGATGTCGACCACGTCGACGCGCGAAAGCAACTCTTGGATGAACGATTGAGGAATGGCCACCTGTGTATTTTGCCTTGCTTGGGCAAAACTTCGGGCTGTCAGGGTCTGAGGAGCGACGGAGTACCCAAAAAAGAAGCCTGTGCCCAAAACAGGCACAGGCTTGGTCTCCAGATGCCCGGAACTTTGCCGGACTCTCCTCTAAAAAAGTCTCCTCCTCCACAGTCTTGAACGGGCATCAAGCCTCGCGAGCCGTCTGACGTGTCTCCGGCTTTCAACAAGCCCTGTCAGTGCGCTTCGGCAGCCACGCGCTCAAAACATGTCGGCATTCTAAGAGTGAATTGACAGGCTTGCAGCTTGCTCAGTCAGATAAATGATGTCTTATAGATGACTTGCATGGAGACTGCGATCTTTGGGTATGGGCGGTTTAGAATTATTTTGATTAAGTATTTGATTATTAATGATTTTATTGAGTTTCAGAACTTGCTGAACACATTGATGCGGATGAATGACCTAGTGCGGTAGTTTGGATTGATCTGCAGATAACCCCCGATGCCAGGGCAGCCTAACTACTGTCCGCATGTCTGCGGTTGAGCTGGACTACACGGTGCGATGATCAGGCCGCAACAGGCGAGTGGGCAGCTAGGTTGTAAGTTTGCCGGGCGGCAAAGTGCGCTAAAAGACGGGCAGGAGACAAATATGACCAGCCCATACGATCAATATCTGGAGCGCAACCGCGCCAACTACGCCGTACAAAGCCCTTTGGGCTTTATTGCCCGCACTGCCGAGGTCTACCCGCAGCGCCTGGCCATCATTCATGGTGAGCTGCGCCAAACCTGGGGCCAGACCTATGCGCGCTGCCGCCAACTGGCCAGCAGCCTGCAGAAAGCCGGCATAGGCAAGAACGACACGGTGGCCGTGATCCTGCCCAACACGCCGCCCATGGTGGAGGCACACTTCGGCATTCCCATGTCGGGCGCCGTACTCAACACCCTCAATACCCGGCTGGATGCCGAAACTCTGGCTTTCATGCTCGACCACGGCGAAGCCAAGGCATTGATCGTGGACCCGGAGTTTGCCGGCGTGATCGCCAAGGCGCTCAAGCTGCGCCAAAGCAGCCAGCCTTTGTTGGTGATCCAGGTGGAAGACGCGCTGTATGGCCCGGCTGCCGAGCAGGTGGGCTCTGTGGACTACGAAAGTTTTGTCGCCCAGGGCGATGCCCAGTTTGACTGGCAGCTGCCGGCGGATGAGTGGGATGCGATTGCGCTGAACTACACCTCGGGCACCACGGGCAACCCCAAGGGCGTGGTCTATCACCACCGCGGCGCTTTCAACAACGCGGTGAGCAATGTGCTGGAGTGGGATATGCCCAAGCACGCGGTCTATTTGTGGACGCTGCCCATGTTTCACTGCAACGGCTGGTGCTTTCCCTGGACGGTGGCGGCCCGTGCCGCAGTCAATGTCTGCCTGCGCCGTGTGGAAGCACAAGCGGTGTTCGAGGCCATTCGCCAGCATGGCGTCACGCATTACTGCGGCGCGCCCATTGTGCACAGCCTGCTGGTCAATGCTCCAGCGGCCTTGAAGGAAGGCATTCCAGCCGGAGTGAAGGCCATGGTGGCGGGTGCTGCGCCTCCGGCTTCCATGATTGAAGGCATGGAAGCCATGGGTTTCGACATCACCCATGTCTACGGTTTGACGGAAACTTACGGCCCGGCTACGGTCTGCGCCAAGCACGAAAGCTGGGATGCGCTGGAGATTGGTGAACGGGCACGCCTGAACTCCCGCCAGGGCGTGCGCTACCACCTGCAGCATTCGGCCGCCGTGCTCGATCCGGAAACCATGGAGCCCGTGCCGCATGACGGCCAGACCATGGGCGAGATCATGTTCCGGGGCAATATCGCCATGAAGGGCTACCTCAAGAACCCTCAGGCCACGGACGAGGCTTTTCGCGGCGGCTGGTTTCACAGTGGCGATCTGGCCGTGCAGCACCCGGACGGCTATATACAGATCAAGGATCGCAGCAAGGACATCATCATCTCGGGCGGGGAAAACATCTCCTCCATTGAGGTGGAAGATGTGCTCTACCGCCACCCCGCCGTGCTGGCGGCTGCGGTGGTTGCCATGCCGGACGCTAAGTGGGGCGAAACGCCTTGTGCTTTTCTGGAGCTGAAAGCCGGCGCCGAGACCACGGCCGAAGAGATCGTGGCCCATTGCAAAAAGCATCTGGCCGGTTTCAAGGTGCCGCGCGCCGTGGTGTTTGGCGAGTTGCCCAAGACCAGTACCGGCAAGATTCAGAAGTTCGAGCTGCGCAAGCAGGCGGGCTCCGCCTCGGCCATCAGCGGCTAAGCACTTGCCATGCAAGCAAAAACGCCCGGGCTGAAAGGCAGCGGGCGTTTTTCATGGCGTGATTGATCACAGATTTGATAGCAGCTTGCATGCTCTATTCATAGAGTTTGGCTTGAATCAATCCATATATCTATGAATGACCAGCGCTATAAGCTATTAAATGAATAGTGCAGACGAGCTGGGTGGGCTCAAGCCTGATCGGGCGCCAGTCGTTGCCAGCCTTCTGGCGTCGCGCGCAGCACTTCGGCGCGCTGCGTGTGCTCGTCGATATGCCAGTCGCTGAGCACAATGCGCCACTGGTCGTTGCCCAGAGCATGGTCTGCAGGCTGATGTGTATGGCCGTGTATGAACCAGGGCGCATCGGCGGCCTGCATCCAGGTGGTGGTCATGGCCGCATCGGCATCGGCATAGGGCGCGCCAGACTGTTTGCGCATCTCGCTTTCGCTGCGGGCAGATTTGCCCAGAGCGCGGCGCGCGGCCAGCGGCTGGGCCAGCACCTGTTGCCGCCAGGCGGCAGAGCGCGAGAGGGCGCGGAACTGCTGGTACTCCACATCATCAAGGCATAGCGCATCGCCATGGCTGAGCAGGATGGGCGGGCCGGCCCACTGCAGCACGGTCGGGTCGGCAAGGTCCGTCATGCCGCTTTGGCGCAGAAATTCCTCGCCCACCAGAAAGTCGCGGTTGCCGACCATGAAGAACAGCGGGCGTTTCTGAGCCGCCGCGCGCAGCACGGCCGCACATTCGGCTTCGAAACTGCCGCTTTCATGCAGGGCGTCGTCGCCCACCCAGACTTCGAACAGGTCGCCCAGAATGAAGACGGCATCGGCCGTGGTGCGCACCAGATAGTCGCGCCAGGCTTGCACTGTCTGCGGCTCCGAAGGTTGCAGGTGCAGGTCTGAAATGAAATCGACCGTGCGCCAGGTCGGCGCGCCTTGCAGCTTTGCCAACTCAGGCGCGGTAGTGCGGGGGTCTGAAGATTCAGTCATGGGGTGAAAGTACGCAGCCTTGAAACGGTAACGGCCCCGAGCGGGAGGCGGCAAGCAAGGGCCGCCCCGCAGCGAGGCCGTTGTCCCCTTCCGCGAGCAGAGAGGGGTAAGGCGCGCAGCGGCGCCTCAGAGGGTGATTACAGGGCCACAGCCTTGTCGATCACCACGGCGTCGAAAGGCACGTCGTCGTGGAAGCCCTTGCGAGTGGTGCGCACCTTCTTGATGGCGTCGACCACTTCTTCACCCTTGACGACCTTGCCGAACACGGCATAGCCCCAGCCTTGGGGAGTGGGCGAGGTGTGGTTCAGGAAACCGTTGTCCACCGTGTTGATGAAGAACTGGCCTGTAGCGCTGTGTGGGTCGCTGGTGCGAGCCATGGCCAAGGTGTACTTGTCGTTCTTGAGGCCGTTCTTGGCTTCGTTCTCGATAGGCGCCTGGGTTTCCTTTTGCTTCATGTCAGCCGTCATGCCGCCGCCCTGGATCATGAAGTTCTTGATCACGCGGTGGAACACGGTGCCGTTGTAGAAGCCGCTGTTCACGTAGTTCAGGAAGTTTTCGGTGGACTTGGGTGCGTTCACGGCGTCCAGCTCGATGGTGATGACGCCGGGAGTGGCGGTTTCAGCCACGTTGATGGTGATGTGCAGTTCGACTTGGGGATTGCTCATGGCAGTGCTTTCTATGGAAATGAGGGGGGATGGCTGCCGCGCAGGCCTTGCGGCGCGCGGCACAAAGCGATTATTTGATTTCGATGACCGAGACAATTGTCACCGGCGAAGTAGGCACATTTTGGTGCATGCCGCGGTTGCCCGTAGGCACGGCACGGATTTTGTCCACGACTTCCGTGCCCTTGATCACTTTGCCGAACACGGTGTAGCCATAGCCGTCGGGCTTGGGCGCGTTGAGCATGTCGTTGTTCACCACATTGATGAAGAACTGCGAGGTGGCCGAGTTGGGGTCGCCGGTACGCGCCATGGCAATGGTGTATTTGTCGTTCTTCAGGCCGTTGCCGGCCTCCAGCGGCGCGGGGGCGCGGGTCGGTTTTTCCTTCATGTTGGCGTCCATGCCGCCGCCTTGAATCATGAAGCCATCCATCACGCGGTGAAACACCGTGCCTTCATAGTGCTTGTCGCGCACGTACTGCAGAAAATTCGCCACCGTCTTGGGAGCCTTGGCTTCGTTGAGCTCCACCACGATGTCGCCCATGCTGGTCTTGAGCTGCACCTTGGGCTGGGTCTGGGCCAGAGCGGGGACTGCGAAAATACTAGCGGTAAGTGCAATTGCTGCAAGCGTTAGCGTGGTATTTCTGCGTGTTTTTTGAGTGGTGTTCAACATCAAGTCATCCAGAGATGCCGCAGCACCAACGGGGTGGTGCTGGAGTGGGAGAGCCAAGGCAGGCGACTAGTTGCATCAGAGCTTGCGGCCCGGCTTGCCTTGTTGACGATATTTTTGTCGCCTGCCTTATTTGCTGGCAGCAGGCGCTTTTTCAACTGCGGGTGCCACAGATGTTGCTGGTTGCAGCAATTGCTGCAGCAGCGTCATCTTGGGGCGCACGTCTTTGACGCGGCCGCCCTTGGCCTGGGCCTGGGCGTAGGACTGATAGGCCAAGCGAGCATAGATATCGCCCAGATTTTCATGGGCTATTGCATAGTCCGGGTTGTTGCGCACGGCCGCTTCCAGCGCGCTGCGGGCCTTGTCCAGCTCGCCCTGGCGGGCGTAGATCACGGCCAGGTTGTTGTAGGGTTCGGGTAGTTCGGGATATTCCTCGGTCAGCTGGCGCAGGGCGGTGACCGCCTCTTCGGTCTTGCCGTCGTTGGTCAGCGCAATGGCGCGCAGAAAGCGCATTTGCGGGTCGCGGGCATTCTTGGCCAGATAGGCATCGGCTTTTTGCAATGCCTGCTGTGTTTTTCCGCTCTTGAGCAACTGGGCAATATCGGAGTAATCGTCTGCGTAGGCGCTGCCAGCGGCCAGTGCGGCCGACAGGGCCAGCAGACGAGCTGCCGAGCGAAACAAGTTGCTTACGGGCATGTAGGTGCTTTCAGTACACCGCAAGGACACCCTTGCAGTGCGGGCTTATACTGCGGGGAATTGTAGCTGAGGGGTGTACAGGGCGAGGGAGCCTGTCCGGGGCGTTGAAAAAGCGTCCGGAACCTGCATCTTTCAGCATCAGGGAATGGCGGGCCTACAAGAACAACGAGTTGCTGGCGCTGCCGCCCATACTCCCCCATATAGAAATTCATGAGTTTGCGTATCTACAACACGCTGTCGCGTGCATTGGAAGCGTTTTCGCCGCTGGAACCTGGCCATGTGCGCATGTACGTCTGCGGTATGACCGTCTACGACCTGTGTCATCTGGGTCATGCGCGTTCCATGGTCGCGTTCGACGTGGTGCAGCGCTGGCTGCGTGCCAGTGGCCTGAAGGTCACCTATGTGCGCAACATCACCGACATCGACGACAAGATCATCAAGCGCGCGGTGGAAAGCGGCGAAACGATCCGCAATCTGACCGACCGCATGATCGACGCCCTGCACCAGGATGCTGATGCCCTGGGCATTGCGCGTCCCGATTTCGAGCCTCGCGCTACGGAATACGTGCCGCAGATGCTGAGCATGATCGGCACGCTGCAGAGCAAGGGTCTGGCTTATCAGGCGGGCAACGGCGATGTGAACTATGCGGTGCGCAAGTTCAAGGGCTACGGCAAGCTCTCGGGCAAGTCGCTGGACGAGTTGAACGCCGGTGAGCGCGTGGCCGTGGCCGATGGCAAGCACGATCCCCTGGATTTCGTGCTGTGGAAGTCCTCCAAGGTGGATGAACCTGCCGATGTGAAATGGGTCAGTCCCTTTGGCGAAGGCCGCCCCGGCTGGCATATCGAATGCTCGGCCATGGGCTGCGCCTTGCTGGGCGAGAGCTTCGACATCCATGGCGGTGGCGCGGATCTGCAGTTTCCCCATCACGAAAACGAAATTGCCCAGAGCGAAGGAGCCACCGGCAAGCCGTTTGCCCAGACCTGGATGCACAACGGCTTCATCAATGTGGACAACGAGAAGATGTCCAAGTCCTTGGGCAACTTCTTCACCATCCGTGATGTGCTCAAGGAATACGACGCAGAAACCGTGCGTTTCTTCGTGGTGCGCAGCCATTACCGCAGCCCGCTGAACTATTCCAATGTGCATCTTGACGATGCGCGTGGAGCGCTCAAGCGCCTGTACACCGCGCTGAGCCTGGTGGCGCCTGCCGAGGTGCAGATTGATTGGACCGAGCCCCATGCCGCGCGCTTCAAGGCTGCGATGGATGAGGATTTCGGTACGCCCGAAGCGGTGGCCGTGCTGTTCGAGCTGGCTGCCGAGGTCAATCGCAGCCAGTCGTCGCAAGTGGCGGGACTGCTGAAGGCGCTGGGTGGCGTGCTGGGTCTGCTGCAGGACGTGCCTCAGAACTTTCTGCAAGCCGGTGCTGCCGGCGTCGATGCTGCAGCCATCGAGGCGCAGATTGCCGCCCGTGCCGAGGCCAAGGCGGCCAAGAACTGGGCCGAGGCCGATCGCATTCGCAAGGCTTTGCTGGAGCAGGGCATTGTGCTCAAGGACTCGGCAGCGGGCACCACCTGGGAGGCGGCCCCCAAAGGCTGATCGCTTGCCCATGTCGTGTTTCAAAAACAATGTGCCCAGAGCACAAGAGGCGGTATGAGCGCCGCCAAGCATCTGGACACCATGGAGTTCGAACAGCTGCCCCTGGTGGCTGATCTACCCGTGCCCATGGGGCCTGCGGCTCCGCTGCCGGTCATGCCTTTGGGTACCGCTGCGGGCAAGACTGCGCCCGTGCCGGCAGCTTCGGCAGCGACTCCGAATGTCGCGGCCAAGGCGGCCGCAGCATCCAAGATTCATCTGACCTTGCCCGAAGGCGTGCCGGCTTACTGGGCCGATGCCTGCCGTCAGCTGATGCGGCGCGACCGGGTGCTCAAACGCCTGATTCCGCAAATCAGCAACCAGGCGCTGCTGCCGCGCGAGCAAAGCCGCGATGAGGCGTTTGCCACGCTGGCGCGTTCGGTGGTCGGACAGCAGATTGCGGCCAAATCGGCCAAGACGCTGTGGAATAAATTTGGCAAATTGCCTGCGCAGATGACGCCTGAGCTGGTGCTCAAGCTCAAGGTGGACGATATGCGTGCGGCCGGTCTGTCGGCGCGCAAGGTGGACTATCTGGTCGATCTGGCGCTGCACTTCACTGAAAACCGTCTGCACCAGGATGAGTGGAATGAGATGGGTGACGAGCTCATCGTGGCCGAGCTTATGGCGATCCGTGGCGTCAGCCGCTGGACGGCCGAGAATTTCCTCATCTATTACCTGCGGCGGCCCAATGTGCTGCCGCTCGATGATGCCGGTTTGATCAAGGGCATCTCTCAGAATTATTTTTCGGGTGATCCTGTCAGTCGCAGCGATGCCCGCGAAGTAGCCGAGGCTTGGAAGCCGTGGTGCACGGTGGCAACTTGGTATATTTGGCGCTCGCTTGAGGCGCAGCCTGTGGCTTGATGACACCCGTTCTCTGGCCGGTTTGCCTGCACAAAGCGTGCATTGCAACAGGCTGGGACAAGGAGAAATACGTTGGCGAAAAAGAACTTTCTGGATTTTGAGCAACCCATTGCCGAACTCGAAACCAAAATTGAAGAACTGCGTTATGTGCAGACCGAAAGCGCAGTCGATATCTCGGAAGAGATCGAGCAGCTCAGCAAGAAAAGCCTGCAGCTGACCAAGGACATTTACAGTGATCTGAGCCCTTGGCAGATCACCAAGATTGCCCGTCACATCGAACGTCCCTACACGCTGGACTACGTGCGCGAGTGCTTTACCGACTTTGTCGAAATGCACGGCGATCGCCATTTCTCGGATGACCAGTCCATCGTCGGCGGCCTGGCGCGCTTCAACGGCATGCCCTGCATGATCCTGGGTCATCAAAAAGGCCGTGATACCAAGGAGCGCACGCTGCGCAACTTCGGCATGACACGTCCCGAAGGCTATCGCAAGGCCTTGCGTCTGATGAAGACGGCCGAGAAGTTCAAGCTGCCCGTATTCACCTTTGTGGATACGCCCGGCGCCTTCCCTGGCATTGACGCCGAAGAGCGCGGTCAGTCCGAGGCCATTGGTCGCAACATCTACGAGATGGCCCAGCTGCAAACCCCCATCATCACCACCATCATCGGTGAAGGTGGTTCGGGCGGCGCGCTGGCCATTGCCGTGGCCGACCAGGTGCTGATGCTGCAGTACTCCGTGTATTCCGTGATCAGCCCCGAAGGCTGCGCTTCCATCTTGTGGAAGACGGGCGAGAAGGCTCAGGATGCGGCCGATGCCATGGGTATTACCGCGCACCGCCTGAAGGCCTTGGGTCTGGTGGATAAGATTGTGAGCGAGCCCGTGGGTGGCGCACACCGCGATCCTAAGCAAATGGGTGCCTTCCTCAAACGTGCCCTGGGCGATGCCTACCGTCAGCTGGCCGACTTGAAGCCCAAGGAGCTGCAGGATCGTCGCTACGATCGTATCTCCAGCTACGGCCGCTTTGCCGACACCAAGGCTGAGAACCGCTGATCAGCATCTGCTCTTTAAAAGCAATGGCTCCTATCCGGGAGCCATTTGTTTTTGTGGTGCTGGTTTTGCTATTTGATTAATAGCTGGTTGCGTAATTTGTATCTGTGATTTAGGTGGATTTAGATGTGTTTTCGCCAAATGAAGTGCGAGCCGCTATCAAACTTGAAGTGTCTCGCTTCATCGAGCCTGAGTTAGATTTGCCTTGTCGAATATTTTTTAAGAGCTGCGTTGCGTGTGCGCCTGGCGCCGTGGCAGCAAGAACCGTGACTTCATTGCCGACCCCCTCTCTCTTATCCAGTACCTCATCCCAAGCGCAGATGCAGGCGGGTGCGCACCAGGTGGATGTGGCAATGTGTGACTTCCATCCGCCCTTGCCTGTGGCGGTGGGCTTTAGTGGTGGCGCTGATTCCACGGCCTTGTTACTGAGCTGTGCCGAGCGCTGGCCTGGGCAGGTGAGGGCGATTCATGTGCATCACGGCCTGCAAACCGCTGCGGACGGTTTTCAGGCCCAGTGCGAAAAGCTGTGTGCTGCACATGCCATTCCGCTCAAGGTCTGTGCCATCGATGCGCGCCATGCCCCCGGCCAAAGCCCAGAAGATGCGGCGCGCCAAGGGCGTTACGAGGCTTTGATTCATGCGGCTCAGCAAGCCTGGACTGATGCGCAGGGACAGCCACTTTTACCCGTGCAATCCATGGCTCTGGCCCAGCATGCGGATGATCAGGTGGAGACCTTGCTGCTGGCGCTCTCGCGTGGTTCCGGCGTAGCGGGGCTGGCCGCCATGCCCTCACGCTGGCAGCGTGCGGGGCTGGAATGGTTCAGGCCATTGCTGACAGTGCGGGGCCAGGCTTTGCGTGACTGGCTCGCGCTGCGTGCCCAGGATTGGGTTGAAGACCCGAGCAACACCGATATTGGCTACACGCGCAATCGCATCCGGGCCCAGTTGCTGCCGGTGCTGGAGCAAGCCTTTCCCCAGTTTCGTGCCACGTTTGCACGCAGTAGCGCCCATTGCGCACAGGCGGCTCAGCTGATGGAAGAGGTGGCGGTGGCCGACCTGGTGACGGTTGGAGTGCCGCCACGCATCAAGGATTTGCAGTCGCTCAGCCAGGCACGCCAAGCCAATGTTCTGCGCCATTGGTTGCGCAGCGTACATGCCACAACGCCTACGGCGGCGCAGCTTTCCGAGCTCATGGCGCAGCTGGGCGTTTGCACTACGCGAGGGCACCGTATCCATATCAAGGTGGGGCGTGGCTATGTTGAACGTCAGGGGCTTGTGCTCGATTGGTACAATTTCTAGGTTTTGGTTTTTACTTTGTACGAAAACCGGCGGCGCGCCAAAACCCTTGTGACCTGCGCCGTGGCAAGCAGTTTCGTCACCCTTTAGTATCCAATGGCACTGATCGTTCATAAATACGGCGGCACATCGATGGGCTCGACAGAGCGCATTCGCAACGTTGCCAAGCGCGTGGCCAAATGGGCTCGGGCAGGTCACCAGTTGGTGGTCGTGCCCAGCGCCATGAGTGGCGAAACCAACCGTTTGCTGGGTTTGGCCAGCGAACTGGCTCCCAGCCCTGCCAAGAATTCGTACTACCGCGAACTCGATATGCTGGCCGCCACTGGCGAGCAAGCTTCGTCGGCTCTGCTGGCGATTGCTCTGCAGGCCGAAGGCGTGGAGTCGGTGAGCTATGCCGGCTGGCAAGTACCTGTGCGCACAGACAGCAGCTTTACCAAGGCGCGCATCGAGTCCATCGATGACAAGCGTGTGCGCGCTGATCTGGATGCTGGCCGTGTCGTCATCGTCACAGGCTTCCAGGGTATTGACCCCGAAGGCAATATCACCACGCTGGGGCGTGGCGGCTCCGACACTTCCGCTGTGGCTGTGGCTGCTGCGTTGAAGGCGGCCGAGTGCCTGATCTACACCGATGTGGATGGCGTCTACACCACCGACCCCCGCGTGGTGCCTGCTGCCAAGCGTCTGGGTACGGTGAGCTTTGAGGAAATGTTGGAAATGGCCAGCCTGGGCTCCAAGGTGCTGCAGATCCGCTCCGTCGAATTCGCCGGCAAATACAAGGTGCCCATGCGCGTGCTCTCCAGCTTCACGCCCTGGGACATCGATCTGGAAGAAGAAGCCAAGTCCGGCACGCTGATTACTTTTGAGGAAGACGAAAAAATGGAAAAGGCAGTCGTATCCGGCATCGCTTTCAACCGTGGTGAAGCCAAGATCTCCGTGCTGGGTGTGCCCGATACCCCTGGTGTGGCGGCTGCCATCCTGGGTCCGGTCGCTGATGCCAACATCGAAGTCGATGTGATCATTCAGAACATCTCCAAAGACGGCAAGACCGACTTCTCCTTCACTGTCAGCCAGGGCGACTACCAACGTGCCATGGATCTGCTGCGTGAAAAAGTGGTTCCTGCTCTGGGTGCAAGCGAAGTGGTGGGCAATCCCAACATCGCCAAGGTCAGCATTGTTGGCATCGGCATGCGCAGCCATGTGGGCGTGGCATCCACCATGTTCCGTACGCTGAGCAAGGAAAGCGTGAACATCCAGATGATCTCCACTTCCGAGATCAAGACCTCTGTTGTCATTGATGAGAAGTACCTGGAACTGGCCGTGCGCGCACTGCACACAGCCTTCGGTTTGGACAAGAGCGAATAATTTTCGCAAGTTTCCAAAAGTAGCCAGAAAAGCTGTTTACAATAGCGTCATTCTGGAAACGTGACCGAGTGGCCGAAGGTGCTCCCCTGCTAAGGGAGTATGGGGTGTAGAGCCTCATCGAGGGTTCGAATCCCTCCGTTTCCGCCAGATTTAAAAAAGACGATCGCAAGATCGTCTTTTTTATTGAGAGGCTTGCGAAGGCGGGTTGATCTAAGCTTTGAGTTGTTTGCAGGGTTTTTATCTTGTGTACAATGAAGGGCTGCACTCAGCAAAACGCAAAATTTGCTAGTCGCCAAAAGGTTGAGAGGTTTTCCTCTGGTTGATGAAAGTAGTGCTACAATGAAAGGCTTCGCTGATCGCAGCAAGCAAAAAAATGAAAGCCGGTTTAGATTGGTTTTTGTTCTCGGATCCTTAACAAGATACAGCCGATAAGCGTGGGCGTTTGATGGCAAGCAGCCAAGTTCTTTAGAACTAAATCAAACGCTCATGGAAATAGAAGTGAAGTTCACTTCAATTCCGTTTTTATGAGTGAGTCGCAAGACTTTAAATTCAAGATCGAACTATAGAGTTTGATCCTGGCTCAGATTGAACGCTGGCGGCATGCTTTACACATGCAAGTCGAACGGTAACAGCACTTCGGTGGCTGACGAGTGGCGAACGGGTGAGTAATACATCGGAACGTGCCTAGTAGTGGGGGATAACTACTCGAAAGAGTAGCTAATACCGCATGAGATCTACGGATGAAAGCAGGGGACCTTCGGGCCTTGTGCTACTAGAGCGGCTGATGGCAGATTAGGTAGTTGGTGGGGTAAAGGCTCACCAAGCCAACGATCTGTAGCTGGTCTGAGAGGACGACCAGCCACACTGGAACTGAGACACGGTCCAGACTCCTACGGGAGGCAGCAGTGGGGAATTTTGGACAATGGGCGCAAGCCTGATCCAGCAATGCCGCGTGCAGGATGAAGGCCTTCGGGTTGTAAACTGCTTTTGTACAGAACGAAAAGTCTTGGGTTAATACCCTGGGACCATGACGGTACTGTAAGAATAAGCACCGGCTAACTACGTGCCAGCAGCCGCGGTAATACGTAGGGTGCAAGCGTTAATCGGAATTACTGGGCGTAAAGCGTGCGCAGGCGGTTATGTAAGACAGAGGTGAAATCCCCGGGCTCAACCTGGGAACGGCCTTTGTGACTGCATAGCTAGAGTACGGTAGAGGGGGATGGAATTCCGCGTGTAGCAGTGAAATGCGTAGATATGCGGAGGAACACCGATGGCGAAGGCAATCCCCTGGACCTGTACTGACGCTCATGCACGAAAGCGTGGGGAGCAAACAGGATTAGATACCCTGGTAGTCCACGCCCTAAACGATGTCAACTGGTTGTTGGGTCTTAACTGACTCAGTAACGAAGCTAACGCGTGAAGTTGACCGCCTGGGGAGTACGGCCGCAAGGTTGAAACTCAAAGGAATTGACGGGGACCCGCACAAGCGGTGGATGATGTGGTTTAATTCGATGCAACGCGAAAAACCTTACCCACCTTTGACATGTACGGAATCCTTTAGAGATAGAGGAGTGCTCGAAAGAGAGCCGTAACACAGGTGCTGCATGGCTGTCGTCAGCTCGTGTCGTGAGATGTTGGGTTAAGTCCCGCAACGAGCGCAACCCTTGCCATTAGTTGCTACATTTAGTTGAGCACTCTAATGGGACTGCCGGTGACAAACCGGAGGAAGGTGGGGATGACGTCAAGTCCTCATGGCCCTTATAGGTGGGGCTACACACGTCATACAATGGCTGGTACAAAGGGTTGCCAACCCGCGAGGGGGAGCTAATCCCATAAAGCCAGTCGTAGTCCGGATCGCAGTCTGCAACTCGACTGCGTGAAGTCGGAATCGCTAGTAATCGTGGATCAGAATGTCACGGTGAATACGTTCCCGGGTCTTGTACACACCGCCCGTCACACCATGGGAGCGGGTCTCGCCAGAAGTAGGTAGCCTAACCGCAAGGAGGGCGCTTACCACGGCGGGGTTCGTGACTGGGGTGAAGTCGTAACAAGGTAGCCGTATCGGAAGGTGCGGCTGGATCACCTCCTTTCTGGAAAACCGCTGCTTCAATTGAACGCCCACACTTATCGGTTGTTGGAACAAGCCAAGGCTTGGTAGATGAGAAGAGATTCTTGCTTGCCGGGTTGAGGAATGGGTCTGTAGCTCAGCTGGTTAGAGCACTGTGTTGATAACGCAGGGGTCGTTGGTTCGAGCCCAACTAGACCCACCATAAATTCCAACGCCAGGTTAGAGGATCCCGGGGGATTAGCTCAGCTGGGAGAGCACCTGCTTTGCAAGCAGGGGGTCGTCGGTTCGATCCCGTCATCCTCCACCAAAACCTAGTGCCTGAGGGTGCTATAATCGAAGGCTCTTCAATACAAAAGCAGTCTGGCTTCAGACTGCTTTTGTATTGATCAATCTGATCAATAGGCTGTTCTTTAAAAATTCATAGAGTCGAAATCAGCGTTGCTGGTGGAAACTGCACATTCGTAAAGGTTTAGTGCAGACCGTGCCACCAGCAACAATTTTGATTGCGTCAAAACAAATATTTTGCGAAAGCAAAGATATTTAGTAATGACGAATATCTCCAAGATAGCAATATCGAGGAATTATTCACATTACGGCATAACGCGTGAGGTGTGAGACCTCACCAGTCTTTGATTTTGATTTTGTTGTTTCGCAAGAGACATCAAAGTTATAGGGTCAAGTGACTAAGAGCATATGGTGGATGCCTTGGCGATTACAGGCGACGAAAGACGTGATAGCCTGCGATAAGCTTCGGGGAGCTGGCAAATAAGCTTTGATCCGGAGATTTCTGAATGGGGAAACCCACCTAGCAATAGGTATCGCAACCTGAATACATAGGGTTGCGAGGCGAACCTGGAGAACTGAAACATCTAAGTACCCAGAGGAAAAGACATCAACCGAGATTCCGATAGTAGTGGCGAGCGAATTCGGAACAGCCTTCTAGTGATAGTCAGATTGCTAACAAAACGGAATGGAAAGTCCGGCCATAGTGGGTGATAGCCCCGTATGTGAAAGCAGTTTGGTGGTACTAGGCTAGAGAAAAGTAGGGCGGGGCACGAGAAACCTTGTCTGAATATGGGGGGACCATCCTCCAAGGCTAAATACTCGTAATCGACCGATAGTGAACCAGTACCGTGAGGGAAAGGCGAAAAGAACCCCGGGAGGGGAGTGAAATAGATCCTGAAACCGTATGCTTACAAAAAGTCGGAGCCTCGTAAGGGGTGACGGCGTACCTTTTGTATAATGGGTCAGCGACTTACATTCAGTGGCAAGCTTAACCGAATAGGGGAGGCGAAGAGAAATCGAGTCCGAATAGGGCGTCTAGTCGCTGGGTGTAGACCCGAAACCAAGTGATCTATCCATGGCCAGGATGAAGGTGCCGTAACAGGTACTGGAGGTCCGAACCCACTAGTGTTGCAAAACTAGGGGATGAGCTGTGGATAGGGGTGAAAGGCTAAACAAACTTGGAAATAGCTGGTTCTCTCCGAAAACTATTTAGGTAGTGCCTCAAGTATTACCGTCGGGGGTAGAGCACTGTTTAGGCTAGGGGGTCATGGCGACTTACCAAACCTATGCAAACTCCGAATACCGACGAGTACAGCTTGGGAGACAGAGCACCGGGTGCTAACGTCCGGACTCAAGAGGGAAACAACCCAGACCGCCAGCTAAGGTCCCTAAAATTGGCTAAGTGGGAAACGAAGTGGGAAGGCTAAAACAGTCAGGATGTTGGCTTAGAAGCAGCCATCATTTAAAGAAAGCGTAATAGCTCACTGATCGAGTCGTCCTGCGCGGAAGATGTAACGGGGCTAAGCCAGTTACCGAAGCTGCGGATGTGCAATTTATTGCACGTGGTAGGAGAGCGTTCTGTAAGCCTGTGAAGGTGTCTGGTAACGGATGCTGGAGGTATCAGAAGTGCGAATGCTGACATGAGTAGCGTTAAAGGGGGTGAAAAGCCCCCTCGCCGTAAGCGCAAGGTTTCCTACGCAACGTTCATCGGCGTAGGGTAAGTCGGCCCCTAAGGTGAGGCAGAGATGCGTAACTGATGGGAAACAGGTCAATATTCCTGTACCGATATGTAGTGCGATGTGGGGACGGAGAAGGTTAGCTCAGCCAACTGTTGGAAATGTTGGTTCAAGCCTGTAGTCATGCCTGGTAGGCAAATCCGCCGGGCTAAGATGAGGGGTGATAACGAGTCTGCTTGCAGACGAAGTGAGTGATACCCTGCTTCCAGGAAAAGCCACTAAGCTTCAGCTACATACGACCGTACCGCAAACCGACACTGGTGCGCGAGATGAGTATTCTAAGGCGCTTGAGAGAACTCAGGAGAAGGAACTCGGCAAATTAACACCGTAACTTCGGGAGAAGGTGTACCCCTAGTAAGTGAAGTTGTACAAATGGAGCTAAACGGGGTTGCAAAGAATAGGTGGCTGCGACTGTTTAATAAAAACACAGCACTCTGCAAACACGAAAGTGGACGTATAGGGTGTGACGCCTGCCCGGTGCTGGAAGATTAAATGATGGGGTGCAAGCTCTTGATTGAAGTCCCAGTAAACGGCGGCCGTAACTATAACGGTCCTAAGGTAGCGAAATTCCTTGTCGGGTAAGTTCCGACCTGCACGAATGGCGTAACGATGGCCACACTGTCTCCTCCTGAGACTCAGCGAAGTTGAAATGTTTGTGATGATGCAATCTCCCCGCGGAAAGACGGAAAGACCCCATGAACCTTTACTGTAGCTTTGTATTGGACTTTGAACAGATCTGTGTAGGATAGGTGGGAGGCTTTGAAGTGTGGTCGCTAGATCACATGGAGCCAACGTTGAAATACCACCCTGGTGTGTTTGAGGTTCTAACCTTGGTCCATTATCTGGATCGGGGACAGTGCATGGTAGGCAGTTTGACTGGGGCGGTCTCCTCCCAAAGCGTAACGGAGGAGTTCGAAGGTACGCTAGTTACGGTCGGACATCGTGACGATAGTGCAATGGCATAAGCGTGCTTAACTGCGAGACTGACAAGTCGAGCAGATGCGAAAGCAGGACATAGTGATCCGGTGGTTCTGTATGGAAGGGCCATCGCTCAACGGATAAAAGGTACTCTGGGGATAACAGGCTGATACCGCCCAAGAGTTCATATCGACGGCGGTGTTTGGCACCTCGATGTCGGCTCATCTCATCCTGGGGCTGTAGTCGGTCCCAAGGGTATGGCTGTTCGCCATTTAAAGAGGTACGTGAGCTGGGTTTAAAACGTCGTGAGACAGTTTGGTCCCTATCTTCCGTGGGCGCTGCAGATTTGAGGAAGCCTGCTCCTAGTACGAGAGGACCGGAGTGGACACACCTCTGGTGTATCGGTTGTCACGCCAGTGGCATTGCCGAGTAGCTAAGTGTGGAAGAGATAACCGCTGAAAGCATCTAAGCGGGAAACTCGTTTCAAGATGAGATCTGCCGGGGCCTTGAGCCCCCTAAAGAGTCGTTCGAGACCAGGACGTTGATAGGTCAGGTGTGGAAGCGCAGTAATGCGTTAAGCTAACTGATACTAATTGCTCGTGAGGCTTGACCCTATAACTTTGATTGAGAAATCAAGGTGAAGACTGAACGTGAAAGCGTTCAAGTTATGCCAGGCGCAATCAAAAGATAAAAAAGCTGATAAAGACTCTATGAATTCGTTGGATTGAAGGTGGCTTGATCAAGAAGTTGATTGAGGGCCTTGGATCTGACAAAAAGTTTATGCCTGATGACCATAGCGATTTGGTACCACTCCTTCCCATCCCGAACAGGACAGTGAAACGAATTTGCGCCGATGATAGTGCGGGTTCCCGTGTGAAAGTAGGTCATCGTCAGGCTCTTACGCCTAAACGCCCGGCTCAGCGCCGGGCGTTTTCTTCTCCTTCTTCGCAATGAAGGATGAGAAGAAAACGCCAAAACGTTTAAAAGCATGGCGAAAGTCGTGCTAAAATCAAAGGCTTCGCTGATCGCAGCAAGCAAAAAAATGAAAGCCGGTTTAGATTGGTTTTTGTTCTCGGATCCTTAACAAGATACAGCCGATAAGCGTGGGCGTTTGATGGCAAGCAGCCAAGTTCTTTAGAACTAAATCAAACGCTCATGGAAATAGAAGTGAAGTTCACTTCAATTCCGTTTTTATGAGTGAGTCGCAAGACTTTAAATTCAAGATCGAACTATAGAGTTTGATCCTGGCTCAGATTGAACGCTGGCGGCATGCTTTACACATGCAAGTCGAACGGTAACAGCACTTCGGTGGCTGACGAGTGGCGAACGGGTGAGTAATACATCGGAACGTGCCTAGTAGTGGGGGATAACTACTCGAAAGAGTAGCTAATACCGCATGAGATCTACGGATGAAAGCAGGGGACCTTCGGGCCTTGTGCTACTAGAGCGGCTGATGGCAGATTAGGTAGTTGGTGGGGTAAAGGCTCACCAAGCCAACGATCTGTAGCTGGTCTGAGAGGACGACCAGCCACACTGGAACTGAGACACGGTCCAGACTCCTACGGGAGGCAGCAGTGGGGAATTTTGGACAATGGGCGCAAGCCTGATCCAGCAATGCCGCGTGCAGGATGAAGGCCTTCGGGTTGTAAACTGCTTTTGTACAGAACGAAAAGTCTTGGGTTAATACCCTGGGACCATGACGGTACTGTAAGAATAAGCACCGGCTAACTACGTGCCAGCAGCCGCGGTAATACGTAGGGTGCAAGCGTTAATCGGAATTACTGGGCGTAAAGCGTGCGCAGGCGGTTATGTAAGACAGAGGTGAAATCCCCGGGCTCAACCTGGGAACGGCCTTTGTGACTGCATAGCTAGAGTACGGTAGAGGGGGATGGAATTCCGCGTGTAGCAGTGAAATGCGTAGATATGCGGAGGAACACCGATGGCGAAGGCAATCCCCTGGACCTGTACTGACGCTCATGCACGAAAGCGTGGGGAGCAAACAGGATTAGATACCCTGGTAGTCCACGCCCTAAACGATGTCAACTGGTTGTTGGGTCTTAACTGACTCAGTAACGAAGCTAACGCGTGAAGTTGACCGCCTGGGGAGTACGGCCGCAAGGTTGAAACTCAAAGGAATTGACGGGGACCCGCACAAGCGGTGGATGATGTGGTTTAATTCGATGCAACGCGAAAAACCTTACCCACCTTTGACATGTACGGAATCCTTTAGAGATAGAGGAGTGCTCGAAAGAGAGCCGTAACACAGGTGCTGCATGGCTGTCGTCAGCTCGTGTCGTGAGATGTTGGGTTAAGTCCCGCAACGAGCGCAACCCTTGCCATTAGTTGCTACATTTAGTTGAGCACTCTAATGGGACTGCCGGTGACAAACCGGAGGAAGGTGGGGATGACGTCAAGTCCTCATGGCCCTTATAGGTGGGGCTACACACGTCATACAATGGCTGGTACAAAGGGTTGCCAACCCGCGAGGGGGAGCTAATCCCATAAAGCCAGTCGTAGTCCGGATCGCAGTCTGCAACTCGACTGCGTGAAGTCGGAATCGCTAGTAATCGTGGATCAGAATGTCACGGTGAATACGTTCCCGGGTCTTGTACACACCGCCCGTCACACCATGGGAGCGGGTCTCGCCAGAAGTAGGTAGCCTAACCGCAAGGAGGGCGCTTACCACGGCGGGGTTCGTGACTGGGGTGAAGTCGTAACAAGGTAGCCGTATCGGAAGGTGCGGCTGGATCACCTCCTTTCTGGAAAACCGCTGCTTCAATTGAACGCCCACACTTATCGGTTGTTGGAACAAGCCAAGGCTTGGTAGATGAGAAGAGATTCTTGCTTGCCGGGTTGAGGAATGGGTCTGTAGCTCAGCTGGTTAGAGCACTGTGTTGATAACGCAGGGGTCGTTGGTTCGAGCCCAACTAGACCCACCATAAATTCCAACGCCAGGTTAGAGGATCCCGGGGGATTAGCTCAGCTGGGAGAGCACCTGCTTTGCAAGCAGGGGGTCGTCGGTTCGATCCCGTCATCCTCCACCAAAACCTAGTGCCTGAGGGTGCTATAATCGAAGGCTCTTCAATACAAAAGCAGTCTGGCTTCAGACTGCTTTTGTATTGATCAATCTGATCAATAGGCTGTTCTTTAAAAATTCATAGAGTCGAAATCAGCGTTGCTGGTGGAAACTGCACATTCGTAAAGGTTTAGTGCAGACCGTGCCACCAGCAACAATTTTGATTGCGTCAAAACAAATATTTTGCGAAAGCAAAGATATTTAGTAATGACGAATATCTCCAAGATAGCAATATCGAGGAATTATTCACATTACGGCATAACGCGTGAGGTGTGAGACCTCACCAGTCTTTGATTTTGATTTTGTTGTTTCGCAAGAGACATCAAAGTTATAGGGTCAAGTGACTAAGAGCATATGGTGGATGCCTTGGCGATTACAGGCGACGAAAGACGTGATAGCCTGCGATAAGCTTCGGGGAGCTGGCAAATAAGCTTTGATCCGGAGATTTCTGAATGGGGAAACCCACCTAGCAATAGGTATCGCAACCTGAATACATAGGGTTGCGAGGCGAACCTGGAGAACTGAAACATCTAAGTACCCAGAGGAAAAGACATCAACCGAGATTCCGATAGTAGTGGCGAGCGAATTCGGAACAGCCTTCTAGTGATAGTCAGATTGCTAACAAAACGGAATGGAAAGTCCGGCCATAGTGGGTGATAGCCCCGTATGTGAAAGCAGTTTGGTGGTACTAGGCTAGAGAAAAGTAGGGCGGGGCACGAGAAACCTTGTCTGAATATGGGGGGACCATCCTCCAAGGCTAAATACTCGTAATCGACCGATAGTGAACCAGTACCGTGAGGGAAAGGCGAAAAGAACCCCGGGAGGGGAGTGAAATAGATCCTGAAACCGTATGCTTACAAAAAGTCGGAGCCTCGTAAGGGGTGACGGCGTACCTTTTGTATAATGGGTCAGCGACTTACATTCAGTGGCAAGCTTAACCGAATAGGGGAGGCGAAGAGAAATCGAGTCCGAATAGGGCGTCTAGTCGCTGGGTGTAGACCCGAAACCAAGTGATCTATCCATGGCCAGGATGAAGGTGCCGTAACAGGTACTGGAGGTCCGAACCCACTAGTGTTGCAAAACTAGGGGATGAGCTGTGGATAGGGGTGAAAGGCTAAACAAACTTGGAAATAGCTGGTTCTCTCCGAAAACTATTTAGGTAGTGCCTCAAGTATTACCGTCGGGGGTAGAGCACTGTTTAGGCTAGGGGGTCATGGCGACTTACCAAACCTATGCAAACTCCGAATACCGACGAGTACAGCTTGGGAGACAGAGCACCGGGTGCTAACGTCCGGACTCAAGAGGGAAACAACCCAGACCGCCAGCTAAGGTCCCTAAAATTGGCTAAGTGGGAAACGAAGTGGGAAGGCTAAAACAGTCAGGATGTTGGCTTAGAAGCAGCCATCATTTAAAGAAAGCGTAATAGCTCACTGATCGAGTCGTCCTGCGCGGAAGATGTAACGGGGCTAAGCCAGTTACCGAAGCTGCGGATGTGCAATTTATTGCACGTGGTAGGAGAGCGTTCTGTAAGCCTGTGAAGGTGTCTGGTAACGGATGCTGGAGGTATCAGAAGTGCGAATGCTGACATGAGTAGCGTTAAAGGGGGTGAAAAGCCCCCTCGCCGTAAGCGCAAGGTTTCCTACGCAACGTTCATCGGCGTAGGGTAAGTCGGCCCCTAAGGTGAGGCAGAGATGCGTAACTGATGGGAAACAGGTCAATATTCCTGTACCGATATGTAGTGCGATGTGGGGACGGAGAAGGTTAGCTCAGCCAACTGTTGGAAATGTTGGTTCAAGCCTGTAGTCATGCCTGGTAGGCAAATCCGCCGGGCTAAGATGAGGGGTGATAACGAGTCTGCTTGCAGACGAAGTGAGTGATACCCTGCTTCCAGGAAAAGCCACTAAGCTTCAGCTACATACGACCGTACCGCAAACCGACACTGGTGCGCGAGATGAGTATTCTAAGGCGCTTGAGAGAACTCAGGAGAAGGAACTCGGCAAATTAACACCGTAACTTCGGGAGAAGGTGTACCCCTAGTAAGTGAAGTTGTACAAATGGAGCTAAACGGGGTTGCAAAGAATAGGTGGCTGCGACTGTTTAATAAAAACACAGCACTCTGCAAACACGAAAGTGGACGTATAGGGTGTGACGCCTGCCCGGTGCTGGAAGATTAAATGATGGGGTGCAAGCTCTTGATTGAAGTCCCAGTAAACGGCGGCCGTAACTATAACGGTCCTAAGGTAGCGAAATTCCTTGTCGGGTAAGTTCCGACCTGCACGAATGGCGTAACGATGGCCACACTGTCTCCTCCTGAGACTCAGCGAAGTTGAAATGTTTGTGATGATGCAATCTCCCCGCGGAAAGACGGAAAGACCCCATGAACCTTTACTGTAGCTTTGTATTGGACTTTGAACAGATCTGTGTAGGATAGGTGGGAGGCTTTGAAGTGTGGTCGCTAGATCACATGGAGCCAACGTTGAAATACCACCCTGGTGTGTTTGAGGTTCTAACCTTGGTCCATTATCTGGATCGGGGACAGTGCATGGTAGGCAGTTTGACTGGGGCGGTCTCCTCCCAAAGCGTAACGGAGGAGTTCGAAGGTACGCTAGTTACGGTCGGACATCGTGACGATAGTGCAATGGCATAAGCGTGCTTAACTGCGAGACTGACAAGTCGAGCAGATGCGAAAGCAGGACATAGTGATCCGGTGGTTCTGTATGGAAGGGCCATCGCTCAACGGATAAAAGGTACTCTGGGGATAACAGGCTGATACCGCCCAAGAGTTCATATCGACGGCGGTGTTTGGCACCTCGATGTCGGCTCATCTCATCCTGGGGCTGTAGTCGGTCCCAAGGGTATGGCTGGTCGCCATTTAAAGAGGTACGTGAGCTGGGTTTAAAACGTCGTGAGACAGTTTGGTCCCTATCTTCCGTGGGCGCTGCAGATTTGAGGAAGCCTGCTCCTAGTACGAGAGGACCGGAGTGGACACACCTCTGGTGTATCGGTTGTCACGCCAGTGGCATTGCCGAGTAGCTAAGTGTGGAAGAGATAACCGCTGAAAGCATCTAAGCGGGAAACTCGTTTCAAGATGAGATCTGCCGGGGCCTTGAGCCCCCTAAAGAGTCGTTCGAGACCAGGACGTTGATAGGTCAGGTGTGGAAGCGCAGTAATGCGTTAAGCTAACTGATACTAATTGCTCGTGAGGCTTGACCCTATAACTTTGATTGAGAAATCAAGGTGAAGACTGAACGTGAAAGCGTTCAAGTTATGCCAGGCGCAATCAAAAGATAAAAAAGCTGATAAAGACTCTATGAATTCGTTGGATTGAAGGTGGCTTGATCAAGAAGTTGATTGAGGGCCTTGGATCTGACAAAAAGTTTATGCCTGATGACCATAGCGATTTGGTACCACTCCTTCCCATCCCGAACAGGACAGTGAAACGAATTTGCGCCGATGATAGTGCGGGTTCCCGTGTGAAAGTAGGTCATCGTCAGGCTCTTACNTCTGACAAAAAGTTTATGCCTGATGACCATAGCGATTTGGTACCACTCCTTCCCATCCCGAACAGGACAGTGAAACGAATTTGCGCCGATGATAGTGCGGGTTCCCGTGTGAAAGTAGGTCATCGTCAGGCTCTTACAGTGAAAACCCCGTAGTCGAAAGGCTGCGGGGTTTTTTATTTAATGGGCCGTATTTGCTCTACTGCACCGTGTGAACTAGAAAGGCGTTGATATGCAATTGCAGGACATGTTGTATTCCCAAGGTTTTGGTATCCGTCGCGTGTGCTCTGGTCTGGTGCAGCAGGGCTGGGTAGAGCTGTGGAACCCCGAGAGCAAGGCTTGGGAGCAGGTTCTGGACTCCACTCTGGATATCGAACCTGAGGGGCTGCGCTTCAAAGTGCAAGGCGTGGAGTGGGAATATCACGCACTCGGTTATGTGCTGCTGCATAAGCCTGCTGGTACAGAGTGTTCGCAAAAGCCGTCGGCCCACCCTAGCATTTACTCCTTGCTGCCAGCACCGCTGCGCCTGCGCCCCAACAAAGGGGCAATTCAAGGCGTGCAGGCGGTTGGTCGACTGGATCAGGATACGACGGGCTTGCTTTTGCTCAGCGATGATGGCCAGTTCATTCACCGTATGTCGTCACCCAAAAAGCATGTGGCCAAGGTGTACCGCGTGACTTGCAAGCATCCGCTGGATGCCAGTCAGGTACAGCGTCTGCTGGATGGTGTGGTGCTTGATGATGATCCCAAGCCCGTGAAGGCTGCGGCGTGCGAGCAGGTGGATGAACATGTACTGGACCTGACTTTGACCGAAGGCAAATACCATCAGGTCAAGCGCATGCTGGCTGCTGTGGGCAACCGGGTGGAAGGCCTGCATCGCTGGAAGATGGGCGAGCTGGAATTGCCTGCCGATCTGGCGCCTGGGCAGTGGCGTTGGCTGACGGCCGAAGATCTAGCCAAGCTCAAGCCTGCCAAGTGAGTCTTGAATTCGAAAGCAAAAGGCCCCGGAGATGACTCTCCGGGGCCTTTTTTGATGCTTGCACTGCTGTATCAGCGCTGTTGAATGCGAGCGTCACCTTCCTTGGCAGCCTGCTGCAAGGGCGCCGAGGTTTGCAATGCGGTACCCGGCAGAAATTCAATGCCGGTGCGGCGCACCAGTTCTTCATAGCTGATGGGCTGGCTGACGCGGGCCGCGTCATCATTGGCTTGCCAGTGAGCCCAGGCGCGATGGGTCTGGGCGTCATAGACCAGCTTGTACAGAAAGGTGGGAACATGCACCTGGTTGCCACCCACGCTGGCGGCATCGGCGGCAAATACGGGGCCGGTGATGACGAAGACATCGCCCCGGGCACGTTGGGCGTAGCTGCGCGTATCTTTTTCAATGCGAGCCCAGGGGCCCGAATTTTGCTTGCTGGACTGGGGCACCATATTGGCCAGCGAAAAGCTTTGGGCCATGGCCTGGGCTGTGGGCATGTCGCCCGCTGGGGCCATGTGGCCGCGGGAGTAGCCTGAACGTTTGTAGTCATCGAGCTCGGCGCGCTCATTGCGAGGCAGGCGGGCATCGGTAAAAAACTTGTTGGTGCGCTTCTCGTCGGCATCATCCACCAGTTCCCGGTTCAGGCGTTGGGCAACGAAGACCGGGGTCTTGGTCTGGCCGCTATGCAGTATGGCAAAAGCGTCATAACAAAGCGCACGCAATTTTGGCTGCTCGTTCAATGCAGGAGGCTTGCCGTTCGCAAAGAATTGCGGGCACTGGCTAAAGCCTTGGGTGCTGCTGGAAGGGTTTTTGATGCCCGCCTGGCTGGCTGTGGCCGTGCTGAGTGGCGTCTTGGCGTTGCAGGCCAGGCTGCTGAGCGAGAGCAGAGCCACCGCGCTGTAGCGCATCAAAGAGCTGCGTAAACGGAATGCCGAGGGTGTGCGGTTGAAGGGTTGAGGCATGCGTATATCGAATGCAAGCGGCAATGCGCGCTTGCATGAACCTTGGAAGAAAGCGTGGGGGAGTGCTCTGAAATAGTGAGCTGTTTGCGACTTTGAGATATAGGTTTCCTGATTAAAGTTCCAGGAAACCTAATCAATGTAAGCGCAAGATGCTCTCATTTTATGAGGTGCCGGCTTTTCAAAACCCTGAATATTCACTTGATGGGGCAAGGGCCAGCTTTGGTGAGCTGCGTCGGGAGCAGCCGTGCATGTGGCAGACCCATCAGCCTGTGCCGAAGACAGGCGTTCCCACTGCAGAGGCCTGTTGGCGTCAATACCTGCGTCGGATGGGCGTGAAACGTTCAATCATCGATGGATGCGCTCCAGCGGTCGCCCCAGCGCTCGCTGTTGTCCTGGCGCGCACGGTCAATCTCACGGCGATCGCGCTTGGTGGGACGGCCGGTATGCAGAGCAGCCAAAGCCTCTGCGGGTTCAGGGGCCAGGCGCCGCTGTTCAGCCAGTTGCTCGCGTATGGCAATGCTCTGGGCGGTTTCCTCATAAAGCTGCTGGGCCACGGGGGCCGGGCCGCGCATGCCGCTGAGCCCGCGCACCAGCACTTCCTTGGGAATATTGCCTTGCTTGAGATGAATGCGGTCGCCCACGCGTATCTCGCGCGAGGCCTTGGCGTTGGAGCCGTTGACGGTCACGCGGCCCCTGCCGATTTCTTCCACAGCCAAGCTGCGCGTCTTGTAAAAGCGCGCGCACCACAGCCATTTGTCCAAGCGCATGGATTCGATTTCACTCATGGCTCTATTGTGCCGCTGTCATCTGGGCTCGGTGCAAGCGGAAGTTGCACCAGGGCCTGCAGGCCGGCCACATCGCCTTCCACGGTATGCAGATTGCGCAACTCGATATGGCCGCCCAGGGTTTGGGCGATCTCCTGACAGATGGCCAGACCCAGGCCCGAGCCGCTGCGGGCATTGCCGGCGGAAAATGGCTGAAACAGCCGCTGTGCCAGCTCGTTGTCAATGCCGCTGCCGCTATCGATGATGCTCAGCCGGGCTTGTTGATCTTGGGCTCTCACGTCGATCTGCAAGCGCCCGCCCTGCGGTGTGTGGCGTATGGCGTTGTGCAGCAGATTGCGCGTGAGTTCGCGCAGCATCCATTCATGCGCTGCCGTGGGGCAGGCTTGGGTCTCGATGGCGAAGTCCATATCGTGCTCGGCGATCAGCGGCGACAACTCCAGCGCCACATCGCGCACCACTTCATCGAGAAGACAGACGACGGCCGGCGTGCTGGCACTCCTGTCTTCCTGCCGCAGCTGCTCCACCTTGGCCAGAGCCAGCATCTGATTGGCCACCCGTGTGGCGCGGTCGACGGTGGTGTTGATTTCATCCAGAGCCTGCATGGGCGGTATGTCGCCGCGCTGGGCCGATTGCACCTGTGCTTTGAGCACGGCCAGCGGCGTGCGCAGCTGATGCGAGGCATCGCGCACAAAGCGTTTTTGGTTGCTGAGCAGCAAGCGCAGCCTGTCCATGGTCTGGTTGGTGGCATCCAGCAGGGGCTGCATTTCTCGCGGTGCTTCGGGGGCGCTCAAGGGGCTGAGATCTCCTTGCGCACGCTCGCGCACATCGTGGCTGAGCTGGCGTATGGGCCGCGTGGCGCGCTGCACCACAATCACCACGATCAAGGCGACCACCAGTACCAGCAAGGCTTGTCGGATCAGGGTGTCGCGCAGAATCTGCAGGGCCAGGGTTTCACGCAGCTCCAGGGTTTCTGCAACTTGAATCACGGCCATGCCGCGTCCGTTGAAACTGGCAACCGGTTGCAGCAGCACGGCCACGCGCACCGGCCGTCCGCGAAAATGGTCGTCATAGAAATCCACCAGCGCGGCATAGGGCGGGCGCGGTGGAATCTTGCCGCGCCACATGGGCAGCTCCTCAAAGCCCGAGATCAGTTCGCCGTCGAGGTTGGAGACGCGGTAGAACATGCGGCTCTGGTTGTCGGCCTCGAAGATCTCCAGCGCGGAGTAGGGCACGATGGCGCGCAGATGGGCATTCTCGTCAAAGCCTTGCACATCGATCTCCTCGCTGATGCTTTTGGCCGATGCCAGCAAGGTGCGGTCATAGGCAGTGTGCAGCGAGGCCAGCGTTTGCTGATAAAGACTCCAGGCATTGAGGGCAATCAGCAAGACCACCGGCAGCAAAATGCCGGTCAGCAGCAGCCGGCGCAGGGACCATGCCATAGGCTGCGCCGCGTGCTTGCTCATACCGAGCCCTGGACCTTGATGAGATAGCCCAGACCGCGCAGCGTGACCAGTTGCAGGCCGGTACCCGTCAATTTTTTGCGCAGGCGGTAAGCCACCACTTCCACTGCCTCGTACTGCACATCGGCCTCGCCGGGGAACACCAGGCTGAACAGGCGCTCTTTGGCCACGGCATGGCCGGGGCGGGCCAGCAAGGCATGCATCATGGCCAGCTCGCGCGGCGTCAATTCCATGACCTCGTCGTTGAGATACAGGGCGCCGCTTTCCTTTTCATAGCGCAGGGCGCCCAGCTGCATTGACTCCTCGGATGCTCTAGGCGTAAAGCTGTCATGGCTGCGGCGCAACAGGGCGCGCAGACGCGCTTCCAGCTCGTCCAGATCAAAAGGCTTGGCCAGGTAGTCATCTGCACCGGCATTCAGGCCCAGCACCCGGTCACCTACCGTGCCGCGGGCGGTGAGGATCAGCACCGGCGTACGCAGGCCCTGGGCGCGAGCGCGCTCCAGCACCTGCAGGCCATCCAGGCCGGGCAGGGTCAGATCCAGCACCACGGCATCGGGGGCGCGGGTGGTCCAGTGGGCCAGTGCACTGGGGCCATCGGCGGCCACTTCCACATGCATGCCACGGCGCATCAGCGTGCGCTGCAGCGTGGTGCGCATGGCGGTGTCATCTTCAACAAGCAGCAATTGCATGGTGCGCACGTTAGCACCGCGGCATGCAGGCGTAGGGGCAGGCGGCAGGAGTCTGCGTAAATCTAGGGATATCCCTAGACGTTTGGACAGCTGTTTGACAGGCACGCTGTCCATCATCTGCACACCACAACATAAGGAGCAAACCATGCGTCGTGATACCTTTCTGAAGTCGCTTGCAGCTTTGGCCGCTGCAGGCACTTTGCCTCTGTCGGCCCAGGCAGCCGCAGCCATCAAGATGATGCTGCCTGCCAACCCCGGCGGCGGCTGGGACACCACAGGCCGTGCCGTGGGCAAGGCTTTGCAGGACGCAGGGGTTGCTTCTTCCGTCACTTATGACAACAAGGGCGGCGCTGCCGGCGCCATTGGCCTGGCCCAGTTCGTGAACAGCAACAAGGGTGATCCCAACGCCATGATGGTGATGGGCGCCGTGATGCTGGGCGGCATCATCACCGGCAAGCCACCGGTCAGCCTGTCGCAGGCCACGCCTCTGGCCCGTTTGACCAGCGAATACAACGTGTTCGTGCTGCCAGCCAACTCGCCTTTCAAATCCATGGCCGAAGTCGTGGCCCAGCTCAAGAAGGACCCCGGCTCCGTCAAGTGGGGCGGCGGTTCGCGCGGCTCCACCGAACACATTGCCGCCGCCATGATTGCCAAGGCCGTGGGTGTGGATCCGGCCAAGATCAACTACGTGGCATTCCGTGGAGGCGGTGAGGCCATCTCCGCCATCCTGGGCGGCAACGTGACCGTGGGCGGCAGCGGCTACTCTGAGTTCGCCGAGTACATCACCAGCGGCAAGATGAAGCCTATCGGCGTGACCTCGGCTGCGCGTCTGAAGGGCTCCAACGTGCCTACGCTCAAGGAGCAGGGCATCGATGTGGAAATCGGCAACTGGCGCGGCATCTACGGTGCTCCCGGCATCAGCAAGGCCCAGCGTGACGAGCTGGTGGCCATGATAGAAAAAGCCACCAAGAGCAAGGCCTGGGCCGAAGCGCTGCAAAAGAACGACTGGACACCGGCCTGGTTGCCAGGGGATGCATTCGCCAAGTTTGTGGACGATGAGTTTGCCAGCTTGCGCGCCATCATGGCCAAGTCCGGAATGATTTGATGCCAACCGGCAACCGGGTGTGGTACCCGGTTGCTCTCAGTGGCGGATTGGTGCCGGCAGATTGAACCGGCCCGTCCTCGCAGCTTGCGGCGCGAGGATGTGAATATGCGGTGCCCTGAACATGCGCACCCATCACCCAAGCAGGTTGTAGAGGTAGTGATTGCACCTTGCGACCAGGTGCTCCTCACTGAGTTCAAAAACCACAGATACAAGCAACTCCATCATGTCTGATTCATTAAAAGACCTTGCCCATGCCGCTGAGGCTGCGCAGGTGTCGGCCTATGCCGACCCTGACGCGCCGACCAGCGAGAACGTTCCGTCCACGCGGGCGCAGACCATTGTGGGCGCTGGCGTCGTGCTGGTAGCCATAGGGTTGGCGGTGGGCGCTTTGCAGATCCCATCGGACTCCGGCTACGGCGGCGTCGGCCCCAACTTCCTGGCCTGGCTGTGCGCTGCGGTTCTGGGCCTGTGCGGTGGCTTGCTGATCTGGGAGTCGCTGACCGGCGGCTTTCGCTTTGCGGCGGACCCTGGCGGTCAGCCCAAGGCCGACATCCTGTCCTTTGTCTGGGTGTCTGCAGGTCTGCTGATCAATGCGGCCCTGATTGGCACGCTGGGCTTTATTCTGAGCTGCGCCCTGTGCTATTTGCTGGCCGTTCAAGGCCTGCGCCGCGCCGCGCACCAGCCGCAGGCAGGTAGCCTTGCCAACTGGATCAAGGACCTCATCACCGGTTTGCTGATCTCGGCCCCTGTGTTCTGGATGTTCACCAAATTCCTGGCCATCAATCTGCCAGGCCTGACTGCGACGGGGTGGCTGTAATGGATATTTTCAACGCATTGATGGCGGGGTTTGCCACGGCAATCACACCCGTCAACCTGTTGTGGGCCCTGGTCGGTTGTGCCCTGGGCACCGCCGTAGGCGTGTTGCCCGGCATCGGCCCGGCCGTGGCGGTGGCCATGCTGCTGCCCATCACGGCCAAGGTGGATGTGACTGCATCCATGATTTTCTTCTCCGGCATCTACTACGGTGCCATGTACGGTGGTTCCACCACTTCCATCTTGCTCAATACTCCGGGTGAGACAGCCAGCATGGTCACGGCCATGGAGGGCAACAAGATGGCCAAGAGCGGGCGCGCAGGTGCTGCGCTGGCCACGGCAGCCATTGGCTCGTTTGTGGCCGGTACCTTTGCCACCGTGGTCGTGACCTTGTTTGCCCCCTTTGTGGCCGACTTTGCCGTCAAGCTGGGCCCGCCAGAATACTTCATGCTGATGGTGCTGGCCTTCACCACGGTGAGCGCTGTGCTGGGGCAAAGCTCGCTGCGCGGCATGACCTCGCTGTTTGTCGGCCTGGCCGCAGGCCTGGTGGGCATGGACCAGATCTCGGGTGCTGCGCGCTATACCGGCGGTCAGATGGAGCTGCTGGACGGTATCGATATCGTGCTGGTGGCCGTGGGTCTGTTTGCCGTGGCTGAAGTGCTGTATGCCGCCATCTACGAAGGCAAGGTCGAGGAGTCGCAAAACAAGCTGACCCGCGTTCACATGAGCAAGCGAGACTGGAAGCGCTCCTGGCCCGCCTGGTTGCGCGGCACGGTGATCGGCACGCCCTTCGGTTGCATTCCTGCCGGCGGAACCGAGATCCCCACTTTCTTGAGCTATGCGACTGAAAAGAAGCTGGCCAAGGGCGACAACAAGGCCGAGTTCGGCAAGCAAGGCGCCATCGAAGGCGTGGCCGGTCCCGAAGCGGCCAATAACGCTACGGTGACAGCCGCGCTGATTCCGCTGCTGACACTGGGCATTCCCACCAGCAACACCACGGCGGTGCTGCTGGGTGCCTTCCAGAACTACGGTATCAATCCCGGTCCTCAGCTGTTCACCAGCTCCGCCACCCTGGTCTGGGCGCTGATTGCCTCGCTGTACATCGGCAACCTGATGCTGCTGGTGCTGAACCTGCCCATGGTCGGCCTGTGGGTGAAGCTGCTGAAGATTCCCCGTCCCCAGCTGTATGCCGGCATTCTGATCTTCGCCACCGTCGGTGCCTACGGCATGCGCCAGAGCGCGTTCGATCTGTTCCTGCTCTACGGCATCGGCGTGCTGGGCGTGATCATGCGCCGCTTTGACTTCCCGACAGCACCTGTGGTGGTCGGCATGATTCTGGGCCCTCTGGCAGAAGCGCAGATGCGCAATGCGGTCTCGATTGGCGAAGGCAGCTGGTGGATCTTCCTGCAGCGCCCCATGTCGCTGACGCTGATCATCATCGTGCTGTCTGTGCTGATTGTTCCCCGCGTGCTCAAGCGCATGTCGGATGCCAAGCAAGCCAACAAGCCGGCTGCGGCCTGACGAGCTCATGAGTTACTAGCCTGCTGCGGGTGCATGACGCCTGGTGCCCGTTGGCATTTCCAGCCCTTGTTCAAGCAATTGAACAAGGGTTTTTTTATTTCACAAGCTGTTTTGCCTTGTGGCCCTTGCTGGATATGCGCGAGTTGCTCATTTTTTGATGGCGCCGATATGGTCTGCCCCGATCCTTGCTTGCCGGTATGGCGCCTAGCATGGGGGTCATGAGGGACCACATGACTGCTCGTAACGATATGACTGAAAGCCCGGCCCTGGCCGGGGGCGCCAAAATGCTGGGCAAAGGGCTGCCGGCCGACCCCGAGGGCATTTACGCGCTGGCCGCACGCTCCATGTTTCAGCTGTTTTCCAGCATGAGCCAGGGCATGTTTCTGGCCGACAAGACGGGACGCATCGTCTGGCTCAACGAAGGCTATGAGCTGTTGCTGCCGAGGCTGGGAGTGGCCTCGGTCCATGACTTTCTGGGCCATATGGTGGAAGACGTCATACCCAATACCCAGATGCGCCGGGTGCTGGAGACCGGCCAACCGGTTCTGATCGACTTGCTGACCAATCGCGCCGGCACTTTTGTGGTGAGTCGCCTGCCATTGCGCGACGATGAAGGCAGCGTGATTGGCGCCATAGGCATCGTGCTGTTTGATCAGCCCGAAACCACGCTGCAGCCTTTGATCAGCAAGTTTGCGCTGCTGCAACGTGACCTGGATGAGGCCAAGCGCGAGCTGCTGGCCCAGCGCAGCCACAGCTTGCGCGCCATGGCTTCGGGCGAGCGGCGCGCCAAATACAGTTTTGCCAGCTTTGTGGGCAGCAGCCCGGCTGCGGTAGAGGTCAAGCGCCAGGCCCGACGCGCGGCGCAGTCGCTCAGCCCGGTATTGCTGCTGGGTGAGACCGGAACCGGCAAGGAGTTGCTGGCCCACGCCATTCACGGTGCTTCGGCCCGTGCCTGCGGGCCGTTCGTCAGTGTCAATATCGCGGCCATTCCCGATACCCTGTTGGAGGCCGAATTCTTCGGTGTGGCGCCTGGGGCCTACACCGGGGCCGATCGCAAAAGCCGTGACGGCAAATTCAGGCTGGCCGATGGCGGCACCCTGTTTCTCGATGAAATCGGCGACATGCCCATGAGCTTGCAGGCCAAGCTGCTGCGCGCCTTGCAGGAAGGCGAGATCGAGCCCTTGGGCTCCAACCAGCTGGTGCGCTTTGATGTGCGGCTGCTCGCCGCCACTTCGCGGGATTTGCCGCGCATGGTTCGGGAAGGGCTGTTTCGCGAGGACTTGTTCTACCGACTGCATGTGCTGCCGATTCGCGTGCCGCCTCTGCGCGAACGGGCGGCAGACATTGCGGCCCTGGTTGAAGTGCTGGGCGAAGAGTTGGCGCTGCGCAACGACATGCCGGTGCCCGAACTGGATGCTGCAGCTCTGCAACTGCTGGCAGTGCAAAACTGGCCAGGCAATATCCGCGAACTGCGCAATGTGCTGGAGCAGGTCACCATGCTTGGCGATGATGCGCGGATCACCACGCCGCTGTTGCTGCAGGTGCTGCAAAGCGCCGGAGTGAAGCCTGTGCAGCTCGGTGAGGCGCTTGCAGCGCAAGCTCCGGCCGATGCCATGGTCGCCGATAGCGCTTTGCTCAGACCTTTGGCCCAGCAGGTGGCCGAGCTTGAGGCGCGAGCCATCCGGGCCAGCTTGGCGGCCAACGGCGGCAACAAGCTGGCAACGGCCAAGGCGCTGGAGATTTCCCGCGCCACCTTGTACGACCGCATGGCGGCGCTGCAGATCCGCTGAGTTCATGGCCCGGGCTTGTGAGGGGTTGTCGCCAGGGATATCCCTATGAGTATCGCTGCGTTTTGTTTTTATAGTTATAAAACATACTTATTTTGATACATCAAAACAACAAGGCAGCGCATGGTGGTCGAGCAAGGGCAGCAGCTGTGGGCGCCCACACAGCAAAAAATCGATAGCAGCGGTCTGGCGCACTATATGCAGTGGCTGCGCAGTCGCGGCGTGTGCGATGCTGCCGATTACCAAAGCCTGTGGCAGTGGTCGGTCACGGATCTGGAGGGCTTTTGGCGCTCCATCTGGGATTACTTCGAAATTCAGGCCGACGGCGATCCCGCGCAGGTGCTGGCCAGCCGCCGCATGCCGGGCGCGCAATGGTTTCCCGACACGCGGCTGAACTATGCCGAGCATGTGTTTCGCCAGGCCTCGGCGCAGCGCCCGGCCATCATCGCGCGCTGCGAGTCGGCGGCGGTGCAAAGCGTATCCTGGGCGCAGCTGCAGCGTGATGTGGGCGCTCTGGCTGCCAAGCTGCGCCGGCTGGGCGTGGTCGCTGGCGACACCGTGGTGGCCTATCTGCCCAATGTGCCGCAGACGGTGACCGCCTTTCTGGCATGTGCCAGCATTGGCGCCATCTGGTCCAGCTGCGCGCCGGAGATGGGCGTTTCCGTGGTGCTTGATCGCTTTCAGCAAATTCAGCCCAAGCTGATCTTCGCCACCGACAGCTATACCTACGCGGGCAAGCACTTTGACCGCCGAGCGGTTTTGCAGCAGGTGCTCGACGGCCTGCCCGAGATCGAGCATGTGGTGCATGTGCCGGGCCCGCTGTTTGCGACCGACGAGACAGAATTGAGCTGGCGCAACACCCTGGACTGGGCGCAGATGCTTGCCGAGCCGGCGGCCCTGCAGTTCGAACGCCTGCCGTTCTCGCACCCGTTGTGGGTGGTGTATTCCTCGGGTACCACAGGCCTGCCCAAAGCCATGGTCCACAGCCATGGCGGCATTGTGCTCACCCACCTCAAGACCAACCGGCTGCAGCACGATGTTCAGCCCGGTGATCGCTTCATGTTCCTGGGCAGCACGGGCTGGATTGTCTGGAATCTGATGATCGGCAGCTTGCTGGCCGGTGCCACGGTGGTGCTCTCCGACGGCAACCCGACAGCGCCCGATGATGCGGCGCTGTGGGACTTTATCGACCAGTATGAGGTGAGCCTGTTTGGCTGCGGCGCCGCCTTCCTGAACAAGAGCATGAAGGACGGCATCCGGCCCAGCCAGGGCCGCTGCTTTGAGAAGCTGCGCGCCATCAACTCCACGGGCTCGCCCTTGCCGCTGGAGGCCTATGCCTGGGTGTACGAGAACGTGAAAAACGATCTGTGGCTGGCCTCCATCAGTGGCGGCACCGACATCGCTTCCGGCTTTGTGGCCTGCGCGCCCATACTGCCTGTGAATGCGGGCGAGATTCAGTGCCGCGAACTGGGCGTGGCCGCCTATGCCTTCAACGAGCAGGGCCAGAGCGTGGTGGACGAAGTCGGCGAGCTGGTGATTACCGAGCCCATGCCTTCCATGCCTGTGCATTTCTGGAACGATGCAGAGGGCGCGCGCGACTACGACAGTTATTTCGACGTCTTTCCCGGACTCTGGCGCCATGGTGACTGGATAGAGTTCAGCGAGCGTGGCTCGGCCGTGATTTACGGCCGCTCCGACAGCACCATCAACCGCTTTGGCATACGCATGGGTACGGCGGAAATCTACCGGGTGGTGGAGGAACTCGATGCCGTCACGGACAGTCTGGTGGTCGATCTGGAATATCTGGGCCGTCCTTCCTTCATGCCGCTATTTGTCACGCTGGCGCAGGGCGAGCAGCTGACGCAGGAGCTGAGCGGCCGGATCAAGAACGCCATCAAGACCCGGGCCTCGGCCCGTCATGTACCGAATGTGGTGGTACAGGTGGCAGAGATTCCCCGCACCCTGACCGGCAAGAAGATGGAAGTGCCGGTGCGCAAGCTGTTGCTGGGGGCCAATGCCGCCGAGGTGGCCAGTCCCGATGCCATGGCCAATCCGTCCAGTATTGACTTCTTTATTCAATTTCGAGAGCAGGTTCCGCAGGCGTGACAAGCGCTTGAGGCTGATTTGACTCACTACCCCAAAGCAGACCCACCCATGAATCACCAAGACCTGATCGCCATCGACTTCCACACCCATGCAGAGGTGAGCTGCCGTAACCCGTTTGACAACTACGGCGAAGAATATGACCGCGCCGCCGACAAGTATTTCGGCAGCTCCCAGCGCCCCACGATTGCCGAGACCATTGCCTATTACCGCGAGCGCAAGCTGGGCTTGGTGATGTTCACGGTGGACAGTGAATCGCAAATGGGGCGACGCCGCATTCCCAACGAAGAGATTGCCGATGCCGCGCGCGAGAACAGCGACATGATGGTGGCCTTTGGCAGCATAGACCCGCACAAGGGCAAGATGGGAGCGCGCGAGGCGGAGCGTCTGATTACCGAATGCGGCGTCAAAGGCTTCAAGTTTCACCCCACGGTACAAGGCTTTCATCCCTACGACCGCATGGCCTGGCCTATCTACGAGGTGATCAATCACTACAAGCTTCCCGCCATTTTTCATACCGGTCACAGCGGCATCGGCAGCGGCATGAAATGCGGCGGCGGCCTGCGCCTGGCCAACAGCAATCCCATGCTGCTCGACGATGTGGCGGTGGACTTTGGCGATATGCAGATCGTCATGGCCCACCCCAGTTTTCCCTGGCAGGACGAGGCGATTTCGGTGGCGCTGCACAAGCCCAATGTCTGGATCGATCTTTCGGGCTGGAGCCCCAAGTATTTCCCCAAGCAGCTGGTGCAGTACGCCAACACCTTGCTCAAGGACCGCGTGCTGTTCGGCAGCGATTTCCCACTGATCACCCCCGACCGCTGGATGAAGGATTTCGAGGTGGCGGGCTTCAAGCCCGAGGTCATGCCCGGCATTCTCAAAGGCAATGCCGTGCGCTTGCTGGGCTTTGATACGCCTGCGGCATAAGCGGTCACTGCTCGGAAAAAAGGGATGTCTTGCACATCCCTTTTGTGTTTTTTCGGACGGTAAGGATCCGGCTGCAAACGAAGATGTGTCTGATAAATGAACACTGTTTGAATATCAGGCGGATATCTGTCTGAAATTTGAACATTGCTGAAGCGACAGCATGTCGGCTGTAGCGAGTGGGCAGCGCTTTCAGGCGTTTGGCATTCGGTGTTTATCCGGGTGTTTTGCGCTCCTGCCCACAGAGGTTTGCAGTTGGCATGAAGACTGCTTAGGCTTGATGCACAAGAGCACCTCAAGGAGACCCACCCATGCAAAAACGCCTCTGGATTCAGGCTGCCGCAGCGGCCGCTGTCAGCACTTTGCTGGCCGGCACCGCGCAAGCGCAATCCGAAATTCGCATTGCCCACGTCTATAGCAAGACCGGCCCGCTGGAGGCCTATGGCAAGCAGACCCAGGCGGGCTTGCTGATGGGGCTGGAATACGCCACGGGCGGCAGCATGGCCGTCAATGGCAAGAAGATTGTGGTGATCGAAAAAGACGATCAGGGCAAGCCGGATCTGGGCAAAAGCCAGCTGGCCGCAGCCTACTCGGACGACAAGGCCGATCTGGCGGTTGGCCCTAGCTCCTCGGGTGTGGCTCTGGCCATGCTGCCGGTGGCCGAGGAGTACAAAAAAATCCTGCTGGTCGAGCCCGCCGTGGCCGATTCGATCACCGGCGACAAATGGAATAAATACATCTTCCGCACCGGCCGCAACTCCAGCCAGGACGCCATAGGCAATGCGGTGGCCATAGATAAGCCCGGCGTGATCATCGCCACGCTGGCGCAGGACAACGCTTTTGGTAGGGACGGCGTCAAAGCCTTCAAGGAAGCGGTCAAGAAAGGCAAGCTGGTGCATGAGGAGTATTTGCCGGCGGCCACCACGGACTTCACTGCCGGCGCGCAGCGGCTGATCGACAAACTCAAGGATCAGCCGGGCAAGAAGGTGATCTGGATCGTCTGGGCGGGCGCAGGCAATCCCTTCAAGATCTCCGACATGGACCTCAAGCGCTACGGCATAGAGATCGCCACGGGCGGCAACATCCTGCCCGCCATGGCGGCCTACAAAAACCTGCCAGGCATGGAGGGCGCGACGTACTATTACTACGGCATTCCCAAGAATCCGGTCAATGAAGCCCTGGTGTCCATGAACTACAAGCAGTACAAGGCGCCGCCGGATTTCTTCACCGCAGGCGGTTTTTCGGCGGCCATGGCCATCGTGACGGCGCTGAAAAAAACCGGTGGCGATACCAAGGCCAACACGTTGATCAAGGTCATGGAAGGCATGAGCTTTGACACGCCCAAGGGGCCCATGACGTTCCGCAAGCAGGACCATCAGGCCATGCAAAGCATGTACCACTTCAAGATCAAGAACGACCCTGCCGTGGCCTGGGGCGTGCCCGAGCTGGTGCGCGAGATCAAGCCTGAAGAGATGAATGTGCCCGTTCGCAATGGACGCTAACTAGCCCAGCCGCTCGCACCGGGCCGGTCACGGCCCTGTCATTCCCTTTTGATAGCTAGATGCGCTTGTTCAGCAAGCGTATGGGGCTGTTTTGACTGAAATAAATCGATGCTGACCACTGACAAGCTCACCATACGCTTTGGCGGCCATGTGGCTGTGAATGGCGTGAGCTGTGCCTTTGAACCGGGCACGCTGACGGCCATCGTCGGCCCCAACGGGGCGGGCAAGACCACGTATTTCAATCTGATCTCGGGTCAGCTCAAGGCCAGTGAAGGCCGCGTGCATCTGGGTGGCAAGGAGCTGACGGGCCTGCCGCCTTCGCAGCGCACGCGCGCCGGTCTGGGTCGGGCCTTTCAGCTGACCAATCTGTTCCCGGGCTTGTCGGTGCTGGAGAACGTGCGCCTTGCCGTGCAGGCCACGCGCGAGGGCCGTCACAGGCATGGCCTCAACCTGTGGAGCATCTGGAGCGATCACCGCCAACTGCTGGCGCGCGCCCAGCAAATACTGGAGCAGGTCGCGCTGTGGGCGCGGCGCGACGAGCCGGCGTCGGCACTGCCGCATGGTGATCAGCGCAAGCTGGAAGTGGCGCTGCTGATGGCGCTGGAGCCTCAGGTCTATATGTTTGACGAACCTACGGCAGGCATGAGCCATGACGAGGCACCGGTGATTCTGGATCTGATTCGCGAGCTGAAAAAAGACCGCAGCAAGATCATCTTGCTGGTGGAGCACAAGATGGATGTGGTGCGCGAGCTGGCGGACCGCATCATCGTGCTGACCAACGGAGAGCTGGTGGCCGACGGTCCGCCAGCCCAGGTGATTGCCTCGCCCGTGGTGCAGCAGGCCTACCTGGGTAATGTGATGGACAAGGCCGTGAAGGAGGGCACATGAGCACGACCGCTTTGCTGCAGCTATCGGGCGTCCACACCCATATCGGCGCCTATCACATACTGCACGGCGTGGACCTGGCCGTACCCCGAGGGGAGGTCACCATGCTGCTGGGCCGCAATGGCGCGGGCAAGACGACCACGCTGCGCACCATCATGGGCTTGTGGCAGGCCAGCCAAGGCAGCATTCGCCTGGGCGAGCGCGATATCACGCGGCTGGCAACGCCGGCGATTGCCCAGCTCAATATCGCCTACGTGCCCGAGAACATGGGCATTTTTTCCGATCTCACGGTCAAGGAAAACCTGCTGCTGGCTGCGCGCTCCGCTGCCCACGCGGGGCAGATGGATGCGGCGCGGCTGGACTGGATTTACCAGCTTTTTCCCGCCGTGCAGAAATTCTGGAATGCACCGGCAGGCAAGCTCAGCGGCGGCCAAAAGCAGATGGTGGCCGTGGCCCGCGCGATTGTGGAGCCGCGCGATCTGCTGATCGTCGATGAACCCAGCAAAGGCCTGGCGCCCGCCATCATCAACAACATGATTCATGCCTTTGCCCAGCTCAAGGCCAGCGGCGTGAGCATCCTGCTGGTGGAGCAGAACATTGACTTTGCCAAGCGCCTGGGCGATGGCGTGGCCGTGATGGACAACGGCCGCGTCATTTACGCCGGCCGCATGGCCGAGCTGGCGGCCGACGAGGCGCTGCAAAAGTCTTTGCTGGGGCTGTCGCTATGAAGATCTATGAATACGAGCCAAAAAGAGTTGTAGTGCTTATGCATCAAGTGCGAGCAGCTATCAAACGGGAAGTAGTCAGGAAGGCGGCAAGACCATGAAGTTCAAGGATCTGGATTACCCACCGCTGCTGCTGGTGCCGCTGCTGGCGCTGCTCACCTTGCCTCTGGTCGGCTCGCCCAGCACCTGGCTCACGCTCACCGTGGCCGGCCTGGCCATGGGCATGATCATCTTCATTATTGCCTCGGGGCTGACGCTGGTGTTTGGTCTGATGGATGTGCTGAACTTCGGTCATGGCGTCTTTATCGCTCTGGGCGCTTTTGTGGCCACCAGCGTGCTGGGTGCCATGACGGACTGGACGGGCTCGGATCAGCTGTGGCGCAATCTGGTGGCGGTGTTTCCCGCCATGCTGGTGGCCATGGCGGTGGCTGCTGCGGTGGGGCTGGCGTTCGAGCGCTTTATCGTGCGCCCCGTCTACGGCCAGCACCTCAAGCAGATTCTCATCACCATGGGCGGCATGATCATTGGCGAGGAGCTGATCAAGGTCGTCTGGGGCCCGCAGCAGATACCGCTGCCCTTACCCGAAGCCATGAAGGGCGCCTGGCTGCTGGGTGACGCGGCGGTGGAGAAATACCGGGTGTTTGCCGTGCTGGTGGGAGGCGCGGTGTTTGCGGCCCTGGCCTGGACGCTGTCGCGTACCAAGGTCGGCCTGCTGATCCGCGCTGGCGTGCAGGATCGCGAGATGGTCGAGGCTCTGGGCTACCGCGTGCGCCGTCTCTTCATCGGCGTGTTTGTGGTGGGCTCGGCCCTGGCCGGTCTGGGTGGCGTGATGTGGGGCCTGTACCAGCAGAACGTGATTCCCCAGATGGGCGCCCAGGTCAATGTGCTGATTTTTATCGTCATCATCATCGGTGGTCTGGGTAGCACGGGCGGAGCGTTGATCGGTGCGCTGCTGGTGGGGCTGATGGCCAATTACACCGGCTTTCTCGTGCCCAAGGTGGCGCTGTTTTCCAATATCGCGCTGATGGTGGCCATTCTTTTGTGGCGCCCCCAAGGCGTCTATCCAGTCGCCAATCGCTAGGAGTCAAGCACATGCTCAATCGTTTGCTCTCCGGCGATCTGCCGCGCAGCCGTGTTCTGGCCGTGATGCTGCTGGCCATCTTGATAGGCTTGGCTGTCGCGCCGTTTGCCTTTCCTGGCGTCAAGGCCCTCAATGTGGCGGCCAAGGTGCTGATCTTTGTGGTGCTGGTCGCCAGTTTTGATCTGCTGCTGGGCTATACCGGCATCGTTAGCTTTGCCCACACCATGTTTTTCGGCATAGGCGCTTACGGCGTGGCGATTGCCTCCAGCAAGCTCGGTGCCGGCTGGGGCTCACTGGCCCTGGGCCTGGGCGCAGCGCTGCTGGTGTCCTTGCTGCTGTCGCTGGCCATAGGTCTGTTTTCGCTGCGGGTACGGGCCATTTTCTTTGCCATGATCACCTTGGCCGTGGCGGCGGCGTTTCAGACCCTGGCCTCGCAGCTGTCGGACTGGACCGGTGGCGAAGACGGCCTGACCTTCAAGATGCCCGAATGGCTGTCGCCCAGCTTTGAGCCTTTCGAGAACGAAGTCCTAGGCCTGCTGATCGATGGCAAGGTCATCAGCTACTACCTGCTGTTTGTCGTGGCCGTGCTGTTGGTGCTGATGCTGCTGCGCATTGTCAATTCGCCGTTCGGCCGCGTGCTGCAGGCGATTCGTGAAAACGAATTTCGGGCCGAAGCCATTGGCTACCGCGTGGTGGTGTACCGCACCACCTCCAGCGTGCTGTCCGCCTTGTTTGCCTGTGTGGCCGGTGCCATGCTAGCCGTCTGGCTGCGCTACAACGGGCCGGACACCACGCTTTCCTTCGAAATTATGATGGACTGTCTGCTCATTGTGGTGATTGGCGGCATGGGCACGATTTATGGCGCGGTGATCGGCTCGCTGATCTTTCTGATCGCGCAAAGCTATCTGCAGGACTTGCTGCGCGTCGGCAGCGAGGCGGCCGCCAGTCTGCCCTGGTTGGCGGCCCTGCTGTCGCCAGATCGCTGGCTGCTGTGGCTGGGCGTGCTGTTTGTGTTGTCGGTGTATTACTTTCCCACGGGCGTGGTGGGACGCCTGCGTTTTTCGCGTGCCGGGGCCGAAGCGGCCAAGGCGCATTCGTGCATCAGAGAAATACCGCAAGGAGATGGGCATGTTGAAGCGTGACGAAAAAACACTCTCGAACGGGCGAATCTCATGGCGCTGGGCGGCTACGGCCGTGGCCGCCGCCACGCTGGTGGCCTGTGGCGGCGACATCATGCCCAGCAACCATCTGCCCAGGGGCTTTACCGATCTGGGCATGACGGCATACCCGGCGACAGCCGTGAGTACAGGCAGCACGGCGGCCACGCAGGATTTGCTGACCGGCGGCATAGGCAAGACGGGCCTGGGTGGTGCGGTTCCAACCTATGCGGACCCGGTCAACCCCACTGCGGCCGAGTTGCGGCGCAATGCGCTGTATTCCAACTACCGGGGCATATTGGACCCCACGGCCAATGGCGGCTATGGCACGCTGTACGGGCCCAACATCACGGCCGACGGCCAGGTGACCGCCGCCGAGGGCCTGGTTCCCGGGCGTGAGTACCGGGGCGTGCTTGACGACGGCACGGGCCGCAAACAAACCATGGTGGTGGTGCAACTGCCCGACAGCTTTGACCGCAACCGAGCCTGTGTGGTGCTGGGCCCGTCCTCGGGCTCGCGCGGTGTGTATGGCGCCATAGGCACGGCCGGGGAGTGGGGGCTGAAGAAGGGCTGCGCCGTGGCGCTGACCGATGCGGGCAAGGGCGTGGGTCTGCACAATCTCTCGGACGACACGGTCAACAAGCTAGACGGTACGCGCGCCACGCGCACGGATGCGGGCAGCCTGTCCTTCTTCGCCGCGCGGCTGAGCGATGCGGCGCGTGCGGCCTACAACACGGCATTTCCGAATCGCATCGCCATCAAGCACGCGCATTCCCAGCAGAACCCGGAAAAGGACTGGGGCAACGACACGCTGGCCGCAGTCCGCTACGCCCTGTATGTGCTCAACCAGCGCTATGGCACGGAAGCCGACCCCGTGCCTTTCACCAAGGCCAACACGCTGGTGCTGGCGGGCTCGGCCTCCAACGGCGGCGCAGCCGTGCTGCGCGCAGCCGAACTGGATACGGACGGTCTGATTGACGGCGTGGTGGCTTCCGAGCCCGTGACCGAGATGCCCACGCGCCAGGGCTACACCATCAGCGTGGGCGGCCAGATCGCGCCCAATGCCGGACGTGCGTTGGCCGAATACACGACCTACGGCAATATTTACCAGCCCTGCGCGGCGCTGGCGTCCGATGCGGCCCTGAGCGAAACCTCGATCTTCAACTACATCGGCCTGACGGCCATGACGGCGCGCGCCGAGGCACGCTGCAGCGGCCTGGCCGCCAAGGGTCTGGTGGTGGGAACGACTACAGCCGAGCGCGCGGCCCATGCGCTGGAAAAGCTGCGCCTGTACGGCTGGACGCGCGATAACGACCGTATGCACAACGCCCACTACGGCTTGGGCAACGGGCCTATTTTGTCGGCTATGTACACCATGGCTTACGGCCGCTTTGGCGTGGAGGCCAATCTGTGCCGCACCAGCTTTGCCGCAGCCAACACTGCGGGCGAGGTGGTGCCGGCTGCGGCGACCGCGCTGGCCCAGAGCTTTGCCACCGCCAATGGCACGGCCAATGGCACGCCGGCCACCGTGATCTACAACGATTCGCTGGGTGGTGCACGTTCCTGGCCGTTGGCGGTCTCGCCTTCCACCGGCGTGGCCGACTTTGGTCTGGACAACGCGCTATGCCAGCATGCGCTGGTGACGGGCGTGGATACGGCCACGGGCTTCAATCTTTCGGACAGCAGCGTGCCAACGCAGGCCCAGAGCGATGCGGTGCGCGCCGGCATCAGCGAGGTGCTGCACAGCGCCAAGCTGCGCGGCAAGCCCACCATCATCGTGGCCGGCCGCAGCGATGCTCTGGTGCCGGTCAACCACAATGCGCGTGCCTACACGGTGCTCAATCGCAGCCTGGACGGCTCAGGCACGCGGCTGCGCTATATCGAGGTAGTGAACGCCCAGCACTTTGATGCCTTCCTGCCGTTCTCGGGCTTCGATACACGCTTTGTGCCGCTGCATCCTTATTTCAACCAGGCCATGGATGCGATGTGGGTCCATCTGCGCAACGGCGGGGCGCTGCCGGCCAGTCAGGTGGTGCGCGCCACGCCACGCGGCGGCCAGCCCGGCGCGGCACCGGCCATCACGGCGGCCCAGGTGCCGCCATTTGTCGCAGCTCCCATTACGGGTAATGCCATCGAGGTCAGCGATGGGCTGATCCGTATCCCCAACTGAGCGCCGCTCATCGTTGTCGCATCAGGGGCCGGCCGTAGCCGGCCTCTTCGAATCGAGATTGTCTTATGTCTTCCCCTGTGCATTCCTTCACCCACGGTGCTGCCGCGCCTGTCTCCTGCTACACCCGCTGCGCCGGCTACGAGATTCACTACATGGACTGGCAGCCTGCGCCTGGTGCGGCACTGGCGGGCACCGTCATCGCCTGGCATGGCCTGGCGCGCACCGGGCGCGATATGGATGCGCTGGCCCAGTTTCTCCAGGCCCAGGGCTATCGCGTGATCTGCCCCGACACTTTGGGTCGTGGCCTGAGCCAGTGGAGCCGCAATTCGCGTGATGAGTACCAGCTGCGCTTTTATGCCCGCTTGGCACGCGAGCTGATGGAGGCGCTGGCGCTGGAGCAGGTGCATTGGGTAGGCACCAGCATGGGCGGGGCGATTGGCACGGTCTGCGCATCCGGCTTGTTTGAGCCGAGTCTGAAGCAGTGCATTCTGACCCTCACTCTCAATGACAACGCGCCCGAGCTGGCCCAGGCGGCGCTGCAGCGCATCAAGTCCTATGCGGGTCAGCCGCCGGTGTTTGAGACCGTGACCGAGCTGGAGGCGTTTTTTCGCACGGTTTACCGGCCCTATGGCTGGCTCAGCGAGATGGAATGGCGCAAGCTCACCGAGACCAGTACCCGCCGCCTGCCCGATGGGCGCGTGACCCCGCATTACGACCCTCGCATGATCGAGCAGTTCACCCTACATGAAAACGACTACCTGATCTGGAAGCATTACGACGCGCTGGAGCTGCCCGTGCTGCTGCTGCGCGGGGTGGAGTCGGATCTGGTGCTCAAGCCCGTGGCAGAGCAGATGATGCAGCGCGGCCCCGGTGCCAGAGGCCAGCTGAGCTGGCTGGAGGTGCCGGGCTGCGGCCATGCGCCGGCGCTCAACGTGCAGCCGCATTTCGATGCCGTGCTGGCCTGCCTGCAGAACCGTCCTTCAACCCCAGTCAGGCAGGGATGATGCCGCGCAGGCTAGAGTCTTGCGGCAAGGCTTGCACACGGATGCTGCGGCCTGGTTCTTGGAGTGCCTGCCATGGGTTTTCTGGTCGATCTGATTCGCGAATACGGTCTGGGCATCGTTTTCCTCAACGTGCTGGTGGAGCAGCTGGGTGCGCCTATTCCTGCCTATCCGGTGCTGGTGGTCACCGGGGCTCTGGAAGGCGCCAGTTGGGCGCGGCTGGGCTGGCTCACGCTGATCGCGGTGGTGGCGGCGCTGATTGCCGATGTGCTCTGGTATCACGCCGGCAAAGCCTACGGTCACCGGGTGCTGGGGCAGATTTGCCGCATCTCGCTCTCGCCCGATGCCTGCATACGCCAGACCGAATCGGTATACGGCCGCTGGGGCGCGCGCTCCCTGCTGGTGGCCAAGTTCATTCCGGGCTTTGCGTCGATTGCCAGCGCCTTGGCCGGTGTGGTGGGCACGCCGCTGCGCACGTTTGTGCTGTTCGACATCCTGGGCGCGCTGATCTGGGTGGGCTCGGCAGTGTTTCTGGGCTCGCTGTTTTCGTCTACGGTGCAGGATTTGCTCGATGTGCTCACCGCTCTGGGCAAATGGGGGCTGCTGCTGCTGTTGCTGGCTTTTACCGTGTTTGTGGCGCGCAAATGGTGGCAGCGCAAGCGCGTCATCCGCTCCCTGAAAATGCCGCGCATGTCGGTGGCGGAGCTGGCCGGCCTCCATGCCCAGGGCGTGACGCCCACGGTGATCGATGTGCGCGAGCCGCTGCTGTTCGAGCGCGGCCATATACCGGGGGCCAAGTCCTGGCTCCATCACCAGGCCAAAGGCAAGCCCAGCTACGAGCATTTGCTGCCGCACGATCAGCATGCGCATGGTCTGGTGGTGTATTGCGACTGTCCCAACGAAATCTCTGCCGCGCGCGTGGCCCGGCAGCTGCAGCGTGCCGGTTTCAGCAATGTGCGGCCGCTGACGGGCGGTTTGACGGCCTGGGAGGCGGCCGGCTTTGAGGTGGAAAAGCCGCAGAACTGAACGCACCATCCAACGAGCAATTAATACGCTCAATAAAAACGAGCAATGAAAAACGCCCTGAACCGTAGCGGTCAGGGCGTTGTGCTTTGGAGCAGAAGCTTTATTTGCCTGCAGGCATGGAGCAGTGGCCGCCCTGCGCGGCCTGGCCGGAGCCGGCGGCAATCAGTGGTGCTTCAAAACGCAGGTCGATGGCTGGCGATTGCCAGAAATCCCAGGCCAGAAACAGCACGAGAACCGACCAGAAAACGGCGCGCAAGGTAGATGCTTGAGTCATATGTTCTTTCCTCGCTCAAAAACCGAAATGGCGGCGGATGCGCAGACCGAAAATCGTGCCTGCAAAAGCCAAGGGCACCCAGATCCAGCCGTGGATGGAGCCCGTGGAAATTCCCGACAGCATGGCGCCCACATTGCAACCAAAAGCCAGGCGCGAGCTATAGCCCAGTACCAGACCCGCGACCAGGGCGACTGCCCACTGCGTGCCCGTCAGTGCCTTGGCCGCTGCGGGCTTGCCGGCGGCAATCCACAGCGCGCCGCCCAGAATGCCGACATTGGTGATGCTGGTCACATCAAGCAGCACAGTTTCATGCAGACGGGCGGCATTGCCCGGCTGGCTCCAGAACCAGTTGCTGGCCAGATCGACCGCGCCCGTGGCATTGGCGATCTTGGCGGCCCACAGTCCAAAGCCATAGACCACGCCCCAGGGCTGGCCGGCGATGATGAGGTTGAGCGTGGCAAAAACCGCCAGCAGCACGGCGCCCACCATCCATTTGCGTACCAGCAAGGGCTTGGCGGGGCGGTTCAGAGCCGTATTGGCCTTGTTCACATAGACAGCGACGCCTGCAGCAATCACGGCCAGGGTGGCCAGGGTGGCCAGTAGCGCAGGTGCCCAGCCCCATTCGGTGACCAGACCCACGGGGGCGGTATTGCCCAGATCCAGCCACCAGCCCAGGTGCAGGCTGCCCATGAAGCTGCCCAGTGCAAACAGCGGCAGGATGGCGGCGTTCATGGGAATGCCCAGACCGGCCTTGTACAGCGTGCCGCTGCCGCAGCCGTCGGCAATCTGCATGCACAGGCCAAACACGAAAGCGCCTATCAGCAGGCTGATGCTGGGCGGGCCCAGAGCGGCCGTCAGCTCGGGGTAGTGGCCCAGCAGCGGCATGGCCATGGCGGCAGCCAGCGCCAGCAGCAGCAACTGGCCGAAAACGCCGCTAGCGTCTTTTTCCTCCACCAGCATGCGCCAGCCGGTGGTAAAGCCAAAGCGCTTGCCGGCCAGCACGGCACCCAGGCCAATGCCCACGGCAAACAGGGCGGCCTGGCGCACGGAGACCGACCACAGCAGCCAGCCAAAAAAGACGGCCAGCAAGACCGTAATGGGAAGTCGTTTCATATTTTTGTTGTCAATTCAGAGTTCAAGAGTCCGAGGCTTGTGAAACTGTCACATACCAAGCCAGAGACACCGAGCAAGAGCCGCCTCGCAGCGAGGGTGTCGTCCCCCTTGGGGGAAGGCGCGAAGCGACTCAGGGGGTCATTTAAACTTCTTATCCCACCACTTCTGGGCGTCATAGGCCAGCGATTGCAGGCGGCCCGGCTGATTGGCCATGCGCGGTGCGTCCTGGGACTGGGTCCAGTCCACCATGGAGCCGGCGTACAGCTTCACATTGGGCAGGCCGGCCATTTCAGACAGGCCGAACCAGTCGGTGGCCGCCCAGTGGCCGGTATTGCAGAAAGCCACCATGTCCTGGCCTTGCTGGCGCTGGATCTTGGCGGCAATGTCCTTGGCCTTGGCGCCATCCACGAACAGCGTCGTGCCGGGCACAAACCACTGGTTGAAATCGAGCTGCTGTGCGCCGGGCAAGGTGCCCGAGAGCTTGGCTGCAGGCGCGCGGGTCTTGCCCTGGTAGAAGGCATCGGGGCGCGAGTCCACCAGGGCAGCGTTGGACAGGTCCAGGTGCTTGCCCACATCCTGCTGCGTGGCCAGCCAGTTGGCGTCAAAAGTCGGTGCGTAGCTGCTGGGGGCAATCTTGATGGCCGTCTTGCCCACGGGCTGACCGGCCGCTTGCCAGGCTTGCATGCCGCCGTTGACTATGGACAGCTCGGTCAGGCCCAGGCTTTTGAGTGTCCAGTACACCCGGGCCGTGGCGCCAAAATCCGTGGCATCGGCGCCGCTGGAGATGACGATGGCGTGGGTGGCCGGAGTCAGGCCCAGCGATTGCACCAGTTTGACCAGCTGGGGCTGATCGGGCAGCTCGCCGGGGTTGCTGGCCGGGCCGCGCCATTTGCCATAAGGGGCGTTGACGGCCTGGGCAATATGGCCGGCCTCGAAGGCTTTGGGGTCGCGGATGTCGATGAGGCGGATTTCGGCGCCGGCCCCGGCTTTTTGCAGCAAAGGCTGCAGCTGCTGCGGGCTGAGCAAGGGCTGGGCGGCCAGCGCGAAGCTGCTGGCGCCAAGACCCAGCGTATAGGCAATCAGGAATTTTTTCATGGCTTGGGTGTGAGGTCGGCATCTGCATGCCTGAGGCCTCTATTGTCCCGCCTTGCGGCCAGGCATGTCGCCACCAAACATGCTCTGCAGCCGGACTGTCGCCCTGTCTCTGGCGTCGGGCGCAAGCTTGAGTCTGAATTTAAAAGAAAAAAGGCTTGAATCCTTTATAAATAAAGCGCATCTAGCTATGGAATCAGGAGTTCATGCGCGCAGGCAAGGCCTGTCCCGTCTGCCGTATGCCGCCATAGCCCGCACAGCGAAAAAGGTTTCCGCCGACCCTGATCCAGTCTATCGGGCCGCGCCCATGTCTTTGGCGCGTTGCAAACGGGTTTTGAGGGCTTCATCATCCTCGCGCTGCGTGGGCCAGCCTGCCAGATGCTGCTGGGCAATGGTCGAGAGGGCGTCAATCCAGGGCGCGCTGTCATTGAGGCAGGCAATGTATTCAAACTGCTGGCCGCCGGCGTGCAAAAAGGCTTCGCGGGCCTCCTGGTTGATTTCCTCCAGCGTTTCCAGGCAGTCGCTGGTAAAGCCCGGGCAGACCACATCCACGCGTTGGGTACCGGCTTTGGCCAGAGCGATCAGCGAGGGTTCGGTATAGGGCTCCAGCCACTTGGCCTTGCCAAAGCGCGACTGAAAGGTGACTAGGTATTGATCCGGGTTCAGCTTGAGCCGCTCGGCCAGCAAGCGCGCCGTCTTGTGCGACTCGCAGTGATAGGGGTCGCCCAGATGCAGGGTGCGTTCGGGCACACCGTGAAAGCTCATCACCAGTTTCTCGCCCCGGCCATGGCCGCGCCAGTGGGCTTCGATGCGCTGGGCCAGCGCGTCGATATAAGCTGCATGGTCGTGATAGCGGTTGACAAAGCGCAGCTCGGGAATATGGCGCTGGGTCTTGGCCCAGTCATAGACTGCATCGAACACGCTGGCCGTGGTCGTGCCTGAGTACTGAGGGTAGAGGGGCAGGATGAGGATGCGGTTCACGCCTTGCTGCTTGAGCGCATCCAGCTGCGATGCAATCGAGGGCTGGCCGTAGCGCATGGCAGGCAAAACCGTCAGCTGATGGCCGGCCTCGCCCAGCCAGCCGCGCAGCAGCGTGGCCTGGCGCTGGGTCCAGTGCAGCAGGGGGGAGCCGTCTTTTTCGTGCCAGATGGTGGCGTACTTGGCGGCAGACTTGGCCGGGCGCGTGCGCAAGATGATGCCGTGCAAGATGGGCCACCAGGCCAGTTTGGGAATCTCCACCACGCGGTCGTCGGACAGAAACTGCGCCAGATACGGACGCACCGCCGCAGCGGTCGGGGCATCGGGCGTTCCCAGATTGCACAGCACAATGCCGGTGCGGGAGGGTTGATCGTGGCGGAGTTCGGGTTCAGGCACAAAGCGAGATGGCATGGCCCGATTGTGGCAGTTTGAGGAGCGGCTTAAACACTCGCGGCTTTTATGCCGGGCATGCTGTGCCTGTGGCCAATATTTTGTATTCTTGGCCCATGCATCCTGACTCCACAGAAACTCTCGCCCTCTCCCCGGCTCTTGCCCAGTTGCAGGCATTGCGCCGCAGCGGCCGGATCCGGGCCATCTCCATTGACCTGGACGACACCTTGTGGCCCATCTGGCCCACGATTGCCAAGGCCGAGGCCGTGCTGCTGGACTGGCTACGGCTACATGCGCCGGCAACGGCTCTGCATCTGGGCGATACCGCCACGGTCAGAGCCTTGCGCCATGAAATCGTGGGCTTGCGCCCGGATCTGCAAAGCGATCTGAGCGGCCTGCGCCGCGAGTCCATCCGTCTCGCCCTGCAAAGAGCGGGTGACGATCCGGCCCTTGCCGAAGCTGCGTTCGATGAGTTTTTTGCGGCGCGCCAGCGGGTCGATCTGTTTGAAGACGCTCTGCCCACGCTGCAGTTTCTGGCAGCGCACTGGCCGGTGGTGGCCTTGTCCAATGGCAATGCCGATGTGCATGTGGTGGGCATAGGCCAGCACTTTCATGCTTCGCTGAGCGCCAGCCTGAGCGGCATGGCCAAACCCGATGCGCGCTTTTTTCACGCGGCGGCCGAGGCAGCCGGCGTGGCGCCAGAGCATGTGCTGCACATAGGGGATGACGCGGAGCTGGACGCGCGCGGCGCCATGGATGCGGGTATGCACGCGGTCTGGTTGAACCGTGGCGGCGTAGCATGGCCTTGCGAGGGGCGAGAGCCTCACGTCACGGTGGCCAGTCTTGCGCAGTTGTGTGAGGGGCTGGCCGAGAGCTGACCGAAACGAGAAGCGGCAGGTCGTCGGTCTTGAGGTCAGCAGCCTGGATTCCTGCGTGTGAGCTGCCTATGCCTACCTGCCTGTCCGCCTGTCTTCTCACTCCACCACCGCTTGCGCCTGTCAGAGCCATTGCCTGGAGCCAGCCTTTGGCCTGGCTCAGGCGGGCCGTCCAGGATATGGCGGCTTCCCCGCTGCTCAGCCTGGCCCACGGTCTTGTCTTGATCCTGATCGGCGCCGCCATCTTGACGCTGGGGCACAATCGCTTCTGGCTGATGGCAGGTGCACTGTCCGGTTTTCTGGTCGTGGGGCCTGTGGTGGCTACCAGCCTCTATGCCATCAGCCGCGCCTTGGAGCGCGGCGAACGTGCCGATCTGGCACTGGTGGGCAAGACCTGGTCGCAGTGGCAAAACGGCCATGGGGCGGGGCAGGGCGGCTACTGGTGTCTGGTGCGCTTTGGCTTGCTGCTGGCGCTGGCGGCCACGGGTTGGGTGCTGGTTTCGGCTTCGCTGATCAAGATCATGTCGCCCATCGCCATTGAAACCCCGGCCGACTTTGTGCGGCATGTGGTGCTGGCGCCCGATGGACAGTTGTTTGCCCTGTGGATGGCACTTGGCAGCTTTCTGGCTGCCCCCATTTTTGCGTCCAGCGTGGTGGCCATGCCGCTGATGCTGGACAGACGCGTGACCGTGCGCCAGGCCGTGCTGACCAGTTGGTCCGTCGTTCTGGCCAACCCCGGGCCTCTGGCCTTGTGGGCGGCACTGATTGTGTTGTTGACCTTGCTGGGCCTTGGCACGTATTTGCTGGGGCTGGTGATTGTGATGCCCATGCTGGGCCATGCCAGCTGGCATGCCTATCGCGATCTGGTGGATGCCTCGGTATTCCCCGCCCGCGATGTGCGGCCACCGGCTTGAGGCGTTGATTCAAAGCGCCTGACAGGGGCGCCGTCACCAGGTCCTGGCAGGGAATGAGTAGGACTTGGTTGCTGTGATTTTTGGCTATACAGAAGAACAAATTGCCCATTTTTTCCTGACCTGGGGGGTGGGCGCCTTCATCTTGTTCATGGTGTTCATCATCTTGCAGCTGGCCCGCCAATCCAAGGCCGGCAAGTTCGGCACCTTTGTGATTTTTCTGGGTCTTGGCGTGGGCTTTGTGGGCTATGTGGCCAAGATCGTCATCCAGTGGTGGATGGAAAAATAAACGGCCTTTGAGCGACTGTGTCTGCCGCTCAAAGGCCGTTTGCGGGTTGATGCCAGGATTTAATTGGGCTTGACCTGGGCGCGCTGTAGCACTTTTTGCCAGCGGGTTTGCTCGGTGGCGATGAACTGGGCAAATTGCTCGGGCGTGCTGCCAATGGGCTCGGCGGCATCACCTTGCAGGCGCTTGAGTGCATCGGGCGCCTTGACGGCCTTGGCGCATTCGGCAGCCAGCTTGCTCACATGGGCCTTGGGCAGGCTGGACGGTGCCAACATGCCATACCACTGCGTCATCTCGAAGCCTGGGAAGCCCTGCTCGGCCACGGTGGGTACATCGGGCAGCTGTGCCAGCCGCTGGGTGGAGCCGGTGGCAATGCAGCGCACCTTGCCCGCCTTGATGAAGGGCAGCAGAGCCGAAGCACCCACCGAAGCCGCATCGAGCCGGGCGGACAGCAAGTCCTGCATCATGGGGCCGGTGCCGCGATAAGGCACGTGCAGCATGAAGATATTGGCGGTCATCTTCAGATATTCAAACGCCAGATGCCCGGCGCTGCCATTGCCTGCCGAGCCGTAGCTGAGCTTGCCGGGGTTTTTCTTGGCGTAGGCCACCAGATCGGCAATGTTCTTGATGGGCAGGTCCGGGTGCACCACGTACAGGCTGGGCACTTTGGCCAGCAGGCTGACGGGGACGAAGTCCTTTTTCGGATCGTAGGGCAGCTTGTCGAAAATATAGGGATTCACGGCCAGCGTGCCGATATGGCCGAGGATGACGGTGGACTGGTCATCGGCGCGGGCCACTTCCTGCATGGCGATATTGCCAGCAGCGCCCGGCTTGTTCTCCACAAACACATTCTGGCCCAGGGTTTTGGACAGCTCGGCGGCCGTGGAGCGGGCTACGATTTCTGAGCTGCCACCGGGCGCAAACGGCACCACAAAGCGCACCGGACGGCTGGGCCAGTTGCTCTCTGACGCACGGGCCAGACCAGGCAACAGGCTGGCGCAGGCCATGGCCCCGGCGCCTGTCAGCAGATGACGGCGCGAAATGGCCAGTACCTGGCTGGTGGATGTGTCAAAAGTCGATGCCATGTTGTCTCCGTTTGCTGTTATTGGCTTGTGCCATGGTGGCTACTATGGCTGTCAAACGGCTGTCATTCCTGCATCAGTTGGACTATTGCTGCATCAGGATTTCCCTAGCTGGCCTGCGGCAGCTTGGTTCGAATTGACTACGCTTTTTGCAGCATCAAGCCCACTGAGCACGGCGCCTTCCAACGTGGCGGGGTAGGGGCCGGCCACATAGTCGCCACAGGCCCACAGGCCCTGGCCCAGCTCGGCGCCGGGGCGCTCTACACCCGGCGTGCAGGCAAAAGTGGCCCGCTTTTCGATGACGGTCTGCACGGGCCGTATGCCGCTCCAGCCCAGTTGCTCTCTTGCCTGCTGCAATACCTGGGCTTGCAGGGTTTCGCGGTCGCTGCGGCAGTCGCTGACCACAAAAGCCATCAGTCCTTGCTGGCTGGCGTCGCCTGCATGTAGATGGCCGCGATCAAATACGAACTGGGCCGGATGACGGCTGCTGCTGCGCAAGGCCAGCCAGGGCAGCTGGGCAGACAGGCGCTGCGCGGTTTGGGCATAGACGGTGGCAATCGCCGTGTGCTCCAGCGCCTGGGCCGTTTGCGCCCAGCGTTGATGGCTTGGGTCATTGCGGTCCATGCCCAGCACCAGCCGCGCCGCTTCATGGGGCGGGCAGGCCAGCAGTACGCCGTCATAGCGAGCCGGTGCTGACGAATGTGCATAGGCGCTGGTATGTAGCGTCCATTGCGCACCCTGGGGCTGCAGCGCCAGCACGCGGGTAGCGGTATGAACGGCATGGCCGCCGGCCTTGAGCCACTGAGCGGCCGGTTCGGGAAAGAGGGCGCCGAGACTGACGCGCGGCACCAGAAAATGGGAGCCGCCGCTGCCTGCAAACAAGGCATCCTTGAGCACGCGCAGAAAAATGCTGCCGCTGGCCTGGGCGGCGGGCAGGTTGAGCGCCGATACGCACAGCGGCTCGATGAAATCCTGCATCAGCGGTTCGGGCAGGCCTTGGCAGACATCGGCCACGGTGGCGGCCGGGGCGCAGGCAAAACCCTGCAAGCGCCAGCGTACGGCCCGGGCCAGCAAAGCCCAGCGTTGGCCCGGCGTCCAGCCCCTGGCGCAGGCAATGCCGGCCAGAGCGTCCAGCGGTGCGGGCAGGGCAGGAAAGCGCAGGCCGTTGCCGTCTGCATAGGGCAGAGTCAGGGGCTTGCGCAGCAGTGCTTGCTCGGCCGACACGCCTACGCTGCGCATCAGCGCCAGGCATTGGGTATAGGCGCCGATCAGGATGTGCTGGCCGTTGTCTGCCGTGGCGAGGGCCGCATCGGCCAAACTCAGATTCAGGGCCCGGGCACGGCCGCCCAGGGTTTTGGCGGCTTCGAAAACCGTGGGTTCGTGGCCCGACTGGGCCAGTTGTACGGCAGCGGCCATGCCGGCCCAGCCGCCGCCGATGATGGCAATCTTCATGAAGTCTTGGGTGCGCTGCGGCACAGGGCCGCATGCTCGGCCTCCTGGCCTTGCGGCGCCGGGGCCTGGCAGCGGCGCTGCAGTTCCTTGCGTGCGTTGCGGTCGCCAGCGCCGGCGGCATGGGCCAGCAGCCGCAGGGCGTGAAAGCTCAGCTCGGCATTGGAAATGCTGACTTTGCTGGCCGCAGGGGCCGATGCTGCAACGGTCTGGCCAGCGTTGGCTGCCGGGGCCGCATCCAGCGTCTTGGCGCCATGTAACTGGGGCATGCGCTCTATCACCGTGAAATCGCCGCTCTTGCCGGCCTGGTGCATCAGGTCCTGATAGACCTTCATCATCTGCGCGGTGTCGCCCGTTGTCAGCGCTGCGGCTGGGCGCGAGAGGTAGCTGGCCACCTCGGCAGGCATGGCCATATGGCCGGCATGGGCCATGTCGGCCAGCGGAGCCTTGCCGGCCAGACGGGCGGCATCATCGGCCGCAAAAACAGCGCTGCGGGCTGCAGCGCTCAAGCCTGCACCTGCCAGTTCGGCTCCGCCCACGGCCACGGCACCGGCGGCGCCCACCTTGGCGGCACCACCGGCCTTACCCGCCGTGGCTGCGGCCTTGCCGGCTTTGCCCAGCAGGCCCCAGAACGCGTAGCTGCTGGGTGCCGCTGCCAGCAGCGATGCGCTGAGCAGGGCGACGGCGATGGGGCGCAGGGCGCTGTATGGGGGGCGGGCAGCAGACTTCATGGCGTAAGCAGGGCTAGGACTGGATGCAGCAAGCATGCCGGCTGCGGCGGCTTACATCAAGCCCAGGGCCTGCATCTTCCAGGCCAGCCACAGCTTGCGCAGCGGCGGCAGGCTGATGCGCTGGTGCAGCACCTGAAAGTTCTCGGACTCGATTTCGCGCAGCAGCGTGCGGTAAATGCTGGCCATCATCAGGCCGGGCTTTTGCGTACGGCGGTCGGCTTGCGGCAGCAGGCCCATGGCCTTGTCATAAAGCCCGTGGGCGCGTTCGGCCTGAAAGCGCATCAGCGCCGTAAAGCGTTCCGAGTACTCGCGCTTGTTGATCTCATGGGCCTTGACGTCGAATTGCTGCAGCTCGCTGATGGGCAGATAGATGCGACCGCGCATGGCGTCTTCGCCCACGTCGCGGATGATGTTGGTGAGCTGGAAAGCCAGACCCAGCGTGTGGGCGTACTCGGTGGTGCGCTCATCGCTCTGGCCGAAGATACGTGCCGCCACCTCGCCCACGATGCCGGCAACCAGATGGCAATAGCGCTCCAGGCCGGCAAAGTCCAGATAGCGGGTCTGCTCCAGATCCATCTGGCAGCCTTCGATCACGGCCTGCAGATGGCGCTCTTCGATGCCGAAGGTTTTCACATGCGGCATGAGGGCCAGGGTGACGGGATGGGTGGGCTGGCCCGCAAAGGCCTTATGCACCTCGTTGCGCCACCAGGCCAGCTTGGTGGCAGCCACGCCGGGGTCGGTGACCTCGTCCACCACGTCGTCCACTTCCCGGCAAAAGGCGTAGAACGCAGTGATTGCAGCGCGGCGGTCTTTGGGCAAAAAGAGGAAGGCGTAATAAAAGCTGCTGCCCGAGGCGGCGGCCTTGTCTTGGACGTACTGATCCGGATTCATAGGGGCTGGATTGTCCCACGGCTGCCATGCTGGCTGGAGCGGGCACTGAAATGACGGGGATGATTGCAATCGCCATCTGGGGCGACGCAATCAAATTGATAGCTCGATGCGCTTGTTGTTTATAGCGCATCAACGCTTTTTCCTTCAATTTACTGAGGTTGGCATGCCCGGGCTGGCCAGCGATTACATCTGGCGATCACATCCAGCAGGCCTTCCACAGCAGGCCAGGCGCATCGGTCTTGCCCACCTTGACGCGCTGATAGAGGTTGCGCCCTTGCATGGCGTCGAGCTTACCCAGAATGCACAAGCCGCCTTGCACCACCAGGCGCAGCTCCCAGCCCATGCGACCGGGCAGGCGGTGCACCAGGGGCGCGCCTTGCTCCATCAGGCGGCGAGCCTGGGCTGCCAATTCGGCCAGCAGGCTGCGTACGGCGGGTGTGAGTGCGGATGCTTTTGGTTTGATAGCGCTTCGCGCAAGCTGGTGGCGGGATAGATCGCCATTGGTGAGGTAGTGGCGGCCGCGCGGTAAATCCTGGCTCAGGTCCTGCCAGAAGTTGATGAGCTGCAAGGCCGTGCAAATGGCATCGCTTTGCTGCAGGGATGTTGCGTCGTTTACGCCGTAGAGGTGCAGCAGCAAGCGCCCTATGGGATTGGCCGAGCGGCGGCAATAGTCCTGCAGCTGCGCGCCATCGGCATAGAAAGCCTGGTCGGCCGTCATGCGTACATCCTGCTCGAAGGCACTGAGCAAGTCTGCCAGCAGCGGCTTGGGCAGTTGCCAGGCCTGCATCTGGGCGGCCAGCGGCGCAAAGATATGCGGCCAGGCCGTGCGCGCCAGCATGACGGTTTCGTCCTCGGTGGCCAGTCGCTGCAGATCGGCACCATAGGCCTGCAGGGCGGCAATGCGCTGGGCGGGGCTGTCCGTGCCTTCATCCGCCAGATCATCGGCCGTGCGGGCAAAGTGGTAGATGGCGGCAATGGGCGCGCGCAGCTGCGGCGGGCACAGCCACGATGCCACGGGAAAGTTTTCGTAGTGGGTGACCGCTGCCGGTGCAGCGCTGGCTGGGATTGTGTCGCGTACTTGATTCACAGGCCGTATTGTGGGGTGGGAAAGTGGATGCCCTGCGCAAGCGGGTTGGCCGACCGTTCCACATGCTGTTGCAATTGCGGGCTTGCCCAGCCATTTTGTACTTGCAAAGTGCACAATCCCTGCTGCTTTCGGTGCGCGCCGGGCTGCTTGCCGTGTGTTGCGCATCGCTGTTTTCATGAGCCGATCAATACAGAACACCATGGCTTTTACGCACTACTTCCCGTCTGTTTCTTCTGTCTCTCGGGGCAAGTCACCCCGGCAATGGCTGGTGTTGTCGGCCGTGGCTGGCGCTGTATTGCTGTCGGCCTGCTCCAAAAAGGAGACGCCGCCAGAGCCGGTGCGCGCCGTCAAGCTGGTGACCGTGGGGGCTTCGCCCGTGCAGGCGCAGCTGGAGTATTCGGGCGATGTGCGTGCGCGCATTGAATCGCGCCTGGGCTTTCGCGTGGCCGGCAAGATCATCAAGCGAGAAGTAGAGCTGGGCCAGCATGTGAAGGCCGGCCAGGTGCTGGCGCGTCTGGATGCCAAGGATTACCAGCTGAGTGCCGACGCGGCCCGCGCACAGCTGGCTTCGGCCACCACGCAGCGCGATCTGGCCGAAGCCAATGCCAGGCGCTTTCGCTCGCTGAGAGCGCAGAACTTCATCAGCGCCGCCGAGATGGAAAGATACGAGGCCAACCTCAAGGCCGCCCAGGCCACGTTGGAGCAGGCCCAGGCCCAGCTGTCGGCCCAATCCAATCAGACCCAGTACACCCAGCTGCTGGCCGATGCGGATGGCGTGGTCACCGCCGTGGAGGCCGAGCCCGGCCAGGTGGTGTCTGCGGGCGCCACCGTGGTGCGCATTGCGCAAGACGGTGCACGCGATGCGGTTTTCAGCGTGCCCGAGGACAAGCGCACGGCCGTGAAGATAGGCCAGAGCGTGCAGGTGATTCCCTGGGCCGATGAGTCGGGGCGCCTGAGCGCTTTGGTGCGCGAAGTGGCGGCCAGTGCCGACCCTGCCACCCGTACCTATCTGGTGAAGGCGGCCCTGCAGGGCGAGCCCATGCCGGCGCTGGGCTCTACCGTTCGCGTGCGTCCGGCAGGCATGGGCATGGGGCTGGAAGCGGGCGCCAACGCCATCAAGCTGCCGACCACGGCGCTGCGCCAGGAGGGCGGCAACGGCCAGGGCACGGCCGTGTGGGTGTATGACGCGGCCAGCAGCACCGTCAAGCTGCAGCCGGTGAAGGTGCTCACGGCCGATGGCAACGAGGCGGTGATTGCCTCGGGTCTTGCAGCCGGCATGCAGGTGGTTGCCACGGGTGTACATGTGCTGACACCGGGCCAGAAGGTGACGGTGTACCGGGATAAATACGATAAATCCAAGCCAAACAAGCCTCAAGCCCAATCGGATCAAGCACCGGAAGCTATCAAAACTGAGGCGGCAACCGAAGCCAAGCCTGCGGCTGCGGGAGCTGCTCAATGAGTTCGCCACACAAAAAAGCTTCGGGCGATCATTTCAATCTCTCGCGCTGGGCGCTGGACCATGTGGCGCTGACGCGCTACTTCATCGTGGTGCTGATGGTGATGGGCTTTGCCGCCTATTTCCAGCTGGGCCAGGATGAAGACCCGCCCTTCACCTTCCGCGCCATGGTGATTCGCACCTACTGGCCCGGCGCCTCTGCCGAGCAAGTGGCCCAGCAGGTGACGGACAAGATAGAGCGCACGCTGCAGGAAGTGCCGTATGCGGACAAGATCAGCAGCTACTCCAAGCCCGGCGAATCGCAGGTGATCTTCCAGCTGCATGACACGTCGCCGCCCAAGGAGGTGTCCCAGATCTGGTACACGGTGCGCAAGAAAATCGGCGATATGCGCTATACCTTGCCGCAAGGCGTGCAAGGGCCGTTTTTCAACGACGACTTTGGCGATGTGTACGGCGTGATCTATGCCTTGCAAGCCGATGGCTTCAGCTACGCCGAGCTCAAGACCATGGCCGACGATGTGCGCCAGCAACTGCTGCGCGTGCCCGATGTGGCCAAGGTGGACCAGTTCGGCGTGCAGGACGAGAAGGTTTATGTGGAACTGTCCCAGCGCGCCACGCAGCTGGGTCTGGACATGCGCCAGGTGATTGATCAGCTCAACCAGCAAAACGCCGTGGCTTCGGCAGGCGTTCTACGCACGCCTGCCGAGACCATTGTGCTGCGCGTGAACGGTCAGTTCGCCGATATGGAGCAGCTGCGCGACATGCCCATACGCGGCCCCAGCGGAGCGCAGCTGCGCCTGGGCGATATTGCAGAGATCCAGCGCGGCTACGCCGATCCGGCCAATGTCAAGGTGCGCTTTCAGGGCGAGAACGCCGTGGCCCTGGGCGTGTCCATGGTCAAGGGCGGGGACATCATCGCCTTGGGCGAGGCTTTGACCCAGACCACGGACGGCATCAGCCGGTCTTTGCCGGCGGGCGTCACGCTCAAAAACATGCAAAACCAGCCCAAGGCCGTGGCCGATTCGGTGAACGAATTCGTGCGTGTGCTGATCGAGGCCGTGGTGGTGGTGCTGGCCGTGAGCTTTATCAGCCTGGGCTTGCACCGGCGCGAGGGCCATCAGCCGCTGTGGAAGCGCTGGTATATAGACCCGCGCCCGGGCCTGGTGGTGGGCATCACCATTCCCCTGGTGCTGGCTGCCACCTTCCTGGCCATGTGGTACTGGAACATAGGCTTGCACAAGGTTTCTCTGGGCTCGCTCATCATTGCGCTGGGCTTGCTGGTCGATGACGCCATCATTTCGGTGGAGATGATGGTGCGCAAGATGGAAGAGGGCTACGACAAGTACCGCGCCGCCACCTTCGCTTACGAAATCACGGCTAAGCCCATGCTGACGGGCACCTTGATCACGGCGACCGGCTTTTTGCCCATAGGCATGGCCAAGTCCATGACGGGCGAATACACCTTTGCCATCTTTGCGGTGACGGTGATTGCGCTGGTGCTCAGCTGGTTTGCCTCGGTGTACTTTGTGCCCTATCTGGGCCTGTTGCTGCTCAAGAAGCCGCCGCACGCAGCCACGCTGCCGCCCGAGGTGGCGTCTGGCGAAATCTCGGCAGAGGAGGCCGGCATCAACACCGAAGCCAGCGAGCACGATGTGTTCGACAGCCCTTTCTACAACCGCTTTCGCCATACGGTGGACTGGTGTGTGCAGCATCGCTGGCTGACGATTGGCGCCACGGTGCTGGTGTTTGCGCTGGGGCTGGCGGGCATGGGCAAGGTGCAGCAGCAGTTCTTCCCCGACTCCAGCCGCCCCGAGGTGCTGGTGGATATCTGGTTCCCCGAAGGCACGGCGCTGCAAGCCAATCAGGACGTCACGCTGCGCGTGGAAGAGCGCTTCATGCAGCTGGAGGGGGCGGAGACGGTCAGTGAATGGATTGGCTCGGGTGTGCCGCGCTTTTATCTGCCGCTGGATCAGGTTTTTCCGCAGAACAATGTCTCGCAGTTCATCATCGTGGCCAAGGATTTGAAGGCCCGCGAGGAAATTCGCAAAAAGCTGCCGGCGCTGATGGCAGAAGAGTTTCCCGAGGTACGGGCCCGCGTCAAGCTGCTGCCCAATGGGCCGCCCGTGCCTTACCCCGTGCAGTTCCGCGTCGTGGGCTCTGACCCGGCCAAGCTGCGCGATTACGCGGACGAGGTGAAGAAGGCCATGATGGCCAACGCGGACATGCGCGGTGTGAACGACAACTGGAACGAGTCCATCAAGGTCATTCGCCTGCAGGTCGATCAGGACAAGGCGCGTGCTCTGGGCGTGACCAGCCAGTCTCTGGCCGAAGCCACCAGCCAGAACTTCAGCGGCATCACGGTGGGCCAGTACCGTGAAGGCGACAAGCTGATCGAGATCGTGATGCGACCGCCCAAGGCCGAGCGCGATGCCATCACCGATATTGCCAATGTCTATGTCACCACCAGCGCGGGAAAATCCATCCCGCTGACGCAGATCGCCAAGCCCGTCATGGCCTGGGAGCCCGGTGTGATGTGGCGTGAAAAGCGCAATTTCGCCATCACCGTGCAAGGCGATGTGCGCGAAGGTCTACAAGGTGCAACCGTGACCAATGCCTTGTTGCCCGAGCTGCGCAAGATGGAAGGCAGCTGGCATGCGGCGGGTGATCTGGGCTATCGCATCGAAGTGGCGGGTGCGGTGGAGGAAAGCTCCAAGGGCTCGGGCGCCATCGTGGCCGGCATCCCGGTGCTGCTTTTCCTGACCTTCACCTTGCTGATGCTGCAGCTGCGCAGCGTCAGCCGCTCGCTGCTGGTGTTTGTGACCGGGCCTCTGGGCATTCCCGGCGTGGCGGCGGCCTTGCTGCTGCTGAATCGGCCCTTCGGCTTTGTGGCGCTGCTGGGTGTGGTGGCTTTGATGGGCATGATTCAGCGCAATTCGGTGATCCTGATCGACCAGATCGAAACCGGCCGCGCCAAGGGCGTGCCGGCCTGGGATGCCATCATTGAAGCGGCTGTGCATAGGCTGCGCCCCATCGTGCTGACGGCCGCGGCCGCCGTGCTGGCCATGATTCCGCTGACGCGCAGCGTGTTCTGGGGCCCTATGGCCGTGGCCATCATGGGCGGGCTGATTGTGGCGACCGTGTTGACGCTGCTGGCGCTGCCCGCCATGTACGCCGCCGTGTTTCGCATCAAGCGTGACACTGCTTAGGCCTGTATTCGCGAAAGCCGCAAATTTGCGGCTAGAATCTGCGCCTTGACCCCAGCAAGCGTGGATTCGCGCATTGCTGGACCGCGCGGGTGGCGAAATTGGTAGACGCACCAGGTTTAGGTCCTGACGGTGGCAACACCGTGCCGGTTCGAGTCCGGCTCCGCGCACCAGATTTTTCAGTCACCCTGTCCGGGTCACTGCCGTATCAAGCCCGTACCCCCTCGCAGGTGCGGGCTTTTTTCTTGTCCGCGCCCTTTACGTACAGGCGTTTGTCAGCCTTCGCGGGCAAACCCTGCATGGCGCTCGCCAAGGGTTGACGGCGCCTCGTTATAATGGTCGGCTTCGCCTGTATCCGTTTTGTGCGGTCCGCTCAAGTGGGATGCTCGCCCGGTGCAATGAGAAATGTGCTTTGTCACTTTTCCAATATTGCCCAGTGCTGGATGCAGGCTATCCGGAAAATCTGAGGTGCCGCATGCCGCAAGACGTGCGCGCACCGTGACTTTGCGCAATACGGTGCAGGTTGCAGGCGCAGCCCGCACGGTCCACATCCCTCATAGGAAAAATCATGGCCGTTAACGTTGAAACTCTTGAAAAGCTCGAGCGCAAGATCACGCTGAGCGTGCCCCTGTCCGCTATCCAGTCCGAAGTCGAGACTCGCCTGAAGAAGGTTGCTCGCACTGTGAAGATGGACGGCTTCCGTCCCGGCAAGGTGCCCATGAATGTGGTGGCCCAGCGTTATGGCTACTCCGTGCAATACGAAGTGCTCAATGACAAGGTGGGTGAAGCCTTTGCCCAGGCCGTGAACGAAGCCGAACTGCGCGTTGCCGGTCAGCCCAAGATCACCGAGAAGGAAGGCGCTGCCGAAGGCGAAGCCCAATTCGAAGCTGTGTTCGAAGTGATGCCCGAAGTCAAGATCGGTGATCTGACTACGGCTGAAGTGGAAAAGCTGTCCACCGAAGTGGACGACGCCGCCATCGACAAGACCATCGACATCCTGCGCAAGCAACGTCGCACTTTCACCGAGCGCGCTGCTGGCGAAGCTGCTGTGGACGGCGACCGCGTGACCGTGGACTTCGAAGGCAAGATCGACGGCGAGACTTTCTCCGGCGGCAAGGCTGAAGACTTCCAGTTCCTGGTTGGCGAAGGCCAGATGCTCAAGGAATTCGAAGACGCAACCCGCGGCATGAAGGCTGGCGAGTCCAAGACTTTCCCCCTGGCTTTCCCCGCTGACTACCATGGCGCCGATGTGGCCGGCAAGACTGCCGACTTCCTGGTGACCGTGAAGAAGGTGGAAGTTGCCAACCTGCCCGAAGTGAACGAAGAATTCGTGAAGACTCTGGGCGTTGAAGGCGGTTCCGTGGAAGCGCTGCGCGCCGACATCAAGAAGAACCTGGAGCGCGAAGTCAAGTTCCGCGTGCAAGGTCGCAACAAGCAAGCCGTGATGGACGCTCTGGTGTCCAAGGCTGAGCTGGACCTGCCCAAGGCTTCCGTGCAAGCCGAAGTGGCCCGCCTGATGGAAGGCGCCCGCGCCGAGCTGGAACAACGCGGTATCAAGGATGCAGCCAAGGCTGAAATCCCTGAAGACATCTTCCTGCCCCAAGCCGAGCGCCGCGTGCGCCTGGGCTTGGTGGTGGCCGAGCTGGTCAAGTCCAACAATCTGCAAGCCACTGCCGACCAGATCAAGGCTCACGTGGACGAGCTGGCTTCCAGCTACGAAAAGCCCGAAGACGTGGCCCGCTGGTACTTCAGCGACCGCAACCGTCTGGCCGAAATCGAAGCCGTTGTGATCGAAAACAACGTGACCGAATTCGTGCTGGGTCAGGCCAAGGTCAGCGACAAGGCTGTGTCCTTTGACGAGCTGATGGGCCAGGCCTGATAGCTTGACCTTTTATCGACCCGGCCGGCAAAGACGGCAGGTGTCGATGAGTTGAAAAGGCGGGGCTTGTGCTTTTGCGCACAGGCCCCATTTTCTTTTCAGAATGCGGCTACAGTAGGCGCATAGCACTGGAGAAAACATGAGCGCATTGGATACATTGGGTTTGGGCATGGTGCCCATGGTCATTGAACAGTCGGGTCGCGGTGAGCGCTCCTATGACATTTATTCACGCTTGCTCAAGGAGCGCGTGATTTTCCTGGTGGGTGAGGTCAACGACCAGACTGCCAACCTCGTGGTGGCTCAGCTGCTGTTTTTGGAAAGCGAAAATCCCGACAAGGACATTTCGTTCTACATCAACTCTCCGGGCGGCAGCGTGACGGCTGGCATGGCGATCTATGACACCATGAACTTCATCAAGCCGGATGTCTCGACACTGTGCACAGGCATGGCTGCCAGCATGGGTGCTTTCCTGCTGTCTGCAGGCGCCAAGGGTAAGCGTTATGCTTTGCCCAATGCCCAGGTCATGATTCACCAGCCTTTGGGTGGTGCGCGTGGTCAGGCCACCGAGATCGAAATTCATGCCCGCGAGATCCTCAAGACGCGCGAGCGCCTGAACCGGATCCTGGCGGAACGCACCGGTCAGCCGCTGGAAAAAGTCCAGCATGACACCGATCGTGACTATTTCCTCACGGCCGATGAGGCCAAGGAATATGGTCTCGTGGATCAGGTGATCAGCAAGCGTTCTTGAAATATGTAGCGCCGGGCCCTGTGCTACTTTGGTTCACAGGGCATTGCCCTTCATACCCGCATGGGCCCGCTGGCGGCGTTTATCCTTGACGGGAAACGCCGCCTTCGCTTTGGTTATCATTTATTTTCGTTTTTTCGTAACGAGGCACAGCCCCCATGGCCGATAAAAAAGGCTCTTCCACCGAAAAGAATTTGTATTGCACCTTCTGTGGCAAAAGCCAGCATGAGGTCAAGAAGCTGATTGCCGGCCCGTCCGTCTTCATCTGCGACGAATGCATAGACTTGTGCAATGAGATCATTCGCGACGAGCAGCCTGCTGCCGATGCCAAGGAAGCTCGCAACGATCTGCCCACGCCTTCCGATATCAAGACCAATCTGGACAGCTATGTGATTGGTCAGGAGCAGGCCAAGCGCACTCTGGCCGTGGCGGTGTACAACCACTACAAGCGTCTGCGTTACAAGGACAAGGCGGGCAAGGATGAGGTGGAGCTGTCCAAGAGCAATATCTTGCTGATCGGCCCTACAGGCTCGGGCAAGACCTTGCTGGCCCAGACGCTGGCGCGCCAGCTCAATGTGCCGTTCGTGATGGCCGATGCCACGACACTGACCGAAGCCGGTTATGTGGGCGAGGACGTAGAGAACATCATTCAAAAGCTGCTGCAAAGCTGCGAGTACGACGTGGAACGCGCCCAGCGCGGCATTGTCTACATCGACGAAATCGACAAGATTTCGCGCAAGTCTGACAACCCCAGCATCACCCGCGACGTATCGGGTGAGGGTGTGCAGCAGGCTCTGCTCAAGCTGATTGAAGGCACGATGGCCAGCATTCCGCCCCAAGGTGGACGCAAGCACCCCAATCAGGATTTTCTGCAGATCGATACGACCAACATCCTGTTTATCTGCGGCGGTGCGTTTGCGGGTCTGGAAAAAGTGATCGAGAACCGCACCGAAGCTTCGGGCATCGGTTTTGGCGCCTCCGTCAAGAGCAAGAAGCAGCGCTCCATCTCTGAAGTGTTCCAGGAAATTGAGCCTGAAGATCTGATCAAGTTCGGCATCATTCCCGAGCTGGTAGGTCGCATGCCTGTGGTGACGGCTCTGGCGGAACTGAGCGAAGACGCGCTGGTGCAGATCCTGACCGAGCCCAAGAACGCTCTGGTCAAGCAATACAGCAAGCTGCTAGCCATGGAGGGCGTGGAGCTGGAAATTCGCCCCACGGCCCTCAAAGCCATCGCCCGCAAGGCTTTGGCCCGCAAGACGGGTGCTCGCGGCCTGCGCTCCATTTTGGAGCAAGCGCTGATCGGCACCATGTTCGAGCTGCCCACTGCCGAAAACGTGGAAAAAGTGGTGGTGGAAGAGTCCACCATCGAAGATGGTAAAACCCCGCTGCTGGTTTACCGCGAGGCGGCCAAAAAGGCCTGATACTGTGGGTGCGAGGCGGCCGGTGGCCGCTTCCCGCAGGCCTGAAAGGCAGCACTCCCCGGAGCCGGGAAAACATTTGTGGCCCCGGGGTTGAAATACACCGGTAAGCGGACCATCTTCCGCTGAGAAACCGAGGAAACCTATGTCAGGACAAACCCCTTTGCCTTCCACACCGCTAGACCTGCCACTGCTGCCATTGCGCGATGTGGTGGTGTTCCCGCACATGGTGATCCCCTTGTTTGTGGGCCGCGCCAAGAGCATCAAGGCTTTGGAATTGGCCATGGAAGGCGACCGCCGCATCATGCTGGTGGCGCAGAAAACGGCCTCCAAGGATGAGCCGGCCGCGGAAGACATGTTTGATGTGGGTTGCGTCTCCACCATCTTGCAAATGCTCAAGCTGCCTGACGGCACGGTGAAGGTGCTGGTCGAAGGCCAGCAGCGCGCCCTGGTCAAGCAGGTCAACGACGAGGAAACGCATTTCACCTCTTCTGTGACGCCCGTGGAGCCTCAGGAAGGCGTTCATGAGCACAGCGAGATCGAGGCACTGCGCCGCGCCGTGACCCAGCAGTTTGACCAGTACGTCAAGCTCAATAAAAAAATCCCTCAGGAAATCCTGACCTCGATTGCCAGCATTGACGATGCCGGCCGACTCGCGGATACGATTGCGGCCCACCTGCCTCTCAAGCTGGAAAGCAAGCAGGCAGTGCTCGATCTGGTGGATATCAAGGAGCGCCTGGAGAATCTGTTTGAGCAGCTTGATCGTGAGGTCGATATCCTCAATGTGGACAAGCGCATCCGTGGCCGCGTCAAGCGTCAGATGGAGAAAAACCAGCGTGATTTCTATCTGAACGAGCAAGTCAAGGCGATTCAGAAAGAGCTGGGCGAGGGTGAAGAAGGCGCTGACATCGAGGAGATCGAGAAAAAGATCAAGTCGGCCAGAATGCCTGCGGAGGCTCGTAAGAAAGCCGAAGCCGAACTCAAGAAGCTCAAGCTGATGTCGCCCATGTCGGCGGAAGCCACCGTGGTGCGCAACTACATCGAGGTGTTGACGGGCTTGCCTTGGAGCAAGAAGACCAAGATCAAGCACGATCTGGCCAATGCCGAGGAAGTGCTCAACGAAGATCACTTCGGCCTGGAAAAGGTCAAGGACCGCATTCTTGAATATCTTGCAGTGCAACAGCGCGTGGACAAGGTCAAGGCGCCTATCCTGTGTTTGGTAGGCCCTCCTGGTGTGGGCAAGACTTCGCTGGGGCAGTCCATTGCCAAGGCCACAGGGCGCAAGTACGTGCGCATGGCTTTGGGTGGCATGCGTGACGAAGCTGAAATTCGCGGGCACCGCCGCACCTATATCGGCGCCATGCCGGGCAAGGTGCTGCAGAGCCTGGAGAAGGTGGGCACGCGCAATCCGCTGTTCCTGCTGGACGAAATCGACAAGCTGGGTATGGATTTCCGTGGCGATCCGTCGAGCGCCTTGCTCGAAGTGCTGGATCCCGAGCAGAACCATACCTTCGGCGATCATTACGTGGAAGTCGATTTCGACCTGTCAGACGTGATGTTTGTGGCGACCTCCAACTCCATGAACATTCCGTCGGCCCTGCTGGATCGCATGGAAGTGATTCGTCTCTCGGGCTATACCGAAGATGAAAAGACGAATATCGCCATCCGCTATCTGTTGCCCAAGCAGATCACCAACAACGGTGTGAAGGAGGGCGAGCTGGATGTGACGGAGTCTGCGATCCGCGACATCGTGCGTTACTACACCCGTGAAGCCGGTGTGCGTTCGCTTGAGCGTGAACTCTCCAAGATCTGCCGCAAGGTGGTCAAGGGGCTGCAACTGGGCAAGCTGCAACCCAAGGTGGTCGTGTCGGATGCAAATCTGGACGAGTATCTGGGCGTGCGCAAGTTCAGCTATGGCCGCGCCGAGCATAACAACCAGGTGGGCCAGGTGGTCGGTCTGGCGTGGACCGAAGTGGGCGGCGATCTGTTGACCATCGAGGCTGCGACCATGCCCGGCAAGGGTGTGATCACCCGCACCGGTTCTCTGGGCGATGTGATGAAGGAATCGGTCGAGGCTGCTCGTACCGTGGTGCGCAGCCGCTCGCGCATGCTGGGCATCAAGGATGAGGCTTTCGAGAAGAGGGACATCCACGTTCACGTGCCGGATGGAGCAACGCCCAAGGACGGCCCCAGCGCCGGTGCGGCCATGACCACGGCTTTTGTCTCTGCGCTGACGGGTATCCCCGTGCGCTCCGACGTGGCCATGACGGGTGAAATCACCTTGCGCGGCGAAGTCACTGCCATTGGCGGTCTCAAGGAAAAGCTGCTGGCGGCTCTGCGTGGTGGCATCAAGACTGTGCTGATCCCTGAAGAGAACGCCAAGGACCTGCAGGAAATTCCGGATAACGTGAAAAGCGCTCTGGAGATCGTGCCGGTGAAGTGGATCGATCAGGTGCTGAAGGTGGCTTTGGAGCGTCTTCCCGAGCCATTGACTGAGGAGGCCGTGCCCGCTGTGGCTGCTGCCGAAGCCAAGCCAGCCGGAGCTGCTATCAAGCATTGAAGGTGTTTTTATGAAAAATGTGGCGTTTTTCCTGAGCGCTCTCAGAACTGCGCTACAATTCGATCCATCGCAGCAAACAACGTTGTACAATGTTGGGCTTCGGTAGATATGCGGGAATAGCTCAGTTGGTAGAGCGATACCTTGCCAAGGTATAGGTCGACGGTTCGAACCCGTTTTCCCGCTCCAGGTTTTCAGGATCTGTAGCAATGCAGATCCGGCACAGAAAGCGAAAGCTTTTTGTATTGCGGGAATAGCTCAGTTGGTAGAGCGATACCTTGCCAAGGTATAGGTCGACGGTTCGAACCCGTTTTCCCGCTCCAGGTTTTCAAGATCTGTAGCAATGCAGATCCGGCACAGAGAGCGAAAGCTTTTTGTATTGCGGGAATAGCTCAGTTGGTAGAGCGATACCTTGCCAAGGTATAGGTCGACGGTTCGAACCCGTTTTCCCGCTCCAGGTTTTCAGGATCTGTAGCAATGCAGATCCGGCACAGAAAGCGAAAGCTTTTTGTATTGCGGGAATAGCTCAGTTGGTAGAGCGATACCTTGCCAAGGTATAGGTCGACGGTTCGAACCCGTTTTCCCGCTCCAGGTTTTTTGTGATGACGGCGCGATAGCAAAGCGGTTATGCCCCGGATTGCAAATCCGGTTAGACCAGTTCGACTCTGGTTCGCGCCTCCAGATTTCTCCAAGGAAATCAACAAGTTAGGCCACCCTCACGGGTGGCCTTTTTGTTTTTACACGCGCAAAACCCCCGCAAAAACGATGCTGACCGCGCGTCATTCGCGGTCAAACCACGCGTGGAACTTCATTCTTGCCGTCCACACGAGTACACTTTATATAGCTGTTGTTTTATACAGTGTTAGGGGTGTATATGGCGAGTGTGCGGGAGACGCGGACAGGCCGCTTTGAGCTGACCATCAGAAACAAGCTGCTGCCCAAGCCGGTGTATTTGACTTTTGAAACGCGTCCAGAGGCCGATGCTTATGGCAAGCAGGTCGACATGCTGCTAGCTGCCGGCGTTGTGCCAGCAGATCTGGCCAGGACTGATGCCGAGCCCAAGCCGACCGAAAAGCTGCGCTACATCATCGGTGCCTGGATGAATACAGGCCAGCCCGCCAAGAGTGACATGGAGATCCTGCGACTCTTGCAGATCGAGCTGGGCAAGGTGCTCATTGCCGACATCACCTACAAGTGGGCCGAGGCCTGGGTGAAAAGCATGAAGCTCGATGCGAGCAAGAACTACGCGCCCAGCACCATCCGCAAGCGGATTGGCTCACTCTCGCGCTGCTTTGACTGGTGGCTTCGGCAGGCGGACGGGGTGAACTTCGGCAACCCGCTCAAGCTGCTGCCCCGTGGTCTGGCTTCATACAACGGCAAGGACCGTGAGGAGATCGCGCAGGCCAACGCCGCCGGCGTGCCTGGTGCGCAGGCCTTGTCTGTACGTGTGGACGTGAGCCGCGAGCGGCGTCTCTTCCCTGGAGAGCAGGAGAAGATCGAGCGGGCCATGGCGGGTGAAAAGCGGCCGGATCGTGAGCGCGCTCTGGATGCGCCCGACATGCCTGCGCTCTCTGTGCTCTTTAGCTTGATCGTTTGGACGGGGTTGCGGTTGCGAGAGGCCTACACCTTGACGCGTGGCCAGGTCCAGCTCGATGCGCTCAAACTGCGCGTGCGCACCAGCAAGCAGTGGCACGGGAATGTGAAATGGCGTGAGGTGCCGGTGCGTCCGGAGCTATTGCCCGTGCTGCGTGAGTATCTGGAAGTGCTGCCGAATGAGGGTGCGGAGCAACTGATTTTCCCGTTCTGGGATGGTGACCCTGATGAGATGGATCGTGTGTCGCACAAGCTGTCAAACCGTTTCAGGACGGTGTTTGCTTATGCTGATTGCCAGGGGCTGGCTGAGCATGATTTGCGGCATGAGGCGACCTGCCGCTGGTATGAGATGCGTCACCCGAAAACGGGTGACTGGATGTTCCGTGAGGTGGAGATACCTGGAATGATGGGCTGGGCTCCGGGGAGCAAGATGCCCCAGCGCTACGCCAGCTTCCGAGCCGAAGACTTGGCCATTCGCATGTATGCTGATGTGACTTATTGAGGGTGCGGGTTCAAGCTCATCATTACTAATGTCAGCGAAATAAATCACATGCGTCAAACAATTCCAGCGCCGGTAATCTCTGCTTGTGTAGAAGTCATATCTAGAAGAGAGAACCATTCATCATTGAATAATCTTTTTATGCATGCTGGTGCCCCAGGTGATCCACCCATCGGTGCCAAGCCCGCAAAATGTTTAGAGTGGTTGCGTCGTGTGAATGCTGATGAGGCGGTGCAGCCCTTGCAGGTGTTGGGCAAGCTGATAGAGATGTACATGGAGGAGGATCTCCAGAAAAAAACCTTCCTTTTCGGTTCTGGCCCTGAGGAGGTTCCCACTGCAGATCAAGAGAAAATTCAGCAGGCACTGTCCAGGTGTGATCTTCAGTACGCGCGCGGCGGGAAAATTACAGGGACTCTAGGTTCACCAACGAGAGCATTAGAGGACTTCATCAGGGCGCGTGACATACCAGCAGTTGATCTGGAGTTCAATCGAGCCCTTGCGAATGTGGAGCTGAGTCCAAGAGAGGCGGTATCAGCGGCAAGCAATATCCTTGAGAGCATATGCAAGGTCTATATTGCTGAACGTGGTTTGGAAATGCCGAATAAGCAGGACTTGAAGCCAGTATGGAACGTGGTGCGCAAAGATCTAGGATTTGATCCTGGCGCAATCGAGGATCAGGATCTACAGGTAATTCTCACTGGATTGTTTGGGGTAATCGATGGAATTGGTGCTCTTCGGACTCATGCAAGCTCAGCACATGGGCCGGGTGTGAAAACCTATAAGTTGGAGCCTCGACACGCACGACTAGCTATTCACTCAGCGCACACTGCAGCGCTCTTCATTCTCGAATCTTGGGAAAAGCGTAAGAAGTGATTTAGGGCTAGCTCAGGCGGGTATTGGTAGTGAGGGAAGTTGGGGTGGTTCGCGGCGCTGGCCACGTTTGCGATGCCCCTGGCTGGTCGGCAGCATCGGTGGCGGTGCAGCCTCGGCTTTGGTCGAGGCCTTGCCTTTTTTAAGCGCGGCTGCGCGGGAGCCTTGCAGCTCTGCTTTACGCTGTGCGGCTTCGCTCAGTGCCATTTCATTAAGGCACTGGAGCAGTGCTTGGCGTGGGATGACCCAGCTCTTGCCGAACTTGATGCCTGGCAGGTCGCCGCTGCGGATGCGCTCCTCTGCCGTTTCTTTGTCGCATTTCAAGAGAGAGGCAATTTGCACGGCCGTGTAGATATCGCTATCGATGATTTGATCTGCGGCTTCCATGATCAGGCTCGCTTTCTTTGTTCTTGTTTGTAGGTTGTCAGGGTGGTCATGCTGCTGTCCGCCTGGTAGACATCGCCGCCGGCGGACTTGGTGCGGGCCACCAGGCGCTGTGCAGCCAGGTGCACTTCGCGTGCGGTGAGCTGTTGCAGCTGGTACTCGTGCAGATCCAGCATCGCGCCCAGTGCATCCAGCTCGTGGAAGTGGATATCGCTGGGCACCCAGTTCTCGGCATAGCCGCTGCGCTCCTGGTAGGAGGCGCAGGCCTGGAGCGCGGCCGTGATGTGCTCCTGCAGGCCGCGCACGACGCCCATCTGCTCAATCTCTTGTGCTATCAGCATGCTGGAATGCAGAACCACGTATTCGTTGTGGGTGGCCACGCCTTCGCGCATGTGTGCAAAGGCTGTGCGCAGTGAGCCCATGGTCTCAGCAACCTCGGCCGGCGTGAGCTTGCTGTTGTGCTGGTTGAAGACCATCAGGGGGTTGCGCCCATGCTGTCGGGGTTGCTGGTAGAAGTGACGGCGGCTCATGCAAGTACCTCACCTTTTTCAGAGATCCAGTTGTCGCAGCAAGCGTGTGCCTTGACCTCGAAATGATGCTGTCTACAGAACCGCTGAAAGTAGCCAGGCATTGAATCCCTCATGAGCTGCTGCTGCAGAAAGTAGGCGCAGGTGGAGCAGCGGGGTACATGCTCCTGATAGCCAACCTTTTTCTTGAGTTGCGATAGTTTGCTCATGCGTGAGCTCCTGCAACCAGGTCATGAAAGATGCCCTGCAGCGCAGCCGAAGGCAGGCAAGTGCTGGGCGCGGCTCTCTTCGGTTTGCGCCGCGATTCAGGGGTGCGGTAGTGCTCGGCATAGCAGGCCTTGCACACGCTGAGAAGCGCAGAGTTCCCCCGGCCAGCGAAGAAGAACTCCTTGTCGTCTGGCCATAGTTCATTGCATTTGATGCATGGCTTTTCTGCGGTAGTCATTCGATGGACTCCAGCTCATCGGTGCCGAACGCTTCCTGTGTGGGCAGTCCCCCGCTCTTGCTGTGGAAGGTGATCTGCCAGCCGTCCTCCAGGACGCCTGACACAGTACCTTCCTTCCACACGAATGCATTGCGGCGCTCTGTCATTCCGGCTTTGAGGACTCGGGCACGTTTGCCGACAATTGGGTCGGCTTTGTAGGGCTCCAGTTCATCGGCTGTGAAAATGCCGCTCTCGTGTGCGCGTGGGCCAAACATCACGGGGATGCCGCCACCAGGCAGGCCCTGCTTGACCACACCCACACGGCCGCAGGTCTTACGCAGCTTGTTGTTGGGGCCACGCAGGCCGTCTTTAACGCGTACTACGCTGTCAATTGCGAACCCCACCCCCTGCTGGCCGGGGGCAGCCGCAGGCTGCTGCTCGTCATCGCCTTCGGCCTGGTCATCAACTGCGGCCGGCGAGGAGGGCGGCAGATCCTGCGATGCCACAGCATCGACAGGAGCTGCATCGTTGCCCTGCGCTTCAGCGCCTGAAGTGGGTGCCTGGGCGTCAGCCACAGGCGCCCCATCAACGCCTTGCGCGGCTGCGGCCGCGCCTGATTCCTGCAACTCTTGCAATGCCTCGGCGATTTGTGCAGACGCATGTGCAGCGCTAGTTTTTGGCACCTCGTTGGCTACAGCGGCAGAGCCCTTGCCCGCCCCCTTTTTGCTTCGCGCAGCACCCCCGCCAGCCCGCGCAGCCGGTTGTAGGGGTAGACCGCCCTTCGGAGCGTCAGGTTGAGCGGAGGGCTTGGGCAGAAATTTATCGGTGGCAGCCGCTTTGAGCGTGCTGATTGCCTTTTGCAAGCCTTCACCCATCGCGGCGCTGGCCACCAGCATCAGTCCCTCATTGGAGACGCGGTATCCATAGGTGGGGTTGTCGATGCGGTTGTCTTGCTGCATCAGGCAGAGCATGTGCAGCTGGTCAGGGCGCTTGGTTTCTTTGGCGTGCTCGATCAAGGCGCTGTGCGCGGCAACCCGGCCCAGGCCGAGTACATCGGCGACTGCAGCGACGTCATCGGTCGCAAGGCTGTGCACCATGCGCAAGAGCAAGAAGCGGTGGATCTCTGTTGTGAAGCCGATCCCTTCGTCATTGCTGATGGCCTGCCAGGCTGTGTCCAGCAGGTCATCGCGCCAGGCTCGCTCGTACTGGTTCTTTGCCTTGGCTTCAGCTTTTGCTTTCTTGTCGTTGGCAAAGTCGCGCACTTCTTTGCTCACTTCTTTGGCTGCTTGGGCTTGGCCATCAACAATCTTCAGCAGCCGCAGCACTGTTTCATTGGGCAGCGCATCGATCAGCTCGCCCTTCTTGCGCGGGTTCTCGATCTTCACGGGCTGGATGCCCTCGGCCTTCATCTGTGTCCCGATGATCTTGCGCAGCGGCTCGTTGGTGGGGCTGTCCTCGGCCGTGTCCAGGCGGCGATAGCCCTTGATCTTCGCGTTGTAGTAGCTGCCGGAGGCGAGCTCCTCGGCTTCCTTGCCGACGATGACGCTTTGCCCCTTGTCCTTGGCTTCCCGCACCATCAGAGCGGTGTGCGCATCAGTCTTCTTGTGGAAGCAGCTGGGGTCTGTGCACACGTCTGCACTCTTGATGTCGCTCCACAGCTCCTGGTTGGCTCCGGTGCGCTTCTTGCAATCGGTGCAGGTGCCCGCTTCAGGCAACAGGCTGGCGTCGGAGATCTTGAAGCGCGCGGTGTCCAGCTTCAGCATGAACTCGCTTTGCACGTGCTTGGCGCATTCGCGGTAGCTGGGGACGTCGCCTTGCCAGTCTGGCTTGGTCATGTACGCGACCGCCTTGAGCTGCAGCTGTTCGTTCGGGATGCGGGCCACAAGCAAGGCCTTGCTGAAATCAAATTTGCCTTCGCGCAGCTCCTCGCGGGCCTTCTGGCAGAGGTCCAGCAGCTTGAGCCTGCCGTAGACATAGCCACGACTCTTGCCGATCTTTTCGCCCACCTGGTCGGCGTTGAGCTTGCTGTGCTTCATCAGCGACTCATAGCCCTCGGCCTCTTCCAGCTCGGTCACATCCTCGCGCTGCAGGTTCTCGATGACCTGGACTTCAAGGGCCTGCTCGTCGGTCATCGGGCGGATCATCGCTGGGATCTGAACCACCTTGGCCAACTGGCAGGCACGCCAGCGGCGCTCGCCAGCTACCAGCTCATATTCGGGCGCGGGCTGCTTGAGTGCGCGGGCCTCGCGGTGCGTGTCTTCCAGGCGGTGGCCTGGCAGTGGGCGAATCAAGATAGGTTGATGCACACCGCTGGCCGCGATGCTGTCTGCCAACTCCTGCAGCTTGGTCGGGTCGAAGCGCTTGCGCGGGTTGGTCAGGCTGCGGGCAATGCTGACGATTGCCACATGGTCCATGCGCTCGCCGGCGCCTGGCGTGGGCAGGGCCTGGGTGACGGTGTCGTGTGCTTCAGTCATTCTTCAGACTCCAGTTCAAGCTGCAGTTGTTGGCGGCATTCGTCGCCCCATTTGCAGGCGTGCTGCCATGCTTCCTCGATGGTCTCGGCGTAGATCCATTGCGTGTAGAAGCTGCCGAAGTTGGGGTGATTGGTGTTGTTGCCAGAGGGGGCATGGAACTGGATCGCATAGCCCGTGAAGCCAGAGGCCCAGAGTGCGGCCAGGCACTCGCTGACATCGTTCTGGTCCTCTTCGCACAGGTTCACCAGTTCCTGGCGCAGCGGCATAACAGAGGGGTGAAGTTCGATGACCGGAGCCAGCAGGTCGTCCAGCAGCTCATCGCCTTTGAGGTCAATGTCGTGCGTGAACGTGGCGCATGCCAGGTCGATGATCTGCCCTGCACGGATGAAGTGCTTCAAGATCAGCTCAGCGCGTAGGTGGCCGTTCATGCAGCACCTCCGTTCGCGCTCTTGTTGGTCCATAGCACCTTGGCCTCAACCAAGCAGCGAGACGCCGTCCACTTCGGGTGTTCACGTTGGATCTGTTGCGCCAACTTCTGGATGCCTGGCCTGCGTACCCCATCTGGCAGGGTCTGGGTTCCGCCCTGCATCATCTTCAGCGCATTGGCAAAGGAGATGGTGCGGATCTTGCTCAAGGGGGCGCTGTGGCTGCGGGCCACGATCAGGTGGTCGTTTGCTGGCAGAGACACGGTTTGATGCTCGAAGACCTCCCGCTCAAAGATGCGGGAGAGTCCAAAGTGCTTGCGCAGCTTGTCGGTCATGACATCGCCCAAGCCAGAGCCCTGGGGTGCCCAGATGATGATGCTGGCGGTCATGCTGCTGCTCCCGAAGTGACGTGCTTCAAGACCTTGGCCAACTGCTTGGCCTCGTGGCGGGCATCGTGCAGAGCGTGGTGCTTGATACCCTCAAACGGGCCAACGTCCTTGGCACCCTTGTGCATGTCCAGAACGGTGCGCATGTCGCGGTCATTCCACCAGGCCCAAGGGCGTGTCAATTCAAGGTAGTCGGCGTAAAGCGAGGACAAAATCACGTTGTCAAAGCTGCTGCCATTGCCCCAGACCTTTACGCTCTTGGGGTCGGCATAGGCATTCACCCATTGGCTGAACGCTTGCAGCGCCTCACTGGCTGGGATGGAGTTGGCAGACAGGAAGCTCGCGGCCTTGGCCTCATCGCTCTGTTTGAGCCACCAGTCGTTGGTTTCTTGATCAATGCCCCGATTGGGTTGACTTGCATGCGTGACGGACTCGTGAAACTCGGCCACAAACTGCCCATTTGCGGTGAGCGCCACTGCTCCGATGGAGATGACGGTGGCATTGGGCTTGGTGCTCAAGGTTTCCAAGTCCAGGACGATGTGCGCTGCAAGCAGGCGCTCGGTTGCGGGCTCCATGCCGTAGATGAACCCTGCGACGGCAGGCTGCTTGCCCAGCCAGCCCACGGCATCAATCGCCAGGGAGTGGGCGGGAGTCTCCAGGCGCATGCCTGGAAGCGGGGCTGGAATGTTGACGTGCACCTGGGCGCGGCCCTCGGGCAGGCTGTCGATGATCAGGGTGATGCGATTCAGATCAGGCATGTGCTGCCTCCTTTGCTGGGGTAGCTTTTGGCTGCTTGGCGCGGCCGTGGACTTGGATGTTTGTGGTCATGCCCATGGTCATTCTCAGATGCGCCACGGGGGAGGTGACAGTCACGCGGGTGCCGCGCTTCATGCCACGTGCGGCTTGCTCGGCTTCATGGCGCAAAGCGGCCGGGTAGACTTGCTCGGAGCGAACCGGGCTGTTGTTGCAGCGGTCGGCCTTGATGAGCAGGCAGAGCACGGGCATGGGGGTTTGGTCGTCGCCCATGAGCACGGTGCGCACTTCGGCGTCATGAACCAGCTCGCCGCTGAGTTCGATCAGCCCATCTGGGTGGGTGTCGTTCATCACAGCACTCCAGCGTCGAGCGCCACGCGCAGCGCAGCCAAGGTCAGGGCCGCTGCACAGAATGCCGCCCAGCGGATATAGGCGCGCCGGTTGCGTTTGCGCATGCGGGGTGTGGGTACCCCGTCCAGTTGGATGATTGGTGTGCTCATGTCCGCCCTCAAAATGGATAGGGGTTGCTCTCTTCGATCAACTCACGGACAAAGCCGGTGTACTGCTTTGCTCGGTCGTAGCTGTCGTAGGCGCAGTAGTTGATTGCCTCGTACGCGTCGTCCTCGATGCGGTGGCGCAGTCGCTCGCGGGCCAGCCTGCACATCGCGTCCAGATCCAGCGCGGGGCGTGATGCGGCAGTCAGCGGCGCGACCAGCTGGAAGACTTGGGTATCGGTCCCATCAGGCAGATCGACGGTCATGCGGACGGTCACCACAGGTAGCTGGCGAGGGCGCAGTGCAACATCCACGGCATGGATGTACTTCATGTCCTTCAGGCCCAGCGCGCGCAGCAGGGCCTTGTTGGTATGGAGTGCTTCCTTCATGCCTCGGCCCTCCGGGCGCTGATGGGGTGGGCGTTGCCGAAGCGGACCATTGCGCGAGCGATGGCATTGCAACTGCTGTTGGCAAGGGTGGTGCGGCGCTTGCGGCCGCTGGTGACGATGTAGCGGGTCAGCATTCGTGCACCTCCACCAGCCAGCCGTGGTCGTCCATTGCGCACAAGGCGGTGCGCTTCCATATGCGGCCTGCTTCGTCAGCGCGTTGCAGCATGACAACCCATTTGCCAACTCGCTCAGGGCAGTGTTCTAGCTCGTGCTTCATGCGATGCCGATCTATGCATACCAAGCCACCGCCATGCAGATAAGAGAGTTGGTTGTTGTTCCTGGGTACAAATCTAGGCGCGGATACCGGAGATGTTTCTGGCAGAAGCACCTCATCAAGCAGCAATGCATTCGGCGGCGGGATGTCCGACGGCGCTCTGGTATCGACAACCCAGAATCGGCGCTCGTTGTCGGCCGCTGGGTTGTAGTCAATGCCCGCCTGCATGAAATGCAGAACTGGTTTTGCTGTGCACACGTGTGCACAGGCTTGTGTGGTGCTCATCCTCTGCTCCTTGGGCAAGAAAAAGCCCGCCTGGTCGGGGCGGGCAGATCCTGCTGAGCACATGCGGCACCACTCGGGCGCGAAAAAAAGGCCGCATAGCCCGTGGCAAGTAAGAGAGGGAGGGAGGAGAAGAACCACGGGCGCGGCACAAACCTAAGCGCATTGGTCGGGGTGGCAATGCGCTTAGGTTTGCCCTGCACGGGGCAGGGCGAGGCACCAAGGGATGCCGTATGTGCTCAGCAGGTTGTTAACGACCGGGGCTGGCCCGGTCGATGCCGTGGAGCCCGCAACTCACGCGAGTCGCGGGATGGACTTTAGCTCACTAAAGTTTAGTTTGCAAGCTGGCTAAATGGATTTCTTAAGTGCGCTCAACGAAAGCGGCGTTCGACAGCTCGTACTACTCCAACAATTCTCATGTCCGGCGTGAAGGTTTTCATGGGATAGCGCTCGTTGAGAGGCTTGAGATACCAATCCGAGCCGTCCTTCACAAGTTGCTTGAAGGTGGATTCCTCGCTGCCGTTTTTGGCGATTACAAAGTCGTTAGGCAGAGGCTCTAGATCAGGCTCAACGATGATGATCATGCCTTCCTTGAAGTCAGGCTCCATTGAGTCGCCTTCAACTCGCAGAGCGAAGGTGTACTGCCTGACTGGAACAGCAGTCGGGATCTGCTCTGCATCACTTGCCATCGGGGAATAGTTGTTTACCAATTCTTTTGGGTTGCCCGCTTGGACGCTAGAAAGAAGGGGCACAGTGCCGCCCATATTCGGGCCTAGCGCCACATTGGATGCTTCTGTAGCAAGTCGAGGTCCATTGCCTGTAGCTAGCCATACGGCACTGAAGCCGGTGACTGCCTGGATGCCTGCAGCTGAATCGGACTTCAACTCTTTAGTGTCACCGCTGAGCCATTGCGTCACTGCGCTTTGGGACTTCTTCGCGGCTTTGGCGATCTCGGTGCGAGTAAACCCCGCGTCTATGAGTGCCTGGATGCGATCTTTAAGGGCCATGGATTAATTAAGCCACCTAAACACTTTAGGCTGCTTTCGTTTGTGACTTGAGTGTGCTAAAGTCAACCGCATGGAAAAGTCTCATGCGTTTGAACTGTTGGGTGGTACGGCCGCGTCAGTCGCGCGCGAGTGCCGGATTACACCGTCTGCGGTATCGCAATGGCCTGATGAGCTGACAAAGGATCAGGTCGACCGCGTTCAAGCAGCGCTGTGGCGTAAGCACGTTGCTGCGATGAGTCAACTAGGTATCCAGTCTTCGCAGGAGTCAGCCCATGGCTGATCGCCTGACTTTCACCCACCGCCCAGATCGGAGCTGCACAGCTGCCGGGCGTTTTGTCTCCTCGCTCCATCAAGGTGCTGCACACGCGGGCAGGTGTGTGCGGCTTGTTGTGCTGCGGGCGGTGGGTTTCTTTATTCATGGGGGCAGTGTCCCTGCCGGCGCTTCCCTGATCAACGCTGAAATTTCAGCCATTCAAGGGGAAGGCCAATGACGCGGCGTTACTCCAGCATCGACTGGCGCGATGTTTTCTACAACTCGGTGCGCAAGGCCAGTGGCGGCGTGGCGGCGGCAGCTGCATACCTGACCGACAGGCGTGAGAAGTCAATCCATCGTGAAGATCTCCGTCGCCGCCTGCGAGGTGCTGACGGCGAAAGCTTGACTCTGGAAATGGCCGAGCTGCTGACTGAGTGGATGCAGGAGATCCGCGAGCCTGGTTGGCGAGATTGGCTCAAGGCGCTCAATAGCCAGTTTGGACTGGTCACTATGGAGCTGCCTCCTCCCCCTGCTGGCGGGTGGGCGTGCGAGGCATCGGCCATCCGGGAGAAGGCTCTCCAATTGAACGTGCAGGGCGGCCAACTGACTGAGTTGGTCATGAAGGCCACTGACGACAAGCGGATCTCGAAGGCCGAGGCCGAGGCCATCGAGAAGCAGGCCATGGCAGAGATAGAGCTGCTGTATCGCACGGTGCGTAATGCCCGCCGCGCTGCAGGCCTGGAGGTGTCGCCATGAGACCCGCAGGAGAAACCAACAAGGCACTGCTGCAGGCCTTGGCATCAGCGTGTGCCAAAGGTGGTGGCCTGACTCTGCGCGAGCTGGCTGCAGCTGCACAGGTGGGGCTGGATGCCGCCACCAAAACCATCAAGAACATGAATCGCCGGGGGCGTGTGTGTGTGCTGAACACGCGCCGCGTCCCTGGTCGCAATCGTCCGGTAGCGGTGTATTCGCTGCCGGTTCCGCAGGATGCCGCCAATGAAGCGGTGATCCATCTTTCTGCAGCAATGCGCGTCTGGGGGTAAATGGATGGAGTTGGTTCGCGTTGTCGGTGTTGGGGACGCCGGCGTGAGTTGTTTTTTTCTGCGGGGAGGTGCGCATGACTGACGATAAGCCAGCAGTGCCACAGGCCCCGGTCCCGGAGTGGGACAAGATACCTGCAGAGCTTGCCCAGCGGCAGCAGTGGGTGCTCTGGCGGTTTGAGTGGGACGAAAAGCGCTCTGCCTGGTTGAAAGTGCCCTATTACGTAGGGGGCGGTCGTCGCTCTGGCGATCAAGGCAGCGACCGCGACCGCCAGCGCCTGGCCACGCTGCCAGTGGTGCGCACTGCGTTTCAACGCAAAGAAGGCCTGCCCGACGCCTGGAGCGGGATCGGTTTTGGTTTTCTGCCCGGTGATGGCCTGATAGGTATCGACCTAGACAAGCACGTGGACCCGGCAACGGGCGCGATGTCCGACCGCTGCAAGAAGATCATTGCGGCCTTCAATACCTTCACCGAGATCTCGCCAAGCGGCACAGGTGTGCACCTGTACCTGCAGGGGCACACGCATACGGCCAAGGACAACGGCATCGGCGTTGAGATGTTCTGCGAGAAGCAGTATTTCACCGTCACCGGCAAGCATGTTGATGGCACGCCTCTGGAGGTTGCTGTAGCTGATGACGCAGCCATTCGTCGCATGCATGTGACGATTCAAGAGGCCAAGGACAAGCGCGCGGCCGCAGCCCAGCCTGCCCAGCCAGCGCAGCGTGCTGCAGGGGGTGGAGAGTCGTCCGGTGGCAATGACTTTGCCAAGGTGAATGCCAAGGCCATGGCCTCGCTTTACGCCTGGGTGCCTGCGCTGTTTGGTGGCCGCGAGTTGAAGAAGGGACAGGGCTATCGGGTCACGTCAAAGGCTTTGGGGCGCGATCTGCAGGAGGATCTGTCCATTCAGCCCGAAGGCATCAAGGATTGGGGCGTGGCCGATATGGGCGATGCCCGGGAAGGAAGCCGCTCGCCCATCGATCTGGTGATGGAGTGGGGGCCAGGCACAGGAAAGCCCGCCGAGGCGCTCAAGTGGCTGGCTGGTGTGTTGGGCATCCAGTTGGAAGCTCCGCGCGCGAACCAGCAGGCTCCCGCAGGGGGAGGTGGGGCTACGCCGCCGTCTGCAGATCCTTCAGCTCAAGCTGCTGGCGATGGTGGTGGCGATGAGAAGCCCAAGAAGAAGGGCAAGAAGCGCAGCCACGACGAAAGCCTGGACGCGCTCTACGACAAGCTGGTCACGGGCAAGAACGGCCTTATGGATTGCCGGCCGAACGTGATGTATTGCATGCAGCTCGACCCGGAGCTGGCGGGCCTGGCCCGTTACAACACCTTCACCATGCAGCTGGATCGCAGTCGCGAGGCTCCATGGGGCCGCGAAGCGGGCGTGTGGGAGGAAGAGGACGACATGATGTTGGGCGAGTACCTGCTGCGGGTGCATAGCCTGAACATCGCCGCCAAGAGCACGTTGCGTGATGGTGTGCAGATGGCGGCCCGCCTGGACAAGTACAACCCGATTGAGGACTTGATTCGGGCCGAGGAGTGGGACAAGACACCGCGCCTGGAGCACTGGCTTACCAAGGTCTACGGGATCGAGGAGCGGCCGTACACAAGGCTGATTGGCAAGTGCTTCATGATGGGCCTGGTCAACCGCGCCATCAATCCTGGATGCAAGTTCGACTACATGCTGATCTTGAAGGGAACGCAGGGCTTGAAGAAGTCCTCAGCCTTTCGTGCGCTGGCTTATCCGTACTTCACCGACAACGCCATCAAGGTGGGCGACAAGGATTCGCAGCTGGCCCAGCAGATGGCCTGGCTGGTGGAGTCTGCCGAGCTGGAGTCCTTGAACAAGGCTGATGCTACGGCGATCAAACAGTATCTGTCGGCACAGGAGGATTGGTTTCGGCCACCCTACGGCGCGCAGATGATCAAGGCCAAGCGTCACTTTGTGAACGTGGGCACGACCAATGCGGATACCTTTTTGCGAGACGCCACGGGCGACCGGCGCTTCTGGCCGTTGGAGATTCAGGATGTCTATCCCGAGGTACTGACCGAGATGCGCGGCCAGTTGTTGGCCGAGGCTCTGCACCGTCTGAATGAAGGTGAACGCTATTGGCCTGACCGTGAGGAAGAGAAGACTTTGATCTTCCCGGAGCAGGAACCGTTCAAACGGTCAGACCCTTGGGAAGACCGCCTGGATGCTTATGTGAACGGGTTGGATGGCTTGAGCAAGGCCGACAAAGCGCCTTGCAATCGCGAATTCTTCCCGCGCACAGAGTTGTATGACGCGCTGCAGATCAAGAACGACCGCGTGGACAGTGCTGGGCAGATGGATCTGCGCATCAGCAATGCGATGAAGGCGCTTGGCTTCAAGGCGCATAGGGAGACAACAGGCGGGCGCAGGCGCGGCTTTATACGTGTGCCAAAGGAAGACATCAGCGCAGTAGCTGGGCCTGCTGTGGCGCAGCCTGATGCCCGCGATGAAGGCCCGGAATGGCCATACGACTTGGACGCGGCAGGGAGTGGTTATGACCTGCCGATTTGATTTGAACGCCGTGGAACGCGGTAGGATGCTACGCGGGCTGGTCACGCCCCGTCTGGGTGGATGCGCATGCATCCGCGCAGCCGGTCATGTCGCCACCGCCGTCCTCCCCGCCCACCTCCGTCCACCCTCCGTCCATGGGGGGTGGACGGCGCAAGCTGTTGAAATTCAACAGTTTTTAGCGATCCGTCCACCCGTCCACCCCAAGGCGCGTACCCACACACATGAGCGTGTGTGCGGACAGGCGCACGCGTGTCTGTGCGCGTACGCGGAACATTTTTTTTATTTTTTGGGTGGTCAGTATGGACGAATGGACGGATTGAGGATTGGCGCGGGTTTGCGCCGTCCACCCTCCGTCCACCCCTCGTCCACACGTATGCACAGTTGGGGAGTTGCGGCATGAATAAACCAGCCAGTTTGAGAGACGCCATGCCGGAAACGGCGGATTGGGTGGACCAAAAGCGTGTGGAGTGGGGCCGGGACTATGTGGACCAGTGCATCCGCCGCGCACTCAAGGGCGAGCCGGGGTGGTTCTACGCCATCGAGAACGGCAAGGTGCTTGGCACGCCGTGGCCTGTGGATGCAGTAGGTGCGGTGATCGATGGCGGCAAGCGCTCGGTCGCACAGATACAGCAGGCCGCTATCCTGCTGGGTGCCAGCTTTGCCGGGTTCATGCGTGAGCCTGTGAAGGGAGGCCACTGATGGCGCGTATTGAGCACATCAAGCGCAGGCTGGATAACTGGGCGTTGTGGAAAGCTCGGCTCAACAGTACCGGCCTTGGCTTTCATTCGGTGAATGTGCTGGCAGTGGATGTGTGGAGCCGCAATAGCTACAACGGCAGCATGATCCCGCACATAGACCAGGAAGGCGAAGAGACGGACCAGGCGGTGGAGGCTTTGAAGCCTGCAAAGATCCACCTGTACCAGACGCTCCATGCTTACTATCTGCAGGATATGGGCGTGCAGCTGATCGCCCGCAGCACAGGCAAAAGCCCCAGCACCATTCACTCGCACTTCGATCAAGCAGACCACTTCATCGCTGGCTGGTTGCAGGAGCAGGCACGGCTGAGGGAAGAGAAAGAGGCATTGGCCCGTGGCCGTGAGTACATGGCAAAGCAGGGGAGTTTGACACCATAGAGAGTTGCGCTACATTTCAGGCAAGCTAGTGCTCAGTGACCCCAACCACTGAACGCATGCCCCGATAACCCCGCCAGTTTGCGCTGTGCGGGGTTTTCTTTTGGGCGCGCTTGAGCCGGAATCCTCAAGCCCCAACAGCTCGCTGAGGTACGAGCGATAAAGACCAACTGGCACCACAAGGGTGGACCAATGCCGGGCCTCCCCATTACCGCGATGCCTAGAGCGCTAGGGGCCGTGTGTCTGGGTGAACGACACAGCATTTGAGGTTGGCACTTGAATGCGAGACCAGTCAACGGTTGCGCCATCAACGCTGGAGCCGTAACCAGCAAATATTCAGGAGACATCACCGTGCCGTCAGCCGCCCCGCGCCCTTGCTCTCATCCTGGCTGTGGCGTGCTGGTCCGCGATGGCACGGGCCGATGTCTAAAGCATCCGAAGCAGTCATGGGCCAAGAAGCCCACCGCTGCCAAGCGCATCACGGGCAGGCCTCTGCAGCGTCTTCGAGCTGAGCTGTTCGCCCGTGAGCCGCTGTGCCGGGAGTGCCGGCGCAATGGTGTGGTCAAGCTGGCAACCAAGCGCGATCACATCCAGTCGCTCGAAGAGGGTGGCACCGACACCGATGACAACGTGCAGCCCCTGTGTGACGACTGCCACGACATCAAGTCCAAGGCCGAGCGGGCACGCGGCGTCAAACGGGCATGGGCCGGATATCGATATGAATGAGAAGGATTCTCATTTGAAAACACAGGCAGGGGGAGGGGGGTGAAAAAAGTCTGACCCAGGCCGACCGGAAACCGAGCCCCCAGGCGAACTTTTATGGGAAACGAAAACTACCCCCTGGGGGTTTAACCAAGGACGACCATGACTAGCAAGACTGCGGAGTTTGCGGTCCAGCCGCCAGCCGTGGGTGCTGGGCAGGTAACAGGGCTCAAAACAGAAATCGATTCTCCGGCTGCGCCCCAGCAACTGCAGCTGACGGCGAGCGAGCAGGAGCTGTACGACTACATCTGCGATTCGCTGCGCAAAGCCGGCATCGAGCACATGACAGCCGGCATCCCAATTGCCGTGATCGTTCGCACCTTTGCTGACTGGCTCAAGGCCGTCGAGAAGTGCGAGAAGGAAGGGCGCACCCAGACATCGAAGACTGGATGGGTCACTGAAATGCCATGGGCCAAAGATGAGGTCCGCCTCAAGATGGAGCTGGGCCAATGGTTGCCGAAAGCATGTTTGACCATTCCGTCTCTGGCGCGAGTGCGCAAGGACACGGGAGTGCAGGGCGGGCAGGACGACCTGTTCGGCGCACTCGTCGGGCACGCTACCGCCTCACCAGGAAGCATACCGACGCACTGATACCAGCCCAGCTGCAGCAGTGGGATGTTGAGTACGGCTTGCCCGTGCTGCGCAACGAGATCAGCACAGGGCGTTATACGTACCTGGCAGTCGTGCGCCACTACCGGGACCTGCAGGAGGCCGGTGCCCGTGGCCTGGTGTTCATGCCCAGCTACAGCTGGCACATGATCCAGTTCATTGAGCAGTTCTTTGTGCACATCAAAGGTCCGCTGGCTGGCAAGCCCATCTTGCTGGACCCCTGGCAGAAGTTCTGGACAGCCGTGAAGTACGGCTGGCGTCATGCGGACGACCAGCGTAGGCGCTTCACACGGGCATATGAGGAGGTCGCGCGCAAGAACGGCAAGAGCACGTGGACTGGGCCGCAGGGCGCCTATCTGTTCTCCATGGACGGCGAGGCCGGCGCCGAGGTGTACGCGGTGGCGACCACCCGCAAACAGGCCATGTCGGTTTTCAAGCCGGCATTCGACAACATCAAGCGTTGGGCGCGTCGTTCTCCAGGCGTGAAACGCAGCTTCAAGATCCATGAGGGCTTGAACCAGGAGAGCGTCCAGATGGACGCCAGCGTGTTTGCTCCGCTGCCAGCCAATGCCGATAGCCTGGACGGCTTGAATCCTTCCGCTGTTCTCTTTGACGAACTGCATGCCCAGGCTGACCGGGACGTGTGGGACGTTATGGAGTCAGCCCTTGGCGCTCGGCGGCATCCGTTGTTGTCGGCCATCACCACGGCAGGCTTCATCCTCAATGGCATTTGTGTTGAGGTGCGCGGCTACCTGGTCAGTGTGTTGGACGGCAAGCGCCTGGATGATGACCTGTTTGGCTACATCTACACGCCGGATGTGGGCGATGACCCCTACGACGAGCGCAACTGGATCAAAGCCAATCCTGGTCTGGGTCGCAGCAAGACATGGGACTACATGCGCGCCCAGGCCCGCAAGGCCAAGGCTTTGCCAGGCGCGCGGGCCAACTTCCTGACCAAGGACCTGAACATCTGGTGCAACAACGCCGAAGGCTGGTTTGACATCCAGGTATGGGACAAGGGCGGCAAGCCATTCAACCGCGACAAGCTCAAGGGCCGGCGCTGTTTCGGCGGCCTGGACCTGGCCAGCGTGCGCGACTTGACGGCGTTCGTGCTGGTGTTCCCGCCGCTTGAGGGAGAAACCACGGTCCACATCCTGGCGTGGTTTTGGGCGCCCGAGTCCAAGCAGGATGAGGAGTCAGATGATGAGGCCAACTATCGGCAGTGGGCCGAGGAAGGCTGGCTCACCCTCACGCCCGGCAACGTTACTGACTACGGTGCGGTGTATGACGTGGTCGTTCAGGCCGGCAAGGACTACGAGATTGAGCAGTTGGGCTTTGACGATTGGAACGCCCAGCAGCTGGTCAACGATCTGCTGGCTGCGGATCTGCCCATGGTCAACATCCCGCAGAACACGGGCGGCATGGGGCCAGGCAGCAAAGAGCTGGAACGCATCGTATATGGAGGCCTGCTAGCTCATGGCGGCAATCCGGTGCTGCGCTACTGCGCGGGCAACGTCTCGCTGCTGTTCGATACCAACGGCAATTACCGGCCCAACAAAAAGGCCAGCAAGGAAAACGGCCGCATAGACGGCATCGTGGCCGCAGTGATGGCCCTTGGGCGCATGGCTGCACCTGACGACAGCGGGGATGAGGACGGCTTCTTCTGCAGCCCAACAACGAAATGAGCGATCAATGAAATCACAACTGCATCAGCGGCGGCATGGCCGCGTTCGCGCTGCTGTCGATGCGCTGCTGGGCAAGTCCGTGAGCATCAGCGACGCACCAGGCACGGCGGCCATCTTCGGCGTGGATCTCGATACGGGCATGACAGTCAGCCCGCGCACGATGCTGCAGCTCTCGGCTGTTTGGTCGTGCGTGAGGCTGATTGCCGAGACGATTGCCACGCTGCCACTCAGCATCTATGAGAAGGACAGCAAGGGAAAGCGTGTCGCTCCCCAGCATCCGCTGCACCTGATCGTGCACGACATGCCGAACCCGGACGCGACGGCGGCCGTTTTCTGGGAAGCCATGGTGGCCGCCATGCTGCTGCGCGGAGCTGGTCGGGCCGAGCGCCTGGAGTTCAACGGCCGCCTGGTCGGCCTGGTGTACCTTGACCCTGACCGCCTGGCGCCAAACCGAAAGGACGGCAGCGTTGTCACCGAATGGCGCTACAGGGACAAGAGGAACCGGCAGCGGCTGATTCCGGCCAGCAAGGTGTGGACGGTGCCTGGCTTCTCGCTGGACGGTGAGAACGGCGTCAGCGTAGTGCACTACGGCTCGGCAGTGTTTGGCCAGGCAGGCGCTGCAGAGCGCGCGGCAGGCCGCGCGTTCCGCAATGGTGCCCTGCAGAACCTTTACTACACCTTCAAGGATTGGCTCAAAGAAGATCGGCGCAAGGAATTCCGAGAAAACGTCATGGGTCTGATAGACCAGGGCAAAACGCCGCTTCTGGAGGGCGGCATCGAAGCCAAGACGTTGAGCATCAATCCCAAGGATGTGCAGCTGCTGGAGTCTCGGGGCTGGAGCGTGGAGGAAATCTGCCGCTGGTTCCGCGTGCCCCCCTGGATGGTCGGTCATACCGAGAAGACCACCAGCTGGGGCAGCGGCATCGAGCAGCAAATGATTGCTTTCCTGGTCTTCACGCTGGCGCCCTGGTTGCGCCGCATTGAGCAGTCGATTAGCAAGGACCTACTCAACCCCGCTGAGCGCTTGCGCTACTACGCCAAGTTTGCCGTGGAGGGCCTGTTGCGCGGCGACAGTGCGGCGCGTGCAGCCTTCTACACGGCCATGGTCAACAACGGCATCCTGACCCGCGATGAGGTCCGGGCGCTTGAAGACCGTGAGCCCATGGGCGGCAATGCTGCCGTGCTGACCGTGCAGTCAGCCATGACGACCCTGGACGGCCTCGGCCAAGTCAACCCTGATGCGCAGGCGGTGGCTCTGCTACGGCAGCTGCTGGCTGCTGAACCTGAGCCCCTGAAAGGCTAAACACCATGAGTATGAAATCCCTTCCGGGCGCCCCAACGGGCCGCCCGAGCGCCGGCGTGCGCAGCGAAATTCTTCCCCGTGCATTCGACCGCTGGAATCCTGGCGTGCAGGCAGCGGTTGATGAAGGTGAGGATCGCAGCATCAGCATCTATGACGTCATCGGCTACGACTACTGGACGGGCGATGGCGTGACAGCACGGCGAATCGCCGGGGCGCTCCGCTCCCTTGGTGCTGGCCCTGTCACCGTGAACGTCAACAGCCCCGGCGGCGATGTCTTCGAGGGTTTGGCCATATACAACCTGCTGCGCGAGCACCAGGGCGAAGTGACGGTCAAGGTGCTGGGCCTGGCCGCGTCGGCCGCCAGCATCATCGCCATGGCCGGCGACACCGTGCAGATTGCGCGGGCCGGCTTCTTCATGGTGCACAACGTCTGGACCGTCGCTGCAGGCAATCGCAACGATTACCGCGAGCTGGCCGACTGGCTGGAGCCATTCGATTCAGCCCTGGCCGATATCTATGCGGCGCGCACCGGCGCTGACGTGAAAGCCATGGGCAAGCTCATGGACGCGGAGTCCTGGATCGGTGGCAGCAGCGCCATAGACCAGGGCTTTGCTGATGAGCTGCTGCCATCCGACCAGGTCAGCCAGGGCGGTGCCAAGGCACAAGCCAATGCCGCCCGCCGGCTGGAGGCAGCTCTGCGCGCCAGCGGCCTGCCCAAGTCCGAGGCTATGCGCCTCATCAGCGAGTTCAAGTCCGGCGTGGGTGACCCCGCCGGCAGCGGTGAGGGAGATCCCACCGAGCGCAGCTCTCCAACAGCTGCTTTTGCCACCGGTGGAGCGTCCGCACTGTCGGGTTCTCTTGCCAATTGCTTCGCTTCACTCTGAAAGGTACTACCGTGAAAAAGTCTCGTTTTATCTCCGTCGTGGTCCTCGCCGCACTCGCCGTCGCATCTGTGGCTGCTCAGGCTGCTGGTGTGGATGTTCCCGGCTTCATCGCTGCCCACCCCGATGTCTTCGCAGGCCTGTCGATGCTCGGCTTTGCCGGCTCGGTCAGCGTGGAACAAGAATACAAGCAGGTCCAGGCGGACCTGAAAAGCGTGGGCGACCAGCTCAAAGCCTACGCGGAAACAACCCAGAAGGAGCTGAAAAATCACGGCTCCATGACGGCCGAGACCAAGGCCAGCGTGGACAAAATGCTGGTGGAGCAAGGCTCTTTGCAGGCGCGACTGCAAGCTGCTGAGCAGGCGCTTGCCGGCCTGCAAAACGGCGGTGGCGGTGCTGGGCGCCCTCAGACGCTGGGCGAGAAGGTCATCAGCAATGAAGCGCTGATGGGCTTCAACCCCAGCCTGCGCGGCTCTGTCTCGGTCAAGATCGGATCTATCCATAACGCAGTGTCCGGTGCCCCGGATTCTGCAGGTAGCCTGATTCAGCCCACTCGCCTGCCTGGCATCGTGGCTCCCCCGCAGCAGCGACTGTTTGTGCGTGATCTTTTGAACTGGGGTCCTACGTCCTCGCCCGATATCGAATACGTTCGTGAAACGGGTTTCACGAACAACGCCGATGTCGTTGCCGAGAACCCGAGCAATCCGAAGCCCCAGTCCGATATCGCATTCGAGCTGGACTCTGCCAAGGCGGCAACCATCGCTCACTGGGTCAAGGCTTCCAAGCAGGTTTTGTCTGATGTGCCCATGCTCCAGGCCTATATCGATGGGCGCCTGATCTACGGCCTGAAGCTGAAAGAAGAGGCTCAGCTGCTCAAGGGATCCGGCGTAGGCGTGAACATCAACGGCATCTGGACCCAGGCTTCGCCTTACTCGAATCCGGGCGTCATCGTGCAGGATGAAACCATGCTGGACCGTCTGCGCATCGCGATGCTGCAGGCTGAGCTGGCCGAGTACACCGCCGACGGTCTCGTGCTCAACCCCATTGACTGGACCCAGATCGAGCTGACCAAGACCAAGGACAACGCCTACCTGTTTGCTACGCCGCATGGTCTGGCCGTGCCTGGTCTGTGGGGACGCCCTGTGGTGTCTTCGCAGAGCATGACCAAGAACGAGTTCCTGGCCGGCGCCTTTGCACTGGGAGCTCAGGGATGGGACCGTGAAGACGCGAACGTCTCTGTGAGCAACCAGGACGGCGACAACTTCGTCAAGAACATGGTCACCATCCTGGCGGAAGAGCGCATCGGCCTGACGGTCTTCCGCCCCGAGGCATTCGTCAAGGGCGACTTCACGGGCGTCGGCCCCACTCCCACCCCCTGATTGAAACGGTAGAGCAGTGCACACGTGTGCACTGCTCGCAAATACAGGAGAGTTTCATGAAACAAGTAACTGTGAAGGCCGTGGCGGGGTTTGAGCACAACGGCAGCAAAAAGCCCGGCGATGTTTTTTCGGTCAGCGAAATGCATGCCGCTCAGCTCAAGGCCAAGGGCTTGATCGAGATTGAAGATGAGGGCGGCACAGGCCAATCTGCAGATACGCTGAAGCCCGAAGCGCCCGAAGCGCCCGAAGCGCCCGAAGCGCCCGAAGCGCCCGAAGCGCCCGAAGCGCCCGAAGCGCCCGAAGCGCCCGAAGCGCCCGAAGCGCCCGAAGCGCCCGCCGCCCCCGCTGTCCAGGCCGAGAAGCCTGCAGGCGGCAAGAGAGGCGGTAAGTAAATGGCCATTGAGCTTGTCACTCTGGCGCAGGCAAAGGCCCATCTGCGTGTCACTCATGTCCACGAAGACAGCGATATCCAGCTCAAGCTCAACGCCGCCACTCGGATGGCCTTGGCATTCCTGGATCGCGATGTCTTCGCCACTCAGGCCGAGCTGGACGCTGCTGTATCCGCTGGCACAGCGCGGCCATGCCCGCTCCTGGCAACGGATGACGACATGGACATGGTCCGGGCCGGCATTCTTTTAACGCTGGGCGACCTGTTCGCCAACCGCGAAGAGGTTGTGACTGGGACTATCACTTCGCAGTTGCCTACGGGTGCCAAAGCCTGTTTGCTGCCTCTGCGCCGCTTGGGAGCTTGATCATGGCTTGTGCTGATTGCGAAGCCCGCCGGCAGTGGATGCTGAAGTGGGGGAAGGAGAGTTTGAATCGTGCGAAACAAATCCTCGGCATTGCAGACGCGCCAGTTGCTGCAGAGCCAGCAGCAGCTGGTGATGGAGATGCGGGCTCAGACGCAAGCCTTCAACCGCCTGGCCCAGTCGATTGAGGAACTGGCCGAAGCCATTGCGCTGGACTACGTAGAGCAGGAACTGCCCCCCAATGTGGGCCTTGATGGGAGGACGCTGGGATGATTCGCGCTGGCTCTCTCAATCATCCGCTCAGTCTGCAGCAGCGGCAGACCGGCCGGGACCCGGACACGGGTGCGGTCATCAATGAGGCCTGGATCGAGATCGGAAAGCTCTGGGCCCGCATTGAGCCGTTGAGTGTTCGGGCATTCATAGCCGCTGCTGCAGCGCAGAGCGAAATATCGGCCCACATCGTCACGTACCGAGATCCGCGTGTGAAACGTGGCATGCGCTTTGTCAGCGATGACGGCACCATCTACCGCATCGCGGACGCTCTTCCTGATAAGAAGAATGGCCGCGAGTATCAGACCCACCCAGTCAGCGAGGGCGTGAACGATGGCAAATGACGTCAAATTCACACTGAGCGGCGCGGAAGAGTTGCGCAAGCGCTTGCTTGCATTGCCGCGCGAGCTGCAACTCAAGCCTGGTCGGTCTGCGCTGGGTAAGGCTGCAAGCCTGGTGCGCAGGCAAGCCAAGATCAATGCAGAGAGCATTGATGATGCTGAAACGGGCCGCAAGATCTCGGACAACATCATTCAGCGATTTCGCAGCCGCCACTACAAGCGCACAGGCGACCTGATGATCAGCGTGGGCGTCGGCACTGAAAAGGGCCGCATCCCGAAGGGGAACCCAGACACTGGCCCCAAGGGCAACACCCCGCACTGGCATTTGATTGAGCTGGGCACTGAGGTGGCAAAGCCTCAGCCGTTTCTTGTGCCGGCAGCGCAGGCCACGGCTGAGCAGGCAATCAATTTGTTCGGCACCGAGCTGGACAAGCAGATCACCAAGATCGTGAGCAAGCTGAAATGACTGTGCCTTTTTACCGTGTGGCGAAGGCGTCGCCTGCAGTGCTTGCCGAGCTGGGTGACCCGGAGCCTCGTATCTACCCCTGGGGCGAAAACGACGATGCAGAGCGTGTCTACCCCTATGTGACGTACCGCACCGACTTGCTACCCGACAACGTGCTGGCCGGTCGCGCATGCGCCGATGAGGGGCAGCTCTCAGTTGACATCTGGGCAGAGTCTGACCAGTCAGCCAAGGCGGTGCGGGATGCCCTGCGCAACGCGATTGAGCTGAACTGTTACATCAACACCATTCGCGACATGGGGCGTGACCCCTCAACGCGTACCTACCGCATCAGCCTGGACGTGAGCTGGTGGGTTCGCCGTACTTGATTTTTTCACTCATCCCGCCACGCGCGGAAACCACCGAAAGGAACCGCCATGCCTATGTTGCCCCAAGGCACGCAGCTCTATGCGCTCATGCCAAAAGACGCAGGCGCTGCTGAAGTTATCAAAGTCGCTTGCGCGCTGACCGTCGATACCGGCGAGGACGAGCGTGACGAGCACGATGACACTTGCCTGGAAGAGATGGAGTCGAAATCCACCTTTCCCGGGTTGATCACCCCTGGCGATGCCACGTTCACGGTGCGCATCGATCCCGCTGATCCGGGCCATGTCAAGCTCTGGTCCCTGTACAAGGCGCGCACCAAAGTGCTCTGGGCCATGGGCTGGGGCGACGGCGTGGACATCGATCCCACCGCCCCTGCAGCTGCTAATGAAGACTGGGAGCTGCCTGAGACGCGTACCTGGAGTACCTGGCGCGGCCATATCTCGGGCATGAACTTCGCGGGCTTTGAAGCGGGCGGGGCGCCCGTGCAGGGCTCTGTCAAGATCAAGCGCTCCACTGCGGCTGAATGGCTGGTGAAGGGCCGCGCACCATGAATATTCAGGACTTGATGAACCGTGGTGGCTTTGTCGATTCTGCGCCCGTCCACAAGGAAATCAAGTGGCTGGATAAGGACGGCACGATCCACATCGACCATATTTGGGTCGTGCGTCAGCCCTTCGGCGTGATGGAAAGTTTCTCAGGCAAAGGGGAGCCTGACCGCAGTCAGGGGGCCAAGATGATCAGCCTCTCTGTCCGCTTGGGCATTGAAAAGCCCTCTGAGCAGCTGACCTATGACCAGGCATACAACCTTTGGCCATCGCTGGCTTGGGCCATGGTGATCGCCATTAATGAGGTCAATGCCCCAAAAAACTCTCAGCCGCCGATGAATTCCTCCACGAGCTCGTCCTCGCAGGCATCGGCGGCTGGACAGTTGCGCAAGCCAAGGCGAACCTCAGCTACGAAGAAGTCCTCGCGTGGCAAGAGTACCGGCGGCTCCACGGCCCCTTGACTCTTGCCAAGCACATTGCCAATGCAGGGGCCACGGTGTCGCTCACTGTCAGCAGCACCGTGCCCCGCAAGCGGGGCAGCAAGGCGCCCCGATTCGCTGACTTCCTGCCTCAATGGGGTCAGAGATCAGCGAATGACGCGGTGCTTACCCTTGAGGAGGCCATGCGCATGTTGTGAAGTAGGATTAGCCGTTTCGAGGAGGGGCTATGAGACTGATAGCATGTGCTGGCTTACTAGCATTGGCGCTGGCAGGTTGTGCCACGACAGAAGGTGTAGGCTTTTCTGGGCCGCAGTGGGTCGTGACTCAGCAGCGTGACGCGTTCAATGACTCCATCACAAAGATGGTGACCTTTGGTGACTACAGCACCAGCAGCGGAATCATCACGCGCAATTTTCGCTACTACCCGTTTGTAGGCACCTACAACGGGGAGTTGTTTGTCGGCCTTCGTTCTGGTGGCAGGCAGCCAATCCCGACAGGAACGGTTCAGATCCGTGTGGACGATCAGCCAGCGTGGACCATTACCCCGAGTGATACACCTCTCTATCTCCTGCCGCCGGCAAATCAGGCGGCTGGAGCTTCCGTTCCTGGCGTATCCCCAGAGCTGAATGCTCAGGTCAAGGCTTTGACTGAGCAGTCCATGCAGCAGGTTGCTCGCTCAATGTCGCCGTTCACTGCTGTGACTGGAGACAAAGCCAAGCAACTGGTTGGTCAGATGCTGGCGGGTAAGCGCATCATTTTCCGAGTTGTTGGCATCAATCAGAGTGCTTCCACTGCTGGTCAGGCTGAAATTGACCAGTCATTCATCAATGGCGTTCAATCGTTGGGACTGAACATTTAACTATCCATTGCACTGATCGTGCTGCCGCCTTCGGGCGGTTTTTTTATGGGCGCTTGAAACATGGCACGGCAACTTGGCACACTGACAATCGATCTGATCGCCAAAATCGGTGGCTTTGTCAAAGGCATGACCGATGCTGAGCGCGCCGCAGATCGCAAGTCCCGAGAGATGGAGCAAAAGCTCAAGGCTCGGGCGCAAAGCGTGGAAAAGGCTTGGACCGGTATCGGCACGGTACTCACTGCAACCATCGCGGGAATCAGCGTGACGGGGGCGGTGCAAGGGGTAGTCAACCTGGCCAAGGAAACGGCCAATGCTGCCAAAGAAGTCGAGACGCTGTCACGTATCTCTGGAACGTCTACCACTCGCTTTCAAGAGTTGGCTTATGGTGCCCAGCAGGTTGGCGTTAGCGGCGAGAAAATGGCCGACATCTTCAAGGATGTGCAGGACAAGTTTGGCGATTTTGCACAGACCGGCGGCGGCGAGATGAAAGACTTCTTCGAGAAGATCGCTCCCAAGGTCGGTGTGACTATCGACCAGTTCCGCAAACTCTCCGGTGCTGATGCCTTGCAGCTGTACTACAACAGTTTGTCCAAGGCCAATCTGTCCCAGCAGGACATGGTTTTCTACCTGGAGGCTGTGGCGAATGATGCAACGGCCTTGCAGCCTTTGCTGCAAAACAACGGCAAGGCCTGGAATGAGTTAGCAGCCGAAGCGCAGAAATATGGCCTCGTACTCGATAAGGACGCGCTGAAGGCCAGTGCTGCATATCGTGATGAAACGCGAAAGCTTGAAGCCAATCTGCAGGGGATCAAAAATGCGGTGGCTGTGGAGGTGCTTCCCTCCCTTACTCAGCTAAATAGTCAGCTGGCCGATGAAAACACGCGGCAAGCCTTTGCAACGCTTATGAGCTGGGTTGTTGATCTGACCAGCGTGCTTGTGAAGGCTTCCGCCAACATCGTTGCTTTCATCAACACGAAGAACAAGCTTGGTGCATTTCTCGGGACGGATGACTTCGGCAAGATGAAGGCTTCCGCATCGGAGGCCTCAGCCCATGTCGAACGTTTGACCGGGACACTGGAGCGTCACCAGGAAGCTCTCAGCAGAGATCCGGGGAATGCGCGGCTTCAGCGTAATGTAAGCAAGACGCGCGATCTGCTTTTTCAGGCGCAGAACGCGGCAGTGGATGCATCGGATGCCCTAAAGAACTGGGCAAATCAAAAGGATGTTCAAGTCCCTAAGGTTGAGCTCCCGGAGCCTCCGAAGCCCAAAGGGCCCTACTCCCCGGTAACGCCGCCGAAACCTGATGGAGGCAAAGGCAAGTCCCAAGCCGAAAAAGATCAGGAGGCCGCAGACAAGTTCTTGCAGTCCTTGCGAGATCAGGCTTTCAAGATTGAGGAGAGATCGGCATACGAGCAGCTCTTCTACGATATCCAAAGCAAAAGCTTGAAGCTCTCAGAGTCTCAGCTCAACAAAGCGACTGGCCTTGCAACGGCCATCGATATGTCCAAGGAGGCAGAGCGCCAGCGTGCGGTCGAAGTGGAGCGCAGCAATGTGCTCTATGAGGCGCAGAACCGTCTGATCGCCAAAGAGCAGCAACTGCAGTTGGAGCTTCTGACCTACGGGATGGGCGATAAGTCTGCCGCAGAGCTGCGCGAAAAGATCTCGCTGATGCAGCAGCACCAGGCTGAGCTGAGAAAGCTGCAGCAGGATCAGGCCAGCGCAGTCATCGGTGCAGACACTGAGAAAGAGCGTCAACGCATCCAGGCAGCGTTTGCTGAGCGCATTCGGATCACGCAGACCGCCCAGCAGCAGGAGCTGCAGCTGTATGACGACTTTCTGCAGCAAAAGCGCGAGCGCGAAGGCAATTGGCTGCTCGGCGCTCAGTCGGGCCTGGCGACGTATCTGGAAAACGCCCGCGACATGTACTCGCAGGCGCAGGGCATCGCGTCCAGGGCCTTCACTGGCATGGAGGACATGCTGGTCAACTTCGTTAAGACCGGCAAGATGGATGTGGGGAGCTTGTTCGCTTCTATTGGCGAAGAAGTGCTGCGCATGCTGATCCGCATGGGTATCCAGATGGTGGCCAATAAGCTGCTTGGCGATACGTTGCAGGCGGCCGGCGTAGCCACTTCTGTGGCAGCTGGTGCTGCGACTGCTGCAGCTTGGGCGCCTGCTGCTGCCATGGCTTCGCTCGCATCGTTTGGAGCAAATGCGGCGCCTGCCAGTGCGGGCATTGCCAGTACGGTGGCCCTGAGCCAAGGTCTGGCAATGATCCCCGGCTTTGACCAGGGTGGCTATACCGGCCCTGGTGCACGGCTGCAGATCGCGGGCTGGGTGCATGCGGGCGAGGGCGTCCTTAACCAGGACGACATGGCCGCGCTTGGTGGGCCTGCAGCGTTCGAGGCATTCCGGCGGGGCCTGCACAGCATGCCGGGCTATGCCAATGGGGGCGTTGTCGGTGCGCCGCGTATAGCAACGCGTGCTGACTATGCCGCACAGCTTGCAGGCAGCGCACCCATCGTCAATGTCATCGAGGACGCCAGCAAGGCCGGCCAGATCGAGCAGACGCAAAACGCTGATGGCAGCTACACCACGAACGTGTTTGTTCGCAATATCCGCAACGGCGGCGAGGAAGCGCTTGCGCTGGAGACAACTTACGGGCTGACGCGCCGAGGACGATAGATGGCACTCACTTCAAACATTGACTGGCCGCAGGGGTTCCCCTGCGTGCTGCGTGAAGGGCATACGACTCGGCACGCCAGCCCCTTGTTGCGCACCAGCATGGCCTCGGGCAGGGCGCGTCAGCGCCGCAAATTCACCAGCGTGCCCAGTGTGCACACGTGTGCATGGCTGATGACGCAGGCGCAAGCGCAGGCTTTCGAGGCATGGTTTGCCGAGAAGCTGGTCGATGGCGTGGAGTGGTTCAACATGCCGCTCAGGACTCCCATGGGTTCGGGAAAGCTGCTTTGCCGATTCATGGACATCTATGAGGGCCCTGACCTGGTAGGGATCGGCCGCTGGCAGATCTCCGCTTCGATTGAGGTGTGGGCGCGGCCGCTGCTGCCGCCTGGCTGGGGTTTGCTGCCGGAGCTGGTGATCGGCTCCAGCGTCATCGACCGGGCGGTGAATCAAGAATGGCCGGAGGGGTAGACATGGCAACCAGTACAGCCTTGAAGCTGCTCTATGCCGGCGACGATGTGACGACCGTGCGCATCTGTACGCTGGACATCGAGCTGCCGGGTGGCGAGCACATACGCCTTGCCCACAGCTATGAAGACCTCACGCTGGGGGTGGACGGTGTGCCGCAGCTCTTCGAGGCCTGCGGCCTGGAGATCTCCCTGCCGGAGCGCAGCACCGTCGGAAACCAGTCCCTGCGCTTTGGTCTGGGGGTGGTCGATGGTCGGGCGCATCGCCTGATCAGCGACGCGCTCGACTCTGGCCAGCCTTCGTATGTGGTCTACCGCGAGTATGTGTCGGACGACACGTCGGCGCCGGCGGCCGCACCGAAGCGCATGCTGATCCAGGGGGGCGATCTGAATAGCAACGTCCTGCAGGTCGAGGGCAGTTACTTCGATCTGCTCAATCTGGCCTGGCCGCGTGATCGCTACACGGCGGACAAGGCCCCTGGGGTCAAGTACCAATGAGGCAGTTCCTGCGGACGCGCTATGTGCGCGGCGGGCGCGGCCCTGTGGACTACGACTGCTGGGGCCTGGTGCGCGATGCGCGCTCGGCCCTGTTTGGCCGGGCCTTGCTGCCGACCCTTCAGGATGCCCGACCGGGTGAGCTGCGCAACATCACGCGGGCGGTCGACCAGGTCATAGCCTTACATGGCTTCGCGCAGTGCAGCCCTCGGGTGGGCGCGGTTGCCACGGCCTGGAGGGCCAGTCTGTGCGTGCATGTGGGGCTGGTGGTCGAGGTGGACGGCCAGCTGCGAATACTCGAAACCGATGAGCCTGATGGGCCATGTCTGACTGCTCTCAACCGATTTCAGGCCCGCTACACGCGGGTTTTGTTTTATGACCAAGCTGAACGCTAAGTTCGAACGCTCGGGTTCTTGGGGCTTTCGGTTTGTTTAAGCTGGAGCGATCCGTTGCGGATCGCTTCTTCAACCGCATTCCGTAGAGATCGTTCAATCTGCTCAATTGTTATGTCGGGCTTCTTGATGTAAGGGTCTACAACAGAATCTAGCGCCTTATTTCCAGCATATTGAGTTAGCCAACTGATCGCGAATATAACGACTGGTTGAGATAATTTACCGCGTAACCAAGGCAGAAACTCTGCTGCTCTTTCAACTGTCTGTTCTGGCGTTTCGCCAGCGGCAACCGATTCTCGGACCACTTGCAGCAATCTTGCCAAGAGTTCCCGGTCTTCGATTGACCCCTTGGTTACGGTCGCTACATCATTGTGAAAAACATACTCTTCATTGAGGACTACAAAATTTCCGCCGCATTGGCATTTGCCAACGATGCAGCCGGCCATGTTGATGACGCTGCCACCATCTCCTCCAAACGCATTGTTGGTTTCCATGATCGATGTGCATTGATTGCATTTGGCAAAAATTTGAGCCATGTTCTTCAGTGGGAGGTGTGGTTAGAGCTACGTGCAGTTTGCCATCTTCATATGAGTTCAGATACTCTTTTTGAGCACAGGAATTTCTAAAGGCTAATCCATTGCCATATGTTTAGCCGCTCTCAACCGACTTCAGGCCCGCTACACGCGGGTTTTTTTATGACGATCAATATTTACCCCGGACAGATGCCGAGCCAGCCTGTGGAGTCCCACCCCTGGGCAGGCACGATTGCGGGCTGGTTTGCGGCGGTGGGCATTGACTATGCGGCGCGCGAGATCCAGCCCATCACGCTGCACCTCAATGGCGTGCTGCTGCCGGTGGATGCTTGGGCCGAGACGGTGATCAGCAATGAAGACCAGGTGGATATCCGCCCCATCCCTCACGGCGGCGTCTTCAAGCTGGTTGGCAGCATTTTCAACTTCTTCTTTGGCTGGCTGCTCCCGTCCACCAGCAATCAGCGCTACGACACGCCGCAGGGCAAGCAGCTGAGTTCGGCCGAGGGTAAGGCCAACACGGCAAAGCTCAATGGTGTGGTGCCCGAGCTGCTGGGCCAGTTCATCCGCTACCCCGACTATCTGACCCCGCCGCGCCGCTATTTCAGCACGCCGCGCGAGCAGTGGCTGGAGATGCTGCTATGTGTCGGCCCCGGCCAGTACCAGATCGACCCGGCCACGGTCAAGATTGGCAATACGCCGCTGAGCACGCTGGAGGGCGCTGAGTTCACCGTGCACGGTCCTGGCGCCGATATCGGCGGCATCACCCAGCATGAAAACTGGTACAGCTGCCCGGAGGTGGGTGGCACCAGCGCCGGCACGGCGGGGCTTGAGCTGAGCGCCATTGACTCGGGCAACGTCAATCCCACGGCAGGGAGCTATGCGCTCAACGGCGCGCAGATCACTGCTGATGTGGATTGGCCCAATGCCTGGGGCTCTGGCACCGCCATGTCGCTGATGTTTGAGCAGGACGTGACGGTCGCCACGGTGCTGATGACGGGCGAGGAGGGCGGCTCCTACAATACCTTCACTGCTGACTGGCGAGAGATTGCGCCATCTCTGTGGATGCTGCTCACGGCTTCGGGTGCGCTGACGGGCTCGCTGCGGGTGGAGTCCGTGGCCGGCAACATGATCACCCTGGCTGAGCCTGTCAGCGACGGTGACGGGGGCTTCACCTATAGGCTCATCAGCGGCCTGCCCGATGGGGTCATATCACTGGCCGTGTGCCGTGCGGGGCGTACCTACACGGCTTCGTCAGTGGCCGGCCAGGTGCTGACGGTGGCTCCCAGCGAGGGCGGCAGCTGGGCGGGCTTTGCGCCGCGCACCGTGTCGGCGGCTAAGGCCAGCTTTACCGTGCAGGCAGCTACCGTCTACGGTGAGCAGGCGGGCCCCTTTGTAAGCTGCCCGGCCGCCGAGGTCAGCAGCACGCTGGAGGTGGACATCTTCTTCAGCCAGGGCCTTTGCTATGTCTCCGACAAGGGGGAGGTGCAGGGCAGATCCGTGGGGGTGGAGATCCAGTACCGGGACTACGCCGCCGGCGGCGCCTGGCAGAGCGTGGTCAAGTGGTACACCGATGCCACCATGGATCAGATCGGTTTCACCGAGCGTATCGCCTTGCCCTATGCCATGCGGCCGCAGGTGCGGGTGCGACGCAGGGGGGCCAAGAGCACCAGCACGCAGGTGCACGATGAGGTGCAGTGGTACGCCATGCGCACGCGGCTGCCAACGCGCACCAGCTACCCGGACTGGACCACGCTGAGCGTGCGTGTGCGGGGCCTGGGGCAGATCGCAGCCAGGTCGGAGAACCAGGTCAACCTGGTGGCCACGCGCATGCTGCCCGTGCTGCAGGGCGATGGCTCCTGGAGCGCAGATCAGCCTACACGGGATATCTCGGCCGCTCTGCGGCACATCAGCAGCACGGTGGGCTATGGCCTGGACAGCATCGACATGGCCAAGCTGCAGCACCTGCATGGCATCTGGATGGCTCGTGGTGAAACGGCAGACCATGTGTTTGACGAAACCACGGTGCTCGCCGCCCTGCAGGCAGTGCTGGCCGCAGGCATGTCCGAGCTGACGATTGATGACGGCCTGCTGCGCTCTGTGCGCGCGGGTGTGCGTACGTTCGAAGACGGCCATGCCTACAGCGCGCAGAACACCACGGAGGGCATTGCGCGGTCATTCAGCGGCATCCGGCCCGACGACAACGATGGCGTGGAGGTGGAGTTCAGCGACGCCGGCGACAACTGGAACACCAAGACGGTGAACTGTGTGCTGCCTGGCTCGCTGGGCATCAAGCTGGAAAAGCTCAAGGTACTGGGGGTGACAGACCGCACGCGCGCCTGGCGCATCGGCATGCGCCGTGCCCGGCAGCAGCGGTATGAGCGCTGGACGTACACCTTCACCACGGAGCTGGACGCGCTGAACAACAGCTACGGCGACTTTGTCAGCCTGGTGGATGACATCCCTGGCTTCGGCCAATCGGCCCTGCTCACTGGCATCAGCAATGCCAGTGGCCAGGCCCGGCTGGAGGTGACAGAGCCGCTGCGCTGGGATGGTGCAGATCCGTATGTCGTGGCGTTTCGCAGGCCTGACGGCACGCTGGCCGGTCCATGGCCGGCAGCTCAAGGGGCAAGCGCCTATGAAGTGCTGGCCCCGATCCCGGTTGGGGAGTGGCCGCAGATCAAGCTGCCGGAGCCGCCGCACGTGTATTTCGGGCCGGTCACCCGCTGGAGCTTCCCGGCCATCGTCAAGAAGGTCAGCCCCAGCGGTACCGATGGAGCCAGCGTGCAGTGCGTGAACTACGACGCACGCTTGTTCGATGACGACGACAACGCGCCACCGCCACTTTGAGTAGCCGGCCACCTGGCCTCAGAGATCTTTATCACCCGCCCGCATGGTTCGCCCAGCGGGCTTTTTGTTTCTGTGAGGGCACATGACCACTTACAACACCCACAATCCTCTGGGTAGCCAAGACCCACGCGACCTGTTCGATAACGCGCAGAACATGGACAGCGCGGCGAACTCTCAGACTGCGGAAGAATGGATCGACCGCCTCGGGAAGTCGCGTAAGACATGGCATGGGATTGAAAAGAAGGCGAATCTGGACATTGCAACGGCTGTGGCCGAGGCTGTAGACGTCGCAACTGCAGAGGCCGGGGGGTATCGCGACGAATCTCAACAGGCACGAGATGACGCCAAGGCTGCTGCAGGCGCCATCGGTCCCATCAAGTTCTATGACACCTATGCCAAAGCGCTGGCAGACATTGCGAACATCCCTGTTGATGGATTGATCGAAGTTTCCGATGACGAGACCCAAGAAGGAGCTCGGACACGCTATTTCAAAAGAACTGGAGACTTGCTTGAGTTTGCAGTTAATTTGGATCAGCTACGCCTTGACTTGGAGGCGGCCTCAGGCACGGAGCGCGTTACCTACCAAGCGCCAGGTCCTGGCTCGGTTCAAATGCCTTTGAATAAAAAGCTTTCAGAGGTGCGGTCGGCGCGTGATAAAGGTGCAAGAGGCGACGGTGTAACCGAAGATACCGATGCCTTAAACAGCGCATTTCATGATCCAGTGACTCTTACACAAGGAGTCTATTTGGGAAATCCATCTTCAGTATCAAAACTTCGCCTCAGAGGAATCGATGCAGAAATAAAAAAATTGGATTCGTCTGGAAATATTATTCCTCTGATAAACGCAGATTACAGCAGCATTTCTGATATTCGCTTACGTGCAAACAAGGGCGGTAATGCTAATGCTAGCGGCCATCATATCGCCGTCGAAGACGGAATTGATATGACGTTCAGAGACATTGAGATACTTGGGGCCGAAGGTAAAGGCGCTGGTCTGATGTTCTATCCAAGCTCCGCCCCTTTTCAAGAGAGGATAATTGTTTCAAATATTAGAGGGGCATACAACCGCGGTGCCGATGGCGATGGATGCCTTGTCTTGATGACGAAGGTCCGTAACTCTGTCGTTACCAACATTCTTGCAAAAGAATTTGGGAGGTTTGGTGCTTTGGAGTTGAAGGATTATGCGACTCACAATGTTGTCTCATCAGTTATCGCTGATGGATGCGTCAACGGTGTTACTTTTGGATCAGAGACATCGAACAATCCGACACTCAATATACTTTCCAATATCATTGCAAAAAGCCCTTCGTCCTTCGGCCTCCACGCTGGAGATGGAGACAATAATTTGTTTAATGGGGCGATTGTTGATTGCTCCGGTTCTGAGGGTTCTCAAATCGGAGCAATTACAAACAATGGCGAAAATAACGCATTTACTGATGTTTTGATTAGCGGGTTGTCAGGAACCTCCCCGGGAGGTTCGACGTATGTTCCGTACCCTGTCAGATTTTTACCGTTGGCAAAGAATAATTACGCATCAACTTTCGCGCACTACGCTGCAGATAATCTCGTAACGTTTGCTGTGGGGGCTGTCCGTAACTTTGTCGAAATCAAACACCCAGGGAGTAGGGTTGATATATTTGAGAAGTCTTCCTATATAACTGGAAGAGAATCTATAGACGCATCCTCAAATAGCAATGTCTTGCATGCTCCCGCGCTTGGAATGTATTTCGGGACGATGTCTGGGCGATTTGAATGGAGGTATAAGCATGCTGGAATGCCTGCCAGTACTCTTTTCTCCTCCGATAGATTCAGATTCACAGGAGATGGAGACATTTATCACGCAATTGGAGGTGGCTCCGCCGCTGGCGTGAAGCTGTTTAAATCGAACGGCGAGTACAGGACGCTTGCTTTTGATAGCAGCGATAGGTTGCGTTTGGGGCTGACAAAAACGGCATGGGTTCAATTTGGCACTGACAGCATTGTCACAAGCCTGGACAACACGGTGGCTTTGGGCCAACCAAGTCTGCGTTATTCGGTGCTGTACGCCGGCACGGGGACCATCAACACATCAGACAGTCGAGAAAAGACTGAGCCCGAGCAAATTTCTGATGGAGTCCTGGACGCTTGGGGCGATGTTCAGTTCATTGCCTACCGATGGCTGCACATGGTTGCGGAAAAGGGTGATTCTGCTCGCGTGCACTATGGCCTGATCGCACAGCAAGTGCGCGATGCTTTTATTGCCCGAGGGCTGGATGGAACGCGCTACGGGCTTCTCTGCTATGACTCATGGACTGATAAGTACGAGCCCGTTCTGGAGTCTCGCTTAAACCAGTCCGGAGAAGAAGAGCTGCATGAAACAGGTGAGCAGCGCTTGGTTCTTGCAGCAGGAGATCGCTGGGGTATCCGTCCGGATCAATGCCTTTTTCTGGAGGCTGCGTATCAGCGTCGCCGATGCAGCCGACTTGAAGCAGAGCATTTACGAATGGGTGACCGATTGAAGCGCCTGGAAGACCACGCTGGCCTTGAACCATTGCCTCAATAACTCAACCAGATAGCCCGCTGTGCGGGCTTTTTTTCTGCCCGAGGGAGGGCAACAAATGGCAGAACCTGCATCGACCACGACGGCAGTGACCATCATCGGCGCCGCAGTCTCCACGCAAGTGCTCACGGCATTTGGGGTGCCGCTAGGGCTACGTGCTGACGTGCTGCTCGCCGGCTTTCTGGGCAGCCTGATCGCAATCATTTTGCTGAACACCGTGCCAGGCAGCAACGACACCTTGCGGGACATGGTGCGCTTGGCTTTTCGCCGCATGGCCGTGGCCGGAGCCAGCTCCCTGACGGCGGGTTATCTCACGCCGCTGGTGCTACTTGTGGCCAACGTGCCTGAGTCCGTCCTGCTGTCGATGGCTTGCATTGTCGGGGCTGGCGCGCAGAGCTTTCTGCGGTCGTTCATTGGCAAGTACCTGCCCAAGCAGGGCCAAGCGGAAGGGGGCTGACCATGTTCTATCCCGTGATTACGTTGCTCAGCGTACTGCACTGGCTCTGCGGCCTGGTCGTCGTGGCCGAGGCGCTCAACAAGCTGGAGCGCACCGCGCCCTGTATGCCTGGGCTTGCTCCTCGCACTCGCCTGGTGGCCTGGCTCAAAGCCATCGCCTGGGCGCTGCTCGCTCTGGGCGGTGCCGGCGCCCTGGTGGCGCCATGGCTGCGGCCCACACCACCAACCCTTGCTGATGTCTGCGTCATCGCAGGCTTCACTTTTCTCATCATTCGCACCCGTTTTAAGGAGGGTTGACCCATGAAGTTGACAGAACATTTCACCTTGGCCGAGCTGGTGGCCAGCAGCACCGCGCGCAAGCTCGGGCTGGACAACACCCCGACCGCTGATGCCCTGCAGCAACTGCACCGCACGGCCCAGATGCTGGAGCGCGTGCGCACATTCCTTGGCGGCAAGGCCGTCATCGTCACCAGTGGCTATCGCAATCGCCAAGTCAATGCGGCTGTCGGTGGTGTCACATCGAGCGACCACGCGCAGGGCATGGCAGCTGATGTGAAGATCCCGGCATACGGGACGCCCTATGAGGTGGCCAAGGCTCTGGCACCGCAGATCAGTGCACTGGGCATTGGGCAGATCATCTATGAAAGCGTGGGCGGGGCGCAGTGGGTGCACCTGTCCACGCGCATCCCCCTGCAGGCGGTCAATCGTGTGATTACGGTCCACGGCAAAACCACCATGGTGGGGATTCAGTCGGTATGACGACCGCAGCAAAGATTGCTGCAGCGCTTGCCCTGGCGCTGCTGCTGAGCTTGGCGGGCAATTTGGGTCTGGCCTGGATGTACGTGGGGCAGCGTGATGCGGCAACCCTGGCCAGATCCGATGCCGATCACGCCGGCGAAAAGGAGTCGCTGGCGCGTGGGAGTGCAGACGTGTGCACAAAAGCCGTCGAGGCCTTGCAGCTGGTCGGTGAAGGTCTCAAGCGCGAGCGCGACCAAGCCCGCGCACAGGCGGCTGCGGTAGCAGCTGGGCATAAGGCCCGCGCGGACAAGATCCTCAGCACGCCGGCCGCAGTGCCTGGCGATGCATGCGCAAGCGCACAAGCCCGAGTGGCTGAGCTGCTGGCGTCCCGTCAGTCTGCAGGAGGTCAGTAATGCGCCGTCTACCCCTACTCTCAGCTGCGCTGGCGGCCGCTGTCCTCCTGGCTGGTTGCGGTGCTGCGCCGCCGGCGAGGGTTGAGATTCAGCAGGTCAAGGTCGCCATGCCGGTTCCTTGCGATGAGCCCGAACCTGAGCGACCCAATATGCCGACCGAGCAACTGCCTGGCGGCGCTGACGTGGACATGTACGTCCAGGCCGCCGGCGCCGAGCTGGAGCGCCGCGAGGGCTATGAGATCCTGCTGCGGACGGCCCTGGCCAACTGCAAGCGGCCGCTCAAAGTGGCCAATGAAAAATGAAAGCCTCCCCGGTGCTTCGGCATCGGGGAGGCTTTTTTTGTTTATGCGCTGTGCGGCTGCTGTGTCAGGGCTCGCAGTCCTCGTAGATCCAGGCCTTCATTTCTGCGTACACGTCTGCACTGTGAAAGTCCAGGCATTGGGGGTGCTTGGACTGCAGATACTCATAAAACAGGTGCATGGCCACGCCCATGGCCATATAGTCCGATTCGGCCATCAGATCGCTCCAGGCGTACCAATGGTCAATGATTGCGCTGCGCGCGTCTTCACGTCGCATGACTTTTCTCCCCTGGGACGCATATCCATGCTTGCCTGATAAAACTCTGCGTGTACGTGCGACTGCCATTCAGTCTCATGCTGCCCTTGTCGATGGCCACGAGATTGCAACAGTTCAGTGCCTCGATGACGTCCTTAATGCCTGGAGGAGCGCCGGGTTCTGGAAGTAGGTGCGCCTGGTTCTTGGGCATGCCGGTGCCGGGCAGCTTTGAATGCATATACAGCCATCCATACGCGCCGTTCGCCTGCGCGATTTCAGGCGGCAGCCGCTGGCCGTCTTCGTACAGTTGATAGATAGTGCACCACATACTGTTAATTTATACAGTATTTGAAAAACCTTTCGCCAACCATGTGCTGCGATGGGTCTGCGAGTGCCGTGCAGTAGAGTAGGTTTGAGCGTGGATCTTTGTGTGGGTGTGCGCGGTTGCGCTATAACATATTGATTATTAAGGGAATTCAAGGATTGCAAATCCGGTTAGACCAGTTCGACTCTGGTTCGCGCCTCCAAAACAAGCCAGAACTCTTATGAGTTCTGGCTTTTTTCATTTCTGCATTGTTCGTTTGCAGAGTCTTTCTTGTTGCGAGTTCATGCGCGGGACCTGTGGCTGCAAATACATGTAGTGACAGATCACTTTGCTTAGTCTTATTGGACGATGGGCATTCCTGCGTCTTTTCCTAAGCTGTCTCCATGCGTCGATCGCAAATCAACAAGGAGACATGTATGCGTTTAGCTGGAAAAGTGGCCGTAGTCACAGGTGCAGGTCAAGGCATGGGCCGCGCAATTGCCCAACGTTTCGCTGACGAAGGTGCCACCGTGGTGGCGGTGGACCTGAACGAAGAGGCTGCAAAGCAGACGCTGGACGGCAAGAGCGGCAAGCATGCCGCCCGTTCGGTGAATGTGGCCGACAGCAGCGCAGTCGAAAAGCTGTTCGCCGAGATCAAAAAGGATTTTGGTCAGGTGGACGTGCTGGTGAACAACGCCGGTGTGGGCTCGGTAGACCAGTTTGCCGACATTCCTGATGAAACCTGGGCGCGAGTGATCGGCGTGAACCTCAACGGCGCTTTTTACTGCGCCCGCCAGGCCGTGAAGCTGATGCAGGAAACCCAAACCGGCGGCACCATCGTCAACATCTCCAGCACTTCGGCCATCAGCGGCGATGGCCCTGCGCACTACTGCGCATCCAAGGCAGCGCTGATGGGCTTGACGCGCGGCATGGCCAAGGAGCTGGCTCCCAAGGGTATCCGCGTGAACACGCTGGTTCCCGGCCCCACCAACACGCCCATGATGCAAGGCATTCCTCAGGAATGGGCCGATGCCATCATCGCCGGCGTTCCCATGGGCCGCATGGCCGACCCAGACGATATCGCCAAAGTCGCAGTGTTCCTGGCCAGCGATGACAGCAGCTTTGTGACCGGTCAGAACGTGGCAGTCAACGGCGGCAGCGCCTTCCTGTAAGGAGAGATGAAGATGAGCAAGCGTCTGGAAGGTAAGGTAGCTTTTGTGACGGGTGGCGGCTCCGGTATCGGTGCTGCAACCGCCGAGCGTTTCGCACAAGAGGGTGCAACCGTGGTGATCTGCGGTCGCCGCCAAGAACCGCTTGATGCTGTTGTGACCAAGATCAAGGCGGCTGGCGGCAAGGCTGAGGCCGTGGTCGCCGATGTGGGTCAGGAAGCTCAGATCGTGGGCGCACTGGAGCAAGCCGCCAGGAATCACGGCGGTCTGGACATTCTGGTGAACAACGCCATGGCCTATACCTGGGGTGCTATCGACTCTATGACGACTCAGGACTGGCAAGCCAACTTCGGCACGTCCGTGGACGGTACTTTCTGGGGTACGCGCACGGCATTGAAGCTGATGAAGGCCAAGGGCGGCTCCATCGTCAATCTGAGCTCCATCTGCGGCACATTGGGCACGCCTTATATGTCCGGCTACTCGGCGGCCAAGGCTGCGGTCATCAATTTCTCGCGTGCTGCGGCCGCTGAGGGCGCGCCCGCCGGCGTGCGTGTGAATGTGGTGATTCCTGCCGTGGTGGAGACGCCAGCAACGGCAGGCATGCTGGCCGATGACGCATCGCGCAAGACCACCGAAAAGCTCATTCCCATGGGCCGCGTGGGTCAGTCCCATGAGCTGGCCAATGCCATCTTGTTCCTGGCCAGCGATGAAGCCAGCTATGTGACGGGTGCTGCACTGCCTGTGGATGGCGGTCGCTCTGCCGTTCTGGTGACTGCGCTGTAAGAGGATGGCCGAGATGAGTGAATCCGTGAATCAATGGCCAAACACGCTGGACGAGCGCATCGACCGTCTGGAGTCGCTGGATGCCATCCGCCAGCTGGCGGGTAAATATTCTTTGTCGCTGGACATGCGCGACATGGAGGCCCACGTCAATCTTTTTGCTTCCGATATACGGGTGGGCAAGGAAAAAGTGGGGCGCGCGCACTTCATGGCCTGGCAGGACAGCACGCTGCGTGACCAGTTCACGGGCACCTCCCATCACCTGGGCCAGCACATCATCGAGTTTGTGGACAAGGACCATGCCACGGGCGTCGTCTACTCCAAGAACGAGCATGAGTGCGGTGCCGAGTGGGTCATCATGCAGATGCTGTACTGGGATGACTATGAGCGCATGGATGGTCAGTGGTTCTTCCGCCGCCGCCTGCCCTGCTACTGGTATGCCACCGATCTGAACAAGCCGCCCATAGGCGACATGAAGATGCGCTGGCCAGGTCGCGAGCCTTATCACGGCGCTTTCCACGATCTGTTTCCCAGCTGGAAGGAGTTCTGGGCGAATCGTCCGGACAAGGATGTCCTGCCCCAGGTGGCAGCTCCCGCGCCGCTGGAACAGTTTCTCAAGACCATGCGCCGCGATACCCCCGCACCGCGCATGCGTGTTCGCTAAGCAAAGTTAGGAGTGCGGATGAGTACCACACTGTTTACACCCATCACGCTGGGCAAGATTGCGCTGCAAAACCGTATCGTCATGGCTCCCATGACGCGCAACCGCGCAACTCCGGACGGCGTGCCTACGCAAGCCATGGCAAAGCACTACGGTGCGCGTGGCGATGCGGGTCTGATCGTGGCGGAAGGCACCTGGCCTGAAGCCATCGGCCAGGCTTACTGCCGTCAGCCCGGGATTGAAACGGCAGCGCAGGTACAGGCCTGGCGCCGTGTGACGGATGCGGTGCATGCGCGCGGCGGCTCCATCGTGTTGCAGATCATGCATTCCGGCCGTATTGGCAGCAGCCATATCAAGCCCCAAGGAGTGCGTACCGTATCGGCTTCGGCACTCAAGGCCCAGGGCCAGGTCTGGACCGATGCGGCAGGCATGCAGGACTATGAGGTGCCCCATGCACTGACGACCGAAGAGGTGCGCCAGGCGGTCGCCGAGCATGCTGCTGCTGCCAAGCGCGCCATGGATGCCGGCTTTGATGGTGTGGAGTTGCACGGCACCAGCGGCTATCTGTGCATGCAGTTCCTGAGTTCCGCAACGAATCAGCGCACCGACGAGTACGGCGGCAATGCCGCCAGCCGCGCCCGCTTTGCTGTCGAGTGCCTGGCTGCAATGGCCGAGGCCATCGGTGTGGACCGCGTGGGTTTGCGCCTGAATCCTGGCAATACCTTTAACGACACCTCGGACGAAAACTCGGCCGCCACGCATGGAGAATTGATGCGCCAGTCCGCCAAGCTGGGCATTGCCTACCTGCATGTGATGCGTGCGGTGTTTGACCCGAGCATTGATGCCTTTCAGCTGGCGCGCGAGAATTTTGGCCAGAACCTGATTCTCAACGATGGTTTTGATGCCCAGAGTGCACAAGCGGCGCTCGATGCAGGCCAGGGTCAGGCGGTGTCTTTTGCCCGCCATTTCATCGGCAATCCCGATCTGGTGCAGCGCATGCGCCAGGGTCTGCCGCTGGCCAGGTTCGATCGCAAGACGCTCTATACCGCTGGTGACGAGGGTTACAACGACTATGCGTCGGCCGCCGAGATGCAGGCCGCCTGAAGGCCGCCGGTATCCGTAGCCGTCAAGTTCAGTTACTTCAACGAGTTCATCGTGTTGCGCCGCATCTCCTTAGGGAGGTGCGGCGTTTTTTTGCGTCCATCGCCGATGGGGTCGTGCTGCAGTTGCTACGAGCTACCTCAAGCGGCCGATTATTTTCGAGGGTAACTACCGATATCCCTTGTAGATAAAGCGCATGCTGCTATCAAATCAGTTGCAAAAAGCAGATTCCCGTTAGTCTCAACGGACGATGTTTATACGGGGGTACATCACCAGAATCCATACATCAATCTACAAAAGACTGGGTTGGAGGCCCCGACATCATGATGAATATACGTGGACTGGCATACGTTGTTGCCGAGAGCTCGGATATGGATCGCTGGATCGGTTATGCCCGTGACGTGCTGGGCATGATGCCCAGCACCACGGCCGATGGCACCTTGTTGATCAAGATGGATGAGCGTCAGTTTCGCTTTCAGGTACAGCCCGGACGCAACGACAAATATCTGGCCTCTGGCTGGGAAGTCGCGAACCAGGAGGCTTTCGAGCAAGCCCTGAAGGTGCTGGATGCTGGCAAGGTCGGCTACGAACTGGGTAGCGCAGAACTGTGTGCCAAGCGCCAGGTGCAGCAGCTGGCCGTGGTGAGGGATCCTTCGGGCAACCGCCATGAGATTGTCTGGGGCTTCAAGTCCGACTTCACCCACTTTGCCTCTCCCCAGGGTGTCTCCAAATTCATTACCGGCGATTACGGACTGGGTCATACCGTGTTGCCCGCTCCGGACTTCGAAAAGACCGTCGCCTTTGTGCGCGATGTACTGGGTTTTGGCCTGTCGGACATCTACAACTTCAAGCCTGCGGGAGATGCCGGCCCCACCATCCGCATCCATTTTTTCCACTGCGAAAACGCTCGCCACCACAGCCTGGCGCTGGCCGAGTTTCCTGCAGCTTCGGGTTGCGTACACGTGATGGTGGAAGTGGACAACATGCCTGAAGTGGGCCGCGCCATGGATCGCATGAAAGCCCAGCAGGTGGCGCTTTCGGCCACCTTGGGCCAGCACACCAACGACAAGATGATTTCCTTTTACATGAAGACGCCTTCCAACTTCGATCTGGAGTTTGGTTACGGCGGCGCCATCATCGATTGGGACCATCACATCACACACGAATTTACGACGGTCAGCCTCTGGGGGCACGACTTCAGCGTGGGACGCCCCGCGACTAACGATAAGGAGGCATGAGACATGGCCAACAAATTGATGACGGCAAAAGACGTCGTGGCTTCCATCAAGGACGGCATGACGGTTGGTATTGGTGGCTGGGGCCCGCGCCGCAAGCCCATGGCCCTGGTGCGCGAGCTGCTGCGCAGCCCGGTCAAGGACTTGACGGTGGTGGCTTATGGCGGAGCCGATGTAGGCATGCTGTGCGCTGCAGGCAAGGTCAAGAAGCTGATCTTCGCCTTTGTCTCGCTGGACTTCATCCCGCTGGAACCTTACTTTCGCAAGGCCCGTCAGAGCGGCTCCATCGACGTGATGGAAATCGACGAAGGCCATATGGTGCTGGGCTTGAAGGCTGCCGGCATGCGCATTCCCTACATTCCCACCCGCGTGGGTCTGGGCACGGATGTGCTCAAGCAAAACAACGGCATCCAGCTGATCGAGTCGCCCTATGACGGCAAGGAATGGTTGGCCATGCCCGCCATCAATCTGGATGTGGCCCTGCTGCACGTGGATCGCGCGGACTCGCGCGGTGTCTGCCAGATCAGCGGCCCCGACATCTATATGGACGACCTGTTTGCCCGCGCTGCCAAGAACACTTTCGTGAGCTGCGATGAGCTGGTGGAGTCCAGCAGCTTCGAATCGGCCGATGCCGCCCGTCTGGTGTTCTGGGAGCGTTCGGAAACCACAGGCGTGGTGCACCTGCCTGGTGGTGCGCACCCCACATCGTGTGCTCCCTTGTACGGCTTCGATGTCAAGCACCTCAAGGAATACACGGGCAGCGCCAAGGAAGACGCAGGCTGGGACGAGTACGTGCAGAAGTACGTGCAGTGCAGCGAGCAGGAATATCAGGAAAAAGTCGGTGGCATGGACGCGATCAAGCGCTTGCCCTTGCCCGTGTTCTAAGGAAGCAGAAGATGAGTGAAATTAATTTGGTGGATCGCGTCATCTGTGCTGCAGCACGAGCCTGGGAAAAAGATGGCGAAGTGCTGGCAACCGGCATCGGCCTGGTGCCGCGCCTGGCGGCCTCGCTGTGCATGAAGTCTATCAACACCGATTTGATGATGACGGATTCCGAAGCCTGGATGGTGAGCGAGCCCGTGCCCGTCGGCCCTCGTGGCGACTATCAGATCAAGCGTGAATCGTGGATGGGCTTCTCGCGCATTTTCGACAATGTGTGGGGCGGCAAACGCCACGCCATGGTCGGCCCCATCCAGGTCGATCGTTTCGGGCAAGCCAATATCTCCATGGTGGGCGGTGACTATGCGCGCCCCAAATCCATGATGCTGGGTGTGCGCGGCTTTCCGGGCAACTCCATCAATCACGCCAATTCCTTTTTTGTTCCCAACCACAGCCCCAAGGTGTTCGTGGCGGGCGAGGTGGACATGGTCGGTTCGGTGGGCTACAACCGGGCACGTCTGGCCAAGGGCTGGACGCTGGAAGAAACCACGGATATCCGCTTCATCTTCACCAATCTGTGCGTGATGGACTTCGGCGGCCCTGACTATCAGGTGCGTTTGCTGAGTCTGCATCCCGGCGTGACGGTGGCGCAGGTGGTGGAAGCTACGGGTTTTCCCATCCATGTGCCGGGAAACGTGGGCGTGACTGCCGACCCCACGCCAGAGCAACTGGCCTTGCTGGCCCAGATTGATCCGCACAATCTGCGCGCTACGGCCATGGGAGCCTGATATGGAAAACGCAGCTTCCAGCGAATTCGTGACACGGGAAGACCGGGCTGTCTATGAGACAGACGAACCCGTGCTCTACAGCGTGGACAACGGCGTTGCCACGGTCACCATGAATCGGCCCACGTTCAACAACGTGCAGAACTCTCAGATGACCTATGCGCTGGATGCTGCTTTGCGCCAGGCCACCGATGACGATGAGGTCAAAGTCATCGTGCTGCGGGGTGTGGGCAAACATTTCAGCGCCGGCCATGACATAGGCACTCCAGGCCGTGACATCAACAAGTCTTTCGACCGGGTTCACCTGTGGTGGGACCACACCAACAAGCCCGGTGGCGAGCAGCTGTTCGCCCGCGAGCAGGAGGTGTATCTGGGCATGTGCCGCCGCTGGCGCGATATTCCTAAGCCCATGATTGCCATGGTGCAGGGCGCTTGCGTGGCCGGCGGTCTGATGTTGGCCTGGGTCTGCGATCTCATCGTGGCAAGCGATGACGCTTTCTTCCAGGATCCCGTGGTGCGCATGGGCATTCCCGGCGTGGAGTATTTCGCCCACGCCCATGAGTTGCATCCACGCATTGCCAAGGAGTTTCTGCTTCTGGGTGATCGCATGGGGGCCGAGCGCGCCTATCAGATGGGCATGGTCAACCGGGTGGTGCCGCGTGCAGAGTTGGAAGATCAGGTGTACGCCATCGCCCAACGTCTGGCCGCGCAGCCCCGCCTGGGAATGGCGCTGACCAAGTTGGTCGTCAACAAGGCTGAAGAGCTGCAAGGCCTGCGTTCCACCATGGACATGGCTTTTGGCTACCACCACTTTGCCCACGCCCATAGCCAATCCATGGGCATGGGGCAGCTGGGTGGCCAGGACGCCAAGTCCATGGTCAACGCCAACAAAAAGGAGGCAGCCCAATGAGTGACGTCAATGCATTGCGCACACCGCTGTGCGATTTGCTGGGTTGCCGCTATCCCATCATCCAGACCGCCATGGGCTGGGTGGCGGGCGCGGATCTGGTGGTGGCCACCACCAATGCCGGAGGCTTCGGCTTTCTGGCCGGTGCCACGATTGCGGCCGACAGGATCGAAGACGAGATCCTCAAGGTCAAGCGCCTGACTGGCGATCAGCCGTTTGGCCTGAACTTTCACATGTTCCAGCCCAATGCCGATCAGCTGCTGGACCTGGCCGTGAAGTACAAGCTGCGCGCCGTCAGCTATGGCCGCGGTCCGGACAAGAAGGTGATCGGCCGTCTGCGCGATGCCGGCATCGTCTGCATGCCCACCGTGGGCGCCTTGAAGCACGCCCAGAAAGCCATAGAGATGGGCGCCAACGCCATCACGGTGCAAGGTGGTGAAGGTGGCGGTCATACCGGCAGCGTGCCCACCACGGTGCTGCTGCCCCAGGTGGTGGATGCGGTCAACGTGCCCGTGGTGGCCGCCGGCGGCTTTTATGACGGACGCGGCTTGCTGGCTGCTCTGGCATACGGTGCCTCCGGCATTGCCATGGGGACGCGTTTTCTGATGACCAGCGATTCCAAGGTGCCCGAGGTCACGTTGCAGCGCTATGTGGCCACCAAGGATGCCGAGAAGATCGCCGTCTCGCATCTGGTCGACGGCATGCCGCAACGCATGATCCCCAACGAATACCTGTCCATGCTGGAAAAAGCCAGCCCCATGAAGCGCCTGCGCATTGCGCTGGATCTGGCCTTGAAGTGGAAGGCCGAGACCGGCATGACCACAGGCCAGGCCTTGAGCATTTTCATGAAGGCCGTGCGCGAGGATTCCTCCTCCGTGGCCCAGACCGTGATGGCAGCCAATGCTCCCATGTTGCTGCAGCGCTCCATGGTGGACGGCAATCCTGCCGAAGGCGTGATGTCTGCCGGTCAGGTGGCAGCCCTGATCGGCGGGCTGGACAGTTGCGAAGAGGTGATCGCCGGCATCGTGCGGCAAGCCATGGAGCGTCGCAGCGTTCTGAATCAATTGACCCTTGCTTAAAGAAGTTCCCAAGAGCCCGGATATGTCCTCTCAACAATTTCACTCGAAGATTCATGACAACGGTGTGGCAGAGCTGGTGATTGACCGAGCCCCCGTGAACGCCCTGAACGCCGCTGGCTGGAACGGCCTGGCCAGGGAAATCCAGGCCCTGGGCGACAAGCCCGAAGTGCGCGTGATTGTGATCCGTGCCGAAAACCGCGGTTTTTGTGCCGGTGTGGACATCAAGGAACTGGCCAGCAACGACAAGCTCATCGTGGATGTGAATGCCGGCAACTACGCCACCTTCAAGGCGGTGCACCTGAACAAGGTGCCAGTGATTGCGGCTGTGCACGGTTTTGTGCTTGGCGGCGGCATCGGTATCTGCGGTGCCTCCGACATCGTGATCGCTGCCGAAGATGCCACTTTCGGTTTGCCCGAGGTAGACCGTGGCGCCATGGGTGGTGCGGCGCATCTGCAGCGCATGTTTGGCGTGCAAAAGACCCGCTACCTGTTTTTCACGGGCGAAATGATTGGCGCGCAAGAAGCCTTGCGTCTGGGTGCCATCGAGCGCGTGGTGCCGCGCGAGCAACTGCGCGATGTGGCCCTGGAGATTGCGGGAAAGATCGCCGCCAAGAGCCCCGCCATGATCCGCATCGCCAAGGAAGCGCTGACCGGCATTGAAGACGGCAACCTCGAAGACAAATATCGCTGGGAGCAGGGCTTTACCCTGCAGGCCTACATGAGCCCGGATTCCGCAGAGACACGCAGTGCGTTTGTGGATAAGCGGGACGCCAAGTTCTGACCCTGATTGCGCAACGAGGAGAAAACCAATGGATTTGACATATACCCCTGCGCAGAAAGCCTTCCGTGCGCAAGTGCGGGCCTGGCTCAAGGACAACGTGCCCAAGGAGCGCCTGCAGAGCTACGACACCCGTGAAGGCTTTGAGCAGCATCGTGTCTGGGAGGCCAAGCTGGCCGAAGCGGGCTATAGCGCCGTGATGTGGCCCAAGGACCTGGGCGGCTGCGGCTGCGATCTGACCGAATGGCTGATCTTTGAAGAGGAATACTGGGCTGCCGATGCGCCCCAGCGCGTGAACCAGAACGGCATCTTGCTGCTGGGCTCCACCATCATGGAGTTCGGCACACCCGAGCAAAAAGCCCGTTTCCTGCCCCGCATGGCGCGTTGCGACGATATGTGGGCCCAGGGCTGGTCCGAGCCCAATGCCGGCTCCGACATGGCGGCCATCAGCAGCCGTGCCATTCGCAAGGATGACAAGTACATCCTCAACGGCCAGAAGATCTGGTCCACCCGCGCCATTTTTGCCGACTGGCTGTTTGGCCTGTTCCGCAGCGATCCCACTTCGAGCCGCCACCACGGCCTGAGCTACATCCTGGTGCCTTTGAACACGCCCGGCATCACCGTGCGCCCCATCAAGGCCTTGAACGGCAAGGACGCTTTCGCGGAAATCTTCTTTGATGATGTGGAAGTGCCAGCAGAAAACCTGATCGGTGCCGAAGGCCGGGGCTGGCATGTGGCCATGGCAACCGCCGGCTTCGAACGTGGCTTGCTGCTGCGCTCGCCGGCCCGCTATCAGCGCAGTGCCCAAAAGCTTGTGGAGCTGTATCTGCGCAACCAGGTGGAAGCCGATCGCGATCACTCGATTCGCGATGCCGTGCTGCGCGCCTGGGAAGGCGCAGAAGCCTATACCCTGTCTTCCTATCACACGGTGGGCCGCTTGAACAAAGGCGCCCAGATCGGTGCCGAAGCCAGTACCAACAAGATTGTCTGGTCCGAGCTGGACATTCTGATTCACGAGACTGCCATGCGCATTCTCGGCCCTCGCGCCGAGCTGACGGATGACGTTGAAGCCAATGAATGGCTGGAAGGTTTCCTGTTTGCGCAGGCCGGCCCCATCTATGCGGGCAGCAACGAGATCCAGCGCAACATCATTGCCCAGCGCATGCTGGGTCTGCCCAAATCCTGATCGGTAGGAGACAAACATGGACTTCACCTTCTCCGAAGAACAAATCGCTTTCCGTGATTCGGTCAGCCGTTTTCTGATGACCGAAGCCGCTCCCGAGCTGCTGCGCGAGATCTGGGAAACCGAATCGGGCCGCTCGCCCGAGCTGTGGACCAAGATTGCCGAGCAAGGCCTAATGGGCCTGTCCGTACCCGAGGCCGAAGGCGGCATGGGCATGAGCGATATCGACTGGGCCTTGCTGCAGCAGGAAGTGGGCTACTACTCCTTGCCCGACTCCCTGACCGACACGGCCTATGTGGCGGCAGGCATGCTGTCCGCATTGCCCCAAGACCATGTCTTGCGCAGCGAATGGTTGCCCAAGATTGCCGAGGGCAGCTGCCGTGTTGCCGTGGGTCACCCCGTCAATCTGCATGTGGCCGATGCGGCTTTGGCCGACCTGCTGCTGCTGCCCCATGTCACCAGCGCGGGCGTGGAGCTGCATGTGCTCAAGCCCGGCCAGTGCCAGATCACCGAACTCAAGAGCTTCGATACATCGCGTCGTCTCTGCCAGGTGCAGTGGACGGCGTCGGATGCGACCCGCGTGCTCGATGCCGTACAGGGCCAGAAAGTCTGGGACCTGGCCGGCGAGCGCGGTGCTCTGTGTGCCGCCGCCCAGTTGCTGGGCCTGGCTCAGCGCATGCTGGACTTGTCGGTGGACTATGTGGCCCAGCGCAAGCAGTTTGACAAGGCCATCGGCAGCTTCCAGGCGGTGCAACACCATCTGGCCGATATCGTGACCAAGATCGAGTTTGCCAAGCCGGTGCTGTACCGCGCTTTCTACGCGATCCAGCATGGCGAGGCCGATCTGGCGGTGCGCATCTCGCACGCCAAGCTGCAATGCAGCGAGGCAGGCTGGTTTGCGGCCCGCAACAGCCTGCAGGTACATGGCGCCATGGGCTACACCTGGGAAGTGGACCTGCAGATGTTCATGAAGCGCGCCTGGACGCTGGACGCGGCCTGGGGCGACAAGGCCTATCACTCGGCCCGCCTGACCACGGGATTGCTGCGCAATCCCCATCCGCCCGTGGGCCCTGGTGCCACGTTCGATAGAGAAATCCATAGCGGCTGCGCATCGCAAACCACAGCCTGCAAACCCATTGCCGAGGAGATGGCTGCATGAGCGCCCAAGCCTATATTGTTGATGCCCTGCGCTCGCCCACAGGCAAGCGCAAAGGTTCTCTGGCCCAGGTTCACGGCGCCGATCTCGGCGCCCATGTGATCAAGGCCCTGGTGGAGCGCAACGAGATCCCGGCGGCTGACTATGACGATGTGATCTTCGGCTGTGTGGACACCATTGGTGCACTGGCCGGCGACATTGCCCGCACCTCCTGGCTGGCCGCCGGCATGCCTTTGAACGTGCCTGGCACCACCATCGACCGCCAGTGCGGCTCCTCTCAGCAGGCCATTCATTTTGCGGCCCAGGCCGTGATGAGCGGCACGCAGGATGTGGTGCTGGCCGGCGGCGTGCAGACCATGACGGCCATCCCGATTTCCTCGGCCATGCTGGCCGGTCAGGCCCTGGGCTTTACCACGCCGTTTGCCGAGAGCAAGGGCTGGCAGGCGCGTTTTGGCAATGCTCCTGTCAACCAGTTCTACGCGGCGCAGCGCATTGCTGACCATTGGGGTGTAAGCCGTGCCGACATGGAAGTGTTTGCCAAGGAAAGCCATGACCGTGCCTTGCGGGCGATTGCCGAAGGCCGCTTCGATCGCGAAATCGTACCGTTTGGCGATTTCAAGATGGATGAAACCGCACGCCTGAGCACGCTGGAGAAAATGGCGACGCTGGAGCCCGTTGATCCTACTTACCCCAAGATCACGGCTGCAGTTTCCAGCTCCACCTGCGATGCCGCAGCCGCTGTGCTGGTGGTCTCCGAAGCGGCGCTCAAGCGCTACAAGCTGACGCCCCGTGCCCGCATTCATCATATCAGCGTGCGTGCCGATGATCCCATCTGGCACCTGACGGCCCCGATCGCGGCCACGGAGTTCGCGCTCAAGAAATGCGGCATGAGGCTGTCCGACATTGATCTGGTGGAGATCAACGAAGCGTTTGCTTCCGTGGTCATGGCCTGGCTCAAGGAAACCGGCTACGACCATGCCAGTACCAATGTCAACGGCGGTGCGATTGCCCTGGGCCATCCTCTGGGTGCCTCGGGCGCCAAGCTGATGACCACGCTGCTGCACGAACTGGAGCGCACCGGCGGTCGCTACGGTCTGCAAACCATGTGCGAGGGCGGCGGTCAGGCCAATGTGACCATCATCGAACGCCTCTGATGTAGGGCAATGCAGGCACCGCAAGGTGCCTGCATTGCGTTCAGCCCAGAACGTTCGCAGTGCAGCAAGTCATTCTAAAAATACCAATGGAGACAAAGACATGCAAGACAAGGCGACAGGCACGGAGCGCCGCATTTTCCTCAAGACGGCAGCCGCTGCCACGGCGGCAGCGGCCTTGCCCATAGCCGCCAGCCATGCCAAAAGCCTGGCTGGCAGCAGCGCAGCGGCTCCTGTCGATGCCGTGGCCACGGCCTTGCAGCTGCGCAAGGGCGACATCACGCCGCTGGAGGCACTGGACGCCGCCATTGCCCGCGTGCAGGCTCTGCCCAAGCTCAATGCCGTGGTGATCCGTGATTACGATCAGGCCCGCGCCAAGGCCAAAACGGATTCCGGTCTGAGCCGCGAAGCCCGCGCCCGGGCCACGGAACATGCGCCCTTGTGGGGCATGCCGTTTCTGCTCAAGGACCTGGGCGTCAGCATGGCCGGCACCGTCACTTCTAATGGCTGCGCCTTCTTCAAGGATGCCGTGGCCGAGCGTGATTCCACCCTGGTGCAGCGCTACAAGGCGGCCGGCCTGAACATCTTCGGCAAGACCGCCGCACCCGAGTTCGGCATGACGACGACCACGGAGTCCAGACTCTATGGCGTCACTCCCAATCCCTGGAACACCAAGCACACGACGGGCGGCTCATCGGGCGGTTCGGCTGCCGTGGTGGCCGCCGGCATTTTGCCCGTGGCCCATGCCAGCGATGGCGGCGGCTCCATCCGCATTCCTGCGGCGCACTGCGGGCTGTTCGGCCTCAAGCCCAGTCGCGGACGCGTGCCGGCCGGCCCCGATGCGCTGGATGGTGCGGTCGGGTTGTCGGTGCATCACGTCATCAGCCGCAGCGTGCGCGACAGCGCCTTGCTGCTGGATCTGACGGCAGGCCCCGAAGCCGGTTCGCGTGTGCGCCCGCCGTCGAATGCGCAGGGCAGCTATCTGCAGGCGCTGACCCGGCCCGAGCGCAAGCTGCGCATTGCTATTTGGCGCAAGAACTATTTTGGTGTGCCCGTGCATGCAGATTGCCTGGCAGCGGTGGACAAGGCGGCCAAGCTGTGCGAAGCCATGGGCCATGTGTTGGAAGAAAAAATGCCCGAGCTGCCGGTGGCCGAGATCTTCGGTGGCATGGGCCCTGGCATGTCTGCCGGCCTGCTCAATGCCATCGAAAATCGCGAAAAGCAGCTGGGCCGTGCCGTGCGTGAGGACGAGATGGAGCCGCTGGACTGGGCCATGCTGCAGGTCGCCAAAAAAGCCAGCGCTCTGGAGCTTTACCGCGCACGTGCCGGTTTTGACAAGGCCGGCCAGCTGCTCGATGCCTTCTTGAGCCAATACGACCTGATTTTGACGCCGACCACCGCCGTGCCGGCACAGCTGCTGGGCGTGCTGCGCCTGGATCTGCCGTACGAGAGCTATGCGGCCGAAGCCATGAAGTCCTCGGCCTTCACCTCGCTGTTCAACATCAGCGGTCATCCCGCCATGTCCGTGCCCCTGCACTGGACTGCAGAGCAGATTCCGGTGGGATCGCACTTTGTAGCGCCTTTTGGCGGCGAGGCGCGCCTGCTGTCCCTGGCGGCGCAACTGGAGCAAGCCATGCCCTGGGCACATCGTTTTCCCGATCTTTCCGCTTTGAAAGCCTGAAGGAGCCGCAATGACTCATAACGCAAACACGGCGCCGAACGCGCAAGGTATGGACAGACGCGCCTTCATGCAAGGCGCGGCGGCCATGGCGGCTGCGGCCAGTGTGCCGTCCATGGCCCATGCCAAGTCAGCCAGTACCGGTGCACAACAAGGAGCAGTCATGGATGGAATCGCCTGGGCCCAGCAGATTCGACGCGGCGATGTGACGCCTCTGGAGGCGCTGGAAGCGGCCATTGCCAGGGTGGAAGCGCTTCCCAAGCTGAATGTCGTGGTCATCAAGGACTATGAGCTGGCCCGCGGCCATGCCAGGCAAATGTCTGCGCTGGGCGCTGCAGCACGTGCCAGCGCTGCAGAAAAAGCACCGCTGTGGGGTGTGCCGTTTCTGCTCAAGGACTTGAACCAGTATGTGAAGGGAACCGTCACCACCAATGGCTGCGTGTTCTACAAGGGTGCAGTGGCGCAGTACACCAGCACCTTGGCCGAGCGCTACCAGCAGGCGGGGTTGAATATTTTCGGCAAGACGGCCTCGCCGGAGTTTGGCCAGACGCCCACCACCGAGTCCAGGCTCTACGGCAAGACGCCCAATCCCTGGAATGCCGAGCACACCACGGGCGGATCGTCCGGTGGCGCGGCTGCCGTGGTGGCGGCCGGCATTTTGCCTGTGGCCCATGCCAGCGACGGCGGCGGCTCCATCCGTATTCCGGCCTCGCATTGCGGCATCTTCGGCCTCAAGCCCAGCCGTGGCCGTCTGCCCGCCGGGCCCATGGCCATGGAAGGTTGGATGGGCATGTCCATGAACCATGTGGTCAGCCGCACGGTTCGCGACAGCGCCCATGTTCTGGACCTCACTTCCGGCGCCGAGCCGGGCTCGCGCGTGTGGGCGCCCCGCGATGTGCAGGGCAGCTATGTGCAGGTCATGGAGCGGCCGCTCAAAAAGCTGCGCATTGCCGTATGGCGCAAGAACCACTTCAATCTGCCGGTGGACCCGCAATGCCTGATGGCGCTGGACAAGGCCATCAAGGCCTGTACCGCTTTGGGCCATGAGGTGGTGGAGGACATGCCCGAGCTGCCCGTGATGGAAATGTTTACCGGCATGGGCGTGGTCACTGGCGTAGGCCTGATCACCTCGGTCAAGGCCAGGGAAAAGCAGCTGGGCCGCGAGGTGCGTGAAGCCGAACTGGAGCCGCTGGACTGGCTGGCCTACCAGAAGGCCAAGGGTTATAGCGCCGAGCAGATGTTCAATGCGTGCACTGTTTTTGATAGCGCCGGGCGCACGCTGGATGTGTTCTTCAAGCAGTACGACCTGATTCTGACGCCGGTGACGGCCGTGCCGCCCCAGCGCCTGGGGGTACTGGCCCTGGATCAGCCTTATGAGAGCTTTGCGGCAGCTGCCATTCATGCCGCGCCCTATACCGGCATATTCAATATGACCGGTCTGCCCGCCATGTCGGTGCCCATGCACCAAACGCCTGAGCGACTGCCCGTGGGCGCGCATTTTGCAGCGCCCTATGGCTACGAAGGGCGTTTGTTCAATCTGGCAGCGCAGCTGGAACAGGCCGTTCCCTGGGCGCACAAGCTGCCCGATCTATCGATTTTCAAAGCGTGATTTTAATGCGCAGGCCCGTGGAACGGGCCTGCGATGCAAGCCAAAAAAGGGGACTGAAATGGGTATTTGCAACCAAAGAACCGTGGTCATCACCGGTGCCGGCGGCGGCCTGGGCCGCGCCTATGCGCTGGCTTTTGCGCAAGAAGGTGCCAATGTGGTGGTCAACGACATCCGTGCCGAAGCGGCCCAGGCCGTGGTCGATGAGGTGATTGCCGCTGGCGGCAAGGCGTTGGCCAACACTGGCGACATCACCAGCGTGGCCGGTGCGCAATCAATTTTGGACGCCACGCTGGCGGCATTTGGCGAGGTGAACGTCATCGTCAACAACGCCGGCGTGTTGCGCGACCGCATGTTTCTGAGCCTGTCCGAGGAAGACTGGGACATGGTGATGCGTGTGCATCTGCGCGGCCATTTCTGCATGGCCAAGGTCTTTGGCGGCTACTGGCGCGATCAGAAAAAGGCCGGCAAGCAGGTGGACGCCCGCATCATCAACACCAGCTCAGGCGCCGGTCTCCAAGGCTCCATAGGCCAGAGCAACTATGCCGCCGCCAAGGCCGGTATTGCCGGCCTGACCCTGGTGCAGGCAGCCGAACTGGCCCGCTATGGCATCACCGCCAACTGCCTGGCTCCGGCAGCGCGTACCTCCATGACCGAAGGCGCCATGCCCGAGATGGTGAAAAAGCCCGAGTCCGGTTTCGATGTCTGGGACCCTATGAACGTGGCCTCCATCGTGGTGTGGCTGGGCAGTGCCGAGTCCAAGCACGTGACGGGTCGCTGTTTCGAAGCCAAGGGCGGCGAGCTGTCCGTGGCCGACGGCTGGTTTACCGGCCAGATCCGCGACAAGCAAAACCGCTGGGCGCCAGAGGAACTGACCGGCGTGGTCGATCAGCTGATTGCCGAAGGCAAGACCCCGCAAAAGGTCTACGGCAGCTGATTTGCTTCTCCCCTGTCGTCATAACGGAGTACGCGAGCCATCATGGATTTAAGTCTGAACGAAGAGCAGAGAATGATTGCCGAAAGCGCGGCAGTGTTTCTGCAGGAAAAAAGCAACTCGGCCCAGCTGCGCAAAGTCATTGATGCCGGCGACGGCATGGACCGCGCGCTGTGGCAGGAGGCCGTGGAGCTGGGCTGGTGCGGCGTGGCCCTGCCAGAGAACGCCGGCGGCATGGGGCTGGGCTGGCGCGAGCTGACTTTGTTGCAGGAGCAGATGGGCTACCACCTGGCCTGCCTGCCGTTCTTTGATGCCGTGGTGGCGCTGACTCCGTTGTGGCAGCACCTGAGCCGGACCGGGCCGGGCCTGGTCGTGGTGGAGCGCCTGGTGCAATCGGGCCAGGTCTGCGTTCTGGGTATGACGGTACGGGGCGAGCTGCCCGCTGCTGCGACCGTGACAGTGGAAGGCGATGCACTGGTGTTGAACGGCCTGTGGAACCAGGTGGGCTCCGGCACACACGCCGATGTGTTTTTGCTGCCAGCCACCTTGCCTTTCGGATCGCTGGGTTTGCTGGAGGTGAGTGCCAAGACCGAAGGCCTGAGCGTGCAGGCGCTGCCTACGGTGGACGCCACGCGTAGCAGCGCCCATGTGACGGCCGTGAATGTCAGGCTGAAGGGCTCTGCCGTGCTGGTGCATGGCGATGCCCTCAAAAAACTATGGGAGCAGACCCGTAATCTGGCCGCCATTGGCTTGGCGGCAGAGCAAGTCGGCGTGGCCGAGCGAGCCCTGGATCTGGCGGTGGCGTACACCCAGGAGCGCCAGCAGTTTGGCAAACCCGTGGGCAGTTTTCAAGGCGTCAAGCACCGCGCCGCACAAATGCTGGTGGCTGTGGAGACCGCCCGTTCCGCCGTTTATGCAGCAGCTTTTGTAGCAGATACCGCTGGTGAATCAACGGATCTGGCATTGTTTGCGGCGCAAGCCCGTACAGAAGCTACGGAAGCCGCTCTCTTTTGCACGAGAGAAAGCCTTCAGCTGCACGGCGGCGTGGGCTTTACCTGGGAGTTCGATCCGCATCTGTTCCTGCGCCGCGCCCAGTCTGCCAGCCAGCGCCTGGGGACGGTGGAACAATGGCGCGAAGTGGTTGCCCGTCAATTGTTGGATGAGCCTGAGCAGGAGCACGCATGAAAATGCAGGAATCGGAAATCAACGAAGCTTTTCGCGCCGAGGTGCGTGAATGGATGGCTCAGCATCTGCAAGGCCGGTTTGCACCGCTCAAGCATGCCAGCGGCTTGGGGGCCGAGGGGTATGACGCCCTGCTGGCCAAGCAATGGGAGCAGGAGCTGGCACTGGGCGGCTGGACCGGCCTGGGCTGGGATGCGCAATACGGCGGCCGTGGCCTGTCGCTGGCCCAGCAAGTCATTTTTCATGAAGAGTATGTGGGCTGCGGCGGCCCCGGCCGCATAGGCCATATCGGCGAGACGCTGCTGGCCCCCACGCTGATGGCCTATGGCACGCCTGAGCAAAAGCAGCGCTTTTTGCCCGGCATTCTGGCCGGCACCGACTACTGGGCTCAGGGATATTCCGAGCCCGGCGCAGGCTCGGATCTGGCGGCCATACGCACCAAGGCCTGTCTCGATGCGACCACGGGCGAGTGGGTGATCAACGGGCAAAAAGTCTGGACCTCCTGGGCCCATGAATCCGAGTGGATTTTCGTGCTGGCCCGTACCGACGAAGCGGGTGGGGCAGCAGGTGGTCGCCATGCTGGCATGGTGCTGCTGCTGGTGCCCCTCAAGCAAGCCGGCGTGGAAGTGCGGCCGATCCGCCAGATCACCGGCACCTCGGAGTTCAACGAGGTCTTTTTCGACGGCGCCCGCACCGAAGCCAGTTTGCACCTGGGCCCTGTGGGCGATGGTTGGAAAGTGGCCATGTATCTGCTGGGCTGCGAGCGCGGTGCTTCCACGCTGGGCCAGCAGGCGCATTTCCGTTACGAGCTGGAGCTGATCGTGGCTCTGGCCAAGCGCAACGGCGCGGCCAGAGATCCCATGCTGCGCCAGCGCCTGGCCAAGGCGGCGCTTGGGCTGCAGACGCTGCGCAGCCATGCTTTGCGCTCTTCGGGCGAGGACACGCCGCAGCGTGTGGCTTCGGTCTCCAAGTACGCCTGGTCCAACTGGCATCGCGCCTTGGGCGAGCTGGCCATGGACGTGCTGGGTGAGCAAGGGGAGCTGGCGCTAGACGATCCGGATCTGGCTGCATTGCAGCAGCTATGGCTGGTCAGCCGCGCCGACACGATTTACGCGGGCACCAACGAGATCCAGCTTAACCTCATGGCCGAGCGCAGCCTGGGCATGCCGCGTTAGTCCTTGCGCCCGGATGCGAGTCCGGGCGTGCGCCATTCAGGCTGTCGCTCAGGGGTTACCCTTAATCTGAACGGTAGCTTTTTTTATTTGGGTTAACGCGTAAATTGTTTACAGGGCGACACTAGGGAATGACCTATCGTCCAAAGTGACGATGTTGCGATGCAACGTAGGCGACATGATGAATGCAATCCATCTTCATCTGCCTTCACATGACTCGCGTTCCCTCTTACGTTGCTCCCCACGGTTTGCTCAAGGACAAGACAGTGCTGGTCACTGCGGCAGCCGGCGCCGGGATTGGTTTTTCCGCTGCAAAGCGCGCTGCTGAAGAGGGCTGCAAGGCCTTGTTCATTTCCGACGTGCATGAGCGCCGTCTGCAGGAAGCGGTAGAGCAGATCAAACAAGATACGGGTTTATCCCAGGTTCACGGTCTGCTGTGTGATGTGAGCAAGGAAGAGCAGGTTCAGGCCCTGATCCAGGCAGCCGATTCCACCATGGACGGCATCGATGTGCTGATCAACAACGCCGGTCTGGGCACCAGCTGCAAAGTGATCGACATGCCCGATGAAGAGTGGAACAAGGTGCTGGATGTCACCCTGACCGGCACTTTCCGCATGACCCGCGCAGTGCTCAAGGTCATGCAGCCGCGCGGCAAGGGCGTGATTGTGAACAACGCTTCCGTGCTGGGCTGGCGCGCTCAGACCGAGCAAGCCCACTATGCGGCGGCCAAGGCCGGCGTCATGGCTTTCACGCGCTGCTCGGCGCTGGAGGCGGCCGAATACGGCATCCGCATCAATGCCGTGGCGCCTTCCATCGCCATCCATGCCTTCCTCAAGAAATCGGCTTCCGAAGAGCTGCTGAGCAAGCTCTCCGAAAAAGAGGCGTTCGGCCGCGGTGCAGAGCCTTGGGAAGTGGCCAACGTCATGATTTTCTTGGCCAGCGATTACTCGTCGTACATGACGGGTGAGGTGGTGTCCGTCAGCTCGCAAAGGGCATAAGCCATGAGCGAAGTTGCAGAAAAGACCTTGTTTGATTCGGCTGCCTCGGTGCTGGCCTCGGTAGGGCGCCAGCTGGGCGAGACCGAGTGGATGCAAATCACGCAAGAGCGCATCCATCAGTTTGCCGACGCCACGGGTGACCACCAGTGGATTCACGTAGACCCAGAGCAAGCCAAAAACGGCCCGTTTGGCGCCTGTGTGGCCCACGGCTATCTGACGCTGTCCCTGGCCAATCTCTTTTTGCCCCAGCTGGTCTCCTATGACGGACTGACCATGGGCGTGAACTACGGCTGTGACAAGGTGCGTTTTCCGTCACCGGTGCTGGTGAACTCCTGGGTTCGGGGCAGTGGCGAAGTGATTGCTGCCTCTCCGATCGGTGAAGACGGGGTGCAGGTGACGGTGCGCATCACGGTGCAGGTCAAAGATCAGGACAAACCCGGCTGTGTGGTCGAAACCATCAGCAGGCTGTTCTTTTCAAGAAAGAATTGAGTGTGCAAAAACTGCATGCACATGGATGCAGTTTTTTCGCAAGCAAAAAAGGACGAGTTGCCGCAGAGCGACCGACCTCCAAAAAGGGCAGATTCCCACGCCCAAGGCGCGACGAACAGTTAGTTTAGGAGACAAAAGACATGAAAGACGCAGTCATCGTTTCGACGGCACGCACCCCCATCGGCAAGGCTTATCGCGGTGCCTTCAACGATACCGAAGCTCCGGTGCTGGGTGGCCATGTCATCCGTGCAGCCCTGAACAAGGCCGGTGTGGATGGAGCGGACGTGGGCGACGTCATTCTGGGCATTGCCGCACAGCAGGGCACTCAGGGCTACAACCTGGGTCGTCTGTGTGCTTATACCGCTGGCCTGCCCGAATCCGTGGGCGGCATGGTGATTGACCGCATGTGCGCCTCCGGCCTGATGAGCATTGCCACTGCCGCCAAGAGCGTGATGACGGGCGAGCTGGACATTGCCGTGGCCGGCGGTTTGGAGTCCATCTCTCTGGTGCAGAACAAGTACAAGAATTCCTACCGTGCCCAGTCCAAGGCGGTGCTGGCTGCCGAGCCCACGGCCTATATCCAGATGATTGAGACAGCCGAACTGGTGAGCCAGCGCTACGGCATCAGCCGCGAAGCCCAGGACGAATACGCGCTGCGCAGCCAGCAGCGCGTGGCTGCGGCCCAGGCCAAGGGCTTGTTCGACGACGAAATCGTGCCGCTGACCAGCGTCAAGCAGCTGTTTGACAAGGAAGGCAATGTCACCGGCACCGAGGAAGTCACGCTGACCCGCGACGAAGGCAACCGTGCCGACACCACGCTGGAAAGCCTGGCCAAGCTCAAGCCGGTGTGGAAGAACGGCCAGTGGGTGCCGGAAGGCCAGTTCATCACGGCCGGTAATGCTTCCCAGCTGTCCGACGGCGCCAGCGCCTGCGTGGTGATGAGCGCCGATGAGGCCCGCGCCCGAGGCCTGACTCCGTTGGGCACCTACCGTGGCGTGGCCGTGGCCGGTTGTCGCACCGATGAAATGGGCATTGGCCCGGTCTACGCGATCCCCAAACTGCTCAAGCAGCACGGCCTGAGCGTGAACGACATCGATCTGTGGGAAATCAATGAAGCTTTCGCCTGCCAGGTCATCTACAGCCGCGATACACTGGGAATTCCCGATGATCGCCTGAACGTCAACGGTGGTGCCATTTCTATCGGTCACCCTTTCGGTATGTCCGGTGCGCGTCTGGCGGGCCATGCCCTGTTGGAAGGCCGCCGCCGCGGGGCCCGCTATGTGGTGGTAAGCATGTGTATAGGCGGTGGCATGGGTGCTGCCGGCCTGTTTGAGTTGAGCTGAGCCATCCCTGACCACTTGCAAAGGGTTGAACATGATGGACAGCGCTTACGCCAAGATGGGTTTTTCAACGTACATACCCCGCTCCCTGGAGTGTGTGCTGAAGGATGTACCAGTTTTTGACACCCCGGTGGTGACTGCACGCGCCATGGACACTCCGTTCATCAGCGCCGAGCAGCTCAGCAACCTCGTCAGCCTGCTTTATGAAGCGGCTCTCGATCCCGAAGGCTGGAAGCCGTTTCTGGAGGCCTTGCGCCTTCAGCTGGGCGGCAACTACGCTTCGCTGATCGTGCGCCCTGGCAGTGCCGATGATGTGGGTCTGATCGTGTCTGCAGCGGGTGGCCGCACGGACCTGATGCCCAACTCCCCCAAGATCAGCATGAGTCCGTTTCGTGGCATGCCCACGGACCGCATTGTGACCGTGGGCGATGTGATGCCCGAGTCCGAGTGGCGCGCTTCGAGCTACTACAAGGACTGGTGCAAGCAGATGGAGGTCTTCCATGTGATGGCGGCCGACATCGTGACCAAGGATGGTTGCGTCTACGGCCTGCGCATCACGCGTCCGGAAACCGCTGCGGCATTCAACAAGCAGGAACGTGCATTCGGCAGCATGCTTCTGGGCCATATCAAGCGCGCACTGAATCTGCATCTGTCCGTGAACCAGGATCGTCAGGTCATCTCGCTGTACAGCAAGGCCACGGCCCAGCTGATGGTGGGGGTGGTGATTCTGGATCAGAACGGCTCGGTGCTGGAATGCAATCCGGCAGCGGCCAGCATTCTGGACATGCAGGACGGCCTGAAGATCTCCGGCGGCATGCTGGAGGCCAACTACGCCAACGACAACCGCAAGATGCAGCGCCTGATCAAGGACGCCTTGCTGCATACCCAGGTTTCGCGTCTGTCCATGACCGAAGGCATGTCGGTCAGCCGCCAGTCGGGTCAGCTCAACTGGGGCGTGGTGGTGCAAAGCATCTCTCCCGATGAGTGGACCGAAGGTAAGCAGCGCCCCAGCGTGGCCGTGTTTGTGCGCGACACGGGCGGCAAGGCCGATCCACCGGTCAAGCTGGCCCAGCAGCTGTTCCAGCTGACACCGGCCGAAACCTCGCTGGCAATTCAGCTGGCCAACGGCCTGTCGCTGGAAGAGGCCGCCGAAGCGCTGAACATTCGTCGCAACACCGCGCGTGCCCATCTGCGCTCCATCTTCTCCAAGACCGGCGTGCGTCGCCAGACCGAGCTGGTGCGCATCTTCCTCAACAGCGTGGCCTGGCTGGGCAACAAGTAAGCGCTGGATGCCATGATCGAAAAAACGGGCTTCGGCCCGTTTTTTGTTTGTGTGCTTCTGGCGGGCAAACCACCTGCCGCGCCCCGGTACCCGTTCTCACTCCATCCCGGCGCCTTTACGGCCATAGAAGCCCCTGCACAGGCGTATCGCGGTGACGGATTTCGGTCGGCAACCAGCGGCAGTCGCTGGCGGTTCGAACGGTTTCGCAAATCTGCAATCAATTTTTAAAAAAGCTGCAGACACCGATGTCAGACCTTCCCACAGAGTCTCATCCTGCCCTATAAACGCCTTGGCACGGTCGAACTCTGCAAGCTTTTGCTTAACAGGTGTTTGGAGTTAGTGCCCAAACCCAGCGGTTTCTGACCCAGGTGTGCGTTCAAGGAAGTTGAGAATCAAGATGGCCAGCCTTCACTCCCGCAAGCTTTTGCATCGCATCGTGCTCGGCAACCTGCTAGTGGCAGCTCTGCTGTGCTTTGCCACCTGGCTCAGCATGCATGCCAATTACCGCGCGGACATGGACCTGGGAGTGGCCGTCACCCAGCACCAGGCGCGCAGCCTGAGCCTGGAGCTGGATGCCGAGATGCGGTTGGTGGACAACGCTCTGTCGTCCATGGCCAGCCGCTATCGTACGCGCAGCTTCGATGGGCTGACAGCCGCAAACTTTGCCCTGTACGACATGCTGCAGGAGCAGCGTGCCCTCATCCCTTTTGTCACGGCCCTGCGCATCACGGACCGTAGCGGTGAAGTGCTCATCACGCCCAGCGAAATCGATGTGCCATTTTCGGTGGCCGACCGCGCCTATTTCGCCCAGGCTCGCGAATCTGATCAGATGGTGGTGTCCGAACCTCTGGTCAGCAGGTCTTTCGGCAAATGGTCTATCGTGCTGGCTCGGCGCCTTCAGTCCGAGGACGGCAGCTTCCAGGGCATTGTTTATGCCATCGTCGCGGCGGAGCATTTCCACCAGTTATTCCGGCGCCAGTCGTTTGGTGCGGACAGCGCTGTGGCTCTGCGCAACGATCAGGCAATGCTGGTGGCACGCTATTCGTCAGAAAATCGGGATGCCGAAGCCGGTATCGGCATGACCACCGTCTCGCCCGAATACTCTCAAGCCATGGGCCGCAGCCGCGAGCAAGGCAGCTACATCACACCCACCTTGCTCGACGGCGTAGAGCGCATCACGGCCTACCATCGCTTGCCGGGTTATCCACTCACGGTGTTCACCGGGCTGAGTACGCAAACCTATTTGGCCATGTGGCGTGCCTCGGCCCGGCGCGCATGGAGCCTCACCGGCTTGTGCATTGTGCTGATCGCCCTGGGCTCGGTGGCTTTGTTCCGAGTACAACAGCGCGAACGTCGCATTCGCAAAGAGCAGGAACTGGTGATCGACAATGACTTGATCGGCATGGCTCGCTTGCGCGATCGCAAGATCGTGTGGACCAACCCCGCCATGCGTCGCCTGCTCAAGCAGTCGGCCGAGGCTCTGCAGGGCGCGTCCACGCGCACCATCTACCCCGACGAGGCGACCTACCAGCGTATAGGCGAAAAAGCCTACGAATCTTTGCGATCGCGTGGCAAATTTCACCTGCAATTCCAATTGCAAGCCGCCGACGGCAAGCTGCTTTGGGTAGATGCTTCCGGCACACTGTTAACTGCCGAGGAGTCTCTATGGATATTTGTGGACATTGACGCCCTCAAACGGGATGAACAAGCCGCCCATCATCTTGCCAACCACGATGCGCTTACCGGTCTGGCGAACCGCCGCGCCCTGGAAGACGCACTGGAGCAAGAACTGATCTGCGGCCGCAGGGTTGCCGTGTGTTTCATGGACCTGGATGGTTTCAAGCAGGTCAACGATACCCAGGGCCACGATGCCGGCGACGAAGTTCTGCGAGTGGTCGCCGCCCGGCTTTTGGCTCAGGCCCGTACAGGCGACTGCGTTGCCCGCCTGGGCGGCGATGAGTTTGTGGTGCTGCTATCAGGTTTGCGCACTCCCGAGGAAGCGGTGTCCGTCATGACACGCTGCATGAATGCCGTGAGCCAGCCGATTGCCCTGGATGCGGGAATCATGGTTCAGGTCGGCTGCAGCATTGGTATCTCCATCAGCGCCGAGGGTTGCGCCGCTGCCAGCCTGCTGCAGAGCGCAGACGAGGCCATGTACGCAGCCAAGCATGCAGGCAAGGGGCGCATCGTTCAATATTCGGACCTGCAAGGCTCGGTCACCTGAATCCTGTCGCGAGCTTCATCGATGGGGGCTTGGAGCTCGGCTTGCCAAACGCGCGATGCGAGTCAAGTCGCCTTGCTGCCGAGCCCGCAGGAGCGACTTTCTGCCTTCTGTGGCGCCTTGTGTGCAGGGAGCATTTCACCCGGTGCTGGCCTCTCGAGTCCTGGGGTCGAGGAGCCCGCGCCTTTAGGTGGTTTCAGGTCTTTCAGTGGTCCGTCAAGGCTCTATGCAAGTGGAGAAGAAAGCAGATGAAGCTATAAAAAATATAGCTTTATGCGCCTGATGTGAGTTAACTTCAGAGCCAAAAGCATCTGAAGCCTCATGAAATACGGCGCTGAATGCTTTTAATTTGATAGCAAGATATCTCGGCTCTAAAGGCTCAGGCGCAGGCCCCAGCCTCGCGCAGCGCCGCAATGTCTGTGGCTCCATAGCCCACAGATGCCAGCACGGCATCCGTGTCCTGACCGATCTTGGTGCCTTGTTCAGGCGTGCGTGCGCTCGTGCGTGAAAAGCGCGGTGCGGGTGCAGGCTGGCGTTGCGGCCTGCCATCCACTTCCAGATCCACAAACAGATGGCGCTGGGCGTTGTGGGGGTGGTTGGGGGCATCGGCAAGACTCAGAACGGGGGCGAAACAGACATCGCTGCCGTCCAGCTCGGCGCACCATTGGGCTTGGGTCTTGCTTTGCACAATGGCTGCAACCCGGGCCTTGAGTGCGGGCCAATCGGCGCTCTGGTACTGACGTTTGGGATCCACGTCGTGCAGGCCCAGCTTTTGCAGCAGCAGCGCATAGAACTGGGGCTCGATCGCACCCAATGTGATGTGCTTGCCGTCAGCGCATTCGAATACTTCGTAAAAAGGCGAGGTGTTGAGAAAGTGGTTCTGGCCCGGCTCGTCCTTCCAGTAACCCATGGCGCCGCGCATCTGGTGTATCAGCCCGCTCATGGCTGCAACGCCGTCAATCATGGCCGCATCAACTACCTGACCTTGGCCGGATTTCTGTGCCTCGAACAGGGCGCACATGATGCCGAACAGCAGGAACATGGCACCGCCCGCCATGTCGCCCACAATGGTGGGCGGCAGCAGCGGCGCCTGGCCGGGGCGCATGGCCGTGGCCATGACACCGGTGAGGGCCACGTAATTGATGTCATGGCCCGCAGCATGGGCCAAGGGACCGCTCTGGCCCCAGCCGGTGACACGACCAAAGACCAGACGAGGCGCGCGCTTTGCAACTTCTTCGGGGCCCAGGCCCAGTCGCTCCATGACGCCGGGGCGAAAGCCTTCGATCAAAGCATCGGCAGACTCGATCAGCTTCCAGGCTGCGGCTTGTCCGGCCTCGGTCTTGAGGTTCAGTGCCACGGATTTCTTGCCCCGGTTCTGCGCCATGCGCGGATAGTGTGAGGCCGTGGCGAAGTCCGTGCTGCGCTCGATCAATATGACTTCGGCTCCCATGTCGGCCAGCATCATGCCGGCAAACGGCCCCGGGCCTATGCCGGCAAATTCAATGATGCGAAGGCCGGTCAACGGGCCGTTGCTGCTGCCGGGGGCGCTTGTCTCACTCATGGGTTTTCTCGTTTTCAGTAGGGCTCTGCCATGCGGCTGATGGGCTCGCGAACGGGGCTGCAAGAGGCCGGGGCAGTGAAAGATTGGTTGGAGCTGGGGCGAAATTCCTTGCTCGTGACGCCATTGTGTAGAGCTTGACCCCGGGTTTCACTCATAGTCTGTGCTTAGTCTGAATCAGGTAGGTTGCAGCCCAATGCGTATGGCAATCTGAAAAACAAGAAATAACCAGTCGATTCAGTGAGGTGGATGTTGATGGATGCTTTGATTTTTGACCATGTTCGAACGCCGCGGGGCAAGGGCAAGCCGGATGGCGCTTTGCACGAGGTCACGCCGGTTTGGCTGGCGGCCCAGCCGCTGTTGGCCCTGCGCGAGCGCAACCAGCTCGATACCTCGGCCGTCGATGATGTGATCATGGGCTGTGTGGTCCCGGTGGGGGAGCAGGGCGGCAACGTGGGCCGCATGGCCGTGCTGCAAGCCGACTATGCACAGAGCGTGGCCGGCGTTCAGCTCAACCGCTACTGTGGCTCGGGCCTGGAGGCCGTGAGTTTTGCTGCCGCCAAGGTAATGGCAGGCCAGGCCGATATGACCATTGGCGCGGGCGTGGAGATGATGTCTCGCGTGCCCATGGGCTCGGATGGCGGGGCCTGGGCGCAAGACCCGCAGCTGGCCAGCAAGACGCATTTTGTGATGCAAGGCATTTCGGCCGATCTGCTGGCCTCGCTGCGCGGTCACAGCCGCCGCGATCTGGATGCGTATTCGGCCCAAAGCCACAGCCGCGCAGCGTTGGCCTGGGCCGAGGGGCGCTTTGATCGTTCGGTGGTTCCCGTCAAGGACTTTCTGGGTCTCACGTTGTTGGAGCGCGATGAAACCATTCGCGCCGAGACTTCGGCGGACACGCTGGCTACGCTCAAGCCCGCGTTCACCGAAATGGGCCAGAAATACGGCTACGACAGCGTGGCTTTGCAGCGCTATCCGCAGGTGGAAAAAATCGAGCACGTTCACCATGCGGGCAATAGCTCCGGCATCGTGGACGGGGCGGCCGCCGTGTTGCTGGGTTCTGCCCAGGCCGGGGCGCAGCAAGGCCTCAAGGCCCGTGCCCGCATTCGCTCCTTTGCCAGCATCGGCTCGGAGCCCACGCTGATGCTGGATGGCCCCAGCCACGCGGCACGCAAGGCGCTGCAACGCGCCCGCATGCAGGCCAGCGACATCGATCTGTGGGAGCTCAACGAAGCGTTTGCCACTGTGGTGCTGACCATGATGGAGGAACTCAATATCCCCCACGAACGCATGAATGTGAACGGCGGCGCCATTGCCATGGGCCATCCGCTGGGTGCTACCGGCGCCATGATTTTGGGCACCGTGCTCGACGAGCTGGAGCGCACGGGCAAGCAGACGGCTCTGATCAGTCTGTGTGTGGCCGCCGGCATGGGCTCGGCCATGATCATCGAGCGCGTTTGAAACGGGAAAGTACAGTCATGAATCACCACATTATTCGTTATGAAGTCGATGCCCAGGGCATCGCCACGCTGACGCTGGACTATCCCGGCAAGACCATGAACGTGATCGACCAGGCCTTCATGAACGAGCTGTCCGCCTGTATCGAGCGCATGAAGAGTGACGCCAGCGTGCGCGGCGGCATCATCACTTCGGGCAAGGACAGCTTTGTGGCCGGTGCCGATCTGCTGTCCATGGAAAGCAATATCGATGCCATGGCCGAGATGTCCGTAGCCGAGCTGCTGACTTCCTGCGCTTCCCTGTCCCAGCTGCTGCGCCAGCTGGAGAGCTTTGGCAAGCCCATGGTCGCGGCCATCAACGGCATGGCCTTGGGGGGCGGCTACGAAATCTGTCTGGCCTGCCACCACCGCATTGCGGCGGATGCACCTGGCGTGCTGGTCGGCTTGCCCGAGGTGCAAGTGGGCTTGCTGGCCGGAGCCGGCGGAACGCAGCGCCTGCCGCGCATGATCGGCATTCAGGCGTCCATGCCTTTTCTCCTGGAAGGCAAGCAGCTGCAGGCCGTCAAGGCCAAGGAGGCCGGTCTGGTCGACGAAGTGGTGGCGCCGGATCAGCTGATGGCTGCTGCCCGCCAATGGCTGCTGGCCCACGACACGGCGGTACAGCCCTGGGATGTGAAAGGCTTTCGCATTCCTGGCGGCGGCCCGCTGGATCCGCGCGTGGCTCCCGGCTTTGTGGTCGGCAACACCTTGCTGCAGGCCAAGACTTTTCACAATCTGCCGGCGCCGCTGGCCATACAGAGCTGCCTGTACGAAGGCTGCCAGCTGCCCATAGACAAGGGCTTGCGTGTGGAGAGCAAGTACCTGGCCATGCTGTCACGCGATCCGGTGGCGCGCGGCATGATTCGTACCCTGTTTGTCAACAAGGCCAAGGCGGAAAAAGGCATGCACCGCCCCGCTGGCATAGAGACTTTCAAATGCCGCAAGCTGGGTCTGATTGGTGCGGGCATGATGGGCGCAGGCATTGCCCTGGTGGCGGCCCAGCGCGGTATCGAGGTGGTGTTGATAGATCGTGATCAGGCGGCTGCCGACAAAGGCAAGGCTTACTCGGAAAAAGCGCTGACCAAGCTGGTGGACAAGGGCCGCCAAAGCCGCGAAAAAGCCGATGCCATCCTGGCGCGCATCACTCCGTCCACCGATTACGAACTGCTGCGTGATGCCGATATGGTGGTTGAAGCCGTATTCGAAGACCGTGCCGTCAAGGCCGATGTGACACGCCGACTGGACGCGGTGCTGGCGCCGGACTGCGTGCTGGCCAGCAATACCTCGGCTTTGCCCATCAGCCTGCTGGCGCAGGCCAGCAGCCGCCCCGAGCGCTTTATTGGCCTGCACTTCTTCTCGCCTGCCGACAAGATGCCGCTGGTGGAAGTGATTCGCGGCAAGCAGACCTCAGATGTGGCGCTGGCCCGGGCACTGGATTTCGTGGCCCAGCTCAAGAAGACACCCATTGTCGTCAACGACAAGCGCGGCTTTTTCACCAGCCGCTTCATAGGCGCTTTTGTCGACGATGCCATAGGTATGGTGGCCGAAGGCATTGCCCCGGCATTGATCGAGAACTGCGCCAAGCATGCGGGCATGCCCGTGGGGCCGCTGGCCATAACCGACGAGCTGTCGATCGACCTGTCCAAGCATGCCGGTGAGGCCCAGGCCAGGGAGTTTGCTGCCGAATACAAACCTGGGCGCTCGGTGCCCGTGATCAACAAGCTGTTTGAACAGGGTCGTCTGGGGCGCAAGGCCGGCAAAGGCTTTTACGACTACGACGACAGCGGCAAGCGCCTCTGGTCCGGCCTGGCCCAGCACTATCCGCTCAAGGAGTCGCAGCCCCTGGCCCATGACCTCAAACAGCGCATTCTGTATGTGCAGGCAGTAGAGGGCGCGCGCGCCATGGAAGAGGGCGTTTTGCTGGCCCCGGCAGATGGCGACATCGGGTCGATTCTGGGTGTGGGATTCCCGGCCTATACCGGTGGGCCGTTCTGCTTTATCGATGGCGTGGGCCTGCCCCGGTTCGTGGCCGAAGCCGACAGGCTGGCCGATCTGTTTGGCGAACAACTGCGTCCGCCGCAGCTGCTGCGCGATATGGCTGCCAACGGCCAGACTTTCTACGGCAAGACCGCCAGAGCCTGAAGCCCGTGCGCCCAGGGGGATGGCGTATGCGTCATCCTCCGATTCAGACATCCTCATCCGTACAAAAACACCAACGGAGACAAGACATATGAGCGAAGTCTTTGACTACATCATCATTGGCGCGGGTTCGGCGGGCGGAACGCTGGCGGCCAGATTGACCGAAAGCGGGCAACACAAGGTGCTGCTGCTGGAGGGAGGAGCAAGCCACAAGGATTTGCTGGTCAGCATGCCATCGGGCTGGGGGCAGATGGTCAACAGCCCCAAGTATTCATGGGGCCACGAAACCGAGCCTGAAAAATACGCGGCCAACCGCTGCATCAGCCTGCCGCGTGGCAAGCGCCTTGGTGGCTCATCCTCCATCAATGGCATGGTGTATGTGCGCGGCGATCAAAGCGATTTTGATAGCTGGTCAGCCATGGGGGCCAAGGGCTGGAGCCATGATGAGCTTCTGCCTTACTTCACACGTACCGAGGGGCAGCAGCGCAACGAAGAGGTCTTCACCCGCCCCTGGCATGGGCGCGGCGGGCCGCTGACGGCCAATAATCTGCATTCTCCGCATCCAGTATCGCTGGCCATGGTCAAGGCTGCGGTTCAGGCGGGTATGCCTGCCTGCGCAGACTTCAACAACGGTCATCCCGATGGGGCGGGTCTGTTTCAGGTCAATCTGAAAGATGGGCAGCGCTCATCCATTGCCCGCAACGCCATAGAGCCGGCAATGCAGCGCAAGAACCTCAAGGTGCTGATGCAGGTGCTTGTCACGCGCATAGGGCTGCAAGAGCAATGCGCTCGCACGGTGCACTGGCAGGACAGCTCGGGCGGCAGCCATAGCGCGCGTGCGGCCAGGGAGGTGCTGCTATGCGCCGGCGCTCTGCAGTCGCCTCAGCTGTTGATGCTCTCCGGCATAGGCCCGGCAGCGCATCTGCGCGAGATGGGGATTGAGGTGCAGATAGACCTGCCTGGCGTGGGCGCCAATTTGCAGGATCACGCCATTGTTCCCATGTCCTGGCGTATGAAGTCGGACACGCCCAGCCTCAACAAGTCCTTGCGTGGCCTGGGCATAGGCGCATCGGTACTCAAATATCTGCTGACCCGGCAAGGAGCCATGGCCATGCCCGCCGCCGAGTTTGCTGCATGGTTCAGCAGCGATCCCTCCCTGCCGTACAACGATATTCAGCTGCACGGTCTGCCGGTGACGGGGGATATCGAGGCCTATATGCGCGATGGCAAGGACTATCGCACCGAAGCCTTTCCCGGCATGACCATGGCGCCCTATCAGGTGCGGCCTTTCTCGCGTGGTGAGCTCAAGCTCAAAAGCGCCAGGCCGCAGGAGCTGGCCAGCGTGCGCATGAACTATCTGCACGATGAGCGCGACCGCAAGGCCTTGCTTCACGGCATGCGCGTGGCCATGAATATTGCCCGCCAGCCGGCGCTGGCCGCCTTGGTGGACGTGCAGACCCGCCCTGGCCCCGATCTGCAGCGCGATGATGAGCTGCTGGACTGGGTCTCCATGTACATGGGTTCGGGTCACCATGCCTGCGGCAGCTGCCGCATGGGCAGCGAGTCCGATGCCATGGCGGTGGTGACGCCGGATCTCAAGGTGCGGGGCGTGAAGGGGCTGCGCGTGCTGGATGCTTCGGTAATGCCGCATCTGGTTTCGGGCAATACCAATGCGGCATCGGTGGTGATTGGCGACAAGGGGGGCGATCTGGTGCTGGGCCTGCCTGCGCTGGCGGCATTTTCATCGGTTTTCCCGGCCGGGGCCGGGGAGGCGCAGAGCCTCGAGCAGGGAGTGGCGGCATGAATGGAGTTGCGCGCTATGACTATGTGATCGTGGGCGCAGGCTCGGCCGGCGGTACCCTGGCTGCTAGGCTGACCGAAGATGGCAGGCACAGCGTGTTGCTGCTGGAGGCCGGTGACAGCACGCACCGCTCCATGTTCATCACCATGCCTGCGGGCTGGGCGGCCACCACCTACAACCCGCGTTATTCATGGATGCACGAGACCGAACCGGAGGCCTATGCCGGCGGGCGCTGCCTGATGATGCCGCGCGGCAAACTGGTGGGGGGCTCCTCCTCCATCAACGGCATGATTTATATCCGGGGCCACAGACAGGATTACGACGACTGGGCCGCAGCCGGCGCCACGGGCTGGTCCTGGAAGGAAATGCTGCCTTACTTTGTGGCCACCGAAGATCAGCAGCACCCGGCCAGCGCTCTGCATGGCAAGGGCGGCGTGCTGCCGGCCTACGATCTGCCCCAACCTCATCCCACCACCCGGGCGCTGATGGAGGCCGCCGTGCAGGCGGGTCTGCCGCGTGTCCATGATTTCAACGACGGCAAGGCCGAAGGCGTGGGCCTGTTTCAGTTCAATATCCGCAAGGGTCGGCGCTCTTCGGTGGCGCACAACGCCATCGAGCCTGCGCTTGCACGCAGGAATTTCCGGCTGCAGTCGCGCTGCACGGTGCAGCGCATCGTGCTGGAGGATATGCGTGCCACGGGTGTGGAGTACCGCGACCACCGCGGCGGCCTGCATCTGGTCCATGCCAACAAGGAAGTGCTGCTGTGCGCCGGTGCCATACAGTCGCCGCAGCTGCTCATGGTTTCGGGCATAGGCCCGGCGCAGCAGTTGCAGCAACTGGGCATACCGGTGGCAAGCCATGCGCCCGGAGTTGGGGAGAACCTGCAGGATCACTGCACGGCGCCGCTGTCGTGGAAGCTGCGCAGCGCGGATCAGAGCATGAACCAGTCGTTTACCGGCATGCGCATGCTGGGCTCGCTGCTGCGCTACGGTCTGGGCCGTCAAGGGCCGCTGACCACGCCGCCGGCAGAGTTCGGCATGTATCTCAAGACCGATACCTCGCTGCCCTATCAGGACGTGCAGGTGTTTGGCCTGCCCATGAGTGCGGACCCGGCCAGCCGCAAGCATACCGGTGCAGCCATGAGGCCCGATGCCTTTGGCGGCATGACGCTGGCCCCCTACCAGGTGCGCCCCTACTCGCGCGGCAGCATACGCCTGAAGACACCTGACGCGGCCGATCACCCGGCGATTCGGATGAACTATCTGCATGACGAGCGCGATCGCCGCACGCTGATTCAGGCCCTGAGCTTTCTGCGCCATATGTGCCAGCAGCCTGCACTGGCGACCTTGGTGGAGCAGGAGGTGCAGCCTGGTGCCGATGTGCAAAGCGACGCGCAGTGGCTGGACTGGATCGCGCCACAGCTGGCCACGGGCTACCACCCGGTGGGAAGCTGCCGCATGGGCGCGGCAGACGATGAGATGGCGGTTTGCACGCCGGATCTGAAAGTCAAAGGCGTACAGGGGCTGCGGGTGATCGATGCCTCCGTGATGCCCAACCTGATTTGCGGCAACACCAATGCGGCCGCAGTCGCAATAGGGGCCAAAGGCGCCGACCTGGTCCTGGGTCGGCCCGCCTTGCCGGTATCGGCCTGAGCGGCTTCAGAGACGAACACCAGAACGGAGACAGAAAAATGAATTTTGATTTCAGCGATGACCAGAACAGCTTGCGCAACGAGATACGCAAATTCCTAAGCAAGGAGTCCCCGCTCACACAGGCTAGAGCCGTGCTGGAAGGGCAGGATTGCTATGCCCGCAGTGTCTGGAGCGGTATGGCGCAACTGGGCGTGACGGGGCTGATGCTGCCCGAGGACTGCGGCGGTATAGGACTCGGTGCCATGGAACTGTGTGTGGTGGCCGAGGAGGTGGGGCGGCAACTGAGCCCCGTGCCCCTGTCCTCCACCATGTATCTGGCGGTGCAGGCCGTGCTGCTGGGCACCCAGGCCGACTCGGCTCAGCGCCAGCGCTGGCTGCTGCCGGTTTCCGGCGGCGCCGTGGGCTGCCTGGCCGCTGCGACCGATGGTGAATTCACGCTGGAGGGCCTGCCGCAGTTTGACGGTCATTGCCTGTCGGGCAACTGCGCCTTGGTGGCCGATGGCCTGGCCGCGCAATGGGGCGTGGCTCTGGCACGCAATGCAGTGGGCCAGCCGGTGTTGGTGGCCTTCGATATCGATGGGAGCGTGGCGCGCAAAGCGCTCAAGACGCTGGATGCGTCCAAGCCTTTTGCTTCGCTGGAATTCAACAGCACAAAGGCCGAACTGCTGGATGGCGAACTGGACAGCCTGCAAGTGCTGCAACGCGTGCGCAAGCGCGCGGCGGTGCTGCAGGCCTTCGAGCAACTGGGCGCGGCAGATGCGGCACTGGAGATGGCCAGCAGCTACGCCAAGGAGCGCAAGGCCTTCGGCCGTCCGATTGGTTCCTACCAGGGCATCAAGCACAAGCTGGCCAATCTCTATACCCAGAATCAGATGGCCCGCGCCCATTGCTACTACGGCGCCTGGGCGCTGGATGCCGACATGGCCCAGCCGCAGCCAGCTGCCGAGCTGGCTGCGGCAGCGGCGGCCGCGCGGGTGAGCGCGACTCAGGCCCTGTCCGATTCGGCGCAGGAGAATCTGCATACCCACGGCGGCATGGGCTACACCTGGGAGCTTGATTGCCATCTGTTTTATCGCCGTGCACGCCAGCAGGCCGTAGAGCTGGGCAGCATCCATGCCTGGCGCGAACAACTGGCCCAGGCGCTGGAGCAGCGCATGAGCCATGCGCCGAAGGTCAATCGTCTGTCCAAGCCAGGTAGCGAAGACTCCCAGTCCATGGACTTTGACGATACGGCCGAGGAAGCCGATTTCCGCGCCGAATGCCGGGCCTGGCTGCAAGCCCAGGCGCAGCCCAAGCTGAGCGCCGATGACTTCTTTGGTCGCGGCATGACGGCGCAGCAGCGCATGGACGCCGCCCGTGAATGGCAGGGCAAGAAGGCGGCTGCCGGCCTGGGGGCGATTACCTGGCCCAAGGCCCTGGGTGGCCGTGGCGGCACGCCCATGCAGGAGCTGATCTGGCGTCAGGAGGAGGGCCAGTTTCTGGTACCCACCGGCATGTTCAATGTCAGCATCGGCATGGTGCTGCCATCGGTGATGGCCCACGCCAGCCCCGAGGTGCTGGGTCTGCATGTGGCTCCAGCCCTGGCCGGCAAGAATCTGTGGTGCCAGTTGCTGAGTGAGCCCGGTGCGGGCTCCGATCTGGGCATGGTGCGCACCCGCGCCGAGCGCTGCACGGACGGGCGAGAAGGCTGGCTCATCAATGGCCAGAAGGTCTGGACTTCGCTGGCGCAGTTTGCCCAGTTCGGACTGGTGCTGACGCGCACCAATCCGCAGGCTTCCAAGTTCGAAGGACTGTCCACGTTTTTCCTGGACATGCAATCGCCGGGTATCAGCGTGCGCCCTATTCGGCAGGCCGGTGGCGAGTCGGAGTTCAACGAGGTGTTCTTCGAAGACGTGTTTGTGCCCGATAGCCAACGGGTGGGCAAGCTGGGCGGCGGCTGGAGGGTGACCTTGACCGGTTTGATGTCGGAGCGCCTGGCCATAGGCGGCGTCATGCCTGCCGACCTGTGGCGCACCATGGGCGGGATGCTGCGCGATGCACGCTTTCTGGGAGACAGCGCTCTCAAGGATGGACGGCTGCGCGAACGCTGGGCCGATCTCTACCTCAAGGAGCAGGCGCTGTGGCTGTTGCAATGCCGTGCGCTGACGGCCTTGAGCAAGGGGCGTCAGCCGGGCCCGGAAATGAGCGGTGCCAAAAACGTGGCGGCCAGCGCCTTGCAGGCTTTCAGCTACTTTGCGATGGATTTGCTGGGCGAGCGCGGGGTGCTGGCCGCCAGTGAACTCGGTGAGCGTTTTGACATCGTCGAGCGTCTGTGGTTTGGCTCGGCCGGCATGCGCATTGCCGGCGGCACCGACGAAGTGGTGCTCAACAGCATTGGCGAGCGCGTCCTGGGTCTGGCCGCCGAACCCAAAGCCGACAAGGATCTGCCGTTTTGCGAACTGGTGGCATAGCGGTGCCGGTTTCCAGCTGTGCTGAATCGGCGGCGTATATTTCCGCAGCCCCGGCTTTACCAATCAAGCGCGACCCACTAGATCGCGCCCTCCAAGGAGACAGATCATGAGTGCATCTGCAGCGGCATCCATGCCCCAGCCCGCCGCCACCAAGGCCCAACCCATCAGCAATGTGCAGGGCTGGCGGCGCCACTACCTCCTGCTGGTGCTGCTCTTCGTCTATGCCATGAGCATGATCGACCGGCAGATCATGGGCGTGCTGATCGAGCCTATCAAAAAGGAAATGGGCGTCTCCGACAGTGCCATGGGCTTGCTGACCGGGCTGGCGTTTGCGCTGTTCTACAGCATTCTGGCCGTGCCATTCGGGCGCTTTGCAGACCGTACCAATCGCCGCAATCTGATTGCCTGGTGCTGCGGTGCCTGGAGTATTGCCACGGGTCTGTGCGGCATGGCCGTCGGCTTTTGGTCGCTGACGGCGGCGCGCGTGGGCGTGGCCGTGGGCGAGGCCGGCAGCACCGCTGCATCGACCACCATGATTGCCGATGTCTACCCGCCAGAGCAGCGCAGCCGCGCCATGAGCGTGTTCAGTCTTGGCCCGCATCTGGGCTCTCTGGTGGGCCTGGGTGTGGGGGCCTGGATTGCCCAGAACTATGGCTGGCGCACGGCTTTTCTGGCCTTGGCCGTGCCCGGAGTGCTGGCTGCCCTGATGCTGCGCCTGACTTGCCGCGAACCGGTGCGTGGCGCGCAAGATGCCAGGCCGGTGGTGCAGGCCGGCGTTGAAAAATTCTCGGAAGTGATGCTCTCCCTGCGCAGCAACAAGGCTTTTGTGGGCCTGGGGCTGGCGGGCATGCTGATGGCGTTTTCCGGCTACGCGATAGGCATGTGGAACACCGCCTTTCTGGTGCGCTCGCACGGTCTGCAACTCAAGGATGCCGGTGCCATCATGGGCTTTATCGGCGGACCGGCGGCGATTGTGGGCGCGCTGCTGAGCGGCTGGTTGACCGATGTGATGGCCAAGCGTGATGCGCGCTGGCAGATCGGCATGCCGGTGCTGGGGATTTTGCTCTCCATCCCGCTGGGCCTGCTTTTCTATATCAACGATTCGCCGGCGCAGTGGCAGGTGGCGGGTTTGCAGATTCCACACTCCGTTGCCTACTACGGCGCCTTTGCCGTGTTCTCCAGCTTCTGGGCGGCACCGGTATTTGCCGCGCTGACGAATGTGATCGTCTCCACGCGGCTGGCGACGGCATTGTCTGTCTACAACCTGTTGTTGACTGCGGTGGGAGGCGGTTTGGGGCCGCTGGCCGTGGGCTTGCTCAGCGATGCTTTCATTGCCCGCGCAGGCAACGAATCCCTGCGCTGGGCACTGATCTGCATGCTTGGGTTTTACCTGCTGGGTGCGCTGATCTATGCCTTGAGCCTCAAGCCCTATGTGAGTCAGCTCAAAGCCAAAAAATCCATGGCGTGATGCGCCTTTAAGCATTCGCCAAACCCACTGTCGATGGCCAAGGCCCGCACCGGATGCGGGCTTTGGCCGTTTTCATTTGTACCGGTGTTTTTCGCCCAGGCTTGGGGAATTTTCTGTAGGAACAGCGTCTGCGATCTGAGAGCATGGGCTAGCAAAAACTGAGGGTCTGTACCCCGTCCAAGCGGACGATGAATGGGGGCTTGCGGCACCTGAATATGGCGGCAGCGGATAGCGAAGATTTCACAAGAACATGGAGACCTAGGAATGAAGCGGACCTTCAATTTGGCAGACATTTTTGAGTTGGTGGTGCAGGCGGTGCCGGATCGCATTGCGTTCGGTTGCGGCGCGCAGCAGCTGACGTTTCGCCAGCTTGACGAGAGAGCCAATCAGTTGGGCAATGCCTTGCGTGCCCGCGGCATAGTGCGTGGCGACAACGTAGGCATTCAGCTCCACAACTGTGCCGAGTATCTGGAGACTTTTTTTGCCTGCACCAAGATTGGCGCCGTACCCGTCAACGTGAACTATCGCTACGTGGCCGATGAGCTGCAAGGCCTGTTCAACAGCCTGGATCTGCGCGGTCTGGTCTATGGCGCAGACTTCGACGCTGCGGTGCTTGAGGTACTGCCCCAGGTGCCCACGCTGCGCCTAGTACTGCGCGTGTGCGACAACGCGGCAGAGCCGATGCTGGGCCTGCCCGCCAAGATGGTGGACTTTGAAGCCGTGCTGGCCCAGGGCTCCAGTCAACTGGTGGATGGCGAGCGCAGCGATGACGATATCTTCATGCTGTGCACCGGCGGCACCACCGGTCTGCCCAAGGGCGTGATGTGGCCGCACAAGGCTTTGTTCATGGGTGCTCTGGGCGGTGGCGGCTACTACTTTCGCCGCCCGGCCATAGAGCAGCCCGAGGAACTGCTGGCCCTGGTGCCCAATGCCCCGGCGCTGGCCTATCTGGCAGCGGCCCCCCTCATGCATGGTGCAGCCATGTGGGCCACGCTGATCAGCCTGTTCTCCGGTCATCCCGTGTATGTGAACGATCGCAAGAATTTCGATGCAGCCCATATGCTGGATCTGATCGAGCGGCACCAGATCAATGTGATCTCCGTGGTGGGCGATGCCATGGCCTTGCCCATCATCCAGGAACTGGAGGCCAACCCCGGCCGCTGGCAGCTCAAGTCGCTGATGATCTTCGGCAACGGCGGCGCGCTGTTCTCGCGCCATCTGCAGGAGCGTTTGCTGGTGCAGATGCCGCATCTACTGCTCAACAACGGCATGGCCAGCTCGGAGTCCGGCGTGCTGGGCGGTGGCGAGAAATCGCCCGAAGGCGAAGGGCTGATGCGCATTGCTCCCCGACCCGATCTGAGCGTGATCTCCGAAGAGCTCAAGCTGCTGACGACGCCCGGTGCCGAAGGCACGCTGGCGCGCCGTGGTCACACGCCGCTTGGCTACTATGGCGATCCCAAGAAGACCGCCGAGACCTTTGTGAATATCGAGGGCAGCCGCTGGGTGTTGACGGGCGACAAGGCGCGCATCGATGCCTCGGGTGACTATCTGGTGCTGGGCCGTGGCTCGCAATGCATCAACACCGGAGGCGAAAAAGTCTACCCCGAAGAGGTGGAAGAGGCCGTGCGCCGCTACCTCGCCGTGCAGGACGTGATGGTAGTGGGGATTGCCGATGAGCGCTGGGGCAGCAAGGTGGCGGCCGTGATCCAGCTGCAACCGGGGCAGGCGTTCGATCTGCAGGAGATGGAGAAGGTCTGCCGCGCCAATCTGTCGGGCTACAAGCTGCCGCGCGCCGTCTTCATCGCCGGCGAACTCAAGCGCAGCCCGGCCGGCAAGGCCGATTACCGCTGGGCCAAGGGCTTTGCCGAAACCCATGAGCCCGTGACGATGGCTGCCGCTTGAGCATCGGTAAGGTATAGAGATTTCCCACTCGTCGCGCCAGACGAAGGGTTTACAGGAGGCTTAGGCCTCCTTTTTTTATAGCTGCAACCCAATTCTATGAATGGGCTGCAGCCAGTTTTGACTATGAAGCTGCGCCCAATTCGCTACGCTTGAGCAGGCGGCCGGGCAGGGCGGTGCTGGCCTGCCCATCCTGGTAGGTGATCTGACCGGACTTGATGGTGTAGCGGTAGCCGTCTGCGCCTTGCAGAAAACGGCGTCCGCCTGCGGGCAGATCCCTAACAATGGTGGGCGGCTGGATTTTCAAGGCCTGGAGGTCGATCACATTGAGATCGGCCAGCTTGCCTGTCTCCAGCGTTCCCCGGTCATGAAAGCCATAGAGTGAGGCCGGGCGTTGCGTCAGCCGCTGAATGGCATCTTCGATACTGAAGAGCTGGCTGTCGCGCACCCATTGTGTGAGAAGAAAGGTGGTGGCGCTGCCATCGCAGATCGTGCCTACGTGGGCACCGCCGTCACCCAGCGCCGGCACGGTATGCGGATGCTTGAGCAGCTCATGCAGGGCCGAGCAGTCGTTGTTGAGGTAGTTGGCCATGGGCAGGTAAACCAGGGCCTGGCCGTTCTGGCCCAGCATGAAGTCATACAGCCATTGCAGCGGCGGAACGCCCTGGGCCGCAGCCAGAGCTTGTACCGATTCCTCCGCCTTGGGCAGGTAGTTAGGCTGCTCGCCCTGCCAGGGATACATGGCCGCATAGTTGTGGCCGAAGTACTCCATGAAGAGGTGGGGATTCCGATCTTGCTCGCCGAGTATGGCCTGGCGCACTTCGGGCCTGCTCAGGGCCTGCTGGCGCTGCGCGGGCGAGAGCTCGGCCAGGGCTGCATAGCTGGGGCGGCAGGAAAAAGGATTGAGCGTGCAGTCAAAGCCCATGAGCACGCCTACCGGGCGGTTGAGCACCTGGCCCATCACGGTCTGCCCTTGCCGGTTGGCTTGCTCTATCAGCTGCAGCAGCTGGCGGTGCAGTTCGGGCTTGTGCGGATACTGGATGACGCTCAACGTGCCTGCGCAGCCCGTGCTTTGGCAGACATCGGTGAGGATGGCGAACTCATCTTCGGTGTGGTCAAAGTCCGAAATCATCTGGAACACGCTGTTGGCATGGCCTTTGAGTGCCAGCCCCAGCTGGCGCAGCTCCTCGCCGGCCGCCTGGTACATGGGCGTGAACTCACCCGACTTGGAACGGTGCGCCATGGTGCGCGAGGTGGAAAGCCCTACGGCACCGGCGGCAAGGCCCTGGCTTACCAGTTGCTGCATGGTGGCCAGGTCTTGTGCGCTGGCCGGTTCGCGGCGTACCGCGCGCTGGCCCATGGCATAGACGCGCAAGGGGCCGTGGGGTATGAGCGCAGCAATGTCCACGTCGTAGCTGCGCGCGGCCAGAGATTGCAGATACTGCGCAAAGCTCTCCCAGTTCCAGGGCAGGCCTTCGTGCAAGGCGGTGTCGGGTATGTCTTCCACGCCCTCCATCAGCTCGATCAGCACATCGCGGTCTGCCGGCCTGCAGGGTGCAAAGCCCACGCCACAGTTGCCTATGACCGCCGTGGTCACCCCTTGCTGGGAGCTGGGCCAGAGCCGGTTGTCCCAGGTAGCCTGGCCGTCAAAGTGGGTGTGTACATCCACAAAGCCCGGTGTGACCAGCAGACCTGAGGCATCTATCTCCTGCTTGCCGGCCGGCAGCTGCGGGCCTATGGCGGCGATGTGCTCGCCGCGAATGCCTATGTCGGCGCAGAACGGCGGCCCGCCCGTGCCGTTGACTATGGTGCCGGAACGTATGACCAGGTCGAACTCTTGCATGACGCGATGTCTCCTTCGCAAAGCTTGCTTTTGGGAATGCGGGGCAGGCCGGTCGCCGTGAGCCCCGCAGCTGTGGCATCAGCTTAGGACGGCTTGGCGGTTTTGCACCCCGGGTAGCTACATCGTCCGTTGAGACGATGTGTCTGACCGCCCCCCATCCCAGGATGTGATGGGCTGCTGCCGGAGACCTCGCAGCTGCAGTGCATGAAATCCGCAGGGCAACACCGCCCGCACGGGCAAGAAACCAAGAAAACAATGACAGATACCAGTGTGGACCACGGCGCAAGAAAATACGTGCTGCTTTTGTTGACGGCCTTGTCGGCCGTCACCTTCATGGACAGGCAGATCCTGGCCGTGCTGCTGCAGCCCATCAAGCTGGAGTTCGGCTTTTCCGATCTGCAGATCGGCTTGATCACCGGCCTGGGTTTTGCCCTGGCGTTTGGCGTTCTGGGCCTGCCGCTGGGGCGGCTGGCGGACAAGCATGAACGCCGCCGCTTGATTGCCTGGTGCCGGGGGCTGGGCGGCTGTATTGCGGCCGCGGGAGCCATGGCCACGGGTGCAGGCGGACTGACGGCCTCCCGCTCGGGCGCGGCCCTGGCCGATGCGGGCGGCGGGGCGGCCTCCATGTCAATTCTGGCGGATTTGTACGGTCCCTCGGAGCGTTCGCGGGTGATGAGCGTTTTCGGCGTGGGAGCTGCCATGGGTGCCATGCTGGCACTGCTGCTGGGCCCGCTGTTTGCCGAGTGGTGGGGATGGCGGGTGACCATGGCCATTGTGGGGGCCAGCATTGTGCTGCTGTCCCTGGTGCTGCGCTATACGGTGAACGAGCCCGTACGCACGCTGACGCACGCCACGGCGGCTGCACAGCATGGCGCGGACGGCAAGCAGAAATCCGCTATTGCCCTGATATGGAATGAGCCTGTAACCCGCTATCTGATTATGGGTGCTGCTTTCGCTTTGGTAGCAGGTCTGTCTATCGGCGCCTGGAACGTGGCTTTGCTGGCCCGGCGTTTCGACCTGAGTTTGAAGCAGGCGGGCTGGATTTCTTCGGTGGCGGCCTTGCTGTCGGTGTCGGGCAGTCTGTTCTCCGGCTGGCTGACCGATCGCATGGCTCAGCGCGATGTGCGCTGGCAGATCCGCATTCCGGTCATAGGAGGGGTGATGGCCGTGATCTTAGGCCTGGCTTATCTGCTGGTGAGCTCCAGCATGTTCGAGCTTTCCATCGCCTTCATGCTGCTGTATTCCTTTTTCACGCCCTGGTGGGGGCCGGCAACCTATGCCGCTCTCAGCCTGGTGGTGCCTGCACAGCGGCGCGCTACCGCCAGCGCCATGGTGTTGATGGCCGGTGCGTTGCTGGGCAACGGCGTAGGGCCGATTGCGGCTGGATGGCTCAGTGATGCACTCAACGAGGTCACCGATGGCCAAGGCCTGCGCTATGCCATGGTCATCATGGTGTGCATGTTGCTGCCCAGCCTCTGGGCTTTTTTCAAGGCGCTGTCCCATTACCCTCGGGCCTATCACGCGGCGCAATCGGTCGGCCTTAAACCCGCAGCAGTGCGGTGAGCGATCCAGCATGAGTGATGTGATGAGCAGCCATTTGCAGATCACGCAAGCCGCAGTGGAGGCCGAGCCAGTGTGGAAGATGATTTACCTGGCCAGGCGCAACCCTGAGCTGGCGGCCGCTGACTTCCCCCAGGCCTGGCGTGAACATTCGGCCCTGGGCCGTCAATGCCGCAACGTGGCTCAGCGCGTACATGCAGTGGCCCAGTGCTCGCGCGTGCTCGAAGCCCAGGCATCCGCGTTCACACAGGCATATGACGGCGTGAACCTGATGGTTCTGGCAGATAGAGAATCCGGTCTGGCCATCTGGAGCGATCCGGACACGCTGGCCGTGATGCGTCCCGATGAACCCCGCGTGTTTGCCGACTATGTGCGGAATTTTTCCATGCTTTGCCGTGAGCAGCTCTTGTTCAGCGAGGTGCCGGAGCCGGCGCTGGCGAAGACGGGTGACACGCTGCTGATTGGCTTTTTGCAACTTCAGCATGAATGGCAGCGCACCGCTGCAGGGCCTGAAGAGCTGCCTGCCGCATGGCTGGCGGGTGGCCTGGCGCATGCGCGGCGCGTGGTGTGCAATCTGGTGGATGAGCCGCCGCCCGCCGGCTATGGCTATCGCTGCATTGTGGAGTGGTGGTTTGAAGATGTGGCGCAGGCCTTGGCTGCGGCGGAGGGCGTGAAAAGCGCGGCTTTCGGCGAATGCGTGTTCATGCTGACCCAAGTCACGCATAGCCGCCCCTGACATCGCTTTCTGCAGTGCTTGAAGACAAACGGCCCATGAGATTCATGGGCCGTTTTGTTTGAGGGCAGACCTGGTGTCAGGTCTTTGCATGCTTAGGCGGTGACGGACTCTTCGCTGTCTTGCGTGTAGGCCACCATGCCCTTGGGCACGTACTTGCCTTCGCATTGCTCCAGATAGTCCTGGGTCTTGGCGCGGGGGTTGTAGAACTGCTTGTACCAGATGCGGGCCTTGAGGAAGGCGCCGTCGCTGGGGATGAACAGCGGGTTCAGGCAAGGAGCTTTTTGCGACCAGACTTCGAAGTCCTGGGCAAAGGCCAGGCGGCTGGCTTCCTGGAATTGCTTGGCGGCCACCACATCGGCCTTGCCGGGCAGGCCGCCGTGCGCGGTCTTGACCAGCAGGTTGTGCCAGACCTTGATCTTGCCGTCCTCGATGGGCGTGTGCATGATCATCATGAAAGAGTTGAACATGCCGCTGACCTTGGAGACCAGAATGCCGGGGCCGTGGTACCAGGTGTCGGTGTGCAGATCGGAGCTTGCGCCGCCTTCGCCCACCAGCGTGCGGTGGCCGCCGCACTGGCGCTGAATGGCGTTATGGCCCTTGAACTCGTTTTCAAAGCGCGCCACGGTGGAGCCGTGAATGGGGCTCAAGTGGCCGTAGTCGGCGATGTTGTCCACGACTTCCATGGGGTGCTGGTTCAGCTCGCCCAGATAGTCCCATTCGCCGTTGACATAGGTCGCGTCATCCCAGTCTTCAAAGCGGGGCAGATCGAATTCAGGCTCGCCGCCTTCGGAGTCAAACCAGACCCAGATCGCGCCGTACTGCTCGACCACCTTCCAGCTCTTGACGGCCGCAGCCGCAGGGATGGCACCGTCGTGGTAGGGGATGTCATTGCACTTGCCGTCCGCGCCAAAGCGCCAGCCGTGGTAAGGGCAGCGAATGCCATCGCCTTCCACGTTGCTGCCGCCGCCGTCGATCACCACGTAGCTAGTGGTGTTGGGCGCAGCCAGGTGGGTCTTCATGTGGGGGCAGTAGGCGTCCAGCAAAATCACCTTGCCGCTTTCGCGGCCACGGTAGAGCGCAAAGTCCTGACCGAAGAAGCGCACAGCCACGGGCTTGTGGGTGTCCAGCGCCTTGGCTTCTGAAATCATGAACCAGCCGCGTGGGTAGGTGAATTCACCGAGGCGATAGTCCTTCGTGGTTGCCATTGCAGAGTCTCCGTGTTTAGTTTTTGACGGATTGATCTTCGTGGAGCGGGCAGCGCCACGCATACTCTGTTTGGACGAGTGAATGCATGGCTTTGATCTGCCGCAAACTGCTCAGGGTTTGCCCGTAATGCTGTGTGAGTGCGTGCTCAGAATGGAGAGGGAAGGTGCTGCATGAGTGTTTGGGACTTCCCGTCTTGAGCGTCTATCGCTGATCGGTGTTCATCCACAACAAACATGCGTGTGGCGGATCGGTCAAAGACATTGAGTTCGTCTTCCATGATGCGGCGTGCCGTCTCCGGATCGTGGTTTTTTTCAATGAACAGGTCATAGCTGGCCTTGTCTTTGAACCACATCTCTGTGACCGAGTTGAAGTCAATCGGTGCGCTGCCATCAAACTGGAACAGGCCCTGCAAATCGATGTAGTTGCGTCGGTATTCCAGGATCTCGGGGAACAGGGAACGGATCAACACCGAATGGTGATTCTCGTAATAGTCCACGAACTGCTCCTTGCTCAGGTCAGGGCGGCGTTTGAGCAGCGCGATGCATTTGAACATCTGTTCCTCCTTGTGTTGACGTATTCAGCGGCATGTCTTCAGGGACAACTGCCGTTCCTATCTGGCTTGATCAGACGGTGGCTGCCACACGCTCTTTGTAGAGGGGCTGCAGATCGATCATGGTGTAGGCCTTGGCCAGAGGCAGGGCGTCGTCTTCGGTGCCCAGCCAGAACAGGGCCGCCGCGATCTCCTCGGGCGTGGCTGCGCCGTAGCGCTGGGCCAGTACACCATCGTCACCCAGCGTGGCTTTGACGGCCTCGGTGGTGACCACGCCGGGGTTGACGCTGAAGGCGCGCACGCCCTGGCTCTTGTATTCCGTGTTGATGCAGCCGGCCAGGCGTGCAATGGCGGCCTTGGAGGCGCCATAGGCAAAGCCCCAGCCGCCCTGGTCCGCCGGCACCGGCGGGTTGTACTGGCCTGCGGCCGAGCACACGTTGACGATGCGGCCGCCGCCTTGCGCCACCATGGCCGGCAGCAGACGCTGGGCCAGGTGAAACGGGGCAATCACATTGCCCTGCATGGAGCGTTCCAGCGAGGCCACGCTGATCGCGGGAATCAAGTCGTTGATTTCGCGGTCCTGGTAGACGGCGTTGTTGATCAGCAGATCCACGCGGCCAAAGTGCTGCAGCACGGCATCGACGGCCGTGTCCAGAGACTTCAGATCCATCAGGTCCATGACGTGGGCAAACACTTCGCCGCCAGCCGCTTCAATGGCCTGGGCTGTGGAGGCCAGGCTGCCCGCCAGTAACTGGCCATTGGGCAGGCGCAACTGGTGCTCCAGTTGTGCGCCTTCGTTCAAGGTGCGTGCGGTGATAGCCACGCGCCAGCCCTTGCGGGCAAAGTCAATGGCCGTGGCGGCGCCGATGCCGCGGCTGGCGCCGGTAATGAGGACTACGGGTTGTGTCATTGCGAAGCTTCCGAAAGCGTGGCTCATGCGGCCTGCAGCTGCTGCAGACGCTGTTTGTAGGGGGTGATGGCCAGGGCGAAGAAGATCACCGTCAGCGCCAGGAATGACACCACGCCCATCAGCGCCCAGCGCAGGCCGTCTGCTCCATGGGTCTTGGCAAAGTAGTCGGAGAGAATTCCGGTCACCAGCGGGCCCATGCCCACACCCAGCAAGGTCATGAACAGATTGAGCAGGGCGGCGGCCACGCTGCGCTCCGCAGATTTCACCATCTGGCTTACGGCGCTATAGGACAGCGTGGCAAACCAGCTGCCGAAAAAGCCGAACAGCATGGCAAACGCCATGGCATAAGGCACTTTGATGCTGCCCACCATCCAGAAGTCGGCTTCGGGCCAGAAGAACACGGCAATCCCCGAGGGAATGGCGCACAGGGTTCCCAGTGCGGCCAGGGTCAGCTGCCAGCGGGCGTCGCGCTGGCTGAGCTTGTCGGACAGCCAGCCGCAGAACATGGCGCCAAACACGGCCCCCAGGCCGCTGGCCAGGCCAAACACCAGGCCGGCGTGAGAAATGCTCATGCCGTGAATGCGCATGAAAAAGCTGGGCGCCCACACCGCGTAGCCGTAGCCGGCGATGCCGGCCATGCCGCAGGCAAAGCAGATATAGCGCATGGGCTTCATGCCCAGCAGGCGCCAGACCTGGCGCGACATGGATTCACGCGGCGCGGCAGGTGCTGCAGCGGCGGCTTTGGCCGCAGGCGCTTCGAATGCCCCGCGCTTGGGTTCCTTGACCAGCAGGTAGACGAACAGGCTCAGAATCACGCCGGGAATGCCGAAGAACAGAAACACCGAGCGCCAGCCGTAGTACTGGGCCACCATGCCGCCAAGCACCAGACCCAGCAGCGTGCCCAGGTTGGGCCCCATCATGAACAGGCTGATGGCGAAGGAGCGCTTTTGCGGCGGGTAGGCATCCGAGACGATGGAAATCGAGGGTGCCATGCCGCCGGCTTCTCCAATGGCCACGCTCATGCGGGCGATCAGCATATGCCAGTACTGGGTGGCAAAGCCGCAGGCCATGGTGGCCAGACTCCAGATGGCGCAGCACACGGCGACGATGTTGCGGCGGTTGTGGGTGTCGGCCAAACGGCCTACGGGAATACCCAGGGCTGCGTAAAGCAAACCGAAAGCCAGACCGGTGAGCAAGCCCATCTGTGTGTCCGAAGCGCCAAACTCATGCTTGATGGGCTCCAGCAAAATCGAGAGAACCTGCCGGTCGATAAATGAAAAAATATAGACCAGGGCCAACAGCGCAAGGCTGAGGTGGGTGCGCCAGTTCACTACAGGTGGGGTGTGGGGTGTGCTCATGCGGGGCATCGTGCGCTGGCATCAGGGTTACGCCATCGTCTTTTTGGACGACGCCCAGGTCATGCGGGCACCACACTATGGCATTTCTTCTACTTATTAGATTTCAAGGGGACAACCATGACGCAATCTGCGCATTCTTTTTCCATCCAGCAAGTGCTGGAGGTCCAGCAACGTGCTTTTGTTGAAGAGGGGGCGGTGAGCGCCGAGGTGCGTGCCGCCCGTCTGCAGCAGGTGATCGATCTGCTGGTGGAATGCCAGGATGAGTTGTGTGCCGCCATGGGTGAAGACTTTGGCGGGCGTCCTGCCGTGTTTTCCCTGGCCAACGATGTGCTGGGCTCGCTGTCCTCGCTCAAGCATGCGCGTGACAGTTTCCGCCAGTGGATGCCTGATTCGAGCCGCCCCAGCGTCAAGCCTTTCGATACTTTTGGTGCCAGCGCCTGGGTCAAGTACCAGCCCAAGGGCGTGGTCGGCATCATTGGCACCTGGAATGCGCCGCTGTTCACGCTGCTGTCCCCTCTGGCCAGCGCTTTTGCTGCCGGCAACCGTGCCGTGCTCAAGCCTTCGGAGATTGCACCACGCACGGCGCAAGTGCTGGCAGAGGCCATCGCCAAGCGCTTTGATCCCCAGGTGCTGTCCGTGGTGGTGGGCGGCCCCGAGGTTTCCGCCGCATTCTCCGAACAGGCCTGGGACCACCTGGTCTTTACCGGTTCCATCAATGTGGGCCGCGCCGTGATGGCCGCTGCCGCTAAAAATCTGGTGCCCGTGACGCTGGAGCTGGGCGGCAAGTCGCCGGTGCTGGTGGGCAACTCGGCCGATGTGGTCAATGCCGCCGAGCGCATTGCCGTGGGCAAGTCGCTCAACTCCGGCCAGCTGTGCGTCTCGCCCGATGTGGTCTGGGTGCAGGAGTCGCGTCTGGAAGAGCTGCTGCAAGGCATAGCGACCCTGTACGCACAGCTTTACCCGGCCATCACCGGCAACCAGGATCTGACGCCCGTAGTCAACGAACGCCACCACGCCCGCGTCAGCGGCTATGTGCAGGATGCCAGGTCGCGTGGTGTGCGTGTGGTGGATGTGGGCGCGGTCTCGGCCGAAGGTGTTGACCGCCGCCTGCCGCTGAGTCTGGTGATCAACCCGCCCGCAGACAGCGAAATCGCCCAACATGAAATCTTCGGCCCGGCCCTGATTCTGCGCACTTTTGCCGACATCCGTGATGCCGTGGCGCAGATCAATGCGGGCGACCATCCGCTGGCGCTGTACTACTTTGGTACGGACGAAGCGGAAATGAACTGGGTGCTGGATCACACCTTGTCCGGCGGCGTCTCCATCAACGATGTGGTCATGCACCCGGCGCTGGAAGATGCGCCATTTGGCGGCGTGGGCACTTCAGGCATGGGCCACTACCACGGCCATGAAGGTTTTCTGGAGTTCAGCCATGCCCGCTCCATCTACCGCGCCGGCAACCATGATCCGCGCCGCGAGTGGGGCATGCTGCCGCCTTATAACGAGCAGTTCCTGCAGATGCTCAAGGCGGCCGTGACGCCTTGAAGCCAATTCAGTCGAGGCCCATGGTCCATCTGGCCGATGCTTTTTGCACGCTGTTAGAGACCATGGGTCTGCTTGCAACCATTTGAAGGAAGTTGAATGCAGGAAGTTTTTCGCCAGTTCTCGCTGGAAGGACAGGTCGCCATCGTCACCGGTGCCGGCAAAGGCATTGGCCGTGCATGTGCGGTGATGCTGGCCAAGGCCGGTGCCGATGTGGCCTTGTTTGCGCGCACCGAAGCCGATCTGAAAGCCGTGCAAGCCGAGATCCAGGCCCTGGGTCGTCGTGCCATCATCGTGCCCGGTGACGTGAACCAGGAGCAGGATCTGGAGCAGCTGATTCAGCGCACCGTCGCCGAGCTGGGCAAGCTCACCGTGCTGGTCAACAACGTGGGTGGCGGCGGCCCCAACGATCCGCGCAAGGTCAGCGGCAAGGCCGTGGGCGACATGCTGGCTTTCAACGTGGTGCCCGCCTATACCTTGATCCAGAAGGCGGCCGTGGCGATGGAAGCGGCAGGCGGCGGCACCGTGGTCAATATCTCGTCCACCGCTGCGCGCTATTCGCAAAAATACTTCAGCGCCTATGCTGCAGCCAAGGCGGCGCTCAACCAGATGACGCGCTGCCTGGCACAGGATTACGGCCCCAAGGTGCGTATCAACGCCATTGAGCCCGGCACCATCATGACCGACGCGCTGGCGCCTTTTCTCACGCCAGAGCGCAAGGCCCGCATGGATGCCACCACGCCCATGGCGCGCCTGGGTCAGCCCGAAGACATCGCTGCCGCAGCACTGTTTCTGGCCAGCCCCGCATCAAGCTGGGTGACCGGCAAGGTGCTGGGAGTGGACGGCGGCGTAGAAGCGCCCAATTTCTGAGCGCGTTCCAGAGACCATGAACAAGGGACCCGATGCGGGTCCCTTTTTTATGCCGACAGTGGTTCAAGGTGAAATTTCAAGCCAAAACCGCATGTAGCCTATATAGCTATTGCAGTTTTAGCTATCAAAATCAAACTGTACGGCCCGCGTGATGGCCGGAGTGCATGGCGCCTTCGATATAGCCCAGATCGGCGCAGTCGCCCAGGCGGCGCACGGCAATCGGCGTCATGCTCTGGATCTGCTCGCTGACGCTGGCGTCGGGCTCGGCCCCAATGGCCAGCACCACGGAATCGGCGGCCGTGCACTGCTCCTGGCCCTCCTTGTCGGTCCAGACCACCTGTTTGCGCTCGATCCGCGTCACCTGGGCCTGCATCTGCAGCTTGCCGTGGGCCTTGACGGCGTCATACACGCGCCAGCGGCGCACGATGGGTAGCTCGCTGCCGGGGTGGGTGCCGGGGTCTAGCACCGTCACTTCGCGGCCGCGCTCGAGCAGGAATTCGGCCAGCTCCAGTCCCACCAGGCCTGCGCCCACGATGACTACCTTCTTGCCCAGGGGCATCCACAGCTTGGACAGGCCTTGAATCGCCGCCGTGCTGTCGGTCACGCCCAGCATGCCGCCGGCCTTGAACATGGCGCGCTCGGTCAGGCTCAGCTTGGCCTTGGCCACTTCGTCGGCGCGGTCGCCGGTCATCAGACGGCGCAGCTCGTCGCCGCTCCACACATGGTTCTGGTCGGCGCCGGCAATGGCGGGTGCGGCGCGCCTGGCGCCCGTGCCCACCAAAATCTCATCGGGCTTCAAGGCATCGATAAGCGGGGCATCGGCCGTGGTGTTCAGGCGCACCTCGATCTGCGGGTGCTTCATCTGCTTGACCAGATAGTCCAGCAGATGCCCGTTTTCGGGGTAGGCCAGGGCGGCGAAGAACAGGGTGCCGCCCAGGCGGTCGCTGCGTTCCACCAGCGTGACGCGGTGGCCGCGCAAGGCAGCAACACGGGCCGCTTCCATGCCGGAAGGGCCGCCGCCCACGACCAGAATGTGTTTGGGCTTTTCTGCAAACGTGATCGGCGCTTCGAACTCGTGGCCGGTCTGCGCATTGACCGCGCATTTGATGCCGCGGTTGATGAAGATCTCGCTGACGCAGGCATAGCAGTAAATGCAGGGGCGCACGTCCTGGGCCGCATTGGCCTGCAGCTTGTGGGCAAGATCGGGCTCGGCCAGCAGCTTGCGGCCCATGGCCACAAAGTCGATTTCCTGCTTTGCCACGGCTTCGGCGGCGGCATCGAGTTCCCAGCGGCCGGCCGAGATGATGGGGATCTTCACGGCTTTTTTGAACTGGCCGGCAAACTGGCGGTAGGCATTGGGCTTTTGCGGAATCGGGGCGTCGGTAAACGCCGTACCTGTAGGCATGCGCGCATAGGCCGAGACGCTGATGGCATCCATGCCTAACTCCTCGCAGAGCTTGGCGGTCTGCAGCGCTTCCTCCATGGTGATGCCGCCTGGCGTGTGCATTTCCTCGGAGTCTATGCGCACCCAGACCGGGTAGTCGGGGCCTACGCGCTTGCGCACCTCGGTCAGCACTTCGCGCAGCAGGCGGCTGCGGTTCTCGTAGCTGCCGCCGTATTCGTCGCTGCGGCTGTTGAAGAAGGGCGAGAGGAAGTTGGCAATCATGTAGTTGTGTGCGCAATGCACTTCAACCGCATCGAAATTGGCCTGCTTGGCGCGCAGGGCGGCGGCGGCAAACCATTCGACCATTTGCGCGATATCGGCCTTGTCCATCACGCGGTAGCGATCCGGGTAGGGGCCTACGCCGACAAAGGTGGAAAACTCCTTGGGTGTGATGGTGCGCATGGCCTCGGGCACCGGGCCCTGAGGGGGAATGGACGAAACCCACATCTCGCGGCCGCAGGCTCTGTCGTGGGCCGCCACTTTGCCGCTGTGGTTGATCTGCACGGCCACCTTGCCGCCGTGGGCATGGACGCGGCGCGTGACTTCGGCCAGACCGGGGATGAAATAGTCTTCGGAAATGCCCAGCTGATGCGGTTCGCTGGTGCCCGAGGGCCAGGAGATGGCGGTCGTTCCCATGATGATGAGGCCGGTGCCGCCCTTGGCGCGGGCTTCGTAATAGGCATGGGTTCTTTCGCCGCAGATGCCGTCGTCGCTGCCGAAGTTCTCGCCCATGGGGGCCATGGCGATGCGGTTTTTCAGCTCCATGGAGCCGATGCGGCCCGCTTGCAGCAGTGAGGCGTGGGGATTGTTCATTTTTTGTCTGTCTCCTAAAGTTTTCGGCCGAGTTCGGCCCCTTCTCTGATGGCGCGGGCTGCGTCAATTTTGTGAGCGTCGCGCGCACCGCCAATCACGGTGTGCGCAATGTTGTGGGCTTGCAGCTTGGCCGACCATGGGTCATGGGCCTCCTGGCCGGCGCAGACCACGATATGGTCCACCGAAAGCGCGCGCCGTTCGCCGCGAATGCTCAGGTGCAGACCGTTGTCGTCGATCTGTATGTAGTGCACATCGTTGAACATGCGGGCGGCCTTGGCTTTCAGCCGGCTGCGGCGTATCCAGCCGGTGGTGGTGGGCAACTGGCTGCCGGGCAGGGACTTGCTGCGCTGCAGCAGCCAGATTTCGCGTGGCGAGCCGGCTTTTTCCGTTTTCTTGACGCCGCCGCGGTGCTGGCGCTGGGGGTCCACCCCCCATTCCTGCTGATAGGCCTGCACGCTGCCCTCGTCCGCTGTGCTTTGGTGGCTCAGCAGCTCGGCCACATCAAAGCCCAGCGGGCCGGCACCCACCACGGCCACGCGTGCGCCTATCTGGCCGGGCGAGCGTATGGCCTCCACATAGTCGATGACCTTGGCATGGTTCTCGCCGGCAATGCCGCTGCGCCTTGGCACCACGCCGGTGGCGACCACCACATGGTCAAAGCCTTGCAGCTCCTCCATCGAAGGCCGTGTAGCCAGTTTGACGGCAATGCCCAGCCGCGTGATTTCATGCTGGAAGTAGCGCAGCGTCTCGCCCATTTCCTCTTTTCCGGGGATGGTCTTGGCCAGATTCAGCTGTCCGCCCATGCGGGCGCGGTTCTCGAACATGGTCACCGTGTGGCCGCGCTCGGCCGCTTCGCGTGCGCAGGCCAGGCCGGCAGGCCCGGTGCCCAGCACGGCAATGGCCAGCGGCTTGGCCGTCTTGTCCTGCGGCCATTCCCATTCATGACAGGCGCGGGGGTTGACGAGACAGCTGACCTGCTGGCGGGTGAAGATGCGATCCAGGCAGGACTGGTTGCAGGCAATGCAGGTGTTGATGGCCTGGTCATCGCCTGCTATGGCCTTGCTGACAAAGGCCGGGTCGGCCAGAAAAGGGCGGGCCATGGCCACCATGTCCGCATGTCCGGCGGCAATCAGTGCATCGGCTACCTGGGGCGTGTTGATGCGGTTGCTGGCCGCCACCGGCACGGATACGGCCTGCTTGAGCTGCTCGGCGGCCCAGCTGAAGGCGGCACGCGGCACGACCATGGCTACGGTGGGCACACGGGCCTCGTGCCAGCCCACGCTGGTGTTGAACAGGTCCACACCGGCCGCTTCCAGCTGTCCGGCCAGCTGTAGCACCTCGTTCCAGTGGCCGCCGTCTTCCACCAGATCCATCAGCGACAGGCGAAAGCTCAGCACGAAGTTGTCGGGAATCGCCTGGCGTATGCCTTGCGCGATGCGCAGCGCAAAGCGGCTGCGGCCGTTGGCATCGCCGCCCCACTGGTCTTCGCGGAAGTTGGTGAAAGGCGCCAGAAACTGGTTGATCAGATAGCCTTCGCCGCCCATGATTTCCACGCCGTCATAGCCGGCCTCCCTGGCCAGCTGGGCGCAGTGTATGTAGTCGGCAATGATCTGTTCGATCTGTGCGTGGGAGAGCTCGCGCGAGCTGCGGTTGCTGAGCTTGGAGAGCACGCTGCTGGGCGAGACGCCGCCGCTGCCATGGTCGTAGCGGCCCACATGCAAAATTTGCAGCAGTATGTGGCCGCCTTCCCGGTGAACCGCTTCGGTGATCAGGCGGTGCTGGTCCACCTGCTCGGGCAGGTACAGTGTGGAGTGCTGGGCATGCTCGGGCATGCCCAGGGCATACGGGTTGGGGCCGAAGCCGCCGGTGACGATGAGATCCAGCCCCTGCCTGGCACGTTCGCCATAGAAAAGCGCCAGCTTCTCAAAGCCCTGGTCCTGGTCTTCCAGCCCGGTATGCATGGAGCCCATGATGATCCGGTTCTTCAATGTGAGATGCCCGACTTGCATGGGCTGGAAAAGGTGAGGGAATTTCATGGCAAAGACGACTGAATACGAGCTGCTTCAGTTTAAGAATCTCCACACTAAATTCCCCTTGGGGCAAATACATCGTCCGTTTGAATGTGGTGCTTGCATCTAGGCTCGGTTTTGATGTGTGCTGGCCTTATTCAATTCGACAAAACAGGAGGAGACATGTCGACAATCGTCATGAGTGGTTGCGCAACCGGTATCGGTGCGGCCACACGCAAATTGCTGGAAGCTGAAGGTCGCCGTGTGATCGGCATCGATATCCGCGATGCCGAAGTCATCGCCGATCTGTCCACGCCCGAGGGGCGCCAGCAGGCCATACGCCATGCGCTGGAGCTGACCGGCGGCGCACTCGATGGTCTGGTGCTATGCGCCGGCCTGGGCCCGCAAACCCAGCCGGTGGGCAAGGTGGTGTCCGTCAATTACTTTGGCGCGGTCGAGTTGCTCGACGCTTTTTTGCCGGCTCTGCAAAAAGGCAGCAAGCCGGCGGCGGTGGTGATTTCCTCGGTAGCCTCGGCCCATCTGCCCTGGGACAAGAACCCGCTGGCAGCGGCGCTGGAAGCCGGCGAGGAAGCCAAGGCCCAGGCCATTGTGGTGGGCGCTGGCGAAGCCGGCGGCAACCTGGCTTATGCCGGCACCAAGAATGCGCTCACCGTTGCAGTGCGCAAGCGCACCGATGTCTGGGGCAAGGCGGGCGTGCGCCTCAATACTGTGGCCCCTGGCGCAACCGATACGCCTTTGCTGCAAGCCGGCCTGCAGGACCCGCGCTATGGCGAATCCATTGCCAAGTTCATCCCGCCCATGGGTCGCCGCGCCGAGCCTGCGGAGATGGCTTCCGTGGTCGGCTTTCTGATGAGCGATGCGGCCAGCTATGTGCACGGTGCCCAGCTGTGCGTGGATGGTGGCATAGATGCACTGATGCGTCCCACCCAGTTCTGAGTGCCGGCCATGAATACGCTGGAGCATATGCAGGAGGTGGTGCGCCGCTATGTGGCGGCGCTCAACGCTGCGGATCTGGACGCTATCGTGGCCTTGTACGCCGAAGAGGCCGTGGTGGAAGATCCTGTGGGCTCGCCGCCCAAGCAGGGTCTTGCGGCCATTCGTGCGTTTTATGCCGAGTCTTTGAAGCTGGCGCTGGTGGTGGAATTGCAGGGCGAAATTCGCGTCACGCAGAACGAGGCCGCATTTGCCTTTACCGTGAGTTTTGAATACCAGGGACGCAAGACCACGATTGCGCCCATCGATCACTTTGTCTTCGATGCACAAGGCAAGGTGATCAGCATGCGTGCGCTGTTCGGCAAGCCCAATATCCACGCGGCGTAAATCAAAAAAAGCACTCCCGGCGCAGCAGGTGCTGCAGCGGGAGTGCTTTTTTATGCTCCTTGTTTAAGAGCGTGAAGCGCTGATTGCAAAAAGATTTCGAGATTGAATGGCTTCAAAGCGCTTTCTGAATCGGCGCAAGCAGATGCATATTTGAGAGCGATCTCAGCGTCCCTCGAACACCGGTTTGCGCTTTTCGATAAAGGCGTTCATGCCTTCCTTCTGATCCTGGGTGGCAAACAGCAGCTGGTTGGCCTTGCGCTCCAGCATGAGGGCGGTGTCCAGCGAGGCATCCATGCCTGCAATCACCACTTCCTTGATCTGCTCCACGGCCAGCGGCGGCATGGCGGCAATCAGCTGGGCCATTTTGAGGGCCTCGCTTTGCACCTGATCGTCCTCACAGACTAGGCTGACCAGACCCATCGCATAAGCCTCGTCTGCGCTAACCGGTTTGCCGGTCAGCAGGATGCGCATGGCCTGGAACTTGCCGACGGCCCGCACGAGGCGCTGGGTGCCGCCTATGCCCGGCATGATGCCGATGCGGATTTCAGGCTGGGCAAAGCTGGCGCCCTTGCCGGCAATGATGATGTCGCAGTGCATGGCCAGCTCCGCTCCGCCGCCGAACGCATAGCCGCAGACAGCGGCAATGATGGGCTTGGGACAATTCTCTATCGGTGCCCAGACGCGCTCGGTATGGCGCTTCATGATCTCTATGGGGCCGCAGTCATCCATGCTTTTGATATCGCCGCCCGCTGCAAAAACCTTGTCGCCGCCGGTGAGCACGATGCAGCGCACGCTGGCGTCCGTGCCCAGCTGTTGAAACGCTTGCGACAGCGCCGCCTGCAGCGAAAGACTGAGCGCATTGGTGGCCTGGGGGCGGTTCAGGCGCAGCACCACCACACCCGCTTCCAGGCGCTGCACTTCCAGCTCCTGGACGGCCGGGCCAGTGTTCGAGATTGACATAAGGCTTACCTCTAGACGTTGACTGGTATGCATCGTCGTTTTCCCGAGGTCGCCAAACATCGTCCTTTTGGACGTATCTGCTGCAGAGGCTGAAACCTAAATTGTCAGCCATGGACACGAATAACGAATTTCAATCTCGCGTGGTGCTGGTAACCGGGGGGACCAAGGGCATAGGCAAGGGCATTGCCCAGGCCTTCCTCAAGGCCGGCGCCACGGTAGTCGTCTGCGGCCGCCAGCAACCCGAAGACCTGCCGAGCTGCGAAGGCCGCTCGGCCGAGTTCATCGCCTGCGATGTGCGTGAAGCCCAGGCCGTCAAGGAGCTGGTGACCCAGGTGCATGAACGCCACGGTCGCCTCGATGTGCTGATCAACAACGCAGGCGGTGCGCCCGCCGTGGATGCCGCCACCGTCTCGCCGCGCTTTCACGAAGGCGTGCTGCGCCTGAATCTTTTCTCCACCCTGCATGCCTCGCAGGCGGCCAATGCCGTGATGCAGCAGCAAGAGAGCGGCGGCGTCATCGTCTGCATAGGCAGCATCAGCGCGCTGCGCCCCTCGCCGGGTACGGCCGCCTACGGCGCGGCCAAGGCGGCGGTGCTCAGCCTGGTGAGCTCCCTGGCCGTGGAATGGGCACCCAAGGTGCGCGTGGTGGCCGTGAGCCCGGGCCTGGTGCGCACCGAGCAGTCGCATCTGCACTTTGGCGATGACGACGGGATTGCCAAAGTGGCGCAAACCATTCCCGCCGGCCGCCTGGCCGAACCCGAAGACATCGCTCAGGCCTGCCTGTATGTGGCATCGCCGCGCGCAGCCTATATGAGCGGCACGAATTTGCTGCTGCACGGCGGCGGCGAGCGTCCTGCCTTCATGGGCGCAGCCAATGCCGAGTCCAACACCAAAACCCACTAAATTTCAAAGGAGACAATCTTGACCGATCAAGACTGGATGACAGAAGTCCGCGCATTTGTGGGCAAGCAGTACGGGCGTGTTCACGCTTGGGACCGGGTCAACAGCCCCATGATTCGCCAGTGGTGCGAGCTGATGGGCGTGAGCATGAAGACCAATGCCGAAGGCAAGGTCATCGCTCCTCCGGCCATGCTCCAGGTCTGGTGCATGGAAGGTCCGGTGCAGAACAACTATCCACCGGGCTCCACCACCGAGAACCCCTATGAGGTGCTCAAGCTGCTGGAGGCCAAGGGCTTTTCCTCCACCGTGGCCGTGAACTCCGAACTCACGTTTGTCCGCGATGTGGTCGAAGGTGAAGACCTTTGCTACACCACGCGCCTGGAAAGCATCAGCGAAGAAAAGACCACGGCACTGGGCACGGGCTATTTCGTGACGCTGATCATGGACTACGTCTCTCTAGCCGCCAAAAAAGGCGACGATGAGAAGGTGGGCCAACTGCTGTTCCGCGTCTTCAAGTTCCGCCCCGCAAACGTACATGCGGCTGCACCGGCTGTCGAGCAAGCGCCGGCACCCAAAGCCAAGCGCCCCGCACCGGGCCTGAGCGATGACAACCGCTTCTTCTGGGAAGGCGCCAAGCAGGGCAAGCTGATGATTCAGCGCTGCAAGAGCTGTGGCGATCTGCACCACCCTCCAGGCCCCGTCTGCCCCCAATGCCATTCCTTCGACTGGGATGCGGTCGAGGCCAGCGGCAAGGGCACGATCTATTCCTTTGTGGTCATGCACTACCCCGAAGTGCCTCCCTTCGATCATCCCAATCCCATTGGACTGATTGAGCTGGAAGAGGGTACGCGCCTGATTGCGCAGCTGGTCGGCGTCAAGCCCGGCGATGTGCAGATTGGCCAGAAGGTACAGGTCGAGTTCAACACCTTTGACGGTGATCTGACTCTGCCCCAGTTCCGCCTGGTGGCCTGAGCGCAAAGGAGCCCACTCATGGACTTTAGCCTCAGTGAAGATCAGCGTGCATTCGCCGACATGGCCCAAAGCCTGTTTGCCGACTTTTGCACGGACGAAAAACTGCGCGAGCACGACACTTCGGGCCAGCCTTTCATGCAGCAGCTGTGGCAGCAATGCGTGGCAGCGGGCTTGCACAGCATCGTGGTGCCAGAGTCTGCCGGCGGCCTGGGCCTGGGCATGACCGAATTGCTGGCGGTGCTGGAGCAGCAGGGCAAGGCCCTGGCCCAGGTGCCGCTGTGGCAGCAGCAGGTGGCGGTGGCAGCGATGGCCCAGTTTGCCGCTCATGCTGAGGGTGTGGATGGCGTGGTGCAGGCGGCCATGGACGGCGGCCTGATTGCCGTCTCGCTGGAGAGCGTGGTGGCCAGCCGTGGCGCGCCCTTGATGCTCAAGGGCCACAAGCTCAACGGCAGCCTGCATGCCGTGGCCCTGGGCGCACAAGCCGACGTGGCCCTGGTGGCCGCAGGCGGCGAGGACGGACGCAACCAGCTGGTGCTGGTCAGTCTGAAAGCCGCCGGTGTCGAGCGCATACCGGGCATGCGCGAGGACTACTGCGCCGTGGCCGACCTGCACTTTGCCAGCACTCCGGTGCTGGCGGTGCTGAGCGGCAATGCGCTGGAATGGGTCAGCGAGAGGGCGATTGCCAGCCTGGCCAGCCTGCAGCAGGGCGCTACTCAGGAGCAGCTGCGCCGCACCGTGGAATACGTGACGGAGCGCCAGCAGTTTGGCCGTCCCATAGGCACGTTCCAGCTGGTGCAAGGCCAGATGGCCGATGGCTACATCCTGGCCCAGGCCCAGCGCACGGCGCTGTACCAGCTGGTGTGGCGCCTGGACCAGAGCTTGCCTTGTGCGCCGCAGGCGCACTGCGTGCGTGCGCAATCGAACGAGCTGGGCCTGAAGGTCAGCCGCGTGGCACAGCACGTGCACGGCGGCATGGGCGTGGACGTGACCTACCCCATGCACCGCTTCATGTTCTGGGGCCGTGCCCTGGCGGTGGAGCTGGGCAGTGCCGAACATCACCTCGAAGCGCTGGGCCAATGGCTGGCGGACAACGACAACCTGGGCTGGAAGTACGACCTTCCCGAAGACCGCTAAAAGGATCAAAGATCATGGAAAACCAACAACCCAGCTTCGAATCGGTCAAGACCGGCGACGAACTTCAACCCATGACCGTTCCCATCACCGTGCCCTTGATCGCCGGTGGTGCGATTTCCACGCGTGATTATTTTCCCGGTCACCACGACCGTGATGCCGCGCGTGAACTGGGCTCGCCTCATGTCTTCATGAACATCCTGACCACCAACGGCCTGGTGCAGGCCTTTGTGGAAGGCTGGGCCGGACCCAAGGCACGTCTGATGGATCTGAAGATCCGCCTGGGCGCGCCCAACTATCCCGGCGACAGCATGAAGTTCACCGGCTCGGTGACCGAAAAGAACGATGCAACGCGCAGCGTTTTGGTCACGCTCAAGGGCAGCAACTCCATGGGTGCCCACGTCAGCGGCACCGTTCAGATCGCCCTGCCATAAAACGATTCGGAGACAAGCCTGTGACTGATATGAACATTTCCGGACGTGCCGCGATTGCGGGTCTGGGTGCAACAGAATTTTCCAAGAACTCCGGTCGTACCGAGCTGCGCCTGGCCATGGAAGCCACCCTGGCCGCCCTGGCCGACGCCGGCATCGATCCCAAGGAGGTCGACGGCTTCTCGTCGTATTCCGTGGACAAGGTGCCCGAGTACGAAATTGCCCGCCTGCTGGGCGCGCGCAACGTGAACTTTTTCTCGCAAGTGCCCCACGGCGGCGGCGCTGCCTGCGGCCCCGTGCTGCATGCGGCCATGGCCGTGGCTACCGGCGTGGCCAAGACCGTGGTGGTGTATCGCGCCATGAACGAGCGCAGCTGGTACCGCTTTGGTACCGGTAGCTACGGTTTCGGTAGCGCACCGTTCTTCGATAACGTGAACTATGGCTGGTACATGCCCCATGGCTTTCACACGCCTGCATCGTGGGTGGGCATGTTTGCCCGCCGCTACATGCACACTTTTGGCGCGACCAGCGAAGACTTCGGCCGCGTGGCGGTGGCCGTGCGCGACTTCGCCGCCACCAACCCCGCCGCGTTTTTCTATGGAAAGCCCATCACGCTGGAAGAGCACCAGGCCAGCCGCTGGATCTGCGAGCCCCTGCACCTGCTGGACTGCTGCCAGGAGTCCGACGGCGCGGTGGCCATGGTCATCACCTCCAGCGAGCGTGCCCGCGATCTCAAGGCCAAGCCGGTGTTCATCAAGGCCGCAGCCCAGGGTATCTCGGCAGGCCAGCAATCGATGACCTCGTTCTTCCGCGAAGACATCACCGGATTGCCCGAAATGGGCCATGTAGCCAAGCAACTGTGGGAGCAAAGCCGTCTGACGCCCAAGGACGTGCAAAGCGCCGTGCTCTACGACCACTTCTCGCCTTTTGTGCTGCCTCAGCTGGAGGAGTTCGGTTTCGTCAAGCGCGGCGAGGCCAAGGACTTCATCCGTGCGGGCGAGCATGCACGCGGCGGTTCCCTGCCCATCAACACCCATGGCGGCCAGCTGGGTGAAGCCTATATCCACGGCATGAACGGCATTGCCGAAGCCGTGCGTCAGATTCGCGGCAGCTCGGTCAACCAGGTCAAGGACGTGCACAACATGGTGGTGACGGCCGGTACCGGCGTGCCCACCAGCGGCCTGATTCTGGGCGATGAAGCCTGATGAAAGGGGAGTGATCCATGTTGATTGACTTGACCCCCGAGCAGCACGCGCTGCGTCTCAAGTGCCGTGACTACTTTCAGGCCTTGATGACTCCCGAGCTCAAGGCCCGCATGCGCGGTGCCGAGGGCGGCGACGAGTACCGTGACCTGATCCGCAAGATGGGCCGCGACGGCTGGCTGGCCATTGGCTGGCCCAAGGAATACGGCGGCCAGGGCCTGTCGGCCACCGAGCAGCTGATCTTCTTTGAAGAAGCCAACATCGCCGGCGCGCCATTGCCTTTCGTGACCATCAGCACCGTCGGCCCCGCGCTGATGGAGCATGGCACGGAGGAGCAAAAGCAGGAATTCCTGCCCGGCATGGCCAGCGGCGACATCATTTTCGCCATCGGCTATTCCGAGCCCGGTGCCGGTTCCGACCTGGCCATGCTCAAGACCCAGGCCCAGCTGCAGGGCGATCTGCAGAGCGGCCACTTTGTGGTCAACGGGCAAAAGCTGTGGACTTCGGGCATCGAGTCTGCCGACTATGTGTGGCTGGGCGCGCGTACCAGCCAGGAGCTGGCACGCCACAAAGGCATCTCCATCATGGTGGTCGATACCAAGGCCGAAGGCTTCTCGCATACGCTGATCGAAACCGTGGGCAACTACACGGCGGCCACCTATTTCGACAATGTGCATGTGCCGGCCAGCCGCCTGATCGGCAATCTGCACGGCGGCTGGAAGTTGATCACGGCCCAGCTCAACCATGAGCGCCTGGGTCTGGGTGCCTGGTCCGACAAGGTGTTTGCGCCTTTCACCAAGGTGCTGCAGTGGGCCAAGGCCAAGGACGAAAACGGCCGCCGCGCCGTGGATCTGCCCTGGGTGCGCCGCTCTCTGGCCGAGTGCTATGTCCGCATGGAAGCCATGCGGCTGATGAACTTCCGCATCGCTGCCGATCTGGAAGCCAATGCCATGGAAGTGGGCCTGGCCTCCACCACCAAGGTCTATGGCTCCGAGGGCGTGGTGGAAATCCTGCACCGTCTGATGGAGATCGTGGGCAGCAGCTCTCTGGTGCGTGGCGGCTCGGCCGCTGCCTATCTGATGGGCGAGCTGGAGTACGAGCTGCGCGCTGCGCCCATCAACACCTTTGGCGGCGGCACCAACGAGATTCAGCGTGAGCTGATTGCTCAGTTTGGCTTGGGCATGCCACGTCCGCAGCGCTGAGCGCACAGACGACAACAACGATAACAAGGACCAGCAGGAGACAAGTGATGAGCGCTTCGACAGCCATCTCGCGCGAGCTGACCCAGCAAAAGCTGGATCGCCGCGCACCCATTGCCAGCAAGTACATGGCGGCAACGCCCTACACCACGGCAGACCGTCTGCAGGAGTGCGCCCGTGACTTCGGCGAGCGCACCTTTCTGATGGAAGGCGATGTGCGTTATACCTACGCGCAATTCAACCAGCGGGCCAACCAGGTGGCGCGCGCTTTGCGCGAGCAGGGCGTGAAGATGGGCGACGTGGTGGCGATGTCCATCGAAAATCGCTCGGCCTTTTTCTTTGCCTGGTTCGGTCTGGCCAAGCTGGGGGCCGTGGCGGCTTTCATCAACACCCATGTGACGGGCAAGCCCCTGCTGCATGCGCTGGAAGTGACCCAGGCCGCCTATGTCATCGTGGGTGAGGAATGTGCGGCGCGGTTTGCCGAGACCGAGGGCCTGAACACCGCTCTGACCTATTTGCACTGGCCCGATGCCGACCGTCCGGCCCCACCGGAGGTGCTGACACAGTTTGGTGCCGATCTGCAAGCCTTGAGCAGCGGACAGGACGGCAGCGAAGTGCCTGCCCAATGGCGCGCCGGTCTGCAAGCCGGTGACACGGCGCAGTACATCTTCACCTCGGGCACCACCGGTCTGCCCAAGGCCGCCGTCATCAGCCACGCCCGCTGGCTGATGGCAGGTGACTCCATGCAGCTGCTGTGGGAGATTTCGCCCGAAGATTGTTTCTACGTTTTTTTGCCGCTCTATCACGGTGCGGCCTCGATGTCGGCCACCTCCACGGCCATGAGTGCCGGTGCCAGCGTGGTGGTGCGCCGCAAGTTCAGTCGCAGCGAGTTCTGGAACGATGTGCGCCGTTACGGCATCACCTCCTGCCAGTACGTGGGCGAGATCTGCCGCTTCTTGCTCAGCGCTCCGGCCCAGGCCGACGACAAGCAGCACACGTTGCGCAAAATGTCGGGCACGGGCCTGACGCCCGAGATCTGGGCGCAGTGGATGGGCCGATTTGGTGACCAGTTCCGCATTTTTGAGAGCTGGGGTGGTACAGAATCCAACACCAATACCGTCAATCTGGACAATCGCGTGGGCTCTTGTGGTCGTGTGCCGTTCTGGGAGAAAACCAATCTGCGCCTGGTGCGTTACGACCAGGACAAGGGTGAGTACATCCGTGACGAAAACGGTTATCTGCAACTGGCCGGCGTGAACGAGCCCGGCGAAGCCATAGGCATGGTCATTCAGCACCCCGGCGTGGTGGCTGGCCGCTTTGAGGGCTATACCAGCGCGGAAGCCTCCGAAAAGAAACTGATCCGCAATGTGTTCGAGCCGGGCGATGTCTGGTGGACTTCGGGCGATCTGCTGCGTTGCGACGAGGAAGGTTATTGTTGGTTTGTGGATCGTATCGGCGACACCTTCCGCTGGAAGAGCGAGAACGTCTCCACCATGGAAGTAGGCGATGCGCTGGGCGATTTCACCGGCCTGGATGCCATCACCGTCTATGGCGTGCAAGTGCCAGGCCACGAAGGCCGTGCCGGCATGGCTGCCCTGGTGTTCAATGGCGAGGCAGGCTTTGACCCCGCCGCTTTCTGGGAAGTGGCTACCAGCCGCCTGCCGCGCTATGCTGCGCCATTGTTTTTGCGCCTCATGGACACACCGGACATGACGGGTAATTACAAGCTGCGCAAGGTGGACCTGCAAAAACAGGGCTTTGACCTCCAGCAGATCAAGGACCCGCTGTTCGTACGCGACGACAGACTCAAAACCTATTTGCCGCTGACGCCGGAAGCCGTGCAAGGAGCTTTGCGTGGATAACGCAGCCGCCGCTGTGCGCGCACGGGCCAAGCCCGCGACCGAGCTGCGCTATGCATTCGAGCCCCCCAAGCCCGATGGCAGCTATGTGGAAGTAGCACCGGGCCTGCTGTGGTTTCGCATGCCCATGCCCATGACGCTGGATCACATCAATGTCTATCTGCTGCGCGATGGCGAAGGCTGGGCCGTGGTGGATACGGGCCTGGGCATTCCCAAGACGCATGAGCTGTGGGAGCACATCTTTGGCACGGTGCTTGCGGGCCAGCCCATGACCCGGCTGATCTGCACCCATTGCCACTACGACCACGCGGGCAGTGCCGCCTGGTTGCAGCAGCGCTTTGATGTGCCGCTGCTGATGACCTATGGCGAGTACATGATGCTGCGCTCGCTGATGGCACCGCCGCCAGACCCGCTGCCCGTCTCTCATATGGACTTTTACCGCCGGGCCGGCCTGAATGACGAGCAGATTGAGCGCATGTTCGCCGCCATGCGCAAGGATCCCTTCATGCCCCAGCCGCCGGTGTCTTACCAGCGCATACGCCCCGGCGAAGTGCTGCGCATAGGCGAGCGCGATTGGATGGTGGTGCTGGGTGAGGGGCATTCGCCGGAACATGCCTGCCTGTACAGCGAGCAGGACAAGATACTGATTGCCGGTGATCAGCTGCTGCCGCGGATCACTTCCAATGTGATGGTGTCGCCCATCGAGCCCGAGGGCGACCCGCTCAAGCATTGGATAGAGTCCATGCACCGCCTGCGCACTCTGGACAACGCCGCTCTGGTGCTGCCTTCGCACCAAGGGGTGTACTACGGCGTACATGAGCGCGTGGATCAGGTGCTGGAGCACCATGAAATGCAGTTCGAGCTGCTGCGCTCGCATTTGCACGAACATGGCAAGGCAACGGCGATTGAGCTGATGGCCGTGTTGTTTCCTCGTCTGCGCAGCGCCATGGACCAGCTGATGGCCCTGGGCGAGACGCTGGCGCATTTGAATTTTCTGCGGCATGCAGTTGGTCTGCGCCGTGAACGAGCGGCTGGCCAGCCCGATTATTTCTCGGTGGCCGGTTGATAAGGAGTTGTCATGGTTGAACTAGACACATTCAAACAGGAAGTCGGCCAGTGGCTTGACGAGAACTGCCCGGCCAGCATGCGCCGCCCCATTGTTGCGGAAGAAATGGTGTGGGGCAGCTCCCAGCTGCAATTCATCAGCGAGGACCAGAAGCTCTGGTTCGAGCGCATGCGCGATCGCGGCTGGTTTGCGCCTTCGTGGCCCAAGGAATACGGCGGCGGCGGTCTGTCGCCCAAGGAAGCGCGCATTCTGGAAGTGGAAATGGCCAAGCGCGGCTGCCGCCAGCCCCAGTACAACCTGGGCGTGTGGATGCTGGGTCCGGTGCTGGTGGAAGTCGGCACGCACGAGCAAAAGCTCGAGCACCTGCTGCCCATGATGCGTGGCCAGCAGCGTTGGTGCCAGGGCTTCTCCGAGCCCAATGCGGGATCGGACCTGGCCAGCCTCAAGACTTCGGCGCGCCGCGTATCGGACGAGCAGGGCGAGGCCTATATCGTCAACGGCGGCAAGATCTGGACTTCTGACGGCGACAAGGGCGACTGGATGTATGCCCTGGTGCGCACCGACAGCCATGTCAAAAAGCAGGAGGGCATCAGCTTTTTGTTGATCGACATGAAGAGCCCCGGCGTGACCGTCAAGCCCATCGAGCTGATCAGCGGCAAGTCCAGTTTTTGCCAGGTGTTCTTCGACGATGTGCGCGTACCGGTTCGCCAGCTGGTGGGCAAGGAAGGCGAAGGCTGGACGCTGGGCAAGAAGCTGCTGCAGCACGAGCGTGCCGCCATGTCCAAGTTCACCGAAGGCGGTGCGCCCTCGCACGATGTGCTCAAGACCGCGTTGCCTTATATGGTCGATGAGCAGGGCAGGATCAACGAGCCCGTGCTGCGCGACAAGCTGGCCGCCGTGCTCATGGAAGCCCAGGCTTTTGCGCTGACGCACCGTCGCGTGACGGAAAAAGCGCTGGCCCGCAAAGATGTTTCCGGCCCGTCCAGCATCATGAAACTGGTGCAGACCGAGCAGGAAGTCGTCAAATACGAGTTGCTGGAGCAAGCCCTTGGCCTGCGCGGCCTGGGCTGGGAAGGCGAGGACTTCTCTGCCGAGGAGCTGGATGTTTGCCGTGCCTGGCTGCGTTCCAAAAGCTACACCATTGCCGGTGGCAGCTCCGAGGTGCAGCTGAACATCATTGCCAAGCGTGTGCTGGAGCTTCCGGGCTGAGCATCAGCCTTCAAGCGTACGCATCGATTACAAGAAATGGAGACAACCACATGACCATGCTTTTGTCGCAGGAGCAGGAGTTGCTCAAAGACAGCGCGGTGGCTTTTCTGGCCGATCAGACCGGCGTAGCTCAGCAGCGCAAGCTGCGTGACGACAAGGCCCCTCTGGGTTTTGATCCCGCCGTCTGGCAGCAGATGGTGGAAATGGGCTGGCCGATTGCGGTGCTGCCCGAAGAGCACGACGGACTGGCCGCAGGCTATCTGGGAATGGGCGGCGTGTTCGAAGCCATAGGTCGCAATCTGTCTGCCCAGCCTTTGCTGAGCCAGGCAATCGTGGCCCCGGAGCTGCTGATTCGTGCCGGCTCCAAGGCTCAGCAGGCGCAGTGGCTACCTTTGCTGGCCCAGGGTGATGCCAGGATAGCTCTGGCCCTGGACGAAAAATCCGGCAAGCACCTGGCAGGCATGAGCACCCAGGCCCGCCAGACCAGCACCGGCTGGGAGCTGTGCGGCGAGAAGTATTTTGTGCTGGACGGGGTGGGAGCCGACGCATTCATCGTGGCTGCGGCTTCCGAAACCGGAGCCCCGGGTCTGTGGCTGGTGCCTGCAGATGCGGCCGGCGTGACGGTGCAAGCTCAAGCCATGATAGATAGCCGCAACAGCGCCAAGGTGGTGTTCGCTCAGGTGGCGTTGACGGCCGACATGGCACTGGTGGCCACACCTGCCGCACAGGCCCTGGATGCGGCGCTTGACCGCGCTCGCGCCTGCCTGGCTGCGGAGGCCCTGGGCTTGTTGCGCGAGGTGTTCGAGCGCACGATGGCCTACCTCAAGGAGCGTGTGCAGTTTGATGTGGTCATCGGCTCCTTTCAGGCGCTGCAGCACCGCGCAGCACGGCTTTATGTCGAGCTGGAGCTGCTGGAAAGCTGCGTGCTTGCGGCGCTTGAAGCGATTGATGCGGGCAAGGAAGCCGAGATTGCCTTGCACGCCAGCCTGGCCAAGGCCAAGGCTTCGGATCTGTGCGAGAAACTGTGCAACGAGGCCGTGCAGATGCACGGCGGCATTGGCGTGACGGATGAGCTCGAGCTGGGTCTGTTCTTCAAGCGTGCGCGTGTGCTGCAGCACACTTTTGGTGATGCAGGCTTTCATCGCAACCGCTTTGCCCAGCTGAAAGGATTTTGATATGACGCAGCAGACTATTGCCGGCGAGTCCATAGAAGACAAGCTCAAGGCCGTGCGCGCCCAGCTGACCTCGGCTGGTGCTCCCTTTGAAGTGCAGACTACGGCCTTGCCGGACGGGCGCCTGATCGGAGCCTATCGCAATGCCTTCACCTATCTGCCCGAACTCATCAATGCCGGTCGTGCCCATGGTGCTGCCGAATTCATGGTGTATGGCGAAGAGCGCTGGAGCTTTGACCGTTTCTTTGCCGCGGTGGATGCCCTGGCCAGCCGCTTGCAAAAGCAGCAAGGCCTGAAAGCGGGCGAACGCGTGGCGATTGCCATGCGCAACCGTCCGGAGTGGCCGATTGCCTTTGCTGCCGTGGCCTTGCTGGGCGCCGTGCCCGTACCGCTGAACAGCTTCGGCCTGACCAGCGAGCTGATGTCCAATATCGAGGACACCACACCGTCCTGGCTGATCTGCGACGCGGATCGTTTTGAGCGCGTGCGCGAGAGCTTGAAGGGCAGCGCCGTCAAGGTGCTGGTGGTAGATGAGGTGGTGGCAGGCCTGGACTGGAATGCGCTGCTGGCCCCTGGCCATGATGGCTTTGATGCACCAACGCTGAACCAGGACGACACGGCTCTGATTCTGTTCACCTCGGGGGCTACCAGCCGTGCCAAGGGGGTGGAGTCCACACATCGCGCCGTGTGTCAGTCCATCTTCAATATCGACTTTATCGGTGCAGTGGCCGCCATGACTTCGCCTGAGGCCATTGCCACCATCATGGCCAAGCGTTTGCAGCCGACCACGCTGTCTGCCGTTCCGCTGTTCCATGTGAGCGGTCTGCATGCGCAAATGCTGGCGTCTTTGCGCCACGGCCGCCGCCTGATCTTCATGTACCGCTGGGATCCGCTGCTGGCCATGGACGTGATCCGCAAGGAAAAAGTCACCCAGTTCAATGGCGCACCCAGCATGGTGCAGCAGCTCATCAGCCTGCCCGGCTTTGCCGATGCCGAGAACTCCGGCAATCTGTCAGGCGTAGGTTTTGGCGGTGGCTCCCTGCATCCACGTCTGATCGATGAGGTGCTGGGCAAGTTCAGCGGCCGCATGTCGGGCATTGGCTTTGGCCTGACCGAGTCCAACGGTGTATGTGCCGGCAGCTCCGGTCGCATGTTCGAAGCCCATCCACGAGCGGCAGGCATGCTGTCGCCCATCATCGAGGTGCGTATTGCTGATCTGGATGGTTCCGCGCTGCCGGTAGGTGAGGCGGGCGAGATCTGGCTCAAGGGCGTGACCCTCATGCAAGGTTATTGGGGCGAGCAGGAGGTGACCGCCAAGGCCATGCATGAGGGCTGGTTCCGTACCGGGGATATTGGAGTGGTGGATGCCGACGGCTTTCTGACCATCGTGGACCGCATCAAGGACGTGATCAACCGCAGCGGAGAAAAAATTGCCGCCGCCGAGGTGGAGGCCTGCCTGCTGCAGCATGAGCTTCTGGAGGAGGTTGCCGTGTTTTCCATGCCGCACGAGGTGACGGGAGAACAAGTGGTGGCCGTCGTGGTCTCAAAGCCCCAGGCGCAGCTGACGGAAGAGACTTTGCGGGCGTTTGTGGCGCAGCGTCTGGCGGGCTACAAGGTGCCCAGCAAGATCGTGGTGCGCAGCGATCCGCTGCCGCGCAATCCTGCAGGAAAGATGTTGAAGGCGGCGATCCGCAAGGAGTGCGCACACCTGCTGGTTCCCGCCTAGAAACGCGCCAATGAATGCCAAGGGCGATGCAGTGATGCATCGCCCTTTTTTCATTCCGAATCTCCCTGTTTACCCTGGGCCGCACCGCGTCGATACCGGGCTTGCGGCCGCTTGCCTATGGAGTGGATTGGGGCTTGTTTTGACAGGGTCTGTCAGTAGTCTCAACAGACGATGGGAAAAAAGTCTGTAACGGCGAGTATGCGACTGCCGAGAGTGGCGCAGACCTTGTTTTTGGATGGTTCCGGCTAGAAGAGTTTTATCACCACCAAAGAACAAGACCTATAACCTAGGAGACATAGATGATGAGTGTAATGACCAAGACTCCGCTGGCTCTGACCGTGGGCTTGATCCTGGCTGGTTCGGCATTGGCGAAAGTGCCGGCCAGCGAAGCGGAGCAACTGGGCAAGGATTTGACCTGTGTGGGCGCCGTCAAGGCCGCCAACAAAGAGGGCACGATTCCTGAATTTACGGGCAAGTGGGCAGGCGCACCGGCCGGTGTGGCCCATGCGCAATCCAGCGGCAAGCATCCGGTGGACATCTATGCCGATGAAAAGCCGCTGTATGTGATCACCGCCGAAAACGTGGAGAAGTACGGCGACAAGCTCAGCCCTGGCCAGAAGGCCATGTTCCAGAAGTACCCCAAGACCATGCAGTTGCCGGTGTACAAGGGGCACCGCGACTTCCGCTACACCGATGAGGTGTGCGCGGTGGTCAAGAAAAATGCCGTGGAGTCCGAAGTGACCGACAACGGCCTGGGAGTCAAAGGCCATCTGGGTGCCATCAACTTCCCCATCCCCAAAAGCGGCATAGAAGTTATCTGGAACAACCTGCTGCCCACGCGCGCCTACAACGAAAAAATCATTCGTGACATGGGCCGCGTGCTGTCCGATGGCTCCGTCACTTACGGCCGGATGGAGAACTGGAATCTGGATATGGTCAACCGGCCAGACAACCTGGGCAAGCCGGTTGAAGGCCCCATGGCTTACTCCATGACCAAGGGCATGTTGCCAGAGCGCGAAAAAGGCGGTGTGACCAATTCGGTGGAGCCCACCAATTTCGGCAAGGACAAGCGCCTAGCCTGGAGCTATGACCCAGGTACCCGTCGTGTGCGCCAGGTGCCTGAGTACGGCTTCGACCAGCCCATGACGGGCACCGGCGGCAAGCTGACCATTGACTCCGACCGTTTGTTCAACGGATCGCCCGAGCGCTACAACTGGAAGCTGATTGGCAAGAAGGAGATGTACATCCCCGCAAATGCCTACAAGATCCATCAGGCCACGGTGAAGTACGCCGATCTGCTCAAGCAGAACCACGCCAATCCCGACTTCATGCGCTATGAGCTGCGCCGCGTCTGGGCGGTGGAAGGCACGCTCAAGGACGGCTATCGCCACCTCTATGGCAAGCGTGTGCTGTTTGTGGATGAGGACACCGGTCAGGCCGTCGCTTCCGACATTTATGACGCCCGTGGCCAGCTGTGGCAGCACGCCCTCATCAACACCTACTACTCCTTCGATATCAAGGCCTGGCATGCCGGCACTTCGTTCTATTACGACCTGAATTCCGGTTCCTACATGGCCTACAACCTGTTCCAGGAGCGACCACTGGGCCCGATTCTGAACAAGGGTGACCTGACGCCCAATATGTTCACGCCTGAAGCCGCACGCAACGCAGGCACCTAAGTTTTATCAAAGAGCGACTCACCATGAAAAACAACATGAAAAAACTCAAGCCCGTTGCCCTGGCGGCACTGCTGACACTGGGCATGACGGCTGTTCAGGCCGGGGAAACCATTGAACTCGGCGATGGCCTGAAGTTCGACTGGCGTTTGAATACCAGTTACGGGGTTGGCGTGCGTCTGGAAAGGCCTTCTGCCGTGCTGAACACCGACGGCAACAAGAACTTCGACAAAGGTTCGCTGACTGCCAACCGTCTGGGTGCGGTGTTTGAAAGCAAGTTGTCCAAGGGCGATAGCGGCTTTGTTCTCAATGCCAGCACCTTCTACGACGACGTCTATCACGGTCGCAACGACAACCCCGGTCCCACGATCAGCACCGGCGGCCAGTACGACCGCTTCACCCCGGCAGCCAAGCGCTACGGCGGTGGTTATTCCCGTCTGCTGGATACCTATGCCTATACCAGCTTCAACATGGGTGAGAGCCGTGCCACGGTGCGCCTGGGCAAGCAGGTGGTGAACTGGGGCGAGTCCATGTTCTTCGCCAATATCGCTTCGGCCCAAGGCCCCAGCGACGGTGCCAAAGCAGCATCGCCAGGTGCCGAGGTGAAGGAAATCCTGCTGCCTGAAGATCAGATTTCCGCGTCGCTGGAGTTGACGCCCAATCTGTCCTTGCTGGCCCACTATCAATTCGGCTTCCACGAAACACTGTTGCCTGCCGTGGGCATGTACACCAGCACCAGCAATCTGCTGGGCCCAGGCGCCAATTGCGGATTCCGCGCGGGTGCGGCTTGCTTTCTGAATCGCGGCAGCGATATTCGCCCCAGCAGCACCGGACAGTGGGGCATTGGTAGCCGCTATCGCGTAACCAGCGAAACCGAAGTCGGCGTGTATTACCTGGACTACAACGATCGTTCGCCCAACATCGTCGTGAATGGCAATGGCACCTATCAGGTGCGCTACTTCGACGACATCAAGATGCTGGGCACCACGGTCAGCACCACCTTCGGCAAGTTCTCTGCTTTTGGTGAAGCCAGCTATCGCAAGGGCGCTGCAGTGTTGGTGGGCGCGGCCTCCACGGCTGTGCGCGGCAACGTGGTGCAGGGCAATATGGGTGGTATCTACAACATCGGCCGTACGGCATTTGCCGATGACATGTCGCTGGCTGCGGAAATTTCCGGCTCTCGCGTGTTGAGCGTGGAGCAGGGCAGCGTCGACAACCTGGCCTTCAAGACCCGTAACTCGCTGGTTGCGGCAACCACCTTGACTCTGGGCTACCCCGGCATCTTCGAGGGCTGGGATATGACCGTGCCCATCAGCTACCAGTCGCAGCTGCGCGGCCGTTCCCTGGTCGGCACCTTCGGTGGTGGTCAAAGCGACAGCCGCCTGAGCATTGGTGCGACTTTTGTTCGCAAGAGCAATTTCTCCATCAACGTCGCCTACATCAACTACCTGGGCAATCCTTCGACCGATCCTCTGCGTGCTCGCACGTTGGCGGACCGCGATCAGCTGTCCATGACCATGAAGTACTCGTTCTGATCCTGCGGGTCTGATAGAGAGCAAGGCCCGGTTTTACCGGGCCTTTGTGTCTGTGCTTTGCTAGGGAGTCGCGATATGCAAATCCTGCTTGGAAAAATGGTACGGCACGCCTGTGTGGGCATGCTGTGTGTATGGGGTGTTGGCGGGCAGGCCCAATCCATGTTCAATGCGTTGCCGCCTCTGCCCAAAGTGGCTCCCATGATGCCGCCCACGGTGTTGTACAGCGATACCCAGGGCGAGATACGCTTCAAGTCCAGCAGCCCTTATGACCTGGATGTGCTGATGGCGCAGCCGGCCAAGGCCGAATCCATCACGGGCATGGGCAAGCTGTTCCTGCCGGCGCAGGCTGATGAAAAGCGGCAGGTCCCGGCCATGATTATTTTGCCTGGCAGTGCCGGCGCCATACCGGGGCGGGAGTACGAGACGGCAGAAGCCCTTGTCAAGAACGGGATCGCTGCCCTGGTCATCGACTATTTCAAACCGAGAGGCATCAGCGAGGAGATGCCGTACTCGCTCAAGCTCATGGGGGCCTCCGAGTTCGATGCGGTAGCCGATGCCTACTCGGCTCTCAAGGCCTTGAACCAGCATCCCGCCATCGACGGCAAGCGGATTGGCGTTCTGGGTTTTTCCAAGGGCGGCATTGCGGCGCGCATGAGCATGGATGAACGCATTCGCAGCAAGCTCGCCCCCAATGTGGCGCCCTTCAATCTGCATGTGGATTTTTACGGCCCTTGCTATGCCGAGCTGCCAACCCGCAAGACCACGGGCGCGCCGCTGGTGAGCTTTCGCGCGGGTGAAGATGCATCGAATGATCTGGTAGCCTGCGCCGCACAGGAGGCCAGCTTGCGCAAGGCGGGCTCGCCCGTAAGCACGGTGATTTATGCCAAGGCCGGTCACGATTGGGAAAGCAGCCGTCCGCGTGAAGTGGCCGACAGACCCTATCTGGCAGGCTGCACCATAGAGTTCGATGACAAGGATATGCCCACGCTCAAAGGCCAGGCCTTGATTCCCGCCGATGCCAAGGCCGACCGACAGACGCGCTACCAGATCCGCATGCAAAGCAGCAAGGCTTTGGGCGATTGCGTGAAAGTGGGCTATATCAGCGGCCGGGATGAAACGGCCAGAAGCCTGGCGCAAAAGCAGCTGCTGCAGTTTCTCAAGGCGCGCTTCGCTTCCTGACTGACGCAACAGCGGCGCATGCGCCGTTGCCTATTTCATCAAGCCAGCCTTAGCGCTGGCTTTTTTATGTCAAAAACGAGCTGAAGCGTATATGAAAATGAGCGCTTTACGCTATTGATATGGGAGCGTGACTGCTCGGTGATGGGGAAGCGTCTCAGCGCTAAACGCATCGCAGCTGCCGGCCAGCAAGAGCTAACGGAAATGACGAGCTGACAGGCAGTGGCGCGGCCAAGAAAAAAGCCACACAGCTTGCACTGTGTGGCTTTTTCATGCGGCTCCGATCAGGGCTTGGCGGCCGGCTGGAGCACGCTGCGGTCTCCGATCTCCAGCAGCAGGCTCATGCTGCGCTTGTGAATGCGCCAGCCTTGGGGCTGCAGCAGCCATTCGTCTTCGTAAAAGCCGATGGCGTCGTAGCGGGTGCCGGAACGTTCATGCAGACCCTTGTGCGCTGCACGCACCTGGATCTTGCTGCGCACGGCCTGGGGGTTGCGGGCATCGACTTGCAGATTGCCCTGCAGATGCTGGGTGGGACCGCAGCCGTCCAGGTGGGAGCTGATCATGTACCGGACTTTGTCAATGCCCTGGCAGATATAGCTGCCGCCATAGACCGTGGTGCAGTCCGCTGTGAACACCTGGTCCAGCAGCGCCCAGTCGCGTGTATCGCAAGCGGTGGCGTAGCGGGTCAGCACCTGGGCCAGAGCATGCTCCACAAGCAGTTGCTCCAGCGTGCTGGGGGCGTTGTGCATCATTGTCGGCTTCACAGTTTGGGGTTGACGGAGGATTGAGGTTCGGGCTGCAGGGCGCGGCCGCCGCCGTGCACGGCGTTGGCGTTGCTTGCGGGCTTGGGCTGCTTGCGCAGCTTGGCCGCGCGGGCCTTGGCTTCAGCGGTTTGCACATTGAGCCAGCAGGCCATGGCAGGCAATAGGAAGATGGCACCCAGCATGTTCACCAGGAACATGAAGGCCAGCAAGATACCCATATCCGCCTGGAACTTGAGCGAAGAGAATGCCCAGGTACCCACACCAATGGACATGGTCAGCGCCGTGAAGATGGCGGCATTACCGCGCTGGCGCATGGCTTCATAGAAGGCTTCGCGCAGCGTGATGTCGCGCTCGCGCAAGGCATGCTGCATGCTCTCGAACAGGTAAATGCCGTAGTCCACGCCCACGCCCACGCCCAGTGCCACCACGGGCAGGGTAGGCACCTTCAGGCCAATGCCCAGCAAAGCCATCAGTGCGTTGCACAGAATGGAAACCAGGGCCAGGGGTACGACGATGCACAGCACGGCGCGCCAGCTGCGGAAGGTGAGCCAGCACAGCAAGGTGATGGCACCGAAGATGGAGCCCAGCATCTGCACTTCGGCGTGTTCCACCGCTTCATTGGTGGCAAAGGCCACACCGGCATTGCCGCCGGCCAGCTGGAACTTCACGTTAGGCGTCTTGTCGGCGGCGATGAAGTTGCGAGCTTCGTTGACCACATGGGTCAGCGTGGAGCCTTCGTGGTCCTTGAGGAAGACCTGCAGATTGATGACCTTGCAGCCTTCCGTGTTCAGGCCCAGATCGGGCGACAAGGCCTTGGTACCCGAGCGCAGTGCGGCTTCCGTACGTTGAAGTGCTGCCCAGCGGGGGTTGCCTTCGTTGTTGCCGGAGGCGGCGATCTTGGCCAGACCGGAAGCGGTGGACACCGACTGCACGCCATCGACACGGCTCATGCGCGCTTCAAAGCGTTCCACGGCATTCATCACCTCCCAGTTCAGGCAGGCCTCGTCCAGATTGGAGGTCTCCACAAACACTGACAGCACGTCCATGCCTATGGAGTAATTGCCGATGATGTTCTGGTTGTCGAGGTTGTAGCGCGAATCGGCACGCAGCTCGGGTGCGCCCGTGCCCACATCGCCGGTGCGCAGATCGCGGGAGATATAGGTGCCCACGGCGAGGAACGCCATGGAGATCGCCAGCGTGATCAGGGCCGGGCGTGGCTCGGCCAGAGCGGACAGTGCCCACCAGCGGCTGTTGCGGCCGTTGGCATCCGAGCTGGGGGCTGCCATGGCGCTTTTTTCCAGACGGATATTGGCCAGCACGGCAGGCAGAAACACCTTGTTGGTGATGATCATCAGCAGCACGCCCAGGCAGGCGGTCAGGCCCAGCTCGTGCACGATGGGAATGTCGATCAGCATGATGACCATAAAGCCCAGGGCATTGGTCAGCAGGGCCAGCGTGCCGGGAATGGCCAGCTTGCGAATGGCGTTCTCAGCCGCCAGCTTGGCGCTCAGGCCGGCACGAATGTCATGCTTCCAGGCGCCTGTCATCTGCACCGCGTGCGAGACGCCAATGGAGAAGATCAGAAACGGCACCAGGATGGACATGGGGTCGATGCCGTAGCCCGCCAGGGGCAGCAGGCCCAGCAGCCAGATCACGGGCAGCAAGGCCACCAGCAGGCCCACTACGGTGAGGTTGGTGGAGCGGGTATACAGGCGCAGCAAGATGGCGGTGATCACGAAGGCGATGGCAAAGAAAGTCATCACCGTCATCAGACCGTCCATCACATCGCCCAGAACCTTGGAAAAACCGATGATGTGGATTTCGACGTTCTGCTTCTCGAACTTCTGGCGAATCTCTTCCAGGCGCTGGGCCACCTTGTGGTAGTCCAGCTTCTCGCCCGTCTTGGGATCCACTTCCAGCAGATCGGCGCGCACCATGGCCGATTTGAGATCGTTGCTGACCAGCGAGCCGATCTGGCCCGACTTGGCCACGTTGGAGCGCACCTGGGCCAGGCCTTGCTCATTGGCTTCGAAGCGCGATGGAATCAGCACTTCGCCCACATAGCCGTCTTCGGTGATTTCGATGTATCTCACGTTGGGTGTGAACAGCGAATACACCTGGCCGCGGTTCACGCCGGGGGTGAAGAAGACTTCGTCGGTCACGCCGCGCAGCGTTTCCAGGAACTCCTTGTTGTAGATATCGCCGTTGCCCTTCCACTGAACGCTGACCAGAATCCGGTTGGCGCCCGAGAAAGTGGCCGAGTGCTTGAGAAATGCCGCCATATAGTCATGGCGCAGCGGAATCAGCTTGTTGAAGCCGGGGTCCAGGTGGGTGCGCATGGCGGACGCGGCCAGCAGGCCGGTGGCAATCAGCGTGAGCACGACGATGGTCTTGCTCCAGGAGATCAACCCGCGGGCGATGGCGGCAATCATTTTTTCCAGCCGCGAGATGGGTTCGGTCAATGTCATTGCGTGGCTCCTTGGCCGGTGGCGGCTGGCGCTTGCGCAGCCGGCGGGAATGGTTGCAGCCCGGCAGCGCTGGAGATCCAGCCCTTGTCCTGGTTGAACAGGGCGATATCGGTGAGCGTGGCCCGGCCCTTGGCTTTTTGCAGCTCAAAAGTCTTGCCGCCGTCCTTGCTGATGCCCAGCATGCCGCCCTGGCCTACCAGCACGATGTTGGAATCCTTGTCCAGCGTGTGACCAAAGAAGGACACGGGGGCGGGAACGCTGGAGCGGGTCCATGGCGCACCGGCCTCGGCCTGCAGAAAGACGTTGCCGCGCATGCCGTAAACCAGCCAGCCGCCGTTGTGCGTGGGCATGGCGTTGTAGAACGAGCCCTTGTAGAAGGCCGGCTCGGTCTGCCAGCTTTCACCGGCATCCTTGGACTGGAGCACCAGGCCGCGTTCGCCCACGATCAGCCAGTTCTTGCCGTCGTCAGAACTGGCAATGCGGTTCATGTGCTTGTCCTCCACCTCGGCGGGCAGAGTCAGGGCTTGCCAGGTCTGGCCGTTGTCCTTGGAAACCAGGGCGCGACCGAAGGCCCCCACCGTGATCCAGTCGCCCGATGGCAGGCGGGCAATCGACATCAGCGGCTCGCCGTTTTCCTTGGAGAAAGCCATTTCCTCCCAGGAGCTTCCGCCATCCTTGGTGCGCAGAATCCAGCCTTCATGCCCCACTGCGAAGCCGGTCTTCTTGTCAGGCGCAAACGCCATGTTGACCAGCAGGGCCTGCCGGTCCTGGTTCAGCTTGGCTGCCTGCCAGTGGGCACCCCGGTCGTCGGTGTAGAGGATCTCGCCCATGGCACCGGCGGCCACCAGGCGGTCGCCGGCCATGGCCAGGGTGTTGAACTGGGTGTGTTCGGCACCAGCGTGGTGGGGGCCAAGGGCGGCGGGGTTCGGGGGGAAAGCAAGAGCAGAGGCAAATGCCACCAATGCTGCTGCTCCTATGCCTACGGCTGTTTTCACGTTGTCTCCTTCATCAGTCTTTTACGGGCCCATGCGCGAGCCCTCAATACCTAGGCGGGAGATTGTTGTTTCGAGGGTTTTGGAACATCGTCCGAATGGACGTTTGCCAGGATGGCCAAGGGTATGTCCGGAGCCGATTTCTTAGTCTGCACAGACGATGGTTGGCAGCCGCTTCGTTCTCACAATGAAGTCATACTTGCTTAGAAAAGGAAGACATATGGGTTTGCAAGGAAAAGCGGCGCTGGTTGGCGCTGCGCAATACAAGCCTGAGAAGTACGCGACGGCTCCACGCATGTTCCATCTGGAACAGGTTGCGGATCTGACGCTGCAGGCTCTCGATGACGCGGGCATGGAATTGTCCGAGGTGGACGGTCTGATTACCAGCGGCCCGCACTTTCATGAAGCCAACAGCTTTGTGCCCGCCATGGCCGGTGAGTACCTGGGGGTGCGCCTGAATTTCGCCGAGGTGGTGGATTTGGGTGGCGCCAGCTCGGTGGCCATGGTCTGGCGTGCTGCGGCGGCAATTGAGCTGGGACTTTGCAACACGGTGGCCTGCGTGCTGCCGTCGCGCATGGCGCCCATTTCCGAGCATGACGACCACATCAAGGAAGTGATGAAGGCCAGCCGTTTTGGCGGTCACAGCACACGCTTTGGTGCACCCGAAGCGGAAATGGATCTGCCCTACGGCCACATGGCCCAGAACACGGGTTACGCCATGATCGCCCAGCGCTATGGCGCGATTTACGGCTACGACCCGGCAGCGCTGGCCCGCATCAGCGTGGATCAGCGTTTCAATGCCTGCCACAACCCCAACGCCATGTTCTACGGTCAACCCATCACGGTGGATGATGTGCTGAACTCGCGCATGGTGGCCGATCCGCTGCACGTGCTTGAAATCGTGCTGCCTGCCGCCGGCGGCGGCGCCATGATCGTCACCCGCGCCGACCGTGCCAAGAGCACGCGGAACCGGCCGGTCAGCATCATTGGCTGCGGCGAGCATGTCAGCAGCAAGTCGCCCACCTATATGGCCGATATGTTGCAGACGCCGATCGGCCCCGCCTCGGCCAAGGCTTTCGAGATGTCGGGTCTCAAGCCTTCGGATATGCACATGGCGCAGATCTATGACTGCTACACCATCACGGTGATGCTGACGCTGGAAGACGCGGGCTTTTGCGAAAAAGGCAAGGGCATGGAGTTTCTGCGCAACAACGACTTCACCTTCAAGGGCAACTTCCCCATGAACACCCATGGCGGCCAGCTGAGCTTTGGCCAGTCGGGCACGGCGGGCGGCATGTCGCAGGTGATTGAAGCCATTCACCAGATTCAGGGCCGTGCCGGCGAGCGTCAGCTGGCCCGCAACGATCTGGCCTATGTGTCCGGTACCGGTGGCGTGATGAGCGAGCAGGGCGCCTTGATCCTGCGGGGAGCATAAGAAATGGCCTGGAACAAACCTCTGCCCCATCCCACGGAAATTTCGGCTCCGTACTGGGAAGGCCTCAAGGCCCACGAAGTGCGCATTCAGCAATGCGATCGTGGACACTCACTGTTTTTCCCTCGAACCCATTGCCCCACTTGCGGATTGCGCTCCTTGAAGTGGAGCAAGGTATCGGGCGAAGGCAAGCTCTACAGCTTCACCATTGCCCGTATTCCGACCATGCCGGAGTTCACCGACGAGATGCCCCAGGCTCTGGCGGTGGTGGAGCTGGCCGAAGGCGTGCGCATCAACACCACCATGGTCGGTGTGGAGCCTGAGGCGCTCAAGATCGGCATGGATGTGCGTCCGGTGTTTGATGATCGCCCCGGCGAAGTCACGCTGCTGCGTTTTACCGACAAGGCTGGGAATCACCCTTCGGTGATCAAGGCCGAGGCCGAAGAAGCACCTGCCGCCTCAGTGGTGCCCGATACGGCCGTCAAGCGCAAGATCTCGGTCAAGGACATCGAGGCGATGAAAGCGCTGGTGTCCGAGGAGTACAGCCCCTGGTCCAATGAGTTCACTGTGAGCCAGGAAGTCATCAATGACTTTGCCAAGCTCTCCGGTGACGATTACTGGATCCACACCGATCCGGCCCAGGCCAGGGAAAAAAGTCCTTTTGGCACCACGATTGCCCATGGCGCGCTGGTGCAGGTGCTGGCCAGCCAGCTCAAGATTCCGCTGGACTACGAGGTCGTTGACTTCAACAACATGGTCAATTACGGCTCGGACCGTCTGCGCTTTCCCAGCCCGGTTCCCTCGGGTTGCAAGATTCGCGGCCGCGCACGCATCAAGTCCGTGGAGCAGGTCAAGAGCGGCGTGCAGGCCACGATGGAGTTGAACATCCATGTGGTGGGCCAGGACCGGCCTGCAGTCATCAATGATCTGGTGATTCTCTACATGTAATTGGCGATAAAAGGACTGCCATGGGTGCGACCCTGAAATCTCGAAATGTGGTCGTGCTCATGTTGGCGGCCAGTCTGGCCTCCACCATCGGCGGTCTGCCATTCAACACCTTGCCTGTGCTGCTGGGCAGCCTGGCAGATAGTTTTTCCCTGCCACCCGAGCAGGTGGGGCTGCTGGGCTCGATCTGCTTTGGCGGCTATCTGCTGGGTACGCTGGGTGCGCCGATCTGGATGAATCGGCTCAACTGGCGCTGGCTGACGGTGGTTGGAGCCATGGGCACGGCGCTGTGCTTTGCGCTCAGTGCCATGGTGCAGGCCTTGCCGCTGCTGTATGTGAGCTGGGCCTGCATAGGCTTTTTCGCCTCCACCATGACGTGTCTGGGCATGCGTGTGCTCTCGGACCTGCCGAACAAGGAGCGGGCTTTTGGCGTGCGCCAGGGGGTGGAGCTGTCGGTGACGGCGGCCGTGCTGTTTGCCTTGCCGCCGCTGGTGATTGCCCGCTTTCATTACGCGGGCGCGGCCTGGGCTTTGGCGGCCTTGATTTTGCTTCTGGGGCTCTCCGCCTTCTGGGTGCCTGGCGGTGCGCAAGCCCGTTTGATTTCCGCAACCGATGCGTTGGCCAGTCAGCCGCAGCGCATGCCTGTGACAGCCTGGTGGGCGCTGGCAGTGCTGTGGCTGTTCCTGGTCGGAAATATCGGTCTGTGGGCTTTTCTGGAGCGCATAGGTGTCCATCTTTCCGTCAGCGCCACCGACATGGGCGTGGTCTTTGCCGTGCTCAAGCTGCTGGGCAGCGTGGCGGCTTTCTTCATTGCCGGCGTGGGCGCACGCTGGTCTCTGGCGCGGGGGCTGAGCTTGGCCTTGCTGGGGCTGATGGCCGGGCTGGGCCTGCTGGCATCGGCAACGGGCTTTGGTTTTTATGCGGCAGGTGCCTGGTTGTGGGAGTTCGCCTTTACCTGCGGCTGCGTGCTGCAGACCGCGCATATTGCGCGCACCGACCCATCGGGCCGGGCCATCATGCTGGTGCCCGGTGCCTTTGCGCTGGCTTCCATGGTGGGGCCTGGCGTGGCGGGCAAGCTCATGGGCGCGCAGGGGCTGGAGCCCGTGCTGTGGTTTGCTCTGGCCTCAAGCGTCGTGCCCGTGCTCAATCTGCTGTGGAGCAAGAAATCAGGCTCAAATCGGCCTCTGGTGCATGCAGGATAAGCGTTAGTAGCTACTGATTTGATAGTTTTCTTGCGTTTCACACCTGTATCGAGCACAGCTGCTTTGCGCGCCGTTGCTGCGCTGCTGGAGCGCCATCCTGGGGTTGCGCCCTAGGTAAATACCTGCTCATCAAAACGGACGATGTCGGGCTTTGGGTGCTGGCCATACTGCAGGCAAAGAGGGCTTGAGAACGCCAGTCGCTTCTCAAGCCTGCACGGCGCAGCACAGCACAGGAGACGACGATGAAAAAGCCTTTTCGCCCTATGAATGGTGTCCGGCTTGTACTGCTGGGGACGGCAGCGCTGGCGCTGTATCTGCCTGCCATGAATCTGCAGCAGGACAAGGCTGCCGCTGCGCAGGGAGCTGCGCAAGTCAAGCTGCCTGCCGGCATCAGCCTGGCCAGTGCACAGACTTCCTGGCACGCCGTTTTTGCATCGCGCTATTGAGGTTTCGGACAGGTCGCCGGGCCGGTCCCGACTCTGCTTTGCCTCGCACCTGGCCATAAAAAAAGGTTCGGAGGCCGCCCCAAGCAGCCTCCGAACCTCTGAATACCCAATGGCAATGGAGAACTCGAGAAAAACGGCTTAAGCCGCGACAGCCTCCTTGCGCTGGCGCACCAGGGTCAGAGCCGTGTCTTCAATCATGTCTTCCTGGCCGCCCACCATGCCGCGACGGCCCAGCTCCAGCAGCAGCTCACGTGCGGGAATGCCGTACTTGGCTTCGGCACGTTTGGCAAACAGCAGGAAGCTTCCGTACACGCCGGCGTAACCCAGGGTCAGTGCGTCGCGGTCGATGCGGATGGGGAAGTCCATCAAGGGTACGACCAGGTCTTCGGCCACGTCTTGAATCTTGAACACGTCCACACCGGTTTCAATGCCCATGCGTGCGCACACGGCGATCAGCACTTCCATGGGGGTGTTGCCCGCGCCAGCGCCCAAGCCTGCGGCAGCCGCGTCAATGCGGTTGGCGCCGACTTCGATGGCAGCCAGTGAGTTGGCAATGCCCATGGCCATGTTGTGATGGCCGTGGAAGCCCAGCTCAGTCTCGTTGTTCAGTGCTTGGCGCACAGCACCCAAACGCTCTTTCACATCGTCGGGCAGCATGTAGCCGGCCGAGTCGGTGATGTAGATGCAGTTGGCGCCGTAGCTTTCCATCAGCTTGGCTTGCTTGACCAGGCCTTCGGCGCTGTTCATGTGGGCCATCATCAAAAAGCCGACGGTGTCCATGCCCAGCTTGCGGGCGAAGGAGATGTGCTGCTCAGAGACATCGGCCTCGGTGCAGTGGGTGGCCACGCGGATGGTGGAGACGCCCAGTTCGTGGGCCATCTTCAGGTGGTCGACGGTACCAATACCGGGCAGCAGCAAGGCGGAAACCTTGGCCTGCTTCATCAGTGGAATGACGGCCGACAGGTATTCCTCGTCCGTGTGCGAGGGGAAGCCGTAGTTGACCGAGCTGCCGCCCAGGCCGTCGCCGTGGGTGACTTCGATCAGGGGCACGCCTGCGGCGTCCAGACCGGTGGCCACAGCCTTCATTTGCTCCAGCGAGATGAGGTGGCGCTTGGGGTGCATGCCGTCACGCAGAGTCATGTCGTGAACGGTGATTTTTTTGCCTTTGAGGGACATGTGTTTCTCCTAGATCAGGCTGCAACAGCGGCTTCAGCGGGCTCAAAGCGGCCAGCCAGGATTTCTTCGGCAAACATCTCGGCCGTGCGCGCGGCGGCGGCGGTCATGATGTCCAGATTGCCGGCGTACTTGGGCAGGTAGTCGCCCAGACCTTCGACTTCCATGTAGATGGAGACGCGGTTGCCGTCGATCACAGGGCCGTTGACCAGCTTGTAGCCGGGTACGTACTTCTGCACTTCCTTGATCATGGCGTGCACCGAAGCCTCGATTTCAGCGGGCTTGGGGGTGTCCACGGTCAAGCAGTGAATGGTGTCGCGCATGATCAGTGGCGGCTCGGCCGGGTTGATCACGATGATGGCCTTGCCCTTTTGGGCGCCGCCAATTTTTTCGACAGCGCCGGCGGTGGTGCGGGTGAATTCATCAATGTTCTTGCGGGTGCCGGGGCCGACCGATTTGCTGGAGACGGTGGCCACGATTTCACCGTAGCTCACGGCTTGCACGCGCGAGACCGCTGCCACCATGGGGATGGTGGCCTGGCCGCCGCAGGTGACCATGTTCACGTTCATGGCCTTTTCGGCAACCTTCTCGGCCAAGTTCACGCTGGGCACGCAGTAAGGGCCAATGGCAGCAGGGGTCAGGTCGATCATCAGCACGCCCAGCTCGTTGAGCTTGCGGCTGTTTTCGGCATGGACATAGGCGCTGGTGGCATCGAAGGCGATCTGAATGCCGTCTTCCTTGACGAAGGGCAGCAGGCCGTCCACACCTTCGGCCGTGGTCTTGATGCCCATTTCGCGGGCACGCTTCAAGCCATCGGATTCGGGGTCGATACCGACCATCCACACAGGCTCCAGAATGGAAGAGCGCTGCAGTTTCATGAGCAGATCGGTGCCGATATTGCCGGGACCGATCAGTGCGCACTTGATCTTTTTTTGCGTCATGGTGTCTTACTCAGTGAATTGAATGGAACAGCTGCCCATGCCGGCTATGACCATGTCGAAGCGGTCACCGGCAGCGGCAGGCACGAGAGGGGCGAGGGAGCCGGAAAGAATCACTTCGCCGGCCTTGAAAGGGATGCCGAAAGCGCCCAGGGTGTTGGCCAGCCAGGCCACGGCTTCGGCAGGATGGCCTTGCACGGCGCTGCCCAGGCCAGCGCCTGCGGGCTGGCCGTTCTTGTTCATCTGCATGGCGGCAGCGGCCAGATCCAGCGAGGCCGGATCGGTGTGTTGCTTGCCGATGACGAAGACACCGCAGGAGGCGTTGTCGGCCACGGTGTCCTGAATCTTGATCTTCCAGTCGTTGATGCGCGAATCGACGATTTCGAAGCAAGGTGCGACCCATTCGGTAGCGGCCAGCACGTCTTCGCGGGTCACGCCCGGGCCTTGCAGGTCGGTCTTGAGCATGAAGGCAATTTCGCCTTCGGCACGTGGCTGGATCAGGCCGGATGCTTTGAGCGAGACGGCAGCGCCGTCTTCGAACTGCATGCTGTCGGTCAGAAAGCCGAAGTCGGGCTGGAACACGCCCAGCATGTCTTGCACGGGCTTGGAGGTCACACCTATCTTTTTGCCAATCACGCGCTCGCCCGAGGCCTCGCGCAGGCGCAGCATGTGCAGGGAGATGTGATAGGCGTCTTCCACCGTCATTTCAGGGTGGCTGTCGGTCAGTGGTGCCAGGGTTTTGGCGGTGCGCAGCGCGTCGTAAAGGCGCTGGCCCTGGGTTTGGATGAATTCTTTGTTACTCATGGGAATCAGCCGTTTTGCATGAAGTCGATGCAGCTGCGGTTGAACATCTCGCGGTGTTCCACCTGCACCCAGTGGCCGCACTGGTTGACCAGGATCACGCGGCAGTTCTTGATGCCCTTGGCCAGCTTGTCGGCGCCACCCACGGGGTTGAAGGCATCCTGTATGCCCCAGAAGCCCAGCACATTGCACTTCAGCTCGGGCAGTTGCTCGGTCATGTTCGGCACCACCAGCACGGAGCGTGCTGCCTGGGTCTGGGTCTCGGCAATCGGGGCGCGCTCGTTGATGATTTCGTCGGTCAGCAGCGATTGATCCACCAGCTGCATGGACATCACGGCACGCATGGCTTCCTTGCCCGCCTTGCCCGACTTGTAGATGTTGAACATATTGGCAATGCCGGGCATGGCCAGATAGGTGTCCAGATCTTCCACGCCGCCGGGGGCCATCAGGATCAGGCTTTTGACGTCTTCGGGGTGCTTCAATGCATAACCCAGCGCTACGGCGCCGCCCAGCGAATTGCCCAGCAGGGTGATGTTCTTGAGACCCAGCTTGTCAACCAGGCCCTTGATGCCGGCAATGAAGAAGTCCAGGTGGTATTGCTTGGGTTCTTCCGTCTTGGAGGACAGACCGTAGCCCAGCAGATCCGGCACGATGGAGCGAAAGCCGGCCTTGGCAAACTCGGGGTAGTTGCCCTTGAAGTTGCTGTAGCCGCTGGCACCACCGCCTGCGCCGTGCAGGAAGATCACGGGATCGCCCGTACCTTGCTCGTGGTAGTGCACCCGCTGGGCTTGGCCCGCGATTTCTCCGATGTCTACGTATTGGCCTTCGGGAATGGAAAAGTGGCTCATCAGTGTTCTTTATGGCTTGAGTTGAACGGCGAAGGCTTGTCTCCAGCCTTCGGATGGGGAACGGGGTAGAACTTCAGGCCTTGGCTTGCCAGAGCTTGGGCAGGCCGGGGTCGGTGGCGGCAATGGCTTTTTTCAGCAAATTGCGCAGGGTCACGGCTTCCATCTCGCCCAGGCGGGAGACGATGTCGGTTTCCACGGCCTTGGCGGCGGCCAGCACGTGAAGAATGGCTTCGTTGCCCTGGGCCGTCAGTTGCAGTGCCCGGGCATGCTCGGCGCTTTCCTCCACCCAGCCCTTGCGGATCAGGGACTGCAAGGCAACCGCACCGATATCGATGCCGGTATAGGCCATGTGCGCAGCGATCTCTGCAGGCGACAGCGGCTGCTGGATGCTGAGCAGGGACAGCACGTAGAAATCGGCATCCGTCATGCCGAACTCGTTCATGGGCTTGCGTATGCCGCTCAGAAATTGGAAGTGGGCGCGACCCATCAGATAGCCGATCAGATTCTCTGAATAAGCGGTGTCGGTATCGGCGGCAGGTTCGGTGGCAATGGCCTGCGACTTGGGCGAGGCCAGGGCGTAGCCGCCGGTGACATACAGCAGCGGTGGCGTGGGGTTGGCGTCGTAGTCCGTCACCTCGCCGACAAAAATGATGTGGTCGCCGCCGTCGTACTGGAAAGCGGTCTTGCAGCGAAAGCGGGCGCTGCAGTCCTGCAGCAGCGGTGCATGCTCTTGCTCGGAATCCAGCGGCAGGCCGGAGAATTTGTCTTCGCCGGCGCGGGCAAAGCGGTTGGACAGGGCTTCCTGCTCGTTCGAGAGGATGTGCACATTCCAGGTTGCGGCGTTCTGGAACACCGGCAGGCTGCGTGCATTCTTGGCCAGGCTCCACAGCACCATGGGTGGCTCAAGCGATACCGAGTTGAAGCTGTTGGCCGTGATTCCCACAGGCTCTCCGCCTTCGGCGCGCGTGGTGACGATGGTGACCCCGGTGCCGAACATGCCCAGAGCGCGGCGAAAGTCCTTGGGATCGAATGTGGCAGCAGTACTTTGCATGGTGAATGTCTCCTTGATGCAAGAGTGCTTGTGGCGGCCCGCTTTTGAATCCTTCACATGGACTAGCCGGGTGGATTCGGACTCGGTGATTTCCCGGGATGCACCGTTAGTCTGATCGGACGATGAACAGGCAAATGCATGGTGAGAGCATTCTTTCCCAAAGGCGTAGCGCCTTGCCCACCACACTAAAAGCCGCCAGGTGGAGCGGAAACGGAGACTTGTTCATGAACACAATGACAGACAACTACCTCACCCCCGATGCACTTGCCGTGATTGAGCGCACCAAGGCCCTGGTGCCCAAGCTGCTGGAACGTGCTCAGCAGGCGGACCGTGACGGCAAGATCAGCGACGCAACCATTCAGGAAATGGCCGAGGCAGGTCTCTTCAAGGTGCTGCAGCCCAAGCGCTGGGGCGGTTACGAGATGGATCCGCGTGTGTTCTACACCGTGCAGATGGAGCTGGCCAAAGGCTGCATGTCCACGGCCTGGATTTATGGCGTGGTCGGTGTTCACCCCTGGCAGCTGGCGCTGTTTCCCGCTCAGGCGCAGCAAGACGTGTGGGGCAAGGATGGCGGCGTGCGCATTGCCTCGACCTATATGCCCACGGGCAAGGCCGAGCCGGTAGAAGGCGGCTTCAATTTCAACGGCCGCTGGAGCTTTTCCACCGGCTCCAAGCATTGCGACTGGCTGTTCCTGGGCGGCTTGCTGCCCAAGCGCGACGGCACTCCGGGCCTGGAGCACGTGACTTTCCTGCTGCCCAAGTCCGACTACCGCATCGAAGACAACTGGGATGTGCTGGGTCTGCGCGGCACCGGCAGCCATGACATCGTGGTGGAAAACGCTTTCGTGCCTGCGCACCGCATTCAATACACCAATGACCACAGCGATTTGGGCTGCCCCGGCCGCGTGGAGAACCCGGGCTGGCTGTATCGCATTCCGTTTACCCATGTGTTCCAGCGTGCTGTGTCCACCGCCTGCCTGGGCGCGCTGGAAGGCGCGATTGCCGAATTCACCCGCCGCGCCACCTCGCACGTGGGCAAGCACGGCAACCGAATGGCGGAAGATGTGAATGCGCAGACCGCCGTGACGGAAGCCACGATTGCGGTGGATCAGCTCAAGCTGGTGATGTTCCGCAACTACGCCCGCATCGTGGACGCCGCCAAGACCGGCATCCAGCTGTCGCTGGACGAGCGTCTGCTGCAGCGTGCCCAAGCCTCCTATGTGCCCAAGCTGACGGGTCTGCACGCCAATGAGTTGATGCGTGCCTGTGCTGCCAGTGGTACTTTCAAGACCAATATGATCGAGCGCGTGTTCCGCGACATCCACCAGGGCCGCACCCATATTGCCAACAACACGGACGCTTATGTTCGCGCCTACGGCTCCCATGTGCTGGGCATTCCCAACCAGGAGCCCTTCGTCTAATCGCTGCCACTGAAACCAGGCTGCGCCGCTTGCTGGGCGCAGCCCGGAGTTGCCGGGGCATTTGCCCCTTCCATAAAAAAATGATCAAGGAGACAAGGCGTGGCAGAACAAGAATATGACGTGGTGGTGGTGGGCTCGGGTGCAGGAGCCTTGCTGGGTGCGATTCGCGCCAAGGAGCAGGGTCTGAAGACCTTGCTGATTGAAAAGACAGAGCTTTTTGGCGGCACCTCGGCATTGTCCGGTGGCGGCATCTGGATTCCGATCAACTACGATCAAAAGCACGCCGGTGTGAAAGACGATCTGGAAACCGCTTTCAGTTACATGAAGCGCTGTGTGCGCGGCATGGCCACCGACGACCGCGTGCTGGCCTATGTGGAAACCGCCCACAAGATGGCCGATTACCTGCGCGATATCGGTATTCCTTACCGCGCCATGGCCAAGTATGCTGACTACTACCCGCATATCGAAGGTTCCAGGCCCGGTGGCCGCACCATGGATCCGGTGGATTTCAATGCCGCCAAGTTGGGTGTGGAGGCTCTGGAGAGCATGCGCCCAGGCCCTCCCGGCAATCAGCTGTTTGGCCGTATGAGCATCAATGCCTTTGAGGCGCATTCCATGCTCTCGCGTGAGTTGAAGTCTCGCTTCACCCTCATCGGCATCATGCTCAAGTACTTCCTGGATTACCCCTGGCGCAACAAGACCCGGCGCGATCGCCGCTTGACCGGTGGCCAGGCTTTGATTGCCGGTCTGCTGACGGCTGCACGCAAAGCCGGTGTGGAAATGTGGAGCAGCTCTGCGCTCAAGGAATTGGTTCAGGATGCCAGTGGCCGTGTGACGGGCGTCATCATTGAAAAAAGCGGCCAGCGCCAGCAGATCAATGCCAAGCGCGGCGTGCTGCTGGCTGCCGGTGGCTTTGAGCGCAACCAGGAAATGCGCGACCAGTACCTGAATAAGCCCAGCAAGGCTGAATGGACGGCGACCCCGGTGGGCGGCAATACCGGTGATGCCCATCGAGCCGGGCAGGCTGTGGGTGCGCAGCTGCATCTGATGGATTGGTCCTGGGGCGTGCCGACCATGGATGTACCCAAGGAGCCCGCATTCCGCGGCATTTTTGTGGAGCGTTCGCTGCCGGGCTGCATGGTGGTTAATGCCAAGGGTCAACGTTTTCTCAATGAATCCGGTCCTTATCCCGAGTTTCAGCAGGCCATGCTGGCCGAGCATGCCAAGGGTAATGGCGGTGTTCCCGCGTGGATCGTGTTTGATGCAAGCTTTAGGGCCCAGAACCCCATGGGCCCCTTGATGCCTGGTTCGGCCGTGCCCGACAGCAAGCTGCGCAGAAGCTGGTTGAACAATGTGTACTGGAAGGGCGAGACGCTGGAAGATCTGGCGGCCCAGATCGGCGTGGATGCAGCCGGTCTCAAAGACAGTGCCCGCAAGATGACGGAGTATGCCCAGAGCGGCAAGGACCTCGACTTCGATCGCGGCGGCAATGTGTTCGATCGCTACTACGGCGATCCGCGCATGAAAAACCCCAATCTGGGGGCCATAGACAAAGGTCCGTTCTACGCCATGCGCCTGTGGCCCGGCGAGATCGGAACCAAGGGTGGCCTGCTCACCGATCGCGAAGCCCGTGTGCTCGACGCGCAGGGCAAGGTCATTGAAGGGCTGTATTGCGTGGGCAACAACTCTGCTTCCGTCATGGGCCCGGCATATGCGGGGGCTGGCTCCACTTTGGGGCCTGCCATGACGTTTGCTTTTCGCGCCGTGGCCGAGATGAGCGGCAAGCCACTGCCTCTGGAACGCACCGATTTGCTGGGCAAAGCGGTCTGAAAAGCGAGGCAAGCATGAGTCAGAGCAACAAGAATCGCAGCACCATCAACCCCATTGAGTCGGCGCTTGATGTGGATTCTGCAGATGAAATCCGGTGGAGTGACAGTGCCGATGTTGTCGTGGTCGGCTGGGGCGCTGCCGGTGCCAGCGCTGCCATCGAAGCCAGGGCGCAAGGCGCTGATGTGCTGGTGATTGACCGCTTCAGCGGCGGCGGTGCCAGCGTGCTCTCGGGCGGTGTGGTCTATGCCGGTGGCGGTACCCGCTACCAGAAGCAGGCGGGCTACGAAGACAGCCCCGAAGCCATGGCCGATTACCTCAAGCACGAGGCCAACGGGGTTGTCAGTGAGCAAACCCTGGCGCGCTTCAGCCGCGAGAGCGTCTCCAATCTGGACTGGCTGGAAAAGCAGGGCGTGCGCTTTGACTCCAGCATGCCCAAGTACAAGACTTCGTATCCACCAGACGGCGTTTATCTTTACTACTCCGGCAACGAGGTGGTCCCGGCCTATGGCAACTCCAAGCTGCAAGCCAGGCCTGCGCCGCGCGGTCACCGTGTGGTGGCCAAAGGTCAGTCAGGAGCTACTTTTTTTGCGGCCTTGAAGCAGTCCACGCTGGACAGCGGCGCGCGTGCCTTGACGCAGGCCCGGGTCCGCCGACTGGTGCGCGAGCAGGCCACGGGTCGCATCATCGGTGTGGAAGTCTGGGTTTTGCCCGAGGGCGATGCGCGTACGGAACGCCATAAAAAGCTCGACGAGCTGGTGGCCAAATGGCGCTTGTATCAGGCACCGCGGGCCCAGGCTGGCCGCCGAGAAGCCGCGCAGATTGAAAACGAGATGGGTGAAAAGCGCTTTATCCGCGCCCACAAGGCCGTGATTCTGTCCACCGGTGGCTATATCTTCAACGCCGATCTGATGGAGCAGCATGCACCGGCCTACAAGCCGGGCTGGCTCACCGGTGCCGCTGGCTGTGATGGCTCGGGCCTGCGCCTGGGCCAGAGCGTGGGCGGCGTGGGCAAGGATTTACACAATATCTCGGCCTGGCGCTTCATCACGCCGCCTTCGGCCTGGCCCAAGGGGTTGGTGGTCAATGCCAGGGGTGAGCGCTTTTGCAATGAGCAGGTCTATGGCGCCAAGCTGGGCTACGAGATGATGGAAAAGCAGGGCGGCAAGGCCTGGCTCATCATTGACGGCAGCCTGCGCAGGCAGGCCACGTGGCAGTGTCTGTTTGGTGGCCTGTGGGCGTTCCAGTCCATGCCGGCCCTGGCGCTGATGTACAAGGTGGCGCTCAAAGGCAGCTCGGTGGCCGATCTGGCCCGGAAGATGGGTGCCGATGCCGCCACGCTGCAGCGCCAGTTTGACGAGGCCAATGCGGCTGCGCGCGGCGAGCGTGAGGACGCCATGGGCAAGTCCAAGGATATGCGCCATGAGTTCAAAGGCGGCTCGCTGTTCGCCATCGATATCTCCATCAATCAGAAGATGTTCCCGTTGGCCGTGCTCAGTCTGGGCGGTCTGCAGGTTAATGAAGACGACGGTGGCGTGCTCGATGGCGCGGGGCAGAACATTCCCGGTCTGTTTGCCGCCGGGCGCACAGCCATAGGCATTGCGTCATCACGCTATGTCAGCGGTCTGTCGCTGGCCGACTGTGTTTTTTCCGGTAGACGTGCCGGACGTGCTGCCGTCGTGCTGCACGACGTGGTCAAGGCGCCTGCCATGGCAGGTGCCGGTGTCGCAGCGCTTGAGGGTATAGGTCAGTCGTAACCCCAGGAATCGGGGGCGGCCATGCGCCGGGCAGTTGCCTGGTGTCGGTCGCACAGTGAGTGTGTGAGAGTAAGGGGTCAAGAAAATGAGCAGTGAAGCCACAGCAACCGCAACACGCTATCACCCGCTGCGCGTGCGCGCGGTGATCGAAGAGACGCATGACACCAAATCGATTGAGTTCGATGTGCCTCAGGCACTGGCGGAGCAGTTTCGCTATCGTCCGGGTCAGTTTCTGACGCTGCGACTGCCAATAGAAGGCCGTTATGTGCCGCGCTGCTATTCCATGTCCAGCGCACCTGCGCTTGACGATGCCTTGCGCGTCACCGTCAAGCGTGTCCATCGCGGTCGGGGTTCCAACTGGGTGTGCGACAAGGTTCGTGTGGGCGACACCATTGAGTTGATGCCGCCATCGGGTCTGTTCTCGCCCAGCAATCTGGGCCAGGACTTCCTGCTCATGGCTGGCGGCAGCGGCATTACGCCGGTGTTCTCCATCTTGCGTACCGTGCTCAAGCAGCATCAGGGCAAGGTCGTGCTGTTCTATGCCAACCGCGATGAGCGCTCGGTCATCTTCAAGCGGGACTTGCAACAGTTGGCCGCCGATTATCCAGAGCGTCTGCAAATCGTGCACTGGCTGGATTCCATACAAGGCCCACCTTCGCTGCTGCAGATCGCTGCCTGGGCCAAGCCCTGGGTTGCCAGCTCCGGACAGGCCTTTATTTGCGGGCCGGGCCCTTTTATGGATGCAGCGCAAGCCGCTTTGCTTCAGGCTGGCATGCAGGAGGCTCAGGTGCATGTGGAGCGCTTTGTCTCTCTGCCCGATGAAGAGACCTTGCAGCAAATGCAGGCGCAGGATGCGGCAAACCCGGTTACGGCAGCAGTGGACGAGGCCCTGGTGCAACTGCGTCTGGATGGCGAGGAATACGAGTTCACTTGCAGCGGTACCGAAACCATTCTGGAAGCCGGTCTGCGTGCGGGTATCAATGTTCCCTTCTCCTGCCAGGCCGGCATGTGCGCTTCATGCATGTGTCAGGTGCAGGACGGTACGGTACATCTGCGCCACAACGAAGTGCTGGATGCCAAGGATCTGTCCAAGAAATGGACGCTGGCCTGCCAATCCATTCCCACCAGCGAGAAGCTGCGCGTCAAATTTCCGGAGTAATCATTGATGTCGAATAACAAACAGAATCAGACTGCCTTGACCTTGCCTGGCATGCTGGCCGATGTGGCCCGGCGCTTTGCCAGCCGTGCTGCCGTGATGGAAAACGGTCGCACCATCACTTATCAGGAGCTGCAGGCGCTGAGCCGCCAAGCGGCGCGGGCTTTCATGAGTCTGGGTGTTCAATCCGGCGACCGTGTGGCCTTGTGGGCTCCAAACCTGAGCGAATGGATCATCGCTGCCTGCGGTGTGCATGCCGCAGGTGGTGTGCTGGTCCCGCTGAATACCCGCATGAAGGGGGCAGAAGCCGCGGATATTCTGGAACGCAGCCGCGCCAAGGTGCTGGTGAGCGTGGGCGACTTTCTGAACAACTACTACCCCGATCTGCTGGCAGGCCTGCGCCCCTCTTCGCTGCAGCATGTGGTGGTGCTGGGCGACAAGCTGCTGCCCAGCGCAGACCTGAACTGGTTGCAGTTCATGGCCCGGGCTGAGAGCACGGGCGCCGAGGCCCAGCTGCAGCGTGAAGCCCAGATCGGGCCGGATGATACGGCCGATCTGATGTTCACTTCGGGCACCACGGGCCGCCCCAAGGGTGTGATGGCCGCGCATCGCCCCACCATCCTGGCGTTCCAGGCCTGGTCGGATGTGGTGGGCTTGACCGAAGGCAGCCGCTACCTCATCGTCAATCCCTTCTTTCACACCTTCGGCTACAAGGCCGGATGGGTGGCCGCTTTGCTGCAAGGTGCAACGGTGTATCCGGAGCAGGTGTTTGATGCCGAGGCCATTTTGCGTCGCATCGAGTCGGACCGCATCAGCTTCATGCCTGGGCCGCCTACGCTGTTCCTGTCCATGCTGGCCCATCCCAAGCTCAAGGAGTTTGATCTGAGCTCGCTCAAGGCCTCGGTGACCGGTGCTTCGACCGTGCCGCCCATTCTCATTCGTCGCATGCGCGAAGAGCTGGGTATTGGCAATGTGACTACCGCCTACGGCCTGACCGAGTGCGGCGGCTGTGCCACCTTGTGCGACCCGTCCGACGACGTGAAAACGGTGGCCACGACCTGCGGCAAGGCCTTGCCCGGCACCGAGGTGCGTTGCGTGGATGAGCTGGGCAATACCGTGCCTGTGGGCCAGGCCGGCGAGGTGCTGCTGCGTGGCTATCACATCATGCAAGGCTATTTCGAGGATGCAAAAGCCACCGAAGAAACCATCGATGCCGACGGCTGGCTGCACACCGGCGATGTGGGCGTGCTGGACGAGCGCGGCTATCTGCGCATTACCGACCGTTTGAAGGATATGTTCATTGTCGGTGGCTTTAATTGCTACCCGGCCGAAATTGAACGCATGCTGGCCGACCACCCCGATGTGGCGCAGGTTGCCGTGCTGGGGGTGGAGGATGAGCGCATGGGCGAAGTGGGCTGTGCCTGCGTTGTGGCCCGCAATGGCGTGACGCTGGACAAGGACGCGTTCACCTCCTGGTGCCGCGCCAATATGGCGAACTACAAGGTGCCGCGCTTTGTGTTGCAGATGGATTCGCTACCCGTCAACGCTTCCAACAAGGTGCAAAAGCGCGATCTGCAGCTGCTTGTCAAGTCCCTGCTTGCGCAGCCTGTGGAGCAGACGGCTTGAATAGTTAGCAAGAAAGTCGCCTCGATTTTTTCCAGGGCTATGAAATGGTGGCTATAATCGACGTCTGTTCTGTGAGCTGCAAGGTTTTTCAGAGATGCGGGAATAGCTCAGTTGGTAGAGCGATACCTTGCCAAGGTATAGGTCGACGGTTCGAACCCGTTTTCCCGCTCCAGATTCGAAAAAGGGAAGCGAAAGCTTCCCTTTTTCATTGCATGGGTCGTTATGCCAATGCAATACTTAGGGTGGCAGATTTGTCTGTCGCACCAAGTGGGCCCCGATGGTGAAATTGGTAGACACTGCAGACTTAAAATCTGCCGCTTTTAACAAAGCGTACCGGTTCGATTCCGGTTCGGGGCACCAGGAAATTTCTGCAAAAGCCTGCTTTTTCATTGAAAGCAGGCTTTTGTTTTTGGCGCTGGCTGCAATGGCCTTCATCGTGCCGGATCGCGCCATTGACGTGAATGCCTCCATGGTTAGGGCCTCAAGCCATTTTCGCTGGCCCGCTCAGCTCAAAAAAATCAATATCCAAGCTCGCCGTCGGCGGGCTTTTTTTGCCTCTGTGTCGATGGCCTTGACTGGTGTATTGATAGGGGGAACGTGCGAAAATAGCCCTTAAACCGGTGCAGGCTTGAGTTGCGGTTTGCCTGATTGGACAGTTCACGCAATGCTTGCAATATGGAGCCTGTGTGGCGAGCGCTTTGCTTTAATCACCGGACTGTGAGAGAAAAGATGTCAAGTTACAACGCTGCTTTTGAGATTCATGTTCACGGCCAGGTGCTTTTGCGTGCCGACGTTACGTTTGAGCAGCTGCAAGACGCTCTGCGCCCGTTGTGGGCTTATGCGGGCGCGCGTTCGCTCAGTGATGGCGCGCAAAGCTATTACGACGAAGAGCCTGGCATCAAGTTCGACGAGCAGGAGCACGCCGTGCAAATGTGCTGGACAGTGCGTGGCGATGATGATTTTCGCCAAGCGCTGGATGACATGTGCATGGGGCTCAATGAGTTGGCAGAGCAGGGTGCGGCCATTGAGGTGACTTTCTACGACACCGACTTCGACGAAGAAGAGGCTCCCGAAGAAGCCCAAAGCCGTGATGATTTCCTGATGCTGTTTGTGGGTCCCAATCCCGCAGCCATCATGCAGGTGCAGCGCGATTTGCTGGTGCAAGATGTGATCAATATGATGGAGCGCCACTTTGACGCTTCGGAGTTGAGCGGCGTGGTGGCCGAGGTCGACAAGCTGTTTTCGCAACGCTTCGAGGCCCTGGTGAGTTCGCTGGAGCTGGGAAAGCCACCGCGTGGTGCCGGCGGTTCGGGTTCGGGGCACGGCGGCAATCGCCGTCCTCGCCATTTGCACTGAGCCTTTGCTCAGGTGGCCGCCAGGCCGCTGCCATCTCGCCCTCTTGCGCATGTGCCAAGAGGGCTTTGTTTTTGAAGTGCCTGTTCAACTGCTGTGAAACCGATACCCACCCCGAAATACTCAGGTGCAATCACGCCCCAGATGCGCAAGAAATCGGTGCCTGCGGTTTCCGGGGGCGGGTGTTTGCCAATGGCTTTGCCTTATCTGGCCGGCTATGCCTCTTCGCTGCAAAACAAGGCGCGAGACTGGTTGCAGGCCGGCAAGGCTGGCCGATGGTTGCTGCAAAAATACCCGGCAGCGCATGCCATGCGCAACGACAAGGCTCTGTACGACTATGTGGATGGCCTCAAGTCCGAGCATTTGCGCAATGCCGGGCTGCTGCACAAAGTGGCATATGACAGCAAGATTCATGTGGTGCGCAACGCGCTGGGTCTGCACACCCGCCGGGTCATTGCCCATGGGAGCAAGCTCAACGCCCGCCACGAGATTCATGTGGCGTCCATGTTCAAGCAGACGCCCGAGGCATTCTTGCGCATGATTTGCGTGCATGAGTTGGCGCATCTGCGCGTGATGGATCACGACAAGGCCTTCTATCAGCTATGCACCCATATGGCGCCTGATTACCATCAGCTGGAATTTGATGTGCGCCTGTATCTCAGCCATCTGGACCAAGGCGGCGAACCTCTTTGGAGTTCGTCGGCGGACGTGCTTGCTTGAAGGCTTCAGCAGACCTGTGCGCTGAGTGACGGTACCTGCACCTGGACGCAGGTTTGTGCAGGTAGCTCCAGCCAGCGCTGGGCGGCGGCTTGCAGTGCACTCAGGCTTCCGGTCGTCATCAGCTGTATCTGCACCGCGCCGGCGATCACTTCGTCGGATGCTGTCTTGATTTCGGTGAGCAGCGTCTGGTGCTGCTCCAACATGCGACGGGTCTGGCGTGCCACGGGAGCGCCGGTGTCCAGGAACTGGATATCAGGTCCCAGCAGGGCGCGCAAATCGTCTTTGACAAACACATAGTGGGTGCAACCCAGCACCAAGGTGTCCATTTGCCCGGTTTTTTGGCCAAAACTACCTAAAGCCTTTGTATATGTTGCGCAGAGTGCTCTTATTTCGGTAGTTTCTGGGTCTGCGGGCAGCGGCAACTCCGTGCTGCGCTCTATGGCTTTTGCCAATCCGTCGCAAGGCTGTAGATGAAAGCGAGCGCGCTGACCGTGTTCGTCCACTAGGCGTGCCACGCGATGGCTAGTAATGGTGCCGCGCGTGGCCATCACCCCCACGTGGTGGGTCTGGCTGGAGTAAGACGCGGGCTTGATCGCCGGTTCCACGCCAATGACCGGCAGATCCGGCATCTGGGCGCGCAATGTCTCCACGGCCGCGGCCGTGGCGGTGTTACAGGCAATCACCAGAATTTTGATGTCGTGCTGCTGGCGAAGGTACTGGGCGATGGCCAGAGTGCGTTCCTGCACAAAGGCGTCTCCGCGCGCATCGCCGTATGGGGCATTGCCACTGTCGGCCAGATAGGCAAAATGCTCATGAGGCAGCTCATGCCTCAGGGCTTGCAGCACGCTCAGGCCGCCAACGCCGCTGTCAAAAATGCCTATGGGTGAGTTGAAAGTGGGCATGGAGCTGGCGTTTCGCAGAGTATGGTCAAAACTGGGCGCGAGTATGCGCCGTATCAAGCAGCTGAGGTGAGCTTGGGGGCATCACAAGGATGGCGCTGCCATGGCTTGTTGGCCTTGGGTTATTTCAAGCAAAAACAGCACTTGTCGTTATGTTGCGCATCATTCATTTAAATCGCCTTCAGTGGTGCTTATTTGTATGGATTGCACAAATTCTCCGAAAAAGGATTGGCGCACGTTCAATAGTGCGGAAAGAGAACCCGCTGGGTATTGTTCAAAGCTTTCGCCATCAATGCAGAATTCAAAAAAAAGATAGCCAACGCCTTTGATCTTGAACTGGTAGGGGCAGCTTTTGCCTGAGCCACGCTTTTTCTCTACCATGGCCGTTCGGCTGCTGTCCTGGCCTCGCAGCACGGTGTAGGCCATGGGCAGGCTGGACGAAATATCCAGCCACAGCACGCCAAAGAAAAAAGCCAGGCAAAGCGGCGCCATCAGCCAGCGTTTCAATGGGCTGTAAGTGAGCCAGGGGCCTGCCGGTCGCCATAGGCCGCGCCGATACAAAGCCCGTAGCAGCATGCAGCTAGCAGCTATCAATAGCAGGGCCAGATAGGTAGCCGTGATGCGCCAGTGAGTTGCGGGAATGAACCCACGCCAAAAAATCGGCGCCAGTGCGCCCAGCAAGCAGAGCAGGAATATAGAGATCAGCCATTTCTGGTGATTGGGTGTGCCGTTTTGCCAAAGTCCATTTATCTTCCGGTTCATGCCAAAGTTTCCAGTTCGGGTCAGAGACTATGCCAGTCTGTTGTCGATCCACGGCACGAACCGCCGGTATGCCTCAGACCCAGCGGGCAGGTTGGGCGCCAGCAGTCTGCTGGACTCAGGAGCGGCTCGGAGACTGATAACTCCGGATAGGCATGATGGACTGAATGGTGTTGAATGCCGTTGTGAACGTTTGGAAATTGGCTCTTTTTTGGTGAAATGGGTCTGCATACAGGTGCTCTGAGGTTTTGCTCTGATCAGATTGCTACCAGCCTTTTCTGATGGTAATTGAAGGCTATCTTTGGATTAAATCCTGTGGATGCTCAGGTTTTTATAGCGGGGCAATAAGCGCTTGCCCCTAGAATGGTTCGCCCATGCCCCTGATTACCCTCGTACTACTTCCCTTTGTTGGCAGCCTTCTTGCTGCCTTTTTGCCTGCAAATGCACGCAATTCAGAGTCAACTCTGGCAGGCATCATTGCTCTGGTGTGTGCGGTACAGGTGGGAATGTTGTTCCCCGAGGTGGCTGATGGGACGGTTCTGCGCCAGGAAATCGCCTGGTTACCTGCGCTGGGTCTGAATCTGGTGATTCGCATCGACGGCTTCGCATGGATGTTTGCCATGCTGGTGTTTGGCATCGGAGCACTGGTGGTGCTCTATGCCCGCTATTACATGTCGCCGGCCGATCCTGTGCCGCGTTTTTTCTCCTTCTTTCTGGCCTTCATGGGTGCCATGGCTGGGGTGGTGCTGTCGGGCAACATCATTCAGCTGGTGTTTTTCTGGGAACTGACCAGTCTTTTCTCGTTTTTGCTGATCGGTTACTGGTACCACCGCAAGGATGCGCGCCGTGGCGCGCGCATGGCGTTGACGGTAACGGGTACCGGGGGGCTGGCCATGCTTGCGGGCATGCTGGTGCTGGGTCATGTGGTGGGCAGCTACGATCTGGACAATGTGCTGGCCGCGGGTCAGCAGATTCGCGATAGTCATCTGTATTTGCCGGCATTGGTGTTGATCTTGATGGGTGCGCTCACCAAAAGTGCTCAATTTCCATTTCATTTCTGGCTGCCCAATGCCATGGCCGCACCCACGCCGGTATCTGCATATCTGCACTCGGCCACCATGGTCAAGGCCGGTGTGTTCTTGCTGGCACGCATGTGGCCTGTGCTGGGGGACACCGATGCCTGGTTCTGGATGGTGGGTGGGGCCGGAGCCTTAACTTTGCTCATTGGCGGTTATTGCGCCATGTTCCAACATGATCTCAAGGGATTGTTGGCATATTCCACGATTTCCCATCTGGGCTTGATCACATTGCTGCTGGGCTTGAATAGCAAGCTGGCAGCGGTGGCGGCTGTGTTTCACATCATGAATCACGCCACGTTCAAGGCCTCACTCTTCATGGCGGCCGGCATTGTGGACCACGAAAGCGGTACGCGCGATATCCGCCGTCTCTCGGGCTTGCGGCATCTGATGCCGATTACGGCCACCCTGGCCTGTGTGGCCAGTGCGGCCATGGCGGGCGTGCCTCTGCTCAACGGCTTCATCTCCAAAGAGATGTTTTTTGCCGAAACTGTGTATCTGGATGCCGCACCCTGGGTCAAGACAGTGCTGCCGGTGGCGGCCACGGTGGCGGGCATGTTCAGCGTGGCATATTCGCTGCGTTTTACGGCCGATGTGTTCTTTGGCCCCAAGGCCACGGATTTGCCACACACCCCGCATGAGCCCCCGCATTGGATGCGCGTGCCTGTGGAGTTGCTGGTCATGGCCTGCCTGATCGTGGGCATCTTCCCGGCCTGGGCCGTGGGCGGGTTTCTTGCTGCTGCGGCTGGGCCTGTAGTCGGGGGCGAATTGCCGGAGTACAGCCTGGCGATCTGGCATGGCTGGAATATGCCGCTGATCATGAGCCTGGTGGCTTTGGCGGGCGGCATTGTGCTCTACACCATGCTGCGCTGGCAGCGTGAGCTGGGGCGTTTTGACGATACACCGCTTCTGGGCCGTATCAGCGGCAGCCGGGCGTTTGAAAACCTGCTGGCGCGCATCACCCTGGCCGGTCGTGCGGGCCGCAGGGCGCTGTCCACACGGCGGCTGCAGTGGCAAATGCTGTGGCTGGTCTGCGTGGCCATTGTTGCCCTGGCTTTGCCGCTGTGGTTGCAAGGCATGAAGCTGGGAGATCGTGGCACCTTGCCCATCTCGCCCTCGTTTGTGTTGCTGTGGATCATTGGCGGCCTGTGTGCCCTGGGCACGGCCTGGAAAGCCAAGTACCACAGACTGACGGCGCTGATCATGCTGGGCGGGACGGGTCTATGTACCGTGCTGACCTTTCTCTGGTTCTCGGCCCCCGATCTGGCCCTGACGCAGCTGGTGGTGGAAGTGGCCACCACGGTGCTGATGCTGCTGGGCCTGCGCTGGTTGCCCAAGCGTGACAAGGCCATGCGTACCAACGATAGCTTTGACGCGCGCGCCAAGGTGCGCCGTCTGCGCGATCTGATTCTTTCGCTGATTGCCGGTGGCGGCATGGCCTGGCTGGCCTTTGCCATGATGAGCCGGCCCTTCTACGAAAGCTCTTCCACTTTCTTCCTGGAGCATGCACTCAGCGGCGGCGGCGGCACCAACGTGGTCAATGTGATGCTGGTGGATTTCCGCGGCTTTGACACCTTTGGCGAAATTGTGGTGCTGGGCATTGTGGCCATTGTGATTTATGCGCTGCTCAGGCGCTTTCGCCCCGCACGCGAAACCATGGATATTCCGGAGCAGCAGCGCTATGTGCCAGGAGACTTGCAGACCGATCTGCTGAATCCACGCAACGCCAGCGACACCGCTGTGGGCTATCTCATGGTGCCCGCCGTGCTGGTGCGACTGCTGTTGCCGTTTTCCACGCTGGTGGCTGCTTACATCTTCATGCGCGGCCACAACCAGCCCGGCGGCGGCTTTGTGGCGGGACTGGTGTTCTCTGTGGCTTTGCTCATGCAATACATCATCTCCGGCACGCATTGGGTGGAGGCTCATCTGCCGCTGTATCCACGCCGCTGGATCGCGGCCGGCCTGCTGTGCGCTCTGGCCACGGGCATGGGCTCCATCGTGGCTGGCTACCCTTTCCTGACCAGCCACAGCTTTGACTTCGAACTGCCGCTGCTGGGCCACATACATATAGCAAGTGCTACGTTTTTTGATATTGGCGTGTTTGCGCTGGTGGTTGGCTCCACCATGCTGATCCTGACTGCGATTGCCCACCAATCGGTACGTGGCCACCGTTTTCATGCGCGTCTGATCGAAGAACGTGAACAAGAAGCCAAGGAAGCGGAGGCTGCCGTGCAGGCGGCGACTGCCGAGGCATTGGCCCGAGGAGGTATGTGATGGAATTGATTCTGGCTTTGGCTATCGGTGTACTCACCGGCTCGGGCGTGTGGCTGTTGCTGCGCCCACGTACTTATCAGGTCATCATGGGCTTGGCCCTGATGTCCTATGCCGTCAATCTCTTCATTTTCAGCATGGGCCGCCAGGGGCTGGCCATCAACAAGGCTCCGGTGCTGCGTAACGGCGTGCCCACCGATCTGGCCCACTATGCCGATCCCATGCCTCAGGCACTGGTGTTGACCGCCATCGTCATCGGCTTTGCCATGACGGCGCTGTTTCTGGTGGTGCTGCTGGCGTCGCGCGGCTCCTCCGGGACCGACCATGTGGATGGCGTTCATTCGCGCACCGAGCAGGAAATGCTATGACGCAGTGGATCGCCAATCTGATGCCGCATCTGATGCTGGCACCCATCATGCTGCCCATGTTCACGGCGGCCTTGATGCTGTTCCTGCGCGAGGAGCATCAGCGCTTCAAGCTGGGCATGAACCTGATTTCCACCGTGATCGGGCTGGCAAGCGTGATCATGCTGCTGGGCTGGACCAATCAGGCCGGCGCGCCCGTCACCATGGCTGTTTACATGCCGGGCAACTGGCCTGCGCCCTTTGGTATTGCGCTGGCGTTGGATCGTCTGACGGCGCTGATGTTATTGGTCACTTACGTGGTGGCCTTGGCTGCGCTGATGTTTTCGGCGGCGCGCTGGCATCGAGCCGGCGTGCATTTTCACCCGCTGTTCCAGTTGCAGCTCATGGGCTTGTGCGGTGCGTTCCTGACGGCCGACCTGTTCAATCTGTTCGTGTTTTTCGAGATCATGCTGGCCGCGTCCTACGGTTTGCTGCTCCATGGTTCGGGCCGCACCCGCATACAGTCCGGCTTGCACTACATCGCCATCAATCTGGCGGCGTCCTCGCTGTTCCTGATCGGCGTGTCCATGCTCTACGGCATTACCGGCACGCTGAACATGGCCGACCTGGCCCGCGCCATTCCCCAGGTGCATGAGGCGGATAGAGGCTTGTTGCACGCGGCCGCCGGTATTTTGGGTACGGCCTTTTTGATCAAGGCCGCCATGTGGCCGCTGAACTTCTGGCTGGTGCCCGGCTACAGCGCTGCCACGGCGCCGGTAGGTGCGGTGTTCGCCCTCATGACCAAGGTGGGGGTCTATGTCATCTTGCGTCTGTGGACGCTGCTGTTCAGCTCGGAGGCCGGTGCCTCGGCCCTGTTCGGCAGCAGCTGGCTGATTTTGGGCGGCATGGTCACCATGGCGTTTGGTGCCATCGGCATGCTGGGCTCCCAGCGCCTCACGCATATGGCAGGCTTTGCGGCCATTCTTTCGTCGGGCACCTTGCTGGCCGCCACGGGATTTGGCGAGAACCTGCTGACGGCCGGCCTGCTTTATTACCTGCCCAGCTCCACCCTGGCCGTCAGCGCCTTGTTTCTGATTGCCGACGTGGTGGACCGCTGGCGTGCCGATGAAGAGGAGGGCGAGCCCTACGAGGATGATGAGGCGCCGTTTCTCAATGCCGAACTCCTGCCCTCCGTGGGCTTCAATCTTGACGAACATGAAGAGCTGTTGATCGGCCGGGCTTTTCCGGCGGCTGCGGCCTTTGTGGGCCTGAGCTTCATGGTCTGCACGCTGCTGATTTCGGGCCTGCCGCCGCTGTCGGGCTTTGTGGGCAAGTTTGCAATGCTCACCACTTTGCTCAACCCGTTGGGGCTGGGTACTTCCAATGGCATGCTCATGGGTTGGATGGGCTGGCTGATGGTGGCTTTGCTCATCGTTACCGGTTTGATGGCGCTGGTGGCGCTGACCCGGGCTGGCATTCGCCACTTTTGGGCCAATCCCGAGCAGAACGCACCTTCGCTCCAGGTGGCCGAAGGCCTGCCCATTGCCTTGCTGCTGCTGTGCTGCGTGGCCTTGACGGTCAAGGGCAATGACGTCATGCGCTACACCCAGCGCGCGGCCAATGCCCTGCATTCGCCCGATGTTTATGTGCAAACCGTGCTGGGCATGGAGCCGGTGCCAGCACCCAAGGAAAAGAAGGCACTGGAGAAAGCCAGTCCGCAGGCTGCGGCACGTGCGGCGGCTCTGGCCATGGAAGAGCCGCCGGTGGAAGGCATTTCTGCACCCGAGCCTGAAGTCGAGTTGCAGGCGCTGGGCGCCATGAAGCTCAAAACCAGCGGCAATGCATTGGCACACAAGGAGATGCGTCCATGAAAAATCTCATGAAAAGCATCTTTCCCGCACCGCTGCTGTCTGTGGCCTTGCTGGTGCTGTGGCTGCTGCTCAACCGCTCGGTCAGCTCGGGCTATATCGTACTCGGCGTCCTGCTGGGCTTGCTGATTCCTGTCTTGCTGCGCGGCCTGCGCCCCTTGCCGGTGCGCGTCAGTCATCCGCTGACGATTGTTCGCCTGGCGCTGCAGGTGGTGTGGGATACCTCGGTTTCCAATTTCAATGTGCTCAGGTTTTTGCTGTTTCCCAAAATGCGCAGGCACCCGGCCGCGTTTGTGCACATTCCGCTGGATTTGCGCGACCCCAATGGTCTGGCCGTGCTGGCCATGATTGTCTGTCTGACGCCGGGCACGGCCTGGGCAGAGATTTCGCGGGATCGCTCGATGCTGCTCATCCATGCACTGGAAGTGAATGACGAGCAAGAGGTCATAGACCACATCAAGCAATGCTATGAGCGCCCGCTGATGGAGATTTTTGAATGAAACCCTGGTTCTATTGGATCATAGGTCTGGCTTTGGCCATGTTGCTGGTGGCCATGGGCTGTGCCGTGGTGCGCCTGCTCAAAGGTCCGCATGCACAGGATCGCGTGCTGGCACTGGACTGCATGTACCTCAACGGCATGCTGGCCATGCTGGTCATGGGCATCTTGTATGACAGCACCAATTACTTCGAGGCAGCTTTGCTCATCGCCTTGTTTGGCTGCGTGGGCTCGACGGCCATGGCCAAGTTCCTGCTGCGCGGCGAGGTGATCGAATGAGTACGGATGTCATGGGCGCTGATCTGCCGCTATGGGCCCAGGTGCTGGTGGCCGCGCTGGTGCTGGCCGGGGCGCTGATTGCGCTGCTGGGCTCGCTGGGCCTGGTGCGTCTCAAAAGCTATTTCGAGCGCGTGCACGCGCCTTCCATCATTGCCACCATGGGCTGCTGGCTGATCATGCATGCGACCTGGATTTATTTCTCGGTCAGCGGCCAGGGCTTTGTCATGCACTCGGTGCTGATTGCGATTTTCATCGCCGTGACCGTGCCCATCACCACGATTTTTCTGATGCGCGCGGCCTTGTTCCGTGGCCGCAGGGCGGGAGAACCTGTGCCTCTGACACTGAGCAATCTGGTGCGCAACGAGCCCCAGGAAGCAAGCGAAATGGCTGAAGGCACCAAGCCTGCCGAAACCCCCGATGGAGCTGCCAGCGAGGGCACTGCCAAGGCATAAGCAGACCGTTGCGGTTTGCGCTAGATTGGTTTCATGTTCAATATTCTTGCCATCTGCATCGGCGCCTGCCTGGGCGCCTTGTCGCGCTGGTGGCTGGGCCTGTGGCTGAGCTCGGGCGCGGCATTGCCCTGGGGCACGCTGGCTGCCAATCTGATCGGCGGCTATCTGATCGGCATTTTTGTGGCCTTGTTTCAGAGCATGCCCCAGCTGGACCCGGCTTGGAGGCTGGCCATCATCACCGGTTTTCTGGGGGCGCTCACCACTTTCTCCAGCTTTTCCTCCGAGGTGATTGCCATGCTGCAGCATCAGCGCCTGGCTGCTGCGCTGGGCTGGACCGGCCTGCATTTGTTTGGCTCTTTGACCATGACTTTCATGGGTATGCAAAGCTGGAGTTATGTGACCGGCCGATGACGCGGCCTGCGCTTGTTGCATTGATGACTATGGCTTCAAGCAATGCTGGCGAATAGAGGCCAAATACTGGCTCAGGCTATGAGTTTGTGAGCGTATAGTGCAATCATCATCTGCGCTGCAGGCGCATTTGACGGTTTGTTAGTTAGGCCACGGCCAGCAGCAGCCACAGCTTTTCTCCAGACGCTGTGGCCAGATGAAAGTCAGCTGGCTGAGCTGTTTTATTGAGTGAGGGTCCATGCAAATCTCTTCTCCCCTGTCCGACACCGATCTGGCCAATGCCTGGACTGAGCTGCACAACGATGCACACAACGGTAAGCCGCTGGAACCCGAATCCAACCGGCTGGCATTTGCCGATCCGGAATTCATGTTCCGCCGCGAGACGCGCGGCATCCGCATGCAGCTGGAGCTGCTCAAACCCGATCTCTCCCAGATCGAGCGCGGCATAGAGCACACTGTGGTGGTCTACGGCAGCGCCCGATTTGTGGATGCCGAGCAGGCCGCAGCACAGCTGGCCGAGGCGCAGAAAAGCGGCGATGCGCAAGCGATCGCACTGGCCCAGCGCGCCGTGCGCAATGCCGAGCGCTATGAGGCCGCCCGAGCCTTCGCCCACATCGTGGCCAGCGAAGGCATGAAGCTGCCGCCGCAAGAGCGTTTGTATATCTGCACCGGCGGCGGGCCTGGCATCATGGAAGCGGCCAATCGCGGTGCCCACGATGCAGGTGCACCCAATATCGGCCTGAATATCGGTCTGCCGCATGAGCAGCATGGCAACCCCTACATCACGCCCGATCTGAGCTTCAAGTTCCACTACTTTGCCCTGCGCAAAATGCACTTCATGATGCGCGCCAAGGCCTTGGTGGCCTTCCCCGGCGGCTTTGGCACCATGGATGAGCTGTTCGAGGTACTGACGCTGGTGCAGACCCACAAGAGTAAGCCGGTGCCGGTGATTCTGTTTGGTTCGGAGTTCTGGAAGAAAGTGCTCAACTTCGATGCGCTGATCGAGGAAGGCACGATCTCGGCCAAGGATCTGAACCTGTTTCGCTATACCGACGACCCGGCCGAAGCCTGGCGCTTCATCCAGCAGTACTACAACGAAGGCTGGACTGTCTGAACACGGCAATCTGCTGCCAATCCAAGAGCTGCCTAGGCAGCTCTTTTTCATGGTTTCGGGGTGAATGGATTTGCTATATTTTTCGTAGCGTGTAGCGCTTTATTCATAATCACTACGGGCTGAAATGGCATTAAATCAGCCGTGCATGGCCTGCTCGGCCAGCTGCTGCGCGCGTCGGACCGAGATGCCGTCGCGCTGATCCCTGGCCAGCGCATCGCTAGCGCTCTCGCTTTGGTGCAGCACGACGCGCGGGCGCGTACCGTCGGTTTGAATCCAGACATCGGCGCCGCGGCTTTGCTCTGTGGGGTAGATGCCTATGCGATTGGCCAGCCAGCCAAAAAAGCCGTCTCCTGGCTGGGGCTCGTCAAAGGTATCGAGATAGCGCCTGAAGCTTTTCTCGCTGGCCGAGACCCAGACGCCCCAAAGAAATGGGTCTTCCACGCCAAGAATGGGTACTTCAAGTAGGGCCCGGACAAAGTACTGCGTGCCTTCGGGGTAGGCAATCACGCAAAAGTCGTCGCTCAGCTCGGCGATGTCCCGCTTTTCTTCCTCGCTGAGCCGGGTATAGGGCGAAGGCGCGTCAAAGCCAAAGCTGGGAGAGCCTTCATGAATCTCGTCGCAGCTGGTGCAGCGGAAGGCGAATAGGGCGGCCATCAACAGACTCCGGAGTTTCAGTCAATTTTGCGAAAGACCAGGACGCGATTATTGGCAGGCATGGCCTGATCTTGCTGTAGTGCCAGGCCGTGTTTGCGGGCCAGCGCTTCGATATCTTCAAAGTGGCGTATGCCGCTGTGGGCATCGCGCGCGCGCAGCCAAGCATCAAAGGCGCGGTTGCTGTCGCTGGTGAATTTCCCCCCGTAGTTGAAAGGCCCGTAAATGGCCAGCACGCCCTGGGCCGGCAGATGCCCCGCCAGGGCAAACAGCTTTTGCACCAGCGGCCAGGCCACGATATGGCAGGTGTTGCTGGTGAAAATGGCATCCGGGGGCGTCGCAAGCTCCGGCCATTCGCTGCAGCTCAGGTCCAGCTCCACAGGCGGGCGCAGATTGGGCGCCGGGTGCGCCGCATGCCAGGCCCGGATGCCGGTGTGATTCTCGGTCAGATCGCTGGTTTGCCAGAGCAGATGCGGCAGGCGCGGTGCAAAGTACACGCTGTGCTGGCCGGTGCCGGAGCCGATTTCCAGCACATGGGCGCGGTCGGAAAACACGGTTTGCAGCACCTCGAAGATGGGCGCCTGGTTGTTTTCACAGGCCTGAGAAAAGGGAAGTGCACTGGAGTTCATGCCGGGAGAATAAGTGGAAAAAGTAGGATCCATATTTGCGGAGTTGGCGCGTCGGCTTTTGTCGTGCTCAGGGTTGGAAGCGAATTTGCATTTCGGGCCGCTGATCGAGGCGACCCATGTTCCAGCGATAAGAGCTCTGGCCCTGCACCGGTGTGACATTGGCATTTTGCGAAATCACTTGAGCATTGGCCGGAAGACGAACCTGCAGCGTGCCATCGACATGTATGCCCAACTGCGCCAGATTGCTTCCTTCCTTGTTCTTGAGTGCCTTGGCGGTAATGGTCATCACACCCTCTGCATCGGTTTGCACGCTGAACATGTCCAGCAGCTTCAGGGGCTCACCTGCGGACCGGCTGCCATCCATCTCCAGTGTGTAGCGTGCATTGCCCAGATAGACGGCTTTCTTCACATCCGGCTCTTCGCTGAGTTTCTGGGCTTCGGCCGCCAAGCCCTGGTGATCCTTGTCGCTGAGCACACCTTGCCGGTGCTGCTTCAGCAAGGCCATGGCGTCGACCACGGTGCCGTTGAAACGGTAGCTATAAGCCGCATCGGGGTGAATCGTGATTCTGGCGTTAAAGCGCTCGGGCACCAGGCAGCCGCTGAGCATGGCCGAAGCAGCCAGAGCGCAGAGCCTCAAAGGCAGGGTTGTGGGCATGCACTCGGCTTTCTTTTAGCGGGGCGGCGTTGCAGGCGGCTGGGGTTGGCCCTCAAGTCGCTGCAAGCTCTGATCCATGCAAGCCCATTGTGGGGCGCTGGAGGCCCAGATATTCATGATGGGGCGGATGGAGGAGGGATCGTCCAGATTGCCGGCGCGCACCACGCGAAACTGCGGACGGGCCGAGGAAAAAGCAAACAGCTGGGAGCCGCACTGGGGGCAGAACTGGCGGGTGATTTCATTGCCGCTGGCCGCTGTCTTGCGGAACTCGGCCAACTGGCCCGATACCGTGAGCGCCTCGGTGGGAATCATGAAGTTGACCGTGCCATTGGCCGCCAGATGCTGGCAGTCGCGACACCAGCACACACGCGGCATCTGTGGCTCGGCGTTCAGCTTGAAGCTCACGGCACCGCAAAGACAATGGCCAGTTCTCTCGTTCATGGGCTCTCTCCTCGAATCAATGGACTGGTCCATGGTAACGGCTGCCGGCGCCAACGGGGTCGGCATCTACCCAAGGTGAGGTGTACAGGCCGAACGTTTGGTGCTCAAGATGGATTGGGCGGCCCTAGCAGTGCATTGCTCTAGGGGGCCGGGCAGGCCAGATGGCTGCCACGGCTGCCGCGCAGCACGCTGCCAGCGGTCAGGCTCAGGCGGGGCGAGATATCCACTCCTGCGGCGGCCAGCACGCTGGCAGTCCAGCGGTTGCAGGTATTGAGCAGGTTGTAGCTGCCCTTGGCCAGATAGAACTGGCTGTCGCCATAGATGCCGGGGCCTGCGTCCACAGGTTGGCCGTTAGGGGCGTGGGCAAAGCTGTCGGCAATCACTTCGGCCATGCGTTCATAGGCCTGGTTGTCCACGCAAAGGCTGGCGGCATCGCTGCCTTGCAGAAACTGGCTGGCATCCGGCACGGCCACCACATGCATGACCGAACCACGGGACGCAAACAAGGCCTCCAGTGCCAGGCCGGCGGTGATGCTCTTGGCCCGGTAAAAGCCCACATCGCCCCAGCCGATCTCATAGTAGGCAGCATCCGGAAAGCGCTGGCGCAGGGCGGGCAACCGCTCATGCAGGGCTTGCGCCGGCAGCACAATGCCGGCATGCCAGCCGTTGGCCACGATATGAATGCGCACATTGCCGGTGACGGCGGCGGTCGAGGTGCGCCGGGGCTGCCAGTGCAATACCAGCCAGCCCAGAATGCCCAGGGCGAGCAGGCTCAGAAGCAGTCGTTTGAGTAAGGTGCGCATGAAAATGATCAGATGGCTCGGGGCTTGCGACGGCCGCCGGGCAGAGCTGTCGCCGCCACGGGTTGGGCGCCCAGGCGCTTGATTGCCAAGGTATGGCGATCGGGTTGCAGCCCGCTGCGGCTTCTACTCCGAGCGAAACCCTGGACGTGGACAGCCCCAAAGTCAAAGGCCGGGCCGAGGCTTGCAATCCATTCCATGGTGATCACTCCCGGGATGATGAGTCAATCTATGAGTGATTCACGCTAGCAATATTTGGGCTATTGAGCTATCGGCAGGCCTTGTCATCTTTGGCCGTCTGGGAGCTCAGGCAGAAAACACGGGGCGAAAGAAGGAGCGCTCGTAGCTGATGATGCAGCGCGTATCTGTCGCATATTGAAAGGCGGCCTGGCACTGGGCATCTTCCATGGAGCGGGCCCGGTAATCCTCGTACAGGGCCAGCGAGGGAAAGCTGAACATGGCCAGGGCAATATTGTTGGACCCTTCCGAAGGCAGAAAGTAGCCATGGTGGGTGCCGCCAAATTTCTCCACCAGCGGTATCCACAGCTTGCCGTAATGCTCGAACTCGGCCAGCTTGTAGGGGTCGATGACATAGCGCAGATAGCAGGTGATCATGAAAGCTTTCCTGTATGGATTCAGTCAACAAGGCCGGCGGCCCAGGTCTGAGGTTTTTGCTATTGGAACAAGAGCTAGTAGCGTATATGAAACAAGGCGTTGGCGGCAAAAATACTCAAAATTTCAGTTACTTCAATGGTCAGGGCCTGGTAGCCGCAGCCAGCCCTAGGCACAACCAAGCGCAAGGCAAGGCGGCGGGCCGGCACAGACGGGCATGAAAAAACCGCCCGAAGGCGGTTTTTTATTAGGTCAAAGTGCTTGCAAGGCGCTAATCAGGCACCGGCCACGCTGATGCCCTTGAACTCGCCGGTGGCAATCTTTTCTTTCCACACGGCAGGACCGGTGATGTGGGCGCTGGTGCCGCCGGAATCGACGGCCACGGTCACAGGCATGTCGACCACGTCGAATTCATAGATGGCCTCCATGCCCAGGTCTTCAAAGCCCACCACCTTGGCGTGCTTGATGGCCTTGGAGACCAGATAGGCGGCGCCGCCCACGGCCATCAGGTAAGCGCTCTTGTGCTTTTTGATGGCTTCGATGGCGACAGGGCCGCGCTCGGACTTGCCGATCATGGAGATCAGGCCGGTCTGCGACAGCATCATGTCGGTGAACTTGTCCATGCGGGTGGCGGTAGTCGGGCCTGCAGGGCCAACCACTTCGTCACGCACGGGATCCACGGGGCCCACGTAGTAGATCACGCGGTTGGTGAAGTCCACGGGCAGCTTCTCGCCCTTGGCCAGCATGTCCTGAATGCGCTTGTGGGCAGCATCGCGGCCGGTTAGCATCTTGCCGTTCAAGAGGATGGTGTCACCGGGCTTCCAGCTGGCCACTTCTTCCTTGGTCAAGGTGTTGAGGTCCACGCGCTTGGACTTGTTGTAGTCCGGTGCCCAGTCGATCTTGGGCCAGGTGTCCAGCGAAGGCGGGTCCAGGTACACGGGGCCGGAGCCGTCCATGACAAAGTGGGCGTGGCGGGTGGCGGCGCAGTTGGGGATCATGGCCACGGGCTTGGAAGCTGCGTGCGTAGGGTACAGATTGATCTTGACGTCCAGCACCGTGGTCAGGCCGCCCAGGCCTTGGGCGCCAATGCCCAGGGCGTTGATCTTTTCGAACAGCTCCAGACGCAGCTTTTCCACGTCATCGAGCTCTGCACCGCTGGCAGCTTTTTGCTGCAGCTCGTACATGTTCAGGTCTTCCATCAGGCTTTCTTTGGCCAGCAGGACGGCTTTTTCGGCCGTGCCGCCAATGCCTATGCCCAGCATGCCTGGAGGGCACCAGCCAGCGCCCATGGTGGGGACGGTCTTCAGAACCCAGTCCACCAGGTCGTCGCTGGGGTTCATCATGATCATCTTGGACTTGTTCTCCGAGCCGCCGCCCTTGGCTGCCACGGTCACGTCCACCTTGTCGCCGGGCACGATCTGCACGTTGATCACGGCGGGGGTGTTGTCCTTGGTGTTCTTGCGCTTGAAGTGCGGGTCGGCCACGACCGAGGCACGCAGCGTGTTGTCGGGGTGGTTGTAGCCGCGACGCACGCCTTCGTTGATGGCGTCTTCCAGGCCCATGGTGAAGTCTTCCCACTTCACATCCATGCCCACCTTCAGGAACACGTTGACGATGCCGGTGTCCTGACAGATGGGGCGCTGGCCGGTGGCGCTCATCTTGGAGTTGGTCAGGATCTGGGCCATTGCATCCTTGGCCGCAGGGCTTTGCTCGCGCTCATAGGCGCGGGCCAGATGCTGGATGAAATCCGGCGTGTGGTAGTAGCTGATGTACTGGAGGGCACCTGCGATCGAATCGATCAGGTCCTGCTGGCGGATGGAGGTCGTCATCGTGAAGCTTCTCGGTTGGCAAATTTTGCGCCAGGGGTGGGCGCGGGAAAACTTTTTTGGTAGCCGCTGATTATCGGCGCAAGCGTCTGCGCTTGCAGCTCAAAGCCGACTAGTCTTATATAGGACTTGAGGTGGGCGAGCTTACTGCATCCCGTGAACTGAGGGGGGCGCTGGGACACTTTGATCATCAAAAATGAGAGCGAAATACATACGTATTAAAAGCGTTTTAGGCCTGTTTTACTTGGTATTTCGGCCATGAAAATACCGCCCTGATGCCCAGCTGCTGTCCGCCTGGCCCCCATGCAGGCTCTGAACTCTTGAGCCGGCATGGGGCGGGGCACGCAATGTGTGGGCGCGGCCAGCCTGCTCAGTAGGTCAGGCTGCCCATCACCGAATCCGAGAAATCGGCCGCTCCGTCCGGCTTTTGGCCCTGGGCCCAGGCCAGCAAGGTTTCGGCCGGCATGGGCTTGGCATACAGATAGCCCTGCAGCTCGTCGCAATGCATGGCTACCAGAATGTCGCGCTGGCCTGCGGTCTCCACCCCTTCGGCCACGACGCGCAGGCCCAGGGCGTGGGCCAGGCGCACCACGGCATCCACCACGGCTCGGGCATCGCCCTGGGTTTCCAGGTCGCGGATGAAGCTGCGGTCGATCTTCAGCTGCTGTGCCGGCAGCTGGCGCAGGTAGTTGAGGCTGGAGTAACCGGTGCCGAAATCGTCAATCGACAGATAGACGCCGATGCGGCGCAGCTCCTCGAAAGTGCGCTGTGTGGCCTGGGTGTCTTCCATGGCCACGGATTCGGTGATCTCGCACAGCAGCATGGAGGCGTCCACACCCTGATGCTCCAGGGCCTGGGCGATGCGTTCGGCCAGACCGCTTTCGCGCAGCTGGTGCACCGACAGATTGATGGCGACGCGCATGTTCAGGCCCGTCTGCTTCCACTGTGCCAGCTGGCGGCATGCTTCCTGAATCACCCAGCTGCCCAGCGCGTTGATGATGCCAAAGCGCTCGGCCAGCGCAATGAAGACCTCGGGGCTGACCATGCCGCGGGTGGGATGGTTCCAGCGCAGCAGTGCTTCGGCACCGATGATCTGCCCGAGCTCGGCGTCAATCTTGGGCTGGTAGTGCAGCGAAATCTGGCCGCGCTGTATGGCATGGCGCAAATCGTTTTGAAGCTCCAGTTGCTCGGCTGCATCGCCTCCCATATGGGGCTCGAAGACGGCATAGCCATTGCCTCCGTTGCGCTTGGCGGCATACATGGCTGCGTCGGCATTGGCAATCAGATGCTCGCGATCACCATGGTCGGGGTGAACCACCACGCCAATCGAGCAGGTGATCTGCAGCTCTTTGCCCGCCACCTGAAAGGGCTCGGCCAGGCTTTTGAGAATCCGGTTGGCCATGGTGATGCAGGCCGTGATGTCCTGCACATCTTCCAGCAGCACCAGAAACTCGTCGCCGCCCACGCGCGCCACGGTATCGCTGTTGCGTGCCTGTGCGTTCAGGCGCTGTGCAGCGCTTTGCAGAATCTGGTCGCCCGCCGCATGACCGAAAGAGTCGTTGATGGGCTTGAAGCCGTCCAGATCCACAAACAGAATGCCCAGGCGCTCCTTGACTCCCAAGTGATTGGTGCGCTCCATGCGCAGCAGTGCGTGCAACAGCCGGTCTTCAAACAGCAGACGGTTGGGCAGATTGGTCAGCGGGTCGGCAAAGGCGCGCTTTTGCAGCTCGGCATTGGCGTTCTGCAGCCTAGCATTGCTTTCCTGCAGCGACTGGTTGAGCCGAAAAGCCGTACTTTGCAGGCGGGCGTCCAGCAGCGTGGTGAACAAGGTGCTGATCAGCAGCATGGCCGTGGTGATCAGGATCACCGTGGTCAGCTCGGGGCCGGCGAGGGCATCGGCGCTCAGGCACAAAGCCCCCTGCGCGAAGTGGGCCGCCGACATGCCTATGTAGTGCATGCCACAAATGGCCACGCCCATGACCAGCGCCGCCAGCGTCTGCAGCGCAAAAAGACGTTTGCCCCGGACGTGAAACAGCACGCGAAACAGGGTCAGCGCCGTGGCCGAGGCCAGCACGGCCACCAGCACCGACACCAGAACCAGCACCGGGTCCCACTCTATGGGCACCGACATCACGATGGCGTGCATGCCTATGTAGTGCATGGCACAGATGCCGCCACCCATGGTCAGCGCTCCTAGGGTCAGCTGCGGCCAGCGGTACTTGGGCATGGCGGCCACGCCCAGTGCAATCCCCGACGTAACGACGGCCGCTACCCAGGAGGCCAGGGTCATCAGGCCTTCGTATCCCAGCGTGATGGGTAGCTGGAAAGCCTGCATGCCCAGAAAGTGCATGGCCCAGATGCCGGTGCCCATCACCATGGAGCCGCTGATCCACCAGACTCGTCCTATCTGTCTGTTGGCCAGGCGCACGCGTCGGGCCAGATCCAGGGTCACAAAAGAGGCCAGGACCGCAATCGCAATCGAGGCTGCCACGACAAGCGGGTTGTAGCTTGAGGGCATGTAGCTGCTGGGTGTGTAGAGGGGGAGTTCAGCAAACATCGAATCGGTATTGCGCAGGGTTCTGAAGCCAAGCAGCCTTGGCTTCTCCAGGGGGAAACGTACTGTAACTATTCACTGCCGACCTTGGGGCCACGGGGATGTTGAGAGCCTGTTCTCAAACAGGGTGCTTGGCCTGCAGTAGCATCTGAGGGTTTGGGGCGAGGTATCGCCCTTGTTTTGCGGCCCACGGCAGCCAGAAGACATCCAGCCAGCTGCACCGCGTTGTATTGCCAGGAGTGAATCCCAATGACAGCCACCCGCCAGGAAAAAGACACCTTCGGCCCTATCGATGTGCCCGCCGACAAGCTCTGGGGCGCGCAGACACAGCGCTCGCTACTCAATTTCGACATCAGCGGCGAGCAGCAGCCGCGCGAAATCATCCACGCGCTGGCACAGGTGAAAAAAGCGTCGGCCACGGTGAATCAGGCCCTGGGCCTGCTGGACGAGAAAAAATCCAAGGCCATCAATGCCGCTGCCGACGAGGTCATCGCCGGCCAGCACCCCGATGAGTTTCCGCTGGTGGTCTGGCAGACCGGCTCGGGCACGCAGACGAATATGAACGTCAACGAGGTGTTGGCCAACCGCGCCAGCGAGTTGCTGGGCGGCGAGCGCGGCGAAGCGCGCTTGGTGCATCCCAATGACGATGTGAACAAAAGCCAGTCCAGCAACGACGTCTACCCCACGGCCATGCATGTGGCGGCCGTCACGGCCATCGAGCACAAGCTGCTGCCGGCGATTGCCAAGCTGCGCACCACGCTGCAGGCCAAGAGCGAAGCTTTTGCCGATATCGTCAAAATCGGTCGCACCCATTTGCAGGATGCCACGCCGCTGACGCTGGGCCAGGAAATCTCCGGCTGGGTGGCGCAACTGGCCCATGGCGAAAAACATGTGCGTGCCGCGTTGCCTCATCTGTACGAGCTGGCGCTGGGCGGCACGGCTGTGGGTACAGGCTTGAATGCGCCCAAGGGCTATGCCGAGGGCGTAGCCAAGGAACTGGCCCAGCTGACCGGCTACCCTTTTGTCACCTCGCCCAACAAGTTCGAGTCCCTGGCCAGCTGTGACGGCCTGGTCCATGGGCACGGCGCCTTGAAAACGCTGGCGGCGAGCCTGATGAAGATTGCCAACGATGTACGCTGGCTGGCTTCCGGCCCGCGCAGCGGCCTGGGCGAAATCTCGATTCCCGAGAATGAGCCCGGCTCGTCCATCATGCCCGGCAAGGTCAACCCCACCCAGTCCGAAGCGGTGACCATGCTGTGTGCCCAGGTGATGGGCAACGATGTGGCCATCAATATCGGCGGCGCCTCGGGCAATTTCGAACTCAATGTGTTTCGCCCCATGGTGGCGCACAATTTTCTGCAAAGCGTGCGCTTGCTGGCCGATGGCATGGTCAGCTTTAACGACCACTGCGCCGTGGGCATAGAGCCGAACAAGGCGCGTATCGACGAGCTGGTTGGCCGCTCGCTGATGCTGGTGACCGCGCTCAACACGCACATTGGCTACGACAAGGCCGCCTATATCGCCAAGAAGGCCCACAAGGAGGGCAGCAGCCTGCGCGATGCCGCCATTGCCAGCGGCCATGTGACGGGTGAGCAATTTGACCAGTGGGTGGTGCCCGAGCAGATGGTGGGCAATCTGTAGGTCAAAACCGTATGGCGCATCGACCGGCACCGTCGGTGCGCTGCGCTGGCAGAGAATGGCGCATCACCTGCTGCAGGAGATCACATGCCGGCCCAGCAACATATGGAGCGCGCCATCTTGGCGGATTTGCGCCCCACTCAGATGACGGTGGGGTTGGCCGAAGTCACGGCCAAGCGTGCGCAGTGGGCACGGCTTGTACCCGAGGCCCGCGAGAAATTATTGCAAAGCCACTGGTTCCCCGCCGTGCGTGGCCCGAGCGGGCGTTTCTACATTGTTGATCACCATCACCTGGGTCAGGCGCTGAGCGAAGAAGCGCAGCAGGATGTCTGGGTCATGCAGCTGGCCGACTACAGCAGCATTGCCAGTGACCTGTTCTGGCGCGTGATGGAGTTCCACCACTGGGCCCATCCGTACGATGAAAAAGGCCGGCGCTGCGATTATTCTGACATCCCCAAGCGGCTAGGCAAGCTCAAAGACGATCCCTACCGCAGTCTGGCCGGCGAAGTTCGCAAAGCCGGCGGTTATGCCAAGGATGCGGCACCGTTTACCGAATTTTTGTGGGCCGATTTCTTTTGGCCGCAGTTCGACAAAAAGCAGCTGGCTGCTGCGGACGGGCCTGGCTTGTCTGTGGAGGCCGTCAGCCAGGCCGTAGTACTGGCCCGCAGCCCGGCCGCTCAGTTCTTGCCCGGCTGGTCGGGCACTGCTGCATCGACCGAGCCGATTGCAGGTAGCCTGCACCACAAAAAATGAGTCCGCCATGAGCCAACGCCGGGCCTTGCCTGCAGGAGCCGACTGGGTGGCCGGCCTGTCGATTGCCGGGCTGCTGCTGCCCGAGGCCGTGGCCTATGCCGGCATCGCCGGCGCGCCGCCGCAAGCGGGCGTGCTGGCGCTGTTTGCAGGGCTGCTGGTGTACTTTGTACTGGGCAGCAGCCGTTTTGCCATTGTGTCGTCCACCTCATCGTCCGCCGCCGTGTTGCTGGCTGCCACGGCGTCGGTGCTGCATGTGACGGATGAGCACCGGCACCTGATGGGCGTGGCCATGGTGCTGGTGGCAGGCATCATGCTGGCGCTGGCGGGCGTAGTCAGGCTGGGAGCCATTTCGCAGTTCATTGCCAAGCCGGTGCTGCGCGGTTTTGCGCTGGGGCTGGCGCTGACGATTGTGGTCAAGCAGCTACCGCTGGCGCTGGGCGTGCACCCGTCGCACAGCGATTTTCTACGCTACCTCTGGGATGTGCTGCAGCAGTGGCCGCAGTGGAATCTGTATGGCCTGGCCATGCTGCTCGTGGCCCTGGTGCTGCTGCGCGTGCTGGGGCGCTGGAAAGCGGTGCCGGCGGCGCTGCTGGTGATTGCGGCGGGCATTGCGCTCGATGCTCTGGGCTACTGTCAGCGCTGGGGCATAGCGGTAGTGGGCACGCTCAATATTCAGGGTGCACGCCCGGTGCTGCCCGTGCTGGACTGGGCCGACTGGCTGCGCGTAGGTCAACTGGCCGTGGCCCTGGCGCTGATTGTGTATGCCGAGTCATACAGCTCTATCCGCACCCTGGCCATGCGCCACGGCGATACGACGGCGCCCAACCGCGATCTGCTGGCGCTAGGTGCAGCCAATATGCTCTCGGCCCTGTTTCAGGGTATGCCCGTCGGTGCGGGCTATTCGGCCAGCTCTGCCAACGAGGTGGCCGGAGCGCTGAGCAAGGCCGCAGGCCTGATTGCCTGCGCCGTGGTGGGCCTGATGGTGTGGCAGATGCTGCCGTGGATGGAACGCATTCCAGAACCTTTGTTGGCCGCTATCGTGATCCATGCCGTGGCGCACACGCTGACCCCCGCCGCTCTGCGTCCGTACTTTGTCTGGCGGCGCGATCGCCTGGTGGTGCTGGTGGCTTTTGTGGCGGTGATCTTGCTGGGCGTGCTGGACGGCCTGCTGGCCGCCATGGGCGCCAGCGTGCTGATGCTGCTCAAGCGCATGGCCCACGCGCGCGTGAGCTGGCTGGGCCAGATACCCCAATCGCATGACTACGTGGACACGGCTCGCCATGCCGAGGCGCAGACCGTGCCCGGCGTGCTGATTGCCCGGCCTGAAGAGCCGGTGTTCTTTGGCAATGCGGACGCGGTGTTTGTGCGCCTGCTGGCCCAGGTGGATGATCAAATCCGCTTGAAAACCGGCCTCAAGGCCGTGGTGCTGAGCCTGGAGGAATCGCCGGACCTGGACAGCACGGCCTTGGAGGCGTTGACCGAGTTCGCCGCGCAGATCGACAAGCGTGGTCTGCAGCTGCGCCTGGCTCGCGTCAAAGACAGCGTGCGCGAGCTGCTGGGCCGGGTGCAGATTCCCACACTGGCGGCGGACAGCTATGTGGCCTGGAGCGTGGACGATGCAGTGGCGGCGCTGCGCAGCAGGTCACAAGACTGCTAAATTAAGCTCAAACCCTTGTTTTATATACGTATGAAGCTACTTGATTGATAGCAGTGCTCAGGCTGTGCGAGGTGCGCTCTAGCTGTTTTGTTGCCTGCGCCGCTTACAGCCCCAAGGATTGGAGCAAATCGTCGGTTTCGGACTGGGCGCGATCGGCCGCCAGTGTTTTTGTTGCTCGGCTGTCTTGCCCGGCCAGGGCCATCAGGACGTCCGGGTCCGGTTTTTCCTGGGGTTCGAAATCCTTGATCTTGACGAACTCCATGTGGTCCATGGCCAGCTCAAGATAGAAGATGTGGTTGTTGCCGGTGTAGAAGGTCACGCGCCGTGCTTCGGGGGCATCGAGGTTGGCGTCCACGCTCAGATTGACCTGCTTGTTCAGGCGAATCATCTTGGGCTGGCTCTGGGTGATATAGGTTTGCAGCTCGCGCTGTACCTTGCTGGTGAAGTCGCCCACCACCTGGTTCATCAGCTCGCCCATGACGTTGCTCACGTCGTCGGAGGTGTAGGAGCCGGCCAGATCGCTCTCGCCCATTCCCATGGTCAGCAGATAGCTGCGGTAAAGCTCCATGGCGGCTTCGGCCGAGAAATTGATGATGATGAGACCGGAGAAGCCGCCATCGACCAGGACAAAACAGCCTATATCGGGCTTGAGGCTGGTCTTGGTAATGCGCTGCACCATGCCTGAATACCGGATAGGGCACTGGGTTGCCAGTTGCAGCACTCCGGAAACGGAGTTGCACAGGCTGATCAGCACGTCTTCCGTGCCATGAACAATGGGGGCTTGGTGTGGGCTCATGGCCTGATTATGTATGCAACACTTTGTTGCATGCAGCACTTGGTGCCGATCTGACAGCCTGGGTCTCTGGTAACGTGCGCGCAGTGCAAGATTGAAGAGGTATTCATGCAAGACAAGCTGTGGCGGCTGGCGGGCAGTGCAATGGTGGTGCTGAGTCTGGCCGGTTGCTCGATCATGACCGACAAAGTGTCTCAGACCGTGAGCAGCACCTGGAACAAGACCTTATCCAGTCTGAGCTGGCAGAGCCAGCCCAAGACCCAGGCCAAGACCGAGGCCGCTTCGCCTTCCAAGCCGGCGGCGCAGGCCGCAGCTGCCAGCCGTTTGCAGCCGAGCAAGGCGAGCGGGCGCTGGCAAGGCCTGTATCAGCTACAGGGCGACAAGGGCAGCTTTCAGGAATGTGCCTCGGGCCAGACCATTGTGGTACTGGTGGAAGGCGATAACGTGCTGCTGGAGCAGGCCTATCTGAATACGCGCAGCAGCGCCACGGCCAGCATGCTGGCCGAGGTGATGGGGCAGGTGGTGGAGCTTCCTGCCGCCGATCCGGTGCTGGCCCAGCAGGGCCACAAGATGCTGGCGCTGCGCGTGGAGCGCTTGGTCAGCCTCTCCAGCAAGAATTTCTGCCCCCAAAGCGCGGGCTGGAGATAAATCCAGGCATAAAAAAACCGGCAGGATCTGCCGGTTTTTCAATTTTCATAGCTGATAGCGCAGATGGCATATGGGCTATCGGCAGTTTTTACTCTTGTTTTGCCGCCGCCCTGGCCTGAGCCAGCCAGCCATCAAAGGTTTTTTGATGGCCCTTGATCCACAGATCCACATGGCGGTGGATATCGGCGGGCTTGTTCTGGCCGTCGTGCAGAAGGCGGTTTTGCAGGCTGATGTCACTGATAGGCAGTTGCATGATCTCGAACAGTTTGCCGGCCGCCGGGTTTTTTTCGACCCAGACCTTGTTGGCGACTATGTATTCGTTGTTCAGCGGAAAACCGTAGTTGCGGCCATTGGCCAATTGCGTGTCCGTACCGGCCTGCACGCCGGGCATGGATGAGAACGGTACCTGCAGCCAGGTCATCTCATGGCCGGGGCGCAGCACGTTGCTGAGCCAGTAAGGGGTCCAGGCGTAATAGAGCACGGGCTTACCTGCCTTGAAGCGCGCCAGCGTGTCCGCAATCAGCGCGGGATAGTTGCCCTGGGTATAGCTGACGGTGTTTTGCAGGCCGAAGGCCTGGATCTGGTGTGCCACCACGGCTTCGCCGCCCCAGCCCGCGTTGGGGCCTATGAGATTGGCCTTGCCGTCGCCATCGATATCGAACAGCTTGGCCAGCTTGGGGTCCTTGAGCTGGGCCAGGTTGGTGATCTGGTAGGCATCTGCCGTCTTCTTGTCGATCATGTAGCCCTGCACCGCACCATGGGCATACAGGCCCTTGCGCGAGAGCTTGGCATCGCCACCGGCTTGCTTGTAGAACTCGGCGTGGTGCGGATTCCAGTGGTTGGCCATGAAAGTGGCATCGCCGTTGGCCACCGCCACGTGGATCAGCGGGTAGTCCAGCTCTTCCCAGGGCTTGACGGTATAGCCCAGCTGTTGCAAGGCCTTGATGACCAGCAGGGTCTGAAAATTCTCCTCGGCCAGCGGACTTTTGACCGGCAGCACCGTAATGCCCCGACCCGGCAGGGCTTCACTTGGCAAATTCTGACCCGCTGTCCAGCCGGCAGTGTGGCTCAGGCTCAGCGCAGCCAAGGCGGTGGCGCCCAGCAACAACTGGCGCCGGCGGCCGCGGACCTGCGGGTGAAGGCTGGGGATCATGGTTTGCAAAGTCTTGGTCATCTTTGTGTTTTTTCCTTTTGATGGGGTTGGGGCGCTAGGCCCAAAAAAACGGCGCCCGCCAGAGCGGTACGCCGTCAAGTCCATGCGCGCGGGGTCAGGACTTGGCTGCGGCGGCCTTGGCCTGGGCAAGCCAGTCGTCAAACGTCTTTTGATGGGCCTTGATCCAGGCTTGGGCGTGACGCTCGATGTCGGCAGGCTTGTTCTGGCCCTGGCTCATCATGAAGTTCTGGGCGTTGATATCGCCCACGGGCACTTGCATGATTTCAAACAGCTTGGCGGCCGCTGGGTTGTCCGTGGCCCAGGCCTTGTTGGCCACGATTTGCTGGTTGTTGGCAATAAAACCGTAGTTCTTGCCATTGGGCAGCTGGGTGTCGGTGCCCGCCTGTTCGCCGGGCAAGGCCGAGAACGGCACTTGCAGCCAGACCACATCCTTGCCGGGCTTGAGCACATTGCTCACCCAGTAAGGCGTCCAGGTGTAGTAGAGGATGGGCTTGCCCGCCTTGTAGCGGGTGATGGTGTCGGCCATCAGCGCCGAATACGTGCCCTGCTTGTGCGTGACGGTGTCCTGCAGCTTGTAGGCGCCGAGCTGGTGCTCGATCATGGCTTCGCAGCCCCAGCCCGGCGTGCATCCGGTCAGATCGGCCTTGCCGTCACCGTCGGTGTCGAACAGCTTGGCGATGGCCGGGTCTTTGAGCTGGCCGATATTGCTGATCTTGTAGGCATCGGCGGTCTTTTTGTCGATCAGATAGCCCTGGGCGGCATTGGCCGAAAAAACGCCTTTGCGGTAGAGCTTGGCATCGCCACCGGCATTCTTGTAGTAATCGGCATGCAGCGGATTCCAGTGGTTGGCCATGAAAGTGGCATCACCGTTGGCCAGCGCGATATGGGCCGTGGGGTATTCCACTTCCTTGAGCGGCTGCACCTCGTAGCCCAGCTTTTGCAGCGCCTTGGTCACCAGCAGGGTTTGAAAGCTTTCTTCGGCAATCGAGCTTTTGAGCGGCTGTACCTTGATGCCCTTGCCGGGCAGATCGGCCGCAGCCTTGTCATCGGCCGCCTGTGCCGGCGAGCCGGCCAAGCTGAGCGCCATGACAGCGGCACCGCTCAGCAGCAGGGCGTTCAGGCCGCGTCGGTAGGCAGCGGCAGGCAGGGTGGTAGTTTTCATGGTTTTCTCCTTATCGCGATCAGGCCGACTGGGCGCCGGTGTTGGCTGGGCGGGGAGCGGGCTGGCTCAGTGCCTGGCTTTGCGGCTGGCTCTGTGGCTGGGGTTGCGATTGGGCGCGGTTGCGCATCAGGCGCAGCACCAGGCCGGCAGGGCCGGACTGCCACCAGCGGGCTCCGCCGCGCTGGGCTTCACCCATGGCCTGCGTGATGCGGTCCAGCACGATGGCCAGCAGCACAATGCCCAGACCGCCTACGGTGGCCAGACCCATGTCCAGACGGCCGATGCCGCGCAGCACCATCTGACCCAGACCGCCCACGGCAATCATGGAGGCGATGACCACCATGGACAGCGAGAGCATCAGCGCCTGGTTGATACCGGCCATGATGGAGGGCATGGCCAGCGGCAGTTGCACCTTCCACAGCAGCTGGGCGGGCGATGCGCCATAGGCGCGGCTGGCCTCGATCAGATCGGGTCGCACCTGGCGAATGCCCAGATTGGTCAAGCGGATCAGCGGCGGCAGCGCAAACACGATGGTCACGATCACGCCGGGCACGTTGCCGATGCCGAACAGCATGACCACGGGCACCAGATAGACAAAGGCGGGCGTGGTCTGCATGGCGTCGAGGAAAGGCCGCGTCCAGCGCTGGGCGCGGTCGCTCGAGGCTAGAAAGATGCCAGCAGGCAGGCCTATGACCACGCAGAAGAACAGCGAGGTCAGCACCAGGGCCAGAGTGACCATGGCTTCGGACCAGATGCCCAGCAAGGCCACGGTGAGCAGGGCCACGGCCGAACCAACCGCCAGTTTTCGCCCGGCAAACTGCCAGGCCAGCAGGGCAATCAAGAGCACCAGCATCGGCATGGGAACGGCCAGCAGCACATCGGTCACTCCATCCAGGGTGGCATCGATGGGTGTGCGAATCGCCTGGAAAAAAGGACGGAAGTGGTCGACCACCCAGGCCAGGCCCTGGTTGATGGAGTCCTGCACGGGCAGGCCTTCGGTGCTGATCTGGTGCCACAGATGTGCCAGACCGCCGTCATCTGTGGGAGTGTCTGTCGGGACTGCGGCTTGCAGCCAGTCGCCGGAGGATTCCGTGGCGCCGCTGTCGGCCCAGGGATCGCTGGACGCCGCGTCGATGGGCGTCGCTGTCGTGGTGGTGGCCGTGGCTGCAGTGCTGTCCGCTGCCGACGCTGCTGCCCATGGATCGTCAAAAGTGGCGGTATTGTTTGTGTTGTTTGCTATCAAATCATTCCCTCCTTACTGTGCTTGTTGTGCTGGTGCCGTGGCTTGCGCTGTGTGAGCAGCCGTCACGCCGGACGGGACGCTGGTGTCCAGCTTGATGGTCGGAATTTCCTTTTGTGGCGGCGGCACGGGCGGGGTGTCGCGGTCCAGGAACTTGAGCATGGTGGTGCGGCTGATGACGCCCAGGTATTTGCCGTCTTCGTCGACCACGGGCAAAGGGCAGGGAGGTGCCGCCACGACGCCAAACAGCTCGGCCACCGGGGTATTGCCGGTGATGGAGGGTACATTGGGGATGAAGGCGTGCTCCAGACCCAGCATGCCTTGATGGCCTTGCAGCGCATCGCGCAGCGACTGCGACGAGACCACGCCCAGAAAACGTTTGCGGGCGTCGAGCACATAAGCGTGGTCGCGGTCCGAGTCTTCCAGCAGGCGCAAGGCGGCGCGGCAGCCGCGGTTGCGGTGCTCCGAGATCACGGTCAGCGCCTGGCGGGCAATGTCGGCGGCCTTGAAGACGGCGGCCGTATCCACACCGCGCACAAAGTGGCGCACATAGTCGTTGGCGGGGCTGCGCAGGATTTCATCGGGCGTGCCGACCTGCTCCACCTGGCCGTCTTTCATGATGGCGATGTGATCGCCAATGCGCATGGCCTCGTCCAGATCGTGGGAGATGAAGACGATGGTGCGGCGCTTGATTTGCTGCAGTCGCAGCAATTCGCTTTGCATCTCGGTGCGGATGATGGGGTCGAGGGCGGAAAAAGCCTCGTCCATCAGCAAGATGGAGGGATCGGAGGCCAGGGCGCGCGCCAGGCCCACGCGCTGCTGCATGCCGCCCGAGAGCTCATCGGGATAGCTGGCGCCCCAGCCGCCCAGGCCTACCTGCTCCAGCGCTTCCTGTGCGGCTTTCTGGCGCTCGGCCCTGTCCACGCCGGCCAGCTCCAGGCCAAACGCTGTGTTGTCCAGCACCGTCAGGTGGGGCATGAGGGCAAAGGACTGGAACACCATGGAGATGTCCTTGCGGCGCAGCGCACGCAAGTCCTTGTCGCTCAAGGCATTGATGTCGTCGCCGTCGATCAGGATGCGACCGGCCGTGGGCTCGATCAGGCGGTTGAGCATGCGTACCAGGGTGGATTTGCCCGAGCCCGACAGGCCCATGACAACGAAGATTTCACCGGCTTCGATGGTGAAACTGGCGTCGAACACGCCGATGGATTGCCCGGTCCGGGCGAGGATGTCCTGCTTGCTCGCGCCTTGCTTGACAAGGTTGAGTGCAGTTTTCGGGTCGTCACCGAAAACCTTGAAGACATGATCAATAACGATTTGCTTGGCCACTGTGGCGTTCTCCTTTGAATGAGAGGTGGAACACAGTCCAGCACCCGAACGACAACCGCCGTGGGTGCTGGCGCGCAAGCCAAAAGAAAGCCCTGATGCCGCAGCTCCACCCGGCCTAAAAGGCAGGATGAGCTACGCGATGGTGCGAGTTGCACCTTGGGTCCGTCCGGATGGCACAAGCGATGTGCGCGCAAGGACGGCGAGAAGGCGAGAGTCGCGAGGCCGGTACCGACAGGCACGGGTGGCATCGCTGCATGCTCTCTGGCGGCTGAGTCCGGCAGGGTTGTCGGAGTGAGCCTTTTGCATCAGGGCCGTGTTTCGGCCCGTTTGGCGGGCTCGCAACCTTCAAAAGTGAGGTGCGAAGTTCCCGCCGGGGAGTGGGTCAACCGTGCCATGAAAGCACGGAGACAACCTGCGAGGCAGGTGGTAAATGACTTTTTAATATATCGAATCGATTCTTACGTGTCAAATCGAGCTGTAAGCCTGGGCCTGAAAATCGGCCGATATGGGCTTTTGAAGGACCGTGAGTTCTTCAAAAACCATAGCTGTAAGCGCTTGATATATCTTGATTTCTGGCTTTTCTGCCTTGAATCTGGCTTGCTTGTCAGGAAACTAAATGTTTCCGTGGCCAAGAAAAGGCCTTGGTGCATGAAAAAAGCCCCGCGATGCGCGTGGCATGGCGGGGCTTGAAGCGGGTTGGGCGGCCTATCAGTGGCGGTGCGCACTGCTGGTGAGTTTGTCCGTCAGCGCAATGGCCAGAGCCGACAGCAGGAAGACCACATGAATGATGGTCTGCCACATCAGCACCTGCAGCTCATAGCTGCCCGCGTTGATGAAGGTTTTGAGCAGGTGGATGGAGCTGATGCCGATGATGGACAGCGCCAGCTTGACCTTGAGCACCGAGGCGTTCACGTGGCTGAGCCACTCGGGCTGATCCGGGTGGCTGTCCAGGCCCATGCGGCTGACAAAGGTTTCATAGCCGCCCACGATGACCATGATCAGCAGATTGGAGATCATGACCACGTCGATCAGCGCCAGCACCACCAGCATGATGACGGTTTCATTGAGGCTGGTGATCTGCACATCGCTCTTGTAGCCAATGCTGGTGACCAGGGCCTGCAAAGCTTCCTTGTTGCCGAAGACGGCTTCCACCAGATGCCACAGCTCCAGCAGAAAGTGCCAGACGTAAACGGCCTGGGCGGCGATCAGGCCCAGGTACAGCGGCAGCTGCAGCCAGCGGCTGGCAAAAATCAGTGAGGGCAAAGGACGCAAAACGGCCGCGGCCTGGCTGGGTTTTTGCGCGGGAGAACCTGCTTCGTTGGGGTGAGGGTGGCTCATGGTGGTGGCAAGAGGCGGCAGCGCACAGCGAACCCGGCATGAGGCCGGTCCGTTTCTGCAATGCCTGAAGTTGGAAGATAAAAAGAGAGCTGAGGACCGGCTGCGCGAGCCGGTGTGTTTTTTGTCGTGATGGCTGTGCTTGCCTGCGGCTGCGGTCAGCGGAGCAACACCCCGAATCGGCACGGCAGCAGGCGCGAGATTCTACGGGCAGCGGGGCCGTGCTTTGGGTGAAAATGTATGTAAGCCTGTTGCGATCAAGCGCCAACTGCTTTCAAATTGTGAGCGGTTAAGGCATGAGCAAAAACGGTTGCGACGAGGTGCCGTGCAAACACGGTCTCAGTCAGTGGCGTGTAAGACCGAGCCACGACAGTACACCCACAATAAATTCATTGGCATGCATAGGAGACAACAACGATGAGCACTGCGACATCAGCTATTGAATCGGTCCTGGTGGAAAACCGGGTTTTCCCGCCGCCTGCAACTTTTGCGGCCCAGGCCCGCATTGCCAGCATGGAGCAGTACCAGGCCTTGTGCGACGAGGCCGAGCGCGACTATGAAGGTTACTGGGCGCGTCTGGCCCGCGAGAACGTGGTCTGGAGCAAGCCCTTCACCCAGGTGCTCGATGAGAGCAATGCACCGTTCTTCCAGTGGTTTGCCGACGGCGAACTCAACGCCAGTGCCAACTGCCTGGACAAGCACATGGGCACGCCCGTCGAGCACAAGACGGCGATTATTTTTGAAGCCGACGGCGGCGAGGTCACCAAGGTCACTTATCGCGAGTTGCTGGAACGTGTCTCGCAGTTTGCCAACGGCCTGAAGGCCCATGGCGTGCAAAAGGGCGACCGTGTTCTGATCTACATGCCCATGACCATTGAGGGCGTGGTTGCCATGCAGGCCTGCGCGCGGATTGGCGCCACCCACTCCGTGGTGTTCGGCGGCTTTTCGGCCAAGGCAGTGCAGGAGCGCATTGTGGACGTGGGCGCCGTGGCGGTGATCACCTCCAACTACCAGATGCGCGGCGGCAAGGAACTGCCGCTCAAAGCCATTGTCGACGATGCGCTGGCGCTGGGCGGCTGCGAGGCCATCAAGAATGTGTTTGTGTACGAGCGCACGCCCACGGCCTGCAACCTGGTGGCCGGCCGCGACAAAACGTTTGGCGAGCTGCTGCAAGGCCAATCCAAGGAGTGCGCTCCGGTCGCCGTGGGCGCCGAGCATCCGCTGTTCATCCTCTACACCAGCGGCTCCACCGGCAAGCCCAAGGGCGTGCAGCACGCCACCGGCGGCTACATGCTGTGGGCCAAGCAGACCGTGGACTGGACCTTCGACATGAAGGACAGCGATGTGTTCTGGTGCACGGCCGATATCGGCTGGATCACCGGCCACACCTATGTGGCCTACGGCCCCCTGGCCGCTGGCGCCACGCAAATCGTCTTCGAAGGCGTGCCCACCTTCCCCAACGCCGGGCGCTTCTGGCAGATGATCGAGCGCCATGGCTGCACCATCTTCTACACGGCGCCCACGGCGATTCGTTCGCTGATCAAGGCCGCCGATTCCGACGCCGCCGTACACCCCAGGAACTGGAATCTGTCCAGCCTGCGCCTGCTGGGCTCGGTGGGCGAGCCCATCAATCCCGAAGCCTGGATGTGGTATCACAAGCACATCGGTGCCGAGCGCTGCCCGATTGTGGACACCTTCTGGCAAACCGAGAACGGCGGCCACATGATCACGCCGCTGCCCGGTGCCACACCGCTGGTGCCAGGCTCCTGCACGCTGCCGCTGCCCGGCATCACGGCCGCCATCGTCGATGAAACCGGCAACGACATGGCCAATGGCGCCGGCGGCATGCTGGTGGTGAAGAAACCCTGGCCCAGCATGATCCGCAATATCTGGGGCGACCCCGAGCGCTTCAAGAAAAGCTATTTCCCCGAAGAGCTGGGCGGCACGACTTATCTGGCCGGCGACGGCGCCGTGCGCAGTGCCGACCGCGGCTACTTCCGCATCACCGGTCGCATCGACGATGTGCTCAACGTCTCGGGCCACCGCATGGGCACCATGGAAATCGAATCGGCCCTGGTCTCCAAGACCGATCTGGTAGCCGAAGCTGCTGTGGTCGGCCGTCCCGACGATCTGACCGGCGAAGCCATCTGCGCTTTTGTGGTGTTGAAGCGTCCCGTGCCCCATGGCGAAGAAGCCAAGCAACTGGCCAACGAGCTGCGCAACTGGGTGGCCAAGGAAATCGGCCCGATTGCCAAGCCCAAGGACATCCGCTTTGGCGAGAACCTGCCCAAGACCCGCAGCGGCAAGATCATGCGCCGCCTGTTGCGCTCGATTGCCAAGGGTGAGGCCATCACGCAGGACACCAGCACGCTGGAGAATCCCGCGATTTTGGAGCAGCTGGCCAAGACCAACTGAGGACGGCCGGCCGCACGCGCTGCCGGGGCGGAGATGGCTGATTTCAGGCATCTCCTGGCCCTCCTGCCGGGCAGTGAAGGCTGCGAATCCGGATGAAAAAGCCAAGCCGCTGTCAACAGCGGCTTGGCTTTTTGTTGGCTATGGATGCACGAGCTTTGATAAATTGGGTTAAAACGCTTTCTGTAACCCGTGTTGTTATGGAGGACAAAACCATGAGCTTTCGCACAATTTCCCTGACCGTCATCGTGGCTCTGATCGCCGTGCTGGCCGCTTTCAACTGGGGCGCCTTATCTGCTCCATCCACGGTTTCTCTGGGCTTTACCGAAGTTCAAGCCCCTTTGGGCGTGCTCATGCTGGCCTTGACGGCCTTGCTCAGCGTCTTTTTCATCGCCTATGTGCTGTGGATGCAGGGCTCTGTGCTGATGGAAGCACGTCGCCACGCCAAGGAAATGCAGGCCCAGCGCGAGCTGGCCGACAAGGCCGAGGCTTCGCGCTTCACCGAGCTGCGCTCCGTGCTGGAAGCTCTGCACGCCAAGGACAAGGAGGCGCTGATGGTCAGGCTGGATGCACTGGAAGCCCATCTGGTCAGCCGGGCCCAGGAGTCCGACAACAGCACGGCCGCCTATGTGGGCCAGCTGGAGCAGCAGGTGCACCTGCTGAGCCAGTCGGGTTCGCGTTAATCATTTTTGATAGCGTATATCGCTGATCACATAAGCGTTTGTAGCCTAAAAAGCATAAAAAAAGCCGCTGCAGTGCAGCGGCTTTTTCGTGGTCATGCGACCAAGCGTGTGTGACGCGAATTACTTCTTGTCGCCGCCCAGCTGGGGCAGGGCGGTGCTGGTACCCAGAGACAGCAGACCGGCCTTGGAGTAGATGGCCAGCTTGTCGCGGGTGTCCATCAGATCCAGATTGCGCATGGTCAACTGGCCGATGCGGTCGGTGGGGCTGAACGGCGCGTCTTCCACCTTTTCCATGGACAGACGCTCGGGAGCGTAGGTCAGGTTGGGCGATTCGGTGTTCAGGATGGAGTAGTCGTTGCCGCGGCGCAGTTCCAGCGTCACGGTGCCGGTCACGGCACGGGCCACCCAGCGCTGGGCGGTTTCGCGCAGCATGATGGCCTGGGGGTCGAACCAGCGGCCTTGGTACAGCAGACGGCCCAGGCGCAGGCCGTTGATGCGGTACTGCTCGATGGTGTCTTCGTTGTGGATGCCGGAGACCAGGCGCTCGTAGGCAATGTGCAGCAAGGCCATGCCGGGGGCTTCGTAGATGCCGCGGCTCTTGGCTTCGATGATGCGGTTTTCGATCTGGTCGCTCATGCCCAGGCCGTGGCGGCCGCCGATGCGGTTCAGTTCCAGGAACACTTCCACGGCGTCGGTGTATTCCTTGCCGTTGATGGCCACGGGGCGGCCTTCATCGAAGGTGATGGAGACTTCTTCAGCCAGCACTTCGACTTCGGGCTTCCAGAACGCCACGCCCATGATGGGGTTGACGATGCGGATGCCGCTGCTCAGCTGCTCCAGGTCCTTGGCTTCGTGAGTGGCGCCCAGCATGTTGGAGTCGGTGGAGTAGGCTTTTTCGGCCGACATCTTGTAGCCGAAACCTTCCTTGGTCATGAAGGCCGACATTTCGGCGCGACCGCCGAGTTCGTCGATGAAAGCGTTGTCCAGCCAGGGCTTGTAGATCTTCAGCGCCGGGTTGGTCAGCAGACCGTAGCGGTAGAAACGCTCGATGTCATTGCCCTTGAAGGTGGAGCCGTCACCCCAGATGTTGACGTCGTCTTCCTTCATGGCTGCCACCAGCATGGTGCCAGTCACGGCGCGGCCCAGGGGGGTGGTGTTGAAGTAGGTGATGCCGCCGGTGGAGATGTGGAAGGCGCCGGCCTGGATGGCGGCAATACCTTCGTTGGCCAGCTGGCTGCGGCAGTCGATCAGACGGGCCTGCTCTGCGCCGTACTCCATCGCCTTGCGGGGGATTTCGTCGTAGTCGGCTTCGTCGGGCTGGCCCAGGTTGGCCGTGTAGGCGTAGGGCACAGCACCCTTGTTCTTCATCCAGCGCAGTGCAGCACTGGTGTCCAGGCCGCCGGAGAAAGCGATGCCGACCTTCTGGCCGACGGGTACGTGTTGCAGGATGGTTTCCATGAGATTTCTCTTTAAATTGATAGCGGCAAGTGCTTGACAGTTAAGCGCCTGGGGCTAAAAAAGCTTTGAATCTGCGACTGCCGGGCCGGTGTGGCTCAAGCGTAGTGGCAGATGTAGTGGTAAGCCTCGGTCACGCGGATGTCGAACTTGGAGTTCGCAGGGATGTGAAAGCTCTCGCCTGCGGCGGACTGCTTCCACTCGTCGCTGCCGTCGAGCTTGTATTCGCACGCGCCGCCCACGCATTCCATGATTTCCGCAGCCGCCGTGCCAAAAGTCAAGGTGGCAGGCAAAACCACGCCCACGGACTTCTTGGTGCCGTCGGGCAGCGTGAAGCTGTGGCTGACGCACTTGCCGTCAAAGTACACATTGGCCTTGGTGGTGAGGCTGACGCCTTGAATGGATTCAGTGGTCATGGAAAAGGGCGCAAAGCGCGGTCAAAGGTCAAAACCAGTCATTTTAGGCCAGGCCTCAGCCTGCTGCGCGAATGCCCCAAAGAACAAGAGCCCCGATAGTGGGGCTCTGGGTTCACGCAATCAGCGATGGCTGGCGTGCTTATCGACGCCAGCCGTGGTTGCCGGGGCGTGGGTAGTAGCCGCCATGGCCACGGTAGTAATGGCTGGGGCGGGTGGCGTAGTAGGCGCCGGCACCGATCACGGCGCCGATCAGCAGCGGTGCCACGTAGTCAGAAGCCGAATAGCTGCCGCTGGAATAAGCCGGTGCCACGGGCTGGGGCGTGTAGTAGCCGCCCTGGTAGCCTTGCGGATAGTCACCGGGGTAGCCGTTCTGGTAGGTGGTCGAGTAAGCGGCCTGAGGCGGCTGCTGATTGCTGTAGTAGCCGTTGCTGCCATAGGCGGCATCATTGTTGGCCGGCTGCACGCTCAGCGCGATCCAGTCGCCGGGGGGCGTGCTGGTCTGTGTGGTGTAGTTGCGGCCCCGGTACTCATAGACCACGTTGTAGCCCACGGTCTGGTTGCGGTAGAAGGTTTGCGTGCCGCATTGGCGCACGGTCTGATACTGGGCCGGGCCGGAGGTTTCGGCCTGATTGCCCAGCATGGCACCGCCCACAACGCCGGCCGCCGTGGCCGCTGCACGTCCGCCGCCGCCGCCAATGGCATTGCCCAGCACGCCACCGGCAATGGCGCCAATGACGGCACCTGCGCCAGTGCTGCGCGGTGCCACGGCCACCGTCTGGTCATTGCAAACCTGCTGGGGTACGGCGACCTGTTGGGTAATCGGGGTGGTGGACAGCACGCGACCTTGCTCCTGGGCCAGGGCCACAGTGCCGGTTGCTGCTGCAAGAGTCATTACGACCAGGGTCTTCATGCTTTTCTCCAATCTCAGTACTTAACGCACCAGAGCAGCTAAAAGTTTAGTCCCAGCTTGTGAAGTGCAAGAGCCAGTAGGGTAAATCTAGGTAAACCCTTGCGCTTATGTGAGTGTTTGCTTCTGGTGATGCTCTTCAGTCTGCGCGATCTTGCCAGTCCTCGGGCTTGAAGCCCACGGTGACCTGGCCGTCAGCCCATTCCACCACGGGACGCTTGATGGTGCTGGCGTGCTCCTGCATCACGGCGGCGGCGCTGGACTCGTCCACGGCGCCGGCCTTGGTGGCCTCGTCCAGCTTGCGCCAGCTTGTGCCCTGGCGGTTGAGCAGCTTTTCCCAGCCCACGGCTGCCATCCAGTGCGGCAGGCGTTCGGTGGGCACGCCTTGTTTCTTGAAATCGTGGAACTGGTAGTCAATACCGTGCTCGGTCAGCCAGTTGCGGGCTTTCTTGACGGTGTCGCAATTGGGGATTCCAAAAAGGGTGACGCGAGTGCTCATAAGTGGGCTCCTGTAATGGCTTGAAGCATTTGTCTATCTGGGCCGGCCATAAGGCCTCTAGGGCTGGGCGACAATAGCGCGCAGTATGCACACCACATTTCCCTCTCTGGATGAATGGCTGGCTTATTGCGAGCGACTGCATCCCCAAAATATTGCCCTGGGCCTGGACCGCGTGCGCGAAGTTGCGCAACGCATGGGTCTGCATTTTGAATGCCCCGTCATCACGGTGGCCGGAACCAATGGCAAAGGTTCTACCTGCGCCATGCTGGAAGCCGTTGCCCTGCAATCGGGCTACCGCCCCGGCGTTTTCACCTCGCCCCATCTGGTGCATTTCGAGGAGCGCTGCCGCGTAGGGGGCGAGATTGTCTCGGCCCCGCAGCTGATGGCTCACTTCGAACAGGTGGAGCAAGCCCGGGTGCAGGACGGTAAAGAGGTGGCGCTCACTTACTTTGAGTTCACCACGCTGGCCATTCTTCATCTGATGAGCCAGTCCAAGCTGGATGTAGCGATTTTGGAAGTCGGTCTGGGCGGGCGACTGGATGCCACCAACATCGTGGATGCCGATTGCGCCGTCATCACCAGCATCGACCTGGATCACATGGAGCTGCTGGGCCCGGACCGCGAAAGCATAGGCCGCGAGAAGGCCGGCATCATGCGCGCCGGCCGCCCCGTGGTGGTCAGCGATCCGGTGCCGCCGCAAAGTGTGATCGACCATGCCGCCGAAATCGGTGCCGATCTCTGGCGCTTTGGCAAGGACTTCAATTACGACGGCGACAAGCAGCAGTGGGGCTGGGCCGGTCGTGGTCGCCGTTACGCCGGTCTGGCCTATCCGGCACTGCGCGGCGCCAATCAGTTGGTCAATGCCGCCGGTGTGCTGGCCGCGTTCGAGGCGATTCGCTCTCTGCTGCCCGTCACGGCCCAGGCCGTGCGTACCGGCCTGTCCATGGTGGAGCTGCCCGGACGCTTTCAGATCGTTCCCGGCCAGCCCACGCTGGTGCTGGATGTGGCGCACAACCCGCACTCGGTGGCGGCGCTCACGGCTAATCTGGATGCCATGGGCTATTTTCCCCGTACCCACGCCGTATTCGGTGCCATGGCGGACAAGGACTGGGTGCCCATGCTTACCAAGGTGGCTCCGCTGATCGATCACTGGTACTTCACCGACCTGCCCACGGCGCGTGCGGATTCGGCACAAGGCCTCAAGGCCAAGCTCGAGGAGTTGCAGGCTACGGCAGGGTTGCGCAAGGATGTGAGCCTGCAAACCTTTGCCAGACCCCAGCAGGCGCTGGACGCGGCCGTGGAGGCTTCGGATGCGGCTGATAGAATCGTGGTCTTTGGCTCGTTCTTCACCGTGGGTGGTGTGCTGCAAAACGGCACTCCCCGTCTGAGCGCCAAGCATCTGGGCCATTGAAACTGATAGGGTCGCTATCGAGTCGCCTGGCTGCAGCCTGCAAGAGCTGTGGCTAGCGCTCGAATTAGGCCGTAAATGGGCTGTCTTCAGGCCCGAATGAGTCCGTATTACATGGCACTTTTCAATATTCGTTGGCCGGGCAAGAAAAACGACGCGGCAGACTCCACAGCGGGCGCCAAGCGTCCCAGCCGTCTGCCTCAGGGCGAGACCGTGGAAGCCATGCGCCGTCGTGCACGTCATCGCCTCATCGGTGCGGCCGTGCTGGTACTGGTGGGCGTGGTGGGCTTTCCGCTGCTGTTCGATACCCAGCCGCGCCCGATTCCTGTCGATATCCCCATCGAGATTCCGGATCGCGACAACGCCGCGCCCGTGGTGGTGCCTGGCAGCCGTGGGACGGGTGCGACGAATGCGCCTACCGGGCACGTAGCCGCTGGCGCCTCGCTGGATGATGGCGAAGAGGTATTGGCTCCCGCCCCCGCTCCTGCAGTTTCTGCGCCGCGTGCGGCCGTGGCTGCCACACCGGCCCCGGCTGCTGCCATCGTGGCGCCTGCGGCTCCCGTGGTTGCGGCGATTGCGCCGCCTGCGCCCAAGCCTGAGGTCAAGAAGCCGGAACCCAAACCTGAACCTAAGCCCGAACCCAAGCCGGAAGCCAAGCCCAAGCCCGAGGTGAAGAAGCCCGAGCACAAGCTGGAAGCAAAGCCGGAACCTAAGCCCGAGCCCAAACACAAGCCGGATACCAGCAAAAGCGATGATGCGGCCCGTGCCCGTGCGCTGCTGGAAGGCCGCAGTGCGCCGGAAGCCTCAGCAGCCAAAGAGTCGGCTGGCGGCAACGAGCGCTTTATCGTGCAGATCGGCGCTTTTGCCGAGGTCGGCAAGGCCAATGAAATCAAGTCCAAGCTCGGTGGCGGTGCCTTCACCCAGACCGTGGATACCAAGGATGGCAAGCGTACCCGCGTGCGCATGGGGCCTTTCAAGAGTCGCGAGGAAGCCGATAAAGCGGCTGCGCGTGCCAAGGGGCTGGGCCTGCCGGCTTCGGTGTTCAAGGGCTGATGCCGCTGCCTGAGCGTTGTGGGGTGTTGCCTTGATGACCACGCTGGACTGGATTTTTGTGGCCGTTGTGCTGGGCTCCATGTTGTTGGGGGCCTGGCGCGGTCTGGTCTATGAGGTGCTGTCGCTGCTGGGCTGGGTTGTGGCCTTTGTTGTCGCCCGCAGCTGGGCGCATGAGGTGGCCGTGTGGCTGCCGCTCGATGGCTGGGATATGCAGCTGCGCTATGCCGCAGGCTTTGTATTGCTGCTGGTGGGGGCCATGTTTGCCTGGGGGCTGGTGTCCTGGCTGGTCAAACAACTGATAGAAGCTGTGGGTTTGCGTCCGGTGGACAGAGCCTTGGGCTCACTCTTTGGTATCTTGCGGGCCATGGTGCTGTTGCTGGTGCTGGCCCTGGTGATTCGATATACGCCGCTGCACAGTGCGCATTGGTGGCAGGAGTCGGCGCTGGCGCCGTTTCTGTCGCAGGCCTTGGGGTGGGTGCAGCCCGCGCTGCCCGGGCAGTGGGAGCAATGGCAGTGGGAACAAATTTTGCCAGCCGCTTCTTCTTGAGGCGGGCTGGTTTGTCTCCAAATACCGAGGGTGTCTGGAGACTGACAGGGTTGCGGCCAGGTGCTGCGGCTCTGGACTGGAGTTCGGTGCAGAGGCATAAGCTCTGCGCCTGATGTCAAACGCAGGCCGGCCAATGGGTGGCGAGGCAGGCGAGTGTGGCGAGGGATTGCCTTCGCGAACAGATGGAACGCTACTATGTGTGGAATCGTTGGTGTGGTCAGCACCGCACCCGTGAATCAGCTGATTTATGACGCTTTGCTGCTGCTGCAGCACCGTGGTCAGGATGCCGCCGGCATCGTGACCCAGCAGGAACGCAAGTTCTTCATGCACAAGGCCAAGGGCATGGTGAAGGACGTGTTCCGCACCCGCAACATGCGTGCTCTGCCCGGCAATGTGGGCCTGGGCCAGGTGCGCTATCCCACGGCCGGCAATGCATCCAGCGAGGAAGAGGCCCAGCCCTTCTATGTGAATGCACCGTTCGGCATCGTGATGGTGCACAACGGCAACCTCACCAACGCCAAGCAGCTGCGCAGCGAGCTGGCGGAGACCGACCACCGCCATACCAACACCGAGAGCGACTCCGAAGTGCTGCTCAACGTGCTGGCCCATGAGATTGGCCGCGCCTCCAGCGGCGCGCCGCTCAAGACCGAAGATGTGTTCCAGGCCGTGCGTGCCGTGCACAAGCGCATCAAGGGCTCGTATGCCGTGATCGCCTTGATCGCCGGTTACGGCCTGCTGGCCTTCCGCGATCCCTTCGGCATCCGCCCCCTGTGCCTGGGCAAGGGCGCAGACGGCACGCATATGCTGGCCAGCGAATCCGTGGCCCTGGAAGGCACGCTGCACCAGTTCGAACGCGATGTGGCACCTGGCGAAGCCGTGTTCATCAGCAACGACGGCACGGTGCACAGCGAGCAATGCAGCGACAAGAGCGAGCTGCACCCTTGCGTGTTCGAATACGTTTATCTGGCCCGTCCGGACTCGACCATGGACGGCATCTCCGTCTATCAGGCCCGTCTGAACATGGGCGAGACCCTGGCCAAGCGCGTGGTCTCCGTGGTGCCGCCCAACGAAATCGATGCAGTGATTCCGATTCCGGAATCCAGCCGCCCCAGCGCCATGCAACTGGCACAGCTCTTGGGCATCCCTTACCGCGAAGGATTTGTGAAAAACCGCTACGTGGGCCGTACCTTCATCATGCCGGGCCAGGGCGCACGCAAGAAATCGGTGCGCCAGAAGCTCAATGCCATCGGCAGCGAGTTCAAGGGCCGCAACGTGCTGCTGGTGGACGACTCCATCGTGCGCGGTACGACCTCCAAGGAAATCGTGCAGATGGCCCGCGACGCCGGTGCCAACAAAGTCTATCTGGCCTCGGCCGCGCCTCCCGTGCGCCACCCCAACGTCTACGGCATCGACATGCCCACCCGCACCGAGCTGGTGGCCTATGGCCGCACGGTGGAAGAAATTCGCCAGGTCATTGGCTGCGACGCGCTGATTTATCAAGACGTGGATGCCATGAAGCAGGCCGTGGGCAAGATCAACACGGCGGTTAAAGGTTTTGAAGCCTCCTGCTTTGATGGCGTCTACATCACCGGCGATATCTCCGACGACGAAGTCACCGCCCTCAACGAAGGCCGCAACCGTGGTGCAGAGGAAGAGCAGGAAGACACTTCCCGCCTGTCTCTGCCCAACGCCCAGGAAAACTGAACTTCCGCTCTTCCCCGGCCGGCGGCGCAGATGCCGCAGGCCTTGCGATGCATTGCCCGGGCAGCGCATCGTGATCGGGAGGACAATGGAGGCCGGGATTTCCCCGTTCATTCAAAAGATGAGCTGGCTGCGCATGCTAATCAATGATTTCAGCTTGTTTCAATTTTGAAATCGATCAAAGACTTGCGCAGACCGCTCCTTTTTTAATACCTCGGCAGATGCGTATGCTGCCGGCACGGATCGGCAAGATGAAAATGGGAGGTGGCCGTTGAAAAGGCCACTTCGTGTTTTCAGGGGCCGTGTCTGAACCACTTGGATCTGACGATTGTGACTACAAAGACATTACCCGAAGGTTTGCATCCCGACACCCTGGCCGTGCGCGAAGCCGTTGAGCGCAGCCAGTGGGGCGAGCACAGCGAAGCGCTGTACATGACCAGCAGCTTTGTGCAGCCCGACTGCGCCACCGCTGCGCGCCGCTTTGCCAACGAAGAGCCAGGCTACACCTATAGCCGCACGACCAATCCCACGGTCACCAGCTTCGAGCGCCGTCTGGCGGCCATGGAAGGCACGGAATGCGCCGTGGCCACCTCCACCGGCATGTCGGCCATCTTGCTGGTTGCGCTGACTGCCTTGAAGGCAGGCGATCATGTGATCTGCTCGCTGTCCATGTTCGGCTCCACCATCAAGCTGCTGGGCACTGAAATGGCCCGCTTCGGTGTGGAAACCACGTTTGTGCCCCAAACCGACGTCGCCGCCTGGAAGGCTGCCGTCAAGCCCAATACCCGTCTGCTGTTTGCCGAGACGCCCACCAATCCGCTGACCGATCTGTGCGACATCGCGGCGCTGGCCGAAGTGGCCCATGCCAACAATGCCTTGCTGGCCGTGGACAACAGCTTTGCCACGCCCATTCTGCAGCAGCCGGCCAAGCTGGGTGCAGACATCGTCGTGCACTCGGGCACCAAGTTCCTCGACGGTCAGGGCCGCGTGATGGCCGGTGCCGTCTGCGGCTCGGTGGCGCTGGTGGACAAGGTCATGGGTACGTTCTTGCGCAGCGGCGGTCTGAATATCGCCCCGTTCAACGCCTGGGTGGTGATGAAGGGCCTGGAAACCCTGTCCCTGCGCGTCAAGGCGCAAAGCGCTGCCGCGCTGGAGCTGGCCACCTGGCTGGAGTCTCACCCCAAGGTGGCCCGCGTGTACTACCCCGGTCTCAAGAGCCACGGTCAGCACGAGCTGGCCATGCGCCAGCAAAACGGCATGGGCGGTGCGGTGCTGGCCTTTGATGTGGTGGGCGAGGGTGCCGAGCAACTGCGCGCCAATGCCTTCCACGTGGTGGACAGCACCCAGGTGTGCTCCATCACCGCCAACCTGGGCGATGTGAAAACCACCATCACCCATCCGGCCAGCACCTCGCACGGCCGCTTGACCGAAGAACAGCGCCAGGCCGCTGGCGTGGGTCAGGGTCTGATTCGTATCTCCGTGGGTCTCGAGCATCTCGAAGATCTGAAAAACGATGTCGCCCGCGGACTGGACACACTGTAATGACACAAAAAATTCGTACCCGTTTTGCCCCGTCGCCTACCGGCTTCATCCACCTGGGCAATATTCGTTCGGCTCTGTACCCCTGGGCCTTTGCCCGTGCCAATGGCGGCGACTTCGTGCTGCGCATCGAAGACACCGATCTGGAGCGTTCCACCCAGGCATCGGTGGACGTGATCATCGAAGGCATGGCCTGGCTGCAGCTGGACCACGACGAAGGTCCGTTCTATCAAATGCAGCGCATCGAGCGCTACAAGGAAGTGCTGGCGCAGTTGGTGGCCAAGGGCTATGTCTATCCCTGCTATATGAGCATGCAAGAGTTGGATGCTCTGCGCGAAAAGCAGATGGCCAACAAGGAAAAGCCCCGCTACGACGGTACCTGGCGTCCCGAAGACGGCAAGGTGCTGCCGGCGATTCCCGAAGGCGTCAAGCCCGTGCTGCGTTTCAAGACACCCCAGAGCGGCGTCGTGGCCTGGGAAGACAAGTGCAAAGGCCGTATAGAGTTCCAGAACACCGAGCTCGACGATCTGGTGATCGCCCGCCCCGACGGCACGCCCACCTATAACTTCTGCGTCTGCGTCGATGACATGGACATGAACATTACCCACGTGATTCGTGGCGATGATCACGTCAACAACACGCCGCGCCAGATCCATATCTTCGAAGCCCTGGGTGCCGCCGTGCCCGTGTTCGCCCATCTGCCGACCGTGCTCAACGAGCAGGGCGAGAAGATGAGCAAGCGCAACGGCGCCAAGGCCGTGACCCAGTACCGTGACGAAGGCTATCTGCCCGATGCCATGGTGAACTATCTGGCCCGTCTGGGCTGGAGCCACGGCGACGATGAAATCTTCAGCCGCGCCCAGTTCCTGGAGTGGTTCAACCTGGATCACCTGGGTCGCAGCGCCGGTCAGTTTGACGAAGCCAAGCTGCGCTGGGTCAATGCCCAGCACATGAAGGCCATGGACGACGTGGCGCTGGCCGCCATGGTCAAGCCTTTCGTGGTCAAGGCTGGTGTCGATGCCGCCTTGCTCGATGCTGATGACCGCTTGGTGCGCATCACGGCCTTGTTCAAGGATCGCTGCGAAACCCTGGTGGATCTGGCCAACTGGGCCAAGGTCTTCTATGTGGATGCCGTGGAACGCAATGCTGAGGACTATGCCAAGCACGTGACCGAAGCAGCCACGCCGGTGCTTGATGCCTTTGCTGCAGCCATGCAAACCGTGGAATGGACCAAGGAAGCCATTGCCGCTGCCATCAAGGAAGTGCTCAAGGCCCAGGGCGTGAAGATGCCTGTGCTGGCCATGCCGGTACGTGTTTTGACCGTGGGCACGGCCCATACGCCATCGGTGGATGCGGTGCTGGAATTGCTTGGACGTGAAAAAGTTATCGCGCGTTTGAAAAATCGCTAAAAACCTGTCTATAATTCAAGGCTCTGCACAACGCGACAAATTAAAAGTTGCAAAGCGCAAAGTGAGAATTTTGGGGGTGTAGCTCAGCTGGGAGAGCGCTTGCATGGCATGCAAGAGGTCATCGGTTCGATCCCGTTTACCTCCACCAAAATTTGATGACGGCTGATTGAGAAATCAGAATCGTTCTAGGATTGACCCTATCGTCTAGAGGCCTAGGACATCACCCTTTCACGGTGAGTACCGGGGTTCGAATCCCCGTAGGGTCGCCAAGTTTGAAGCGCTGGTAGCTATTGAAAAAAATAGTGAAGCTTCCTGCCAGGAGTGGTAGTTCAGTTGGTTAGAATACCGGCCTGTCACGCCGGGGGTCGCGGGTTCGAGTCCCGTCCACTCCGCCACAGTTTTAGTGCTTGATGAACAAAGCGCCTTTGAATCTTGAGGCGCTTTTTTAATCGGACACGTTCTAGGATTGACCCTATCGTCTAGAGGCCTAGGACATCACCCTTTCACGGTGAGTACCGGGGTTCGAATCCCCGTAGGGTCGCCAAGTTTGAAGCGCTGGTAGCTATTGAAAAAATAGCGAAGCTTCCTGCCAGGAGTGGTAGTTCAGTTGGTTAGAATACCGGCCTGTCACGCCGGGGGTCGCGGGTTCGAGTCCCGTCCACTCCGCCACAGTTTTTGGGGGTATAGCTCAGCTGGGAGAGCGCTTGCATGGCATGCAAGAGGTCATCGGTTCGATCCCGTTTACCTCCACCAAAATTTAATGACGGCTGATTGAAAAATCAGAATCGTTCTAGGATTGACCCTATCGTCTAGAGGCCTAGGACATCACCCTTTCACGGTGAGTACCGGGGTTCGAATCCCCGTAGGGTCGCCAAGTTTGAAGCGCTGGTAGCTATTGAAAAAATAGCGAAGCTTCCTGCCAGGAGTGGTAGTTCAGTTGGTTAGAATACCGGCCTGTCACGCCGGGGGTCGCGGGTTCGAGTCCCGTCCACTCCGCCACAGTTTTTGGGGGTATAGCTCAGCTGGGAGAGCGCTTGCATGGCATGCAAGAGGTCATCGGTTCGATCCCGTTTACCTCCACCAAAATTTAATGACGGCTGATTGAAAAATCAGAATCGTTCTAGGATTGACCCTATCGTCTAGAGGCCTAGGACATCACCCTTTCACGGTGAGTACCGGGGTTCGAATCCCCGTAGGGTCGCCAAGTTTGAAGCGCTGGTAGCTATTGAAAAAATAGCGAAGCTTCCTGCCAGGAGTGGTAGTTCAGTTGGTTAGAATACCGGCCTGTCACGCCGGGGGTCGCGGGTTCGAGTCCCGTCCACTCCGCCACAGTTTTCTTGATGAAGCAAAAAGCCACCAGTTTTCTGGTGGCTTTTTTGTTTTTGCTTCACTTAAGTGCTGCAATGCAGCATATTTGCACTATGCTATCGACTTGCTAGCAGATTCCCCTGACTCTGCAAATGCTTTGGGCTATGCGATATCGTCACGATTCGTATCGACAGGCGACAAAATTTTTCTTTTTGAGGAACTTTTACCGCTGTCGAAAGCACCATCAGTAGCAGGTTTCTGCAGCTGCAGGTTTCACTCTTTTAGGGCTTGTCCTTTCTTTTAGCGCTCACTCCTAAATTTCATGCGTTCGGCTCCGTCTTTTTTGCTGTCATTGCTGCTGTTTGTCGCCATTACCGGCGCACAGATCGTGGCTTTGTGGCCGACGGCTTCGCAGGAAGAGCTGGCTCCCATGCATGTGGTCCAGTTGATGGAATCCGGAGTGGATGTGCTGCAGGAGTTTGAGGACGATGTGGAGCTTGATTCCACAGAGTTCTCCATTCATCGCGTTCCGCGCACGGTCGAAGTCAATCCTGCCCAGGAAGACAAGAACGAATTATTTGGCCCGCCAGAGCAGATTGCTGTGGCCGTGGCTGATGCCCAGGTTACGCCACAAGCGCATGTGGTGTACCTAACGACCCCTTGGCCCGACAGCATGTTGCGCCCGCCCATATCGGGCCTGCCAACGGCAGGCTAGCCCCATATGCCTGAGTTCTGCCAGCCAGCGTGTCTGCTGGGCGGAACCCTCTAGGCGGTTTCAGGGCAAATCTCCTTTCTGATCACCAGCTTGTGGCGTTTGACGCCCGGGTCTGCGTCGTCTCGCTGTGCTGCGTATGCGTCAGCGAGACCCAAGCCTGTCGGCTTTCCCCATCCTTTGTGGATTCTCAAGCAAGCGTTTTGCGTTTTGCTTCGAGTGCGGAAGTTGGCTCACTTCAATGTTTTTCTCACTTTGTCTGCCATTTACGGGCAGCTATGTTCTATGTCGTATAGATCGATAGCGCCGGGTGTATTACCGGCCGAATCTTGTTTTTCCCCTCCAGGCGCAAGAAGCCTGCAACGTTTGAATCGCATTGCACTGCTCTGTCTTGCCATGGGCACCTCACAGTGGGCCCTGGCCCAGGATGCCCAAACCGCATCGCCAGGCAATGCCACAGCGGTGCTTGGTGCTGCCAGCACGCCGGCTGCCGCTCCTCAGCTCAGTCTCGATCAGCTGGTGCAAACCGTGCTGGATCACAACCCCGAGCTGCGCTCGGTTCAGCAGTCGAGCGTGACCGCACAGGCGGCCGTGGTGACGGCCGGTGCTTTGCCCAATCCCAAGCTCGAATGGAGCCAGGGCCGGAACAGTGCGCGCATTCCTTCCGGTACACCAGGGAACGTCAGCACCATGGGCGTCTCGCTGCCCATAGAAATGCCCTCGGTGCGTGCTGCCCGCGTGAATGCGGCCGAAGCCGGCCAGCGTGCCTCGGTGCAGCAGATTGCGGCCTCGCGCAATGCGCTGGTGGCGCAAGTCAAGCTGCGGGCGTATGAAGTGGTGCTGCGCAATGCACAGGCCGATGCGGCCCATGATGCCGTCAAGCTGCTGGAGCAGGCCCATGAGCGCGTGCGTGTGCGCGTCTCCAGCGGCGAGGCTGCCCGCTACGAAATCATCAAGGCCGACGCCGAGCTGATCAATGCCCGCCAGCAGGAGCAATCTGCCAAGCTGCTAGCCGAGCAGTCGCAGCTCACGCTCAACCGCATGGCTGCCGGTCAGTTGCCGGCGCGCTTTGATCTGAAGCTGTCATTGCAGGACCCGGTGAGCAAGACGGGCTTGCAGAGCATCAACTGGCAGGCTCACCCTGAGCTGCTGCAGCTGCAATCGGAAGTGGACAAGGCCGAAGCCCAGAAGCAAGGTGCCAAAGCCAGCCGTTGGCCTGGTCTTGAGCTGCGTTATGCCCAGACCCGCGAGCCCGATATTCGCAACAACACCGTTGGCGTGACGGTGCAGATTCCGCTGTTTGACCAGCGCCGCGGTCCTATCGATGAAGCTGCCTCCGAGGCGGAACGTGCCCGGCTGCGCCTGGAAGGGCGCCGTGCCGAGCTGGAGCAGCAAATGCAGCAGGCCTGGAAAGTGATGGAAATGGCCCAGGTGCGTACCAAGGCCTTGAGCGAAGGCGCAGTGCGTCAGGCCGAGGCGGCCCTGCGCGTGGCTGAAGCCGCTTACCGCTTTGGTGAGCGCGGCATTCTGGATGTGCTCGACGCTCAGCGTGTGCTGCGCACCGTACGCGCCGACCTGCTGGAAGCCCGCTACCAGCTGCAATCCGCTCGTATCGAGCTGGACTTCCTGGCCGGCCGCTATGCAGCACCTTCCGCAATCTGATTCCAGTTTTTGAATATTGCTTATGTCCTCCCATTCTTCTTTTTCTCAGACCGGCCGCAATCGCCCTGCATCCCTGGTCGCTGCGCTGGCACTTGCCGGTCTTGTCTCGCTGACTCTGACTGCCTGCGGCAAGGATGAGCAAAGCAGCGCCGCACCTGCGGCTGCTGCTTCGGCCCAGGCCGAGCTCGATCCCATGGAGGTGGTGGTTTCCGCCGCCATGGCCAGCAACTTCAAGACGGCAGCCGTGGCACAGGCCGAAGTGGCCAGCGTGCAGGAAATCTCGGGTCGCATCGAAGCCAATGAGCGCAAGGTGGTGCGCATCGGTGCCGCCGTGACAGGCCGCGTGACCGAAGTGCTGGCCGAGACCGGCGACCGCGTCAAGTCGGGCCAGGTGCTGGCGCGTGTGGCCAGCCCCGAATTGACCACCGCCCAGCTGGCCTATATGCGTGCCAGCGCCACGGCCACCTTGGCTGAGCGGGCGGTAGAGCGCGCACGTCAGCTGATTGCTGCCGACGTGATTGGCTCTGCAGAGCTGCAGCGCCGAGAATCCGAGGTACAGATTGCCCGCGCCGAATTGCGTGCAGCCGGCGATCAGCTGCAGCTCATGGGCATCTCGGGCGATGCGCTCACGCGGCTGCGCGGTCAGGGCAGCATCGCGCCCAATGCGGCCGTCACCGCCTCTTCTGCAGGTATCGTGATCGAGCGCCAGGTCAGTCAGGGCCAAGTGGCACAACCAGGCGATCCGTTGTTCACCGTGGCTGATCTGTCCAATGTCTGGGTGGTGGGTGCCTTGCCTGAGCAGATGGCCCGCAGCGTGCAGGTCGGTCAGAGCGTGCAGGTTGATGTGCCCGCCTTGGGATTGACCCCTGATGAAGGGCCTCTTTCCGGCAAGATCATTTACGTGGGCGATACGGTTTCGTCTGAAACCCGCACCGTCACCATCCGTACCCAGGTGGATAACAAAGACCATGCCTTGAAGCCGCAAATGCTGGCCACCATGCGTATCCAGGGTGCCATGGAAAAGACGCTGGCCATTCCCGCCTCCGCCGTGGTGCGCGAGAACGACAAGGACCATGTGTACGTGAAGAAGGCCGAGAACCATTACCGCCTTACGCCCGTGGATCTGGGTGGTGCCAGCGGCGGTCTGCGTCCGGTGCTCAAAGGTTTGAGCGAAGGCGTGCAAATCGTGGTCGAGGGCTCGTTCCATCTGAACAACGAGCGCAAGCGCGCTGAGCTGGAGTAAGCCCATGATTGCTTCCATGATTCGAGCTGCGCTAACGCAGCGGTTGGTGGTGATCGTGCTTGCGCTGGTGGTTTGCGGCTTTGGCCTGCGTGCTGCCATGAATCTGTCGGTGGATGCCTTCCCCGATGTGACCAATGTGCAGGTGCAGGTGGCGACCGAAGCACCGGGCCGCTCGCCCGAAGAAATCGAGCGTTTTGTGACGGTGCCGCTGGAAATCGCCATGACGGGCTTGCCCGGTGTGGTGGAGATGCGCTCGCTCAACAAAAGCGGCCTGTCCATCATCACCCTGGTGTTCACGGATGCCACTGATGTCTACTTTGCCCGTCAGTTGGTGACGGAGCGCCTGATTGAAGTGACGCCCCGCATGCCAGAAGGCATCGTGCCCGTGCTGGGCCCGGTGTCTACCGGTCTGGGCGAGGTCTATCAGTACACGCTGGACCATCCCGACGATGGCCAGCGCGAGCTGACCCAGGCCGAGCTGACCGAGCGCCGCACCATCCAGGACTGGGTGGCGCGCCCGTTGCTGCGCTCCATCCCCGGGGTGGCTGAAATCAACTCCCAAGGCGGTTACGTCAAGCAGTACCAGGTGCTGGTGGATCCCGGTCGTCTGGCTCACTATGGTCTGTCCGTGCGCCAGGTGGTGCAGTCGGTGGCCGATAACAACGCCAATGCCAGCGGCGGCATCTTGCCCCAGGTGACGGAGCAGTATCTGATCCGCGGTGTAGGCATGATTCGCTCGCTGGAGGATATCGGCAACATCGTGCTCAAGGAGCAGGGTGGCGTACCGGTTTATGTGCGCGATGTGGCGACGGTGCAAATTGATGCCGAAGTGCGTCAGGGCGCCATCATCAAGGGTGGCTATACCGAAAGCGTCTCCGGCATTGTGCTGATGATGCGCGGCGGCAATGCCAAGGAGGTGGTGACGCGCGTCAAGGAGCGCGTGGACGAAATTAATACCAAGGGCATGCTGCCCGGCGGCTTGCAGATCGTCTCCTTCTACGACCGTACCGATCTGGTGGATTCGGCTCTGTGGACCGTGGGCAAGGTGCTGATCGAAGGCATTTTCCTGGTGGTGGTGGTGCTGTTCATCTTCCTGGGTGATGTGCGCTCAAGCCTGATCGTGGTGGCGACGCTGATCATCACGCCGCTGACGACCTTCATCATGATGAACCGCTATGGCATCTCGGCTAACCTCATGTCTTTGGGGGGGCTGGCGATTGCCATCGGCTTGATGGTGGATGCCACCGTGGTGGTGGTGGAGAACGTATTCCACAAACTCGGCCAGGCTGGCAACAGCATGGGAGAGCGGGTGCGCACCGTGCTGTCTGCCACGACGGAAGTGGCAACTCCCACCATCTTCGGCATTGCCATCATCATCTTGGTGTTCCTGCCCTTGATGACCTTGCAGGGCATTGAAGGCAAGATGTTTGCGCCGCTGGCGTTGACGATTGTGATTGCGCTGGCCGTGTCCCTGGCCGTGTCGCTGTTCCTGTCGCCCGTGCTGTGCTCGTACTTCCTCAAGGGCGGTGCCGACCACGACACCAAGCTGATCGCCTTCCTCAAGCGCCACTATCTGAAGCTGCTGGATGGCGCCACAGCGCGTCACCGTCTCACGCTGGCTGTGTCCGTGGCCTTGCTGATCGGCTCGCTGGGGTTGTTCCCGCTTCTGGGCAAGTCCTTCATGCCGACTATGAAGGAAGGTGCGCTCACACCGCAGATCAACCGCGTGCCCAGCATTTCCCTGGATGAATCCATCCGCATGGAAATGGCCGCCATGAAGGAAGTGGCTCAGGTGCCGGGTGTGAAGTCCGTGGTGTCCAAGCTGGGCCGTGGCGAATCGCCTGCGGATCCTGCCGGTCCCAACGAGTCTGATCCCATCGTGCTTCTGGACCCCGAGTCCGAGCGTACCCAGGATGAGATCGATGAAGAAATTCGTCAGCGCCTGTCCAAGATTCCCGGTGTACAGATTGTGCTGTCTCAGCCGATTTCCGAGCGCGTGGATGAAATGGTGACGGGCGTGCGTTCACAGCTGGCCATCAAGGTGTTTGGCGATGAGCTGGGCGAGTTGAAAGACATCTCCGAGCAAGTTGCCCGTATCTTGAAGAGCGTGAACGGCAGCACCGATATCCGTATCGAGCGCCTCTCGGGGCAACAGGCATTGACGGTGGACATTGACCGCAAGGCCATTGCCCGCCATGGCCTGAATGTGGCCGATGTGCAAAGCCTGCTGGAGTCGGCCATTGGTGGCAAGGATGTGACCACCTTGTATGAGGGCGAGCGTCGCTATGCCGTGGTGGTTCGTTTCCCAGAAGCTTTTCGTGGGTCGCAGCAATCGATTGGTGCCACTCTGCTGACGACAGCGAACGGTGCGAAGGTGCCATTGAGTAGTTTGGCAAAGATCGAGCTGGTGGACGGCCCTGCGCAGATCAGCCGCGAAGGCGGCAAGCGCCGCGTGGTGGTGGGTGCCAATGTGGAAGGCCGAGACCTGGGTGGCTTTGTGACCGAGGTGGAGCAGCGTCTGGCGCAGGAAGTCAAACTGCCTGACGGCTACTACTTCAAATTCGGTGGCCAGTTCGAGAACATGGAGCGCGCCATGGGCACGCTGCAGGTCATCGTGCCGCTGACCATCGTGGCCATCTTCTTCCTGCTGTTCCTGCTGTTCAACTCCGTCAAGCTGGCCAGTCTCATCATCTTGGTGCTGCCTTTTGCTTCGGTCGGCGGCCTGATCGGTCTGTTTGTCACGGGTGAGTACCTGAGCGTGCCGGCCTCGGTGGGCTTTATTGCGCTGTGGGGTATTGCCGTGCTCAACGGTGTGGTGTTGGTGACCAGCATCCGACGTCTGCGCGAAGATGGCATGGCCGTGGCTGCGGCCGTGCGCGAAGGCTGTGTACAGCGTTTCCGCCCGGTGATGATGACGGCGACCGTGGCCTTGCTGGGTCTGGTTCCCTTCCTGTTTGCCACCGGCCCGGGCTCTGAAGTGCAGCGTCCGTTGGCTATCGTGGTGATCGGTGGCCTGATCTCGTCCACCTTGCTGACCCTGGTGGTGCTGCCCACGCTGTACCGCTGGTTTGATGAAAAGCCGACCGAGGCTTGATGGAGTGCCGCCCCCTGAGCCGCTTTGCGGCTTCTAGAAGGGGGACGATCCCATCGCTGCGGGGCGGCCCTTGCTCGATTTCTCTGGCTTGGGCCGCCTGTGCGGCGAGAACTTTAGGAGATTGTGATGATGAAAGAAATCCGTGCCATCGTGCGACCCAGCCGCTTGGATCGTTTGCGTGCTGCATTGCGTGACATTCCCAATTTCCCGGGTGTGACCATCTTCAAGGCCGAAGGCTTCACGGCCCCGGCGGCCGTGGACAAGCGAACGGTCAAGGACGAATTGACCGATTTTTCGGACAAGCTTATGGTTTGCGTGATCGTGGAAGAGTCCATGGTCGAGCCGGTCCGCGAGGCCATTGTGAGCGCCTGCCGCACGGGTCAGATCGGAGACGGTCTGGTCTGGACGGTCGATATTGGCGAGATGCATCGCATCCGCGATGGCGGCGCGGTGAACTAAGCGCACTGTCGGCGTGATCTGAGGGATGCCTGGCAATATGTCCGGCATCCTTTTTTCTGCCTTAGGGTGAAAAATCTGCCGACTTCGAAAAAGGCCCGAAAAGCCTGTGCTACAATTTTTGTATTGCAGCAACAAGCTGGTGTTTGAAAAAACACCGGTTTGCGGTTCAAGGGGGGGGTATAGCTCAGCTGGGAGAGCGCTTGCATGGCATGCAAGAGGTCATCGGTTCGATCCCGTTTACCTCCACCAAAATTTAATGACGGCTGATTGAAAAGTCAGAATCGTTCTAGGATTGACCCTATCGTCTAGAGGCCTAGGACATCACCCTTTCACGGTGAGTACCGGGGTTCGAATCCCCGTAGGGTCGCCAAGTTTGAAGCACTTGTAGCTACAAAGTAGCGAGCAAAGCTTCCTGCCAGGAGTGGTAGTTCAGTTGGTTAGAATACCGGCCTGTCACGCCGGGGGTCGCGGGTTCGAGTCCCGTCCACTCCGCCAGATTTAAAAGCCGCAATCAAGCAATTGATTGCGGCTTTTTCTTTGCCTGAAAAACAACGGACAAAAAACAGGCTCTGTGAAGAGCCTGTTTTTTAATTTTGCGACCGGCTTATTTGGGTGCCATGCGGATGGCGCCATCCAGGCGAATCACTTCGCCGTTGAGCATGTCGTTTTCCAGAATGTGTTTGACCAGCTTGGCATAGTCTTCCGGTTTGCCAAGACGGCTGGGGAAGGGGACGCCGGCCGCCAGGGCATCCTGAACTTCCTGGGGCATGGTGAACAACATGGGCGTGCCGAAAATACCAGGTGCAATCGTCATATTGCGAATGCCGTTGCGAGCCAGATCACGCGCAATCGGCAAGGTCATGCCCACCACGCCGCCTTTGGAGGCGGCGTAAGCGGCCTGGCCGATCTGGCCGTCATAGGCGGCAACGCTGGCGGTGGAGATCAGTACGCCACGCTCGCCCGTGCTTTCGGGCTCGTTCTTGCACATGGCGTCTGAGGCCAGGCGAATCATGTTGAAGGTGCCCACCAGATTGACCATGATGGTCTTGGTGTAGACGGCCAGGTTGTGGGGGCCGTTTTTACCCACGGTTTTTTCGGCAGGGGCGATGCCGGCGCAGTTGACCAGGCCCGCAAGCTTGCCCAGGCTCAGCGCTTTCTCGACCACGGCTTGGCCGTCGGCCTCATTGCTCACATCGCAGCGCAGGTACACGCCGTCTATTTCGCGCGCCACGGCTTCGCCGCGTTCTGCATTCATGTCGGCAATCACCACCTTGCCGCCGTTGGCTGCCAGCATGCGGGCCGTGCCTTCGCCAAGTCCTGAAGCGCCGCCGGTCACAATGAATACGCGATCCTGAATCTGCATGAGCTGTCTCCTGTGGTTTTTGAGTTACGTTAACGTAAACGTCAATTATGCATGGTGTGCATTCATCCGTGATGGCGAAAAAAGCACAAAAAAAGCCCGATCCAAAAAGATCGGGCTTGTAAGGGATCCGTGAAACGGGGGTTTCAGGAGGATCCAAGGAGACAACTTGTGCAGAGTCGAGAGTGAACTCGACCTGACATGTTTGCAATTATAGGGGTAAACCCTTGGTTTTGCAAATCATGTCATTTCGCCATGTTCTTAGCGCTTGGCGCCGGGGTTTGTGCTGGCCTTGACAGCTTCGGTTGCTGTGTTGGCAGCAGCGTTGAAGTTGGTTTCAGCCAGATCGGAAGCTTGCTTGACCGCTTTTTGCACGGATTCAAAAGCGCCGTTGGCCGTGGAGACTGCGCTCTTCAGGATGGCCACAGCAGATTCGGTACCGGCTGGAGCGTTCTTGGCAGCGTTGTCCAGCAGAGCGTTGAAGTTCTTGCGGGCTTCGGCAGTCTGGTTTTCCAGAGTCTTGCCGATTTCCGTGCTGGTGCCGCTGGCGATGTCATACAGGTGACGGCTGTAGGAAGCAGTCTTTTCAGCCAGGGGCTGGAACAGGCTGGCTTGCAGGTTCAGCAGCTCTTGAGCATCCTTGACGCTCAGCACGGCTTGGGTGTGTTGGGCAGCTTCGGTCAGAGCGGCGCGCGAGGCGGTCACGTTCAGTTCCACCAGCTTTTCCACGCCTTCAAAGGCTTTGCTGGTCAGGCCAAACAAAGTTTCGAAGTTGGCTTTGTGGACGCTCAGGATTTGGTCAGGGGTCAGGCTCATAACTATCTCCAAAATTACAGATCTAAAAACAAAGGATCGACCGGAGGAAACATCTGCGCTGACATGATCATCTGGGCGTTAACCCGATATGTTGCAGTGCAGCATGGGTGCATTGTATGAACAGTTGTTTGAGAAATGCAAGCGATTTTTTGTTGCGCTGCAGCAAAATAAAGATGCAGGCCTGGATTGTTGCTAAGTACATGATTTGTATTTGATTTTTATGTCTGCAATATGACATTAATATAGGGCGTGGCGCATTTTTTCAGTTCGTTGAAGGTGTTTTCCTACACCCAGATCAGCGCTGCTTTGACCTGAGAGCAAGCCAGCACCCATGTCTCGTGGGTGCTGGTCGTGGTCGGCCCGCATTTGCACAATGCGGTTTCATGAATGCCACTATTCCTGTCTCCTCTCCCGCTCCGGTGCGTGCCCGGCCTCAGGCCAGAAGCAGCTACCGGGTCTTTCGCCAGATCGGCACACGCTGGTCCGACAACGATGTCTATGGCCATGTGAACAACGTCATCTACTACAGCTGGTTCGATACGGCGGTGAACGCGCATCTGATAGAGAGCGGGGCGCTGGATATTCATGCCGGGCAGACCATAGGCCTGGTGATAGAGACGCAGTGCAACTACTTTGCTTCGCTGGCTTTCCCGCAGACGGTGGAGGCCGGGATTCGCGTGGCACATATGGGCAGTTCCAGCGTGCGCTATGAGATAGGGCTTTTTGCCCAGGGCGAGCCGCTGTCGGCGGCCGCCGGGCATTTTGTCCATGTGTATGTGGACAGCCAGACCCGCCGGCCTGTGCCATTGCCGTCCAGGTTGCGCACCGTGCTGGAGTCCTTGCGCACGGGTGTCTAGATCAATTGCAATCAATTTAATAGCTTAAAGCGCTTATGTCTATTAAGGTATAGGTCGATTTAATTGATATCTTGAATTTCACCGCATTCATGGCCGGAGCAGCAGTGCGTAGCGCCAGGCAGACATGAGGTTCAAGAGGGCGCCGCCCTGTGGAATCGCCTACACTCAAAGTCCGGCGGGAGCTTGTGAACTCCCTCGCTTTTCTCGACTCCTCGGACCGCTGTCCATGATCATCACCAGCCTGCTTGATACCGACCTGTACAAATTCACGATGATGCAGGTGGTGCTGCACCAGTTTCCCGGTGCGCAGGTGGAATACCGCTTCAAATGCCGCAACCGGGGCATGCAACTGGCGCCGTTTGTCAGCGAGATCCGTGAGGAAATCCGCTTTCTGTGCCAGCTACGCTTTCAGGATGCCGAGCTGGCCTATCTGAATTCCCTGCGTTTCATCAAAAGCGATTTTGTGGATTTTCTGGGGCTGTTCCAGCTCAATGAGAAATACATCACGGTGACGGCTCTGCCCAATGGGGAGATTGACATCACCATTAAAGGGCCGTGGCTGCACACGATCTTGTTCGAAATCCCGGTGCTGGCCATTGTCAACGAGGTGTATTTTCGCAATACCCAGCCGGTGCCCGCTTACCCCGAAGGTCGCAAGCGGCTGGACGGAAAAATTGCCTTGCTGCAGCAATCCGGGCTGGAGACGCTCAAGATCGCCGACTACGGCACGCGTCGCCGCTTTTCCAAGGCCTGGCATGAAGAGGTGCTGCGCGTACTCTGTGCCCGCCTGGGAGCCGACCGGCGCCGGGGCCAACTGGCGGGTACCAGCAATGTGCTGTTTGCCATGAAGCTGGGGCTGGTGCCGCTGGGCACGCTGGCCCATGAATACCTGCAGGCCTGCCAGTCGCTGGGCCCGCGTCTGCGCGACAGCCAGATTTTCGGTTTCGAGACCTGGGCGCGCGAGTACCGGGGCGATCTGGGGATTGCTCTGTCCGATGTCTATGGCATGACGGCTTTTCTGCGCGATTTCGATCTGTATTTCTGCAAGCTCTTCGATGGTGCCCGCCATGACAGCGGCGATCCGTTTGACTGGGGCGAGCGCCTGATTGCCCACTACAAAGCCAACAAGATCGACCCGCTGTCCAAGGTGCTGATTTTCAGCGACGGGCTGACGGTGCCGCGCACCATAGAGCTGTTTGAGCGTTTCAATGGCCGCTGCAAGCTGGCTTTCGGCATAGGCACCAATCTCACCAACGATCTGGGCAATGCTCCCGAGCATGTGCCGCTGCAGATCGTGATCAAGATGACGCGCTGCAACGGCCAGCCTGTGGCCAAGCTCTCCGATACGCCGGGCAAGAGCATGTGCGACGATGAGCGATATCTGGCGTATTTGCGCCAGGTATTCAGCATCCCCCAACCGCAGACAGAGCCTTCGGTTTGAGCTATTGAATAGCGAGCGAACCTGGTCTCTGGTGGAGAAGCGCTTCGTGAACAATTGCAGGCAGGTTTTGAAACGCGGCGCGGCGGCCGCCGGCATCTGGGCCGTGGCAGGCGGCGCTCAGGCGGCTCAGCTCAATGCCGCCAGCCTCTCCCTGGTCTGGGGCATTCCTTTTGCGGGCATGCTGCTATCGATTGCGCTGCTGCCGCTGCTGGCCGCCCATTTCTGGCACCAGCATTTTGGTAAGGTCACGGCGGGCTGGGCCCTGGCTTTTCTGCTGCCGTTTGCGCTGGTCTTCGGCATGGGGACGGCAGTCGAGAATCTGGTCCACGCCCTGCTGGCCGAGTATTTTCCGTTCGTCATACTGCTGACCGCCCTCTACACGGTGGCAGGCGGCATTTATGTGCGCGGCAATCTGCGTGGCTCGCCTGGGCTCAATACCGGTATTTTGGCGCTGGGGGCGGTGCTGGCCAGTTTTATGGGCACGACCGGGGCCTCCATGCTGCTGATTCGCCCTTTGCTGCGCGCCAATGATGACCGTCGCCATCAGGCCCATGTGGTGGTGTTCTTCATTTTCATCGTCTCCAACGCCGGCGGTGCACTCACGCCGTTGGGCGATCCGCCGCTGTTTCTGGGTTTTTTGAAGGGCGTGGATTTCTTCTGGACGCTGCGCCATCTCTGGGGCCCGGCGCTGTTCATGAATCTGGCGCTGCTGGCGATCTTCTATCTGCTGGACCGCTATCTGATGCGCAAAGCGGGTGAGACCGTGTTGCCCGATCCCACGCCTACGCTGGATGTGACGGGCTCCGTCAGCCATCTGGGCTTGGAGGGCAAGATCAATTTTGTCTTGCTGCTGCTGCTGGTGGGTCTGGTGTTGATGAGCGGTGTGTGGCGCACGCCAGCCGGTGTCGAGATTGCCGGAACGCATGTGGGCTTGCCCAGCCTGGTGCGCGATGTGGGGCTGATTGTGGTGGCTCTGCTGTCGCTCATGCTCACACCGCGCGGCGTGCATGCGGCCAACGAGTTTGGCTGGGCTCCCATGCAGGAGGTGGCCAAGCTGTTCATCGGCATCTTTGTGACCATCATTCCCGTGATTGCCATGCTCAAGGCCGGTGCGGACGGACCTTTTGGCTTCATCGTACGGGCCGTGACCCGCAGCGACGGCACGCCCGACGAAACCATGTACTTCTGGGTCACGGGCGTGCTTTCGTCCTTTCTGGACAATGCGCCTACCTATCTGGTGTTCTTCAACACCGCCGGTGGTGACCCTGCCCATCTGATGACAGATATGGCGCTGACGCTGATGGCAATTTCTGCCGGTGCCGTCTTCATGGGTGCCAACACCTATATCGGCAATGCGCCCAACCTCATGGTCAAGGCGATTGCCGAGGACAGGGGCGTGAACATGCCTGGATTTTTTGGCTACATGATCTGGTCGGTCTGCGTTCTGCTGCCGCTGCTGGTGATCATGACGCTGATCTGGTTTCGCTAAAACAAACGACAAGGAGTACCGACCAATGAATGCCAAGCCGCGCATCCTGATTGCCCGCGCCATCTCGCCCGAGGTGGTCGAGCGTCTTTCGCAGCACTTTGAAGTGCAGTCCAACCAGGACGATGTGGCCTGGAGCCAGCCTGAGTTGATTGCCCAGCTGCAAGGCAAGGATGGCGTGCTGACCACGGGCTCGCAAACCATCAATGCCGAGTTGCTGGCGGCCTGCCCTCAGCTCAAGATCGTGGCCAATATGGCCGTGGGCTATAACAATTTCGATGTGCCGGCCATGACAGCTGCGGGCGTGCAGGGCACGAATGCCCCCGATGTGCTGACCGAGACCACGGCCGATTTCGGCTTTGCCCTGTTGATGGCCACGGCGCGCCGCATTACCGAAAGTGAGCACTATCTGCGTGCGGGCAAATGGAATGCCTGGCGCTATGACTTGTTTGCCGGAGCCGAGGTGCATGGCAGCACGCTGGGCATCATAGGCATGGGCCGCATAGGCCAGGGCATTGCCAGGCGTGCAGCCTATGGCTTTGGCATGAAGGTGATCTATCACAACCGTTCGCGCCTGTCGCCCGAGCTGGAAGCCGAATGCAAGGCCGGCTATGTGGGCAAGCAGGAGCTGCTCAAGAGCGCAGACCATGTGATGCTGGTGCTGCCCTACACCCCCGAAAACCACCACAGCATTGGCGCGGCCGAGATCGCGCTGATGAAGCCCACGGCCACGCTGATCAATATCGCCCGCGGCGGCATTGTGGACGATGGCGCGCTGGCCAAGGCCTTGCGCGAGCGCCGCATTGCCGCCGCCGGCCTGGATGTGTTCGAGGGCGAGCCCGCCGTGCACCCCGATCTGCTGACGGTTGACAACGTGGTGCTCACCCCCCACATCGCCAGCGCCACACTGGGCACGCGCCTGGCCATGGCCGATCTGGCGGCCAGCAATCTGCTCGCGTTTTTTGAAGGGCGTGCCGTGCCGACGCCGGTGAACCAGCCGCTGCCGCGCGCGGCTTGAAATCATGGGGGCTGCTGGGCTGCGGGCTTTGAAACTCATGCGCTGAAAGCCTGTCGTGCCGATTAGCCCGGCCCTTGTCACATCAGTTTTTCAGGCCGGTTTTGGGGTCTGCCCAGGGCTGGAACGGCTGCTTGGCTTTGATAATTGCCGAGCTTTATTCACCTATCTCGAGCACCACATGCCTTTTATTCGTACCAGCGTCCACAAAGACACTCCCGCCGCCAAGCGCCACGCCATCGTCAACGGTATTCACCAGGCGCTGATCGATGCCATCGGCATGCCTGCCGACGAGCTGTTCAACATGGTCAACGACTACGATGAGCAGCAGTTCTTCTTCAGTCGCACCTTCAACGGCTACACCCGCTCCGAGCGTGTGGTGGTGGTGGAAATCACCATGCGCCGCGGTCGCAGCGATGCCATGAAGCGTGCGCTGTATGCCAATATCGCCACCAATCTGGAAAAAGAGGCAGGCGTGGCACCGAACGATGTGTTCATCTTCACGCACGAAAACGACTATTCCGACTGGTCGGTGGGCGGCGGCAAATTTGCCATGGCCATTGCCCAGCAAGTAGGCCCGAATTCCTGAGCGCGAACGCTTGGCCTGCCGGGCATCCCGCCCGATTTCAGCCGGTTTCGGACCCGATTTCAACCCGGGCCGAACCTCTCGCTTCCATCTGACGCGTCCAGCCCTCTCTATTTGTTGCAGAGGGCTGGATGCGCTCGCTTGGGTTGTGCCACGATCTGATAGATTTCATTGACGAGGCTTCGCGCTGCGAACGCTGCTCGACGCCGCCGGATGCAAAAGAGTCGCACAAGACTCTTTTTGTAAGGCGATCATGCTTTAGCGCTTTATTCATAAGCGCTGATAGCTATTGAAGTAATAGTGCTGCAGGTAGGCTTGCAGTCAATGAAAGAATCGGTTGGACACGGTGAACTTGTGGTGGTTAGGGGCGCTCGTGGTTGCAGGCCTTGGTTTGCAGCTGGTTTTGCTTTGGTGGTTGTTGGCTCTCAGGCGTGCGGCCCAGGAAGGCCCGGACGCTCTGCGTTTGCAGGCCCAGATGCTGCAAGGCCTGCAGGCGCTGGATTTGCGCCTGCAGCAGCTGGAGCGCAGCAGCCAGAGCACACAGATGGCGGTGGCCAAAAGCGACGGGGCGCTGGATCGCGTCAGCAGCCATTTGCAAACCCATCTGGCCCAGGCCCAGCAAGACGCCCAGGCCGGGCGCCGGGAGCAGGGCGCGGCACTGGCCGCCTTCAGGGATGAGGTCGCGCAACTGGCCGCACGTCTGGGCTCGGACAGCCAGCAGGCGCGCACGGCCTTGGCGCACAGCAGCAGCGAGCAGTCAGCGCATATCCAGCAGCGTTTTGAGGCGCTGGCACAAACCACGCGCGGCACGCTAGATTCGCTCAAGGGCGATATCCTGCAGCAGCTCACCCATATCAGCACGCAGATGGGGGCCACGCTCAAGGATCAGCTCACCGCCAACGGCGAGCAACTGCGCCACCAATTCACGGTGCTGCAGGATGCGGTCACCCAGCAGCTGGGCGGCTTGGCCCAGGGTCAGCAGACCACGGCCGAGCAGTTGCGCGGCACGCTTAATGAGCGGCTGGCCACCATCCAGAGCGATAACGCCGCCAAGCTCGAAGAAATGCGGCGCACGGTGGATGAAAAACTGCATGCCACGCTGGAGCTACGCCTGGGCGAGTCTTTCAAGCTGGTCAGCGACCGGCTGGAGCAGGTGCACAAAGGCCTGGGCGAGATGCAGACGCTGGCCGGCAGCGTAGGCGATCTGAAGCGTGTGATGACCAATGTGAAGTCGCGCGGCACCTGGGGCGAGCTGCAGCTGGGCAGCATCATAGACAACGTGCTCACGCCCGAGCAGTACGCCCGCAATGTGAAAACCGTGCCGGGTAGCGACGAGTTGGTGGAATTTGCCATCCGTCTGCCGGGTCGTGGTGACGAGCAACCCGTGTGGCTGCCTATCGATGCCAAGTATCCGGTGGAGCACTATCAGCGCTTGCAGGATGCACAGGACAGTGCAGACCGCGTGGCCATGGTGGCGGCCGGCAATGCGTTTGAAACCTCGATTCGCGCAGAGGCCAAGAAGATTGCGGCCAAGTACCTGGCGCCGCCGCACACCACGGATTTTGCCGTGATGTATCTGCCCACCGAGGGCTTGTTCGCCGAAGTATTGCGTCGCCCGGGTCTGGTCGAGGCTTTGCAGAACCAACACCGCACCGTGGTCACCGGCCCGGCCAATCTGGCAGCCATGCTCAGCAGCTTGCAAATGGGTTTCAAGACGCTGGCGATCGAAAAGCGCTCCTCCGAAGTCTGGGGCGTGCTCGGTCAGGTCAAGACCGAGTTTGGCAAGTTTGGCGAAGTGGTGGAGGCGGCCCGCAAATCCATTGATGCCGCGGCACGCAAGTTTGATCAGGTCGGTGTGCGCACCCGCGCCATTCAAAAGCATTTGCGCGAGGTGCAAGAGCTGCCGGCGCCCGAGGCAGATGGCTTGCCCCTGTTTCCCGCAGCCAAGGCAGATGTTGCGGAGGACGAGGAATGAACGCGGCCTTGCTGCGGCTGATCCTGGCGCAAATCTGCATTCATGCCTGCATGACGGGCATGCGCATGGCCACCCCTTTGCTGGCGCTCAATGAGGGCTATAGCGCGGCGGCCGTGGGCATGCTGCTGGCGCTGTTTGCGCTGACCCAGGTCTTCCTCTCCCTGCCCGCGGGACGCTATGCGGACCGGCATGGCTTGAAAAAGCCGCTGCTGCTGAGCGTCTGTGCTGCGGCACTGGGCGCCGGGCTGGCGGCGGCGTTTCCCATCTTTCCCGTGCTGTGCCTGGGCGCCTTGCTGACCGGAGGTGCATCCGGTGCGGCGCTGATTGCCTTGCAGCGGCATGTGGGCCGTTCTGCCCATGACAAGCAGGAGCTGCGCAAGGTCTTCAGCTGGCTGGCCATAGGTCCGGCCATCTCCAATTTCATAGGTCCGTTTGTCGCCGGCTTGCTGATTGACTATGCGGGTGGGCAGGAGGCCAGCCTGACCGGCTTCAGGGCCGCCTTCACGCTGCTGGCCTTGCTGCCCCTGGCGGCCTGGTTCTGGGCGCGCACCGTCAAGGAGTTGCCGCCGGTCGAGGTGGCTGCAGGCGGGCCCAAGGCCACGGCCTGGGATTTGCTGCAAAACCAGGGCTTCAGGCGCTTGCTGCTGCTGAACTGGGCGCTGTCATCGTGCTGGGATGTACATACCTTTGTGGTGCCCATCCTGGGGCATGAGCGAGGGCTGTCCGCATCGGTGATCGGCACCATCTTGGGCGCGTTTGCGATTGCAGCCGCGCTGATCCGTTTGATGATACCGCTGCTGAGCCGGCACCTGAGCGAGTGGGTGGTGGTGCTGGGCGCCATGCTGTCGTCTTGCGTGCTGTTCATGCTTTATCCGCTGATGCAGGGCGCCTGGGCCATGGGCTTGTGCTCGGTGTTGCTGGGCGTGGTGCTGGGCTCGGTTCAGCCCATGGTGATGAGCATGATTCACCAGATCACTCCGCCGGAGCGCCATGGCGAGGCCCTGGGCTTGCGCATGATGGCGATCAACGGATCCAGCGTGATCATGCCGATACTGTTTGGCTCGGTGGGGGCGGTGGTCGGGGTGGCGGCCCTGTTCTGGGCCGTGGGAGCCATGGTCGGTCTGTCGTCCAGGCTGCCCTGGCTGATTGGGCGCGAAGACATGCCTGCAGGAGAGTGGAAGCAGCACTAGCTTTGACGGGCCCGATCAACGTTTCAGCTTAGGCGGGTTCCAAGGTTTGATCCGGTCTAGCCATGAAAAAAGAGCGCCAGAGGCGCTCTTTTTTGGTTTTACAGCTCCTCGACTCTGCGGGCCGGATAGCTGTCCCAGCTCTGACAGCCGGGGCAGTGCCAGAAGTGGGTGCGAGCCTCAAAGCCGCAGGCGGCGCAGCGGTAGCGGGTCAGCGGCTTGGCCGCATGATCCAGCGCTTTTTGCACCGCGCCGTGGTATTGCTCCTCGGTCAATGTTTCGCCTTCCAGCCATTGGGCCGCGGCTACCAGAGATTTTTCAAGCTCCAGATGCTTGACCAGGCGTGCGCGGCCCGGGGCGTCAGGGTGGCCGGACTTCTTGTCCAGCGTCACCTGGGCTTGCAGCAGATCCAGCGAAGGGGTCTGCGCATAGTGCTTGGTCAGCAGAGCTTGCACGGCGGCGATTTCGCCCGTGGCATCTGCCACTTCCACCAGCAGGCTGGCGGCCAGCGGCAGCGAGGCCGGACTTTGCGCTGCCAGTTCCTGCAGCGTCTTCAAGGCGGCAGCCGACTGGCCTTGGCGGTGCTGCAGCTGGGCCATTTCCAGGCGCGGGCGCGGTGCCTGGGGGGCTGTCTGCACCGCTTGCTGCAATTGCTGCAAGGCCGGGTCCAGCTGGCCGCGGGCCACTTGTGCATTCGCGTCTTCGCAAAGATAGTGGGCCAGGCGGGCGCTGAAGTCGCCCTGGTTGGCGGCCTGCATCTTGCGGGCAATGCTGGCGGCCTGGCTCCAGTCGCGGGAGCGCTCGTAAATGGCCAGCAAGGCCAGGCGGGCTTCGGCCTCATAGGCCGTGCCTTCCAGGCGGTGCAAGGCGTCTTCTGCACGATCGAGCAGGCCGGCTTTCAGAAAATCCTGGGCAATGGCGTGCTGGGCGCGGTCGCGGTCGCTGCGCGAGAGATCGGCACGGCTGAGCAGGTGCTCGTGCACGCGCACGGCACGGTTGTACTCGCCGCGGCGGCGAAACAGATTGCCCAGGGCAAAGTGCAGCTCCGAAGTGTCGGGGTCGTTCTGCACGGCCTCGATAAAAGCATCAATGGCCTTGTCCTGCTGCTCGTTGAGCAGAAAGTTCAGGCCTTTGAAATAGGCTTTGGGGGCTTGCCGGTTATCGGCACGCACCTGGCGCAAATCCCAGCGGGAGGCCAGCCAGCCCAGCACAAAGGCCACTGGAAAGCCCAGCAAGATCCAAGTCAGATTAAATTCCATGCACGTCGCTCGGCACGATTACGGGAGTGGTGGTCGCGGGGCTGCTGGCAGGCGCTGCAGGTGCGGTGTCACCGGATTGGGGGGCTGTGTTGGGCGTCTGGGCTGCGGCCTGTGCGTCACGGGCCGCGGCGCGGTGCTTCCACCAGCGGGGCACCATGCCCAGCACGCCCACAATCAAGCCCATGGCAAAGGCGGCCAGCACTACCAGTACCAGGGGTGCTGTCCAGCTCGTGCCGAAGAAAAAATGCACCGTGGCGTCTTGCTGGTTGTTGAGCGCAAACGCGAACAGCGTGAAAAAAATGGCTGCCTTGAGCAGCCACAGAAGGTATTTCATGCTTCCCCTTATACCCTTTTTGCTTTGGAGTGATGGGTAGATTTTAGAGGAGGCCAGCCGCAGAGCCGCTCAGTAAGCCTCATGCTTTTTGCGGCTGTGCCGTGGCTTCAGGCCTGGGCGGCCGTCAGGGCACTGTCTTGCGTCAGCGCTTCGGGCTTGAGATCCACGGCTTCGCGCAAGGCCTTGCCTGGCTTGAAGTGGGGCACTCGCTTGGAGGGCACCTGCACGGATTCGCCGCTGCGAGGGTTGCGACCGATGCGGGGAGGGCGGTGGTTGATGGCAAAACTGCCAAAGCCACGAATTTCAATGCGGTGACCGCGCACCAGGGCGTCACTCACGGCATCCAGAATGGTCTTGACGGCCTGCTCGGCATCGCGTTGGTTGAGTTGGCCGAAACGGGCGGCAAGTTCTTCGACGAGATCAGATCGGGTCATCGGACGATGGGATTAAAAAGAGAAAACAACAACGGGCGCACAAGGCGCCCGTTGTCTTCGACGCATGGCGCGGTCGGCAAGCGAGCTTGCCGACCGGCTGACGTGGATTACTTGTCGGAGTTGTCCAGCTTGGCGCGCAGCAGTGCGCCCAGGCTGGTCGTGCCGGCGTTTTCCTTGGAGGATTGAGCCGACAGAGAAGCCATGGCTGTCTGCTGTTCAGCGTGATCCTTTTGCTTGATGGACAGCTGGATGTTGCGGGTCTTGCGATCCACGTTCACCACCACGGCGGTCACTTCGTCGCCTTCCTTCAGCACGGAACGAGCATCTTCCACGCGGTCGATGGAGATTTCCGAAGCGCGCAGGTAGCCGATGATGTCTTCGCCCAGGTCGATTTCAGCGCCCTTGGCATCCACGGTCTTGACCTTGCCGGTCACGATCTGGCCCTTGTCGTTCACGGTGGTGAACGTGGTGAAGGGATCGCTGTCCAGCTGCTTGATGCCCAGGGAGATGCGCTCGCGCTCAACGTCCACGGCCAACACGATGGCTTCGACTTCTTGGCCCTTCTTGTAGTTACGCACGGCGGCTTCGCCGGTTTCGTTCCAAGACAGGTCAGACAGGTGCACCAGGCCGTCGATACCGGCAGCCAGACCCACGAACACGCCGAAGTCGGTGATGGACTTGATGGGGCCCTTCACGCGGTCGCCGCGCTTGGTGTTCTGAGCGAATTCTTGCCAGGGGTTAGCCTTGCATTGCTTCATGCCCAGGGAGATGCGGCGCTTGTCTTCGTCGATTTCCAGAACCATGACTTCGACTTCGTCACCCAGCGACACGAGCTTGGTGGGAGCGATGTTCTTGTTGGTCCAGTCCATTTCGGAAACGTGCACCAGGCCTTCGATACCTGGTTCCAGTTCCACAAACGCGCCGTAGTCGGCGATGTTGGTGACCTTGCCGAACAGACGGGTAGCCGAAGGATAACGGCGCGAAACGCCCATCCAAGGATCGTCGCCCATTTGCTTCAGGCCCAGGGACACGCGGTTCTTTTCGGTGTCGAATTTCAGGATCTTGGCCATGATTTCTTGGCCAGCTGTCACCACTTCGGATGGGTGACGCACGCGACGCCATGCCATGTCGGTGATGTGCAGCAGACCGTCGATGCCGCCCAGATCAACGAACGCACCGTATTCGGTGATGTTCTTGACCACGCCATTGACGATAGCGCCTTCCTTCAGGGTTTCCATCAGCTTGGCGCGTTCTTCGCCCATGGATGCTTCCACCACAGCGCGGCGCGACAGCACCACGTTGTTGCGCTTGCGATCCAGCTTGATGACCTTGAATTCCATGGTCTTGTTTTCGTACGGCGTCAGATCCTTGATCGGACGTGTATCGATCAGCGAACCGGGCAGGAATGCGCGGATGCCGTTGACCAGAACGGTCAGGCCGCCCTTGACCTTGCCGGAAGTGGTGCCGGTCACGAATTCGCCAGACTCCAGAGCCTTTTCCAGCGACAGCCAGGAAGCCAGACGCTTGGCGGTGTCGCGCGACAGGATGGTGTCGCCGTAGCCGTTTTCGATGGAGCCGATGGCCACGGAAACGAAGTCACCCACTTGGACTTCGAGTTCGCCCTGGTCGTTCTTGAACTCTTCCAAAGGCACGTAGGCTTCGGACTTCAGACCGGCGTTCACCACCACGAAGTTGTGCTCAACGCGCACGACTTCAGCGGTGATAACTTCACCAGGACGCATTTCGGTGCGTGTCAACGACTCTTCAAAAAGGGCGGCAAAAGATTCAGACATGTATTTCCTTGACCGCAAACAGGTTTCCGTCAGCACTATTGCCGAGCGTTTTTAAGGCTGCCTGCGGAGGGTTGTGGGATACACCCACGGGGTTAAAAGGTGAAAAACCTCTGCGTCATGCCGCTGAAAGCGCGCTGCGACACCGAGGGCCAGTGAACCAGATGCGGGACTGGGCCTGATAAATCAAGCGCGGCCAAACGGCTGGCGTTCCTGCCACCACGAGAGCACCTGGGCAACCACATCTTCAATGGTCATCTCGGAGCTATCGAGTTGCAGAGAATCCTCGGCAGGCTTGAGCGGTGCAGTGGCGCGATTCATATCGCGGGCATCACGTGCTTCAAGGTCTGCCAAAAGGGTGGCTATATTAGCTGAAATCCCTTTGGAAATCAATTGTTTATGGCGGCGCTCGGCGCGACACTGGGCGGAAGCCCATAAATAGACCTTCAGCGGCGCATGGGGAAAGATGACCGTGCCCATGTCGCGGCCGTCGGCCACCAGGCCGGGCAGGGTCTGAAAGGACAGTTGCAGATCGACCAGGGCCGTGCGCACGGCCGGCAGGGCCGAGACGCGCGAGGCGTTCATTCCGGCTTCTTCGCTGCGAATGGCGGCGCTGATGTCTTCCTCGCCCAGCCATACGCGTTGCTGTGCGTCAAAGCGCACCGGCAGGTCCAAGGCCATTTCGGCAATGGTCTCTTCGTTGGAGTCATCCAGCGCCAGGCCGGCGCGCGAGGCGGCTAAGCCGGTGATGCGGTACAGAGCGCCGGAATCGAGCAGCTGATAGCCCAGGGCCTTGGCCACTTCGGCGGCAATCGTGCCCTTGCCCGAGGCGGTGGGGCCGTCGATGCAGATCACCGGGATGCGCTGTGTCTCGGTCTGGCAGACGGAGAACAAGGCCTCGAAATAATCGGGGAAGGTCTTGCCCACGCATTTGGGGTCTTCAATGCGCACCGGCAGCTTGGCGGGGTTGAAGGCGGCCAGCGAGAAGCACATGGCGACGCGGTGGTCGTCATAGGTATGGATGCTGGCAGCGCGCCAGTCGGATGCCTTGGCGGGCGGTGTGATGCGGATGTAGTCCGCGCCTTCTTCCACCGTGGCGCCCAGCTTGCGCAGCTCTATGGCCATGGCGGCAATGCGATCGGTTTCCTTGACGCGCCAGCTGGCGATATTGCGCAGGCTGGTCGTGCCGTCGGCGTACAAGGCCATCAGGCCCAGCGTCATGGCCGCATCGGGGATGTGGTTGCAGTCGAGGTCGATGGCCTTGAGCGGCCAGCTGCCGCGCGAAACCTCCAGCCAGTTGGGGCCGCTTTCCACCTGGGCGCCCATGGCGCGGGCGGCCTCGACGAAGCGGATATCGCCTTGAATCGAGTCCTGGCCTACACCCAGAATGCGGATGCTCTTGCGCTGCGTCGCGTTGTCTGCATCCGCATCATCGGTCGTGCCGGTGGCAATTGCGCCAAGTGCTATGAAGTAGCTAGCGGATGAAGCATCGGCTTCCACATGGATGTCGCCGGGCGACTGGTAGCGGCTGCCGGCAGGAATCACAAAGCGCTGCCAGCTGTCGTTTTCCACGGCAATGCCAAAGCGCGCCAGCAGCTTCAGCGTGATGTGAATATAGGGCTTGGAGATCAGCTCGCCCACCACCTCGATGGTGATGGCCTTGTCCGTGGCCTGCAGCGGCAGCGCCATCAGCAGCGAGGTCAGGAACTGGCTGGAGACATCGCCGCGCACCTGAATCGGCGCATCGCTCCAGCGGCTGAAATCGGGCTGGCCGATCATCAGCGGCGGAAAGCCTGGATCGCGCAAATAGTCAATGTTGCAGCCCAGCTGGCGCAGCGCATCCACCAGATCGCCTATGGGGCGCTCGTACATGCGGGGCACGCCGGTCATCTCGAAATGGCCGCCCAGCACGGCCAGAGCCGCCGTCAGCGGGCGCATGGCCGTGCCGGCATTGCCCAGGAACAGCGTGGCCGCCAGCTCGGCAGGCAACTGGCCGCCAATGCCGGTGACGGCTATGGGCTGGCCGGGGCTGACGGTTTCAGGCGTGATGCGGCAGCCCAGCTGTTTCAAGGCTGCCAGCATGACCTGGGTGTCGTCCGAATCCAGCAGATCGTGGATGGTGGTCGTGCCGTGGCTGAGCGCTGCCAGCAGCAGCACGCGGTTGGAGATGCTTTTGGAGCCGGGCAGGGTGACGCTGCCCTGGGCAGAGTCCAGTGGGGGCAGGTCTAGGAATTCAGTGGTGAACATGGCAATCCCACAACGGAGTTTGGTGCCTGGGCAGCTTGCTCCTTTTTGAGGAGCTGCTTGCGCTTTGTCTGCCTGGGCTTGAGGCTTTAAAGGTTTAAATTTTGGCCGAACGCTTGCCCAGATGCCAGTGTGCGCGGGCGTCGCTGGCCAGCGTCAGGCGGTCTTGCAGACCCTGGCCGTCTTCGGCGGCGATCAGCGATTCCAGCTGGTCCAGGGCGGCGCGGAAGTTGCGTGACTGTGACAGCACCTGCTCGCGATTGGCCAGCAGCACGTCGCGCCAGAGCTTGGGCTCGCCGGCCGCAATGCGGGTGAAATCTCGGAAGCCGGGGCCGGCCAGGGAGAGAATTTCGTCTGCCGCCGGCTGGTTGAGCACGCTTTGCATCATGGCAAACGCCAGCAGATGGGGCAGGTGGCTGACGGTGGCCAGCGTGCCGTCATGCGCCTCGGGCGACATGGCGCGCACATGGCATCCCAGGGCCTCCCAAAGCTGCTGGGCGCGGCTCAGGTGGGCAGTCAGCGTGCGTTCGGTAGGCGTCAAGATGACTTGGGCGCCCCGGTAGAGGTTGACATCGGCGTGCTCCACGCCCGCCACTTCCTTGCCGGTGATGGGGTGGGCGGGCACAAAGCTGCCCAGCTGGTCGCGCAGCGCCGAGCGCGCGGCCTGAACCACATCGACCTTGGTGGAACCCACATCCATGATCATCATCTGGGGTGTGACCAGGTGCTTGATGGACTTGAGCGTGGCCTCGGTGGCGGCTACCGGCACGGCCAGCAGCACCAGATCGGCGCCGGCAGCGGCCAGCAGGGCAGAAGGCGCTTCCACATCGATCACGCCCATCTGGCGGGCGCGCTCGGTGGTGGAAGGAGATTTGCTGTAACCCACCACGCGCTTGACCAGGCCGGCTTTTTTCAGGGCCAGGGCAAACGAGCCGCCCATGAGGCCGCAGCCAATCAGGCCCAGTTGTTCAAACGGGGCCATCTCGGCGGCAGCGGTTTTCTGCGTCATGCTCAAACCCTGCATTACTTGGCCACAGGGTAGGTGCCCAGCACCTTGTAGAAAGCGCACAGGCTTTGCAGATCCTGCAGGGCGGCAGCCACATTGGGTTGGGCGGGGTGGCCTTCGATGTCTATGTAGAAGTAATACTCCCACTGGCCGGTGCGGGCCGGACGCGATTCGAAGCGCGTCATGGAGACGCCGTGCTTTTTCAGTGGCACCAGCAGATCGTGCACGGCACCGGCGTGGTTGGGCACGGAGATGATGAGGCTGGTGCAGTCATGGCCGCTGGGCGGCGCGGTGTTCAGCGTATGCGGCAGGCAGATGACGGCAAAACGCGTGCGGTTGTAGGCGTCGTCCTGAATCGCATGGCTGACGATGTGCAGGCCAAACTGCTGGGCCGCGCGCTCGCCGGCAATGCCGGCCCAGTTGGGGTGCAGAGCGGCCAGGCGTGCGCCTTCGGCATTGCTCTCCACCGGGCGGCGCTCGGCATGGGGCAGATGCTTGGACAGCCAGCCCTGGCATTGGGCCAGCGCCTGGGGGTGGGCGGCCACGACTTCGATGCCATCCAGATCGGCGCTGGTGCGCATCAGGTTGTGGCGGATCAGCATGCTGACTTCGCCCACCACATGGCAGGGCGTGTGCAGGAACATGTCCAGCGAGCGCGTGACCACGCCTTCGTTGGAGTTTTCCACGCCCACCACGCCGTACTGGGCGCTGCCGGCGGCCGTGGCATGAAAGACTTCTTCGAAGCTGGAGCAGTACATCAGATCGGCGGCGCCGCCGAAGTACTGAATCGCTGCTTCTTCACAGAAGGTGCCGGCCGGGCCGAGCACGGCCACGCGCTGGGGTGATTCCAGGGCCAGGCAGGCCGACATGATTTCGCGCCAGATGGCGGCCACGTGGGCGCTCTTGAGCGGGCCGGGGTTATTGGCCTTGATCTTCTCGATCACCTGGGCCACGCGGTCCGGACGGAAAAAGGCCGAGCCTTCTTTTTTCTTGAGTTCACCCACTTGCTCGGCCACGTGGGCACGCTGGTTGACCAGCTCCAGCAGCTGGCGGTCCAGCGAATCGATCTGGGTGCGAAGCGTCAGCAATTCGGGGCTGGCTTGGGGTTCTGTGCTCATGAAATCCTCAAAATTCGTAGCGGCTGGCGCAAGCACTCATTGAATCTGTCAATGAATATTCAGCGATATGCATGTGATACCTGTGCAAGCTACTCACTTTTTTATTGCTTCGTATGTGAACGAAGACGCATCAGGCCTGACGCTGCTCAAAGTCCTGCATGTAGGCGATCAAGGCCTGCACACCCTCGATGGGCATGGCGTTGTAGATGCTGGCGCGCATGCCGCCCACGGACTTGTGGCCCTTGAGCTGCAGCAGGCCGGCTTGCTTGGCGCCGGCCAGGAAGGCATCGTTGCGCGACTCGTCACGCAGGAAGAAGGGAATGTTCATGCGCGAGCGGCAGTTCTCGGCAATCTTGTTCACGTAGAAGGCGGATTGGTCCACGTAGTTGTAGAACAGATCGGCCTTGGCGATGTTGCGTGCTTCCATGGCGGCCACACCGGTCAGATCGCCTTCCTTCTGGCGCTTGAGCCATTGGAAGGTCAGGCCGGCCACGTAAATGCCCCAGGTGGGTGGCGTGTTGTACATGCTGCCGTTGTCGGCCACGGTCTTGTAATCAAAGGCGCTGGGGCAGATAGGCAGGGCGTGGCCCAGCAGGTCTTCGCGCACGATGACGATGGTCAGGCCCGCAGGGCCGATGTTTTTTTGCGCGCCGCCAAAGGCCAGGCCCACGCGGCTCCAGTCGATGGAGCGCGACGCCACATGCGAGGAAAAGTCGATGACCAGAGGGGCGTCCGAGCCCAGGGCCTTCAGATCGGGCAGCTCGTGAAACTCCACGCCATGAATGGTTTCATTGCTGCAGATGTGCACATAGCTGGCGCCGCGGCTCAGTTGCCAGCCGCTGGCGGCGGGAATGGTGGTGTAGTCGCTGTCCTTGGCGGTGGCGGCGATATGGGCTTCGCTGGCGTACTTGGCCGCTTCCTTGGCGGACTTCTGGCTCCAGCTGCCGGTAACTACAAAGTCCACCACGCCGGCGCGCGAGAGATTCATGGGCACGATGGCGTTTTCGGCAATGCCGCCGCCTTGCATGAACAGGATCTTGAAGTTGGCGGGCACGGCCAGCAGCTCGCGCAGATCGGCTTCGGCCGCTTCGTAAATCGAGACGAACTCCTTGCCGCGATGGCTCATTTCCATCACGCCCATGCCGGAGCCGTTCCAGTCCAGCATCTGGGCTGCAGCTTGCTGCAAGACTTCTTCGGGGATGGCGGCGGGGCCGGCGGAAAAGTTGTAAGGGCGGTTCATCGGATTTACGCTCAAATCATGTGTCTGCGCTTGAACATCAAGCGCAGACAGCTATCAAAATCATTGCGCCACGAGCGCGAACCCGTGGCGCTGAAGCTGCGATCAGCTTCGGTGGTGGCTATCAGGCCTGGTCGCCGGAGTTCTCGCTGCCTGCGTCGGCGGCGCTGTCGCCAGCTGCCTCGTCGCCTTCAGCAACTTCGGACTCGTTCGCATCGTTTTCCACAATGCGTTGCAGACCGATCAGCTTGGCGCCTTCGTCCAGGTTGATCAGCGTCACGCCTTGGGTGGCGCGGCCCAGTTCGCGGATTTCCGCGACGCGGGTGCGCACCAGCACGCCGGTGTCGGTGATCAACATGATCTCGTCTTCGGGCGCGACCAGAGTGGCCGCAACCACCTTGCCGTTGCGCTCGGACTGCTGGATCGCAATCATGCCCTTGGTGCCGCGGCCATGGCGTGTGTATTCGCTGATGGCAGTACGCTTGCCGTAGCCATTTTCGGTGGCCGTCAACACGCTTTGCGAACCTTCGGCCACATTGCCCGTGCCATCGTCGGCTTCGGCAACCAGCATGGCAATCACGCTCTGGTGGTCTTCGATGTTCATGCCGCGCACGCCGCGTGCATTGCGGCCCATGGGGCGCACATCGTTTTCATCGAAGCGCACGGCCTTGCCGCCGTCGCTGAACAGCATCACGTCATGCGCGCCATCGGTCAGCGCTGCACCGATCAGGAAGTCGCCCTCATCCAGGCCCACCGCAATGATGCCGGCCTTGCGGGGGTTGCTGAACTCGGTCAGTGCGGTCTTCTTGACGGTGCCCATGCGGGTAGCCATGAAGACGTAGTGATCTTCGGGGAATGTGCGGTTATCGCCGGTCAGCGGCAAGACCACGTTGATCTTCTCGCCGTCTTGCAGCGGGAACATGTTGACGATGGGGCGGCCGCGCGAACCGCGCGAGCCCGAGGGCACTTCCCAGACCTTGAGCCAGTACATGCGGCCGCGGTTGGAGAAGCACAGCAGATAGTCGTGCGTGTTGGCGATGAAGAGCTGGTCGATCCAGTCGTCTTCCTTGGTCGCGGTGGCCAGCTTGCCGCGCCCGCCGCGCTTTTGGGCGCGGTACTCGGACAGGGGCTGGCTTTTGATATAGCCGGTGTGCGAGAGCGTCACCACCATATCGGTGGGGGTGATCAGATCTTCGGTGGACAGGTCTTGCGCGCTGTACTCGATGGTGGAGCGGCGTGCGCCCTTCTTGGACTGGCCGAATTCGGCCTTCACGGCATTGAGTTCTTCACCAATGATGCTGGAGACGCGCTCGGGCTTGGACAGGATATCCAGCAGGTCTTCGATGACCGACATGACGTCCTTGTACTCGGCCACGATCTTGTCTTGCTCCAGACCGGTCAGGCGCTGCAGACGCATCTGCAGGATTTCCTGCGCCTGGGTCTCGGACAGACGGTACAGACCGTTTTGCTGCATGCCGTATTCGACTTCCAGGCCTTCGGGGCGGTAGTCGTCGGCATTGACCACGCCGCCATCGGTGCGCGTGCGGGTGAGCATCTCGCGCACCAGCTTGCTGTCCCAGGATTTTTCCATCAGCGCAGCCTTGGCCACGGGAGGCGTGGGCGCGTTGCGGATGATGGCGATGAAGTCATCGATATTGGCCAGGGCCACGGCCAGACCTTCGAGCACATGGCCGCGATCGCGTGCCTTGCGCAGCTCGAACACGGTGCGGCGTGTCACCACTTCGCGGCGGTGCTGCAGGAAGACTTCGATCAAGTCCTTCAGATTGCACAGCTTGGGCTGACCATTGATCAGCGCCACCATGTTCATGCCGAAAGTGTCTTGCAGCTGGGTGAGCTTGTAGAGGTTGTTGAGCACCACTTCAGGCACTTCACCGCGCTTCAATTCAATCACCAGACGCATGCCGGACTTGTCCGACTCGTCCTGGATGTGGCTGATGCCTTCGATCTTCTTCTCGTGCACCAGCTCGGCCATGCGCTCTTGCAGCGTCTTCTTGTTGACCTGGTAGGGCAGCTCGTCAACGATGATGGACTGGCGCTGGCCGCGGTCGATATCTTCGAAGTGGCACTTGGCGCGCATCACCACGCGGCCGCGACCGGTGCGATAGCCTTCCTTGACGCCATTGATACCGTAGATGATGCCGGCTGTGGGGAAGTCAGGGGCCGGCACGATCTCCATCAGATCTTCAATGGAGGCTTCGGGGTTCTGCAGCAAATGCAGGCAGGCGTCCACCACCTCATTGAGGTTGTGCGGCGGAATATTGGTGGCCATGCCCACGGCAATGCCCGAAGAACCATTGACCAGCAAGTTGGGTAGACGGCTTGGCAGCACCAGCGGCTCGCTCTCGGAGCCGTCATAGTTGGGGCCGAAATCCACGGTTTCCTTGTCGATATCGCCGAGCATTTCGTGGGCGATCTTGGACAGACGGATTTCCGTATAACGCATGGCAGCGGCACTGTCGCCGTCCACCGAGCCGAAGTTGCCTTGGCCGTCCACCAGCATGTGGCGCAGGGAGAAATCCTGGGCCATGCGCACGATGGTGTCGTAGACCGCGCTGTCGCCGTGAGGGTGGTACTTACCGATCACGTCACCGACGATACGCGCCGACTTCTTATAAGGACGGTTCCAGTCGTTATTGAGTTCGTGCATGGCGTACAGGACGCGGCGGTGCACGGGCTTGAGGCCATCGCGCGCATCAGGAAGCGCCCGGCCCACGATCACGCTCATGGCGTAATCGAGATAACTGCGACGCATCTCCTCTTCTAGGCTGATGGGCAGAGTTTCTTTAGCAAACTGGGTCATGTCAGGCGATACTTTGACGGCAGGAAAACGACCATTTTAGGTCGAATGGCGTGTGGCAGTAGAGCAACATAACTTAGGAATTACATAGCTGTACTACTTGTTGGTGCCTAGTTGACAACACGTCTGCATGTTACGTATGGCACAATCGTTTCAACGTTTTTGGTGATGGTCACTGATAACGTCAACAGATTCGCAGCCCTGCTGCGGCTTTTTCCCCAAGAGGAGAACCATGAAGAAACTGAACAAAGTGGCGATGTTGTTTGCCTCTGCTGCCCTCGTGACGGCCGCCGGCGCACAAGTGAAGGCTGCTGATGGTGGCAAGACTATCGACAACTGGCAAAACGGCACCAGCGAGCTGGTGTGGAAGAACGGCACGAACGAACTGTGCTGGCGCGATGCCAACTGGACTCCTGCTACCGCCGCTGTTGATTGCGACGGCGCACTGAAGGTTCAGGCTCCTGCTGTGGCTCCTGCTCCTGCTGTGGCTCCTCCTCCTGCTGTTGTTCCTGCTCCCGCAGTTGCATCCAAGGTCACTTACTCTGCTGACGCTTTCTTCGACTTCGACAAGTCGGTGCTGAAGCCCGCTGGCAAGGCCAAGCTGGATGACCTGACCGGCAAGATCAAGGACATCAACCTGGAAGTCATCATTGCCGTGGGTCACACCGACTCCGTGGGCTCTGACGCTTACAACCAGAAGCTGTCCGTGCGTCGCGCTGAAGCTGTGAAGGCTTACCTGGTGTCCAAGGGCATCGAAAAGAGCCGTGTTTACACCGAAGGCAAGGGCGAGAAGCAACCTGTTGCAGACAACAAGACTGCAGCCGGCCGCGCTCAAAACCGCCGCGTGGAAATCGAAGTTGTGGGCACACGCGCTGCTCAGTAATCTTTCGATTGCTACCCAAGAAAGCCCCGGTAACGGGGCTTTTTTTATGCCGAAACGCCTGATCAAATAGCCGACAATGAGCGCCATGAGCAACACAATCAATGCCGATCCGGCGGAACTGAAAAAGTTTTCAAGCCTCGCTCACCGCTGGTGGGACACCGAGAGTGAATTCAAGCCTCTGCACCAGATCAACCCCTTGCGGTTGGACTGGATCAATGCCCAGGCTCCATTGAGTGGCAAGCGCGTGCTGGACGTGGGCTGTGGCGGCGGTATTTTGGCGGACTCCATGGCGCGCAAAGGCGCTGATGTCATGGGGATTGATCTGGCGACCAAGGCCTTGCGTGTGGCCCAGCTACATGCACTGGAAAGCGGCACACCCAATATTCAGTACCACGAAGTCAGCGTGGAGCAACTGGCTGAGGAGCGGCCGGCGTCTTTCGATGTGGTGACCTGCATGGAAATGCTGGAGCATGTGCCTGATCCTGCCTCCATCGTCCGAGCCTGTGCCGCCTTGGTAAAACCCGGTGGCTGGGTGTTTTTCTCCACCATCAACCGCAATGCCAAGGCATTCGGGCTGGCCATCGTGGCGGCGGAATACGTACTCAAGATGATCCCCAAGGGCACGCATGAGTACGCCAAGCTGATTCGCCCCAGCGAACTGGCCCGGTTCGCGCGGGAAGCGCATCTTGACGTTCAGTGCAGCAAGGGGCTGGAGCACAACCCGGTTTCGGGTCGCTACTGGCTGAGCAATGACACCTCGGTCAATTACATGTTGGCAACCCGCCGTCCTCAGGAGTGAATGCAATGTGGAGCGATGTGAAAGCCGTGCTGTTTGATCTGGACGGCACCTTGATAGACAGCGCACCGGACTTGGGTGCTGCCGCCGACCAGATGCGTGTAAAGCGCGGCATGCCCTCTCTGCCTCTTGAGGCTTATCGCCATATGGCGGGTGCCGGCGCGCGCGGCATGCTGGGCATTGCTTTTGGCATGACCCCCGACTCGCAAGGCTTTGCCGAGATGCGCGAGGAATTCTTCGTCAATTACGAACGCTGCATGACAGAGCGCACCTATGCGTTTGACGGCGTGCCTGAGCTCATCGCCGCGCTGGAAGCCGAATCGCTGGTCTGGGGTGTGGTCACCAACAAATCCATGCGCTTCACCAATCCGCTGACCGAGCAAATGCCCTTGTTCAACAAGGCGGGAGCGGTGGTCAGTGGCGATACCACGGCCCATGCAAAACCGCATCCAGCCCCTCTTTTTGAGGCGGCAAAGCGTATCAATATTTCTCCGGAGTGTTGTATTTATGTCGGTGATGATGAGCGTGACATCCAGGCAGGCAAGGCTGCAGGCATGAAAACCGTGGCGGCCTGCTACGGATACCTGGGTTCTGCCGCCGAAACATCCCAATGGGGAGCCGATGCGCAAATCAATTCACCCCTAGAGCTCTTGAAATTGCTGGGAAGAGGTTAAAATAGCGTTTATGGGGCTGTCCTGGTTTCGACGTGGGTTCGGGATCGGTGTGGTGCATGTCGAGCTTGAGTGACGCTCGTAAATCTCCATTCAAAAAACTAACTGCAAACGACGAACGTTTCGCACTCGCCGCTTAATCCGGTGAGCCTTGCAACAGCACGCTGATGGGCTGGGCAAGGGGGTAGCAATACCTCCAGGCTGCAAGGGAATTTTCATTAGCTGGCTGGGTATCGGGCTTCTTGGTACTTGGCGAGATTTAAGGAAGCTGGCTGTCCAAGCAGCGTGCGTCTGCGCGGTTTGGGTGGCGAGATCTAAATCAGAACGCTAAACATGTAGATCTGCTCGACGAAGGCTTACGGACGCGGGTTCAATTCCCGCCAGCTCCACCATAATGTGAAATCCCAACCCTTATCCGGTTGGGATTTTTTTTGCCCGTTCCCCCCGTGTTGGCGCGGTTTCGCGCCTCGGCCTCTTGAGCACGTCCCTCCGGAAGTCGCCGTTCCAGGCGCGCTTTCCGTCGTTTTTCTCTCTCTGTTCTCTGCTGCCCTCTTGAGCATTCAAGGCCTGATGTCGAGTGTTGGCGCGGGTTTGCGGGCCATTGGTTTGCTTCTTCGCTTGCTCGGGAGCGCGCGACCGAGACAGCGAAAGGCCCAAAAAAACCGCCTTGCGGCGGCGTGTCGCTGCGCACGGACGTCAGCGCGAGCCTGCCACCAGCGCCTCGCGTTGCGCCTGCCAGGACGCCGACAACTTGCCGCGCAGCAACTGGCTGACGCCCACCTCGAGGCGTCCCAGGGCGATGGCTTCGATCAGGTCGGGGGCCAGTTGCGCCAGTCGGCTCATCTTGCTGGCTTGACCGAGGTCGATGCCTTCGGCCGCTGCGATCTCGGTCATCGAACTGAACCGTCCTTCGTCCAGCAGGCGCTGCCAGTGGTGCGCGAGGCCGAGCGCCCGCATCAGGGACGTGTCCTGCGCCATCTCGCGCACCTGCCGCTCACGGCGGGCCTCGTCCAGGAACTCCTGCGGCGCGTCCAGCGGCGTGATGACCTGCTTCTTCAAACCCCTGCGCACCAACGTCCAGGGCAGGAAGGTTTCCATCTGCACGCCGCCAGCAGGCAGCGGCGTCTGATACGTCACTGGGTCGCCCTTGGCGTGGCCGCGATGCTTCTTGCTCACACATCCTCCTCAAAACTGGCCATGAGCTGGCGCTGGGCCTGCCAGTCGACCATCAGGCGGTTTCGCTGAAACCACATCAGCGTCAACCGCCGTGGCTGCTTGCCCGCCATGAACTGCTCGATGATGTCCGGGGCCAGCAGGGTCAGGCGCAGCAGTTCGTTGACTACCGAGTGGTGCAGCTTTTCGGCGCGAGCGATAGCCGACCCGCTCTGCATCGCGCCGGTGTCCAGCAGGTGCTGCCAGTAGAAGGCCCGTGCCACACCGTCGAGCAGGGTCACGTCGTGGACGCTGCGCTCGTCGGCAGCCACGCGTTGGACGCCTCGGCGGCGAAACGTCAGGGGCACAAAGGTTTCCATCGACTCGTCCATCAGGCTTCGACCTCCAGCAGTTCAGCACCAATGCTGTCCGGGGCGAACTCCGCGATGAGCGCGTTCCAACCTACGTCACGCCACTTCACCTTGATCCCCTGCACCTCGCCCGCGTGGACGAGGTCGATGCGCTCGATCATCAGATTGGCGATGCGGTGGCGCTCGACCGGGAACAGCTGATCCCACACGTTGTTGAGGCGTCCCATCGCCATCACGGTGGTGGCCTCGTCGATCTGGGCCCCGTTGCGTTGGATGTGCCGCACCACCGACGCCACCGTTTCCGGGCTGGTCAGCACCGTTCGGATCTGGGCCACCACCGCCCCCTCGATCTCCGGCGCGGGCAGGCGCTCGTAGCCTTTGCCCGGCGCGCCGAACCGCGCTTCCGACTTGGACACGTAGTAGTGGTACTTGCGCCCGTTCTTGCGCGAGTAGGTCGGGTACATCCGCTCGCCCGATGGCGCGTATAGCAGGCCGCGCAGCAAGGCGTCGGTGCGCGACCTGATCTTGGTTTCGACCGACCGGGTGTGACCGTCCTTGGCCAGCACCTCGTGAACCCGCCCCCACAGACCGGGATCGATGATGGCTTGATGCACGCCGGGGTACCAGCTGCCCTTGTGCGACAACTCCCCGAGGTAGATGCGGTTGCGCAGCAGCTTGTGCAGGTACTTCTTGTCGATGCGCGTGCCCGCCCGCGTCTGGCCGTCCTGCGTCGTCCACGCCTTGGTCGTGATGCCATCCAGCGTCAGGTTGGCGGCAATCTGGGTGGGCGAGCCGATGGTCAGCATCTCCTCGAAGATGCGCCGCACCACCGCAGCCTCGGTTTCGTTGATGACCAGCAGGCGGTTCTCGACGTCGTAGCCCAGGGGTGGTACGCCGCCCATCCACATCCCTTTGCGTTTGCTGGCGGCGATCTTGTCGCGGATGCGCTCGCCGGTGACCTCGCGCTCGAACTGGGCGAAGGACAGCAGCACGTTGAGCATCAGCCGTCCCATTGACGTGGTGGTGTTGAACTGCTGCGTGACCGACACAAACGACACGCCGTGGCGCTCGAACACCTCGACCATCTTGGAGAAGTCGGCGAGGCTGCGCGTCAGGCGGTCGATCTTGTAGACCACCACTATGTCGATCTGGCCGCGCTCGATGTCCGCCATCAGGCGTTTCAGCCCGGGTCGATCCGTGTTGCCGCCGGAGAAGCCGGGGTCGTCGTAGTCGTCGGCCACCGGAATCCAGCCCTCGGCGCGCTGGCTGGCGACGTAGGCGTGGCCAGCCTCCTTCTGGGCATCGATGGAGTTGAACTCCTGGTCAAGGCGCTCGTCCGACGACACCCGGCAGTAGACCGCGCAGCGCTTGCGTGCCTTGGGCGAGGCAATCTGTGCAGCGTCGCTCATTGCGCACCTGCCTTGCCGGTCAGGCCGAAGAACAGCGGGCCCGACCAGTGCGTGCCGGTGATCTGGCGGGCCACGGCGGTCAGGCTCTTGAACGTGCTGCCCTCGTACTCGAACAGGCCGTCGGCGGTCACCGCCACCTTGTGCTCGCGGTCGCCCCATTCGCGCAGCAGCACGGTGCCGGGCGCGAAGTTGATGTCGCGCGGACGGGCCCGCAGCTTGATCTTGGAGTGCTTGGCACCGATGGCCTCCAGTCGCTGGCGGGTGTTGTGTGCCAGACCGCCGAAGACCTCCTCCTGCATCTTGTAGGCGATCCGCGACTCGATGAAGGCGCGGTTGGGGTTGATGGGGCGGCTGCTGAAGTACCGATCCCACACCGGCCACAGCTCGGCGATGGGCAGACTGGACAGCGCCGCGATCTGCGCGGCGACGGATGCTTGTTTCTCGTTCATCACAACTTCTCCTGTGGATAGGGGGTTGGATGAACGCGCTGGTCGGGCAGGAAGCCAAGGCCAACTTCTCTCTGTTTTGGCGCTTCTGCGACGACGGTGCGGACGATGGCGGCCGCAAGGATGGCGGTAATTTCGCCAGCACGGGCGCTGGCGGACATCTCCGAGGGAGATGCGAGTTCGAGGTTCTTCATGACGGCTCCGGGGAATAGCAACCGTCAGGGATAGTGAGCCTCATCTTCCGAAGCGGATGGCAACGTAGGGCAATTCCGTTGCGTTCCACATTTCGCAAGACTTTCTTGCGCACAGGCGTTAGCAAGAGTAGAATGACGTTTTCCGGAGGTGCCAACCCATGCTCGACAAGACCTCGCACAAGCTGATCGGCTTCCGCGTGAAGGCGGCGCGCGAGGCCAAGGGCTGGACGCAGGATCAGCTCACCGAAGGCCTCGGCCTGAACGACCGCCAGTCGGTTTCCGACATCGAAAACGGAAAGCGCATGCTGCGGGCGGAGGAGATGCTCGCCCTGACCGATCTGCTGGATCGGGACATCGAGTTCTTCATCGACCCCTTCGCCGTCGCGGGCGAGGCGCAATTCAACTGGCGAGCCGATCCCGGCGTGTCGGAGGACAGCCTGGACGGCTTCGAACTGAAGGCTGGCCAATGGATCGGGCTGCTGCGCTGGCTGCGCGAACAGCGCGACAGCCGGGCCAGCGTGCTCAAGCGCGCCCTGCGCCTGTCCACCCAGTCGTCCTACGAGGATGCGCAGGAGCGCGCGGAAAGCCTGGCAGCAGAGCTCGACCTGGGCGTCATTCCTGCCGAGACCCTGATCGACAAGGTCGAGCGCGAACTGGACATTCCGGTGCTGTTCGTGGACACGGTCGAGACTGCAGACGGCAAGTCGATCTCCGGTGCGACCTGCCATCTGGAGGAGATGGGCGTCATCCTCATCAACCGCAACGAAAGCGAGGCTCGGCGCTTCTTCGATCTCGCCCACGAACTTTTCCACGCGCTGACGTGGGATGCGATGAAGCCCGAGCATCGGGAGTCGAACTCCTTCGAGGAGCGCACCAAGGGCAAACGCGTCGAGCAGCTAGCCAACAGCTTCGCGGCTGCGCTGCTGATGCCGCGTGCCTCGCTCGACAAACTCATCGACAAGGAACGCGTCAACGACATCGCGCATCTGTGCGAGGTCGCGGCCTTGCTGCGGGTCGCGCCCGTGGCGCTGGCGTGGCGGCTGTTCAACCTCAAGCTCATCGGTGACGACACTCGGCAAAGCCTCTCTCAAGAGAAGCAGCGGCCCTCCGTGTCCGGGCCACCCAAGCGGTTCTCTGCGTCCTTCGTGAAGATGCTTCACGAGGCGCTGGAGAACGGACGGCTTTCGGCGCGCAAGGCCGCCAAAGCCATCGGCATTGGCCTTGGCGGACTGACCGAACTGTTCGGCCAGTACGACCTGCCCGCTCCGTTCGAGCTTTGAGGTGAATACCGTATGCCTCAAGTGCGCGTATTCGCTGACACGAACGTCATCCTCGAAGCATTTCGCTCACGGTGCTGGACAGCCATCACAACGCACTTCGCCGTCGAAACGGTCGAGAAATGCGTCGAGGAAACGCTGACCGGCGACCCCACCGATCCTCGCCATGTGGCGGTTGCGCCCGCTGAACTGCACGCGGGCCTCACCGCCCGGTATCCCGTCACTCGCAAGGAACTGGCCGCGTTGGTCACCAGCCAGCCTGGCTGCATGACGCTGGACGACGGCGAAAAACACCTGTTCGCGTGGCTGCATGCCAGCAAGCTCCTGCCCAGCAACGTCATCGTCGTGACCACTGCCGACAAGGCGGCCCTGGTGGCATCGAATGGACTGGGCTGGCTCAACAGCATGACCTCGCTGGAAGACCTCGCCCGAAAGGCTGGCGTCGGTCGCGTCAACCTCGACGCCTTGGCCTTGCAGTACCGCGAGGACTGGCTGTCCAGCATCAAGACCAAGATCATGTTGGGAATCATCCCGTGAATGTCGAGCCGCGCTGACGGTGCCGACGCAAGGGAGGCCACTCAGCATCAATCCAAGGAGCATCGAGTGGCCCAGAAGTCTCACAAGAACAACAAGCACATCGCCGAACTGATCGAATCGGCAACCGTCACCGCGCTCCAGCTTCTGGCGCAGGTCGACAAGTTCGCCATGCTCGGCGGCATCGATGCGTCTCTGCCTGATGATCAGGCGCGCGCGGCGCTGCGCGAGCACATCCTCAAGATCAGGCGCGAGGACATCACCATTGCCGATCAGGAGGCCGTGCGACTTCTCCAGCTCGTCCGATTCCGTACCGAGGAGATGCTGGAGCACGCCTATCGGGAACTGGAGTTCGAGCAGCACGCGGAGATCGCCACCTTCGACAAGTCGGCGGATGCGATGACCCGGCTGATCTGGTTGCACGTCAAGGCGTCGCGCGTTTTCGACCAGATCGAGACCATCTACCTGACCCACCATTTCCACGGGCACAAGAAGTTCCTGGGGTTCACGGTGCGCGATGGCGACGGGCGTGACTTCCAGTGGACGCCGGAAGTCGAGAAGAAGCTGCACGAAGGCGTGGGCGAAATCCTCGAGCTGGACGACGAGGCCAAGCAGAACTGCGAGCTGATTCACTTCGAGATGGACGAAGGCGATGCGGACGCCAAGCGACGCATGCACTATCTGGTCGTCTATCACCCCGGGAAGATGAAGCTGCTGCGGCAGATGAAGGATCGTCGCCGTGATCTCCTAGTCTTCACACCCGCACTGGAAGCGACGCTGGTGTACGACCCGGCAGCGAACAAGGTGCATGTGCTCTCGGACAAGCGCGGCACGGCGCAACGCCTCGCGGATCGCTTCGTCGCCGTCGGCTTCGACAAACCGCTCTCGAAGCAGCCCGTCGGGGCCATCAGCTACGAGCTGGGTATGTTCAAGAGCTCGGTCAACCTGCGCACCGCAACCGCCAAGGGTGCGGTGATCCTGGACGCATGGATTTCGTCGATCACCGTGACCCTCGGGCATACACGGCACAGCGTCACTTTTGCGATGGCGAACAGCGACAGCGTCTGGAGCGTGTCCGACAGGCATTTCGGCGACCACAACCCCTTGTCCAGCTGCCGTTCCGTGATCGAGGTGAAGCTCTCGTTCTCGATCCGTTTCGACGGCGAGCAGGATTCGCGCGCGCTGGACATCACGGTCGATCACCGGGGCTCGTGCAATCTGCTGAATCTGCCTGATCCACGCCTGCGCCAATGCGGTGAAGACATCCTGACTTCGCTGGGCGTGATGAAGCGAGTCGAACCGGCGAAGGTCGGTGCCGACCTTGCTCTGTTCCGAGCCGAGATGAAGTTGCTCGATCTTGCGGGCCACGAGGCGGATGGACACCTGCTGACAGCGCTTGGTCTGACCGCCACCGATCTGGTGAGCAAGGGTCTGCTCAAGCAGAAGGCTCCGGGCGACTACATCACCGTCCCCGTTGAGGATGCCGACGGCCAGCAGGGGTTCCGCCGACTGAAGGTCATGTTCAACAGCACCAGCACATCGGCAGTTGATGACGTCACCGGCGAACGCTTCGACCTGGCTGAAGGCGACCTTTGCCGATACGACATCAGCAAGGGCTACCTGCGTGAGCGTCTCGACGAGCTGCTCCGTCCCCAACTGGTCGACATGCCGTTGACCGTGGACGAAGAGGAGCCCTATGTGCTCGGCAACTACCGGTTGGGCGATCAGCGCATTCCGGTCGCGCTGGTGTCCCGGCTGTGGGAGCCCAAGCACGCAGACAAACTCGACACAAAGCTGCGGCAGTCGAATCTCGGCCTCACCATCGTGTTGTCGACGACGGCGGGCCAGCCGCGCCGCTACCTTGGGCCCGGCATCGTTGTCTCACTGGACGCGCTCGCCAAGGACGTCAACGGGAAGGTGTCGATTGATCTCGCGCCGGTCGATGCTGAGATTCGTCGTCGGCAATCCGAAGCGTCCGTGATCGACACGCCGCGTTTGATCAAGGACGACGCACGCAGCGGCACGCTGCACGGGCCGTGGCCCGATCCGTGGACGCTGACCAAGAAGGAGTGGCTCGATGTGGTCGAGGTGTTCGTCAATGGCTGGACATCCGGGCGGCGCAAGTGGTCAAAGGCTCAGATCGAGTCTGCGTCGGGCGTTTCATTTCGCACGATGGCCGAACTGTTCCGAGGCGCACCGGAATGGCAGACGTATTTCCGTGGCGCAGATGGCAATGCCAAACCCCGAGTTTGGGAACTGAACATCGGCACGCCCGACTATCTGGGCTCCTCGCAAGCCACTGGCGACCAGCCAGCGGAATCCGAAATGGCTTGAGGGACACGCCCTTGTAATTTCCGCGCGATTTCTGCGTGAAGGCTGCGAAATATCGCAAGCCTTGCGGCAAGAAAGTAGGAGCACCCCAACGAAAGGAGTGCTCCTCATGCAAAACGAAGTCCCTTCCATTCAATCCAGCCGGTATCCCAACCGGCCCAAACCGGACGGTGCCACGCGCATCGCCCTTGACGAAAACGAACTGGCCATCCGCTGGGGACTTTCCGTCAAGACCCTGCGCCGCTGGCGGCAGGAACAGCTCGGCCCGGTCTTCTGCAAGCTCGGTGCCCGCGTCACCTACCTGATCTCCGAGATCGAAGCCTTCGAGCGTCGCGTTTCGCGGCACTCGACCTTCACTCGCGTGTACCAGTGAGGAGGACGGCCATGAGCGATCTGACCATCTTCCCCGCCGATCTGGCGGCCATGAGCATCGCCCAGCTGGTGGCGCTGCCGATCAACGATTTCGTCGCTGCCGAGCGCAATGTCGACGAGGCCACTGCTTACCTCAAGCAGCTGCGCGTCAAGCTGGATGCTGCCAAGCTCCAGCGCTACGGCGAGCAGGCCCGTAGCGCGCTACGGGATTCCGGCCGCGACTTCGGCACCGCCCACGTCAGCGACGGTGCGCTGCACGTCAAGTACGAGCTCCCCAAAAAGGTGACCTGGAGCCAGACCATCCTCAAGGAGATGGCCGAGCGCATTGTCGCCTCGGGCGACAAGGTCGAGGACTACATCGACATCAAGTTGTCGGTATCCGAGTCCCGCTACACCAATTGGCCCACCGCGCTGCAGGAGCAGTTCGCCGCCGCGCGCACCGTCGAGGAAGGCAAGCCGACCATCACCCTGACGCTCGATGGGGGTGCCGCATGAAAATGCTCCCCATTGTGTCCGCCGTCGAGCGGATGGCCGAGCGCAAGGGCGTGAAGTTGCTGATGCTGGGCAAGTCCGGCATCGGCAAGACCACGCGACTCAAAGACCTCGACCCTGCCACCACGCTGTTCCTCGACATCGAGGCCGGTGACTTGGCGGTGGCCGACTGGCCGGGTGACACCATCCGTCCGGACTCGTGGCCAGAGAGCCGCGACTTCTTCGTGTTCCTTGCGGGCCCGGACAAGTCGCTGCCGCCGGAGAGCGCCTTCTCGCAGGCGCACTACGACCACGTCATCGAGAAGTTTGGCGACCCGGCGCAACTCGACCGCTACCAAACCTTCTTCCTCGACTCGATCACCCAGCTGTCCCGCCAGTGCTTCGCGTGGTGCAAGACGCAGCCGGGTGCCGTCAGCGACCGCTCCGGTAAGCCCGACCTGCGCGCGGCCTATGGCCTGCTCGGCCAGGAAATGATCAGCGCATTGACCCACTTGCAGCACGCACGCGGCAAGAACGTGGTGTTCGTGGCGATCCTCGACGAACGCCTCGATGACTACAACCGCAAGGTGTTCGTCCCGCAGATCGAAGGCAGCAAAACCAGCCTGGAGCTGCCCGGCATCGTGGATGAGGTCGTGACGCTGGCCGAGATCAAGGCCGAGGACGGCAGTACCTACCGCGCCTTCGTCACCCACACCGTCAACCCCTACGGCTTTCCGGCCAAAGACCGCAGCGGTCGTCTCGACCTGCTGGAGCCGCCGCATCTCGGCGCGCTCATCGCCAAGTGCGCGGGCGCATCCGCCGCGCCCACCGCCTCGACCGCCCCCGCACAAACCGAATCTCAGGAGTAATCGCCATGAACAGCCAATCCACCAGCAGCAACTGGAACGACTTCAACGACGCCGAATCGCAGCAGTCCGGCTTTGATCTGATCCCCAAGGGCACTGTTGTTCCGGTGCGCATGACCCTCAAGCCAGGCGGGTATGACGATCCGTCGCAGGGCTGGGGCGGCGGCTACGCCACTGAGTCCTTCGAAACAGGCTCGGTCTACCTCGCCGCCGAATTCGTGGTCACCGCTGGCGACCACGCCAAACGCAAGATGTGGTCGAACATTGGCCTGCACTCCAAGAAGGGCCCGACCTGGGGTCAGATGGGGCGCAGCTTCATCCGCGCCGCGCTCAACAGCGCTCGCAACGTCCACCCACAGGACAACAGCCCGCAGGCTGCGGCAGCGCGCCGCATCCAAGGCTTCCACGAACTGGATGGCCTTGAGTTCCTCGCCCGCGTCGACATCGAGAAGGACGGCAAGGGCCAGGACCGCAACGTGGTCAAAGTGGCGGTCGAGCCCGATCACCCCGACTACGCCAAGTTGATGGGCGTGCCGACCAAGGCTTCAGGCGGCGGCACTTCCGGCGCACCGACGCAGGCAGCACCCGCTTACCAGGCCCCGGCTCAGCAACGCGCACCCGTGACGGGCAAACCGTCGTGGGCGCAGTGAGGGAGGTCGCCATGAATGCATCCATCCTCACTGCCAGCCACTACGGCGTTGTGCGATTCGGCGACCTGCAATGCGAGGCCGTCGTCCTGAATGGCGGCGAGCGCGGCTATGTCCGTCGCCAGCTCATGAAGTTGCTGGGTTTTGCCGAGCGCCAAAGGGGTGACCGTTTTGCCGGTTTTCTGCGGGAAATCGCGCCTAACTCATTGTCATCATTGAATAAACAAGAGGCGACAATTCTGCTGCCGTCGGGCCAAAAGGCTCAGTTCTTCCCCGCCGGCATCATTGCCGACGTCGCATCGGCGGTCGTCAACGCCGCCATCGACGGCACGCTGCACAAAGCACGGCGGGGCATCGTCCCCAACTGCATGAAGATCATGCGGGCGCTGGCTACCACCGGCGAGGTCGCGCTGATCGACGAGGCCACTGGCTACCAGCACCACCGCGCACCGGATGCGCTGCAGGAGCTGATCTCCAAGTTGCTGCGCCAGTCCTGCGCATCGTGGGAGCGCCGTTTCCACCCGGACTACTACCGCGCCATCTATCGGTTGTTCGGCTGGAAGTACCAGGGCCACGACCAGAACCCTCCGCACGTCGTCGGCCAGATCACACTGCGCTGGGTCTACGGGCCGGTGCTGCCAGAAGACTTGCTGGGCGAGATCCGCAATCGCAAGGGCATCTCGCAGAAGCACCACCAGTGGCTGTCCGATCAGGGACTCGCGCATTTGGAATCGCAGATTCACGCGGTCACGGCGATTGCGCGCAGTTCGATGAGCTATCCCGACTTCAAGCGCCGCTGCGAGGCCGCCTTTGCTGGCGCTGCCCTGCAGTTGGGCCTGCTGCTCGATGAACTCGAGGAGGGGGCGTGAAATGCTGGGTCTGCAAACGACAGGCTCGGGGCTACGGCCACACCGACAACCGCCACGGTGTGGGCGATCCCCGGCGTTACCCCATCGACTGGGTGTTCTGTTCGCGTCGCTGCCAGGAGGCGTTTCACGCGCTGTACGGCAACTGGCAACGGGCCAAGGAAGGTCGCATCGACAAGATGGAGGTCGCCATGATCGATCCGTCTGATGTCGAACTGGCCGCAATGCGCCATTGCCTCAAAGCCTTCGGTGAGGCAGCGGGCGAGATCGGTTTCACCAAGCCGCTGGGCGACTACTCAGAAACCGAGGCCCTGCGGGTGATCGATGCCATCGTCACCTGCTGGTCGGACGCGATGGTCGCGCACCACGAGGCTACCAAGTACCCGCCGGTGCGGGGGATGACCCCTGCACCCGATCCGCTGGCACCCGACGTCGCCAATCCGTTCGCGGATCTGGAGGACGACCTGCCCTGGGAAGAGCCGAAGGGGAAGAAGCCATGATGGACTTCAACTCCACTTCAAGCATCTCGGGTCAGATCACTGCGCTGGTCGACGCGGGGATGCACAGGGCTCGCGCCCAGCAGTCCGAGCGCCAGTACCTCGGGGCCTCGCGTCTCGGCGTGGCCTGCGAGCGCGCGCTGCAGTTCGAGTACGCCAAGGCGCCTATCGACTACGGACGGGATATTCCGGGCCGGATGCTGCGCATCTTCGAGCGTGGCCACGTCATGGAGGACTGCATGGTCACGTGGCTTCGGGACGCAGGTTTTGACCTGCGCACCCGAAAGGCCGACGGCGAGCAGTTCGGATTCTCGGTGGCCGATGGTCGCCTGCAGGGCCACGTCGACGGCGTCATTGTAGGGGGTCCGGAGGGCTTCGCTTACCCCGCGCTCTGGGAATGCAAGTGCCTTGGCAACAAGTCCTGGAGCGACCTTGAGAAAAAGGGCTTGGCCATCTCCAAGCCCATCTACGCCGCGCAAGTGGCGATCTACCAAGCCTATCTCGAACTGCACGAGCACCCGGCGATCTTCACGGCGCTCAACGCCGACACGATGGAGATCTACACCGAGCTCGTGCCATTTGACGCGGCGCTTGCCCAGCGCATGTCGGATCGGGCGGTGAAGGTCATCACGGCGACCGAGGCAGGCGAACTGCTACCACGCGCCTTCCACGACTCGACCCACTTCGAATGCCGGATGTGCGCTTGGCAAGACCGCTGCTGGAGGACGACATGAGCAACGACACGCAATTCATCGGATGTGTCGAACCAATGATCGACGCCAAGCAGGCCGCTGCCGCACTACGCCTGCCGTACTACTGGTTCGCCGACCCGCAGATGCGCAGCAAGTACAAGATTCCCCACTACCTGATGGGCGGTCTGGTGCGCTATCGGCCATCCGAACTGTCTGCGTGGGCAGCCCGCAGCACCGCCGCGCAAGGGCGCACCGGTAACGCCGATGGTGAGGAGGCCGAATGACTCTCGACTTCAACGACGTCGCGCCACTGCCCGACCCCAACCGCCGCACCCTCAGCGATGCCGAACGCGAAGAACTGCGTGCTGAACTGCTCGCGCGTCTTGAATCCGTTCTGATCACCTTGTTTCCTGCGGGCAAGAAGCGCCGGGGCAAGTTCCTGATCGGCGACGTGCTGGGCAGTCCCGGCGACAGCCTCGAGGTGGTGCTCGATGGCGAGAAGGCCGGACTGTGGACGGATCGAGCCACTGGCGATGGCGGCGACATCTATGCACTGATCGCCGCGCACCTTGGTATCGACGTGCTGAACGACTTTCCGCGCGTGCTCGACGCCGCAGCCGATCTGCTCGGACGCTCGCGTTCCGCACCAGTACGCAAGGCCAGCAAGAAGGACGTGCCGGTCGACGAACTCGGCCCCGCCACCGCGAAGTGGGACTATCTCGACGCCCAAGGCCATCTCATCGCCGTTGTCTACCGCTATGACCCGCCCGGGCAGAAGAAGCAGTTCCGGCCCTGGGATGCCAAGCGGCGCAAGATGGCACCGCCCGACCCGCGTCCGCTCTACAACCAGCCAGGGATGACCAGTGCCGCGCAGGTGGTGCTGGTCGAGGGCGAGAAATGCGCGCAGGCCCTGATCGACGCGGGCATCGTGGCCACCACGGCAATGCACGGGGCGAACGCTCCGGTCGATAAAACCGACTGGTCGCCGCTGTCCGGCAAGGCTGTGCTGATCTGGCCCGACCGCGACAAACCGGGCTGGGAGTACGCCACGCAGGCGGCACAGGCGATCTTGTCGGCGGGAGCCAAATCCTGCCGCGTCCTCTATCCGCCCGAAGAAGCCGCCGAGGGCTGGGACGTGGCGGACGCCATCGCCGAGGGCTTCGATGTCGCCACCTTCCTCACCCACGGCCCACGTTTGCAGATGCACGACGTGGCCGATGACGTTGATCCGGTCGTCAGCAGCGACGAATCCGTCTGGGGTACGGAGGACGCGCTGGCGCTGTCCTTCACGCGCCGCTACCACCGCGACTGGCGCTACGTGGCTGGCTGGGGAAAGTGGCTGGTGTGGGACGGGCAACGCTGGCGCACCGAGGATACGCTGGCGGCCACGGACTTGATCCGTAGCGTCTGCCGCCAGACGGCTGTGCGCGCCGACAACCCCAAGGTTGCTGCCAAATTGGCCAGCGCAGGAACGGTCGGCGGTGTGGAACGCCTGGCGCGCGCTGACCGCAGGCACGCGGCCACCACCGACGAATGGGATGCAGATCCGTGGCTGCTCAACACGCCAGGCGGTGTGGTCGATCTCAAGACAGGCCGGATGCGCCCGCACGAGCGCGCCGACCGGATGACCAAGATCACCACAGCCACGCCCAGCGGCGACTGCCCGACCTGGAGGCAGTTCATCGACGAGGTCACTGGTGGCGACAAGGAGCTGCAGTCCTACCTGCAACGGATGGTCGGTTACGCGCTGACCGGGTCGACGCAAGAGCACGCGCTGTTTTTCCTGTACGGCACAGGCGCTAACGGCAAGTCGGTGTTCGTCAACACGCTGGCCACCATCCTGGGTGATTACGCGACCAACGCGCCGATGGACACGTTCATGGAAACGCGCACCGACCGGCACCCGACCGATATGGCGGGACTGCGCGGCGCGCGCTTCGTGGCGGCCATCGAAACTGAACAGGGAAAACGTTGGGCCGAGTCCAAGCTCAAGAACCTCACCGGTGGCGACAAGATCTCAGCGCGCTTCATGCGCCAGGACTTCTTCGAGTTCTTCCCGCAGTTCAAGTTGTTCGTGGCGGGCAACCACAAGCCCGCCATTCGCAATATCGACGAGGCGATGAAACGCAGGCTGCACCTGATCCCTTTCACGATCACCGTGCCGCCCGAGCGCCGCGACAAGAACCTGCAACAGAAGCTCCAGGCCGAACGTGACGGCATCCTCGCGTGGGCCGTGCAGGGCTGTCTCGACTGGCAGCGCCACGGACGACTCTCTCCACCGCAGCGCGTGGTGGACGCCACCGAGGAGTATTTCGAAGCCGAGGACGCCCTGGGCCGCTGGCTCGATGAGCGCTGCGTGCGCGAGGCCAACGCTAAGTCGCTGACCGCCGAGTTGTTCAACGACTGGAAACAGTGGGCGGAAGCCGCTGGCGAGTTTGTCGGCGCACAACGCCGCTTTTCCGATCTGCTCATCACGCGCGGGTTGGACAAATGGCGCAACGGAATGGGCGTGCGCGGGTTTCAGGGCATTGGCCTCAAGCACCCACCGACCCCTGCCTACACCCCTTACGCGGACGACTGACCCCATGAAAACCACGCGGTCTGACGCAGCTGACGCAGTTTGTCGTAACTCCTACGCGTGCGCGTGTGCGCGCGCCTCATGGGGAGTTTCGTCACGAAGTGTCAGCTGCGTCAGATCTGCACCGGATAAGGACTGACACCATGACCACGAGCATCCTCGCCCTCGATCTGGGCACCACCACCGGCTGGGCACTGCGCGGCAGCGACGGCCATATCACGAGCGGCTCCGAGAGCTTCCGGCCGCAGCGCTTCGAAGGCGGCGGAATGCGCTTCCTGCGCTTCAAACGCTGGCTCACCGAACTGAAGGCCGTCACCAGCGGCATCGACTGCCTGCACTTCGAGGAGGTACGTCGCCACGTCTCGACCGATGCTGCCCACGCCTACGGCGGTTTCCTTGCCACGCTCACCGCCTGGTGCGAACACCACCAGATCCCGTACCAAGGCGTGCCCGTCGGCACAATCAAGAAGCACGCTACGGGCAAGGGCAACGCTGGCAAGGACGATGTGATCGCTTCTGTCACCGCGCGCGGGCACGCGCCTGTCGACGACAACGAGGCCGATGCCCTGGCGCTGCTGCACTGGGCGATCCAGCATCACGACGACGTCCAGGAGGTGTGACGTGAAAGTTCCCACACCCCAGTACCGCTGCCCCCTCGGGCGGCTGCAACCCCAGGCCACCGATCTGGACGCCATCAAGGAACGTGGCTGGCGTGATCAGCACATCCTGGTGGTCAACGCATCCGATGAACGTCTGGACTTCATCGAGCGAGAGATCGTGCGCCGCATTGGCGAACGTTTGTACGGAGGGGCTCGTCATGGCTGAATGGACGATTGAGGATGTGGCGGCCCGCTTCGAGGAGGCCGCCAGCACCGGACGACGCCTGCCCCCTGTGCGTGTGCAGGGCTACTTCAACACGTGGCCTGTCATCGTGCGCAAGGAGTGGGAGACGTTCGCAGCCGACGAGCACGTCTATCGACCGTTCCCACCGACACCCGACGCCATCGACCGGATGCTGGAGACGATGAAGTGGGTGCAGTGGTTGGAGATCGAGCAGCGCCACCTTGTGTGGATGCGCGCCAAGCGCTACGGCTGGCGAGACATCACGATCCGCTTTGCCTGCGACCGCACGACGGCGTGGCGTCGCTGGCAGCGGGCGCTGGAAATCGTGGCCGAGAAGCTCAACAGCGAAGGCATCCGTGCGCCTTCCAAAATCGTAGGCCAAGCAGGGTAATGCTTGCCGCGTTTGTCCTTCGTTTCCTGCGTTTGTCCCTTTTGACGCTGGCCGAGGCTGCAACAAATCACCCCGGTCAGGGGTAGTATTTCAGCTATCTTCTGGACAGCGGTGACGGTTGAGGAAGTGGCCCAAGGCAAAAGGGGTCCTTCCTGGCCAAAACCCAATGCGGGGGGCGACAGCGCGACGCTTTTTTAGCGTCAGGGTGCGAACCAAGGTTCGCACGGTTCGCAGTTCGCACCCCGTCAGTTCGCACCAACCACACCAACCCGCCCACGGTTTTCCGTCGGCGGGTTTTCCATTTCTGGGACGCCAATTTTGAACACACTCAACGTCGAGTACCGCAAGGTCGAGGCGCTGATTCCCTACGCCCGCAATCCGCGCACGCATACCGAGGATCAGGTGGCCAAGATCGCCGCCAGCATCGTCGAGTACGGCTGGACGAACCCGGTACTGGTGGACGGCGACAACGGGATCATCGCGGGTCATGGTCGTCTGGCCGCCGCGCGCAAGCTGGGTCTGGATCAGGTGCCGATCATCGAACTGGCCCATCTGTCGCCGACGCAGAAGCGCGCCTACGTCATCTCCGATAACCGGCTGGCGCTCGACGCGGGTTGGAATGAGGAACTGCTGGCGTTGGAGCTGGCCGAGTTGTCCGAGGCTGGGTACGACCTTGCTCTGACGGGATTCGAGGATGCCGAGATCGATGCATTGCTCGCAGACGGCGTGGTTTCCGATGACGCAGACCAGGGGCAGGATGCAGACGACACGGACACTGCTGATGACGTGCCCGATGCGCCGGTCGTCCCGGTGTCGCGCATCGGCGATGTCTGGGCCATTGGTCAGCACCGCCTGATCTGCGGCGATGCTACTGATTCGTCCGTCGTCGCCACGCTGATGCAAGGCGACGCGGCACGGCTCTGCTTCACCTCACCGCCTTACGGCAACCAGCGCGACTACACCTCCGGCGGCGTCAAGGATTGGGATGGCCTGATGCGCGGCGTGTTCGGCCTTGTGCCGATGGCCGACGACGGCCAGGTACTGGTCAACCTCGGGCTGATCCATCGCGACAACGAAGTCATCGCGTATTGGGATGGCTGGCTCGACTGGATGCGCACCCAAGGCTGGCGGCGCTTCGCGTGGTACGTCTGGGATCAGGGGCCGGGGATGCCCGGCGACTGGCAAGGGCGACTGGCTCCGAGCTTCGAGTTTGTTTTTCACTTCAACCGCGCCAGCCTCAAACCCAACAAGATCGTGCCCTGCAAGCACGCGGGGCTGGAATCGCATCTGCGCGCCGATGGCTCGTCCACGGCGATGCGTGGCAAGGACGGTGAAGTCGGCGGCTGGACACACAAGGGCCAGCCGACGCAGGACACACGGATTCCAGACTCGGTGATCCGCGTGATGCGCCACAAGGGCAAGATCGGTCAGGACATCGACCACCCCGCCGTGTTCCCGGTAGCGCTGCCGGAGTTCGTGATCGAGGCCTATACGGACACGGGCGACCTCGTGTTCGAACCTTTCGGCGGCAGCGGTACGACGATGCTGGCCGCGCAGCGCACTGGTCGCGTCTGCCGCACAGTCGAGATCGCACCGGAGTACGTGGACGTCGCCATCAAACGCTTCCAGCAGAACCACCCCGGTGTGCCTGTCACTTTGCTGGCCACGGGTCAGTCCTTCGACGACGTGGCCGACGACCGTCTGGTCACCACGGAGGCTGCGCAATGAACGCCTCGTGGTTTGCCGACAAGATCGAGCAATGGCCGACAGCCAAACTGCTGCCCTATGCTCGCAACGCCCGCACCCACTCGGATGATCAGGTGGCGCAGATTGCAGCATCGATTGCCGAGTTTGGATTCACCAATCCGATCCTGGCCGGTAGCGACGGCATCATCGTCGCCGGACACGGGCGGCTCGCCGCCGCTCAGAAACTCGGGTTGGATGTGGTGCCGGTGGTCGTGCTCGACCATCTGAGCGCCACGCAGCGCCGGGCGCTGGTGATCGCGGACAACCGCATCGCCGAGAACGCGGGCTGGGACGACGCCATGCTGCGCATCGAGATTGCAACCCTGCAGGACGATGACTTCGACGTGTCGCTCACCGGCTTCGATGTCGATGCGCTGGCCGAACTGATGGCGGGCGATGAGCCGGACAACGATGGCCAGAGCGACGAGGATGCGGTGCCGGAGGTTGGTGAGACGCCGATCTCCCGCCCGGGTGATGTCTGGATCATGGGGTCGCACCGCCTACTGTGCGGCGACTCGACCGTGGCCGAGAGCTACGACGTTTTGCTGCAGGGCTCGCCGGTGGACATGGTGTTCACCGATCCGCCGTACAACGTGAACTACGCCAACAGCGCCAAGGACAAGATGCGCGGCAAGGATCGCGCGATCCTCAACGACAACCTGGGCGACGGGTTCTACGACTTCCTGCTGGCGGCATTGACGCCCACCGTGGCGCATTGCCGGGGCGGTATCTACGTGGCGATGTCTTCCAGCGAACTGGATGTGCTGCAGGCCGCCTTCCGCGCAGCCGGTGGCAAGTGGTCGACCTTCATCATCTGGGCCAAGAACACCTTCACGCTGGGCCGCGCCGACTACCAGCGCCAGTACGAGCCGATCCTGTACGGTTGGCCCGAGGGCGCGCAACGCCACTGGTGTGGCGACCGCGATCAGGGCGATGTGTGGGCTATCAAGAAGCCGCAGAAGAACGATCTACATCCGACGATGAAGCCGGTGGAGCTGGTCGAGCGAGCCATCCGCAATTCGAGCCGCCCGGGTAACGTGGTGCTCGATCCGTTCGGTGGTTCTGGCACAACGTTGATTGCGGCCGAAAAGTCGGGGCGCGTCGCGCGGCTGATCGAACTCGATCCAAAGTACGTGGATGTGATCGTGCGCCGGTGGGAGGACTTCACCGGCCAGACGGCTGTCCGCGAGGCAGCAGACCAGGAATTGTGCGCCAGTTGAATGGCTGGCCGGGCTGCTTGGCCTCTTCTTCCTCGGCGATGCGCCGTAGGATTTGCAGGGTGGTGAGATCGCGCGGCAGTGCCATGCACATGACGCGCACAGCCTGCTCGATGGAGATGTCTGGACGCCGGTTGGCAATCAGCCAACGCAGTGCCTGCTCCCGTTCGGTGGCGAGCGCTTTCATCAGGCAGCCATCTCTTCGCAGATTTCGCAGTGGATCACAAAGCCTGTCAGGTAAGGCAGGCCGCGCGGGATGCCGTACTGCTTACTGGTCTGGCGGCCAATCGTCCAGCCCATCCAACGTTGGGTGGCGGCGTTGATCGCATCCTGCAAGGCTTGGCCTTGGTACAAGCCGTTCTGGACGTCGTCGGCAAAGTGGCGTCCGTGGCGACTGTCGAGGAAGGTCCGCACCGATTCGAGGGGCTGGTGGGTGGCGTCCGAAATGGCGTTCATGGCCAGGGGCCATGCGGCGCTGGCGTGTTCGTTCATCGTGCCCCAAAAACCCCAGGCTTCGTTCTGGGTGGTGGGGATCTGGTTGGTGGTCATGATGTCTTCTCCGGGTTGATCGTTGCGACACCTGTAGTAACGCGCTGTTCGATTGAGAAGCCAAGCTGTTCCTGGCTTCTTTCTCGATCAATTTTGCTTACCCGAGACGGGCTACGTAGCGGGCGTAATCACCGCCCTCGGGATTGACGTAGAGGTAAGGACGTCCGGGAGCAGTGACCTCGACGCAGAGGTAGCCGTCGCCAGTGCCGCCACCCTTGCCACGCAGCCAGTCGCGTGAAACCAGCAGGCTGAGCCCAAAGGCGTCGAATTCGGCAGGGGTGAGCTCCTTGGTCTCGGTGACGTAGACCTTGTGCTGGTCGCTCCCGCCCAGTTCGCCGAGGTCGGCAGGTTTGCGTGCAAACGGCAGGCGGATGCTCAACTCTTCGACCTGGAGGCTTTGGCCTGCGAACTGCAGAGTGCGTGGGGTGCGTTCGATGGTGATGGTCATGGTGCTCATGGCGGTTTTCCTGGTATGGCGTCGTCAATCACGACATCTGTATGAACGCGCTGGTGGGGAGAGAAGCCAAGCTATTCATGGCTCCTCTCGCCATCTTTTCAGGTGATGCGGTACACCCGCTCACCGCCCTGCGGTTTGTCCGACACGATGGTCAGGCCAAGTTTTTTCTTGAAGGCTCCGGCGAAGGTGCCGCGCACCGTGTGCGCCTGCCAACCGGTGGCGGTGCAGATCTGGTCGATGGTTGCGCCCTCGGGGCGTTGCAGCATCCGGATCACTTCGGCCTGCTTGCTGTTCTCGCGGGTACGCGGCTTGACCCACGTGGCTTCGGCGGCGGTTACGGCCGCTTCCAGTTCGGGATCGCTCGCGGCCGCAGGCGCGCCTTCAGCGTTGGCGATGATCCGGTCGAGATTGGCTTCGAACTGACCGATGCCCTTCCTGTTCACGTCGGGACGCGAAATGCCCAGGGCGTCGTAGCCCTCCGCAGCGACAAGCCAGTCGGTGCCATCGGTGGTGATCAGTGCGCGGTTGAAAAGTCCGTCGAGCACCTTCTTGCGTGCGCCGCCTTTGATGTTGTCGGGGAACCAGTCGATCTTGCCGCTGGTGTGTTCAACCGCGTGGGCCAGGATCGCTTGCTGGGCAGGGGTCAGTTGAGTGGTGGTCATGTTTTGCTCCTTCGATGTGGTGGACGGTGATGTGATGAACGCGCTGTTCTCAAGTGAAGCCAAGCGCTTTCTGCTTGGCTTCTTCGCTTCGCAATCAGGTGTTGGCCTTGTCTGACGGGTTGGCATTGCGCCCCTGCTCGAGACCCGCGTTGAAGGCGGCTTCAAGCGCATCGCGTAGGCACCAGACCGCCACATCGTGGAAATCGAGGCTGTCCGAGCGGCGGGTTTCCAGGGTTTCGATGCCCAGCTTGTTTTGCGCGATCTGGGTCAGGAGTTGTTCGAGCTTGCTCATGTCCGTGTCCTTTCATGGTGTTGATGACGAACGTATGAACGCGCTGTTCCAGATGGAAGCCAAGCTCAATCCGCAGGAATGACGAACAAATGATTGAAGGTGCCCCGAAGGGGAAATATGGGTATTTCGATTCGTGCCTACGCACGCCACCGAGGGGTGTCCGATGCGGCGGTGCGCAAGGCCATCGCTGCGGGGCGCGTCACACCGGAGGCAGACGGAACGATTGATGCCGAGCGCGTCGACCGGGAATGGGCACGCAATTCCGATGCGCCGCGCAACGGAACGGCCACCCGCGCCGTCAAGGTCGCCGTCCAGGAATCCAGCGGGGCCACAGGAGACGGGCAAGCAGCCTCATTGGCAACATCCGCAGCAGGTGGCACGTCCTTGCTCCAAGCGCGGACGGTCAACGAAGTGGTCAAGGCGCAAACCAACAAGGTGCGTCTGGCCCGCCTCAAGGGCGAGCTGGTGGATCGGCCACAGGCCATCGCCCATGTTTTCAAGCTGGCGCGCTCCGAACGCGATGCGTGGCTGAACTGGCCCGCACGCATCTCGGCACAAATGGCAGCCAAGCTCGGCGTCGATCCCCACACGATGCACATCGCCTTGGAGGCGGCGGTGCGTGAGCACCTGCAGGAACTGGGCGAGATGCGCCCGAGGGTGGATTGATGGACATGGACTACGAAGGCGCTGCCGAGATTGAACGCGCGTGGCGCGAAGGACTGACTCCCGACCCGCTGCTCACCGTGTCCGAATGGTCAGATCGCCACCGGATGCTCTCCAGCAAAGCCTCTGCCGAACCGGGTCGCTGGCGCACCAGCCGCACGCCTTACCTGAAAGCAATCATGGATTGCCTGTCGCCGACCTCGCCGGTCGAGCGCGTGGTGTTCATGAAAGCGGCACAGCTTGGCGCGACCGAGATGGGATCAAACTGGATCGGCTATGTGATCCATCACGCACCCGGGCCAATGATGGCGGTGTGGCCGACAGTGGAGATGGCTAAGCGCAACTCCAAGCAGCGCATCGATCCGCTGATTGAGGAGTCGTCCGCACTGGCTGAACTGATTGCACCGGCGCGCAGCCGGGATTCCGGCAACACCATCCTGGCCAAGGAGTTCAGGGGTGGCGTGCTGGTGATGACCGGGGCCAACAGCGCGGTCGGACTGCGCTCGATGCCGGTGCGCTACCTGTTTCTCGACGAGGTCGACGGCTACCCGCTGGACGTCGAGGGTGAAGGCGACGCGATCTCGCTGGCCGAGGCGCGCACGCGCACCTTCGCGCGACGCAAGATTTTCATCGTCTCGACGCCGACGATCTCGGGCGCAAGCGCCATCGAGCGCGAGTACGAAGCCAGCGATCAGCGCCGGTACTTCGTGCCGTGCCCACATTGCTCGCATCGGCAGTGGCTGCGCTTCGAGCAGCTGCGTTGGGACAAGGGCCAACCGGAAACCGCCGCCTACATCTGCGAGTCGTGCGATACCGCGATTGCCGAGCACCACAAGACCTGGATGCTGGAGCACGGTGAGTGGCGGGCGATGATCACCGATGGCCAGGGAAAGACGGCGGGGTTTCACCTGTCGTCGCTGTACAGCCCGGTGGGCTGGCGTGCTTGGCGCGAGATTGCCGCTGCGTGGGAGAGCGCAGTCAGCAAGGAATCCGGCTCGGCGGCTGCCATCAAAACCTTCAAGAACACCGAATTGGGCGAGTCTTGGGTCGAGGAAGGCGAAGCACCGGACTGGCAACGGCTGGTCGAGCGCCGCGAGGATTACCGGATTGGCTCCGTGCCACCGGGCGGATTACTGCTGGTGGGCGCAGCCGACGTGCAGAAGGATCGCATCGAGGCGTCGGTCTGGGCCTTCGGGCGCGGCAAGGAATCCTGGTTGGTCGAGCACCGGGTGCTGATGGGCGACACCGCCCGCGACACGGTATGGAAACGCCTCGCTGAAATGGTGGCCGAGAACTGGACGCACGCCTCGGGCGCATCGATGCCGCTGGCGCGCTTTGCGCTGGACACCGGCTTTGCCACGCAGGAGGCCTATGCCTTTGTGCGGGCCTGCCGCGATCCACGCGTGATGGCGGTCAAGGGCGTGGCTCGTGGCGCGGCGCTGATCGGCACGCCAACCGCCATCGATGTCTCACAGGGCGGCAAGAAGCTGCGCCGGGGCATCAAGGTGTTCTCGGTCGCCGGTGGCATCGCCAAGCTGGAGTTCTACAACAACCTGCGCAAGAGCGCGGATGTCGGCGAGGACGGGCTGACCACGGTGTTTCCAGCCGGGTTCGTCCACCTGCCCAAGATCGACGCCGAGTTCATCCAGCAGCTCTGCGCCGAGCAGTTGATCACCCGCCGCGACCGCAACGGCTTTCCGGTGCGCGAGTGGCAAAAGATGCGCGAGCGCAATGAGGCGCTCGACTGTTACGTCTACGCCCGCGCGGCCGCTTCGGCGGCGGGACTGGATCGTTTCGAGGAACGCCACTGGCGGGAACTGGAGCGACAACTGGGGTTGGCAAGTCCGTCACCTCCAGAACAACCAATCGAATCAAGCAACGAGGCCACCCAACGCGGTGGCCTCGCTGTTTCTGGCACCACCCCACGTCGGCGCGTCATCAAGAGCCGCTGGCTGTCCTGACCTTCAAAGGAGATTTTTATGAGTCTTGCTACCCGTATCGAAAGCCTGGTCATTCGCGTCGCGCAGGAGTTCAACGACGTCCGCGCCAAGGCAGGCAACCTTGCCAACCTCACCACCACCGACAAGTCGAATCTGGTCGCGGCCATCAACGAACTGCAGGCTGCTGTGGTGTCCTCTGCGGTAATTGATGATGCGCAGATCGCAACGACCAGCACTTACTCGTCCAACAAGATCGTCTCGCTGCTTGATGCGCTCAAGACTGAAATCTTGGGCGGTGCCGATGCGGCCTACGACACGCTGGTGGAAATCCAACAACTGCTGCAGAACGGCACCAGTGGTCTGGACGCTTTGCTCGCCGCCGTCAACAACCGCGTGCGCTTCGATGCCGCACAGTCGCTGACGGTTGCCGAACAACTTCAGGCCCGCAGCAACATCGGCGCTGTCGCAGCCAGCGATGTCGGCAACACCGACACCGACTTCGTCGCGGTCTTTGTGGGTGCGCTGGTCTGATGAGCCTCGCATCGCGGATCAGTGTGCTGGCCAGCCGTGTCGGAATCGAGGTCAAGACCAAGATCGACGCTACCCATCCCGGCTTGGCCCGCGCGTGGGTGTGCTTCGGCTATGTCGGCTCGCAAATCGTCGTGCGCGCATCGCACAACGTGGCCAGCGTCACCCGATTGGGGTCAGGCCGCTACCGCGTGACCTTCGCCACTGCCATGCCGGACGCCAACTACTGCTGGACGGCGCTCGCCCGCAGCAGCACCAACACCGGCACGCAGCGCATCGCCATCGTGCGATCCACCACCGACCAGAAGACCGCCCAGTACGTCGACATCAGTTGTGCCACCACGTCCGCATCCTTCGACGACTCCTCCGAAATCAACCTCACGGTGTACCGCTGATGGCCTACACACAAGCACACCTTGATGCATTGGAAGCGGCTCTGGTCAAAGGCGAAAAGCGCGTGACCTTTGGTGACAAGACCGTCGATTACCGCAGCGTCGATGAACTCAAGGCCGCCATCGCGGTGGTCAAGCGCGACATCTTTGAACAGGCCGCCGCCACCGGCCTATGGCCTGGTGCGCCGCGCCAGATCCGTGTCACCACGGGCAAGGGGTTCTGATGGCCTGGTATTCCAAAATCCGCAGCCTGTTCGGCCAATCTCCCATCCACGAAGCAGCAGGTCGCGGACGGCGATCCCTTGCGTGGATGCCGGGCAATCCCGGTGCCGTGGCGGCCATGCTCGCCACATCCAACGAGTTGCGCGTCAAATCCCGCGACCTTGTTCGCCGCAATGCGTGGGCCAATGCCGGTATCGAGGCCTTCGTCTCCAACGCGGTCGGCACCGGCATCAAGCCGCAGGCGATGGCCAAGGACGAAGCCTTTCGTGCTGACGTGCAAGCACTGTGGCGCGACTGGACGGAACAGGCTGACGCCACCGGGCAGACCGATTTCTACGGCTTGCAGGCGTTGGCTGCCCGCGCGATGTGCGAGGGCGGCGAATGTCTGATTCGGTTGCGTCCCCGTCGCCCCGAGGATGGTCTGGTCGTTCCCCTGCAATTGCAGTTGCTCGAGGCCGAACACCTGCCGCTGAATCTAAACACGGAACTGCCGTCCGGCAATGTCGTGCGCTCGGGCATCGAGTTCGATTCGATGGGGCGACGCGTGGCCTACCACCTGTACCGCTCGCACCCCGAGGATGGCCGACTGGCACCGATGTCCGGGCAAGGTGGCATGGACACCGTGCGCATCGACGCGCGGGAGATCATCCATCTGTACCGCGTCCTGCGCCCCGGACAGATTCGCGGCGAGCCGTGGTTGGCCCGTGCCTTGGTCAAGCTAAACGAGCTGGATCAGTACGACGATGCCGAACTGGTGCGCAAGAAAACCGCCGCGATGTTTGCAGGCTTCGTCACGCGACTCTCACCCGAGGACAACCTGCTCGGTGAGGGAATCCCGGATGACGCCGGTGTGGCGATGGCTGGTCTGGAACCCGGCACGATGCAAATCCTGGAGCCCGGCGAGGACGTGAAGTTCTCCGACCCCGCCGATGTCGGCGGCAGCTACGCCGAGTTTCTGCGTGCGCAATTTCGGGCCGTGGCTGCGGCCATCGGAATCACCTACGAGCAGCTGACAGGCGATCTCTCCGGGGTCAATTACTCGTCCATCCGGGCCGGGATGCTGGAGTTTCGCCGTCGCACCGAAGCCATCCAGCACGGTGTGCTGGTGCATCAGCTCTGCCGCCCCGTCTGGAATGCGTGGCTCGATCAGGCAGTGCTGGCCGGTGCGCTGACGGCACCGGGCTATGCCCGCCGCCGCCGCGAGTACGCCGCCTGCAAATGGATTCCGCAGGGTTGGCAATGGGTCGATCCGGAGAAGGAATTCAAGGCGATGTTGCTGGCGATCCGCGCCGGTCTGATGAGCCGTTCTGAAGCGATTTCGGCCTTCGGCTACGACGCCGAGGACGTCGACCGCGAAATCGCCGCCGACAACCAACGAGCCGATGACCTCGGCCTGATTTTCGACTCCGATCCGCGCCGCACTTCCAAGGATGGCGGCAGCGCTGAACCCAACTCGCAGGCCACCGACAGCAACGCTTCGTCCGCCTGAAGGAATCCCAATGACACTGCTACCGCATATGGCGGCGCGCATCTTTGGCGCGCCGCTGCTGATCCATCGGCCAAAACTCGAAGTCATCCTCGCCGTCCTGGGGCCACGCATCGGCTTGTCTGAGAACGGCACGCCGATTCCGTCACCCACCACGCGCAGCCCGCCAGTCGCAGGCGGCAGCATCGCCGTGTTGCCGATCTACGGCACCTTGGTGCGGCGAACCGTGGGGTTGGAGGCGGCATCCGGGCTGACCAGTTACCAGGACATCGCCGCACAGATCGATACCGCCATCGCCGATCCGGCAGTGGCCGCCATCGTGCTCGACATCGACAGCCCGGGCGGCGAGTCCGGTGGTGTGTTCGATCTGGCCGACCGCGTTCGCGCAGCGGCGCAGGTCAAGCCGGTCTGGGCGCTGGCCAATGACATGGCGTATTCGGCGGCTTACGCCATCGGTTCGGCCGCCAGCCGCTTCTTTGTCACCCGCACGGGCGGTGTCGGATCGATTGGCGTCATTGCCATGCACGCCGACCAATCGGTGCGTGATGCGCAGGATGGCGTCCGCTACACGACCGTCTTTGCCGGAGCGCGCAAGAACGATCTCAACCCGCACGAGCCGATCTCGGACGAGGCACACGCCTTTCTCAAAAGCGAGGTGGATCGGATTTACGGACTGTTCGTCGACACGGTCGCCAGCTACCGCAGCCTGAGCAGCGAAGCAGTGCGCGCAACCGAGGCGGGCGTGTTCTTTGGCAATGACGCTGTCGCGGCGGGCCTGGCCGATGCCGTCGGCAATTTCGACGATGTGCTGAACGAGCTCGTCGCATCACTTTCACCACCACCTGCGCTGTCGGCAGCGGCTGCGGCGCTGGGCAATCTTCACCAACCACGACTGGAGCATTTCATGAATGAACCCGGAACCACTGCTGACCCTGGGGTTGGCGCTGATCCTGATCGCGATCCTGTGTCGCCCGCGCCAATGACCATCGACGACGCGCAAGAAGTCGCCGAGCTTTGCGCTCTGGCGGGCTGCCCCGACCGCATTGCCGGTTTTCTGGCGGCACGCACTCCGGCCACCAAGGTGCGCAGCCAGCTGCTGGTCGCTCGCGCCAGCGGTCAGGAGATCAGCAGCCTGATCACTCCGAGCGCCGCCACGTCGGCAACGCAATCCCTCAACGACAACCCCTTGGTGCTGGCGGCTCGCGCCCGCGCCGGACAGGAGAAATGACATGCCCGCTATGACTGAAGGCCTCAATCTCGGCGACCTCTTGAAGTACGAAGCACCGAATCTCTACTCGCGTGATCAGGTCACGGTCGGCGCAGGCCAGAGCCTCCTGCTCGGTACGGTGGTCGGTCTTGTGACGGCCACCGCGAAGCTCAAGCAGATCGATCCGTCGGCCACCGACGGCAGCCAGTACGCCGCTGGTGTGCTGATGCAAGGCGTGGACGCCACCCTCATTGACCGCGATGACGGACTGATGCTGGCCCGCCACGCCATCGTCGCCGATCACGCGCTGGCGTGGCCCGCCGCCATCACCACCGCCGAGAAGCAAGCTGCCATCGCGCAGCTCAAGAGCCTCGGCATCCTCGTTCGCAAAGGAGTCTGACCATGAACAATGTTTTCGAGAATCCCGCTTTCTCGATGTCGGCGCTGACCGCTGCCATCAACATCCTGCCCAACAACTACGGGATGATGGAGAGCATGGGGCTGTTTCCGCCCAAGCCGGTGCGCTTCCGTTCGGTGGCCGTAGAAGAAAAGAACGGCATCCTGACGCTGCTGCCAACGATGCCGGTCGGCTCTCCCGGTACGGTAGGTGTACGCGGCAAACGCAAGCTGCGCTCCTTTGCCATTCCGCACATTCCGCACGACGACGTGGTGCTGCCAGAGGAAGTGCAAGGCATCCGCGCCTTCGGTTCGGAAACCGAAGTGCAGACTGTTGCAGCGGTCATGGCCGAGCACCTGCAAACCATGCGCAACAAGCACGCCATCACGCTGGAGCATTTGCGTGTTGGTGCGCTCAAGGGCGTCATCCTCGATGCTGACGGATCGGATCTCTACAACCTGTTCGATCTGTTCGAAATTACACCGAAGGTCGTCAATTTCCAGCTCAGAAGCGCGGGCACCGATATCAAGAAGAAGTGTCTCGACCTCAAGCGCTACCTGGAGAAGAACCTCAAGGGCGAGCGGATGACAGGGGTTCACTGTCTGGTATCGCCAGAGTTCTTCGACGCGTTCACCAGCCACGAGAAGGTCATCGAGGCTTATCACCGCTGGCAGGACGGTCAGGTCTTGCGCACCGATATGCGCTCGGGCTTCCCGTTCGCAGGCATCACCTTCGAGGAGTACGCGGGCGAAGCCAGTGATGGCGACGACAACGTGCGTCGCTTCATCGAGGCAGGCGAAGGCCACGCCTTCCCACTGGGTACGGTGGACACCTTCGCCACCTACTTTGCGCCCGCCGATTTCAATGAAACGGCGAACACGCTGGGACAACCCTTGTACGCCAAGCAGGAGCCGCGCAAGTTCGACCGGGGCACCGATGTCCACACCCAATCCAACCCGCTGCCGATGTGCCATCGGCCTGCCGTGCTGGTGAAGGTTCTGGCGACCTGATGCTGGCCATCGAGTCGTTCTACGAAGCGGCGCGACGATCTGGACTGCTGACGGCGGTCACGGTGGGCACTGCCACCGTGTATTGCGCCTTCCGCGCCCCGGACGAAACCGTGCTCGATGGCTTTGCGCTGTCACGCGACTACCAGATCGACTACCCGGCGGTGTGGCTGACGCTCGCTGCGGGTGACACCGTCGAAATTGCGGGCAGCAGCTATCAGGTGCGCGACGTGCGTGCCATCGGCGACGGCACCGAGCGGCGCGCCTCACTCTCCCAACTCTAAGGACATCGCCATGAACTCCGTCCGCGAGCGCGTCTTGCGGGAGGTCGTCGCACGCCTGTCATCTGCGATTGCACCCGTTCCAGTGCTACGCATGCCAGCCGTGCCGGTCACCCGCGAGGCCAGTCCTGCGCTGCTGCTATTCGTCGATGGCGACAGCATCACCGCCCACGCCAACCACCTCGTCGACCGGCTGTTGATCGTCCGAGTCGCTGTGGTGGCGCGCGGTGCGGACGCCTTCGACGTTGCCGACCTCGCGCTGGTGGCGGCGCACGCAGCCTTGCTGGCCGACCCGAATCTGGGCGGTCTGGCCATCGCCGTGCGCGAGATCGACTGCGAGTGGGAGTTCGACGACGCCGACGCCGGGGCCGTCGCACTCCCAGCCCGCTACGAAATCCGCTACCGCACCCACGCCATTGATCTAACCCAAACAGGATGAACCCATGCACATCGAACTACTGAAACCCCACACCCATGCAGGCAAGCGCCTCGCCGTGGGTGATCGCCTTGATCTTCCCGATGCCAGTGGACACTGGCTGATCGCGCAGGGCGTGGCCAAGGCTGCTACGGCGTCCGCCACACCCACCACTGATGCCAAACCCACCCGCCGTGATGCCACGTCCGGCACCACCATCCAAGGAGACTGAACATGGCTTACTTTTCCGGACAAGGCCGCGTCTACATCGGCGCACGTGATGAACTCGGCAACCCGGCCGGACTGACCTTCGTCGGTAACGTGCCCGAGCTGAAGGTGTCGCTGTCGGTGGACACCATCGAGCACCAGGAAGCGCAGTCGGGCCAGCGCCTGACCGACCTGCAACTCATCAAGACCAAGAAGGGCGAGTTCGCCTGCACGCTGGAAGAACTGATCGCCACCAATCTGGCGCTCGCGCTCTACGGCACCACGACCACCATCACCCCTGGCACCGTCACTGGCGAGTTGCTGCCCAACCCGGTCACGCCGGGCAGTCTGTACCCGCTGGCCATGCAAAACGTGTCCGCCGTGCAGGTGCAGGACTCCGATGCCACGCCCCAGACGCTGCCTGCGAGCCAGTACAGCGTCAACGCCAAGCACGGCTCGCTGGTGGTGCTGGATGCCACGTCGGGTGGCCCGTACACCGAGCCGTTCACCGTCGATTACGCCTATGGCGCAGCGCAGAGCACGGCGATGTTCACTCAGCCGCTGCCCGAGCGCTGGATTCGCTTCGAGGGGCTCAACACCGCCGATGGCAACCGCGAGGTGGTGATCGACCTCTACCGCGTGGCCATCAACCCGGCCAAGGAACTGTCGATCATCACCGACGAACTGCTGAAGTTTGAGCTATCGGGCCAAGTGCTGGCGGATCTGACCAAGCCGGTCGGTGGTGATCTCGGTCAATTCGGCCGTCTGGTGCTGCTGTGATGGATGACTTCAAAACCTTCCCACCCGCACCGGTGGTCGTGACGCTGTCCGGTGTCGCGCTGGAACTGACGCCGATCCGGCTGGGCGAGTTGCCACGGCTGCTGGCCGTGGTGCGCCCGCTGGCCGAGGAGATCACCATCGATCCGGACTGGATGGCGCTGCTGGGGCGGCACGGTGATGCCGTGCTCGATCTGCTGGCGATCACTACCCGGCGTGAGCGCGCGTGGATCAACGACTTGTCGCTGGAGGACGCCGTTCTTCTGGCCGCTGCCGTGTTCGAGGTGAACGCGGATTTTTTCGTGGCGCACGTCGTTCCGGCGGTTCAGGGCGCGGCCGAGCGCCTCTCCCCGACGCTGCGCTCGCTGACGAACTCGGATGGGACTGTGCCGTCGCCCGCCTGATCCGCGCCGGTCACCGCCTGGGCGACGTGATGGCCTACACGCTCACGCAGGCGCAAGCCTTTCTGGATGCCGACGGACAGATCGAACGGCAGCAACTTGCCCAGCTGCTCGGCATTCATGCCGTGGCAGCCCAGGGCGAGAAGCGTGGCATCGAACAACTGCAACGCGATCTGCTCAAGGACTGATCCATGCGTCTCTCGCTCACCACCACCGGTCTGCTGGACCCCCGCCAGTTGGCGGCGTGGAGCGCCGAGCGGCGTCGCGCCATCCACACCGCCGTCGCCAAAGGCATGCAATCGGGTGGGCGCGAGGTACGTGATGCGGCGCGATCCGAGGTGCGCAGCGCCTTCACCGTCAAGCGCAATAGCTTCATCTCCTCGATGGGTGTGAAGGTGTTCGACAAGAAGCCCGAGCAACTGCCCGCCTTGCTGGTGGGCAGCAAGATTCCGTGGCTTGGCATGCACGAAAAAGGCGGCACGGTGAGCGGCAATCTGCTGATTCCGCTGCTGCCCGGTCGCATCGGCCCCAAACGCTTCAAGGCGGTCATCGATGGCCTGATGCGCTCGGGCAATGCCTTCTTTATCGAGAAGAACGGCCGCGTGCTGCTGATGGCCGAGAACATCAAAGAGAACGCCGGGCAACTGGGCCGCTTCAAGCGCGCCGAGCGTGGACGTACCGGGGCCAAGCAGATCAAGCGCGGCCAGGAAATTCCGATTGCCGTGCTGGTTAAGCGCGTCGATCTCAAGCGCCGACTCAATCTGGCCGGTGGCGTGCAACGCGCGCTGCCTGCCCTGGCTCGGGCGATTCAACAAGAACTGGACAAAGTCTGATGGCAAGCAATCGTGCCCAAATCCTGATCAGCGCTGTCGACCAGACCAAGACCGCATTCGACTCGATCAAGCGGGGCTTGGGCGGCCTCACTGACACCGCCAAGAGTGTCAACGGCGTGCTGGCCAACCTTGGCGTTGGCGTTTCGTTGGCGGGCATCGGCGCCATGATCAAGTCCAGCATCGACTCAGCCGATGCACTGGACGAGATGGCGCAGCGTACTGGCATCGCCGTCGAATCGCTGTCGCTGCTGGTGCCTGCCGCCGAGTTGTCGGCGGTTTCCACCGAAAAGTTCGAAGCCGGGCTCAAGAGGTTGGCCACCGGCATGCTGGAGGCCGCCACCGGCTCGGAAACGTCCGCGCAGAAGTTCGGTGCGCTGGGCGTGGCGGTCCAGAACCAGGATGGCACCTTGCGCGACAGCGAACAGGTACTGCTGGATCTGGCCGATCGCTTCAAGGCCATGCCGGATGGCGCGGAGAAGGCGGCGCTGGCGGTCGATATCTTCGGCAAGGCCGGTGCCGAAATGATCCCCTTCCTCAACCAAGGACGGGATGGCATCGGTGCGCTGAAGCAGGAAGCCGCTGAACTCGGGCTGCAGTTGTCTGCGGACACCGCCGCGCAGGCAGGCAACTTCAACGACGCGCTCGACAAGCTGAAACTGGCGACCCAGAGCATTGGCAACCAGATCATCGCGTCCTTGCTGCCCGCCCTGAACGACATGGCCGGTGGCATGGTCGAGTCAGCCAAGCAAGGCGGCACATTGCGCACGATTCTGGATGGCGTGGTGCTGGTGCTCAAGACCCTGGCGCTCGGTGTCGCCACGGTTGGCAAGGCCTTCGTCGCCTTGGGTGAAGCGATTGGTGGCGGTGTCGCTGCGGCGGTCGAAGCGCTCAAGGGCAACACCGACGGGGCCAAGGCCATCATTGCCGACCTCAAAGGCAGCCTGATCCAGCGGCTCGATGAGCTGGCGTCCTTCCGCGACAGCCTGTTCGACCCCAAACCCATCGAGGTCAAGGCACCCCGAATTCAGGCCGATCCGGAACTGTTGCAGCGGCTGACCAAACCCAAAGCGGGCAAGGCTGCGCAGGACTCCACTGGCGCGCAGACCACGCTGATGAAAGCGCAGCTGGACGCCGAGTTCGCGCTGCTCAAGGACGGACTGGCGCGGCAACAAACCGCGCTGGATGCAGCGCTTGAGGATCGTCTGATCTCGGTGCGCGACTACTACACGCAGAAAACGGCCATCGAGCAGCGCGAGGTCGACGCCGAGATCGCCCGCAAGCAGCAGGAGCTGGCCCGCAGTCAGCAGATCGCCACCAACGGCAAGTCGGAAAACGACCGCCTGCGTGCCAAGGCCGAAGTGGCCAAGGCGGAAGCGGACCTCATCACGCTCAATAACCGGCGCACGGACATTGAGCAGGCCAATGCGCGCAAGGCCGCGCAAGCCGAGCGTGAGCTGGCCGATGCCTTGGCGCAGGCGCGTGAGGAACTGGCACAGATCACAGGCACGGCTACAGATGCCGACCGGCAAGCTGCCATCGAGCGCAGTTACCGGGATCTGCGGGCACGTCTCGCTGCAGAAAGTGATGCCGACGGCGTGTCGCTCGTTGACCGACTGATCAACGTGAAGGCGGCGCAAGCGAACCTATCCGCACTGGAAACCCAATGGCGGCAGGTCACCGAGCGTCTGCGCAATGCGCAGGAGGCCCTTCAGACCCAGCAGCAGGCCGGGCTGCTAACCGAAGCACAGGCGCGCCAACAGATCGTGACCTTGCAGCAGCAATCGGCCACCGAGATGGAGCGCCTGCTGCCGACCATGCAACAGGCGGCGCAGGCCATCGGGCCGGATGCTGTGATCCGCGTGCAGGCGTGGCGCAATGAACTGGAGCGCACCCGGCTCACGGTCGATGAAATGACCCCGCTGTGGAACCGCATCGGCGAGAGTTTTGGAGGCGCGCTCAACGGGATGATCACCGGCGCGCAGACCTGGCGCAGCGCGATGGCCAGCCTGTTCCAGCAGGTGGCCGACGCCTTCCTGCAGCAGATCGTGATTCAGCCTTTCCAGCAATGGATCGCCATGCAGGCGCGGATGCTGGCGCTCAAGCTCGGTTTCATCCAGCAGGAGCAAACCGTCGATGCGGCGGCCAGCGCGGCCAAAGTCGCGCAAAAGACCACCGAAACCACCGCCGTGGTGTCGATGGATGCCGCCAAGGCCGGTGCTGGTGCCGCAGCGTCGCAAGCCTCCGTGCCCATCGTTGGCCCGGGGCTGGCCATTGCCGCAATGGTGGCGATGGTGGCCGCTGTAATGGCGCTGCTGGGCGGTATCAAGAAATTCGCGGGTGGTGGCTTGGTCTCCGGCCCGGGTAGTGCCACCTCGGACTCGATCCCGGCGCGCCTGTCCGCAGGTGAATACGTGGTGCGGGCGGCCGCCGTGCGCCAGGTCGGCGTGGCCTTCCTCGACTCGCTCAACGGTTTGTCCGTCGGCCCGCGTTTTAAAGGCGGCGAGCTGGCCTTTGCTGCCGGTGGTCTGGTGCCGGAGGTCAAAGTGCCACCCGCACAGCCCCAGATGAATCAAGCGGTGCGCATCGTCAACGCCATCGATCCCGGCGTGACCCACGACCACCTGCAGTCGCCTGCCGGAGAGCGGGTCATCGTCAACATCATCGGGCGCAACGCGCGGGCCATCCGCTCGGCGCTCCAAAGCTGAATTTTGAGGGGAAAGTCCACATGGCACTTTTGTTCATCGATGGTTTCGACCACTACGACCCGCAGGCTGTGGACAGCTTTGGCGACCCGTGGCTGGCGCGAGGCAAGGCGGCGTATCTGTCGCCGCAGGCCACCCGCATCAATGGCCGTCGCCCGTCCTCCTATGCCCTGCGTTTGCCGGAAGGCTCGGGCGGTGGCTACGTCAAGAACCTCGACGCCACCAAGACCAGCCTGATCGTGGGGGCGTCCATTCGCGTGGTGCCGTACCAGAACACCTACACCGAGCCCTTGCTGCTGGGCGTGCGCGATGCCAACGCGCAGGTCGCCCACCTCGTCAAAATCGGCGAGGACGGGCGGCTCAAGCTCTACCGCTGGCAATACGGCTACGACCAGTTGATCTCGACCTCGGTCGCCAGCGCCCCGGCGCGCGGCTGGCACTACATCGAGCTGCAGGTCACGCAAGGCACCAGCAACGGCGTGCTGTCGGTGCGCATCAACGGCATCCTGGCCATTCAGATGACCGCGCAGAACACCCTCCAGGGTGGTGGCCAACTGGTCACCGCATTCGTGGGTGCGGTTCCGGGCCAGTCGTGCCCGCTGACCATCGACGTCGATGACTTCTACATCGCCGACACCACCGGCACGATCAACAACACCTTCCTGGGCGATGTGCGTGTCGATGCTTTGCAGGCACAGGCCGATGGCAGCCTGAACCAGTGGACAGCCAGTCCGGTTGGTACTGCCGCATGGGAAGCCGTGAGCGACGAGGACGAGGACACGGCGATCAGCGCGTCCAGTGCAGGACTGCGCCAGTCCTTTGATGTCGAGCCGCTGCCGGCGATGGCCACGCCCGCCATCTACGGCGTGCAACTCACGATGCTGGCGCGCAAGACCGATGGGGGTCTGGGCAAGGTCAAAGGCTTCGTGGTCAGTGGCGCGCAAACCGCCACCAGCGCCGACATCATCCTGCAGGAGCAACTGGCGTGGCAGAGCACGCTTTTCGAACGCAACCCGAACGGCAACGTGCAATGGACGGAGGCCGCCTTCAATGCCGCTGAGTTCGGCGTGGAGTCGGCATGACGGATCGCGTCATCGCTCGAAACCTCGCGGAGGTCTCCAGCAGGCCGACGCCCGGAAGTGAACTGCCGGAATTTCAGGGCGAAGTGCTGTCGCGTGCATCGTTCGGAGCCCGTGCGGCTACCTTCACGCCCGAAACCGCCATTGCACCGGTTCCGCCCAACTTGGCTGCGACTTGGCTTGCTGAGTCTCTGGCGCACCCGTGGCCGCCCATCGATGCCCCGGTATTCCTCGTCGAGGTGCTGCGCCGGGACACCGCATCCAGCGCCATCGTCGCCACTGGCATGGACGCCTTCGGGGATCAACCCTGGCCGGATGCGCAACGCGGTGTGTTTGCCTTCCGCCACGACTGGACCGAGCCCTTGGTCGAACGGCTGGAGTGGCAGACCAGCGTCACACGGCTGGCCAGCGGCAACGAATCCCGGCAAGCACGCCGCCGCGTTCCTCGGCGCTGGCTCACCTACAAGGTGGGCAATGCCCGCCCGACCGACGCACTGGTCGCCGACTGGCTGGCCGATCATCAGGGCCAAACCGCATGGTGGCCGCTATCACAGTACGCCGTCCACCTCGTCGAAAACGCTGAGGAGGGCGCGCTGACCCTGGCGGTATCGGAGGCCGCCTGGCGGCGCTTTGCCCCTCCGGCTGCTGCGCTGCGCTTGACCTACGACGGCGTGCAAGGCTGGGAGGGCAGCGAACGCTGGGCTTTGATCATTGCGCCCGAGGGCTGGCAAGTTGCCCAACTCAGCGACGTGGAAGCCGATCTGCTATGGCTGGCCGATCCGCTGGCCCGCAAAGCGGCGGCTGGTAGCGCCGTGCTGCCGCTGGTGTGGGGCAAGGCCATTGATCCGGCCGATCTCACCCAATGGGTGCCGGGGATGGTCGGCGGCAGCGTCACCGCGAGCGTCACGCCCGAACAAACGCCGGACATGGATGTCCTTGATGACCCGTGGCTGGACGAGATCCCGGTCTGGCCCGATGGCAACTGGCGCGACGATCCCACGGCCAGCGCGCAGGCGACGATCACGCGCCAGGATTTCTCACCCGCAGATCCGTGGGTGCGGCGTGACGATCCGTGGGCGACGACGACTTACCAGCGCCGCTATCTGGCCAGCTCGCTTGATGAAGTCGACATCTGGCGGGCGCGGCTGTGGCGCACTCAAGGCCGTCTGGAAGCCTTCTGGCTGCCCGATGGCTTGGCCCCGATCCTGTGGGTGAGCGTCGAAGCTGATCCCGATGACGGTTTCCTGCGCGTCGATGGCCAAGACCTCTCGGCATTCTGGCATCGCCCCGCCGCCTGTTTGATCGTGCATCCGGACGGCTATCGGCAGTACGCCCTGACCGCTACCTGCCATCTGGATCAGGGCGGTGTGCTGGTGCTGCGCTCGGGCCTCGACGACTGGGTGCCCGCAGGCAGCCGGATTGTTCGCCTTGCGCGCTGCCGCCTCGACCACGACGCCATCGACGTGTACTGGCACAGCCCGCAGTTGGCGGAGATCACCCTGACCGCGCGCCAGTTGCCCGAGCCACGCGGCAACGACCGAGAAACGTATGGAGAGTACGCCGTATGAGCCAGCAAGCGCTGATGGAAGTCGAGCTCTACGCCTTCGCCAGCAGCAGCGCGAATTTCTACCTGACCCCGCACGAATTCGACGTCGATCTCGACGGCACGCTGTACACCAGCCTGTCCATCGAGCGCAACGAACTGGCGCTGGGGGCCGAAGCGGCCAAGTCAGCGCTGGATCTCAAGCTGCCACCCGACTGTGAACTTGTGCGCCACCTGCTGGCCACGTCGCTCACCGGCGACACCACCTCAGTCACCTTGCGCATCGGGCGGCGCGATACCTGGGGCGATTACTGGTGGTTGTCGGGCACCCGCTGGATGGGCCGGGTGCTGGGTGTGGAAATCGACGCCGATGCCGCCCGCATCCGCTGCGAATCGGCACAGGTCAGTTTGAAGCGCATCGGCCTGCGCAGGCTCTACAGCCGCAACTGTTCCCACGTTCTGTACTCCAGTGCCTGTGGGGCGTCGCCCATTTCCGAGAGTGCCTTCGTCTATGAAGCTTATGGCCGCAGTGTCGATCTCGATGGCGGTGTACCGGGTGGCGTCAGCGGTAGCTTGGCCGGTGGCTGGCTGCAAACGCCGGATGGAGCACGCCACATGATCATCCGCGACTACGGCAGTGGCGTCGAGCTGCTCTATCCAGCGGCCATTGAGCCGGGCACGCAAGTGTTGTTGACGGTCGGCTGCGATCACAGCACGCAAACGTGCGCCTCGCGCTTCGGCAACCTCGACAACTACGGCGGCTTTCCCGCCATCCCGAGCAAAAACCCGTTTTCGACGGGCGTGTTCTGACCCTTCCGGAGAATTTCCATGTGGTACCTCGTCGTCATCGTGGTGGCGGCGCTGGTTTCGGTCGCGCTCGCACCAAAACCGCCCGAGCCCAAACCCGCATCGCTGTCCGACGTCGATGCACCCACAGCAGAAGAAGGCCGACCGATTCCAGTCGTGTTCGGCACCGTGCTGCTGCGCGGGGCCAACGTCGTCTGGTACGGCGATCTGGAAGCCGAACCGATCCGCAAAAAAGGAGGCAAGAAATGAGCACGGATGTAACCGTCACCATCGACGATGTGCGCGCCGTTGGCCTGTGCGTGAACGGCACGCGGGTCTGGTTCGCGCGCCACGACCTGGACTTCCGCGCGTTTCTGCGTGACGGCTGCGCTGCCGACACCTTGCTGGACACCGGCGACGCGATGGCCTTGCGGGTGGTCGAGCACGCCCGTGCGCACACCCGGCAGGAGCAGCACTGATGGGTGGCAGCAGCAAAAAGCAAACCGTCGGCTACCGCTACCGGATGGGACTGCACCTGGTGCTGTGCCAAGGGCCTGTGGATGCCGTGCAGGAAATCCAGATGGGCGACCGTACCGCGTGGGGCGATGCCGACCGGGGGCCGCTGTCCAGCGGGCACGGCCTGACCACCCTCGGTATCCACAAGCCCACGCTGTTTGGCGGTGACGAGCGTGAAGGTGGTGTGGTCGGCAACATCGATGTGCTGCCCGGAGGCCCCGGCCAGGGGCGCAACGACTACCTGATGAGCCGCCTTGGACCAGCCATTCCAGCCTTCCGGGGCGTGCTGTCACTGGTGGCGCGCAAGATTCTGTTTGCGGCCAACAACCCTTACATCAAGCCGTGGGCCGTGCGCGTGCGTCGTTTCACGGCGGGCTGGCACGGTTATCCGTGGATGGAGTGGAACGCTGAAGTCCGCGCCTGGGATGACAGCCAAGGCCGCGAGATCAGTGTCGGCATGAACCCGGCTCACATCCTGGTGCAATGCCTGACCGACCCGCACTGGGGCATGGGCTACCCGCAGGACAGCATCGGCTGGAGCTTCTGGAATGCGGCGTGGGCCCTGTCGGATGAGGGCTTCGGCCTGAATCTGATCTGGACGCGCCAGCAGCCCATCGAGAGCTTCATCAGTCAGGTCATCGACCACATCGGCGGCATTCTCTACACCGATCCGGAGCAAGGCACCTTCGAGCTGAAGCTGCTGCGCGACGACTACTGGGTCAATGACCTGCCGCAACTGGGGCCGGACGAGATCGTGCGGCTGGAGCGTTTCGAGCGCGCGCAGTGGGGTGAGCTGCCCAACGAGCTGACCGTGGTCTACGCCGACTGGCAAACCGGCGGCGACACCACCGTCACTGTGGAAAACCTTGCCGCAATTCAGTTGCAAGGCGGCGTAATCAACCAGCGCCGTGACTACCCGGGCGTCAACTACGGGCCGCTGGCCGCGCGTCTGGCGCTGCGGGATCTGCGCGCCCTGGGTTCGCCCCTGGCACGGATGAGCCTGACCGTGGCACGCGACACGCTGGAACGCGCACCGCTGCCCGGTGACGTATTCCTGCTCAACTGGCCGCGTTTGGGTATCGACCAGATGGTGGTGCGCGTGACCGGCATCGATACCGGCACCTTGGGCGCGGCCGAGTGGCGCATCGAAGCGATGGAGGATGTGTTCGGGCTGGACAACGCCGTGCTGGCACCGACGCCGCCCATCATCGACGAGCCAACCCTGGAGCCGTTGCCACCTGCATTGGTGCTGGCGATGGAAATTCCGTACTGGGAACTGGCGCGCAGCTTGTCGCGTGCCGAACTGGATTACCTGACCGACACCGATGCAGCGGTGGGTGCATTGGCCGCTGTGGGCGGTGCGGGCCAGCTCAACTGGCAGCTCGCCACCGGTGCCTCGGCAGGCGAGATCGGCAGCGTTGCCAGCGAGGACTACGCGCCACTGCTCACGCTTGATGCGGGCTTGCCAGCCAGCGAGGCCGATGCCATGAGCGTGCCGGTGACCGCCGTCAGCCAGCCGGAAAGGCTGACCGTGGGCGACTACGCCTATCTGGTCGATGCCAGCGGGGAGATCTGTGAAGCCGTCGCCGTCCTGGGCTTCAATACCGCTGCGCCCACGGTTGACCTTGCACGCGGCGTGCTCGACACCACACCGCAATCGCACCGGGTCGGAACCCGCCTCATTGGCGTGGGCGAGTGGCTGGCATCGGAAGGCGCGGAGCGCGCCCCGGGTGAATCGGTGTTCGTGGGAGCCATCCCGCGCACCTCAACCGATCAAGGCGAAGCGGAACTGGCCAGCAATGGCCAGCCGATGGTACTGACCGGGCGACAGGCCTTGCCGTATCCACCGGGGCGCATCCGCCTCAATGGCCAGACCGAGCCTGCCGTGGTCGCCGGTGACCTCAGCATCGCGTGGGCCCATCGCGACCGCACCCAGCAGACCGCCTACCTCGTGCAGCAGGGCGAAGCCGACATCGGGCCAGAACCGGGGGTGAGCTACACGGTGCGCATCCGAGATCGCAACGACGCGCTGGTGCATACGGCGTCCGGCATCACCGGAGCGAATTTCGTGTGGGATGTGGCGACGGCTGCGGCTGATGCCGGTGCGCTGGGCGACCGCATCACGTTGGAGCTCAACGCCGTGCGTGACGGGCTGGAAAGCTGGCAACCGCAGGTGCGCGCTGCGGATCGTGCGGGATACGGCCTGCGCTGGGGTCAGTATTGGGGAGGTGTTTGATGGAGCCGCGCATCGATGTTCATCTGCTCACCTTGAACGAACCTGCCGAATGGCGCGAGACCTGCATCGCCAGTCTCGAAGGCGCACCGATCCAGTTGCACATGCTGCCGGGCATCCCGGGCCGCATCGGCGAAGCGCGCGCTGCCGGTTACGCGCAGGGCAATTTGCCGCTGGTGTCCTTCGTCGATCCCGACGATCTGTACGAAGCCAGTGCCTTCACGCAACTGGCCGATGCGCTGGATGCCTGCCCGCAGGCCGTGATGGCGTACACCGACGAAGCGTTGACCGACGAAAACGGCCGCGACATCGCGGTGCGGCGTCTGGCCTACAGCCGCTGGCAGCACGCCAACAGCGCCAGCCATGTGCATGGCTTGATCGTGATGCGCCGGTCTGCCGTGGAAGTCGCGCTTGCGGAAACCACCGACCTCAACAACTTCGCCGACTGGCTGCTGACCCTGCTCGTGGCCAAGCGTGGCGGCGTGCTGTACCTGCCCATCGTTGGGCGTCATTGGCGACAGCACCCGCAGCAAAGCCATCGCATCGGCGACCCCGGCGCTGTCCGACGCATACGTCAGACCATCGGCCAAGCATCGAATCCTTGGAGATAAACCATGTCATCAACCGATCCGAACCTTGGACTCAACTACGGCTGGACGCTCGGCGAGAGCGGCTGGGACACCGGCATGGACGCCAACCTCAAACGCCTCGGCGTAGTGGTCGGCCTGTCCGTGAAAGACCGCGACCTGACCACGCCACCGACCAGCCCCGCCAATGGCGACCGCTACATCGTCCCCACCGCTGCCACCGGCGTGTGGGCAGGCAAGACCAACCAGATCGTCGTGCGCATCGATGGCACGTGGGAGTTCCATCCGCCCAAGGTGGGCTGGCTTTGCTACATCGAAGACGAGGCCAAGCTCTCAGCCTACAAGTCCACCGGCTGGAGCGCAGGCATCGCCATCTGATTTCCCATCTTCGTACCCACCAGAAACCCGCCCACGAGGCGGGTTTCGCATTTCTGGAGACTGCTATGACCGAACCCGAACAACAGCCTGCGCTCGTCGAGAACATGCTCCTGCTGCGACGCGAGGACTTCGACGAACTACTCGACCGCGCCGCAGAACGCGGAGCCGAGCGTGTGCTGGCGCACCTTGGCCTCGAAAACGGCCACGCAGCCCGCGACATCCGTGAACTGCGCGACCTGCTGGAAGCGTGGCGCGATGCCCGCCGCACGGCGTGGCAGACCACCATCAAGGTCGTGACCACCGGCATCCTGGCCGCGCTGCTGGTGGGGGCCGCCATCAAGTTGAAGCTGATGGGAGGCGTGCAATGACCGCCAAGCCGAAGATCTGCCTTCTGGACGACTGGCGGCGCGTGCTGCGACGGGCCTGGAGCATTCGCTTCTCGCTGCTGGCCGCTGCCTTCACGGCAGCGGAAGTGGTGGTGCCGCTGTTCGGGGACGTACTGCCGCGCGGCGCGTTTATGCTGCTGGCCTTTGCCGCCAGCATCGGCGCGACCGTCGCGCGCATCGTGGCGCAGCCGGAGATGCACCGATGACCCGGCCACCATCACCAGCGATGCGCAGGACGGTGGCCGGACTGACGCTGTCCGCCGCCGCCCTGGTCGGTATCGTGCTGCACGAGGGCTACACCGACCGCGCAGTGATCCCCGTCAAGGGCGATGTGCCAACCATCGGCTTCGGCACCACCACCGGGGTGAAGCTGGGCGACACCACCACGCCGCCGAAGGCGCTGGCCCGCGCGCTCACCGATGTGCAGCAGTTCGAGGGGGCGCTCAAGCAATGCGTGACCGTGCCCCTGGCGCAGCACGAGTATGACGCGCTGGTGAGCTTCTCCTACAACGTCGGCAGCCGGGCGTTCTGCCAGTCCACGCTGGTCAGGAAACTCAATGCCGGTGACTACGCCGGGGCGTGCTCCGAACTGCGGCGCTGGCGCTTCTTCCAGGGCAAGGACTGCGCGCTGCCTGCCAACGCACGGCTGTGCGGCGGGCTGGCTACACGGCGTGAATCCGAATACCAGCAGTGCATCGGGGAGGCGTCGTGAGCGTGATTCCCTGGCCGTACCGGCTGCTGGCCCTCGCGGCGCTCGGCGCAGCCCTGATCGGATCTGGCTGGATCAAGGGCGCGAGTCAAGTTCAAGCGCAGTGGGATGCCGCCGTCCAGCAACAAACCCTGCAGGCCGCAGTCGCCCGCGAGCGGCAGGCGCAAACCACCGTCAAGGTCGTCACCGAGTACGTCGACCGCGTCCGCGTCGTCCGCGAGAAGGGCGACACCATCATCAAGGAGGTTCCCGTCTATGTGCCCGTTCAAGCCGATGCTGCTTGCACTATCAACCGTGGCTTTGTGCGCCTGCACGACGCTGCCGCCGCCGGTGAACTGCCCGAGCCCGCCCGAGATGCTGATGCGGCGGCCGCAGGCATTGCGCTCTCTGCCATCGCCGGAACCCTTGCCGCCAACTACCAGACCTGCCACGAAAACGCCGAGCAACTGAGGGCGTTGCAGACGTGGATCGTTGAAATGACACCGAACGTCAGGTAAGGATCGAGTGCCAGCTACCAGCCCGGTGGTGGATCGCAGCTACCGTGGACTGCACGTCCAACCTCGGGGCCGGGCGGCTGCAGACGTCGACGCTGCGACGGCGGATTAATCAGCGGGACTGGGTCGCAGCCGCGTCAGAGCTACGCCGATGGGTCTATGGCGGCGGAAGAGTGCAGCCTGGTCTAGTCACGCGTAGGAAAGCTGAGATCACACTAATGCTTTCATGCTAGTCGGGCAGGCCAGCTTGATTGACCATCTGACACGCTGCTTGTATAAAGAGTGATTGTCAAGCCCATCTGGGCTTTTTCTGTTCAAGCTCGGGATCCTATGGCCAAGAAAAAACCAAAATATGGCGACGCAACATTTTTGGAATATGCGCAAAAAATAGTCAACCACCCAAATTATGCCGGCATGCCTGACACGATTGGCGAGCGCGGCGAAATTCAGTGGGAAGCTCCATCAAATCGAAAATCCGGAAAATTCAAAGACACCCATCACAAACGGCGCGAGTGGTGGAGGCTAAAAGCACTTTCCATCGGAATTGATCCGAATACCGATAGCACGTGGATTAGCAAAACAGCAAAAGCAATTCACCCTTTCGGGGTAAAGCCCTGTAAGACTTGCGGAAAAGAGCTTCAGATCGCGTACGCATATCCGAATGAGCACCTATTTGCCAGGATTCGCAAGCTGCCCTACATAGACGATACGTTTGAGCTATCTGAAGTGGAGCACGTCTGCGATCTTTTAGCGCGTCTAGATGAGCGCTTTGGGTCGAAATTGTACGATGATCTTCCAAAGCTCTTCGCAACAACATCTATTAACATCCCACCCCTGGCAAAGACGTTTGATGCTTGGGAGCAATTCTTACGGGAAACGTACATCCCACAAGAACCACGAATGCTCAGCCCTGGTGCGATGTCAAACCCTCCTGACCGGCTCGACGGATTTCACTCATTTAACCGCTGCTGTCGTTCTACAGCTGATACAGGCCGGTCCAAGGAAAATTTAAAGTCGTATGTAACTGATCGGCGGGTTTTTGAATATTGGGTAGATGGGGATTGGGTTGCCGCAGATCGCCTGATGGGCCAAGTGAGATCCAACCCAATTTTCGAGCAAGAAAATTGCTTTAATGCGGTGCAAGGCGGCGTTCATCCCAAGCCATGCCAAGCTGACCACATCGGTCCGATATCACTCGGATTCACGCATCGCCCACAATTTCAACTTCTGTGCAAAACCTGCAACAGCGGAAAAAACAATCGCATGTACGCCAGTGATGTGAGATTGCTGATTGGCGTCGAGGCGGCTGGAGAGAGTGTCATCTCGTGGTTTGCCAAAGAGATCTGGGATCGCCGAAAGAATTCTGTTGGCGATGCTGAAACGGCGCTGCGCCTCAGCAAACTGCTTCGGGACAACCGCCATACATATATGTCCCTCCTGAAAGCACTCTTGGATCGTGGCTATTACACATTCCTCGCTAGCCTTTTGCATCTGGAAGCAGCGGATTTCGACCCTGAATTCGTTGGATTAAGTGCTATCAATCACCTTACGCATTTCAATTCCATAACAAGAAATCCACGAACCACAAAGTACGCGACAGAACAGAAAGCTAGGCGGATTCGAATCGCATTCACATCTCTGATCGACTACCACAGAAAGGAGAATCGAAGCGCATTTGTTATATCAAACGATCGCTCCGAAGCGGAGTTCTCGGCAGGGTTTACGGATTTAGAGAGACTGAAATCCCTAACAAACGATCTCGATAAAAAAATTGCCGAAATCGTGGGTGAATCCAAGGTGTCCGAGGCGGATCTTCGGGCGTTGGCAAACTCACTTCCCGATATTCTTTCAGATAACAATGCCGCATTTGCAGCGGTTCGAGAACACTTCGCACGAGGCATGTATGAGGTTGGCAAGGAACTAGACAGCATGTGGGGTGCCGACCGTTATGTGCGGTCGGCTCCTGGCGAAGTTATCGAGTGACCTTCTCCAAATATTGCGCGGCTGAAATTTCGCCGCGCATTAGTGCCTGATATGGCGTGGTGGGCTCGTGGCGATAACCAAGGTCACCGCCATCCTGTCCGGGTTTTAGGGCGGGCAGGTCGTCTAGCGCTTCCTTTACCGACGGCGGTTGCGGCAAATCGCAAATCAAGTCTCTTGCAGACAGAGTCGAAATCATTGGCGGGGGAGACTCAGGAACTTTTCCAGTGTTATCGCCAACGATGATCACTCTGCTGCGCCGCTGTGGAATTGCATAGTTTTCGGAGTGCAGCTTCCACACGATAAGTCTCTTCGCGTGCTTTGATAATTCGTCTTTAACCATTTCGAAAACGCGCCCGCCCTCCATATTGAGTAGGCCTGTGACGTTTTCAAATACAAAGACATCGGGCTTAAGTGCTGCAAGCAGCCCGCAGTAATCTCTAAAGAGCCAGTTTCTCTCGTCCTCCATAGAGCGTTTGTTACCTGCGGTCGAAAATCCTTGACATGGCGGACCTCCAAGAACACAAAGAGGCAAATCTTTATTTCTGGCCCCCTTCGCCTCCGTCAGAATCTGCTTTTTAATGCTGTCATCTGTGACGTCCCCCACTACGATGTTCGAGTGAACATTCGTTCGATAAGTCTCGGCGAAACTCGCCTCTAATTCATTTCCGACAAGCGTTTCCCATCCTGCCCATCCAAATCCTAAGCCAAGTCCGCCAGCACCGGCAAAAAGGTCTACGGCTTGTCCGACGATGTTCAAATGCCGAGCGACCTGAAATGCCAGCAAGGGAGGGACGGCATTTCCAATTTGCGTAGCGACCGAACCTTTGTTGCCTTTGAATATAAAGTTGTCAGGAAAGGATTGCAGTCGAGCGGCCTCTCGATGAGAAAGGGTTCTATGCTGCTCGTTGCTGTAATCGTAGTGGATATGGCACCCATTTCCTGGCCTGGTGAAGTAGGTGTTGATCGTGTACGAAGGCCTGTCCGGGTGCAATCGTCCATAGTATGTTGATCGGCTTCCTTCTCCTTTGGCGAAACTGATTCTGATGTTCTTTATTCGCTCGGAAGGAATGTCCTCAGGGATATCTTTCCAGTTCCCTCCGGGTGGAACGGAACGACAGATGCGCAAATCAAGCTCACTAAGTGTCGCGGCGTAATGATTTTCAATGCGTATCGTTTCATTTTTTGATTTCTGCTGGCGAACTGCCATTGTTCTTTTAATCTCCGAAACGTCATTGGGGGAGTGCCGTTCGAGCATTGTCAATAAGTCCAAGTAGACGTCATCGGGCAACCCATACCAGCTCGCCACCTCAACATCTATCTGGGCGGAGTACGACTCGGAGGGTTCTCGTAGCTGTTTCTCAACCAGTTTTGATACTCGTTCTACATGCGTTCTGGATGATAGATCTGGCACCCTTATCCGTCGGATCGCACCTACTGATAAGTGATTTGTGCTGATTGATGCCCGCACTTGCGCTTCAAATATGACTGAGTTAAATACGCCAAGGACAGCAAGCAACGCTTCATAGGGCATTCTCTTTGGTATAAGGACATTGAGTGAGTTCCCTGTCACTACACCAGGAGGAATGATTGTCGCTATTACTCGACGAGCTGAGCTTTGTCTTGCAACGTCTCTCCAAACTAGGCGATGCAAATCTGAAGATGATGGAGGTGTGATCGTCCCTTTCAAAAATGCCGCTTCGCCACCGACCGCAGAGTAGCGAGTGATCTGCCTACCTTTGGCAAATCGATAACTACCTGTGTCCGATAGCTTGCTCGCAATCCCTGTTTCGTCTAGCTCTCGCCCCAATTTGAAAAGGATATCCGCTCCGGTTTCGTAGTCACCTAGCTTTGGCAGATCAGCGAGAAAAGGCATCGCTTTTGCGATTTCTGGCGAGCTACTAAACCCAATCGCATAGTGATTTTCTTCTAGAGAAGAAATCGATATTTCCAAGACGGGTGGCTGCGCCTCCTGCTCTTTCTCAAAGTGCTGTATCACCTCGAGTGGCCTTTTATTTTTTTGACCTATGCCCCTGTGGCCAACAAAATATACTGCTGACTGGTCAACGCCTTCAAAAAGCCTTGCTTCTGCAGGATAGTGATGAACTGTATCTACGGTATTTTGTGAAAATAACCAAGAACGCAAAGGCGCAGAAATTTGATCACCGAGAATAGTGGCGGGCGCAACAATGGCAAAGTATCCTCCCGGCGCGATCAATCGCACAGAAGCTTCGATTCCGCAACGAGCCAAGTTGGCGCCCCAACCAGAAAACTTCCTAGTTGGCTTGGAGTATGGATAAGCCTTTTCGAGTCGAAATACTTTCTCTTTTAAGAGTGAAACGTATGCTTCTTTGTCTTCTTGCTCAAGCTCGGCTAGCTCTCTGCTATCGGGCTTAATCGTTTCCCAGGGTGGGTTTGTTACACAGATATCAAAGGACTGCTGATTTTTTAACGCATACTCGAATGAATCAATTGTTTGTGCGTCTACGCGTGCGACAGAGATATCAAGGGTTTCAATTCTCTGTGAGATTGCCTTTTGGGCGGTTTTGATCGCCGATTGGTCGCAATCCCAGGCAGCGATTTCAAGAGATTTCGACGGAATTTTTCCTTGTTCGTACAGGGCGTCAATGAGCCAGCACAGCAGTCTTCCATCACCACAAAACGGGTCAATAATCTTTAGGCTTTCAGAAGCCTCAAGGCGCTTGGCGACATCAATCGCCATTGCCTTTCCAATTCTGGCATGCGTATAGAACCTGCCGGTTAATCGCTGCTCCAAGCTTTTTCCAACTTTGTATGTAGTTTCCACTCCTGAGGTGGCTTCAAGGAGCTGATTTAAATTCGAAGCAAACATATTCATGCCTAAAGTGTGTTCTTCGTCTGATCAGCCGACTTGACGTCGGAAGTCAAATCTAGAGGCATTTGTGCCGTGGTTTTCATGTAGTTTTGCGCTTCACGCAAGAACCAATCCTTCAGGGTCATACCTTCCCGTGCGAGGGTTGAGTAGAGCTGTCTTTTGACCTCGGGCTCAACCTCGATGACTATCCTGCCGCTGCTGCCGATGCTCATAGGGAACTCGTGACAATGTAATGTGATGGATGGTACATTACATCAGGGAGAGGCGAAAGCCAAGGCCAATCTTGGCTGTTGCTGGCGATGGAGCTTGGCAACCTACGCTTGGGAAGTGCATCGGTCAGCGCTTTCTGCCTACGAACGTCAATTGAGGATGCTATGGCCCGCTATTCAGAACACGACACAACCAAAATCTACCAAGCGGCTGATGCATTCCGGACCAACTGCCTCCTGAACGACGGCTCACTGCTGTTCGCCGACGCTTCCGTTTGGCGGCCTGACGTTCTGGATCGCATCCACAAGGCCTTCGTTGCAACTCCTGACGAAGGCGATCGCACGTTTATCGACAAGTTCAGAGATCAGGTTGGCAAGGCCGGGCAGGATGTGTCACGCCTTGCAGCAGAGATCTTGAGCGTGTACTTCCTGTTCCCCTCCAGTGTCGGAGGCGTACGCAAGCGACAGGTCGTGAGCGAGGTGCTCGGGTGGGGCGGTGACAGCCTGCCGGAGTCACACCCTGTGTCAGCAGCCTTCGCCAACGGGATCGGCAGTGGCGGCCAGGGCTACAACACCCGTCGTCCCTTCGAAATCGCCTTTCTGATCGAGCTCGCCATCGCATGGAAAAAGTTACCGCAGGACCGGCAGGCACAGGTGGCTGCCGATCCGTGGCTCTTTCAAGAGATCGTTGACAGCATAGAAGATGCCGAGTCGAAGCAGCTTCGGCACATGCTCCTCCACCTCCTGTTTCCCGAGCACTTCGAGCGCATAGCAAGTGGCAATCACAAGCGCAGAGTCATCAAGGCTTTCTCGGGACTGGTCACTGCCGAAGCAGAGGATGATGACCGGGCGATCTTGGCCATTCGCCAGGAGCTCGAAAAGCTGCTTCCCAACCAGGAGCTGGACTTTTACTGGTCGCCGCTTGTCGAGGCTTGGTACGACGACAGCGAGGGCGCATCTGAAGGTGCGCCGCTGGAGATCATCCAGCACAAGAAGCAGATCGTCCTCTACGGACCGCCGGGTACTGGCAAGACTTTTCGCGCCAAGAAGCTGGCTGAGCGTGTCATCCGATCTGCGGCACTGAGCCAAATGGGCCCGGCTCGCTACTTCCAGTCGCAATCTGCTATCGAATCCGCGATCCGCGACAACGTGCATCGACTGCAGCTGCACCCGGCCTACAGCTACGAGGACTTCATTCGCGCACTCCACATTTCGAATGGCGGTGGCACGGAATATCGAGCTGGCTACCTTCCGAAACTGATTGAGGACATCGAGCGACAGCCACGCGCGGAACGTCTGCCGCACATCATGATACTGGATGAAATGAACCGGACGGATCTGAGTCGGATGCTCGGCGAATGCTTCTCCTTGCTTGAGGATCGCAATCAGACGATTGAGCTTCCGGCACGCAATGGCGACGGGGCAGCAATGAAGCTGCGCATCCCCGACGATCTGTACGTGATCGGCACCATGAACCTGATTGACCAGTCCATCGAGCAGATCGACTTCGCGCTGCGCCGCCGTTTCCTGTGGCTACTTTGCCCGTTTGACGCCGAGGCTCTGGTGGGTGCCGCCGAATCGAAGTGGAAGGATCTGGAATCGGGCTTGGAGTGGGATCGTATCGAACCGGACTTCCGCAAATTGGCGGCAGCTGCAGCGGCGTTGAACAAGCAGATCCACGACAGCCCGCTGCTTGGCTCGCAGTACGAGATCGGGCACACCTATCTGCTTGACGTGGTCGTGTTCCTGCGCAATTTCCTCGGTGCTCGACCTTCGCGTAAACAGAACTACCTTTGGAACAAGAAGGGTGAAGCGCTGGAGCCCGTTGTGCAGGTGTGGAACCTATCTCTTCGCCCACTATTGGAGCAGTACCTCGCTGGGCTGGACGCTAACGCACGCAATACCGAGCTCGACCGGCTATCCAAGGTCTTGCTCAAGCCGTCGGTGGCAGAGTGAAACTAGTTGCGCGTGACTGCTCGCCGCTTGTCCCGCCACCGACAGCGGCGGAGGCGAACTGGCTCCGTAAGCTTGCAACCAAAGTCCAAGCCTCGAGCCTTGTCGTGCCCATTTCCGGCGAAAGGGACGAGGACGAACCAATCGTCTACTGCGCATGGGACGGCACTTGGTGGGCTGGCCGGTACGTTGGCTCAATTTCCTTCGAGGGGCACAGCCTGACCATCGAGCCACGTTTTGGCCTGGCCACGCTTCGGAATTGGCTTTTTGAAGCAACGTCGGTCGTGCTGACCGACGCGCCCGGGAAGCTCAGGGAGGACGAATCGTTTATTGCCCAACTCCTCGCGTCCGTTTGGGCCCATGGTTTCATCGAGGCGGCACGGCATGGGCTGCCTGCGCTTCGCCGTGAAGTGGCTACGAAAGGCGCGACTGTCAGGGGACGGCTTGATGTCCCTGCATCTCTGCGCTTGATCGCCGCTGGTGGTGGGCAGGTTGTTTCCATCCGTTCAGAGCGAACGCTAGATCACGCTGCATCTGACGCCATCGTCGCTGCCTACGAAGTGCTGCGGCGGTGGCTTGGGGTGCCGGACGAAAAATGGCTTCCGAAGCGTGCCAAGGAACTCCTGCCCCATCTGATGGCTGTCACCGGGGCGCGACCACGCGTACCGACGAAGGCTGAACTGGATCGGATTCGATATACGCCGATGACCGCAGGCTTTGCGCCTATCGCTGAGTTGTCGCGGCAGATTGCAAACCGAAGGGGGCTTGCTGCTGATATTGATGCCAGTGGCGAAACGAAAGGTGTGCTGCTCGACGTTGCCGAGCTGTGGGAAATGTATGTGCTCAGTATTTTGCGGAAAGCTGCTGCACCGTTGACCGTGACTCACGGCACCCGAGATAAGTCTGCCACCAAGAAGCTGCTCCACAGCGAAGTCTCGGGCCGAGGTTTGGGCACATTGATACCCGACGCCATCCTGCTTTCAGGCTCCACCATCAGGGGCGTTGTTGACGCCAAATACAAGTCCCTTCATCCGTCTGCCAGCTCACCAAATGGGCCGCAGCGCGACGACCTGTACCAGATGGCCGCCTATCTGGGACGCTTTCAAGCTCCTGAAGGACTGTTGACCTGGGGACTCTTGGCATATCCCTTCGACCCATCCAAACCTGACACCCCCCATGCCGAGCAGAACAGCCCATGGCACCTTGATGGCGTAAAAAAAATCAGCTTCGCCACGCTGCCCCATGATCCCGTCGATGCAGTGGCCAAGTTGCGCTCCTTAGTCGCCCATGTCGCCACGCCTACCCCTTGGGTAGAACGAGCTTGAAGTTCCGGTTGTCATGGGTTTGCTCTATGCCCACGCGCATTTGGCCAAGTCGTCGAATCGAAGGACTCAGGAGCCATGCGTTACTATCTGGTTCTGAAAGCGGACGCGGGTTCAGTTCCGTGTTCCACCACCACTCAAAACACCGCCACACACTGGAAAGCCTAGTGTGTGGCGGTTTTTCTTTGCCTTTTAGTGTCCTGTGGTGTCCATCGAATCGCACCGAAATCGCACCGATTCGCACCGATCAGTCATGAGTCATGGGAAGGAGGGAGAGGCCTTGTCATGGATTCGACCCTTTGCCCGCTCATAGGCGAGCTGTGCCTCACGCTCGGTTGAGAAGGTGCCGAGCGAGATTGTTCGCCCGGCCGAGGTAATTTGAGCCCTCCAGCCATCATCAGTCCGGCTTACGCCAAGAATCTGGGTCGAGCTATTTTTGTTGGCTCCCTGACGGTTGTGTGAGTTGCTTCGCTGGGTGGTTTCACGCAGGTTTGCAATTCGGTTGTCGCCTTTGCATCCATTGATGTGATCAATGACGCCACGGGGCCAGCTGCCGTAGACATACAGCCAGGCGAGCCGGTGAGCCTTGTAGGCTTTGTAGCCCAATGAAATGGACACGTAGCCCTCTTTGGCTGTCGTGCCTGCCGTTGCTCCTTCGATCCTTCGCCGGGTCGTTTTCTTTTTCCAATGAAATTTTCCAGTTTCTGGGTCATAGTCCAGAAGGCTGCGAACCTCGTCTGCGGATGGGGCTGTGCCAGTGGCGCGATCCGCTTTTGTTAGTGGATGCGCTACCTTGAGCTGCTTTGCTTCAAGCAAGGTGACCAACTCTCGCGCGGCATTTGCGGCATTAATGTGGTCTTCTTCGTCAATAAGCGTAGCAACTACCTGAAGCTGTGCTTTAAGTTCACTCACTATTGGCCTCCTGCCACAAATGTTAGCTGTGGTTTCGGCTTCTGATAGTCGTCCTTGATGAATTTGCCGTAGGTGCGAAAAACCATTTCCACATCCTCGTGCCCCATCTGGCTGGCCACGTACCATGGGTTGGCGCCACCGGTCAGTAGGGCCGATGCATAGGTGTGCCGTACCTGATAGGGGTTTCGATATTCCACCCCCGCGCGCTTGCAGACCGGCTGCCAGAGTGTCTTGCGGATCTGGGCATCTGTGTTCCATGGCTCCCCGGTGCGCGGATTGAGCCAGATGCGCTCGCCCTTGAGCTCAGAAATAGGGCGCTGGGCGCGCAGTGCGGCCAATGCCTCGGTAGACAGCTCTACATCCCGGATACCAGCAGCGGTTTTAGGCCCCTTGATCACCCCCGCAACTTGGTTGAGCTCAATGCGGGCAACAGATCGGTCCCAATCGATGTGCGTCCACAGCAGGGCTTGCAGCTCGCCTGGACGCAGGCCTGTCTCAAACCAGAACTGGAGCATGGGTCGTTCGTCCGGCCGGCAGGCTTTGAGGATGGACTCCCTCTCAGCGGCGCTAAATGGGGTCACCACGTAGTCGCTCGCCTTGGCTGTTTGCCTGATCAGCTTGGATAGGGCGATGCGCTCAAAGGGGTTGAAGTCGATCAGCTCATCATTCAGGGCATCTTCAAACAAGCTGCGCAGGGGGGTCAGCATGTTGCGTATGGCTTTGCTGGTGCAGTCCATTTCTGAAACCCAGTCACGCAGCAGGCTTGGCAGCACTTCGCCAACCTGCAGCCCGTGCCAGCGGCACATGCGCGCACCGGTGATGGCCTTGGCGTAGCCGTTGTATGTGGACGGGGACATTTGCCCGTTCTTCACCTGGCGGGCGTAAATGTCCAACTGCTTTTGTAGCAGTGTTTCCATGAGCGGGTTGCTCTTGGAGGGGGCCGCAGCCTTGGGGCTGTCTGGGAAGTACTCGGCATAGGAGAAGTTGCCTTCGGCAATCTTGCGGCGTATTTCATCGCGCAAGGAGGCCGCTCGCTGAATGCTGCTTTTGTTGATTGAGCAGACTGGAAGCAGTTCGCGGCACTCCTGGCCTTCCCAGGTAAAGGCAATCTGAAGCCTGTCACCAGAGACAAGAGGGCGAATCTTTACGCCGGGCGGTGTTGCTTGGTTAGGTGGTCTTTTATCCATTGATCGGCTGCTTTGATGTTGACGTAAATGCGGCGGTGCACAACAGCTACCTGTGCGCCTTCGCGCCAGACACCGGCCTTTTTGCGCTGTTTGACCGTCTCCCGCGTTACGCCCGTGAGTTCTTCGTACTTTGATGCCAGCACCCACTCGGGGGTGACGGCGGGCTCATCATTGGTCGCAGCCCGGGGAATGGATGTAACTTGATGTTTCATGGAAATTGACTGAAATAGTGGTTGGGGCCAGAGGTTTGGGCGTCTCAAAGTAGGCCCGCCCGGCGGCCGTGGGCTTGTGGTCAATGCCGGCCAGCATTCCGGCGCGGTGTAGCGCCTGGACGGTGCTGTGGGTTTTGTGGGATGTGCTGTTTCGGGTGAGGCTTGTTTCCAGCGGGCGGCCATGGATTGCGTTGTGCAGCATGGTGCGCATGGCACGGGATAGCTTGGGTGGCTTCATGCTTATCCCTTGCGTAGTTGCGCCTGGTAGGCGCGTTGATAGAGGTTCCAAAGGCGAAGGCCATCGGCACAGCGCGCTTGCTTGCCGCCGGATCGGCCGGCAGCGCAGCAGGTAGGCGCTCGCTTGTCGCGGCGTTCGCGGGCTCGGCGGCTCATGTTTTCCCTTTGTTCGGGCATGGGGTGGTTCGGTCATCAAGGAAGCCGTGGTTACCCGGTCGGCTGCTTTTACAAAGTAGGCAGAGCCATGGCTCCTTGTGCTGCTCAGTTTTGACGCCGAACTCGTTGCCGTCTGCTCCCCACATGGGCACATGCCGGCAGCTGTCGCAACGGTGGAAGTCGTGGTACCCGTTGCCGTCCGCGCGGTACGTGCCCTTTTTGCAGCGATAACACCCCTGGCCAATGCGGGAGCGGTACAGCTCATCTTTGGCCGCGATGAGGCGTTCTTGTGCTGCGAAGATTTCGCCGTCTGTCAGGTGGGTGGCTTCCAGCTCCTTCACCCGCTTTTCGGCGCGATCCAGGCGCGCCAGAAGTGGCGAATTGCTGCGTACATCGTCTTGCCATGCTTCCAGCTCCTTGATGCGATCCAGCAGGCCGGTGACCAGCTCGGGGCTGGCCGCTTGGCACCACAGCTCATTGGCCTTGGCTGCATTGCTGTCGCGCCAGTGGGTGTAGGTATGCTGGCCGTGCTTGTCGGCGGCGGCAGCCAGGGCGCGAAGCTGCTCTGGTGTGTTTTGTGTCACTCCCATGGTTTCCATCCATTCATGATTGCGGCGACAAGGACAGCGCCACCGGCGAGCCAAAAGCCCAGCCATGCGATGCCCTCGCCAATTTCCTTTGCGGCTTCGGTGCTCATGCTTCGACTTCCTGCGCCTGGGCGCGCTGCTTGTCGATTGCGGCATCCCATGCTTCGGGCATATTCCGCACATCGATGCGTTCGCCAGCATCGTTGGTGCAGGTCTTGGTGGTTGCCTTTAGCCATCGATAACGCTCGGCATCGGCAAAGTCTGGTGAGCGCATCCACAGGAATGCGACGGATAAGCCGCCGAAGAGAAAGCCCAAGATTCCGACTATCCAGTGTTCAAGCTCCATCACTCACCCCCTTGCGCTGCCTGGGCGGCGATCTTGGCGTCCCGCGCTTCAAGTGCAGCGTGGGTGTCATCTACCCAATCCGCGTGCCTTTCGCGTTCATCCTGCATTGCAGTGTCCGTCTGCGCTGCCTGGGCGGCGCGCTGTGCAATTTCAGCCAACGCAGACTGGGCAAGGCCGAGAGTTTCGGTAGCGGTGATGTTTTGTTGCCTGATGATTTCAAGCTGCCTGCGTTTGCGCGCAATCAGCCCTGCAAGAGCCTCGGCCTTGGTGCTGCTTACCCAACGCGCACCGGGGATCAATGCGAACCGCAGCTTCTGGTAAGGCCGTTCGACGGACTGCAGCCATGCGCCGCGTGGTGTTGCCTTCACGACTTTCCATTGCTGCCACTCCAACTCCATACCCTGATAGGTTTCCGAGCCGTCATCGATGTATTGACCTTCTACGCGGTGCAGTATGTCGTTGACCTTGGGTGTGTGCGTCTTGTTCATCACTCCCCCTTTGCTGCCGCGATAGCGATTGCTGCGCGAACGTCCGTGCGGAAGTCGCCGCAAACGGATGCGGTTGGCGGAATCTCGATAACGAGTACCGATGTTTTCGGATCGCCCCAATGGAAGTCGGCGGCGAGATACTGGCCAGACAGCCATTCGATGAGTGCCGCGTCGTCCGCATCCCGCGCGTCTGCCTGCGCCTGGGGTGCAAAACTGGCGATGGCTCGGCATGCTGGCTCCAGCAAGTCTGTAACCAGCGCATCGCCTTGCCACTCGTTACCACCGCATGCGGTGTTGATTGCCGTGATCAGCCTGGCGGGCACTGACTGCGCGGGAAGTCCGGTAGCAGTAGCCAGCAGGGCGCGCACTGAGCCTTCTGAGTAGAGATTGCGAATAGGCCACTTGCCAGATTCGACGGTTGCTTGCTTGTGCCGAGCATCAACAAAGCCATGCCATTCGCCGTCATTGCCTTGAAACTCCATGGCATCAGGCTCAGGCAGCACTGGCGCGGCTGCTGGCAAGGTTGCAAGCTCTGTTGCCGTAGTGGCGGCAAGCGCGGCGCGGGCCTGCCAGTACCTCCAGGGCTCAGCCGCATCGCTGCGGAAAGTCGTGTCTGTGTCTGGGTGAAGCCCGTTGCGCTTGCGGAAAAAGTCTTCAAACTCGGCGCGCTCATCAGGCACTGCCACGGCTGCTGGCGCTGCCTGCTGAGGATGTGCATAGAGCTTGTATTCGCCAGGAACGCAAAACGCGCCGTCCTTCCATTCAAAGGCTACGTTCCATTTGGCCGGCCCTTCTTGTGACACGGTTGCGGTGCAAATTGAGCTCTTCTCTTGGGTCTTATCTTGCATATAGGTGGCTCCCTCAATGACGGTTGCTGTACATCTGCTTGATCTGATCAACCTGCTTTTGGACGGATGCGATGGCCATGTCTTCGTCAAAGCGAGTGAATAGCTCATCGGCGGCGCGCTCTGCGGTTTCGTCATCCACCCCGCCAACTGACAGAAAGATGTCGCAGGGCTGCAGCTCGTCAATTCCCGGGTCGAAGGTGATGCGCAGGCCCGGCCTGTCGTCATCGTTGGTACTGCGTTGAACCAGCAGCTGGCCCAAAGTGGGGTTCTCGAACAGCTTTGCGAATGGCTTAGGTGTGCCCATAAAGGTGGCTCCCAGAATGAGAAAGCCCGCGGCGGCGGGCTGGGGTGATTACTTGAATTTGGGTTCGGCTACCACTTGCCGAAGTCTTCGGGCTTGTCGTTGACCGACAGCATCCCCGGCAGCTCGTCGGCATGCACGCTTTTTGTCTCGATGGCGATGGGATAGTCTTCGGAGTCCAGTAGATCGGGGTCGGGCGCGGCCTGATACGCAGCCACAAAGCGGCCCATCCAGTCCATGGCATCGGCTGAGCTGGTGGCCGTGTAGCGGCGAACGCCGTCAACGATCAGTAGCCACACGGGCACCTTTTCAACCTGCGCCATCTTGTACAGGCGCTCGTTTGCCAGCTCCACGCAGCAGCGCAACTGACCCCGGTCCATGTCAGCCAAGAAATCCGGGGTGGATGGCTTTTTGAGGGCAGGGGCTAGCTGATAGCCGATCCAGGCGTAGTCGCACTTCTCATTGCGATAGTGGGGGCCGTTGCGGTCTTTCTTCACCAGCTCCGCGATTTCCTCGGCGGTGCCTTCTAGGCCCACATAGCGCTTTGCGTGGCGCGCATATGCGGTTTCAAAGTCCTCGCGTAGCTTTTTAAGTTCTTCCCAGGTAAGCATAGGGCTCCAGAAAGCAAAAAGCCCGCTCAGTGGCGGGCCGGTTTGTTGGTGGTTAGACGACCCTTTTGAGTTGGGCTCGCCTATGTCCGAATGGCTGCAACCCCGTCTGCCAGTGATTTACAGAACATAGGACAGTTCATTGGGCTCAAATATGCAGAATCCTGAGGCTAAGATTGCTGCTCTTCGAGGGCTGTTAAAAATCGATGCGCAAGGGTTCTTGGTCACATTTTTTTTGTTTGATGTCCATTAGTCCCATTGAGGTGAATATGATGACTGGCTGGATGGGGTTACGCGGGGACTGATGACGCTGCAGCCTTAACTTAGCATGCTAATCTAAAGAATTTTATGGATAAAATATTTAATTTTATAGAGGAAAGAACCGGACATATTGTAATGATGGTTATGGCCATCGTTCTTATTTGCACAATATTAGTGCCAATATGGTTGTTCTTTCAAGAAGGATTTTGGAGTGTTAGCTATGAGAATAATGGGCAAGTAGGTGATTTTTTTGGAGGAATTTTAAATCCTCTCATTGCATTTTTGGCGCTAATATGGATAGCGAAGGGCGTGAAAATGCAGAAGCAAGAATTAGCAGAGACAAAGAAAGCATTGGAAGAGAGTGCTAAGGCTCAAAACAAGCAAGCAAATGCTTCTCATGCGCTGGTACAACTTAATGCGCTGGCTGCACTGCTATCATCTCTTAATAATGATGAAGCGACTATTGATAAGAAAATACGCGATCTTGAGCAAATGGAAATAAGCTTGGGTATTCCCGGTATGAATGTCAATGCGATAAATAATCTAAATCAGGAAAAAGATGAGATAATCAGAAGTCGCAAAAATTGTTTTGCAAAAATACTTGATTATCTCGATATTTAGAATTTAAGGATGTATTTGCTGATAGCCCACTAATTCTTCTGTTGGGCTATATTCTTTAACTCGTCGGGAGAAATAAGTTCTTTCTTGATGCCATCCATTAAAACAAATGGCTGCAATAGCGGGTTGATAAAGCGAAAGCGATATCTTCTAGTGGTTCCAGTTCGCTGAAGCACTGGACCTCTACCTGGCTCACAGAATGCATTCAAATGTTGAGAGAATGCAGGGATTTCATATGCTTTGTGCATTATCTTAGAAAGCGGAGCTCGTACATCCACAGCAGCAAAATATCCAAGTCCATCTTGCTCAGCAAGACTGCAGGCCAAAAGCACCTGTGGGTACAGGTTCTCGCGCGGACTATTGGTGGCTTTATGGTGTGCGCTAATAATGCTCTGTTGTGCCTTTGAGAGAGCTTTGTCTATAGCCGCGCGGACGTCTTTTTCCGTAACTTCTGTTCTATCATTTGTCGCAGAATTTTGACCCGCGCTTTGGGTTAGTAGGTGCGTGTAGTGTGGAAGTCCTTGAGACAATGCAGTAATGCCATTGCAGGCATCATCTGTAATTGTCATTTGTGCACCATTCAATCCTTTTTTAATAATCTCTGTCAGTTCGTCTTTCGACATTCTCGGCATGCGAATTTGTACCAAGGCCCTCTCTATGCTCTCGTGCTCTTTGATCAAACTATCGACTGAATCAGCAACCCCAACGAGAAGAACCGTCGAGTCGATGGCATGATCTGAAAGGGTTTTGATTGTGTCTGCTAGCGCAGTGGTTACACCTTGTGAGGTTATTCTATCGAGCTCATCAATCACAACAATAGTCTTTGGAAGACGACTAAGAATATGCCGTATGTCGTCTGGCGTTAATTGAGTTGTTGGGAGCTTGCCTAGAAAACTAACGTCAATATTGTCGGTTGTTCCATCTGGGTTCTTTTGATTGATTGATAGAACAATTTCTCTAAATATTTTTCTCCAAAGAGAGTCAAATGTCATCGTTTGATCGCAGTTTATGGCGCCCACAATGGTACGCTTGCCGCGAATGCTTATGCCACTTGATATCACGCGTGCGAGAGATGTTTTACCTACGCCACGCTCTCCAAAAAGGATGGCATGTTGACCCTTTTGGTTCACAGCGTTTAGTACATCAGTAAGCTGAGAGATTCGGCCAGAAAACAGCGATTGGTTGTCGATGGGAGCGCTAGGGCTGAACGCTGAGGCAAGAAGATCAAGGCGATGCATGTCCGGCATACGTTCTCCATAACTTAGGTGTGAGTGATTCTATGACGTGCTCGCCAACTAAGTGGGGTGTTTCGCCAACTTAAGCTAACTTGAGCGCAATAGTACTGCAAGCGCCGCGCTGCGGGGCGCGTGGTGACACCATTCCCACGGAGCGCTCTTGGGGGCGCCGCATTCGGCAAAGACTGTCTTTGGCAGGGCATCTTCCAACGCTTGCAGAACGCCTTGCCAGCTCTCGGCAATGCGGTAAATGATCATGCTCTTGAACATTGGAGCTCCAAAATTGAAAAACCAGTACTGTGGCTGGATACAAACCGCAGCAAGAAGGCGAACCCAAGCTACGATTGACGAATGAATAAAAATCATTCTGAAGACGTCCTCAGGGCTATCGAACCCGTCATGAATAGGATGGAAGAGCGCCATTGGGCAGCTGGAAAACCTGAGGGTTATGGCGGCGCGGGCGCGGCGCTCGCCATTGCTCTTGTGGTTATGCAAATCAAATTGGACGACGGTTGGCGAACCGCCTCGCTGGCATTTTCGGCACTGTCTATTCCAATTTGGATAGGAATAGCGCAGATCAGCTCATTGCGAGAAATGTGGAACGTAAATCACAAAGAGCATCCGGCATTGAGTAAAAATGTAGTGAGCACTTCTGGATTTTTTGTCGTCGCCGCTTTAATGCTGTTCACTGCCGTTTGCTGTCTGCTTGCATCATTCAGCACGCTAATTGCAGCTCTTTTCTTAGTGTTTGGCGCCGTTGTTAGTGCATTTGTCATGAGATACCTGTTACAGGTTCAGCGTGTTCTTTTTAACCATCGATGATGGGGTGTTGCCGAGCATTGACTACAGTCACATCGACTTGACCGGGGAATGCCATAGCTGAGCGCGTTGGCGTGGTCATGGTTTCTCTTTGAGGCAGTGCACTGTCTTCTCATCGATCCATTCCGCGTGCATACCTGGGCAGGCAAACGCATCACGGGCAGCCATGCGAATCGCGCCAGGAGGGGAAGGGGGCTCACTGGTTTCAGCGTTCGCCTGTGCCGGGCCGGTGGCCCAAAGCATCAGCAGGAGCACTGAGCAGAAGGCAAGCGTGATGACGCCAAGGAGCTTGATCATGGTGTTTCGTCCTCTTCAGGTTCGTCCTCGCAATGCATGGCGCAGCGGTGAATCAACAGGGAGCGATAGCCGGGGCTGTCGCCAGCTTCATTGCAGTCAATCTGGTGCACCGTGCCGCCGGCTTTGGTGCGCCGCGTGATGGCAAAGTCAGGAAGCCCGGGCAGGTGCTCCAGGCCAGGGATAGGCTTTTCGGAGCGCAAAGGCGTCTTGCCGCTCTGCTTTGCCATGCGTGCAGCGATCTTTGGGGCTACGCCAATGGCTTGCCCCAAGCGGGATGCGGTGGTGCCAGAGCCGAACACCTTCAAAAATTCAAATGGATCAGAAAATTGCATGAAATTGACCTGTTGCGCTTGCAAATAAAGCGCAAGCAGCTATCAAAATTGATGCGATTTTCGGGTGTCAGAACGGCCAGGCGCTGGGGGTGCTGATCATGAGCACCACGGCCGCGCCCACCAGGCAGAAGAGGCCGAAGCCTGTCAGCGCCCACTGCACAGCCATCAGAAGTTTTGTCCCAGGGTTGGGGCGAGCAGCAGCAGGGCTGCCAGAACTGCGGCCAGGAGCAGGGCGGGGATGTGCGGCCATTTCACAGGCCCCCCGCAGCAAGCAGGTTTTGGTGCAGCGTGAGTGCTTTGGCCAACTGCTTGGCTTCGTGGCGCGCGTCATCGACGGCGATGTGCTTCACGCCCACAAACGCCCCTACGTCCTTTGCCGCGGAGTGCAGTTCAAGGATGGTTCGCATGTCGCGGTCGTTGCGCCAGTGCCAGGGCGGGATCTGGTCAACGAAATCGTAGAGGCTGCGCAGAATCACGTTGTCGAAGACCGATCCATTGCCCCACACGCGCACCGTTTCAATGTCTGCGACGCCTTTGACCCAGGCCGTGAAGTCGCGCAATGCCTGGGCCGGTAGTTCCGTCTGGGCGGCCATCACGGATGCATAGCGGGCCTCTGGGCATTGTTCGGCCCACCAGCGCATTGTTTCGGGATCTTCATGTCGCGGGAACTGCAGGTGCTGTGCCATCGGGATATGGAATTCGCCGGGCAGCAGCTGCAGGTCGGCGTCAAGTGCCACTGCACCAATGGAGGCCACGATGGCATTGGGCTTGGTGCTGCGGGATTCGAGGTCGAGGACGATGTAAGGTGCTTTGGTGCTCAAAGGAAACTCCAATGAAAAAAGCCCGCGAGCGGTTGCTGCGGGCTTGAATAAAGAGCCGGTGCCCTTTCGGGGCATGCCTGGGGAAGAAGGGTTGGAGGGAGGAGACAGAGAAGCCACCCCAGGCCCGGCTGGAAACTAGAATGGGTCAACACACTGGAGGTGCTTCATGACCCAGGAGGAAACAGGCGCATTCACTGCGCTGTCGATGATCTTGACGGCAGTTGTCAAGGCACTGCCACCCGAGACTGCGCATCAGGTGGCGAGAGAACTGCGTGCGGCACAACTGGATGCCAAGCATCAGGACGGACCTGATAGAACAGAGCCGGAATTCAGGCTTGGCCGCGATCACTTGGTGAATGCGTATCGCGAGCTTCTCAAGAACGTGTCTGAGGGCAACGTTTACCTTGTCGGTGGTGGAAAGAAATAAATCTGACTTTCCATCTGGTGTGACCACTTTCGCCAACGACGCGGAAGCCGCGCCGAAGTCCTCAATTGCCGCATGCTCAGGCTTATTCCTGTGCAGACGTACCCGCTAGAGTGGTCACGCCGGATGGCTGCCGCTTACGCCGGCAAGTCGAGTGGGTCAGGCAGCTGAGTCAGCAACGACCTTGGTGAAAGTTCGCTTCGTAGTCATAACTTGCTCCTCTGTGCAAGTGAGGTCGTAGGCGTCACTCATCCAGTCGAGGGCTTCTGGCTCGCCGTGCTTACCGCCTCCATACCAGTAGTTCCAGCCAACCCACGATCCATCGGGCATCCGAGCAGCGACGGAGTTGCATTCGTAATGGCGCGAGTGGGGAGTTGGGAAGTCTGTTTCTTGGCAGGTGCAGCGTATTTCGTTGCGGGCGTCCTGCAGTTCCCAGTTTTGGTTGTTGTCGTCGTAGAGTCGATCAACGTTCTCGGCGGTGATCGCGCCGGGGTCGGCGATGTTCTCGAATGCAACTGCCTTCAGCAGAATCGCCCACTTCAACTTCTGTACTGGTGTCATCTGGCACTCCTTGAAAAAACAAAAGCGCCCTCGGGTGAAGACGCTTTTGTTTTGGCCCCGCTTAGCCCTGCGGGGGAAGGCACATGCATGCCGCATGCTGGCTACTCGCTCACATTTCAGAATCTCCGGGCGCAAAAAAGCCACCTCAAGGGTGGCCGGTAAAAGAAAACCCGCTCAAGGCGGGCATGGATCAGTCGATGAAGCCGAGTTCGCGCAGAGCTTCCGTTTCTTGGGTGTACTCAGCGTCCTCAATCAGCAGCGTGCCGTCTGGCGCATACACATTACGCTGGGGCGCGCCCATGGGTTGCTCAATGCGCTCGACTTTGTAGCCGTGCCGCTCCCATATTTCGGTAGTGTTGATGCGTGTCATGGAGTCACTTTACTCAAACCGCAGCCCTGCACGCAAGGCTCTGGTTTGCGCCCCTGATGTCGTTCAGGGGCTGGCGCTACTTGCGCAGATGTGAGTGATCACCTGGGGTCAGAGTGCCAGGCGGCGGTCCAGATCCTGTAGGTCTGAGTAGGAGGCGCGCAGAAATTCGGTAAGGCCGTCGATCTTTAGCACCAGCGGAGCAGGCTGCGCTTGGGATTCCTTGCCTTGAGGACTAACAGCGCCTACGCCAGTCGGGATCAGGATGGGATCAAGACGGGTGCACATTCGGCTCACGATATCGCGCAGCTGACATGTCTGCGATTCCAAGCGGCTCAGGGCTTCCTCAACTTGGGTGGCTTTAGGGACTGGAGCCGGGTCATGCTGAGCTTGGTTTTCATACAGCGCTTGTTTCACGGTGTTTTCCTTTGGTGGTGGTCAAACCGCAGCGCCCTAAATTAAGACGCTCTGGTTTGTGCCGGGATTCCAACCGGCATGGCACGTTTCTTTTCTTGGCGCGCCTGCGCCTCACCCCCGTACTTAGCCCCAGGGTCTGGACTTCGCGTGACCTTTGATGTTCCTGTTGCCGATCCCATCCGGGGGCAGAGCAGTACTGACTACAGCGCACGACGACCTTTTGTATCCCGCTGCCGCCCGCGGTGCCCTGTGTTTATCCAGCCGTGCTGCTGCATGAGCATGAACCTGGGAGCTAGCTCGATCACTCGGCACCCAGCGCCAGCAACACGGTGATTGCGGCGACGGATGGATTTAAACATGGTGTTCTACGCATGTCAACATAGTGTTTTAACATGGTGTTTTATTTTGGGCGTGAAAAAGCCCGCCTAAGCGGGCTGATGTCATGGCGGTAAGGCTTAGAAGACCATGGCGTCAGGGCCAACACAGCCAGCTACCCGGTCAACGCACTCGATGTCCTCTTTGCTGATCGTCATTGGCTCGTAGCCGTTGTTGATGCTCACGAACTGCATTTCATCGCCTCGAGTCCAGTTGAACTGCTTGAGCAAGCACTTTCCGTCAATCAGCTTGACGACTACGTCACGACCTGATTGCGCCTCAATGCTGGGAGTCACAACTACATACTCTCCAGCGCGGTAGCGAGGATGCATGGAGTCCCCTTTGATACGCAAAGCGTATGCCCGAGGGTCGCCAGTCCAGTACTCCACCCAGCCCTCAGTGCCGTTGTCTTGAACTAGATAGCCATCAGGTCCGCCGCGGACACTTCCTGTAACTGGGACGCGCCGAGATTTTTTCAGTTCAAGCGCTGGCTCAACGTTAGAGGGCTCGGTTGTTATTGAGTCTGTTGTCATTGGTCCGGTGCCTTGTCGTAACCACTTCACGCTGATTCCCCGCTCTGCAGCGGCCACAAGGCCGTCGCTGGAGGGGCCTCGAGACTCCCAGTTTTTTGCAGTCTGGGAGTTGGCTAGCCCCAGAAATTGGGAGACGTCCGTAGGCCCGATGTCGGACTTACCTGTGATATGGGCCACGGCCTGGTAAATGCGTTCGGTTACTGGATGCATAACAGTGATTTTTAAACTTATTGTTTAAACATGCTGTTGCGGTTAAGGTGAACATGGTGTTTAATTGCTGGTATGAATGCACCAGCTACTGAACTGATCAATCGTCTTGGTGGAAGCACCGCTGTTGCCAATCGACTCGGCTGGCGCTCACTCAATGGATCTCGCCGCGTCAACAACTGGAAGCGCCGAGGAATTCCCCCGGCCGTGCAGTTGCACTACGACTGGCTCCGCCCACCAGCCGATCTGAAACAGCCATCCACTTCGACCACGGAGGCGGCGCATGGATAACCGTCTAAAAACCGTGAATAGTGGTTACCCCCGTTTCGCGGTCATGCGTTACGCCCGGTTCTTCATGAACAAGGGTGTGGGACTTATCGACTGGACAGTACCAAGACTCCGTTTCATGTGTCGGCGGACTGAGGTGTTGAAGTGGAACTACCTTGCTATCGCTGTTGCAGGCAGCGCAGAAGTTTGCGCGTTTGTGTACAGGCTTGTCGATATCTGCTTTCGTCGTATAGGCCCATCCCCCGGGAACTATTTCAAAGAACTCGTACTGCGTCTTCTCTTTGACTTTGGCTTCAAGGTCTGCTTTTTCTCGGCGCGCCTCTACCAACTCCATTCGCGACTTTTGAACCTCAAGCTCAAGGCGATGGAGCTCCTGCATTTGGGAGAACCCATTGGTTGACATCTCCCACAGTTTTTCCCTCAGGTCAGCCATTGCCGCTTGCACCTTTGTGTCGTCGCGAGCCTTGATGGCAACGGCAACTAAGTCGAATGCGCCTTTGGCAGCACCCAAAGCGTCCAAAAAAGTCATGTCTGCCCCTCCTGGGGATGGTTGTGTAGGAACTTCCATTCTGCCCCGGGAGGCGGTGGGCACCCAGGCGCAGCACGCCGCGCAAAACCAAATCTCCTTGGCTTTGGCCAATCGCTACCCAGTGGGTTCTCCGCTGTGGCACCTGTTCAACAACTTCTATCGCCACACCGTTCATAAAACGGAATGCGCGGAGAACCTGCACGAGGAGGTCACACATGGCTGACTCCAATATACGCATCAAACAGCTCTCGCACCTGTCCAAGGCTCAGAACGCGGCCCTTGTCGCTGTGATGAATGCCCTCAAGGGGCTTTCCCCGGAGGACGCCCAGGAGGTCTTGGATCACGCCATTGGTCAAGTGGCCGTTGAGGATCAAACCCCCATGTTTGCTCGCGGCATCGCTGGGCCTTTGGGAAAACTGATCTGCGCCGTCAAAACCAAGATTGATGACGTCACCTATGGCCTGTGGCTGCAGTACTGTGCCGCGCGAGGCCTGGATACCGCGTGCGTGCTGCGCGACTGCATCTACGCCCTGGTGCATGGCAAGACGTATCGGCAAATGGTGTTGGAGAAGATGAACCATGAAGCGAAGCGTATCGACGCGATGGCTCAGCTCATAGGCCCGTTTGGGGCCCCCGAATTCCCCGGAGGTGGCCGATGAGCAGCCGCGACATTTCAGAGCTGGCAGAAATGCCTCGCCATCGCCTACTGAACCTCAGGGCAGAGGTTTGGCTGAACCTGCCTCCCGAAATTGCTTACCGCGACGAAGACATGGAAATTCTGTCAAAGGCGTTGCAGTTGGCGGATGAACTTGGTTATGGCCGTCTCGATGTCTCGATCCAGGTATGTGGTGTCTATCTCGAAGACCCGCAAGCACCCGGAACAAAAAGTCTCTTTCTTCGCCCGAAGCTCTCCAAGGAGGCAGCTGCATTGGTGGCCGCAGTGAGGGCAGGTGAATTCGATCAGGCGTGTATCGACTGGTTGAAAACTCATGGAGGCTCCTATGCGAAGTGAAGTTTTGGCGAATCAATCTTCGCATGGGGTGCTTTCCATCATGATGACCAGCCTGGAGCTGGTGGACGTCATCAACCGAAGTCGCATAGCGTTTGGCGAAAGCGAAGTGCGGCGTAACGATTTCCACGCCCGGGTACGTGATGAGCTAGAGGGGGAGCACTACGAAATTTTCGTAGTAACCAATAACAATGGCACGGAGTCCGAGGCTTATGGCTTGACGCTCAAACAGTGCATGTATGTGGCCATGCGCGAATCCAAGGGCGTGCGTCGGCAGGTTCAGGCGCAGTTGGAGAACCAAGCTGGGCAGCGCCGCGCGCCCACACTGCCTAACTTTGCCGATCCTGTTGCTGCTGCGCGCGCTTGGGCTGATGCCAAAGAAGGTGAGCAGAAGGCTGTTGCCGAGCTGGCGCTGGCCGCCCCCAAGGTGAACTTCTTTGACAAGGTGGTTGAGCGAACCACGCTAATGACTGCCACGCAGATAGCCCAGAAGCTGGGTATGTCCGCCATCAAGCTGAACAAGTATCTGGACGAGCTGGGCATCTATGCCATGGGTGTAAAGCGCGCTCGCGTTTTCAAGCAGTGGGTGATCGACAAGGGCTACGGAGAGTTGAAGCAAACCGAGCTTGGCTATTCCCAGCCGCTGTTTACCACTGCCGGCGAGGCATGGATTGTCGAGCGCCTGACAAGCGAAGGAGTTGCGTAATGGCGAAGCGCCACACCAACCTCTACACAGATAAGGCGCGGCTTGCGCAGGAAGGCAGCGCCAGCACATGAGCCTTTCCGCATCCCTTACCAATGTTGGCCATCCAGTGGCCTATTACCCCCGCCTGGCGCGTTTCTTTGGCTCCGTGAATGTGGCCATTCTGTTTGCGCAGCTGCACTACTGGGGCCAGCGCGGCGAGAGCGATCTGGGTACTTACAAGACATCCGAGGAGTTCACCGAGGAGACTGGACTGTCCTACCGTGAGCAGGCGACAGCACGCAAGCAACTGCGCGAGTCTGGCTTTCTGATTGAAACACCCCGCCGTCTGGAGCACCGTGTCTATTACCGCCTGAATCTGGAGGCTGTTGACGCTGCATTTGATGCCTGGACCGAGGCACAAACGAAAGCGCAATCCCCGAACGACGAAAACGCATTTCGGGAAATGCGCAAAACGCAATCCGGGGATAGCGCCAAACGCAGTTCGGGGGATGCTGCAAACGCAGTTGGCGGCGTGCGTCAAGCGCAACCCGTTATTAATACAGAGACTCCTACAGAGACTACAGCAGAGACTCCTTCTCTTGCAGCCCAGGCTGCCGCCAAGGCTGCGGAGGACGGGGAGCCTAAGAATCCGAAAGAGCCGGAGCAGCCCACCACACCAAAAGACCCCAAGCCCCCAAAGCCTCCCAAGGAGCCCAAGGAGGTCGAGCCCATGGTGGTGACGGCCCCCAATGGCGTGACCCACGTCATCCCTGGAGAACTGCATTACCCCGGTGAGAGCACGAAGAGCCACAAGACCTGGGTTGCCTACGCTATTGCCTACCAAGGCCGCTACAAGGACTGGCCGCTGTGGAATGCGTCTGTCGCTGGGCAAATCTCCCAGTTCATTGACAAGGTGGGGGCGGAGCGGGCTCCCCGGATCGCCGTGCATTACGTGCGTCGCGTCGAAGAGAAGTTCATCAGCGACCAGCTGCACCCTGTGGGCCTGCTGCTACGGGATGCGCAGAAGTGGGCGACCCAGCAGCAGACAGGTGCGAGCACGCCACCGCCATCCCAGGCTCCTGCAGCAAGCCACAAGTTTGCCGGCGCTGGCAAAGCCATTTTTGACGGGATCGAGCTATGAGCCGCAGTTACGAAATTGCGGACCTGGCTTCGCATGCCCTGCACGGCGCCGGACATCAGGCGGGCCAGTTGGCCAAGCGCCCCGAGGCCTCCCAGCGCACCCGCAAGCTGTTCGTGGTGCTGCAGAGCGCCTATGGCACTGCATTCCTGTCCAAATTCAGCACCGGTGAGCTGAACGACCGCCGTGAGGACAAAGGCATGCGCGCGGCGCAGCTGGTCTGGGATGCGGCTTTGGCCGAATTCGCGGATGACGTGATCGAAGCGGGTTCCAAGAGCATTCAGCGGGAGTGCCCGGAGTTTCCACCCAGTCTGCCGCAGTTTCTGAAGGTCTGTGAAGCCTTGACGCCTCGCAAGACCTACTTTGAAGAGAACGGCTTGCTGGCGCTGCCAGCGCCCGTGGTGGAGCGCCTTCTGGACGTTCCGGTCGAGTTCATGGGCGATGGCAAGGACTGGGCAAGAAAGATCGTTGCCCGTATCAACCACGGCGACCAAACGGTGACGCGCCACACCCGCATGGCCGCGATGGAAACCCTGGGCCTGAACAAGCAGCAGGAGGACATGCGATGAACGGCGTAACCGGATTCATCAACAAGGTGGTGGACAGGAGCTATCTGAATCTGCCGTACCACTACAGCCTGGCCCAGGAGCTGACAGCCAGCGCCAGCAAGCCTTTGCACCAACGCAAGCGCAATCCTCTGGTCCAAGCCGTGAATGACGCGGTGCAGGCCGTGGGCTATGGCACCCCTGTGGTGGAGCAGTGGCGCACCCTCGCAGACGCCGCAAACATCGCTGAAACGATGCTGACCCTGGGCCTGTTCGATGACCCGGACGCGCTTTTCAGCGATGCCGTGGCTGCCGTGGTGGTCCTGGGGCGCGCCCACGGCCAGGGCGAACCCATGCGCCTGAATGCCGCGCAGCTGATGCACCTGACCGAGTTTGCAGAAGCCTACGAGCAGCTGCTGGCGCTGGCATCCGAGCGCAACTACATCCATGCCCACCGTGCCACGGAGCGCCGCTTACGCGAGCTGCTGCTGAACGGCACAGGAGAGGGCGACCATGAATTCATCGTCAACTGAGAGGCGGCAATGGGAACAACGAATCAACGCCAAAGCCGTGGAAACAGCGCACCTCGTCAAGCTGGCAATGACGCCGGGGTGGTGGCAGCACTCGCGGCTAAGGGCTTCGGAACTGGAAGAGGAATCCGTGACACATGGTCACGGGCTGTACCTGGGAATTCGGGCAGCGGTCAAAGCCGAGCTGCAGCGCTTGGGGTTCAAGCCGCATCCAAGCGAGCTGGTGGAAGTGGAGCCAAGTACGGCAACAAGAAAGCCACCACGGCCGAAGGCCTGAAGTTTGATAGCCGTGCCGAGCTGCGCCGCTGGAACCAGCTGTGCCTGCAGTTGCGCGCCGGCGGCATCACCGACCTGCGCCGTCAGGTGGTCTATGAGCTGGTGCCGTCAGTGAAGTTTGTGGATGCTAACCGCGCCCGCCCAGCTATTCGCTACATCGCAGACTTTGTGTATGTGGAGAAGGGCGTTGAGGTGATTGAAGACGCCAAAGGGGTGCTGACGCCTGAATTCAAGCTCAAGCGTCACCTGATGAAGGCCTTGCTGGGTCTGGAAGTGAGGCTCGTCAAATGAACCTGGAATTCTTTGGCAAGGCCGTTCCCCTGGCCGGGCAACGCAAGCCGATGCTGCCTCGCGTGATGATCAACCCAGGCGCCACGCTCAGCTGGTACAAAGCCGAGCGTCTGAACAACGGCCGCTGGCTGATAACAGAGTGGATGCGCAACAGCTGCCACAACCCGATGCAGGTGGGCACCAACAGCGTTTGCGTGGTGGACAACTGGGGCGAGTACGTGGAGGTGGAGAACTGGGGGGCAGCATGGCGATAAACCGCTACACCATGATCATCCACCCGAACACGATGAAGCAGATAGAGCTGGAGCTGGGGCGGTTCTGCAGCTTCAAGCTAGTGGTAGATGCCGAAGGCGCGAAGGTTTACGAGGTATCCGCTATCCATGAAGAGCCACTGACCTGGGAATCCCGCGAAGTGCTGGGCGTTGTGGAGTCAGTGCGCTTCATTGAGGTGAAGTCCATAGCCCAAGAACCTCTGGCATGCAAACCCATGCGCGCTCCCGTTTTGCCTGCCGCGCACCAGGGCCTGCAGCGCCTGCGCACGTTTCTCAAGCACGGATGGGGGGCACGGTGATGCACTGCGATCTGATTTTGCGGATAGAGCAGGAGCGCCAACGCACTGACCACCGAACATTGCTGCGCTTGTGGCTCAAACCTCTGATTAAGAGGCAGGCCGGTACCTGGGTCTGCACTGGCCGAGGCACTACGGCGACGGGCCTTTCTCCGCAGACTGCCTACAGCGTATGGTTGATGGCGCAGTCGGAAAGCACTATCTATGCTGCAAAGGCTGCAGCGTATGACAGGGCACTAAGGGTCCGGCAATGCTGACCACTCGCAAGCCTATGAAGCGTACCGGCTTCAATTCGCGCGGCAACTGGGCTGGCGCTGAGCGCCTGGACGAGCAGGACGAGGGCCACCACTACGTTCCTGGCCAGGCAGATAGCCGCGAAGAGCGACTTGCCGAACGTGCAGCGCGCCAGCTGGAGAGTGCCCGGGCAACTGCCGGCCTGTGCACGGTGCGCGCCACCGTGGTGATGGGCCCCGCCACTTCAGGCAAGCCCATCGAGAAGGACAACGCGGTGGATTGCGAGCCTTACCGCCGCCTGGTGGCCCAGCTGCCTTGCATCTGGTGTGGCATCAGCGGCTACAGCCAGCATGCCCACCTGAACCTGGGCAAGGGACTGAACCTCAAGACAGACGACCGCACAGGCTTTCCGCTCTGCTGTTCGCGCCCAGGCATTGAGGGCTGCCATGTGGCCTATGACCAATACCGGCTGTTGGAGGTGGGCGGCCGCGAGGCGCACCGCGAATACGGCCTGGCCTGGGGGCAGATCACCCGCGACACGATTTTGACGAATGGCCAGTGGCCGAAGAACCTGCCCCTGTGGGCGCAAGAAGCATAAAGAACCGAGAACCCCGGAGCATCAATGAATTCCACACAAGCACAGCAAACCTCTGGAACCTCTACATTCCGCGCCCGTGATGGTGGCGTGGATCTGGGTGCCACGGAGGAAACTCCGACGCTCATGCTGGTGTTTGAGGCAATCAGGCAGATAAGCGACGCAGGCGGGGAGCCAACGCGCGAACGTATCGTGGCCTTGACTGGTTTGAAGCCCACCACGGTGGACGACCGCATCAAGGTGCTGCGAGGCGAGGGCATGATCAGCCCGCACAAGCAGTGCTACCGGCCGCTGCACCAGCATGTGGCTGCGCAGGCGGTCTCCTGCACGGTGATGCCCAATGGCGTTTACAAGATCGAAAAGGGCGACGAGGTAATGACGCTGGTGCCTGCCGAAGCCCGTCAGCTTGCTCCTATGCTGGCGGGTAAAGCACTGGAAGCATCAGCGCTGGAGCGGGTGCAAGAGATGGAGGCGCGAATGGTTGAGATGGCGCAACAGCTCAGAGAGGTTGACCGACGCTACAAAGCGCTCAAGGCATCCCAAGGGGGGAATGCTGCACAGCAAAGTCTTGAGTTGGCCCAGTAGCGCGTGGCTGGGCTTTTCGAAAAGATGCTGCATGCAGTTTCCCTGGGTAATGAATCAGCTGGCATATGCCTCGCACTTAATTTATGTTTGAATAAAACATCTTTTTACTCCCGACCTCCGCCGAGGAGTCGCCAGTCATGAAAAAACTGCTTCTTGCTGCTTCATTCCTCCTATGGAGTAGTTTGTCCGCTGCAGCTGATTGCGAGGCGTTCCGCGAGCCGCCCGGCGAACTAGAACCAGATCAATGGGCGGCGGCATACGCCTGCCACAAGGAAAACGCAACTTCTGGTAATCCACTCAGCCAGCTCTGGCTAGGGCGAGCCCATGTATTGGGAGTAGGCGAAAAATTATCCACCAGCACAGCCGCAGCTTGGTTTGACAAGGCAGCGCGACAAGGCAATGAAAATGCAGCATTCGAACTGGCCCAGCTGATCTATTACCAGCAGGTAGCGCGCGGGAGCTACCAGTCGCCATTTGAGCTGTATCAGCAAGGCATGGATGTTTCTGAGGTCAGGCTGCGCGCTGAATTCCAGCAAGGAACGCCCAGGTCACGCGTAGTGGAGTTGCTGATGGCTGGTGACGGCGTCGCTCGCAACTGGGATCTGGCTCTAAGCTACAGCGGTACCGACCCGCGCCAGATCGATACCGTGCGAATAATCACGCGCAAGCAGGTGAATCTGAAGACGGACCCGAACCGGGCCAAGCTGCATGCGAAGGTCAATGAGAGCATGTCGGCAGATCAGGCTATTGACGCACTGCTATGCACGCAGCCCGTGGAAAAAAGTTCCTACAACCTGTTCTCCGTATTTGCAGCGGTAGAAGCGTATGGCGTGCCGATTGAGAAAGCAATCCTGAGGCCTTGCGCGGCTGATCGGAAAGCCCGCACCCCGCTCGTCTACGCCGTCTCCAACCTGCAGTTGAACGAGTCGACCAGTTACGACTGGCCACGCCAATTAGCGATGTACCTAGTTTTCACGCGAGGAGACTTTAAGGCATTTGATACGGTTTTAAGAACGCCGCTGAAAAACGATAGAACCATTTCTGCTGAAATCAATTCCATGATTGACGAGACCGTGACAGCGATAAAAGCCGCCGAGAACACGTTCCGTAAGCAGTTCGCGGCAAGCAAGCCGGAAATGCGCTCGGCGATCCAGTTTGGCTACAGGGGCTACAGACACGTGCAACTCTGGACGCCATTTTTTCCCTTGAATTTGGTCAAGCCGCAGACTCAAGATTTTGGGAGATGCGTCGGCCGTTCTGACCATTACAAGCATATCGACGACTTGCCCGGCTTGCGCGACCATTACCTCTACAAAGTAGGTGGGTTGCCCGGCGGCATGCTGAGCCAATTAGTCACTGCCTGCTTGAATGAACCTGACTACAAAACCAAAATGCTAACCCTTCGGCCATATGTTCAGCAGGTTCAGGGATGGACGGAAGCGAAACCTGATCAGGAGGCCTTCTTGAGATTGATTGGCCTGGGCCGCGCGCTGCGAAGTATCTGCCGTTTTGAAGGAGTGTATGGGGAGTTGCCTGCCCATTGCCGGCGCGACGCCGGTTACGAAGCTAACCGACTGATTTACTGGGCTGACAATAATCGCGCGGGCTACGGCATCGCCGACTTGCCACCCGCGCAGTAAATAGCCGCAGCGTCTACTGCTACCAGCAGGCCACAAAACATCCCTGTTGGTCCCATTTGAGCAGGTAATCCCAGTTCTGGGATGTGATCGTCCCGCGCAAAACAACGAGCGGCTGCGAAGCGCTGCACAGCTGTGCAGCGTATTGACTTGACGCTCAAACACTCTGGATATGCCCCGCTCACCAGAGGAGATTTTTGAGGCAATAACGCCTATTTTTACCAAAATTGGTAGTCAGCTAAGTTATTTGCCCCGCTAGGGTTCGACACCTCGGACCCTGCCACGCAGCATACGTGGTATGGCATCCAAAGAGGCAGTATCCAAACCCCCAGACAGTACCCACGCAGCGGCCATGTCCAAGGCCGGTAGCAAAGCCGCGCCTACGGATTGGGAGCGCATCGAGCTTGACTACAGAGCCGGCGTAAAGACACTGCGCCAGATCGCAGATGAGAACGGCATTACGCACGGCGCTATTAATAAGAGAGCGAAGCGCGATGGATGGGAGCGCGACCTTTCCGAAAAAATCCAGCGCAAGGCCGATGCTCTGGTATCCAAAGCGGCAGTATCCAGCGAGGTATCCAAGGAATCCAGAGCTGCAGAGCGTGCCGTAGTCGATGCCAATGCGCAGGCCATTGCCGATGTGCGCCTGGCCCACCGCCGTGACATTCACCGGGCGCGCAAGATCACCAATGCGCTGTTGGACGAGCTGGAGCAGCAGGCCGATGCCGACACCGTAGCCCTGCTGGAGCAGCTGGGCGAGAACATGCGCAACCCCGACGAGAACGGGATCGACCGCCTCAACGACCTGTACCACAAGGTCATCAGCCTGCCTGAGCGCTCCAAGACCATGAAGACGCTTTCGGAGAGCCTGCGCATGCTGGTCGATATGGAGCGCACCGCCTTTGGCATGGACGACAAGGAAAAGGACGAGCCAGCACCAGGTACGGCCGGCTACGTGCCACCGGCCATCCAGATCGTGCACGTCAAGGCGCCGGTGCATGCGCCAGATGAGGACGAGCAGGAATGAAGCTGGCTGCTGTCCCCTCTACAGCTCAAGGCATGCCCGAGGTGCCCGTGCTGGCCATACCCGAAATACTGGCCGGAATCTGGGAGCCCAAGCGCTACAAGGTGATGCATGGCGGGCGCGGCGGCGGAAAGTCTTGGACCGTGGCGGCCGTGCTGCTGGTGATGGCGGCCAGCCGTCCACTGCGCGTGCTCTGCACCCGTGAGATTCAAAAGTCCATCAAGCAGTCGGTGCACCAGCTGCTCAAGGATGTGATCGCGCGGCTGAACCTGCATGCCTTCTTTGAGGTGCTGGAAACCGAGGTGCGCGGCATCAATGGCTCGCTGTTCCTGTTTTCTGGTCTGCAGAGCCACACCGTGGACTCCATCAAGTCGTTTGAGGGCTGCGACATTGTGTGGGTGGAAGAAGCCCACGGGGTGAGCAAGAAGAGCTGGGACACGCTGATCCCCACGATCCGCAAGGAGGGCAGCGAGATATGGCTGACTCTCAACCCGGACATGGAGACGGATGAAACCTACCAGCGCTTCATCGCCACGCCCAGCCCCGACACCTGGGTGGTGGAGATCAACTGGCGCGACAACCCTTGGTTTCCGCGCGTGCTGGATGAGGAGCGGCGCAAGGCCAAGCGCACCATGCTGGCCGACGACTACGCCCATATTTGGGAAGGCAAGGCGCGGCGCGTGGCCGCCGGCGCGATCTACCGCCACGAAATGGAGTCGCTGTACCTGGATAGCCGGGCGCGCGACGTGCCCTATGACCCGACTTTGCCGGTGCACACGGTCTGGGATCTGGGCTGGAACGATGCCATGAGCATTGCCCTGGTGCAGCGCGGCCCCCAGGATGTGCGAATCATTGGCTACATCGAGGACAGCCACCACACGCTGGAGTGGTATGTGGCCAAGCTGGAGAAGCTGCCCTACCGCTGGGGCACGGACTACCTGCCCCACGACGGCAAGACCAAAAATATCCAGACCGGCAAAAGCTCTGAGCAGATTCTGCGCGAGCTGGGCCGCCGCTCAGTCAGGTCACAGGACCGGGCAACGGATGTGGAGGAGGGCATCAAGCAGCTACGCATGCTCATGCCGCGTTGCTACTTTGATGCCACCAAGACCGCTCGCCTGCTGGAGTGCCTGAAGCGCTACCAGCGGCGCATTCACGCGGTCACGAACGAGCCCATGGAGCCGCTGCACGACGAATTCAGCCATGGCGCGGACTGCATGCGCTATGTGGCGCTGTGGGTGCCGCAGATGGCAGGCATTCCCAGTGCCAACGATGACTACCAAGAAGCCGATGCGCCCGACTGGCGCTAGTGAGAGCAACCATGCAATACACCAAACCCCCTCAAAACGCGGATCTGGGCGAAGCCATGACCGTGCTGGAATACGCCAAGATCGTGCAGGAATGCATTGATCAACCACCTTGGCGCGCGGCAGCGGATAAGGAGGCCGACTATGTGGACGGCAACCAGCTGAGCACGGATTTGCTCAAGCGCCTGCAGGCTACCGGCGTGCCGCCTGCCAAAGAGAACGTGATTGGCCCGGCCATCGCGGCGATCTGCGGGTTTGAGGAAAAGACCCGCACCGACTGGCGTGTGACTCCCGATGGCGACCCCACGGGCCAGGATGTGGCCGACGCGCTGAACTACCGGCTTAACCAAGCGGAGCGCTTTTCAAAGGCAGACGCGGCCATGGGCGAGGCTTTCAGGCCCCAGGCGGCCGTGGGCCTGGGCTGGGTGGAGGTGGCGCGCAATAGCAACCCGCTGGAATACAAGACCCGCTGTCGCTACATCCATCGCAATGAAGTCTTTTGGGACATGCGCGCGTCTGAAAAGGACCTGTCTGATGCACGCTGGCTGCTGCGCGAGCGCTTCATCAGCAAGGACCGCGCGGCACGGGCCTTTGAAGACCAGGCCAAGCTGATCCTGCAGGCGCAATCTGTCAGCGGCCTGGGCGGCTATGGTGGCTATGTGACAGAGGGCGGCGTTTCGACGGGCCTGCAGTCGGGTGCCGATGGCAACCGGGCCTGGACCACGCGCGAGCAGGCCTGGTACCGGCACGAGTCGGATGAGGTGTGCCTGGGCGAGCTCTGGTACCGGCGTTGGGTGAATGTGGTGCTGCTCAAGATGCGCGGCGGCAGGGTTGTCGAGTTTGATAGCGCCAACTCAACGCACCAGGCTGCTGTTGTGGGTGGCCAGGGCAAGCTAGAGCGCTCTACCGTGGCCCGGGTGCGCCGCTCCTACTGGATGGGGCCGCATCTGCTGCATGACAGCGCCAGCCCGTACCCGCACCCGCATTTCCCGTATGTGCCGTTCTGGGGCTACCGTGAGGACATGACCCGTGTACCTTTCGGCCTGGCGCGCGACATGATCTTTCCACAGGACAACCTCAACAGCTCCATCGCCAAGCTGCGCTGGGGCATGGCCAGCACCCGTACCGAGCGCACCAAGGGCGCGGTGGCAATGACGGACGAGCAATTCCGGCGGCAGATCAGCCGCCCCGATGCCGACATCATCCTGAATCCCGATGAAATGTCCCGGACAGGCGCGCGTTTTGAGGTCAAGCGCGACTTTCAACTCAACAACCAGCAACTGCAGATGATGGCCGACAGCCGCGCGGCCTTGCAGCGGGTGGGCTCCATCACCGCGGCTTTCCAGGGGCAGCAGGGGAGCGCGACCAGCGGCGTGCAGGAGCAGACCCAGGTGGAGCAGTCGCAGATCAGCATTGCCGATCTGATGGGCAACTTCAAGGAAGGGCGTGCCATGGTGGGCGAGCTCATCCTGGCGCTGGAAATCGAGGACTTGGGCCAGGAGCGCGAGGTGATCGTGATCGAGGGTGACACCATCAACCCACCGCGCACCGTGGTGCTCAACGAGCCCGTGGAAGAGGGTGGGTTGCGCTATCTGTCCAATGACGTGCAGCGCACGCGCCTGAAGGTGGCCTTGTCGGATGTGCCGTCCTCCTCGAGCTTTCGCGCCCAGCAGCTGTCTGCGCTTTCCGAAGCGGTCAAGGCCTTGCCGCCGCAGATGCAACAGGTGGTGATGCCCTTCATGCTGGATTTGATGGACTTGCCCCGCAAGGAGGAAATCATCAAGGTGATCAAGGAAGCCACCCAGCAGACCGACCCCGAGCAGCTGCGTAAGCAGATCGAGCAGGAGCTTCAGCGCGACCTCAAGGAGCGAGAGCTGGACCTGCGCGAGCGCGAAGTGGCGGCGCGCGAGAAGCTGATGGGTGCCCAGCAGGTGCAGACCGGTGTGCAGGCGGCCTACAGCGCCATGCAAGGCGGTGCCCAGGTGGCCCAGATGCCGATGATCGCGCCGATTGCCGACGCCATCATGCAGAGCGCGGGCTACCAGAAGCCCAATCCTGGCGGCGATGATCCAGATTTCCCTACTGCCGAGGCTGTCGCATCCGGTCCTGGGCCAATGCCGATTCCTGGCCAGGGCGGCGCGGCGCCGGAGCAGGGGGCATCCCCTGAGGTGCGCGAGAACACCAGCCCGGAATTTCCACCCGTACCGCAGGAGGCCGGTACCGGAATGCATGGGATTGAGACGCCAAGCACCGGTGACAACCTGCGAGCTGCTTGACAGGTCGTGTGAGGGCCATGTTAGGATTCGCGCAACGGCAGTCATGGCGCCGTACTCGTCCACCTCGATAGAAAGCCTTGCCAGGCACCATGTCCACAGCGCGATGCTGTGGAACACATGTTTGCATTACCTGAATGCACTGCATTGATCTTGTGTGTGGACGCGCTCGATTTGCGGTGCATTAACAAAGGAATGCAAATGCAAATTTTCTCCAAGAACCATATTGGTCGCCTTAAGCGCTTGGCAAAGAAGCGTGAGAAAGAGATGGGTATCCCCCATCTGGTTACCCTTGATCAAGAAGCTCAGAAAATGGGCTTCCCCAATTGGGCGGTGTTTGAAAGAACTTCACGTCAAGTAGTGCGTCGCGGCCCTGTATTTCAGCGTAGCGCTGAAGACATGCGTGAAGCGTTCCGCAAGGCATCGCAGTTTGACGGTGCGCAGGATTTTGAGGCAGCGGTGCGGTTAACACTACCTGTGCTAACGCACGAGTATCTCAATGGCATCAGTGCGCTGGAATATGCAAGAGATTTTGTGAAGGCGGTATTGTCCGTGCCGCGTTTCAAGATTTACGCTCGCTCCATTGTTTATCACGAGATGCGCATTTATCTGCCATACGGTTTGGAATCTGCCGGTACGAGTGGTACGGAGTATGTTCCAGTAGGTCGCAACTACAAACCCGTGGGCCAGACCGATCGCCACAAGTGGGTTGACTATGGCGAACATGAAAATTTAAAAATCAAACTTCCACAAGCCGAGTGGCAAGCAATACGTAGCCGTTTCGGTGGAAGCTCTGGCTTTCTGTACAACGACGGTACGACTCCTTGGAGTAGTCGCGCTTACGCAGAGCGCTATCTGCAGTACTTGGAAGAAATCATTGAAATGGCCAAGCGCTATGAGCATGCGGCTCTGGCTCCATCCCAAGCTGCAGCCTAAACCCCACTAGAGTTAGACCGCCGCGCGCAAGCCGGTGACACTTCATCCATCGCAGCGAGAAATCAAAGCGAAACAGCCCACTCGTGAGAGTCGGCCCATTCCCACCGCTGGAGAGTGTGATGGTCAGGGCTTCGGCCCTGGCCTGATCCTCGAATCGGTGTGCCCCACAACAGCCCCGGCCGGATAGCTGGGAACGGAGCACAACAGAGTGAACGAAGCTCAACAACTCTTGGCAGCAGCCTTTGCTGGCACATTGGATCTGGACGCGGATACGTCCAAGCCCGAAGCCGGCACCGCCGCTGAAACCTCCACGCAGGCCACTGCCGCAACCCCACCCCCCGCTGCAGATGCAACCCCGAACGCTCAGGAAGAGCCCGAAGGCGCGCCCATTGCCAGCAAGTCCGGTGGTTACACCATCCCCTATGAAAAGCTGACAGAAGCACGCACCGCGCGCGATTCGGCCATTGCCGAGCGCGACCAGCTGCGCGCACAACTGGAGCAGTTGACGGCCTCCCAGGCCAGCAATCTGCAACAAGCCCAGGTGGATGCACAAGCCCGCGCGGATGCGGGGCATGCGCCAACCCAGGCCGACCAGAACCTGGCAGCAGTCAAAACCCTGGTGGATGGTGGTGCAGACGTTTCCTTATTCGGTGATTTTTCCGAAGAGGGGATGGCAGCAGGCATTGACAAGCTGGTGGCCGCACGAGTCGATGCTGCCTTGGCGCCTCAGCGCGAGGCCCAGCGCGAGGCTCAGGCCCGTGAGCAGGCAGCACAGGAGCTGACAGCAGAGCAAGCACACGCTCAGAAGATTCTGGATGCGCACAAAGATGCCTTCGAAGTCGCTGAATCCAAGGAGTTCGCCAGCTGGAAGGCTGGTCAGCCCGGATACATGCAGGCTGCGATTGATCGCACGCTGACTGCAGGCACCGCCCAGGACGTGATTGATTTGCTGGGCCAGTTCAAGCAAGTCCATGCAGGTGCAGCGGGCGCGGCTTCGGCTGATCCCACTGCAGCTGCGGTGGCCAAAGCGTTGGCCGACGCCAAGAGCGCGCCCCCTGTGAGTCTGTCGAGTCTGCCCGGAGCGGCACCCGCAGGCACAGAGGCTGATCGCGCGATGGAACTAGCTGGCGACCCAGCTGCCCTGATGGCGTACATGCAAAGCCTGCCGCCTGAGCGTCAGATGCGATTGATGAATAGCGTGGTGTAGCCGATTGGCACGCCGCAACCCTTTTACTGGGCTATCTCGTGATGAGAGCGCCCTTGTCCCATAGCAGGAGGACTTGATATGTCCAAGACCAGTGTAGGCGCAGGTTCGTCCAATGCGCAGTTCGTACAAGCGGCAGGACTGTTTGCGCAGTCCATGCAGCGCAATTCCAAGCTCAACAAAATGGTGGGCACCATGCCCAAGGGCGAGGGTGAAGCTGCAGCCACGCTGCGCAACCAGACCACCACGGACATGCCTATCGTGCGTGCCACGGATCTGGGGCGCGGCAAGGGTGACGAGGTGGAATTTCACTTCATTCAACCTGTGGGCGCTTATCCCATCATGGGTAGCCGCATGGCTGAGGGCAAGGGCACGGGCATTTCTCTGGACAAGGCCCGTGTGCGTGTCAATCAGGCGCGTTTCCCCGTGGATGTGGGCGATGCCATGACCGACATTCGCTCGCCGGTGGAGTTCCGCAAGGTGGGCCGTCCCATTGCGCAGGGCCTGATGGATCGTTACCAGGATCAGAGCATCCTGATGCACTTGGCCGGGGCGCGCGGCTTCCATGACAACATCGAGTGGGCCATCCCCACCGAAGGCCATGAGGACTTTGCCGCGATTGCCGTCAATCCCGTGCTCGCGCCCACCAAGAACCGCCACTACGTGGCCGATGGTGACTCGCTCAAGGGCTTTGCTGTCAACGCCGGCGAAATGGACATTGCTTCCACGGATGCCCTGAGCATGACCATCGTGGACGCCGTTCGCACGCTGGTGGAGTCGATTGCGCTGCCGCCTCCCGCAATCCGTCTGCCAGGCGACCAGGCGGCCGATGATTCCCCGCTGCGCATGCTGCTGGTCAGCCCCGCTCAGTACCACCAGTTCTCCCAGGACAAGGATTTCCGCCAGTTCCAGGCCAACGCGCTGACCCGCGCCAGCCAGGCTGAGCGTCATCCCTTGTTCATGGGCGATGTGGGTTTGTGGAACGGCATTCTGATCTGCAAGCAGCCGCGACCCATTCGCTTCTACGCGGGTGACACGGTGCGCTACTGCGCTCAGTACACCAGCGATGCGGAGAGCACCTGTGTGGTGCCCGCCAGCTTTGGCAAGACCCATGCCGTGGACCGTGCGCTGCTGCTGGGCGGTCAGGCACTGGCCCAGGCCTTCGCGGCTTCTAAGCATGGCGGCATGCCCTTCTTCTGGAAGGAGAAGGAGTTTGACCACGGCGACAAGATGGAACTGCTGATTGGCGCGATTCAGGGTACCTCCAAGGTGCGCTGGGCCGTGGATCAGGGCGGTGGCACCAAGTACTACACCGACCATGGCGCGATGGCCATCGACACGGCTGTGCCCATCATTGATGAGCGTCAGTAATCCATAGGCATCGGGCGCGGCGACAGGGCTGCGCCTGATGCGTGTGGATGTGTTCTTCCATTTTGTTTCGATCAAGGAGCCAACCATGGCAATCGTGACCACCAACCAAAAGCGCGGCAATCAGCTGGGCTCTACTCCCTGGGGCAATCTCAACGCCCTGCATTTCATTTTGAAGGCCGGTGCCAATGGTGGCGCCCTGGAAGCCGATACCAATGCGCCCATCGCCGCCGGCGACAAGGTGCGTCTGGGCGTCATTCCTGCGGGCTCCACCCTGGTGGAATCCACGGCCATCGTTTCCACAGGCCTGACCGCCACCGTCAAGGGTGACCTGGGCTTTGAATATGTGGATGGCGTGGACAGCGTCAAGGTGCCCCAAGACGCGGCTTACTTCGGCGCGGCGCTGGATCTGGCCGCCGCGGCGCGCCTGCGCAATGCGACGACCAAGGCACCGGTGACGCTGCCCAAGGACGCCTATCTGGTGCTGACCACTTCGGGCGCGGCTAATGCCAAGGCGGGCCGCATCGACGTGGTGCTGCAGGCCATTTCCACCGGCGCCCTGTAAAGAGCGCTCCCAGGATGCGGGCCTGCCTTCGGGTATGGCCCGCATTCGTCCATCTGAACACTCCCCAGCATCATGAACTTTGTACGCATCACCTATACCGGCCGCAAGCTGTACCGCGACCGTGCCACCGGCCACGTTTGGCAGCCCCAGGAAGAGCGCCTGGTGAGCGAGGTCATCGCCAAGCCGCTGCTGAAGTTTGTCGAATTCAAGCGCACAGCCGACCTCAAGCCTGCTGAAGCCCAGGAGCCAGGCCAGGAGCAGGGCGCGGCTCAGGCCATCCAGCAGACCAGCGAGCTGAGCGAGCAGGAGATTGCCGCTCTGGAGCAGCAGGCCCTGGACGACAAGGCCAAGGAAGTGGACGACCAGCGCGAGGCCATGCTGATCACTGTGCTGGGCATGAACAAGACCGCTCTGGCCGAATACGCCCAAAAGTACGACCACACCTTTGATACCAAGGCCAAAGTGGACGACATGCGTATCACCGTCAATGGCCTGATTCACCAATTCGGGGTGCGCTGATGAATCTGGAGGAACTGATTGCCTCTTTCCGCGAGGATGCGACCGACAAGGTGGCAGCCTACCTGTGGGAGAACGAGGCTGTGACGCGCTGGCTCAACGAAGCCCAGGACGAGGCCGCCGTGCGCGGCCGACTGCTGCTCGATGACAGCACTCCAGCCATCACCACGATTGCGGTGCAGGAGGGCAAGGCCTCTTATCAGCTCCATCCCAAGGTTTATGAAATCGCGCATCTGCATTGGAAGCCGAGCGCGGCCGCCCAGCGCGGCAAGCAGGTGAACTTGGTGACCCGCGAGTGGCTGGACCGCAAGCATCCGAACTGGCGTGTGCGCCTTGACTGCGATTCGATGTATGCGATCCAGACCGAGGGCGCGCTGCGCCTGGTGCCAACGCCGAGCGAGGCCGGTGTGCTGGCTTTGGAGGCTTACCGTCTGCCGCTCAAGCCCATGGTCAGCGATGCCGACAAGCCAGAGATCCACGCAGCCAGCCATGCCTATCTGGTCTATTGGGCACTGCACCGGGCATTCAGCCAGCCCGATGCCGATGGCTTTGACCCGCAGCGCGCGGCCACGGCCGAGGCTGCTTTTACGGGCTACTTCGGCAAGCGGCCGGATGCAGACCTGCGCCGATCTACCCGCCACGATGAGCCCCAGGTGAACGTGGCCTACATTTTTTAAGGTGCCGCATGTTCGGACTGTCCAAACCCCAACCCAAGGCCCAGGCCGGCGCGAAGCTGGCGCAACAGCTGAACCAGGCGCCGGACAGCATCCCGGGCATGTTCAAGCCCGGCGAGTTTGTCCTGCCTCCTGATACCGTGCATGCCATGGGTGGCAAACAGGCGCTGCAGGGCGTGGTGGATGCTACGCATACGCCTGTGCAACCCTCGTTCGGCCTGAATGCTGCGCGCGCAAGCGTGCCCAGCACCAAGGAAGCGCCGGGTCTAGGCTTGAAGCGAAAGAGCTTGCCGGATCCTGGTCCGGAGGATGCGCCGCGCTTGGGCTTGAAGCCCGAGGTGTTCTTCAACAATGGCGGCGCGCCAGAGGACCTGCTTCGAGTTGGTGCGCGAACGGTTGCGCCCTATGTGAACCATCGCGCACCCAATGGGCCCGCCGCCATGCCGGCGCAACCCCAGTTGGGCAATAGTGTGCCCCCGCAAACAGGTCTCCAGACCACGGGCTACAAGCCCAATTTCACGATGGGTGGGAGCGATCCGCTCAATGCACAAAGCCGTGTCGTGCCAAATCCCAACGGCGTAACGGACGCACGGCCAAAATACAACCCGGCCAATGGATCGCCCGAGGCCAAGGCATGGCAGGCGCAGCGTGCCGCAGCTACTCCGACCTCTCCAGCACCTGCACCGGCAGCCTCTGCATCGGCTTCGCCACAGAGTGCTGGGTATCGCGCGGGCGCGGCTGTAGGGCGTGGTATCGCCCCAGTCATGAAAGCTGCTGGTGCTGTGGCGCTGCCTGCCACATTGGCGGGTACCGCGAGCGCGGCGGCCGAGACGCCCACCTCTGACTATGAGAAGCGCTTTGGATTCGAGCCGAATTCGATAGAGGGCGTGGGCGGCTTGGCGCGTGATGTGGGTGTGCGTGCACTGGGCGCGGCTTCCGACCTGGGCGATGCGCTGACTCTGGGGATGGCTGGAAAGTACCTCTACGCAGACAAGCAAGCGAATGCAGCTCCAGCGGCACCTGCTTCAGCAACTCCGACGCCAACGACGGCGGGCACCTCTTCGCAAGCCCAGAGTACGGTTGGATCTGGGCGAGGGCTGATCAATCCAACTCCTGCCAACCCAAATGCTCCGCCTCCCACGGTGAAGCCTGTTGCCACTGAGGTGCAGCCTGGTGTTTACAACCACGGGCGCGGCCAGTACAGCGACCAGGCCGGCGGGATGGGTTTGCCTGCCGGATTCACTGGCCGGCCCAATGCTCAGAATGATGCAGCAGCAGGCGCTTTGGCTCAGACAGGGGCGGGTGGTTTTGGCCTGCGTCGCCCCAGCCAGCCTGAAACCAGTCAGCCAGAAGCTGGAGGCTTTGGCCTCAATGTTCCCGGCGTGGCTCACAGCGGCAACGACTGGGCCGCGCGCCAGCGGCTCAAGAATCTGGAAACTTCGGCCAGCTCGATCATGAATACCGAGCGCTGGGGCGGTAGGGGTGCGTCACACAATCCTGCCGTGCAGAACTTTGTGGACGCCAGCCGAGCCGACCTGGCCGCCCAGGGCAAGGTGCCCGAGATGCAGCTCAAAACCAATGAAATCAATGCCGGCTTGAAGCGCACGGCCATGGCCGAAGCCGGTGCAGACCGCCGTGCAAAAGGGCAGATCGAACTGGGCAAGGGGCAATTGGCCTTGGGTGCACAGCGCAACAGCATCGACGCCCAGCGCGCGAGCAGCGATGAACGCCTGCGAGAGCCGCAAATTCGTGCGGCTGAACGCATGGGCCACATGCAGGAGACGCTGCTAAATGCGAAGACCCCCGAGGAGCAAGCCGCAATTGCCGCCCAGATTCGCGCTTACTCCGGCAAGGAGGATCAGCCAAACAGGTTTACGGTGGTTCCTGGCGGTCAGGAGTGGGATACAAAAGCCAACGTAATGCGTAATGTGCCGGCCAGTGTTTTGAATAATCAAACGGGCCAGTTCGTAGATCGCGGCGGGCAGATGCCCGCATCAGCCCCATCAGAGAACAACATCAGTGCTTTGCGTGCGAACCCAGGACTGAAAGCTGAATTCGATCTCAAATTTGGGGCAGGCGCGGCAGCGCGCTATCTTGGCTAAGACTGGAAGCCTACTTTGAAAGTTCTTTCCCGAAGTTGGGATCATCGAAAGGATTTGGCTTGTCGTAAAGTCGCCTGCAGGCCACCCCAATCAGGACTGCTGCTCTGTTGCTTCGCGTTTCGCCTGCATTCTTGGCCGTGCACTCCGCGCCGCTGTTAAAGCCAAAGAGGCCGCGGCCCTTTCCCTGTGGAATGACCTCAATCCCGCCTGGATGCTTGTCCAAGCACACCTGCATACTGGCTTGGGCTGCGACATCGTTCTGCGTGTTGGGCAGCTTGTCCAGTAGGCATGTGGCGTAGTTGGCGGCGTGGGCCTGCGCGGCTGCCAGCGCCAGCAGCGACCCGCCCAGCAATCCCCATATCTTCTTTTGCATGTTCCCTCCTGCGAGGAAATGTAGCAGAGCAGATTGATTTCATTGAGTATTTGAATCACTCAACTGCGAAGTTGATCGAGTCGCGTACTGGGCTAGGTAGTACGGACTCAGTGGGCAGCTTGTGTCGCTTGCAATTGACGTTGCCGGAAATCAAGCCAGCTTTGACGCTTGGCTGTAATTCTGCGCACGATGCGAGGCCACTCCTGCTCAGCGAACCCTTGTCCGGCATAGGTAATCGCGTCGTCGGGTATCGCATCAAGTGCATCAAGCTGGAAGTTCATGAAGCAATAGCGCCCGGCCCTGTACTCCGCTAACTCGGCGATTTGACGTATCGCTTTAGCTACTTGCGCAGGTTCGTCGCCAGATTCGACCAGAGTCAAAAGGAATTTCTTGGCGATGGCAATCATCCATTGCGCTTGCAGAGGTCCATTGCCCAAGCGCTTGGACGCGATGAGCTCGAGGTTCGCGAAGCGGCTCTCCAGGCAAAGCAGTGGATGCATGACTTGCAGGCGACCACCCTCCAGCTCCACAGACACCGCGAATTTGACAATGTCATCAACCGCCAGACCTGCGATGGCTCTCAGAAAGTCCATCAAAAGGACTCGTTTTCCATCGCGAAGCAAATACACGATCGCTGCGCTGGGCGTCGCATCAAAGTCGCCGGCAAAGTGGAGGTCTACGTCTGAGGGCGCGCCCAGGCGCTCGGAAAGCCACTTGGCATCTAATTTTCCACCAAGCCAGTCCGCGTCTTCGGTGAGTGTTTGGTGCGCACCAAGAGGGGATGGCACGTCAAAAATAATTCCCCAGACAGCAATAGCCTGACCGCCTACAAGAATGAGGCGATCAGGATCTTCTGCAATTTTAGAGGTTACAAACTTGAAGTCTTCTACAGTGAAACTGTCAAGGCCCTGCTTTTTCAGCAGTTCGCGAAGGATCATGTTGTGAAAAACTTAGAGCTTGGGCCAGGAGATAACACGCGCAGAAATTCCTACAGGCATGAAGCTGGCAAAGCTACGAACGTCCTCATCAGGATGGAGGTGTTTTGCAGATGCCGAGATCTTACGCGCTGCATTTTTTGCGGCACCCAAGGAGTAGTGGCCTGGTGCGTGCTTTAGCGCGCGTGCACGAACCGACTTGGCAACATGGATTTTGGACATGGCAAGAAATGGTTGGCTGGCCAATGAGATGTGACGGTCACAATAATAGCACCGCTAATATATGGCCGTAAAGTAGTGGCCTATAAAAACACTTAAAAATCAGCCTGTTATGAGCGACAAGCCTCTAGGCAGAGGCCTGGAAGCAGAGGGTACACCGGCTAGGGTTCGACCAGCAAGGTGGGGTGAGGTGTCATTGGGGGATGAGCAAGAACCCCTTTGATGATCCCAACTTCGGCGCGCCCACTGCCCTTGCCTCCGCTACTTCCGGCGCCAAGGCGGCGGCTAAAACGCCAGCCAACCCGTTTGACGACCCGGAGTTCGGCAAGGAGGCGCCATCGCCCGGCTTGCTGCGCAGTGCTGGTGACTCTGCCATTGCCCTGGGCTCGGGGATCACCCAGGGCGTCAAGATGCTCACGGATGTGGCGGGCGCAGACAATTCCGCCTCGCGCGTGCTGGGCAAGGCCACGGATGCGCTGACAGACCTAGCTTCTCCCTACACCAAGGCCAAGAAGCAGGAGCGCGCCGCGAAGATCAAGGCGGCCGAGGATTCGGGCAGCACCTGGGAGGAGGTGAAGGCCTATGCGGGCAGCTTTGCCGATGCCCCACTCGATACTACGCTGAATGCATTAGGAACTTCTGCGCCTGCTCTAGCCGCCGGCCTCCTTTCTGGTGGCGCAGCTGTTCCTGCAATAGCCGTGCGTGCAGCCCAGGTGGGGCTGGGCGCGGCGCAAGGCTTGGGTGGCATCAAGGGGCAGATCCACGAAAGCGTGAAGCAAAAGCACCTGGAAGCGGGCGCGAGCGAGGCGGATGCCAGCCAGCGCGCCGATGCAGCCCAAGCCTATACAGGCCCCAATGCGGGGAGTATTGCCCTGGGTGGGGTGCTGGGCGCGGCAGCTGGCGGTACCGGCGCAGAAAGTGCGGTGCGGCGCCTAGCTGGCCAGCGCGTGGCGGCCGAGGCTGCAGCAAAAGCAGCTCCCGGTGTGCTGCGCTCCACTGCAATGGGCGCGGCCAAAGAAGCTCCGATGGAAATGCTGCAGGGCGGGCAGGAACGGCATGCCTCCAATACCGCGCTGCAGGGCGAAGGCTTTGATGTGCCGACCTGGCAGGGCGTGGCCGGGCAGGCTGCGCTGGAAGGATTGGCCTCTGCCCCCATGGGTGGAGGCTTTGGCGCGATGGAGGGCATGGCTCACAAGGGCGCGGCCCAGCGTCAGAGCGAAGGGGCCGCTGCTTTTGCTTCTGGAGAACCGCGCACGCCGCCGGAGTCGATCAAGAGCGTGGTGGCCAAGGCACAGTGGGTGCGCGGCTGGAATGTGGCCCAGGCCCAAGCTCAAGAGGCCGCAGCTGGATCGAACCCAATGGCCGAGCCATCCGGTGTTTCTGCCGAACAGCCGGGCGCAACCAATGACATGGGCCAGGAAGCCACGCTGTATGCAGATGGCAAGGGCAATGTCGGCGCAACGCCGGAGGATGTGACGCAGGCGACGGAGCCAGTTGCGACCCCAGCACCAGTGGGCGATTCCACTACCAACCCCGATGCAGCGCCAGGCACGGCAGACCTGGGCTCGGTCACGCCAGAGGTTCCCGTGCCAGAGCTGACTCCCTCTCAGGCCATGGGCCTGGACCCCAATGTCGGCGCGCTGTCCAAGGCGGCAGCCATGGCGGTGGATTCGGGTGCATCGCAAGTGCTGCAGACACCGACTGTTGCTGTGGAGCCAGCGCCCGTGCTAGAGCAAGCCGCGGCACAGGTGCCCGCCGGCGTGGACCCGGAAACCGGCGAGGTATCCCTGCAGACCCAGATGGACGAGCTCAAGGACCGCATTGCCTTTATGCAGCAGCAGGGCGCGGCCCAGGGTTGGAGCAAGGACATGGTGGCTCAGCGCAATGCGCTGCAAAGCCAGCTGACCAGGATGGAGGTGCAGTCGGCCGCCGGGCAGGCGCAAGGTGCATCGACCACTGGCGCGCCAGCCCCTGCCCAGCTGAGCGGCATTACCCAGATTCTGGCCAAGCAGGTTCCCGCCATGAGCGAGGACGAGTTGCAGCAGGCCATTGCCTACTACGGCCCCAATCACAAGCGCACCAAGAAACTAGAAAAAGCACTCCAGGCGCTTGCGCAGAAAACGTTAACAGCTATTGAAACAGGAGCAATCAGCAATGTCTCTCAAGCCGATCAAGCCCAGCAAGGTAGCCCGCAACCTGCGCAAGCAGGAGCAGCGCAAGCTGGCCAAGCTGCTGCCCAGGGTGTAGCCGATGGTGGCGCCACGACTGTCAACCCTGGAGCGCAAAGCCAGGGCACGCGCGATGCGAAAGCTCAAGCGCAAGTCTCTGAAGCTGCAGGCGCGGCCGTAGCCAAAGCGGCCCAGATCGCGCGGGATGGGAATGCAGAGCGCGAGCAGGAGCGTCAGCGCCAGCTGGATGCCAGCGAACGCTGGACGCGGATGACCACGGTGGAGCGCCAGGCGCTGGCCAAGGTGGCACCAGGCCTGAATGCCATCGCCAAAGCCAATGTGCATGGCCGGGCATGGGGTGATCTGTCGGAGAAGGTGCGCGGTAAGCTGGCCGATGCCATGGGCAATCAAACAGCGGTGGCCGGTAAAGGTGCGGGAAATCAGTTGGCACCGCTTGTAAACAGCGCGCCGCAAGCTATTGAAACTGTAGCGAATTCGCCAGCCGCTCAAACACCCGTCAAACAGGGCGCGCAGCCGGTGGGCGATGAAAAGCTCTTCGCGGCCGAGTCCGGCACGCTGGGCATTCCTCGCGCTGACATGCCCCAGGTGCCCGCAGCCAACCATGGCGGCATGGTCAAGCACCTGAATGCCCAGGGCATTGCCCACGAAACCAAGACCGTGGACGCGGCAGCGCTCAAGCCCACCCAGGCCGAGTATTCGCCGTCCAAGGTGGAGGCGGCCAAGAGCGCGGCTGGCGACCGCTCGGTGATTGTGTCCAGCGATGGCCACATCATCGACGGCCACCACCAGGCAGTCGCGGCAGCCGAGGAAGGCAAGCAGGTCAAGGCCATCGTGCTGGATGCACCGGTGGAGCAAGCGCTGGCAGCGGTGAAGGCCTCGCCCAGCGCGAATGTGGCACCAGCAAACGAGCCCACGCCCGCGCCGAAGTCGGTACCGCAGCGCATGAAGGAGGCCAAAGCCGCCAAGGATGAAGCCGCGGCATCCAAGCGTGCGGAAAAGCCCAAGAGCGTGCCGGCGAAGATGCGCGAAGCCATGGCGGCGCGGGCAACCGAGCGGGTTGCGGGCGGGGAAGAGGCACCGAGTTTCCGCCGTCAGGAATCTGAGCAGCTGGCGGGCGCGGACTTTGACGTGGACAGCTTCCTCAAGACCATGAACGAGGGCCAGCCTGCGCTGCAGGCCCGTGGCGAGGCTGGTGCGAGGGTGAAGCCAGCCGGATACTCACCAGCTGCCCGCGCACAGGCTGTGCGCGCCGTGCAAGGTACGGCTGATGCGGTTCGCAAGGCCTGGGCCAACGGTCCCGAAGTCATCGTGGCCTTTGACATGCAGGACACCGTGGTGCCAGAGAGCGCGCGCCGCGCCGATTTGAAGCAGCGCAGCGGTGGTGCCCAGGGCACCCCGGAAGGCTTCTATTACCAGGGCAAGGTGTATCTGATGGCGTCCAAGTTGAAGAAGCCAAACGATGCTGCTCGAGTGCTGTTTCACGAGGCCTTGGGCCACCATGGCCTGCGCGGCCTGTTCGGCAAGGATCTGGGCCTGATCCTGAATCAGGTGGCCGCCATGCGTAAGGCAGAAGTGGATGCCAAGATCGAAGAGTATGGCCTGCGTCGAGTCAACAGGCTGGACCGCCGCACGGCCGCCGAAGAGGTTTTGGCCGAAATGGCGCAGAGCACGCCCCAGATTGGCTTTGTGCGTCGTGCTGTGGCCGCTGTTCGCACCTGGCTGCGCACCCATGTGCCGGGCTTCAAGTCGCTGGCCCTGACCGACGCCGAGCTGATCCGCAATTACATCCTGCCGGCACGGGCCTGGGTGGAGCGCGGCGCTGGCGCTGGTTCGGACCAGGATATTGCATTCAGCCGCTCCGGCGCGACCAGCATGCCTGATGCCATCATCGGCAGCGTCCTGGGCGCGGCCTCATCGCACCCTGACTATGCAGCAGCCAAGAGCGGCGACATCGAGGCAGCCTTTCGCCTGGCCCAAGACATCGTGACGCCTGATCTTGTGGCCAAGGTGCGGGCTGTGATTGGGGATTCCAAGCCGCTGGTGGTGCCGGTGGCGGCTGAGGAAGCGACAGGACGCAACAGAATCCCGGTGGCCGCAGCTGGCGTGCTGGCACAGCGACTTGGGCTATCCACGACTGGCGCCATCGTGCAGGCAAATCGGGCTCATCGCACTGGCATGGATGGGCTGGACCGGATCTTTGCGCCCGTGGACTTTGCTGGCGCGGTGGAAGCCAAACCGTACTTGCTGGTGGACGATACCCTGACCCAGGGCGGCACGTTCACGGCGCTGGCCAGCCACATTCGGGAAGGGGGCGGTACCGTGGCGGGGGTCATTGCATTGACCGGCAAGCAGTACAGTGCAAAAATTCAGCCCTCTGCTGCAACTCTGGCTTCTCTTCGACAAAAACATGGTGACCTCGAAAACGAATTCCGCGCCGCCACAGGCTACGGCTTCGACGCCCTCACCGAGTCGGAAGCCCGTTATCTCGCGCGCTACGAACCGGCTGACCGACTCCGAGATCGAATCTCTGCAGAAGGACACCGAAGCCGCGCTGGCGAAAATACGGGAAATGCTGGCTCAGGCTCACTAGAAGACGGCCCGGTCTTCAGCCGGACACGCCTGGCCGACCTCAAGACCAGCGCCCTGGACCAGTTGAGCCAGACCTTTGCCCATGAGGGCAAGGTTTCGCTCTGGGACAAGTCTGTGGGCACCATGCGCCACCTGGGTGAGCGCGCTCCAGCCTTCAAGCCGGTGTACGAGTCGGCCCAGCAGAACATCGATGATGTGAGCATGCTGGCCAATGACGCGGCCGACATGGCGCCGCGCATCCTGCCCCGGGTGGAGTCTCTGGGCGACCTCAAGAAAAAGCCGGTTTCCGCCGAGGACAACAAGGCCGTGGCCAAGCCGCTGTTTGAGGGCACGCTGATCTGGGCGCGCGACGAGAACGGCAAGCCCACGCTGGTGGACGATCTGCAAAAGCGCCACGCCAATCTGTCGGTGCACAACAAGGCGGCCATGCTGCTCAAGCACGGCAAGATTGATGCTGGGCTGCTGGCCATGTGGCAGGGGCTGCCGATGGCGCAGTTTGAAAAGCTGATTGACTCTCGTTTTGAGAGCAAATTTCTCAAGGCTGGCATTGTCTGGAGCGATGCCGAGCTGCAATCCATGTTTGGCGCCAATGCCAACCAGATCAGCCTGTACCGCGAGGCCCGCGCGGCCATTGATCGCTCCATCGACATGACAGCCCGCACCGACATGCTGCGCGTGGTGGGCGAGAAGTACGAGCCCATGCGCGAGGCGGTGCTGGCCCAGCCTTCCGTGGAGGCTGCCGCCCAGCTGCTGCTGGATACCCTGGAGCAGGACGCCAAGGCCGACCCGGACGCGCGCGACCGCCTGGCCGGCTATATGCAGCTGATCAACCGCCGCCTGGAGACGGCTGTGGATCTGCAAAAGGGCGGCTACGCTCCCCTGTCGCGCTTTGGCCGCTACACCGTGGACGTGGTGGATGCCGCCGGCGAGCGCCAATACTTCGGCATGTACGAAACCGCGCGCGAGTCCAACCTGGCCAAGATGCAGCTGGCCCAGGAATTCAAGGGCGCGACCATCACCACCGGCACCATGAGTGCCGAGGCCTACAAGCTGTTTGCTGGCGTGACGCCTGAAACTCTGGAGCAGTTTGGCGAGATGCTGGGCCTGAAGTCCGAGGGCAACGAAGCCCAGGACAAGGCATTCCAAGAGTTCTTGAAGCTGACCAAGAACAATCACAGCGCCATGAAGCGGCTGATTCATCGCAAGGGCGTGGCCGGCTTCAGCCAGGACGTGGGCCGCGTGGTGGCCAACTTTGTGTACTCCAATGCGCGGGCCGGTGCCATGGGCCTGAATGCGGGCAAGATGGAAACGGCCATTGGCGCGATCCCCAAGGATCAGGGCGAGCTCAAGGATCTGGCCATGGGCCTGCGCGATTACATCCGCGACCCGCAGGAGGAAGGCCAGGCCGTGCGCGGCATGCTGTTTGCTCAGTACCTGGGCGGCTCACTGGCTTCGGCATTCGTCAACATGACCCAGCCATTCCAGATCACCATGCCCTGGCTGAGCCAGTATGGCGGTATGCGCAAGGCCGCTGGCCAGATGGCGCGTGCGCTCAAGGATATGGGCAGGTCTGTCGCTGACAAGAGCTTCCAGTACGAACCTGACCTTGCCAAGGCGCTCAAGGCTGCCGAGGATGATGGCACGGTGTCACCGCAGGAAATCCATGCGCTGATGGCCCAGGCGCGTGGCAACGGCATGCTGCGCTCGGGTGACGGCACCAAGGCCGGCAACCTGCGCGCCAATGCAGCCAACAAGTGGGAGCAGGGTAAGGTGCTGTGGGGCCAACCCTTCGCGCTGGCCGAGCAGTTCAACCGCCGCAGCACGTTCATTGCGTCTTACCGCATTGCCAAGGAGCAGGGCATGGCCGATCCGGCAGGCTTTGCACGCAAGGCGGTGTTGGAAACGCAGTTTGTCTATAGCAAGGCCAACAAACCCAAGTGGGCGCGCGGTGCCGTGGGCGGCACACTTTTTACGTTTAAGACGTATAGCGTGTCCTATCTGGAGCTGATGCAGCGCATGTGGAACCAAGGGCCAGCAGGAAGCCCAGAGCGAGCAGCTGGCCGCCGCGCCGTGGGTTGGGCGTTGGCCATGCTGGTTCTGATGAGCGGTGCCGGCGGCGTGCCATTCATGGAGGATGCAGAGGATTTGATTGATGGCATGGGCCAGCTGGCCGGCTACAACATCAGTTCCAAGCAGTGGCGCAAAGAGTTTCTGGCCGGTGCCGTTGGCAAGGAGCTGGCCGATTTCATGGAGCAAGGTATCTCGGGCCTGCCGGGCGCGCCAGTCGATGTGTCCGGGCGCCTGGGCATGGGCAACCTGATTCCCGGTACCGGCCTGTTCCTGGAAAAGCCCAACCGCGAGCGCGATCTGACGGAGATTGTGGGTCCGGCAGGTGACCTGGTCTCGCGCGGCTTTGGCGGTGCGCGCGATGTGATCAAGGGGATGCTGAACGGCGATGTGGCAACCGCCGGCAAAGGAGTGCTGGAGTGGACGCCCACGGCAGTGCGCAATGCCTTCAAGGGCGGAGATATGGCAGCCAGCGGCATGTACAAGGATTCCAAGGGCTACAAGGTAATCGATGCCACGCTGGCGGAGGCGGCGGCCAAGTTCATTGGCTTTCAGCCAAAGTCTGTGGCTGAAGACAGCGAGGCGACCGGCTACAGGAAGCGCAGCGAGAGTTTTTACAAACTCAATAGCGCGGAGATTAAAGCGCAGTGGGCAGATGCGCTATTTCGCAAGGATGAGGCGGCGCTGCAGCGGGTGCGCGAGCGCCTGGCCAAATGGAACCGCGACAACCCGGATCAACCCATGGTGGTACGCCAGCCGGATGTGTGGGAGAAGGTGCGCGAGATGGGCAAGGACCGCGCCCAGCGTATTGCGGACATGGCGCCCAAGGCGTTGCGCGAGCAAATGCGTGAGCAGGCTCGTTCACTGAGCTGACGGCACCCCTCTAGGGTTCGACTCCAATTCATGGCCGGGCAAAACTCCTGGCCATGTCTCTTTTTACGGCCATTGTTCTGTCTGCCAAGCCTGTCACCCTGCATTTTCCTGGGGTGGTGGTGCTGCCGAGCGTGCAGCAAATTGGATCGGTAAAGCAACTCTATGACTTGCGCCTGCAGGTGCTAAGTCGCGTCACCACGCCGTTTTGCTTCTACCTTGATGATGACGATGCGCTGCCAGCGGATTACATGGAGGTGCTGCAGGAGTGCGCCGACCACCATCTGCCGTTGGCCTATACCGATGAGCTGGTGAACTATCGCGGCTGCTCTGCCGTTCGCCAGTCCGAGCCCTACAGTTTGGAGCGCCACAAGCAGGCACCCATGCTGGTACATCACCTGGCGCTGATGCGCACGGCCGATGCCGTCTCTGCCGCCCAGCGCCTGCCGCGCGCAATGGATTTCTCGGTGGAGCAACCCCTGTACATGGAAATTGCCAAAGGGGGCGCGGCCTATGTGCCGCGTGTTGGCTATGTCTGGAATCGGACATTGACGGGCATCAGCCATTGGCCCCAGATGATCGCTGCCCAGGTACGCGCCCAACGCTGGTGCCATGGGGGCGCGGCATGACGTTTACTCTTGCCTGGGGTACCCAGAACGTCGCATTCACTGGCCCGCAGCAGGAGCCTTACCAAGAGGGTAATGCTGGCTCCTTCGGCGCCGAGAGCGGTAAAGAGTTTTTCACCGGAAAAGTCTATTTTGGGCTGACGATTCCAGATCAGCCGTTTTATGTTCTGTGCAAGTTCTTCCCGGATGGCCTGGGTGAAGGGCAGGACGTGGAGTTGCTGGAGCCGCGCAAACAGCCTGGCTCCTCTTATTACAGCGGCTATCTGAATGTGGTTTGGAACCAGCCGGGCCGTTTTGAGGTCACGTTCAACTACGACGAGTCTTATTTTCCTGGCGAGACTGTCCTGACCCGCTTGATTCTGGTCATGGAGAAAAATGCAGTCGGTGCAGAAGGTGGGCCGGCGCTGTCGCTGTTTCAGTGGGAAGCGGTGCCCGACACGTTGCCCGAAACCACCCCGCCGAATGAGCCTCCAACCGCCAACCCTGATTCGGCCACCACCGCTGCCGATACGCCGGTGGTTATCGATGTACTGGCCAACGACACGGACTCGGACGGCACGATCCCTGGTGGCATGTATGGAGTCGTAATCTCCAGCCAGGGAAGCAAGGGCCTCGCCTCTGTGAACGTTGACGGGACGGTCACCTATGCCCCGTACACCGGCGCCACCGGTGTGGATACGTTTTACTACCAGTGCTACGACAACTCGGATGCACTCTCGGCGCCGGCTGCGGTCACCGTCACCATTGAGGCGGGGGCCAGTGTCGCTCCAGTCGCTAACCCCGATAGCGCGAGTACGCCCTACGAAACCAACGTCCTCATCCCCGTGCTGGACAATGACGTGGATTCGGACGGCACGATGGACCGCTCTTCGGTGACCATCGCCATGCAGGGGGTCAAGGGCACGGCAACCGCCGTAGTCGAGGGTGACATCGTTTACGCGCCGCTCCCCGGTGAGTCAGGTACGGACTACTTTACCTACCAAGTCGCCAACGCTGCAGGTGCATTTTCCGAACCGGCCACCGTCACCGTGGTGATCGGAGAAAAGCCGGAGCAACCCACCGAGCCTGGTGAGCTGGCGCTGGCCTGGGGCTCAAGCTACCCCGGCACCCCCCCATCGATGGAGCCGTACCTCCAGCAAAACGCTGGGGCTATCGTCCCCTACATCGACGAAAACGGGGATTCGCTCTCTGGTTTCATCGGTGGTTCTGCTGCCTTCAGTACAGCCCCGAGCGCCAGCCTCAGTCTGCGGGTAACACACCTGTTCTACCCGTTGGGCGGCGGCGGTCCATTCGTGGACTACCCCTACGTGGACAACGGTGTCGGCTACATCGACCTGAGTGTGGACAACCCCGGCCTCCACGAAGTCACCGCGACCACTGCGGATGACGAGCCGCTGCCCAACCGCCTTGTGATTTCCGTTTCTCCAAAGGTTGGCGGGGGAATGTACGGGGGCTTGGCCTGGTATCAGGAGGAATTGGAGCCAGTGCAAGCTCAGTTCTGGACGGCATTTCTCAAGACCAAGGAGGTGCCGTGATGCGTACCAAGCTCGGCCCCTTCCCTCTGGGGATCAACAACCGCCGCGATGAAACCGATCTGTCCGTGCGTATCGAGCGCAGCACGATCGATCTGCTCAAAGGCGCGGTGAATGTGGACATCGTGGACGGCGGCATTTTGCGCCGCCGTGCGGGCACAACGCTGCTGGCGCCCGATCCCGTGCATTCCCTTTGGGGCGATGGCGGCCCCACGGGCTATGCCGTGCGCGGTACCGAGCTGCTGGCGCTGGATGCCCGGGGCGGGGTGCGCGTGGTGCAGGGCGGCATGGTGCCCCATCGGCCGGTGTCTTTCACCCGGCTCAATGGCGTGGTGTATTTCAGCGACGGCCTGCGCCTAGGTGCTCTGCGCGATGCGCAGGCGCTGGAGTTGACCCCGACCCCCAGCCAGGAGCCCGAGGTGCAGGCGCGCGGCGAGGGCAGTCTGGATGCAGGCCGCTACCTGCTGGTGTTCACGGTGTTCGGCCCCATGGGGGAGTCGGCCGCGACCGAGCCGGTGCTGGTGGAGGTGGCCGAGTCCCAGCAGGGGCAGGGCTCTATCTATATGAGCGGCTTGCCGCTGGTGCCGCCGGGCATGGAGCTGCGTTGCTATATGACCGGCCCCAATGGCTCGATGTTTCACCGCGCAGAAATGGCCGAGTTTGGCGGCGCGGCGTTGATCACCATCCAGGCCGATACCGGCGCTCTGGCGGAGACCATGGGCCTGATGCCTTTGCCCGCCGGCCAGATCCTGCGCGCCCACAAGAGCCGCATGCTGTGCGCCCGCGACAACTTGCTGTTCTACAGCCCTGCTTTTGCCCCGCTGCTGGCCGACCCGGTGTCCGGCTACGTGGCCTTTGATGCACCCATCACCATGGTGCGCCCCTGCGGCCAAGGCGTGTATGTGGCGGCCGGGCGGACCTATTGGTTTGCCGGCGACCTGTCCCTGGCCGACATGCAGGAGGTGCTGCCCTATGGCGCCTTGCCAGCTTCCGACAGCCAGCACCCCAAGAGCCCGGAAACCGTGTTCTGGATGAGCGACTGCGGCCTGGTGCGCGCCAACAGCGCCGGCCAGGTGGTGAATGTGCAGGAAGACAACCTAGTAATCGAGGGTGGCACCCGTGCCGCCACTTATTTGCGTGAGCGCGGCGGGCAGCGCCATGTGATCGCGGCAACCCAGTCCCCGGGCCTGGCCCGTGGGGCTGTCCACGCATCCATGGATGCAGAAATCGTGAGGTACTGATATGTCCCAACTCCAAACCATCGCGCCGCTCTCCCTGGGCTCGCGCACCCATACCGGCGTGACCTACCGCATTGAGCACCTGCGCGGCGGCCAGGTCTTGAGCTGCGAAGAGGTTGAAAACCTGATGCCCGCCGAGGGCCGCAACCACATGCTGGGCGTGACCTTCAAGAGCGTGGCGCCGGTGGCCAGCTGGTTCTTGGGTGTATTTGAGAACAACAGCTACCCGGGCGACGACCTCAAGGCCTCGACCGTGGTGGCCACGCTGGGCGAATCGGTGGCCTACATCCCGACCACGCGCCCGGCCTTCACGCCCGGCGCGATTGCGGCCGGTGCCGTGGACAACATGGCCGCCCGCGCCGAGTTCACCTTTACCGAGGCCAAGCGCATCTATGGCGCCTTTATGGCATCCAGCCCCACGCGCGGCAGTGGTACCGGTGTGCTGATTTCTGCGGCGCGCTTTGCGGCGGCCAAGGATGTGACCGCCGGCGACACGCTGCGGGTGACTGCGGCCTTTGAGCTGGTTTCTGCTTCGGAATAAGGAGAGAGCGATGAACAAGATTTCTACGGCTGCGGCCATTGCCATGCTGTCCAGCCCGGGCCTTGCGTCAGCCCTGACGGGTAGCGGCGACTGTGAGCTGCGCATTTACTCGGGCGCGGTACCGGCCAGCGCGGATGCCGGTGTGGGTTCGGCCACGCTGCTGGTGGCTCTCAAGACCGGCGGCACCACGGGTCTGAATCTGGAAATGGTCGGCGCGGTGCTGAGCAAGCCCGCCATGGATACCTGGCAGGGGACGGTGGCAGCCACAGGGCAGGCGACGTTTTACCGCCTGGTCAAAGGCGGCGATCTTGACGACACCAACACCACGGCCGTGCGTATCCAGGGCTCGGTGGCCCAGGTGGGCGCCGATGTGAATCTGGCCAGCATCAATCTGGTGACTTCGGCCCCACAGGATCTCAAGGACTATGTGATCAATATTGTGGAATCGGCCACCTGATGAACAAGCTGCCCAGCACCCAGGGCGGCGCTGCGGGCAGCTTTGTTCGCGGCAATGAGTTCTTCAAGGATCGCCCAACGCCGTACAGCACCACCAAGCGCGGTGACGACACCATCACGGTGACCCCATATGGCATCACGGCCAAGCGTGCGCCGCCAAGCCAGACCGATGATTTGCCCATCGAGCTGCTGACGGCAGTGCGGTTCACGCCCGAGCAGGTGGCCAACTGCGCGGCCAACATCAATCCAGAGCCTGCGGGCATGGCCTATCACCTGCGCCGCTTGTACGGCATGACGCTCAGCCGGGGAGAAACCGGCGATGAATTGCCCGGGACGGGTCCCCAGTCCCAGCTGTGGCAGTACCCGCAGGGCACGCAGCAGATGGGCCGCTTGGTGTCGGTGGGTGATGGCTATTTTGTGTCGGTGGGTCATGCGGCCGGGCTGGGCAATGTGCTGCCTGACTATGACGACCAGGCCCCCAACCTCAACCGCCCGCGCGTGGCGCTGATGCACAAGAGCAATTTCAGCGGCCCTTACCTGAACACGATCACCCGGCAAAAGCATATTCGCGGCGGCTCGCTGCGGTTTCACAAGGCCAACGATGGGGATCGGGGCCTGCCGGACGCGCCCGGTGATCGGCTCAGCGATGCTTTCGGGGCGAACTATTACCTGCAGGAGTGCGAGGATCTGTGGCAGTGCACGGCCAATGCGGCCGGAGACTTCGCCTATGTGGGCGCCAAGGTCAGCGTGGTGCCGCTGGGCTGGATGGATTCGGCACACCGCTATGCCTTCGCGGTGTTCGGTCTGAGCCTGCGCCACATGGGCAATAGCAGCCTGTCTTGCTATGTGTACTGCACGGGCACGCGCGCCGCGGTGCATGCCTGGCCGGACTTGCCGCGCCACCCGGGCAGCGACAACCGCCCCTGGGTAGGCCTGGCCGAGTGCGATGTATCTGCCCCCGGCATGTTCAGCCTGGGGCGCGGCATGCTGGCTGCGCTGCTGATCCCTCACACCGAGCATGCACTGACGGCCGGGGGCGCGACTATCGGGGCACACTGCGTGGCGGCGGGCTTCGACCCCTGCATGCTGATCAGCCGCGACTTTGGTGCAACGTGGCAGATCACGCCCCAGCCCTTGCTGCGTGAGCTGGCCCATGCCCGCGCCGATGGCTCTTGCACCTATCCACCGCTGCGCGTGCAGCTGCTGGCTCTGGACGACCGAGGCGGCTTTGTGCTGAGCGTGGCGGCGATGAACCAGCGCCTGTCGGGGGATGTTCCCTCTGCTGCCTTTGACGAGACGGCGGGCTTTGCCCTGGATCAGCTGACATCCATGAACAACGGCACTGGGCTCAACAGCCGCTGGATCTCGGCCGGCCACGCGCAGCGCATGAGCTTTATGACGCTGTTCAAGGGCGATGCCACCGGTGGGCTGACGCGGCTCACGACGCTGGACGCATATCAGCTGCGCTTTGGCGACTGGCCCGCGACCTTCGCCGGGTCGGACACCAGCAATTGCCCGCCCGGGACCTACCGCTACAACGTGCTGCTCAATGCGGACGTGGGGGCGCATACGGCGCGGCTGGCCTGCATGGGAGAGGGCAGCCTGGCGTTACTGGCCCGCACCATTGAGGTGACATTCCCCGAGTGGAGCCTGGGAGGCGACTATCCGCCCGAGCTTTTGGTGTTCAAGGAACTGGAGACGTTCGCGCTGCAGTCCGACGATGGCGGAGCCACCTGGGCCAAGTATGTGCTGCCTGCGCAGGCTCTGCCGTTTGCCGATGCCATGGCCTATGCCGAGCGCTGTGCATCGACGGCCGGTGACCCGCAAGCCATGCGGTTGCATTACCGCAATTGGGCGCCTGTCTTGCCGGGGCGCGCCTACCTGGGCTGGTGCCTGACCCAGGCGCGCGGCAAGGAGCTTGGTGGGAGGTTGGCGCAGCTGGCCATGGTGGTGCCTCAGCTGGATGGGGTGACGCTGCAGGTCACGAAGACGATCAAGTCCCAGCTGCAGAGCAATGGTCAGTGGTCCACGGCCTGGACGCTCAAGCGCCACAGCAGCCTGCCTGCCGAGGCTTTCATGCCGGTGGTGTTTGACCCGTATGCATGGGAGTTTGGCGGCTTCAGGCCAGCCCCCGCCTTGATTTACCTGGGGGATGCCCAGAGTGAGGATTACCGCGCCTGGATCTGGCCTGCCTTGCCTGGAGCGCTGGAGAAAAACCAATGACAAACCTTTTAAGCAAGCTCGACTACAGCGAGTCGGTATTTGTGGCGCCGGTCTACCGCACTCAGTTGCAGGCGGTGGAAGTGCTGGCGCCCTTGGTGGTGGGCTCGGTGCGCAGGGAGTTTCGCTCCGCGCTGCCGTCCGGCATGAGCTACGCCTGGATGGACGGCCGGCACATCGTTTTCAACCATATCCGCGTGGTGGGCTCGACCCGTGAGACTTGGTCGGCGGCCTATACGGACAGCTCGCCCGCAGGGCTGCGCGGTTTCTGGGTGAAGGTGGAGGTTCTGGTGCCATCGGGTACCAGCTCCGTGCACTACAGCGAGGTCAAGGTGCTGGTGACGCCCGGATATTGGCAGGCCGTGGCGGCCAGCGATAGCTGGGATGCCGGTGCGCACTCGATCAAAACACTGCGGGGGGCGGTGACCGGGAAATTTTCGGTACCGGTGCGAGCCGTGGGGGTGGTGTGCGGCCTGACCAAGGCCTTCAATCGGGTGGAGCAAGAAGACGGCCGCCTGCGCATCGCGCATGGTTTTTGGGTGTCCGGCGATACCTTGGCCATCTGGAACCGGCCCGAGGCCGGGGACGGCCGCAGCGGGGATATGCAAGAGCTGTCACCCATGCCCGCATGGACCCCGGAGGCTGTATTGCGCGTGGACGCCACCGGCGGCTCGGTCACTTATTACGTGAACGATGTGCCGGTGGCGCGCGGTGTGAGCGCTCTCGGCGGCGAGACGGTGATGCTGGCCGCCGCCATGCTCAACGCACGCGATGAGGTGGATGCCCCGGCCCTGCAGTCAGCCCTGAACGATGGCAGCGGTGCGATGACGCTGCATCTGGGTCAGCGTGGCGGCGATGTTGAGGTGCAGGCCAGGGGCACGGCGCGGCTTCATTTGGCCGTAAGTTCTTGGAATCACGGCTCCCGCACGGTGCTGGGTGCGCTGCGCGCCAGTGGCACGGATCGCAGCTCGAGCGGTGCGGCCGCGCTGAAGCTGTCCTTGGTGAGTTACGGCTACGGCATGCAGGGCAGCACCGGCGGCGGTGGCACGGCTCTGCGCCTGGTGGCCCAGGGCGTGGGCTACCCCGAAGGCAGCGGCTTTGGCCAGGCTTCGCTGTCGCTGCACGCTTACGGCTACAGCGACAACATCAGCCGCCCGCCCGGGATCGATGAGGCTCTGCTGATGTGGGCGCGCATCGACGTGGATTCGCTGCCAGGCCGGATTCTGCATGTGCCCCAGGGCGTGCGGGCCTCGATGCAGGCCAGCTTGCGCCGGCCGGTCACGCAGCGTCAACGCCTGACCATGAATTCCCGCCATGCAGGTTCTCGGCTGCAATCCATCACCATCAAGGAGCGCTTGCGCGTCAAGGCTCCTGCCGCAGGCGGGGTGTTGGTGGATGCGGCCCTGGTGGAGGCGCTGGTGGGCGGCTCCCGTCTGACTGCGCTGATGCTGGTGGATGTGGATCTGCGCGAGGTGCTGACCGGCCATGCCGTGCTGGACGGGGGCGTGCTCAAGGACGGGCGACTGATTGAGCGTATCGCTGCCCATGCTGGGCTGAGTGCGGAGCAACTGCTGACGGCCTGGCTGCGGGAGGTGATCGGGGTGGCGGCGCCCTCTGCACCGTTCAATGCCCCAATCGGAGTGTTTTCTGTGCGAGACACAGGCGCAGCAAGCGAAGGTAGCTCTACTTATGATAGCTATAACTTCAACAGTTTCGCCAATATCGGCGGCAATTACTTCGGCGCCGGCGAGCAAGGCTTGTTTGCGCTGGAGGGCGAGGACGATGCCGGCCAGCCCATCGAGGTGCATATCGACCTGGGCCAGCGCAACTTTGACAGCGATCACCTCAAGGCGCTGGCCAATGCCTATGCGCAAACCAATGCGGCCCAGCCGCTGCAGCTGCTGGTGACCATGCATGATGGCAAGACCTACACCTACCCGTCACGCGGCGCCGATCCAGTCAAACGGACCCAGCGCTTTGACCTGGGGCGCGGCCTGCGGGCGCACTTCTTCGGGCTGGAAATTCGCAACGATGAGGGCGCGGCGTTTGAGCTGGGCGGCCTGGACTTCAATCTGACCGAGAGCAAACGGAGAATCTAATGAGCAACCTTTCAGACACCCTCATTGACCGCCCCATCAGCGTGCCGTCGATCCGCGAGAACGACAACAGCGGCCAGGGCTATTTCACGGAAGGCGTGATGGTGGCCATCTGGCAGTTGCTGGTCGGCCTGATCAACAACAAGGACGAGCAGAGCCGGGCGCTGCTCGGCGGCCTGCTCAAGCAGCTCGATGAGGTTGACGCCGCACCGCTCAATCGCTCGCGGCTGGACAGCATCCTGGCGCGCATGGACAACCTGACCACGCCAGAGGCTCCCACCTTGCCGGTGGCGCCATCGCTGCAGCCGCTGGATTACACGCCGGCCGCGCTGCCCGCGGTGAATGCGCGCTTCACCGATCTGCCCGACTTGCCGGCACTGCGCGCGCTGATGGAGATTGGCGCTGCGCCGGTGGTGGACGAGGGCATGGACTTGTCGCTCAACGAGTTTCGCAACCTGTTTGTGAGCGAGCGCGATCAGCTGCTGGCGCTGGTAGGCAATGCGTTTGACGACTTCACTACCCGGTTTTTGCCCGAAAGCGGCGAGGTGGAGGCCGCCATGCAGTGGCTGGTGGATGCCATCCGCGCCAATGGCACGGGCCTCCCCATTCACATCGAGGCCCAAATCTGGGAGCGCGACCGCGCGCGGGTGGGCAAGGAGACGGGCCGCCAGGTGGCCACAGCCATCAACAGCTGGGCCGCCAAAGGCTACAGCATCCCGCCCGGCGCCATGGTGGGCCAGGTGGCCGCGATCCGACGCGATGCCCACGACCAGCTCAGCACCAGCAGCCGCGAGATTGCCATCAAGGTCACCGAGATCCATGTGGAGAATGCTCGTTTTGCGGTGGAGCAGATGCTGAGCCTGCGCAATCAGGCGTTGAGCCAGGCGACCGACTATATGAAGGCCATGATGCTCAGCCCCCAGTACGCGGGCACCTGGATCACTTCCATGTTGGACAACCGGGGCAAGGTGGCCGGCATCAAAGCCGACCTGTACCGGGCCCAGGCCGGCGTGGCCACCGATGTGTTCCGTACAGAAAACGGTTTCAATCTGGATCTTTTCAAGGCCGCCACCGATGCCAATCTGGAGGATGTGAAGACCTCCAACAGCACCCAGATCGAAGTGCTGCGTGCGGCACTGGAGCAAGATCGCAACCGCTTCACCACGGCCATCGAGTCCTTCCGGGCGCGCACTGGCACTGAGCTGGACGTGTACAAGACCACCTCTGACTCGCTCATGCGCTATTACGAGTCTGCCATTCGAGCATCCGGCCTCAAGGCTGAAGTGCTTGGAAAGACTGCGGATACAGCTATCAAAATTGATGAGGTGGAAGTCAATCGCGCGCTGACAGTAGCCAAGCTCAAGGTGGATCAGGCGATGGAACTGCTCAAGACCTATGCCCAGCAGGCCAGTGCCGCGCTGAACAATATGCAGCTCAACAGCACTTACCAGGCCAGCTGGAATGTGAGCGAGCGCAAAGACTCGCAGTAGTGCCCCCGCTAGGGTTCGACAGTTGGGCGGCAGGACTAGACACTGCCGCTCATGCCTGCCCACAAAGTCAAACTTCAAATCAATCAGGGCGCCACGTTCGTTGACCGCGTTATTTGGCGTACTGGCGCGACCAAAGCGACCCTGGCGCCCGTTGATCTAACGGGTTGCAGGGCGCGTGCGCAGGTGCGCTCTGATATTGATAGCCCTGATGTCCTGTTGGAAATGACGACCGAGAACGGCCGCATTGTGCTGGGCGGTCCATCAGGGGAAATTCATATCACCATTGATGCCGCGACGACAGCAGCCTTTCAATGGGAGTCTGGTGTTTATGACTTGGAAATCATTTTTCCTAATGGTCAGGTTACGCGCTTCTTGGAAGGTGGAGTGACGGTCTCCAAGGGGGTGACGCGTGACAACTGATATTTTGGTAATTGAATCCACGAACTTGCTTCAGGAGCAGGTGGAAGTCTTGGTGGTGCTGGAGACAAAGAGTAGCCACGAAGTAGTTGAAACAGCCAAGAACCCAGAAGTGGTTGAAGTCCGAACCGTGGAAGCTGTGACGGAAATTCAGCAGGAATTCGTTGTGGTGACTGAAGGCATCCAAGGCCCACCTGGCATCCCGGGCCCAGCCGGCGGGCAGGTGCTGCAGCGCACGGCAGGCATGGACACCAGCGCGCTGCTGGTGGTCTATGAAGACTTGAACGGCGCTGTCTGGCCGGCTGACCCCGATGTGGAGCGCGATGTGCTGGCGCTGCTGGGCGTGACGGTGAGCGCGGCCGCCGGCGGCCAGCCCATCAATGTTCAGCGCTTGGGCCACATCGATGACGCGGCTTGGCAGCTGCAGCCCGGCAAGCGCGTTTTCCTGGGCAGGCAGGGCCGCCTGACGCAGGAGCCGCCGAAAGCCGGCTATGACGTTCTGATCGGCATGGCGCTCACTGCGAGCCGCCTTCTTCTCAATTTTCAAGACCCTATAGAACTGGAGTGAGTCATGGCAACTCAGGCTACCCAAGGATTTTTGGCCCGCGTGTCGGGCAAGACCAGACAGATTTTTGGTTTGGCGGCATCAGCCGGCGCGGCGGATGCAGGCAAGCTGGTTGCGACCGGCTCGGATGGCAGGCTGGATGCGAGCCTGATGCCTGTGGGCATTGGTGCCAACACGATCATCGTTCCCGCTAGCGAGGCCATTGGCGCGGGCAAGTTTGTCAATTTCTACAGCAATGCGGGCGCGATGAACGTGCGCCTTGCTGACAACAGCAACGCCCGTCAGGCGGATGGCTATGTCAAGGATGCTGTGGCGAATGCTGCGCAAGCTACGGTTTACCCTCTGGATACAACCAATACAGCGATGACCGGGCTGACACCGGGCGCGCGCTATTGGCTGGGTACGGCAGGCGGGGTGATTTCCGCTGCGCTGGACCCGACAGATACCGCCAATGTAGGCAAGATTTGCCAAGAGCTGGGCGTGGCCAAGAGCGCGACCGAGCTGGTGACAGACGATATCGGGTTTGTGGTTCTCTGATGGCGACGCGAAAGCCCATCGTCCGAGTCAATGGCAGAAATCAGCAGCTACCTGCTGGGGACGTGCTGGCAGGTGTGATGCAGCGACTGCCGGTGTTTCAGACGGATGTGGCAGCTGTATTGATTGACCTGAGTGCCAAAGCGAGCGGGAGCGCGCTTCCCGTGTACCAGTCTTCAGGTGAAATTGTTGAGGTTCCTTTGTAATGACAGTCCGCCGCCCACTCGTTCTTCGCGCAGATACCGCCACTCCGAGGCTGCAAGAGATGCCCGCCGGCGATACCTTGCCAGCGGACACGTTGGGCAATGCACTGCAGGTGCTGCTGCAAGGGTTGGTCACCAGCAATAACGCCGGCATTACGCCAGCCGATACGGTGCTGCAGGCGCTTGGAAAGTTGCAAGCTCAGGCCAACGCAAAGGTGGACAAAGATGGCCCCAAGGTGCTGAGTGATAACAACTTCACAAACTCAGAGCGCGTGAAGCTGGCCAACATCGCGGACGGAGCAAGCAACGACAGAAGTAAGCACACAGGAGCGCAAGCCATTGCAACTGTGGAGGGGCTGGAGGGCCGACTAGACGCTGCTTTGCGGGTCAAGATCATCACTGATGCGACCTCAACCAAGGATTACTTGCAAAAGATTGTTGCCCTTGGTCCCGGATATTATCGCCACTACGTTTCGATAGTAGAGCTTCCAAATATCCCGCCAGAAAGCGCTGGATTCCTTTCTGTAACTGGTGATACCTTCTCGTTATTGATTTCAAGTTATAGCACTGCCGATTTGACCGTTATTTCAGGAACGCTGAATGACATTGCCTCCGGTACTTGGAGAGTAAATGTTATTGGTAAATCGGAGCGTGGAAGCAATGCTAATGGTGAGTATGTGAAGCTTCCTGATGGAACAATGATCTGTACACATACCCTCTCAGGGATTGCCGCAGCTAACGCTACTCCTGTAGCAAGTCTCTTTCGTTCAAACTCGCAAAATTGGACATTCCCGGCTGCATTTGCGGCGATACCTTCAGTCAGCCACAGCGAGTCAACGGGCATTGGATTGGCATGGACCGCCTTGGGGTCCGTAGGAATCACCAAAACTGCTACTTCAATTTCTTTGTATTCCTTTAGTCAGGGCGTCGCTACCGTTTGTATTACGGCAATCGGAAGGTGGAAGTGATGATTATCAATTTAAGCCCTGTGCGCAGCGATAACCACCTGGCTGTCGCAGTAAATGGAAATGCTCTTTTGATTAATGAAGAGTTGTTTGATTTTTCACAGCTGCAGGATGGTGAAACCCTGCCGCGTGCTGCCATTGATTCCCCCTGGTTTTCCGGTGATGTGAAGCGCGAGGGCGGCGTGCTGCATGTGACTTTGGTGCTTCCCCATGGTCCAGAGGCCGACGAAGCCGCGCGTTTTCCCGTTCCCATAACCGTCACGCAAGACGGGCCGGTGGATCTGCCACCGAGCGGGCATGTCGTGCCTGCTCTCCCATCGCTGCCGCAACTGCCCGTAGAGGAACCCCATGAGCAATATTGATTGGACGCAGCGCAAGGCCGCGCCCACGGCAGCCGAGCAGCTGCAGGCCGCCAAGGATGCGATGAAGGCCCAGGCCACGGCGCGGCGCTGGGAGTGTGAAACCGGCGGCATCATGCTCAACGGCATGCGAGTGCTCACAGGCATTGAGGACCAGAATCGCATCACCACGGTGGTGGCCAATGCGCGGCGCTCAGGGTTGGAGATGGTGGATTTCAAAGCGGCCGGCGCCTGGGTGACGATTTCAGTGGTTAAGGTGGAGGCCATCGCTTGCGCCATCGCATTGCATGTGCAGGCGTCGTTCACCGTAGAGCGTGCCCACCACGAGGCAGTTGATGCGTTGCTGGATCTGGCGGCCGTGCAAGCCTATGACGTGACCGCTGGCTGGCCGATGTGACACCCCTCTAGGGTTCGACCAAAGAGCCCGACCCCGGAAAACTTCGGGGTATGAAAAAAGCTCTCGCATCAATGCTGGCGCTGCTGGGCATCCACCAGCATCTGAGTGCCGAGCAAAAACAGGACATTGCCAGCGCGGCATATCACGCCACGCCTGGGGCGGTTACCGCCGGCGGATTCCGGCTCGCGGGTCTGCCGCTCAGTGACTGGCTGGTGCTGGCCTCCATCGCTTTTGTGGCATTGCAAGCTTCTTACCTGATCTGGAAGTGGCGCCGCGACTACTTGCGCGCTCAGAACCGCCAGCAACTGCGTGAACGCGCCCAGCAAAGGGGGCGTCCATGAGTGGCAAAGTCCCCCGTTTCCTCGCCGGCCGCCTAGCCGCGCTGGTCTTGACGCTTGGCGCCGGCGGTGGTGCCTACCTGGCTGCTGACCAGGCCGCCATCGAGCAAGGTCTGGCCGACCGGTACGTGCAGGCCGTGGCCGCCGACCCCGGCACCAGCCAGGGCGTGAAAGTGGCCATGGTGCTGGGCCACTTCTATGAATCCAGCGGCAAGCACATTGGCACACCCTACATCGACAAGCTGGGCAAGGGCGCGCCCCTGACGGTGTGCAACGGCATTACTGGCACCGGCGTGATCGCTGGCAAGTGGTACAGCCCGGGCGAGTGCTATCAGCTGGAAAAGGGACGGTATCTGCAATCAGAGCGCGAAGCCCAGCGCCTGCTTGCGTACTGGGCCAGCTACGACGCATTTGCCCAGGGCACGTTCATCGACTTCCTGCACAACAAGGGCGCAGCCAACTTTTCGACCAGCACGATGCGCCGCAAGGCCAATGCCGGGGATCTGCAGGGCGCTTGCCGCGAGAACCCGCGCTGGAACAAAGGAACGGTCAAGGGCGTATCGACCGTGCTGCCGGGCCTGCAGCTGCGCGGCGATTCCAACGACGAGATTTGCCGCGAATGGCGCATGGGAGCCCTATGAATCCGCTTGCCTTTTATATGCTCTACGACCCGTGGTTTTGGTGGACGCTCACATGGGGCGACTGACTGCTTACAGCGGCCTGCTGGCTGCCGCCATGGGCGCGGCCCTGGCCTGGTACTTCCAGGCAGCTCGCCTGGGCGCCGACCTGGCCGACGAGCGACTGCAGGCCAGCCAGTACCGCGAGCAGATCGCAGATGAGCGCACCGCCGCCGGCCGCCGTCTGCTGGCTGTGGAACGCACGGTCAACGACAAGTACCAAGGAGCCCTGAACGATGCCATTTCCAAGCAAGCCACTTTGCAGGCTGCTGCTGATCGCGCTCGCCGTGAGCGTGACGGCCTGCGCAAGCAACTGTCCGAAGCCGAGCAGCGATTTGCTGACGCTTCCCCCGCCGCCCTCATCGAGTACGCCTCAACCCTCAATCGCGTATTCGGACAGTGCAGCCAGCGATATGCAGAGCTGGCAATCCGAGCTGATGGCCACGCAGTTGATGCAGCAACCTGCCGCGCCGCGTGGCCAGTGATTCCCCAAACCAAGGAAAGCCAATGACACCCCGTTTGTATGAAGGCACCAAGCGCTTGCTTGCCATGCCAATGACTCGCGGCGCTTACAACCAGTACAGAGGCTGGGAAACGCCCGAAGACGAGAACCCCAAGGACGAGGGGTACTTTGTCGAGTATCAGGACGGCGGCAAACCCAACTGCCCCCGCCATGTGGGCTACATCAGCTGGAGCCCGAAAGACGTTTTCGAGCGCAGCTACAAGGCGCTGCCCGTTTCCACTCTGCCTCCCCACCAGCAGCGGGTGCTGGATGAAAAGCAAGAGCTGGACATTCGTATCACCAAGCTGGACGAGTTCATTCAGCTCAATCCGATGTTCGGCAAGCTGCCCGATGCCGAGCGCGCCCGTATGAAGCGTCAACTGGACGTGCAGCGCGAGCTGTCCATCATCCTGAGCGAGCGCATCGTCAATTTCTAAGCCTTCCGGCCCGCCCCGGCCGGCTGCCGGATTTTGGAGAATCCCGTGAACCTATCCTTTACCACCCCCCCAAGGTGAGTGCGGCCATCTTCGCCGTGGTGCTGGCCGTCCTACTGTTCTGCGCCTACAAGGTGAACACTAACCCCAGCGGCAGCGCGCTGACCGGCTTCATTTTTGCTTGCACGGCCCTTGTCGTGATCGCCTTAAATACCAAAATCGACGTGGTGTTTCAGACGCTGCGCGATGAGCTTGAGCCCAGGACGGGCACCTCGTCAGGCTCAGTCAATGCCGTTGAGCCGTACCGCCAGCGAAGCCAGCGCGAAGATCTGGAGCAGTCGCTTGTGCATGCGCTGGCCCCTGGCTTGCTAAACCGCATGGATGGCAAGGGCGTTGGTGAATTCATCCGGGCGACGGCTGACGCCATCCTGAGTGATTGCCCAGCTGTTACAAAGGCGCTATGCACCTGCCGCCCTAACGAGGGCTGCTCCAATTGCCCATCCCGTGGCGATAAGCGTATCCAGGCTGCAATGGATGGAGCTCAGGAGTGTGCCGCTCGTGTGGCAAGAGTCTGGGAAGAAAACCTGAGAGTCACTCAAGGGTCGCGCGCTCAACGCGGTGACTCCAGCTTGGCCTAAAAATGAGCTGGAGAGCGGGCCACGCTCACAGGCCCAGGACCAAAATACACAAGCCCACCTTGGGCGGCTGTAACCAGCAGCCAGCCCAGGTGGGCTTCTTTTATGGTGTAGTCGCTGGCGCTGCCTGGCAGGATTCGCTCATTGGGAAAGCCATATCGCCCAGGTGTGCGCAACAAGGTGGGGTGGTTGTCAGTAGTCGAAGTCACAGCGCCACTCTTGCGCGTACCAAGCACCATCGACATTTTCCAGGCCGGAAAACTTCAGCGACGCGGCCCCCGCATCGGTCAGCTTGGGCTCATAGAGCTTTCGTCGCTTAGCTTGGGGTGAGTAGTTCCCGTCGAGGATGTGCAGCACGGGCACTGTGCGTTCATCGGACGAATTGGGGCGCTCATGGTTCAGCCAAATCTCGCCCGATACTTTGTTGGCGATTCCTATTGGCACCTTGAGGCGGCCGAGCTCACGTAGGATCAAGATTTTTACTCTCATATCTGTATATTTATACAGTGTCAAAAAATCCTGACTTGTTAGCATGTGCTCATGTGCAACCGCTACAAAACACCCACCGAGATTGAGATAGAGCGCCACTTTCGCATTGGCCGGGAGTCTCCTGGTTGGTGGAGGGATGAGCGAACGGAAGTCTTTCCACGCGCACCCGGTCCATTTCTGCGGCGTGCGGTCGATGACCCCGGATATAGCATTGAGGGCGTGGCGGGGCAGTGGGGATTGATCCCCTGGTTTGCGAAAGAGCGCGCGCTGAAGTACAGCACCAACAATGCGCGTTCTGAAGAGCTGACCAGCAAGGCGAGCTTCAAGGATCCGTGGAAGAGGGGACAGCGCTGCATCATCCCGGCCTGGACCTTTGATGAGCCCAATTGGGAGACGGGTAAAAACGTGTGGTGGAAATTTCGCCGGGCCGATGGCGCGCCGTGGGCGCTGGCCGGGCTCTGGAATCGCTGGAAGGAGCCCGGGATGGGTGAGCTCGTGGAGAGCTACACCATGCTGACCATCAATGCCGACTCACATCCCCTGATGAGTCGCATGCACAAGCCTGATCCCAAGCTGCCGCCGGACCAGCAGGACAAGCGCAGCGTAATTTCTATAGAGAGGCATGAAGTTGATCTGTGGCTTACAGGGACTGTCAATCAGGCGCAGCAGTTGCTCAAAATGCCGCCTCTTTCCGCGATTTTGGCACTCCGCTAGCGGGTACATTGGCTTCCAAATTGAACCCGGAAAAACATCGAAAATATATCAATTGATATGCCGCTGATGAAAATTATATCGTTCGCTATAATAGGAGGGGAGTGTGAGTAGTGTTGAAGAAGTTGATGCGTTTTTGGCAGAGACCAATCGCAGAATTGATGCCCGAGATTGGGTGTTCGTAGAACGTGATGCGAATCTGAAAGCTCTAGAACAGTTCGGTCTTACAAAGAGTGCCGCTGTTCAAGGGTTGAAGTTCTTGTGCGCCACAGACTTCTGTGAGGGGCCGGTGCCAGACAGGGACAAGCCCGGACAGAGTTGTTGGGTGTTTGGTCAGATGGTTGAGGGTGTGATGTGCTACGTGAAGCTAATTCATGAAGCTCAACCGCATTGGGCCCCGCGCCTCAAAATTCTCTCGTTCCATCAAGCTACTTGGGAACTGGACTTCCCTCATCGGGAAGCACCCGCAGCAGGAGACTGAAAATGAACCAAAAAATTGAGCAAACACTCGAGGCCCCTTGCCCAATGTGCGGGGAGCGGGGTCAGTTAGAGTTCGCGAGCTCGCCTGAGACACTGAAGGTCAAAGGTGAGACATTTAATGTCACTCGCAAGCGTTTTATTTGCCACAACTGCGAAGAGATATTTTCGACCCCGGACTTGCCTGATCATTTAGACGAGGCATACCGTATGTACCGTCAAAAGTTCAATTTGCTTTTCCCTGAGGCGATTCTTCAGTGGCGGGAAAGTAAGGGGATGCGCCAGGCAGACGTGGCCTGCTTATTGGGCTGGAGTCCTGCGACCGTGAGTCGTTACGAGAACGGCGCGCTCCAAGACCCTGCCCACGACAAGGCGCTTCGTATGGCTATGCAACCAAGTGGCTTGAAGGCGCTTGTGGAAAACGCTGCAGGGTTGCGGCCGGACCTGCGCGAGGCGATTCTCAAAGAAGAGGACGTTCTGGCCGGCGGTGTGGAGAAGCTTGTCGAAGTCGTGAGCCATCGTGTATTGCATGACTCTTTTGCGGGCACGAGATGGAAGAAACTCTGCGCTGCTGTGTTGTTCTTCACTAGAGAGTCGTCAGTTAGCCGAACTAAGTTGAACAAGCTGCTTTTCTACACGGACTTTCTGCATTTCAAGATGCATAGTGTGTCGGTTACCGGAGTTAACTACTATCGCCTGCAGTATGGTCCAGTTCCTGAGCGCTATGAACTCCTATTCGCGACGATGCGTGAGCAAGGTTTAATTGACATTCAAACAGAACTCAACGGTGAGTACGTTGCTTACTGGCACAGGGCAACTAAAAGCGTCGACGTTGCTGACCTTTCTGATACTGAGTGGCAGGTTGTTGCCAAGGTTCAGGCTGACTTGGGCAAGCTTTCAGCTGCGGATGTATCCGAGCTCTCACACAAGGAGCTGGCGTGGACGGCGACTCCTTCCGGCCAACTAATTCCTTGGGGGACGGCGAGGGAGCTTTCGTTGAGCCTGTGATGCGCAAACTCACATCTTGATCTGTTCATATTGCCAAGGTGCGCCGCACCGAGCGGTCAGAGTGTCGCTATCTAAGATGCCGACTACGAGGCAGAGGAGGGTGGCAGCGAGCATGCGTAAATGGATGGAATTCGAGCGGTAATCAGGTTGTTTGCTGAGTGGTTCAAATGGTTTCAATTAGATACATATATCACTCGGTCGCATGCATTTGACGCTCGTATTTCAGCAATAAAACCACGGACGCGATGCTAACGGAAGTACTAGCGGTGTCCTGTCGTGTGGTGTGTGGGGTGCAAAATCGCACCGATTTCGCACCGATGCTCCAGTAACCGCATGGAATAAGGCGCGGACGCGGGTTCAATTCCCGCCAGCACCACTATGACGTCCAAGGGCGTTCACTGAAGTCCAGTGAACGCCCTTTTTCTTTGGTAAATCAATGACTTGCCTTCCGTAATCGTCCGTCAAGGTTCATGGGCATCCGAGGTGAAGTGGGGGTGCAACTCGCCAAAATCCTATACTTTGGCTGAGTTGTACCCCCACATTCAGCCAAAACCCAGCAACCCATGCGTTGTACCCCCGCCCAGGGGCTGAGAGAGGGGATATTTCCCCCATCCTTGAAGGCTTACCCTATGCATGACCGATGCCCACTGCCGCATGCGATATGCCCACCTGATCGCAAGCAGGCGCGCTTCCGATGCTGGCGGGCTATACCTGCATGTGAGCCCCAGCGGCTCCAAGCGCTGGTTCAACAAGTACCGTACCGATGGAAAAGAAAAGCAGCTTGCTTTGGGCCGTTACCCTGCCGTGGGGCTGACGGTGGCCCGCAAAGCGCGTGATGTCGCCAAGCTTCAGCGTGCAGATGGCAGCGGCACGCAAGCTGGAAAAGCTCTGAATCGACCCGGGTTCAGCAACGTAGTCAAGCAGTTGGGTGGCTGAGAAAACAAAAGCCCGCTAGGTTCGCCTGCGGGCATTGTTGATTTTGCTATGAGCGAGTTGGTTGTGTACTGGATGCGTGAACATACTGTGAATTTATTCAGATGTGGTAGAATGCCCTTGTCGGGGATAGCGGCAGGCGCCTAGGAATGGTGGCCAGCCCCCCGACGCGAAATATCGCGAGGTGGAGCAGTCTGGTAGCTCGTCGGGCTCATAACCCGAAGGTCGTTGGTTCAAATCCAGCCCTCGCAACCAAAAGGAAAGCCTTGGTCGGAAACGACCAGGGCTTTTTCATTGTGCTGAGTGCCTAAATCGCTTTGGGTGCGGGAAATTTGCACTAAAATCTCAATTCTCTAGGGGAGTCGCCAAGCTGGTTAAGGCACCGGATTTTGATTCCGGCATGCGAAGGTTCGAATCCTTCTTCCCCTGCCAACACCACATTTCAAAGCCTCGATCGCTCACGCAGTCGAGGATTTTTGCCATCTGGCTGTCATATTTCGCAGGCAAGATGCAAAGCGCTGGGTCTGGTTGTAGCACTGAAAGATGGCTTAACCCCTGGCGCGAATTCCGAAGCCCTGGCCTAAACTGCCGGGGCTTTTTCGTTTGTCTCCTGTTAGCCGCAAGCTGACCACTGCCGTCCTGGTCCGTCTTGGTGGCTTTTTTGTTTCTGCCGCGACCGTGCACGCCCGACGATCACGCACATTGCCATTGGGGCGGATGACTCGGGACGGCACCTCATTGAAAGACCCATTTGCTCAAGATCGAGGTGATGCAGCGTCCGGGCGAGGCGGGCAATGCTTCTGTGCCCAGCAAGCCTTGTCGTTATCGCTGCTGCAACACGCTATCGCGTTCGCCGTCGGGGTTTTGCGATGAGCACCAATCCGAAGTCAGTGGGTGGAATCGATGGGGTCGAGGCACTGCCAAAGCGCGGGGCTATGACTGGGCAAAAAATTCGAGACTGGGTCATGCAGCGAGATTCCGGCTTGTGCCAACCATGCGCTAAGTCAGGCGCTGTGTCAGCGGGCCAAGAGGTCAATTACATTGACCCAAAGGCCCAAGTCAAGCGACCGGGCTGGACCGGCGAGCAAATGGATGCAAGAGAAAACCTTCAAGCAATCTGCAGGGCTTGTCACGCTGCCAAAGCGGCGCGGGAGACGCGAGGGCTGCTTGCCCACCTCTGTCCTGATCGCCTCAGCCAGGGACTCAACGCGGCGGGTCGTGCGTTTACCAAGCGGAGCATCCAGCTCGCAGAGTGCTTCGGAGTGGCGTCGCATTCTGTAAAAACCGTCTTTTGACACGAGTCTTCCAACATTTGAAGATCTCTTCGTCAGCTCTCGCTGGCGTGGTGAATGATCATGTTTTTAAACATCGGGTGCACGAAAACGTGGCGCCTGTTTCAAAGCGGGAGGGTATGTGAATTGGTTTGTCGGTGGAGAAATGGAACATCGACTTACATGTTCTTGTGCTGATAGGACTAGCGTGCGAGGCTCCACTCATTGAAGGAGTTGCTATGAAAGTGCTACTTTTAATTGCTGTAGTTGCTGGTGCTCTGGCTGGATGTGCGATGCCTGCGCGTGATTCAGGGCGCGCGCCAGATCAAGGTGCAAGTCAGACTATGGGCGCAATGGATAGGGATGGCGATCGCTGGATGTATGACGGTCAGGGCGGTATGCGCTCTTGGGCTGGCGGGGATGCCCCCTTCTTCGGTGCCCGCAACAGGTAGGCGCACATCTGCGCAATCGAGCGGCATACTGCTGCTACATACTACGGACCATCAAGGCTTTGCCTTGAGGCATTGAACAGTCTTTCATCCAGCCATTCTGCGTGCATGCCGGGACAAGCAAAGGCATCACGTAGAGTGGTGCGTGCGGGAATCGGGTCTAAGGCTCGTGGGTCTAGGTGTACTGAGCCAGAGCAACAGCAGCGATAAGGTGGCGATTGATTGCCACCGATCTTTCAAAATGAGCCTCGTGGGGGCACTTCGTGAAATTGGTAAATGAATCGACCAGATTTTTTTAGATAGCTGCCAGCCTCACGGAATTACGTCTCTCAAACTCTATTGGAGACAGACCATCAGCAGACGAATGTCTGCGAATGGGGTTGTAGAACATTTCGATGTAGCTGAAGACATCGCTGTGCGCCTCTTGCCTCGTAGGATAGGTTTTTCTGCGGATGCGCTCCCGCTTAAGCAACTGAAAAAAACTTTCAGCAACTGCGTTGTCGTGACAGTTTCCTCGCCTGCTCATACTCGATTGCAGGTTGTGGCTAGCAAGGAAGCGCTGCCATTCATGGCTTGTAAATTGGCAGCCTTGGTCAGAGTGCACGGTCACGGTATTGCATGGTCTTCTACGCCAGAGCGCCATATGCAATGCATCCAAGGGCAGCTGGGTATCAATGCGGCTACCTGTTGCCCAGCCAACAACTTGGCGTGAGAACAGGTCAATTACCGTTGCCAGGTACAGCCACCCCTCATGAGTGCTGATATAGGTGATATCAGTCACCCAGACTTTGTTCGGAGCATGCACGGTGAACTGCTGCGATAGTAAGTTGGGAGCCACGACTGCTGGAGCACCTCCTCGCACACGAGGGCGTCGTCCGTAGCCTCGCTGAGCCTTTAATCCCTCACAGCGCAGCAGTCTTGCTACCCGGTGCCTGCTGCAGGTCTCGCCTAAGTCACGCATGTCCAATGTCAACTTGCGGTAGCCATATACGCCACCGCTTTCTAGCCATGCCTGCTTTAGAAGGCCCAATAGACGCTGGTCATCGGCCGCACGTTGACTGAGCGGCCGAACCCTCCAAGCGTAGTAACCACTGGGGTGCAATTGCAGCACCCGGCACATGCGCACAACGCTGTAAATCAACTGGTGCTTGGCAATGAAGGCGTACTTCAGTCGCACTGGCGAGCGAAGTACGCCGCCGCTTTTTTTAGGATGTCACGCTCCTCGGTGACCCTTTTGAGTTCTGCTTTGATACGGCGTAATTCTTCGCTTTGACTGACTTGCTCCTGCCGCTGAGCTGCGGGGATTTGCTGCAGTCGAATCCACTTATACAGACTATGCGTGCTCACGCCTAAACGGCGTGAGACGTCGGCTGCGCTGTGGCCGTGTTCCAAGATTTGCTTGACGGCCTCAATCCTGAATTCTTCTGGGTAGCGTTGTGCGTTCATATGGACTCCTATTTGAACGGAAATAGGAGGCTGTGAACTATCTACAAAAAGTTGGTCGATTCAAAACATGACGCGCGTCTTCATTGGCTGGCCGTCAATTCAGCCTGTGGCCCATGCTCTTCGCCACGAGGCAAAGCCCAGCCTACAGAGCGCTCCGGAGTGGCGTCGCATTCTGTAAAAACCGTCTTTTGTAGCGAATTTTTCTACAACTGCGGATGGCGCTGTCTGCTCTCGACGACGAGTTAAAGGATCAGGTTATTAACTATCGGGTCTTCGAAAAAACCAAGCCTGCTTTAAAGCGGGCGGATAGGCGAATTGGTGCGTCGGTGGCGGAATAGAACATCGATTTACACACTCCTTCCTCGGTAGGGCTAGCGTGCTTGACTCCACTCATTGAAGGAGTTGCCATGAAAGCGCTACTTTTAATTGCTGCGGTTGCTGGTGCACTGTCGGGGTGTGCGATGTCATCGCATGATCTCGGGCGCAATACAGATCGAAGTGTCAGCCAGACTATGGGAAACAATGATATGAGCCGTGAATGGGGACGTGGGGCGTATGAAGGTAAAGGTGGTACGCAGTCCTGGGCTGGCGGGGACGACACTTCTGCAGGTCTTGGCTGGCGACATGATTAGGAAGGAAGAGCCTCATCTGGTGCAGCTAATTGGCATGCGTGCTGGATCGGTTCGTTCGGCTTTGCCCAGGCTGAGATGCCAATTTTGTGGCTCGTTTTAGAACGACAGGCTTGTGTACGATGCTCAAAGGCGGACAGCTGAAATTTTTGGTTCAGTCCAGTTCCTGCACTCCGCCGCCCGAGACGGTGAGGATTTGCCCGCTGACCCAACTCGCAGCGGGTGAGCACAAGAACAGTGCTGCATTGGCAATGTCTTGCGGTTCGCCCAGACGCTGGATGGGGGTGTGCAGCAGCATGGCTTTCAGGATGTCATTGTTGAGCACGGATTCCAATGCATCGGTGCGTGTGGCGCCGGGGGCGATGCCGTTGACGCGGATGCCCATGGGGCCCAGATCAAACGCGATATTGCGGATCAGGTGGTTGGCCGCGGCTTTCGATGCACCATAGGCCGCCATGCGCCGGTTTTTGTTCTCGCCTGCCATGGAGGTAATGGCCAGCATGGCTCCGCCGCCGGCCTTTTCCATCTCAGGGGCTGCCAATTGGGCCAGCCGGAACATGGAGAACACGTTCAGATCGAAGGCTCGCCGAAACTCCAGCATAGACATGTCAAATGGTTTGGGACCACCGCCGCCAGCATTGCTGACCAAGAGGGTCAGCTTGCCAAAGCGCTTTGTTGTCTGTGCAATCAGCTGCTCCAGCTCTTCTTCTCGCGTTACATCGCAGGCCATGGCTGCTGCATGTCCGCCCCGGGCTTCGATGCCTTGTGCGACTGCAGTGGCTGCCGCGAGGTTCAAATCGCTGACCATCACGGCAGCACCGGCGGTGGCAAAGGTTTCAGCGATGGCTCGGCCTATGCCGGCGCCTGCGCCGGTGATGACGGCGACCTGCTTGTCGAGTTGGAAGTGATCTGGCTCATACATGGTGAAATCCTTTTCAGCACCTGCCGCCTGGATGGAGCGGCATGGCAAACAACGTCAGGCTGAAAAGATGGTAAACCAGTTGGCGCAGAGCCGCGTGTTTTCAGCAGGCATGGGTTTGGCGGCAGCTCTGTGAAAAGCGCGGAACTCACTCGTTGAGTGAGGCCATGTGCAATCCCATGGGAGCGGTGGACTCAAAGGAGATGTCCGGATAGTGGGTCCCAGCGACATGCACCCGGTCGCGGCCGGCATTTTTTGCGCTGTAGAGAAGCTCGTCGGCCTCTTTCAACACCTTCTCCAGCTGATCTGAATCTGTGATGGGGGCGATGCCAAAGCTCATGCTCAAGTCGGGGCCTTGGGGCAGCACAGTTCTGTCGGCGCTGAGTTCGCTGCGGATGCGTTGAGCCACGCTTTCTGCATTTTGCAGATCGATGCGCGTCAGCAGAAGAACAAATTCCTCTCCTCCAAAGCGTGCAACCAGATCATGGGTGCGAAGGCAGTGTTGCAGTGTGGAGGAGACCAGCTGCAAAACCTGGTCGCCACGATGGTGGCCCCAGGCGTCGTTGATGCGTTTGAAATGATCAATGTCACCGGCCAAAACGACCATGGGATACAGGCGCTTGTCGGCCATGCGTTGCTGGGCCGCTTCATGAAATGCCCGGCGATTGAGGATCTTCGTCAGCGCGTCATGATCACGCTCTCTGCGTAGCTGATTGATGGTTTCTCTGAGGGTGATGGCGCACATCAACACCGTGAAGAGCAGCGCGAAAAGCAGGATGCTCATCAATGTGATCAGCCAATAAGTGGAGTGCACAAAACCCTTGGGATCGGAAAAACCCAGGAGCGAGATGAGCAGCGGCCGTGTGAAGGTGTAGGCCGTGAAAATCACGCACAGCCAGAAGAATGCCTGGTCTAGTCGCTCTTTGGAACGCTGCTTTTGAAGGGCTTCCCAAATGGGCAGCAGCAGCACCAGGCCTGTGCCTATGCTGAATGAATTCACTCGCGCCCACATGTTTTGCTCAACCCGGCTGAAATAAAACAGTGCCGACAACGTCGCAATGCTCACCATCAGTGCGACCCGAGGGTGTATCGATACATTCCAGCGCTCTGCCCAGCTCCTGGTCAGGCACCACGAGCCCAGTAAGTACAGCGCTCCTACCAGTACCGCGTAGCGCTGGAGCACATCGGCGGAAGCGAAGCTTTGAAATCCCAAGGGAACGGCAGTCAATGAGTATGCCGAGCACTGCCAGAGAAGGAAGCGCTGTTGGCGTTGGACCAGCCAGCAAGTGCCCAGGAGAGCAGCCAAAAAAAGAATGGCGATGGACGGGGCTAGTACAAAGACATGGTCGTTTTCTATGGGCATGTCGTTATTGATGCAGCTGAAGCGGCGCTAGATGCCACGGCTTCAAGAAAGGGTGCTTGGCTCTAATCAGGTCCGCAGAAGTTGCGGGTTCTGTCTCTTTTCCCTATGAGATAACAACTGGATGCAATTGTCAGTGCTTTATATTTTTTGATTCTGGTTTTTTTGCAAAAAGAGGCATCGTCTGACTGAGAGATGGCAGCTCGCTAAGTGCCAACCCTTGCTTGGGCTGAGTGGAGTACGCCCGATCAAGTGCCTGTTGCGCATCAGAGATTTCTGAGGGTTTGGCGACAGTGGGTGATGGTGGAACACGCTTGCTCGGTAGTCAGCGCATGAGCAACTCGCGGGTGTCTATGAACTCACCGAGGCCGACCGGTGCACCAGCACAGGAATGTGGGTGTGGGTCAACACCCGTTGGGTTTCGCTTCCCAGCAAGATGGCGGCTATGCCTCTGCGGCCGTGGGATGCCATGTAAATCAGATCGCACGCGCTTTCTTCTGCCTGGTCGATGATTGCCTGGTAGATGGACACGCTGGTTACGCGAACGAATTTGCTGCCCACACCTTCCTGCCTGGCGATCCGCTCCATGTACTGCAACGCATTGTCGGCGTCGGTGTTCACGCTATCTGTAAAGTCGGTGTGGTTGGCCGACAGCAAAGCATCTGCGCCATAGATGACGGTGCGGTAGTCCGGCATCACATACAGGCCCGTCACCCTGGCATTTTGCTCACGGGCAAAGCAGATGCCGGAGCGCACGGCTGCCTCCGATAGTTTGGAGCCATCTGTGGGGATCAGCAGATGTTTGAACATGTTCAATCTCCTCACGCAATACGGAGAGTGCGTTGCTGTCAATCTATTCCAGTCTTTGTACCCTCGCAATACACAGAACGAAAGTCATCCGCGTTGCTGCCTGGCGTTACTCCGTGATCTCGAAGGGAATTCGGGTCAGGATTTCGCCGGTATCCTCGATTTCGAACTGCCGCTCATTGAGCCAGTTGACCTTGAGGTGATCTGGTGTCAAGAAGAATAGATCCCCTGGCTTGATGGCCATGCCGTAGGGTGTGGTGATCTCATCGAAGCTCTGGTGGGCCAGGATCAGGCGCGGTGCGCCGTGGCCGTCTCGTGCGTAGATGTGCCCCAGGAATTTGCTAGATGCGCACATAAACGCTCCCTTCATAGCGGGTGTGAGCGGATGTTTCCATGGCTGGCCGCTGGGGCCAATACCCTGTTTGATAGATCCGGCTATATGGTTGACAATATTTAAGTTTTTATTTGAATGGAAAGTGCCGCTCACACTTACATATCAAGCGTTGATAGCTATCAAAATCAATGAACTAAATCCCATATACAGCTTGCCTAGTGGCTGAAGCGAAACCGGCTGAAAATGCATGTGAGGCATTGCTGGAAAATTGAATTGCCGGTAGTAATTAGCGCTAGCCGACGCGATGTGAGGCGGATGGCTGGGAGTAAGCAAAAAGGCAGCGCGCTTGTATGCGTTGCCTTTTTATTTTGGGGCGGGCTTCAGGCTGGATTGGACTGACAGGTCTCCATGCCGAGTTGGTCCTTAGCGGCATGACACATTGCGCCAACTGAACTTGCCGTCGTTAAAGCATTCCGTCCAGATGGCCATGGCGGGCGCCTTGCGCGACGAGAAGGTGATCTGGTTGGGAATTTTGGGCCCCAGGGCAGCCGGTTGACCTACCTTGTCCAGCACCTGTACCACGCACTGGCTGGCGTCCTCGCTGTCGTTGGAGTCCAGCACCACGCAGTAGGCCTTGGCGAAATCTTCCCACGCCTGCAGCTTGGTGACGTAGGTGTGCAGGCGCACGTAGGCGCGGTTGGCGTTATTGGTTGTGAGGTTGGGTTTGTTCATGTGCAGACTCCCAAATGTTTGCAACGATGGACTTCAAAATCATTGGTTCACAATGTTTTGCATTCGCAACCTAGTTGTATCAAGTGCTTGTTGTAATAGATGTAGGAGTCTGAATCGTGTGGGGATAGGCTGAGTGGAGCCCGGTTGTGAGCTTGGGTGCCATGCCCCCGTGGTTGCTGGCTTTCAGTGCTCCATGCCCAGAGGCAGAGTGTGGGCTCGCTTTCCGACTACAGAATGTTACGTGCCGTGTTTATCGGGGGCCAGTTTTGCTTGTAGGAGTCGGTGCCGTCGGCGTGCTGGGCCATGGTGACGGTGTCAGGGTCCATTTCTGAAGGCGTGCTCCAGAAATGGGTCGCTTGAGATGTCGTCGCTGATGACGTCCTAAACCTAGTCTGCATCTTCCTCGAACACCACCGAGGGCGTCGCGACCACGCGTGCAATATCCGAGGAGGTGAGAATGGCCCCCTTGCTCAGGTAGCTATAGGGCGTGTCGGGTTCCAGCGCTGCGCTGGCCAGATGGGCCTTGGCCTGATTGAGTGAGATATAGAAGCTGTCCACGGGGGCTTCAATCGCACCGCGGGTCAACACGGGGCTGCCGCCGGTGCTGGTGACTGGCTGGTAGGAGTCGGCCAGTACCTGACCCGCTTCAGCCACTTGCATCACTTGCACGCCCAGCAGGCGCAGGCGCTCAGCGGCCTGGCTGGAGCTTGCCGACAACCAGTAGCCGCATGGCCGGGCGCGGGTTTTGCTGTTGTTCAGCTGCAAAGCCGAAGTCCAGTTCACGCGCACCTGCTGTTCGGCGCCGGATTGAGCCTGCAGCATGTTGATAGTGCGTTGCTCCTGCATGGGCTGGGCTTCCACAACCAGTTGTTTGCGGCAGGCCTGTGAAGCGATGTCACGGGCTACAAAATCTTCTACTTGATGGAGGTTCTTGGCCTTTTCCGCCGTAGTGCGAAGCGCGCTGGTGGCTGCGGTGACCAGGGTGTGGACACGGCGCTGGATATGCAGAGAGCCCAGATCTGCACCGCGGCTGGCGACCATCAGAGCCGCCGCGTTTTTCAGGCTGCTGGAATTGATCAGGGTGTCCGGGGTCACGCTGTCCATGGACAGCGATTTATCGCTCATTTGCTCGCTGGTTTGGTAATACCACTCGTTGCTCAGGCCTGCCTGGGTCAGAGCGCTGCGCAGAGCCTGGGTAAACCATTCGCGCGAAGCCTTGGTCACAAACTCGTGCGTGTTGGCGGTGTTGGCGTATTGCAGCAGTGCGTCGTAACGCTGAACGGCTTGGTATTTCTGCAAGAAAATGCCGCCAGCCTGGTACTCGCGCAGGTCGACCACGGCCGCAGGGCGGTAGTCACGCATCAAGGTGGCCAGGGCGCGGGCTTCGGGAGTGCTCAGCAGCAAGTGGTCGTTGACAAGGTCAGTGCCATCGGCCGTGAGGCGGCTGGCGGCTTCCGCGCCATCGGGGTTGGCGCGCGGCACGATCACCACATTGATCTTCTGCAGCAAAGGCTCCAGCAGGCCGCGAGGGGCCAGTTCGCGGGCAATGATCAGCAGTGCTTCTGCGCTGGCCGGCTCATCTCCGTGCTGTTGGCCCACCAGGAGCACTGTGGGGCGATCGCTGTTGTTGAGTGCCGTGGCCTGCGTGCTGGCTGCGTGTGTGGCGACCAGTGCCTGGATGGGTGTGCCGCGCTGCGTTGTGCCGATGGTGATGACGGCCAGTAGATTGCCCGACCCCTGTGACTTGCTGGCCAGTGCCTGCAGCCAGTCGGAGACCTCCGCTTGAGTCGTGAAGCTTTGGCGTTGGCTGCTCAGTCCGGGAGTCTCATAGCGCACCGCCGGGTCGGGGAATCGCTCTTCAATGGCCGGGTTATAGGGGAGAGATCTCAACGCGGGGCTGGAAGGTACTGCTTGGGCGGTGGCCGCGCCGGCTGTCGGCTGGGCCGCGCTGGTGGATGCCGGGACGCTTGCCGTGGCAGGCTTGGCGCCTGGGTCAGGCCAGGATGAAAGCGTGACGTTGGCGCAGGCGGTAAGCATGACGACGGCACCCACAGCGGTCAGCCGCAACATGCCAGACGGCCAATTGCTGGCAGAACGCAAAGCACGGGGTGACATGTGTGTGGGCAAAAAAGTCATAAGTCAAAAATTGGATGAATCTAAAGAGCTGGCCAGAGAGGGCATGGCCCGAGCTTCTCATACTCTGGCTGCATGTTATTCCTGCAGGCTTGCGGGTCGCTGTCAGCGCGCTGCCATGAAGAGGGTGGAAAAAGCAAAAGGGCTGCAATGGGATGATTGCAGCCCTTTTTCTGAGAGGTTAAGCGCTTGGCTTTGTGTCAGCTATCAGCGGTTGTAACCGCCGCCAGAGCCACCTCGGTTGCCTCCGCGGTTGCCGCCGAAGCCGCCACCACCGCCACCGCTGCGATTGCCGCCAAAACCGCCACGGCGGCCGCGATCAGCCATGCTGTCTACGCTGGTGCGCATGGGGTCTGGCTGGCTGCCAGCATTGCCACGCGAAGCATTGCTGCGTGCATGGCCTTGTTGGGTGCCCAGGTGAGCATCTGGACGTGGTGGTTGCTCGTCATAGCGGCCGCCACTGCGTTCGCGATCACCAAATTGGCGGGCACCACCGCGCTTGGGTGCTGCGCGCTGATCGCCTTGAGGGCGAGGGGCGCGATCGCCCTGGCCAAAGTTGCGGTCTCCACCGCGATCACCATGCTCGCGATGGCCCTGGGCCTGTCCTTGACCGGGTTCACGGTGCTCGCGGCCGCCTTGCTGGCCGCCGGCGCTGCTGACGCGTCCGCGGGGCTTGTGGTTGCGTGCTGGACGGGGCGCCGCGTCATGGGCTTGTTCGCCAAAGCCTTCACCGGCTTGCTTGGCATCGGCGGAGCGGCCATTGGAGCGGCCACCACGACCACCGCGATCACCTTGGGTGGTCTTGGTGGTGCGGATACGTTCCATCATTTCCTGGCGCGCAGCCTTGGCAGCGGCTTGCATCACATCGCGGCTAGGTGGCTTGCCTGCACCGCCCCAGATGGTCTGGCGGCCCATGGCGATGGGTTCTGCCTTCTCGCCATCTTCAGGGCCAAAACCTTCGAGCACCTGCACAGGGATTTCCTGCTTGGTAAAGCGCTCGATGTCCATCATGAAGCCTTCTTCATCCATGCACACCAGGCTCACGGCATTGCCTTCACGTCCGGCGCGGCCCGTGCGGCCGATGCGGTGCACGTAGTCCTCGGAGACGTTGGGGATTTCGTAGTTCACTACGTTCGGCAATTCGTCGATGTCGATGCCGCGTGCAGCGATATCTGTAGCAACCAGGGCACGCAGCTCGCCGGTCTTGAAGCCTTCAAGTGCCTGGGTACGGGCGCTTTGGCTCTTGTTGCCGTGCAAGGCCATGGCCGAGACGCCATTCTTGGTGAGGTAGTCGGCCACATTGTTGGCGCCGAACTTGGTGCGCGTGAACACCAGCACCTGGCTCCAGTTGTTTTCCTGGATGATGTGCAGCAGAACCTGCTTTTTCTTACCGCGACCCACGGGGTGGATGATCTGCTTGATGCGCTGCACCGTGGTGTTGCGGGGCGTGACCTGGATGGATTGCGGGTTCTTGAGCAGGCCGTTGGCCAGTTCGCGAATTTCATCGCTGAAGGTGGCGGAGAACAGCAGGCTTTGCTTGTTCTTGGGCACCAGGGCCAAAACCTTCTTCACGTCATGGATAAAGCCCATGTCCAGCATGCGGTCGGCTTCGTCCAGAATCAGCATTTCGACGGTGGACAAGTCCATGAAGCCTTGCTGCGCCAGATCCAGCAGGCGGCCCGGTGTTGCCACCAGTACGTCCACACCTTTTTCGATGCGGGAAATCTGCGGCTTCATGCCTACGCCGCCAAAGATGACGGTGGAGTTGATGTCCAGATGCTTGGCGTAGTTGCGCACGTTTTCTTCAACCTGCGCAGCCAGTTCGCGGGTTGGGGTCAGCACCAGAGCGCGAATGCCCTTGCCGCCGAATTTGTTGCGAGGTGCAGTGCCGTTGGACAGGCGCTGCAGCATGGGCAGCGTGAAGGCTGCAGTCTTGCCGGTGCCGGTCTGGGCGCCGGCCAGCAGGTCGTGGCCTGCAAGTACCAGAGGAATGGCCTGGGCCTGGATGGGCGTGGGGTTCTCGTAACCCTGCTCTTGCACGGCCTTGAGGATGGCGGGAGCCAGATTCAGTTCTTCAAATGTCATTGTGATCAGTTGCGCCAATCCTGGGCGCGGGGTATCAGCCTGTCATGGCGGCCCGTAGGGGGTCGCCCGACCAGTCTTAGGCAGATAAAGTTGCGTGTTGGGAGCCCGGACCGCAAGCCCTTTGTCCCCAGCTGAAGTGCTGCTGCAATAGGCAACTGGAAGCCTGTTGCGAAGGGTATTGTCGCATGCACCGATAATCATGGCTTGCTTGCTGTCATAAGCAGCACATTTTTTTTGCATAGAACCAAGCAACTCTAAGAGTCATACATGGCCCAATACGTCTTTTCGATGAACCATGTCACCAAGACGGTGCCTCCCAAGCGCCAGATCTTGAAGGACATTTCTCTCAGCTTTTTCCCCGGCGCCAAGATCGGCGTGCTGGGCCTGAACGGCTCCGGCAAGTCTTCGCTCTTGAAGATCATGGCCGGCGTCGATAAGGAGTACGAGGGCGAAGCCATTCCCATGGCTGGCCTGTCGATTGGCTACCTGCCCCAGGAACCCCAGCTCAACCCCGAGCACACGGTGCGCCAGGCGGTGGAAGAAGCCATGGCCGAGGTGAACAACGCCAAGGCACGCCTGGAAGAGGTGTACGCCGCCTATGCGGAAGAGGACGCCGATTTCGATGCCCTGGCTGCCGAGCAAGGCGAGCTGGAGTCCATCATTGCCGCCGCAGGAACCGACTCCGAGCACCAACTGGAAATTGCCGCCGACGCTCTGCGTCTGCCCGCCTGGGATGCCAAGGTCGGCCTGCTGTCCGGTGGTGAAAAGCGCCGCGTGGCTTTGTGCAAGCTGCTGTTGTCTAAACCCGACATGTTGCTGCTCGACGAACCCACCAACCACTTGGATGCCGAGTCTGTGGACTGGCTGGAGCAATTCCTGCACCGTTTCAGCGGCACCGTGGTGGCTATTACCCATGATCGCTACTTCCTCGACAACGCTGCCGAGTGGATTCTGGAGCTGGACCGTGGTCACGGCATTCCTTACAAGGGCAACTACTCCGACTGGCTGGTGCAAAAGGGCAATCGCTTGGAAGCCGAGCAAAAGGGTGAAGAAGCCCGTGCCAAGGCCTTGAAGAAGGAACTGGAGTGGGTGCGCCAGAACGCCAAGGGCCGCCAAGCCAAGTCCAAGGCCCGTATCGCCCGCTTTGAAGAGCTGAGCGATTACGAATACCAGCAGCGCAACGAAACACAGGAAATCTTCATTCCTGTGGCCGAGCGCCTGGGTAGCAAGGTTATCGAGTTCAACAACGTCTCCAAGGCGTTTGGCGACCGCTTGCTGATTGACAACCTGTCCATGAACGTGCCTGCCGGCGCCATCGTCGGCATCATTGGCCCCAACGGCGCCGGTAAGTCGACACTGTTCAAGCTGATTGCCGGCAGGGAGCAACCCGATTCGGGTACCGTGGATATTGGCTCCACCGTGAAGATGGCTTTTGTGGACCAGCACCGCGATGCGCTGGCCGACGAGAAGACCGTGTGGGAAGACATTTCCGGCGGTCTGGACATCATCACCGTGGGCAAGTTCCAAATGGCCTCGCGTGCCTACGCCGGTCGTTTCAACTTCAACGGCCAAGACCAGCAAAAGAAGGTCGGCAACCTCTCCGGCGGTGAGCGTGGTCGTCTGCACCTGGCCAAGACCCTGATCCAGGGCGGCAACGTGCTGATGCTGGACGAACCCTCGAACGACTTGGACGTGGAAACTCTGCGTGCCCTGGAAGACGCGCTGCTGGAATACGCCGGCACCGTGATGGTGATCTCCCACGATCGCTGGTTCCTGGACCGTATCGCCACCCATATCCTGGCAGCCGAAGGCGATTCGCAGTGGGTGTTCTTTGACGGCAACTACCAAGAGTACGAAGCCGATAAGAAGAAGCGTCTGGGCGAAGAGGGCGCAGCCCCCAAACGCATGCGTTACAAGGCGTTAAAGTAAGCTGGTAAATGTCTCCTGACCCAGTCAGGAGAGGGTATTCTTGCGGCCATGAATTTCGCAAAAGTACCCGTTTCCGTGTTGCGCACCTGCCTGGTTCAGGCAGTGCGCAATGCGCAAGCGCTCGCTTTGCGATTCGTGCAGCGTGCGCAAGTGGTGTTGCAGCCGTTGGCTTCAGTGCCGCTGCTATCTGGCGAAACGGCTTTGCGTGCCGCCGCCTATCAAGACCTGCTGAGGCATCACGACAGCCTGGTCAATGGCTATCCGCAGGCCCTGCTTGAGGCCTTGCTGCAGGCCGCGCGCCAACCTTTTTCCTCCTCCGCAACGAATGGCGGTACCGACCATTTGGTTTCTTGTGCTCCGCTCGATGAAGCGGCGCAAAGGCAATCGCTGCTGAGAATGCAGCTACAGCAGGAGCTGGCTTCGCAGGTCGAGCTGGCCCTGGCCGATCTGGACTCACTGGTCAGTGCCGCACAGGGCATGGCCCGCGTGCAGCCCGAGAGCAACCCTCTCAGACCCGAAAACTATCTGCGTGCACTGGCGCAGGTCATTGGCTCTATACCGGTCGATGCGGCTGTGGCCGAATGCTGGTTGCAGTGCATGGGGCGTTCGCTGGGGAGCTTGCTGGCTTCCGAATATGCACGGGCAGCAGCCTATCTCAGAGAGCAGGGCGTTGTGCCCGCCCGTTATGGCCAGCCCGCACAGACCACTGATGCCTTGTTGCGCCGCCGCAGCGACAGGGCCGCCTTGCAGCGGCCAGGCTGGCAGGCGGCGCCGCAGTATGGCGACGCGATGGGCCAGAGTCGCGCCTATGCTGCCCAGCACGAGGATTTGCTGACTCTGCGCGTCTTGCAAGAGCTGATTTCCGATCCCCGCTGGATAGACGACAACCTTCACTCCATCCCCCAGGCATTGACCGATTCCATGCTGCAGGGCTTGGGTGAGCCGTCGCACGCTGGCTCCTTTGGTCTCAATAGGACGGATCTGGGCGTGCTGTCCCCTTTGCTGGCCGAACCCGATGTGCTGCAGGCAGGCTGGACCTCCTATTCCGCGACGGCCCTGGAGACCATACAACACCATCCCAGCCAGATCGCTCAGCTATTCAAGGCGGTAGAGCCTGCACCCACGGTATCGCCCCAGGTTCGTACTTTGCTGCGCATGATGGTGCACATGACTGGCGATGTGCGCCTGCAGCCTGCCGTGCAGCGTGTTTTGCGCAGCCTCGAGCCGGTGCTGATACAGCTGGTCGAGTTCGATGGTCGATTTTTCGAAGACAGCCAGCACCCCGCGCGCCTGCTGCTGGACGAGCTGACCGCGCGAAGTCTGTGGTTCCCCAATGAGGCCGCACCGGGCTTTGCCCATTTCATGCAGGTCACGCAAGCGGCAGCCGTACAGCTGACGTCTCTGTCGACCGTGGATGCCCAGGGCTTTGCGCAGGTGCTGCAGCATATGCGCGAAGGTTGGAGCCGCGCCGGTGAACATGCTTTGCTGCAGCAGCCAGCTGCGGCTGGTTTGAACAGAGCCCCGCAGCAAAGCAGCTATCACGGGCCGTTGAGTGCGGCTCTGAAGTTTGCCGATGAGCACCGCCGTTCAGCGCATGAGGCACAAGCTTCCATGCCGGACTCTGCGCATATCGCCCAGGCCATTGCCCGCTTGCCCAGCGCCCAAGGCGTGCCTGAGGACATTCTGGATTTTGTGACCGGCCCCTGGGCCCAGGTCATTGCAAGCGCACAGCAACATCTGGCCTCGCAAGCAGGCCAGTCCGAGAATGACCCCGGGGGATATATGGCCCTGGTGCCCAGCCTGTTGTGGAGCGTATCCGCCCATGCCTGCACCGATGCTCGTCGCCTGGCCATGCTCGCGCCCAGACTGCAGACCCGTCTGGCCAACGGCTTGCGCAGCGTGGGCCGTACCGAAGCCGAGATACAGGCCTTGGCTGCCCGCTTGGCGGGATTGCATCAGGACGCGCTGGATACCGGTCTGGCCCAGGCCTCGTCTCGGCCAGATATCGCCGCCGAAGCCGACGTGCTGGACATGCTTCCCAGCATGCTTGGCTCGTTGGACGGCGCAGATGAAACCCTGCATGCACCTTTGCAGAAAGCGGCGGTCTTGAACTTGCCGCGCTCTGGCGCCAGTGCCAAAGAGAGGCTTGGCCTCCGCTGGAAAACCCGGCCAATCGGCGTGCTGGAGGCTGCATTTGCCGGCTCGCCTTCAGCGCCTGCTGAATTGCTAGGATCATGGAATAAAAGTGCTGTAGCCCAATTGAATAAAGCGCAAGGTGCTGCTGATTTTGATGTGCGAGTAGAAAAAAATTCAGGCCATCAAACCCTGTTTTCCAGGGCCGAGCTGACTACGCCGCAGCCTGAAGAGGAATGGGCTTTGGGCTGCTGGGTTGAGTTGAGCAACGAACGTCAGCAGTTGCGCACGCGGCTGACTTGGGTGAGCCCTCAGCAAACCCTGTTTCTGTTTACTGCCGCCGATGGCAGCACCCAATCCATGACCCGCCGCATGCGGGACAAGTTGCTTGCCCAAGGGCAGTTGCAGCGGATTAACCGGCAATGAGCGCCATTGGAAAATTGCGCACTCCAATCGGCTTGTTGCAGAAATCCGTTTGCGGGTAGCCCAACCAATTGAATCGGTTGAGATTGGGTTTGCCGCTGGCAGCGGCAAACCCAGAACAAGGTCTTGTTCAGCCGCAGCGTCAATGCCCCGGTGTTGCACTGCTTGGCGTGGTGCGATAACAGGGCATTGACTACCGAGCCCTGAGCCTCAGGACTGGTGAATACGGTGTTTTAAATCCATGGCACGCCGTAATAGTCATAGACGCGGCGGCCATAGTCGTCGGTGTATTCAGGTGCCCTGTCCTGCGCATACTTTGGCGCTTTTTCCAGCTGCTCCTTGGACAGCGAGACGGCATATCCTCCCAGGTTGGTGTCATATTTGAGCGTGTCCCAGGGCAGTGGATAGCGGTCCGTGCCTATGCCCAGAAAGCCGCCGAATTCCATGACCGCATATCGAACCTTGCCCGATAGCTTGTCGATCATGAGCGAATCTATGGAGCCCAGCTTGTCGCCTGCCGGGTTGTATACGTGAGTGCCTTCAACTTTCGACGAAGAAATGATGCTGGATGCTGTATTCATGGTGTCCTCCAGGACTGAGTGGATGTGAGTGATAGACGGGCGCTGGCGAGGTGAAGCGCGCAGTCGCTGTGGTTGGGCGGTGAATGGATGCGCGCTGCTTAGCGCCGGCTCAGCATGAAGCCCAGGAGTGCGCCCACGGCCAGCGCACCGCCGACCGCCCGCCAGGGCGACTCATGCAGATAGTCATCCGCATCGTGTACCAGTGCCTTGGATTGCTCGACGGCATGGGCCGAGGTTTCACGCATCTTTCCCAACGCCGTCTCAAGTTGGTGGCGTACCTGGGTCAGTGCCGGATCGGCTGCCTTATCTGCCGAGGACAGCAAAGCACGCAAGTCCTCCAGCAGCAGGTCAAGGTCTCCTCGCAGGTCAGGAGTCTTACTTTTTCCGAATCTCATAGCGAGCCTTTGCTTGAACTTAGGATGACCCAGATTAAGTGCCTGACCTCCTCAATCTTGTAGGCCAAGCCCCGCCACAGCCTCTTGAATTGTCACCACAAGCTACGCGCGTTCACATCGGAAATCGTCAGTTGCACTTTTGACTGGCTGTGCGTCGATGAATACCGTCTTTCTCCACCTGGGAGGCTGGGCTGCGTGGCGCAAATAACGGACCGTATCCGGCCCATTTAGTCGCCCTAGGGCAAACGTATTTCGCGGTTTCGGTGCCCGATAAGGACACAAAAAAACGCCGTATCTCACATACGCAAACAGCACCGCTCGTATGGCCTACAGCGGCCGGAGGGTGCGCACCTCACACTGAATTCATGAAAGGAGGTTTCTATGAATGCGAAAGCCAAAGACCAGCGCAGCGCGGCCAATCCGGATGAAGTCAAGGTCAACCTGGCCCACAAAAGTTCTGCAAGCGCTCCCGGCAACCAAGCACAGCTGCCGCATGAGCGCGATCAGTCTCTTCACGCAACCGGCAACCGTGTACACCCCGAAATGCAGCAGGCTCATCAGGACCTCAAGAAAGGCCTAGTCGACACCGATGCACGGGCCAAGGACGGCCGCCCTCTGGGCAGCAGACGGCGCACAGAGTAGTTCTCACCGCCGGCTTACTCTCTCTCTCTAAAGGAGTCTCCCATGCCCTATATTGAAATTTCTCAATCTAGTGCGCCTGCGGTGCAGCTGCACTATCAGGATTTTGGTCAGGGGCCGCCGATTGTTCTCATCCACGGCTGGCCGCTGAGTGGGCGAACCTGGGAAGCGCAGGTCAGCCACTTGGTTGATGCCGGCTATCGCGTCATTGCCTATGACCGCCGTGGTTTCGGAGCCTCTTCCCAGCCCTGGAGCGGCTATGACTACGACACTCTGGCCGGCGACCTGCACGAACTGATCACGGTGTTGAAACTTGAGGATGTCACGCTACTGGGTTTCTCCATGGGCGGCGGCGAGGTGGCGCGCTATGTGGGCCTTTACGGCACGAAAACCGTTAGACGAGCCATCTTCGCGGCCGCCGTGACGCCTTATCTGTACCAAACCAAAGACAACCCCGAAGGCGCTGTCACGGACCAGGACATCCGAGCCAAGGAAGATGCGGTTCTGACGGACAGGTTGGCTTTTCTGGAGGGGTTTTCCAAAAAATTCTTCACCGATGCCACAGGTCACCAATGGGTGAGCGAGCCTCAGCGCGAATACGCCAGAATGATTGGCGCGTGGGCTTCGGCCAAAGGCTCGCACGATTGCATAGGCGCTTTCTCCAGAACAGACTTTCGCGCCGATCTGCAGAAGTTCGATATTCCCACCCTGGTCATTCATGGGGACAGCGACCAGATTGTTCCGCTGGAAGTCAGTGGCGCCAGAACCCACAAAGCCATCCAAGGCAGCCGCCTGCATGTGATCAAGAACGGCCCGCACGGCTGCAATCTCTCGCATGCCGAGGAATTCAACAAGGCCGTGCTTGATTTCCTGAAAGCCGGCTGAACCGCGGCACTTTATTGCGCATCCATCGCAGACCTTGAGTTCTTGCGCGCGGTCTTGAGTCTTCAAGCTAGCTGTGCAAATCCCTGGCTGCCGGCAGCGTGGGCTGATCTGCAATCTCCACGGCGCAGGCCAGCAAGATGGCTCTGGCCGTTGCCACGGCCACAGCTTCTGCGGCCAGGGTGCACAGCGTCATCATGCCCAGGCTTTTTCCGGCTTGGCCGGTGCCCAGTGCAAACAGGCTGTCGCCGTCGCTCATGGTGTGCACGGGATTGATGGCACGGGCCAGGCCGTCATGGGCCACCACGGCCAGTCTATGGGCCTGGGCCTTGGTGATTTGCGCATCGGTGGCGACCACGCCAATCGTGGTGTTGCTGCCTGCCAGCACGGGGCGGGGCTCGGCGCCGGCCAGCAGTGCATCGCGGGTATTGAGCAGTGCTGCGCCGTCTTCCGAGCGGGCGCCGGCCAGCAACTGGCCGGTATAAGGGTGGTAGACGTCGCCCAAAGCGTTGCAGGCGATGATGGCACCCACGGTCACGCCGTCTACCGTGAAGCTGGCCGTACCTATGCCGCCTTTCATGGCGCGGCCGTGGCCAAACACCTTGCCAATCACGGCGCCCCTGCCTGCGCCCACGCTGCCCTCGGCGGGGCGCTCCATGCCGGCTGCCTGGCACGCGGCATAGCCGGCGGCGGCATCGGGGCGTATGCGCATATCGCCCATCATCACGTCAAACAGCACGGCAGCAGGCACCAGCGGAATCCTGCCTACGCCTATGTCCAGCCCCGCGCCTTGTTCTTCCAGCCAGCGCACGGCGCCGGTGGCGGCGTCCAGTCCCCAGGCGCTGCCGCCGGCCAACATGATGCCGTGCACCTGCTGCACCAGATTGCTGGGGTGCAGCAAATCGGTCTCGCGGGTGCCCGGGGCCGCACCGCGTACGTCCACGCCGGCGACCGCACCGGCAGGGCAGAGCACGGTGGTGCAGCCCGTGGGCCGGCGTGTGTCGCTGAAGTGGCCAACGCTGATGCCTTGCACACGGGCGATATGGCCGCTGTGAGCGATGAGGTCTGGGGCCGAGGTGATCAAAGCAGCTCTCTTTTCTTTATATCTATTTGCAGATAAACAGATGGATTTTTATTCTTTGGGGTTAACCCGCAATCGGTTCATACTCGCTTCATTCTGACAGTGACTAGCCCGAAAGCGGCTTGCGCTGTCCACAGCTTTTCAGATTCAGGAGTTTTGATGTCCGCCACTTATTCTTTTGCCGCCAGCCGCCGCGCAGTTCTGGCCACCGCAGCCGCTGCCTTGCTGGTGACGGTGGGCGCTTCAGCCCTGGCGCAAGATTCTGCCAAGAAGAACCTGCTGATCGGCGCCACAGCGGGCTCCAACTATGACCTGCTGCAAAAAGGCATCCTGCCCCAGCTGCAGAAAAAAGGCTACAAGATCAAGCTGATCGAGTTCAACGACTATGTCCAGCCCAACCTGGCCCTGTCCGATGGTTCGCTGGATGCCAATTTCTTCCAGCATCGCGCCTATTTCGAGCAGTTCACTGCCGACCGCAAGCTGGCGCTGAGCGCCATTGCCCAGGGCCCTGTGGCTCCGATGGGCGTGTACAGCAAAAAGCACAAAAGCCTGGCCGACGTGAAGAACGGTGCCAAGGTCGCCCTGCCCAATGACCCCAGCAATCTGGCCCGTGCGCTGCTGGTGTTGCAGCAGGCCGGCCTTGTCCAGATCAAGGAAGGCGTGAACCCGGCCCGTATCTCCGAGCTGGACCTGGCCGCCAATCCCCACAAGCTCAAGTTTGTGGCGCTGGAAGCGGCCCAATTGCCCCGCGTGCTTGAAGATGCCGACTTTGTCGTGGTCAACGGCAACTTCGCCGTTTCCTCGGGCTTGAAGCTGACGGAAGCCGTGGTGCTGGAAAAAACGCCCGATCTGTACCTGAACGTGGTGGCCGTGAAGACCGGCAACGAAAAGTCCCAATGGGCGCAGGATCTGGCGGCAGCCTACCGCTCGCCTGAATTCAAGACCGTGGTGGACACTCAGTTTCCCGGCTATTCCAAGCCTGCATTCCTGAAGTAAGTAGTCTGCGCAAGACCGTTGGCTTCAAAAAGGGACCGGATCTGCCGGTCCCTTTTTCATGTGCGCTCAGATGGCTCAAGCGTCTGGCTCCTGGTTCAGCGCGACCTCGAACCGGGCCAGCTCTTGCTCCAGCGTGCCGCGCTGTCTAAAGCGCTTTGCTGCGCGCTCATACCAGTTTTCGGCATCCTCCAGATCACCCTCCTGCAAATGCAAAATGCCGTGCAGCCAGGCGGCAAGCAGACCCTCTATGTGTTGTACACGGTCGTGTGCAGTATTCCATTGGCCTGCACGCAGCAACTCAAGGATGTCGCGCAACTCGGCGGTGCTGTGGCTCATGGCAGCTTGGGCAGCAGGGCTTGCTGCACCGAATGGCTGTCCACGAACTGCTCCATGCTCACGATTTTTCCATCCTCAAGAAGATAGAGGTGGGCAAAGCTGGCGGTCATGGCCTTGCCGGTCTGGCGATAGGTTCCCGAATAGATGCCGAAGGCGGCCACCCGATTGCCATCGGCCAGGTAGGTGTGGACGCGGGCCCGGTAGTTTTCCCATTCCGTGGCCAGGCGCTGGAACACGCCGGCCAGGATCTGCTCGGCGCCGACATAAGTGCCTGCGTAGGGAAAGCCGGCGGCTTCCGTCCAGCGGGTATCCGGGGTCAGCACGGCCAGCAGATGCTTGCCGTTTTCCTGCGGCGAGCCTTCATAGGTTGCGCGGATGATGTCCAGATTTGTCGTCATGTTTAGCCCCACTTCATCTCGCCCTTGGCGACCTTGGCTCCGATCTGCAGCGCAGCAGCCAGGCCTGCATTGGGGTAGCGCTGCTTCATGGCGGCGATCAGCGCCTCGCTGTTGGCGGCCCTGGCCAGTTCCTGCTCGAAGGCCAGCAGATATTCGCGGGTGTAGTGAACGGCCGAGACATCCAGCGCGCCCTGGGCTGCCATATGGCCGGGCACGACCACGGCGGGCTGGCGTGCAGCGATGGCGTCCAGATTTTTGATCCAGGCAGCACGAGCGGCGGGAGTCGGCGTATCGGCCGTCCAGACATGCAGGCCCGAGAAGATCAGCACGCCGCCGAACACCGCATTCAGCGAGGGCACCCACAGGTAGCGGCGGTTGTCCATGCCCTGGGCTTTCACGATCTCTATGGTCTTGCCTTCCAGCGTCAGCGATGGACCGTCGAAGGCTTGGGGAAAGACGATATCGGCCAGCTTCTGCGGACCGTTTTCCTTGAGCTGGGGAGCCCAGGTGTCGATCTTTTTTTGCACATTGGCACGGATGGCGGCCAGCGTGTCGGATGCGGCAATCACGCGGGCCTGCGGAAATGCGGCCTTGACCGGGCCCAGGCTGAAGTAATAGTCGGGGTCGCTCTGGCTGATGTAGATGGTGGTCAGTGTCTTGCCGGAAGCCTTGATAGCTTGCACCACGGCATGGCCGTCGGGCAGGGAGAAACCTCCGTCAATCAATACCGCTTCTCGCTCGCCAGACAGCAGCACCGGGGCGCGGAAAAAGCCTTTTTCACCAGCCGGCAGATGCTTCCACTGCAGGGGCGCGCTACCCGTTTTCGATGGGGCGGCACAGCCTGCCAGAGCGGAGGCTGCGCCAGCGGCAGTTGCGGTGAGAACGAAGTTGCGGCGAGTCAGCATGGTGGTTTCCTGTCAAGGTTGAGGAGAGCAGAGGAGAGGATCGATTCCAGAACGCGTCACACAGGATTTGCAGGTGCCGCGCTTGGTTTCAGGCCATGCAGCAATGGTAGGTAGAAGGCATTGACAAATAAATAGCGATGAAATAGATAGACCGTATGCAAATAGCAAACAATCTCAAGGAGGCAAGTTCGGGCAACTTTGCCAACCTCAAGCGGCTGGCGTATTTCGCGGCCGTGGTGGAGACGGGCAGCTTTACGGCTGCAGCCGATCGTCTGGGCATTACCAAGGCCGTGGTCAGCCAGCAGGTGGCGCGGCTGGAGCGCGAGTTCAGAGCCACCTTGCTCACGCGCACGACGCGCAAGGTCGCGCCCACGGATGCCGGCAGGGCGTTCTACCAGCGCTGCGCGCTGATCCTCAAGGAGGCGGGTGAGGCCTTTGACGAGTTGGCCGAAGTGGCGTCCGAGCCCTCGGGCACGCTGCGGCTGACGGCGGCGCTGGACTATGGCATCACGGCCGTGGTGCCCGCCATCGCAGAGTTCACCCGCCGCTATCCGCAATGCAAGGTGGATGCCGTGCTCAGCGATCAGTCGCTAGATCTGATGTCGGGGCAGGTGGAGTTGGCGATTCGCGTGGGCTGGCTCACGGAGCTGAATCTGCAGGCCAGGCAGATCGGCAGCTTTCAGCAATTGCTGGTGGCAGCGCCTTCCTGGGCCGCCCAGGTGCAGGGCCTGACGCAGCCCCAGGAGATAGCGACTCTGCCATTTGTCGCCAATACCGCGCTGCGTGATCCCGTGCACTGGCGTTTTGCCCATCAGACTTTGGGCGTCCAGAGTGTGCTCGTCCATCCTGTGGTCTCGCTGGATGCGACGCTGGCGGTGCGAGAGGCGGTTCGCCAAGGCGCGGGCCTGTCGGTCTTGCCCGACTATGTGGTCGCCGAAGATTTACAGACCGGGCGGCTGCTTCAGGTGCTGGCACCGTGGAGTCTGCCGTCGGGCGGCATTCATGCGGTGTTTCCGGCAGCACGCTTTCGGCCGGCCAAGGTAAAGGCTTTTGTGGACTTGCTCATGGAGCGAGAAGAACGGGTGCTTGCTCAAATGAAACCAGTCCTCCCTGCATGACGGGCATCGCCACGAAAGCAGTCCATGCAAAACGCGGCATGCTTAGTCTTTATATTGTTTTACAGATAAAGAGATAGATTCTTATTGTTTTGAGATTGGCCGCATTGTCTTGATACTGCCTTGAGCCGGTGTTTTTAGCCGTCGTTTTCAAGGCCCAGGCCTCAAGAGATTTCCTTCAAGAAACAACAGGAGCATTTCATGAACTTTCCCTTCTCCGCAGTGCGTGCGCGTCGCAGTTTTCTGGCAGCCGCCGCGCTGGCCGTGGCCGGTAGTACCGCGCTTGTGACAGCCCTGCCGACTGCGGCTCAGGACGCCAGCAAAAAGCAGCTGGTGATTGGCGGCACGGCGGGCTCGAACATCGACCAGCTGCAGGCGGGCATCGTTCCCATCCTGCAAAAGAAGGGCTACAAGGTCAAACTGGTGGAGTTCAACGACTATGTGCAGCCCAATCTGGCGCTGGCCGACGGCTCGCTGGACGCCAATTTCTTCCAGCACGAGGTGTACTTCAACCAGTTCAAGGGCGACCGCAAGCTCGATCTGACGGCTCTGGTCCAGGGCCCGATTGCCCCCATGGGCGTGTACAGCAAGCAGCGCAAAAGCCTGGCGGATCTCAAGGAAGGGGATCGCGTGGCCTTGCCCAATGACGCCAGCAATCTGGCGCGCGGCATTTTGCTGCTGCAACAGGCCGGTCTGGTCAAGCTCAAGGAAGGCGTGAACCCTTTGCGCGTCTCGGAGCTGGATCTGGCTGCCAACCCCAAGAAGATCAAGCTGGTGCCGCTGGATGCCGCCCACCTGCCGCGGGCTCTCGATGATGCGCAGTACGCCATCATCAACGGCAATTTCGCCATCTCCTCGGGCCTGAAGCTCTCGGATTCCGTGCTGCTGGAGAAAACACCCGAGCAGTATCTGAACATCGTGGCCGTCAAGACCAAGGACAAGAACGCAGCCTGGGCCAAGGATCTGGCCGATGCCTACAAGTCTGCGGAATTCAAGGCCGTGGTGGACAGCAAGTTTGCCGGCTATGCCAAGCCAGGCTTTCTGCAGTAAGACGCTGGATCAGGCCATACGGGCCTGAACTTCGGCTTCCAAATGGCGCAGTGCACGCAGTTCCATCTGCTGCAGCTGCGCTTTTTGCTTGGCTGGCAAATCGTGCAGCAAAGCGGCCGCTCCCAGATCGCTGAGTACCGCATCGCCCGTGGCGGGGTTCCAGAGGATGTTGTGGGCATAGACATCGCCATGCAGCAGGCCGCGGCCGTGCAGATGCTGCACTGCAGCGCCAATGCCTTGCAGCATGCGGCTGGCAGCGCCGGGCTGCAGGCGCAGCCCGCCGGCATAGACATCGCGGGTGCAGCTTTCCAGGCTGGGCGGCCCGGCCAGCGCCAGCATGCCGGCCGGCAGCAAGGGCAGGGCCATGGCCAGTTGGGCCTGGGGCAGGCCACGCACGGCGGCAAGTGGCGTGAGCAGCTGGGGATGCTGACCGGCGGCCAGACCGGCCGCCAGCTCGGACTGGGGCGTGCCGTCGCTGGTCTGCCCGGCCTTGAAGCGCTTGAGCGCCAGTGGCTGACCGGAGGCAGTGTGCACAGTGCGGTAAATATGGCCGCTGGCGCCTTCGCCCAGTAGCTCATGCAGCTGCAGATCTGGATAGAAAAAGGTATTTTCCTCATGTTCAGCAAGCGCTAGACGCTCGCTTTTTTGCGTCATGGGGTTGCCGGCCAGCGCCAGCCAGGCCAGCTGGGACAAGTCCAGCACCGGCTCTGGAAGCGCTTCGAACTGGTTGCTGGCAATGCGCAACAGCTCCAGGCGCTGGCATTGGGCCAGACTGGCAGGTAGCGTGCGCAGCTGGTTGCAGGCCAGCATCAATTTTTGCAGCCGTGGGCGCTGGCCCAGGGCCTCGGGTAACTGTTCAATCTGGTTGTCGGTCAGGATCAGCCAGCGCAGCAAAGGTGGCAGGCTTTGCGCCGGCACTTCGGTAATCTGGCAGGCCTTGAAACCCACCATCTCCAGCTGGGGCATGCGGCCCAGCACGGGCGGCAGCGTGGTGAAGGGATTATTGGAGGCGAAAAGAATGCGCAGCTTTTTGAGGCGCGTGAAGTCCTCGGGCAGGGCGGTGAGCTGGTTGCCAGAGAGGTCCAGGCTTTCCAGCGAATCTGCCAGCTGGTAGATGGCCGAGGGGAATTCGGTCAGGCCGCAGCACAGCTTGAGCTGGCGCGCACCTCTGAGTGCGCCTTTTTGCAGCTGTTGGTGAAAGTGATCAAGGCTTTGCATGCAGGGCGCAGTGTAGTGCGGCCCTGCATGCACCAGGCTCTGGCCGCGGTCAGAAAGCGATCAGGATGTCGGCTGGATGTGGGTGATCGTCAGCGTGCCGCCCTCATCTTCGGCCATAAAAAGCACCTTGTCGCCGGGCTTGAAGGTGGCAGCCTTTTGCGCATTCTTCAGTGCAAACGCCATGGTCATGGCGGGCATGTCCAGGTTTTTGATGTCTTCATGGCGAATGGTGAGCTTGCCGGTGCGGGCGTCGATGCGGGTGATTTCGCCGGCGGTCAGGGCTGCCTGGGAGTCGCCAGCAGCAGGCGTTGCTGCCGCCGCGCCGTGGTGGGCGTGGCCTGAGTGGTCTTGCGCCATGGCGGGCAGGGCCAGAGCGAAGCTGGCGCCCAGTGCCAGCAAGGCCGTCTTGGCCGTGTGGATGGTTTTGTTCATGGAGCTGTCTTTCATTGGAATCGACTCAGCTGCGGTAGCTGGTGAAGACGCTGGTGCTGACACCGCTGCCCATCAGGTTCTTGCTGACCAGCAGCACGTCGAATGGATCTTTGCGGCCGCCGTATTCGGGGCCGTCCATGCCGGGGCTACCCACGGGCATGCCGGGCACGGTGATGCCCAGAGCCTTGGGCTTTTCCTTCAGCAGCTTGTGCACATCGGCGGCTGGCACATGGCCTTCAATCAGGTAGCCGCCGACCAGTGCCGTGTGGCAAGAACCCAGATTGCTGGGCAGGCCCAGCTTGGCGCGCACGGCGTTGTTGCCCGTGTCGTGCACGGTGACGGCAAAGCCGGACTTTTCCATGATGGCGACCCAGTCCTTGCAGCAGCCGCAGTTCGGGTCTTTCCAGACTTCCATGGGCGTCTTGGCGGTTTTGCTGGCCAGTGCGGGCAGGGCGATGGTGCTTGCGGCGGCGGCCAGCAGATGCAGGACGTGGCGGCGGGTGGTGGTCGTGGTTTGCATGGTGCGGTTTCCTTTCACATCAGTGCTTTAACAAGAGAGAAATCGGCTGCTTGCGAATGCGGGGTAAGCGCAATCAGCTATGGTTTTGAGAATTTCAATGCGAGCCATGATCGGCCGCTTGTCCGGGCTTGTGCACCGTGGGTGCTCCCGGTGCGGTGCCGGGCGCGGTCTGGCGCGGCGCCTGGGCTGCCAGCGGCGCGCCTTGCCATTCATGGGCCACCGTGCCCTTGGGGTGCTGATACCAGCCCGGATCCCGGTAGTCGTTGGCCCCCAGGCTTTTGCGCACCTTGAAGGTGGTGAACATGCCGCCCATTTCTATGGGGCCGAACGGGCCCTTGCCCGTCATCATGGGGAAGGTGTTGTCGGGCAGCGGCATCTGCATGGTCCCCATATCGCCCATGCCGCGCTCGCCCATTAGCATGTAGTCGGGCACGATTTTCTGAATCTTGCCCACCAGGCCTCGGTGATCGACGCCGATCATGGTCGGCACGTCATGCCCCATGGCACCCATGGTGTGGTGGCTTTTGTGGCAGTGAAACGACCAGTCGCCCAGCTCGTCGGCAATCAGCTCCACCTGGCGCATCTGGCCCACGGCCACGTCGGTGGTCACCTCGGGCCAGCGCGCGGTCTTGGGTACGGGGCCTCCATCGGTGCCCGTGACCTCGAACTCGTGGCCGTGGATGTGTATGGGGTGGTTGGTCATGGTCAGATTGCCCACGCGTATGCGCACCTTGTCGCCCTGCTTGGCCACCATGGGTGTGATGGCCGGAAAGGCGCGGCTGTTGAACGTCCAGATATTGAAATCCGTCATTTCGTTGACGCGCGGCGTCATGGTGCCGGGCTCTACGGCAAACGCACCGAGCAAAAAGGCATAGTCGCGCTGCACCTTGTCGATCAGCGGATGGGAGCCCTTGGGATGGGTGATCCACAAGCCCATCATGCCCATGGCCATCTGCACCATCTCGTCCGAATGCGGGTGGTACATGAAGGTGCCGGGCCGGCGGGCCTCGAACTCATAGACAAAGGTCTTGCCGGGCGGAATATGGGGCTGGTTCAGTCCGCCCACGCCGTCCATGCCGTTGGGCAGACGCTGGCCGTGCCAGTGGACGGTGGTGTTCTCCGGCAGGCGGTTGGTGACGAAAATGCGCACCTTGTCGCCTTCCACCACTTCGATGGTCGGGCCCGGGCTCTGGCCGTTGTAACCCCACATGTTGACGAAAAAGCCGGGGGCGACTTCGCGTACCACGGGCTCGGCCACCAGATGAAATTCCTTGACGCCGGCATTCATGCGCCAGGGCGTGGTCCAGCCGTTGAGCGTGACCACGGGGTGGTAGGGCCGGCCGTTGGGTGGCGCCAGTGGCGCTGCCGTATCGGCGCTGGCTTGCGAGACGGGCTCGGGCAAGGCGGCCATGGCAGCCTTGCCGACGGAGGCGGTGGCGACTGCTGCTGCAGCGCCGGCAAAAAAGGATCGGCGTTGCATATCAGTGGCCTGGTTCGGGAGCTGCAGCGGGTGCTGCGGAGGTGGCGATGACGGCGGTGGTGCCGGGGGATGTCCCAGGTGATGTGCCGGTGAGGGCCAGCTGCAGATCGGTCTCGGCCAGCCAGAAGTCGCGCTGGGCCTCGGTGGCGGTGACCACGGCCTGGGTCGTGGCGCGGGCCTGGGTCAGCAGCTGCCACACGCTCATGAACATGCCGTTGTAGCGGTACACGGTTTCTTCCTGCATCAGCCGGGCCAGGGGCAGGACTTCGGCCTGCTGCTGCTGGGCCAGGTCATAGGCCGTGCGGTAACTCAGCCAGCTGCTGCGGGCCTCGCTGCGCGCGCGAATGGTGTTGTCGCGCAGCAGGGCGGCGCTGCGCAGCACCTGATTGCGCGCCAGGCCGCGTGCGGCAAAGCCCCAGTCGAATAGCGGCAGGGGCACATCGAACTCCCAGCCCTGGGTCTTGTCGCTGTGGCCGGTGGCTCGCTCGGTGCTGGTGTTGTTGCTATAGCTTGCGCCAATGTCGCCAAAGATGGAACCTATCGTGGCCCAACCCTGGCGTCCGGCGGTCACATCCAGATCGCGACGCAGCGCGCCCAGGTCCAGGCGCTGGCGCATAGCCGTGGCTTCGGCATCCTCTCCGCTGCGCAGGGCGGCGGAATCGGCGGGAATGGCAGGCAGCTGATCGGGCAGCTTGAAGTTCAGCTGCTGACCCCACAGCCCCATGCGGCGGGCCAGTTGCTCGCGCTCGAGCTGGGCATTGAGCCGCACCCGCGCCAGCTGGGCGGCAGCTTGCTGCTGCTGGGCCAGTTCACGGGCCTGGTCCATTTTGCTGAAGTTGCCCACTTGGGCCATGCGCCGGGCCAGCTCGCCGCCCACGGCAGCAGCTTCGTGCATGCGCTCATGGGCGGCCAGCGCCTGCTCGGCTGCCACGGCGCGCAGCCAGGCGCGGCGCGTGTCGGCGGCCAGCAGCAGCACTTGCTGGGCCGCAGTCAGCGTGGCTTGCTCCAGCTGCCAGCCCTGCCAGCGGCTGCGCCAGGGCAGGGTGATGAGCTGGACCAGGCCAAAGCTCAACTGGCGCTCAATCTCGCGCTCGTGGCCGTTGCGAAAGCGGCCAAAAGTAAAGCTGGGGTTGGGCAGGGTCAGCACCTGCACGCGCTGGGCGTCGGCAATGCCCAGTTGCGCCAGCTGGGCCTGCAGGCCGGGATTGTTGAGCAGGGCGATGCGTACGGCAGCATCGACGTCAACCGGCTGTTGCAGCCAGTCTGCGATCTGGGTCTGAGCGCTTTGCTGTGCCTGGGTGTCGACGGACGGTAGCTGCGCGCCTTGCGGCAAGCGGCCCTCGGTCAGTTGGGCCACATTGCCGCGCAGGCCATCGGGCGAGACGCTGGCGCAGCCTGCCAGTACCAGAGCAGCAAGTAGCGGCGCAGCTTTGAGTGCCAGATGCTTCATGGCTGGCCTCCATGCTGGTGCCGGCCATGGGCGGGCATGGCCTGGTCGGCAGATTGCCCGGTGGCACCCGCCGGTGATTTTTCCCACTTGAGCACATCGGCATGGCCGCGTGGAAACTCGGCGACGGCCGCATTGGCGGCCTTCCAGTCGCCGGGTTGGGACACTATGGCCGCGCCAGCTTGCAGCGCCTGGTGCTGCAGCGCTGCCGTGGGGGCGCTGGGGTCAAAAACTGCAGGCCGGGCAGGTGCCGCAGAGGATGAAGAAGAGGATGCGGCTGCCTGGGCGGTCAGGCTGGCGCCCAGCAAAGCCGTGGCCAGCAGAGGAAAGAACAATGAGTGCGCTTGGCGCATGAGGGATTCCAGAAGTCGAGACCAGATTCACGACCGCAGGGCTTCTGATGTGTTTTTGCCATCAAGCCCAGACAGCATGCACGCAGGCAGCTATCAAAATTGCGGACGCACCTTGGGTGTCAGACGGCAGGAATCGGTGGTTTGACGACTTGGGCAGGCGCAGCGCTGGCAAAGTGCGCGGCCTGGTGGCGGGGCTGCGCCGCCGTGGGCAGGAAAGAGGGCAGTGCAGCCAGTCGGGGCTGGCCCATGGCTGTGTGGCACAGGCCACAGCTGCTGCAATGGGCTTCATGCTGGCCGCAATCGCTGGCGGGGCCGGCTTCATGGCTGCACATGGCGCTGTTGCTGTCGTTGTCGCTATTAGCGCTGCCGGTGGCGTGCGCGGCATGCTCCGCGCCATGGCCGACTGCGGCGGGCTGGCCGTGGTGGGCATGCTCTATGACAGCCTTCCCGTGCAACTCATGTGCCGGCGAAAGCATAGAGGCTGTGGCCGCTGTGGTTGCAAACGCTGCCGCAGCCTGGGCCGGGTCATGACCTGCCGGATGGTCCATGGCCATGGCGTCGCCTGCCAGCCCGCGCAGGGCCAGCAGCATCACCATGAAGATGGACAGAATGCGGCGCATGAAGGCAATGATACCGGCCAGGGTTTCAAAGTTCCCCAGGCATGGGAATTACTTCAAAAACAAGAGCTATTGACGTTTGCCAATCAAGGGCTGGGTGGCGATTCATAATGAATCGCGCTTCCAGTGCCTCAGGCGCAGGCCGTTGCCAACCACCAGCAGGCTTACGCCCATATCGGCCAGCACGGCCAGCCACATGCTGGCATTGCCGCTGACAGCCAGGGCAAAGAACACAAACTTGATGCCCAGGGACAGACCGATGTTCTGCCACAGCACGCTGTGAGCGCGCTTTGAGAGATCGACCACATCAGGAATGCGGCGCAGGTCGTCATTCATCAGCACCACGTCGGCGGTTTCCATGGCCATGCCGGTGGCATGCATGCCGCCCATGGCAAAGCCGATGTCGGCCTGGGCCAGCGCCGGAGCGTCATTGATGCCGTCGCCCGTCATGCCCGTGGGGCCCATGTCGCGTTGCATCTGGGCCAGGGTCTTGAGCTTGTCCTCGGGCAGCATATTGCCGCGTGCATCGTCAATGCCGGCTTCGGCGGCCACGGTGCGCACGGTGGCGCTGTTGTCGCCGCTGAGCACCACGGGGGTGACGCCTGCGGCTCGCAGTTGCTGCACGGCCTCGAGGGCCTGGGGGCGCAGCGGGTCGGCCACGGCAAACAGGGCTTGCACACTCTGGCTGTTGGCCAGCAGGGTGACAGTGCGACCTTGCTGCTCCTGTATCTCAAGCGCTGCTTCCAGTTCGGGGTTGCTCCAGCCTTGCTCCTTGACCCAGCGCAGATTGGCCAGGGTCCAGAGTTGGCCGGCGATCTGGGCTTGCACGCCGCGGCCGGGCAAGGCCTTCAGTTGCTGCGCTTGTTCAACGTCATTGCCGGCCTGGGCTTGCAGGCCTTGCGCTATCGACCTCGATACCGGATGGTCGGAACGCGATGCCAGTGCATAGGCATGCTCGGCGATGGCCTCGTCTGCCGCAGCATCCCAGGTCTGCCAGTCCACCAGCTTGGGCGAGCCCGTGGTCAGCGTGCCGGTCTTGTCCAGCGCAATGGCTTTGAGCTTGCGGGCGGATTCCAACGCGCTGCCGCCCTTGATCAGAATGCCGCGCTTGGCAGCGGCGGTGAGCGCACTGACCACGGTGACTGGAGTGGACAGCACCAGCGCGCAAGGGCAGGCAATCACCAGCAGGGCCAGAGCCTGGTAAGCGGCCTGCTGCCAGCTCCAGTCCATGAGCCAAGGCGCGAGCACGCCCAGCGCAATGGCCAGCACCAGGACGATGGGGGTGTAGACCTCGGCAAAGCGGTCGACAAAGCGCTGAGTCGGTGCCTTGCTGGCCTGGGCTTGCTCCACGGCGTGGACGATGCGGGCAATCAGGCTGTCGGAGGCGGGAGCGGTGACGCGCACCTGCAACTCGCCGTCCTGGTTGATGGAGCCCGCGTACACCTTGTCGCCCGGGCCTTTGTGGGCCAGGGCACTCTCGCCTGTGATGGGGGCCTGATCCACCGAGCTTTCGCCGGAGCTGACTTCTCCGTCCAGCGGCATGCGTGCGCCGGGAGTCACGCGCAGCACCGCGCCCAGGGGCACGTCCTTGGCGGCCATGCGCAGGGTGCCGCCGCCGGGCTGCAGCACGTCGGCCGTCTCGGGGGCCAACTGCAGCAGGCCGCGAATGGCGGCGCGGGCCTTGTCCATGGCCTGGTCTTCGATGCGCTCGGCGGCGGCATACAGCGCCATCACCATGGCGGCCTCAGGCCACTGGCCGATGATGAAGGCGCCTGTGACGGCCACGGCCATCAGGGCGTGAATGCCCAGCTTCAGGCGCAGCACATCCTTGATACCGACCTTGTACACGCCCAGACCCGCAAGTGCGATGGCTGCCACGGCCAGTGCCATGCCCAGGTATTGCAGCATGCTGGAGCTGCCGTCGCCGCCACCAAACCAGTGGGCAGCTTCTGCGCCCAGGGCCGCAGCCAGCGCGGCAAAAATGCGCGGCCAGCCGGGCAGCACGCCGTGGTCGTGGCCCGCGTGGTCGCCCTCGCCGTGCTCGTGACCATCATGGGCCTGGGACTTGACCGGCTCGCTGATGGAAAAAGGCGCGCAGCAGCCGGTACCGCAACTGGATGCTGCGGGAGCTGCTATGGCTTTTGATTTTCTGTGAGCGTGCTCATGGTCGTGACCATGGGTGTTGTCATGAGCATGCTCATGGGCGTGGGTGGACAGGTTTTCTGGTTTCATGGCAGCATTGAAAACAATAAAGTCACTTCAAGGTCAAGCATGGCAGTCAATGCAGCACAGATTCCACGCTGGCGTATAGGAGATGCGGCCAAACGCAGCGCGATTGCGGCGGCCAATATCCGCTATTACGAAAAAGAGCGGCTGCTCTCGCCCGGCGTGCGCGAGGACAACCAGTACCGCCTGTACAGCGATGAGGATGTGCACCGCCTGCGCTTTATCCGTCTGTGCCGGGCCATGAATATGTCGCTAGACGAGGTGCGCACCCTGCTGGCGCTCGATGGCGCGCGCAAGGCCGATTGTCTGGCCGCCCGCGACACGCTGGATGCGCATCTGGGCCATGTGCGCGAGCGTCTGGCCGAGCTGCAGGCGCTGGAGCGGGAGCTGGTCCATTTGCGCAACCAGTGCGATGGCTGCGACAGCTACTGCCACATCATCGAAGCCCTGCATGCCCAGGCCGATGAGCCTCTGCCCGAAGGATTGCAGGGTGGCGCAGCGGCCAAGCGCCATGTCTAAGAAGGTGTTTAAGATTTCCTCGGCGCCGCTGCGTAGAGATCGTAAACATGCTCTAACAGGGTTTACCCAGGGCTGTTGGTGATTCTTGTGCGGGTGAAGTCAGAAGTGGGCGCTATCATTCCTGCATGAGCTGGAGCGAAACCACCCTGAATCTGCCTGGGCGTCTGTGGTCCGCGCTGGGCGCGCAGGCGCTGGCGTGGTGGCGCAGCATTTACCTCACGGCCGTGCTGCTGGTGTTGCAGCTGTCGCCATCGAGCTACCGCAAGGGCGCGCGCGCCTTGCTGGCGCACCAGATGTATGTGCAGACGGTGCCCATTCTGACGGGCTTTACCGCGCTGGCCGCCTTGCTGTGCGCCGTGATTGCGCGCATCGTGATCGTCACGGCGCAAAGCTATGGCCTGTCGCGCTATGCGCTGGATCTGGTGGTGCGCGTCATGGTGATCGAGCTGATCCCTTTGACCGCTGCGCTGTTTGTGGCCATGCGCTGCACCATTCCGGCCGGGGTGGAGGTGGTGCAGCTGCGCATACGCGGCCATCTGGCGGCATGGAAAAAGCAGGGCGTCGATCCGCTGCGCGTGGCCGTGTTGCCGCGCACGGCAGCCGGCGTGTTTGCCGCCATCACGTTGGCGGCGCTCAGCTGCCTGGTGGCGTTGATCACGGTGTATTTCAGCGTGTACGGTTTCACGCTGGCGGGTTTTGGTGGCTACACGCGGGTATTCGGGCAGATTTTCACGCCCTCGCTCACGCTGGTCTTTGTGCTCAAGACCTGGTTTTTCAGCCTGGCCGTGGCCATCATGCCCATGGCCTCGGCCCTGTACACCCCGTTGGCCCGTCACCGCCGTGGCGGGGCCGAGCTGGGCGGTTTTGCCCGCATGTTTGCCGTGTTGCTGCTGATCGAGATCATCTCGCTGATGGGCAATTACTATTGATGAAAGCATTCGCATGACGGATACCCGCGAGGAGCAAGAGATCCGACGCCAGACCCTGGAAGCCCAGCTGGCCGAGGATGAATTGCTGGGCCTCAAACCCGTGGCGCATTTACGCACCAAGGCCGCCGCGCTGCTGAGCCTGACGCTGGCGCTGATACTCGCGGCCGCCATCTACCTGTTGTATGCGCGCGGCGTGTTCGAGCCCACGCAACGCCTGGTGCTGACGGCCGAAGACTCGCAAGGCGTGGCCGTGGGCATGGACATGACTTTCTCCGGCTTTCCCATAGGCCGGGTCAGCAAGATTGAATTGGCACCCGATGGCTCGGTGCGCATCCTGGTCGATGTGCCCGAAAAAGACGCCCACTGGCTGCGCCAGTCCAGCGTGTTCACTCTGGTCAAGGGCATTGTGGGCGGTACCACCATCAAGGCCTATAGCGGCATGCTTGACGACGCGCCGCTGCCGCCCGATTCCGTGCGCCCCGTGCTCAGCGGCGATGCCACGGCCGAGCTGCCGCAAATCATCAATTCGGCCAAGGAAGTGCTGGCCAATGTGGCGGCGCTGACGGCCACGGATTCGGCCCTCGGCGGCTCGCTGGCCGAGGTGCGCAAGCTGGCCGAACGCCTGCAGGGCCAGGGCGGAGCGCTGGGCGTAGTGCTGGGCAGCGACGAAGAAGCCAGGAAGGTGACGATGCTGATAGATCGCGCCAACTCCGTGCTGGGCCGCATGGACCGCATGGTGGCCCGGGCCGACAGCCAGGTGTTTGATGCCAACGGCGTAATGCCCGAGGTGCGCGCCACCGTGGCCCAGCTCAACGGGCTGCTGGCCGATACGCGCAAAAGCATGATCAAGGTCGATGCCGTGCTGGCAGACATGAAGGTGGTGGGCAGCAACGCACGCGAAGCCAGCACCGATCTGGGAGCGCTGCGCGCCGAGGTGGAAAGCAATCTGCTGCGCCTGGAATCCGTTCTGAATGATTTGCAGCGCAAATGGCCGTTTGCGCACAAGCCGGAGCTCAAGCTGCCATGACCAGTGCTGAAAAAAAGCAATCAAAAACGGCTGCAGCCCTTATTCCTAAATCGGTATCAGCTATTGCTTTGGTAGTTCTGGTCGGCTGCGGCAACCAGCCTCCGGCGCCTGACTGGGCTTTGAGTGCCGAAGCTGCGGCGCAAAGAGCCAGCAGCGCCTATCTGCAAGGCCAGCAGCGGATAGAGGCGCTGCAGTGGCAAAAAGCGCGCGAGTCCGTGGCCGGCACTGCCCGTCCGGATCTGGCGGCCCGCGTGGAGCTGATGCGCTGTGCGGCCCAGGTGGCCAGTCTGCAATGGGAGAGCTGCCCCGGCTATGAAAAGCTGGCGCAGGACGCCGCCGCGCCGGAGCAGGCTTATGCCCGCTATCTGCAAGGTCGGCCCCTGGCCGCAGATGTGGCGCTCTTGCCCGAGGCGCAGCGGGCCGTGGCGGCACAGCTTGCCGGTGCGGCAAATTCTGCTGCCTCTGCGCAGGCGGTGCAGGTGGTGGCCGGTATCAAGGACCCGCTGCCGCGTCTGGTGGCCGCTGGTGTGGCGCTCAGGGCTGGTGCGGCCTCGCCTCAATTGCTGCAGCTGGGCGTGGATACCGCATCGGCCCAGGGCTGGCGCCGGGCCGTGATGGCCTGGCTGCTGCTGCAGGCCAAGGCGGCGGAGCAGGGCGGAGATACGGCCGGCGCGGCAGCCATTGAGCGCCGAATCCAGCTGCTGCAAAAGCCGGTGCCTGAAAGCGCAGCGCCATAAAAAAAGCGAGGCCAAAGCCTCGCTTGTCGGACCTAGGCGATAACGCCTTGGCTTATCCTGCTTAGAAGCGGTGACGAATACCGGCGATCAGGCCGGTGCCGCTCTTGGGCGTGGCATCGGTCACGCGGTCGTACATCAGGGCGGTGTACACATCGGTGCGCTTGGACAGGAAGTGGTCGTAGCCCAGCGTTGCCGTGGTGCGGGTGGCATCGGCGCCAGTCCATTCCGCCTTGGTGCGAGCCACGGCCGCCTTGACCGTGCCAGGGGTGCCAGTGACAGGAACGTCCAGGCCCAGCGAGTAGGTCTTGCTCTTGCTATCCGTGTTCTTGACCTTGGCCTGGCCGTAGGTCGCGTACAGCTTCACCACATTGAAGTTGTAGCTGCCGCCAACCATCCAGTCGGTCTTGGTGGGCATAACGGTGCCGCTGCCGGGGTTGGTGATCTGGTCGCGCTCATAGAAGGCGGTCAGGCTCAGAGGGCCGTTGAAGTACAGCGCATTCACGCCCACGTTCTTCTTGCTCTTGTCGCCGGGCGTGGTTTGTTCGCCAAACTGGTAGTAAACATTGGCTGTCAGGCCGCCAAAATTAGGCGTCGTGTAGACCAGCATATTGCTCCAGCCGGTGTCGGCGGGCGTAGTCAGGCGAGCGCCGCCCCAAGCCGAGGTGGGTGTATTGGCATGCAGCACCAGAGGCGAGATGGTGAACGAGTCGCCAAAGGGGTTGGTCAGAATGGTGGGCAGAAAGTTGGGTGCCTTGTCGCGGCCCAGGCCGATACGGCCGAAGCCGCCGTTCAAGCCGATATTGGCATCGCGCGAGAAGAAAGTGTCGCCAGGGAAACGACCGGTTTCGCCGGTATCCATGCGCATGAAGGCTGTGATGTTGAAGTCAACCTTCAGGCCGCCGCCCAGGTCTTCCGTGCCCTTGATGCCCCACCAGGAGGTGGTCATGCCGCCGGAGCCCACGACCGACTTGCGATCCTGGCCGGCCATCTTCATCGAACCGGCATACATATCGGCCAGACCCGTCAGCTGCACATTGCTCTGGGCATAGGCTGCACCGGTGCAAGCCAGTGCTGCCGCGACGGCGATCAAAGAATTCTTCATGGCGTTCTCTCTCTTCTCTCTTTAGATGTTGAATTTGCGTTTGGAAATATAGCGGCGCTTTGTATACAGACTGCGAGGCTCGGCCGCAGAAGGCGATGAAATCACTATTTCCGCTTTGTGACAGTGGTTTTTTTGCATCAGAACCTCAGGGATGTACCGGATTGAAGACGCGCAAAAAAGCGAAGGCTGCGCTAGCAATTTGCTCTTTTCCCAGCTGGCACAAGGCTGTAGGCCAAAGCGCGCAAATTTTCGGGAATAACAGTCATTCGCCAGGCCGCAGCCGCAGGCATAGGCCGGCAAGGCATTTGCCTGGGCCTCTGCAGCAGGCTTGCGTTGGGTGTGCTGGCCGATAATGCCCAGCACTCTGGCCTGAAACGTCACAGCGCGTCTGTGTTGAAAGCGCTTGAGAGTTTTTTAAGAGTGACTTGCAGAAAATATGAGCGACAAGATCCTGGACCCTATTGCGCGCGAAGACATTACCGGCCTGGTGCTTGCGGGGGGGCGGGGCAGTCGCATGGGTGGTGTGGACAAAGGCCTGCAGCACCATCGCGGCCTGCCGCTCGCTCTGCATGCCTTGCAGCGGCTACAGCCGCAGGTAGGCCCGGCCATGATCAGCGCCAACCGCAATCTGCCTGTCTATGCTGCCATGGGTGTACCCGTGTGGCCGGATTCCATAGATGGCTATGCAGGCCCGCTGGCCGGACTGCTGACGGGAATGCAGCATGCCGGAACGCCCTGGCTGGTCACCGTGCCTTGCGATACGCCCGAATTTCCCCAGGATTTCGTAGAACGTCTGGCCGCTGCTGCACTCGAACAGGGTGCCGACATCGCCATGGTTGCCACGCGCGAAGGCGGTCGGCTACGTTCGCAGCCGGTTTTCTGCCTGCTGCGCACCTGTTTGGTAGCAAGCCTGCTCGCTTTTTTGCAAACGGGCGAGCGCAAGTTCGACAAATGGACGGCGCAGCATCGCATGGTGGAAGTGGTGTTTGACGAGGCCCAGGCCTTCTTCAATGCCAACACCAAGGACGAGCTCAAGCAGTTGCAGCCTTGACTGCCCAGCAATAGCGGCCTGGCCAGTCTTGGCGTTCCAGGCCTTTGTGCGCAATCCCCAACTGGGTACCCTGAATTTGACGTGAACGCGAGAGTTTGCCGCGTTCTACTCCTTGTTTTCCCTTATCCGTATGCAGCTTCCAGGAGTGTTGAAAAGACAGCGCTCACTGAACCATAGCGCGACCCTGGCGCAGGATCTGGGTATGCGCAGCGGGTGTCTGAAACCTACGATCTTGTAAGACATTTGCTCGAATCACCCGAATGCGGTACTAATATGGTCTTTCCAAAAGTGATTTTAGAAACGACTGGTAACATTACTTCATGCCAGCCCTCAACGGCATGAATAGAGACATACAAAAATATCAAGCGGGCTGACGGTGGTAGTTGCTGCAGGGTTTCTTGGTGCGCTGTGCCTGAGCTTTATCGCTAGCTGGGCTTGATCATGCTCGAGGCTTCAGTGCTCCGCCGGCCCTGAACCGGAGCGGTTTGCATGAACAAGGTCTATCGTCTGGTCTGGTGCGCACTGCGCCAGGTGTGGATTTGTGCGGCAGAGACAGCACGCGCCCGTGGCAAGGCCTCGCGCTCCACGGTATTGCTGACCGTGCTCGGCACAACGTCGCTGCTGGCGCAGGCGGCCAACCCTATCGGCGCTCCGCCTTCCTCGACACAGCTGCCCACCGGCGGGCAGGTCGTAGCCGGGCAAGCCAATATCAGCCAGGCCGGCTCGGCCATGACGGTACAGCAAGGCAGCGACCGGGCAGCCATCGACTGGCAAACCTTCAACCTGGGCAGCCAGGCCAGCATCAATTTTCAGCAGCCCTCGGCCAACTCGGTCACGCTCAACCGCGTGCTCGATGCCAACCCCAGCCAGATCTACGGGCGCCTCAGCGCCAACGGCCACGTTTTCCTGAGCAATCCCAACGGCGTGTATTTCGCCCCGGGTGCCAATGTGGACGTGGGCGGCATCGTGGCCACCACCATGGGCATTAGCAACGATGACTTCATGGCCGGGCGCGATGTGTTCCAGCGCAATGGCAGCACCGGGGCGGTGCTGAATCTGGGTCGTATGCAGGCGGCGCCCGGCGGCGTCATCGCCTTGCTGGCCCCCGAGGTGCGCAACGAAGGCGTGCTCGTCGCCCAGGCCGGCACCGTGGCCATGGCCTCGGGCGAGGCCGTCACCCTGCACTTTGGTGCCACCAGTGGCCTGCTGGACATCACGGTCACCCCCAGCCAGGTGCGTGCGCTGGTGGAAAACCGTCATGCCGTGCTGGCCGAAGGCGGCCAGATCATCTTGGCCGCGCGTGCGGCCGACGGCCTGATGGCCAGCGTCATCCACAGCGGCGAACTCAACGCTTCGAGCATTGTTGAAAAGGGCGGGCGGGTCTTTATCGAAGCCAGGGACATCACCCTGGCCGCCGGCAGTCGCATCGAGGCCATGGGCGCCACGGGGGGCGGCACGGTGCTGGTGGGCGGCCAGGCCAAGGGCGCGGGCGACATGTACCAGGCCACCACGGTGACTATGGCCGAGGGTGCCAGCATTGATGCCAGCGCCACGAGCAAAGGCGATGGCGGTACCGTGGTGCTGTGGAGCAACATCCATGACGCCAGCGCCAAGACCACGGCGCAGGGCCAGATTGCCGCGCGCGGCGGGGCGCAAGGCGGCAACGGCGGCTTTGTCGAGACCTCGGGCGCCAGCTTGAAGGTTGACGGCATCCGCGTGGACACCTCGGCCGCAGCGGGCAAGGGCGGAGTCACCGGCGAATGGTTGCTGGACCCGTACGACCTCACAGTGGACGCCAGCGCCGCTTCCACCATCAGCACCAACCTTGGCACCAGCAACGTCACGCTGCTCACCACGGCCAGCAGTGCCAGCGGCCCGGGCGTGCAGAATGCCAGCGGCAGCGGCGACATCACGGTCAACTCCAACATCAACTGGGCCAGTGGCAACCGGCTCACGCTGAACGCCTACCGCAATGTCAACATCAATGCCGCCGTCACAGCCAGCGGCGCCGGCAAGGTCACTATCATCACGGGCGACACGGCAGGCACGGGCGTGAGTGTGACTACAGCTTCGGCCTGGGGCCGAGTGGATTCGCAGGTTCACTGAACTTCACGGGCGGCTCGACCAGCGGCGCCACGCTGAACATCGCCACCGGCGGCGGCAATGCCACGGCGGCGGCCTACACGCTGCTCTGGGCGCTGCCAGGCACAGCGGCCGGCACCACGCTGGCAGCAGGCAACTACGCACTGGCCACCTCGTTCACCGACAGCGTGGCGCGCACCAACGGCATCTGGACGCCTGGGGCCAACGCCATCAATTTCACCGGCCTGGGCCACACGATTGGTGGGCTGAACATCACGAACACCACCGCCTCGACCGGTGGCGGCGTTTTCAACAATGTCACGAACTCCATGCTGCGTGACATCGGGCTGACCACCGGGACCGTCACCGGCAGCGGTGGCAACGCCTACTTCACGGGTGGCCTGGTCGGCATCGCGACCACGTCCACCATCAAGAACAGCTACGCCAACGTCACGGTCACCTCGGGCAATACCAATGCGAACGGCGGCACTGGCGGGCTTGTCGGCACAGCCATCAGTAGCAGCGTCAGCAACTCGTACACCACGGGACCCGTGTCTGGCTCCAGTACGGGCGGGGGGTTGGAGGCTTGGTTGGCTATGTCAACGTCAGTGGCAGTGTGGCGAGCAAGGTCAGTGATTCCTATTCGAGTGCGGTGGTTTCGGGCTCGAACAGCTACAGCGGCGGACTGATCGGCCGCGCCACCGGCAGCGCGGCGGCGACGGTGGGAATCTCCAATGCCTACGCGACCGGAACCGTCGGCTCGTCCGGCAACAACGTGGGCGCCCTGCTAGGCGGCATCACTGGCGGCAACGTCTCGCTATCCAACGTCTACGCCACCGGCTCGGCCACAGCCAGCGGTACCGGCAACGTTGTCGGCGGGCTGATCGGCAATATCGATAGCACCATCGGCGCTGGCTCTGCGGTAACCATCTCCAACGCCCGCGCCAGCGGCGATGTCTCGACGGGGCTCGGGCGCGGCGGCGGCCTGATCGGACGGGCAAATGGTTACGCTAACATCACCAGCAGCTACGCCACCGGTAATGTGTCGGGCGGCTCAACCATCGGCATCCTTGGTGGGTTGATTGGCGACTCCATCGGAGGAGGCGTCGGCGGTATTACCATTACCCGCAGCTACGCTAGCGGCAATGTCACCGGCAATGGCGCCGGCACGCTCTATGGCGGCCTGATCGGCCAGCTGAACAACACTAACGTCAGCGCCTCGTTCGCCAGCGGCAACGTCAGCGGCAACAACACGGTGGGTGGCTTGGTCGGCTACGCGGTCAACACCTTCAATTTCACCGATGTCTACGCGCTGGGCAACGTCACCGCCACCGCCACTACCGGCATCGGATACGCCGGCGGGCTGTTCGGCCAAGCGGTCCCGAATAGCTTCACGTCCTACATCACCAATGCCTACGCGGCCGGCGACGTCGACACATCGGCACCGACGAAGAATCTCGGCGGCATCGTCGGCCTGGGCGGCGGCACCAATTTCGGCACGCTGGTCCTGACCAACACCTACTGGGACGCGACCGCCAGCGCGATGACTTCGGCCGTGGCCTTCAACAATGGCGGCACGATCCGTTACGCCACCGGCACCGCCGTCCCGAACGCCAGCAACAACACTTTATCTACCGCAGCGGCCGGCGCGCTGACCACCGCGCAGCTGACCAGCGGCACATTGCCGACGAACTTCAACACCGGCGCCACCGCCAACGGCAATCCCTGGGGCGTCACGGCTGGCTTCACTCCTTATTTCAACTGGCAATTTCCCGCCGGCGCGATGACCATTAGCGGCACGGCCTACACCAGTGCGGGTGCCGCTGCGGGGTCGGGCACGGTAAAGCTATACACCAATGGCAATCTCATTTCCGGTGGGCAGGTGCGTACGGACAACACAACCGGCACCTATACGGCCCTGGTCGGCATCGACACCTTCGCCAACGGCTACAAACTTGGCGGCACGCTGACGCTCAATGGCGCAGGCTCAATCTCGGGCCTGAGCTACACCGATTCGCCCTTTTTCAGCGGCGGCAATATCACCGGTTTTGACTTGCGCCAAGGTGTGCTGTTGGCCACCACGGCGGACACAAGCAACAGTGCGCTGCAGACCAGCCTGGGCAACACCTTCGGCAGCAGCAACTACACAAGTCTCACGTCCACCTTGGGCAGTGCGCTGTGGCAGTACAACGCCAGCGGCAACTTCACCGTCGATACCGCCCTGAGTCACGGCGGCAGCACCGGCCTGTACGCGGCCGGCAATCTGGCGCTGAACGCGGCGGTCACCGCCACCGGTAGCACCTTGATGCTGTCGGCCGGCGGCAGCATCACTGACGGCGCCAGCGGCGCGATTACGGCCAACAACTTGGTGCTGCTGGGTGGCGATGTCGCGCTGGACGGCAGTAGCAACAACGTCAACACGCTGGCCGCTAGTGGTGTAAGCAACCTAATCTACAGCGACAGCAATGCGCTGACGGTCGGCGCCGTGACAGGGGTCGAACTGGGCGTGAATGCCAGCGCGATCAACGGAACGAGTGCAACGGTCAGTGGCATCGCGGCCAGCGGTAATGTGCTCGTCAGCTCGGGCGGCAGCAATACGCTGACGGTGAGCAGATCCGTGCAAAGCAGCGCCGCGACCGGGGATGCCACGGTGACGCTGCGGGCTGGCAGAGACCTTTCGGTGGGCGACGGCCTGTTGCTGGGCGGCACTGGCAGCAACAAGACCAATGTGGTGTTGTGGAGTGGCTACACGGCCACCGGCCTGCGCGGCACGGTCACCGTCGGCAACGCCGGCATCGACACCCGCGGCGGACTGTTCTACCTAGGCGGCGCGCTGAACACTGATGCGAACGGCGGCGTGCGCAACTACAACGGCGTCTCGGTACCCTCGTCCGAGGCGGCCGCCTTCTTCTCCAGTCCCGGCTTCGGCGCCTCGCTGACCGGCACCACCATCAACACCGGTGGCGGTGACATCGTCATCAAGGGCCGCTCCAACGTTGCGACCGGCAGCAACGGCGGCGTAGGGCTGCGTGGTGTGACCCTCGGTTCGGGCAGCGGCAACGTCCTCATCGAGGGTGGCGTGGCTCGCTCCGACACGACCAGCGTGGCCGTCAGCATCGACGGCGCGACGTCCATCAGTGCCACCGGCGCCGGCACGGTCTCGATCACCGGCACCAACAGTTCCTCCGGCACGGGCGCGAGCTGGTCGCGTGGCGTGCAGATTACCGCCAGCAGTGGCAACAACGTGGCGATCACGACGCAGTCCGGCGCGCTGACGATCACGGGCAGCGATAGCAGCGGCAGCAGTGACAGCCAAGGCATCCGGCTGGAGAACACGGCACCGGCCACGGCCACGCTGAAGATCACCTCGACCAGCGGCAACGTGTCGTTGGTCGGCACGCAAAGCTCCAGCCAGACCACGGCCAATGTCCAGGGCATCGCCTTCATCGCCGATGGCAGCGCCGCAGCTGGCGCCATCCGCGTCGGCGCTGACGGCAGCAATGCCTACACCGGCGACCTGCTGGTGCGTGGCACATCCATCGTCCACGGCGCCAGCACCAGCACGGCCGGTGCCGTCTCGTTGGGCGGCAGCGGCAGTTTGACGATCGACTCACCCGGCACGACCTTCACGCAGGCGCTGGTGCTCGACAGCGTCTACAACATCGGCAGCGCCCACAGCAGCCTGACCGTCGGCAAGACTACCAACACCGCAGACGTGACGAACAGCGCCGCGCGCACGGTCGCCGGCCCGATCAGCATCTACGGCGGCAATCTGTCGGTAACGACCGGCGCCACACTGACGTCCACTGCCGCAAGCGCGGCCATTCTGCTCAAGGCCACGGCCGGCATCACAGACGCGGCCTCCATCGTGACCAACGGCGGCGACATCACGCTGTGGAGCAACTCGGCAGACGCCACCACCGGTGGCATCTACGTGCAGGACAATGTGACGCTGGACACGCGTCGCCAGGCCGATCGTACGGCTGGCAACACCAGCACGGCCAGCGGCGGAGGCGCGATCACCATCGGCGGCGGCAGTGCCAGCAGCACGTTGGCCTCCGGCACCGTCGTGCCGACCGGCAGCGCAACAGCCATCACGGGCGCGTCGTCCGCAGTGCAATTCGGTACCGACAACACCACAGGCCATATCGGAAACGTCAGCATCTACACCGGCGGCGGTGACCTGAGTGTGCGCGGCCACAACACCAGCGCGTTCAATGCACAGGGCTCTTTTGGCATCAGCGCCTACGCGGGCTTCACCGTAGATGCCGGCGTCAGCGGCTCGGTCACGATGGTCGGAACCTCCAGCGCAGTAGGTGCACCTTCCTCGCAAGGCATTGACCTCGTGGCCCGAAGTGCCGGGAATGCCAGTACCGTCATTCGCACCCACAACGGCAGCATCTCGCTGACCGGTACTGCCAACGGTGGCTCGGCGACAAACAACGGCGTCCAGCTGTCCAGTTACAACACCTTTCCTGTATCCCTGGTGGCTACCGGCTCCGGTGGTATTTCCATCACCGGCAACGCCGCCGCCGTTGGCTCCAGCAGCGCCGACATCAGCTTGGCCAGTGCCAACATCCTGGCGGCTAGCGGAGCTATCAATCTCACCGGCACGGGCGCCGGCAACCTGCTGACCTGGACTCGCAACGGCATTTATGCGATGAGCCTGGGCGCCAAGGCCGGCAGCCTGGTGACCAGCTCTACCAGCAACATCACGATCACCGAGGACAGCTTCTCGCTGACCGCCGGCGACAGCCTGACTTTCAACACTAGCGGCACGGCCACTATTGAGTCTTATGGCAACAACTTCAGTTCGACGCTGAACACCTCCCAGTTCGGCTACGCCAGCACGGTTTCCGGCCTGCGGCTGGGCAAGGACACCGGCCTGGCCCACACCGACACGATCAATATCAACTCGGCCGTCAATATCGCCGGGCCCATATCCGCATACGCCGGCACCATCGCCACAAGCAGTGCGCTAACCAGTAACAATGCTGACGCCAACATTCTGCTCAAGGCCACCGGCGGTATCACCGTAGGCGGATCGATCACCGCCAATGCCGGCGACATCACGCTGTGGAGCAACTCACTCGATGCCGCCACCGGCGGCATCTACGTGCTGGACAACACCAAGCTGGACAGCCGCACGGCGGCCGACCGCACGGCCGGCAACACCAGCACCGCCAGCGGCGGCGGCACCATCACCCTGGGAGGCGGCAGCGCCAGCAGCACGCTGGCATCGGGCACCGTGGTCCCCACCGGCTATGCGCTGAACAATGGCCGCGGTTCCGGCGTGCTGCTTGCGACCGACACCAATGGCCACAACGCGAACATCGCGATGCTCAGCGGCGGTGGCGACGTGAGCATCCGTGGCCGCAACACCGCCTCGCAGAATGGTGGCTACAGCATGGGCATCGGGGCCATGGAAGGCCTCAACATTGATGCCGGTACCAGCGGCTCCATTACCCTCAATGGCGACGTCACCGCCACGGCCTCCGGCCAGGCGCTTGGCGTCTTTCTGGGCTTCCTGAGCAATGCCAACGGAGGCTTCGCGACCAGCACCCTGCGCACGGCGGATGGCAATATCAGCGTGACCGGCACGGCCAACAGCAGCGCGCCGACCAGTACCGGCGTTGCCCTGTACCAGCGCCCCACTTCGGCGCTGACGTTGGCCGCCACGGGTACGGGCAGCCTCACCGTCAATGGCACGGCCACCGGCGGCAACCCGCGCGACGTGCTCCTGGCTTCCACCGACCTGCTGGCCGCCAGCGGGCCGATCACCGTCACCGGCAACGGCGCCGGCACCCTGGTGACCGTGACCAACAATGCCAGCTACGCGATGAGCCTGGGCAGCAAGGCCGGCAGCCTCGTCACCAGTTCGACCAGCAACATCACGCTGACCGATGACAGCTTCGCGCTGTCGGCGGGCAACGGCCTGGCCTTGAATACCAGCGGCACCGTCACGCTGCAGCCCTATACGAACAACTTCTCGACCGCGTTCGGCCTGAGCAATCTGAGCTTCGCCAGCACCATCAGCAATCTGACCGTGGGCAAGGACATCGGTGCCACAGCTCACACCGACACGGTGAACCTGAATGCGGCCGTCAACATCGCCGGGCCGATCAGCGTCTACGCCAACACCATCAACCTGAGCCAGCAGTTGGCCACCGCCGGCAGCGGTAACAACGGACGCATCACGCTGGACGCCGACACGGCAGCCACGCAGACCGGCGGCAGCCTCAGCGGCACGCAGCTGCTGCTGCAGGGCCCGGGCAGCTTCACGCTGAACCAGACGACGAACACCATCGGCACACTGGCGGCCGCCAGCGGCACGGGCAACATCAGCTATGTGGACAGTGATGCGCTGACCATCGGCACAGTGGGGTCCACCAACGGTATCAGCAGCACGGGCACCGTGTCCGTGGCCACGCAAAGCGGCGACCTGACGGTTGCGCAAAGCATTGCCACGACCAATGCCGGCACCAGCGCCATCACGCTGAACGCCGGCAAGGCCGCGGCCGCCGGCACGGCCGCCGGTGGCAACATCGTCGTCAGCGGCGGCCCGGCCATCACCACCGGCACCGGCGGACGCGCCACGCTGTACAGCGGCAGCACGGCCAACAGCAGCCTGGCCACGTTGGTGGGCAGCGGCTCGGGCCGTTTCCGCTACAACAGCGACGAGGCCGCGACCAACTACACGGCGGTGCTGGGCACGGGGCTGTACGGCATCTACCGGCAAAGCATCAGCACGGCCTTTGCGCTGGACGACATCAGCACCGTCTATGGCACGGCAGCCACGCTGAACACATCGAACGCTCTGGTCAACGGCGATGCTGCCACCTTCAGCATCGCCAATCCGCTGCTGTCTACCTCGGGCAATGTGCGTGTGGGCAGCTATGGCGTCAGCGTCACCAACCTGTCGGCACTGACCGCCCTGGGCTACACGGCCACCGGCAACTCCAGCGCTATGCTGACGGTGACGGCCAAGGCCTTGACCATTGGCGACATCACCGCTGGCGACAAGGTCTACGACGGCAGCCGCAATGCCACGATCAGCACCGCAGGCGCCAGCTTTGATGGGCTGGTGGCCGGCGACAAGGTCACCGTGGCCGCCACCGGCAGCTTTGGCGACAAGAACGTGGCCAATGGCAAGACCGTCACCCTGGTCAACACCAATGGCGGCGCCGATGCCGGCAACTACACCATCACCAACCAGGCCACGACCACGGCCAGCATCACGCCCAAGACCCTGACGGTGAGCCAGATCACGGCCGCCGACAAGGTCTATGACGGCACGGCTGCGGCCAATGTGGTGACGGGCAGCGTGCAGTACACCGGCCTGGTGGTGAACGACGACGTCAAGCTGACGGCTTCGAGCGGCGTGTTCGGCAACAAGAATGCCGGCAACGGCAAGACGGTGACGCTCTCCAATACCTACAGCGGCACGGACAAGGGCAACTATCTGATCGTCGATCAGACCAGTGCCACGGCCAGCATCAGCCAGGCCCAGCTGCAGATCAGCACCAACGACGTCACCAAGGTCTACGACGGCACGACTGCCGTGTTTGGCGGCGCAGCCATCACCGTGGGCGGCACCCGGCTGTTCGGTGACGACACGCTGTCGGGCGGCACGTTTGCCTATACCAGCAAGAACGTCGGACTTGGCAACAAGGTGGTGGTGGGCGTCACGGGCGCTACCATCAACGACGGCAACAGCGGCGGCAACTACGCCGTCAGCTATGTCAACAACACCAACAGTACCATCACGGCCAAGGCCTTGAGCATCAGCGGCATCACCGCCGACAACAAGATCTATGACGGCAGCCGCAATGCCACGATCAGCACCGCAGGCGCCAGCTTTGATGGGCTGGTGGCCGGCGACAAGGTCACCGTGGCCGCCACCGGCAGCTTTGGCGACAAGAACGTGGCCAATGGCAAGACCGTCACCCTGGTCAACACCAATGGCGGCGCCGATGCCGGCAACTACACCATCACCAACCAGGCCACGACCACGGCCAGCATCACGCCCAAGACCCTGACGGTGAGCCAGATCACGGCCGCCGACAAGGTCTATGACGGCACGGCTGCGGCCAATGTGGTGACGGGCAGCGTGCAGTACACCGGCCTGGTGGTGAACGACGACGTCAAGCTGACGGCTTCGAGCGGCGTGTTCGGCAACAAGAATGCCGGCAACGGCAAGACGGTGACGCTCTCCAATACCTACAGCGGCACGGACAAGGGCAACTATCTGATCGTCGATCAGACCAGTGCCACGGCCAGCATCAGCCAGGCCCAGCTGCAGATCAGCACCAACGACGTCACCAAGGTCTACGACGGCACGACTGCCGTGTTTGGCGGCGCAGCCATCACCGTGGGCGGCACCCGGCTGTTCGGTGACGACACGCTGTCGGGCGGCACGTTTGCCTATACCAGCAAGAACGTCGGACTTGGCAACAAGGTGGTGGTGGGCGTCACGGGCGCTACCATCAACGACGGCAACAGCGGCGGCAACTACGCCGTCAGCTATGTCAACAACACCAACAGTACCATCACGGCCAAGGCCTTGAGCATCAGCGGCATCACCGCCGACAACAAGATCTATGACGGCAGCCGCAATGCCACGATCAGCACCGCAGGCGCCAGCTTTGATGGGCTGGTGGCCGGCGACAAGGTCACCGTGGCCGCCACCGGCAGCTTTGGCGACAAGAACGTGGCCAATGGCAAGACCGTCACCCTGGTCAACACCAATGGCGGCGCCGATGCCGGCAACTACACCATCACCAACCAGGCCACGACCACGGCCAGCATCACGCCCAAGACCCTGACGGTGAGCCAGATCACGGCCGCCGACAAGGTCTATGACGGCACGGCTGCGGCCAATGTGGTGACGGGCAGCGTGCAGTACACCGGCCTGGTGGTGAACGACGACGTCAAGCTGACGGCTTCGAGCGGCGTGTTCGGCAACAAGAATGCCGGCAACGGCAAGACGGTGACGCTCTCCAATACCTACAGCGGCACGGACAAGGGCAACTATCTGATCGTCGATCAGACCAGTGCCACGGCCAGCATCAGCCAGGCCCAGCTGCAGATCAGCACCAACGACGTCACCAAGGTCTACGACGGCACGACTGCCGTGTTTGGCGGCGCAGCCATCACCGTGGGCGGCACCCGGCTGTTCGGTGACGACACGCTGTCGGGCGGCACGTTTGCCTATACCAGCAAGAACGTCGGACTTGGCAACAAGGTGGTGGTGGGCGTCACGGGCGCTACCATCAACGACGGCAACAGCGGCGGCAACTACGCCGTCAGCTATGTCAACAACACCAACAGTACCATCACGGCCAAGGCCTTGAGCATCAGCGGCATCACCGCCGACAACAAGATCTATGACGGCAGCCGCAATGCCACGATCAGCACCGCAGGCGCCAGCTTTGATGGGCTGGTGGCCGGCGACAAGGTCACCGTGGCCGCCACCGGCAGCTTTGGCGACAAGAACGTGGCCAATGGCAAGACCGTCACCCTGGTCAACACCAATGGCGGCGCCGATGCCGGCAACTACACCATCACCAACCAGGCCACGACCACGGCCAGCATCACGCCCAAGACCCTGACGGTGAGCCAGATCACGGCCGCCGACAAGGTCTATGACGGCACGGCTGCGGCCAATGTGGTGACGGGCAGCGTGCAGTACACCGGCCTGGTGGTGAACGACGACGTCAAGCTGACGGCTTCGAGCGGCGTGTTCGGCAACAAGAATGCCGGCAACGGCAAGACGGTGACGCTCTCCAATACCTACAGCGGCACGGACAAGGGCAACTATCTGATCGTCGATCAGACCAGTGCCACGGCCAGCATCAGCCAGGCCCAGCTGCAGATCAGCACCAACGACGTCACCAAGGTCTACGACGGCACGACTGCCGTGTTTGGCGGCGCAGCCATCACCGTGGGCGGCACCCGGCTGTTCGGTGACGACACGCTGTCGGGCGGCACGTTTGCCTATACCAGCAAGAATGTGGGCATCGGCAACAAGGTGGTGGTGGGCGTCACGGGCGCCACCATCAACGACGGCAACAGCGGCGGCAACTACGCTGTCAGCTATGTCAACAACACCAACAGCACCATCACGGCCAAGGCCTTGAGCATCAGCGGCATCACCGCCGACAACAAGATCTATGACGGCAGCCGCAATGCCACGATCAGCACCGCAGGCGCCAGCTTTGATGGGCTGGTGGCCGGCGACAAGGTCACCGTGGCCGCCACCGGCAGCTTTGGCGACAAGAACGTGGCCAATGGCAAGACCGTCACCCTGGTCAACACCAATGGCGGCGCCGATGCCGGCAACTACACCATCACCAACCAGGCCACGACCACGGCCAGCATCACGCCCAAGACCCTGACGGTGAGCCAGATCACGGCCGCCGACAAGGTCTATTACGGCACGGCTGCGGCCAATGTGGTGACGGGCAGCGTGCAGTACACCGGCCTGGTGGTGAACGACGACGTCAAGCTGACGGCTTCGAGCGGCGTGTTCGGCAACAAGAATGCCGGCACAGGCAAGAGCGTCCTGCTCTCCAATACCTACAGCGGCTCTGACCTCTCCAACTACACCCTGGTCGATCAGACCAGTGCCACGGCCAGCATCACGCCGGCCGCCTTGACCCTGACCACCGGCAATGTCAGCAAGACTTACGACGGAACGACCGATGTCAGCGGTGGCGCAGCCACCGTGGCCAGCGGCATGTTGTACATCGGTGACACGCTCACGGGCGGCACGTTTGCCTATACCGACAAGAACGCCGGTGCCGGCAGCAAGGTCGTCACCGTATCGGGTGTGAGTGTGTCTGACGGCAACAGCGGCGGCAACTACACGCTGAGCTATGTCAACAACACGGCCAGCACGATCAACAAGGCTACGCTGACGGTCAGCGGTATCACGGCGGCGGACAAGGTCTACGACGGCAATACCAACGTGCTGGTGAGCACGGCCGGGCTGATCTATACCGGTCTGGTGGTCGGCGACCAGGTCACCACCGACGCCAGCGGCCAGTTTGTCGACAGGAATGCCGGTATCGGCAAGAGCTTGACACTGCTCAGCAGCTACGGCGGAACCGATGTGGGCAACTACCAGATCACCAGCCAGACCAGTGCCAATGCCACCATCAGCAAGGCGGGCCTGACCGTGACGGCCAATGACGATGCGCGCTTTGTGACGCGCAACGACATCGCAGGCTACAACGGCGTGCACTACAGCGGCTTTGTGGGCGGCGACACAGCTGCCTCTCTGGATCTGAGCGGCCTGGTCGTGAACCGGCCCAACGGGGGCGTGGGGGCCGGCGTGTACACCGGTGCCCTGCAGGCCAGTGGCGTGGCCTCGGGCAACTACACCATCAGCTACGCAGCCGGCAACTACACCATCCTGGCGGCCAACAATGCGCTGGTCAAGACGGTGAATCAGGAGACCTCCTACGGCACAGTCCCGACCTATACCGTGGCCTCGGTCGAGTACATGGACAACAACAACCTGATCAGCACGTTGACGCAGTCCGGCCACAGCGGCAACAGCTACAGCTACAGCGACGGTGTGGGCGGCACGCTGAGCTTCGCGCTCGGCCCGCGCACCACCAACCTGTCCAGCAGCGGGCTAGTTTCGGTGGGTAACTACACGATTGCCGATGCCAACCCGGTTATCGGCGGTGGCAATCTGACTGGTGCGGTGACCTTTATCGGCAACCTGGCCGTGCAGGCCAAGGCGGTGAGTGCCTCGGCCGGCGGCGTCAGCAAGATCTACGACGGCACGACGGCCATGAATGGCGTCACGCTGAACCTCACAGGCCAGTTCGATGGCGATACGGTCACCGTCAATGGACGTGGCAATTTTTCGCAAAAGAATGTGGGCAACAACCTCAGCTACAGCGTGACCGACATGGCGCTGGATGGTGCGGACGGAGCCAACTATTACCTGAGCGGAGGCAGCAGCCTGTCGGGCAACAACGGCAGCATCACGCCCAAGACCATCACCGTGGGCGGCATCACGGCCGCCGATAAGGTCTATGACGCCGGCAAGGGCGCTACCGTCAACACCGCAGGCGCCAACTATGGAGGTTTGATCACGGGTGATGATGTGGGCGTGATCGCCACGGGTCTGTTTGGCGACAAGAACGTGGGCAGCGGCAAGACGGTGACGCTGAGCAGCAGTTATAGCGGCGCTGACAAGGATAACTACATTTTCATTGATCAGGCCACCACCACGGCCGCCATCACGCCCAAGGCACTGACCGTCAGCGGTCTGGCCGTGGCCAACCGCACGTACGACGGCACGACCGGTGCCACGGTGGACCTCTCGGGCGCCACCTATACCGGCCTGATCGCTGGCGACTTCGTGCAGGTGGCCGCCAGCGGCAGCTTTGCCGACAAGAACGCCGGCGCCGACAAGCTGGCCACGCTCAACAGCCGCTACAGCGGTGCGGACGTGGGCAACTACAGCATCACCGACCAGGCCAGCACCACGGGGGATATCTTTGCAGCGGCCCTCAGTGTGTCCAGCGGCAATGTGAGCAAGGTCTATGACGGCGGCACCAGCGCAGCGGGCAGCGCCACCGTGGTGGGCGGTCAGCTGTTTGGCGGCGATACGCTCAGCGGCGGCAGCTTTGCCTTCAGCAACAAGAACGCCGGAGCGGGCAACAAGACCGTGCATGTCTCGGGCGCCACACTGTCCGACGGCAACAACGGCGGCAACTATCGGGTCACCTACGTGGACAACACCAGCAGCACCATCACGGCCAAGGCCGTGACGGTGGGTGGCATCACCGGGGTCGACAAGGTCTATGACGCAGCTCTGGGCGCCACGGTCAACACTGCCGGCGTCAATTACGGCGGTGGACTGATCAGCGGCGACGACGTGACCGCGATCGCCACAGGTCTGTTCGGCGACAAGAACGTGGGCAACGGCAAGACCGTGACGCTCACCAGCCGCTACAGCGGCGCCGACATCGCCAACTATGTCTTCACCGACCAGGCCACCACCACGGCCGCCATCACGCCCAAGGCACTGACCGTCAGCGGTCTGGCCGTGGCCAACCGCACGTACGACGGCACGACCGGTGCCACGGTGGACCTCTCGGGCGCCACCTATACCGGCCTGATCGCTGGCGACTTCGTGCAGGTGGCCGCCAGCGGCAGCTTTGCCGACAAGAACGCCGGCGCCGACAAGCTGGCCACGCTCAACAGCCGCTACAGCGGTGCGGACGTGGGCAACTACAGCATCACCGACCAGGCCAGCACCACGGGGGATATCTTTGCAGCGGCCCTCAGTGTGTCCAGCGGCAATGTGAGCAAGGTCTATGACGGCGGCACCAGCGCAGCGGGCAGCGCCACCGTGGTGGGCGGTCAGCTGTTTGGCGGCGATACGCTCAGCGGCGGCAGCTTTGCCTTCAGCAACAAGAACGCCGGAGCGGGCAACAAGACCGTGCATGTCTCGGGCGCCACACTGTCCGACGGCAACAACGGCGGCAACTATCGGGTCACCTACGTGGACAACACCAGCAGCACCATCACGGCCAAGGCCGTGACGGTGGGTGGCATCACCGGGGTCGACAAGGTCTATGACGCAGCTCTGGGCGCCACGGTCAACACTGCCGGCGTCCACTACGGCGGTGGACTGATCAGCGGCGACGACGTGACCGTGATCGCCACCGGCCTGTTTGGCGACAAGAACGTGGGCAACGGCAAGACCGTGACGCTCACCAGCCGCTACAGCGGCGCCGACATCGCCAACTATGTCTTCACCGACCAGGCCACCACCACGGCCGCCATCACGCCCAAGGCACTGACCGTCAGCGGTCTGGCCGTGGCCAACCGCACGTACGACGGCACGACCGGTGCCACGGTGGACCTCTCGGGCGCCACCTATACCGGCCTGATCGCTGGCGACTTCGTGCAGGTGGCCGCCAGCGGCAGCTTTGCCGACAAGAACGCCGGCGCCGACAAGCTGGCCACGCTCAACAGCCGCTACAGCGGTGCGGACGTGGGCAACTACAGCATCACCGACCAGGCCAGCACCACGGGAGATATCACGCAAGCATCGATCACGGTGACGGTGGGCAATGTGAGCAAGGTCTATGACGGCATGACCGGTGTGTCCGGTGCCACAGCTTTGCTGGCCAGCGGCATGCTGTTCGGCAGCGATGCGCTGACGGGTGGCAGCCTGGCTTTTGCCGACAAGAACGCTGGAGCGGGCAACAAGACGGTGCTGGTAGGCGGCTTTGGTGTCAGCGACGGCAACAGCGGCGGCAACTACACGGTCAGTTACCTGAACAACACCACCAGCACCATCACGCCCAAGGCGTTGACGGTCTCGGGTATTGCCGGTGTGGACCGGGTCTATGACGGCACGATCCAGGCTGGCGTGGACACCAGCGCTCTGGTGCTGGGCGGTCTGATCAGCGGCGACAACCTGCAGCTGGTCAGCAGCGCTGGCAACTTTGCCGACAAGAACGCAGGCCAGGGCAAGACAGTGACGCTGGCCAATAGCTACAGCGGTGCGGACTTGGGTAACTACCAAATCACCGACCAGACCGGCACCACGGCCAGCATCAAGCAGCGCATGGTCAGCCTGAGCGGCCAGCCCGATACCGGCGACCTGAGCAAGGTCTACGACGGTACGACCCATGTGAATATCGACACCAGCGGCGTCACCATCGGCGGCCTGCTGACGGGCGACAAGCTGGGCTACCAGGCCAGCGGTACGACGGCAGACAAGAATGTGGGCGTGGACAAGAACGTGACCATCGTGGGCGGTCTGACGGGCGAGGATGCCGGCAACTACCAGATCGAGCTGCCCACGTTGAGCGGCAAGGTGACGGTCACGGCCAAGGTCTTGACGCTGGACGGCATCACGGCCGGCAACAAGGTCTATGACCGCACGACGGATGCCACGCTGGGCCTGGCCGATGCCGTGTTCAGCGGTGCCGTCGAAGGCGACAACGTGGGCTACACGGCCAGCGGTGCTTTCAGCGACAAGAACGCGGGCATGCACAAGACGGTGTTCTTGAACACAGGCCTGAGCGGAGCGGACGCTGGCAATTACACGCTGAGCGGGCAGAGCACAACGACGGCCGACATCACGGCCCGGATCATCACGATAGACAACGTGCCCGGTAGCGGTGGTGGCAATGGTGGTAATGGCGGCAGCGGCGGCGATCTGAGCAAGGTCTACGACGGCACGACCCATGTGAACATCGACACCAGCGGCGTCACCATCGGCGGCCTGCTGACGGGCGACAAGCTGGGCTACCAGGCCAGTGGCACGACGGCGGACAAGAACGTGGGCGTGGACAAGAACGTGACCATCGTGGGTGGTTTGACGGGCGAGGATGCCGGCAACTACCAGATTGAGCTGCCCACGCTGAGCGGCAAGGTCACGGTCACGCCCAAAATTCTGACGGTTGACGGCACGGTGGCTCAGGACAAGGTCTTCGACGGCAGCACGGGAGCGATATTGAGCGGCGCCACACTGAGCGGTGGCGGTGTGCTGGGGGCTGACGATGTGCGCCTGCTGAACCAAGGGCAGGGCAGCTTCGATACGGCCAGCGTGGGCAATGGCAAGACGGTCAACTCGGCGATGACGCTGGGCGGAGACGATGCCGGCAACTACCTGCTGAGCCAGCCCGGTGGCTTGGTCGCCAGCATCACTCCCCCGTCGGTGCCGCAAACTCCGGACGCCGGCGTACCGCCGGTGCTCACGCCCGAACCACCGCGGCCCCCGGGCTTTGTGCCGGAACAGCCCGTGGGTGGCGCTGAAGTGCTGACCGGCACGCCGCAGCTCCCGGCGCTGCCGGGTCTGGATAAGACTCCCACGGTCGTGTCGGGCCAGGAGGCCCGCTCGGATGTGGCCCCAGGGCGTGAGGGATTTGCACAAGGCGCGTTGGTGGCCGAGTCGGTGGCCGTGCTGATGAGCGTCGGCGATGCGGTGCGCACCGGCGACAACTTCATCAGCGTGACGCATTTCGAGGTACTGAGTCTGCGGCCGGCCACGCCGTTCACATTCGCCCTGCCCAAGGACACTTTTGTGCACAGCAATAGCGCCGAGCCGCTCAGCATCGAAGCACGATTGGCCGATGGCCAGCCACTGCCTTCCTGGCTGCGTTTTGACGGTCAGGGCTGGGTTTTCAGCGGCATGCCGCCCGAAGGCAGCAGCACCTTGGATGTGGTTGTGATTGCACGCGATGCCGGCGGCCATAGGGCGCAGACGCAGGTGCAGCTATCTTTTCGTTGAAAGGGCCGCATGAGCCCTGCTATTTTGGAGACATCACAAAGGTGATCATGACTTTCCGCCGAACGCCTGCCTGGACCTGGATCGCCTTGGCGAATCTGCTCGCCGGCACCTCATCCGTCCTTGCCCAGCAGATTCCGGACGCCGGCAGTGCCCTGCGCCAGACCGAGCAGGAGCGCCGCCCCATACTGCCGCCGGCCGCCCCGCCGAGCTCGCCGCCCAGCCCGGAGGAGGTAGCGCAGCGGGTGCCTGCCACCGGCCCGACGCTGAAGCTGTCGGCCTTTCGCTTCGAGGGCAATACCCTGCTGTCGAACGAGGTGCTGACAGACACGATTGCTGCGTACCTGCAGCGGCCGGTGCGCCTGCTGGAGTTGGAGACGGCTGCCGCACTGCTGGCCCAGCGCTACCGTGAGGAGGGCTGGCTGGCCCGGGTGCTGATCCCGCCGCAGGAGGTGGAGAAGGGGGTGTTCACCTTCAAGGTCATCGAAGCGGCCTATGGTGGAGCCACATTTTCGGCCGACACCGATTCCGCCAGCCTGCCGGTGGGCGAGAACGCCATCATCAGCCGTGTCGAGGCCCGCCAGGCCCGCGGTGACAAATTGCATCTGCCCAGCCTGGAACGCGGTCTGCTGATCGCCAACGACCTGCCTGGCCTGCAAGTGGCCGGCAGCCAGGTGGCCGGTCGCAGCGAAGGCGAGACCGAGGTGGTCCTGAAGGCCACGGCCACGCGCCGTCTGACTGGCGAGCTGGCGGTGGACAACTACGGCTCGCGCAGCACCGGCGAAGAGCGCATGCTGGGCCGCTTGAGCCTGAACGGCGCACTGGGCTGGGGCGAGCAGTTCGACCTGGCGACGCAGTTCACCCGTCACCTCAGCTATGGCCGGATTGCCGCTGCGCTGCCGCTGGGCTCGGACGGGCTGCGACTGGCAGTCAATGCATCGGCCCTGCACTACAAGGTCGGGACGCCGGAATTCAGCGCCCTGGCGCCTCGCGGCAGCTCGCGCAGCGCCGGCATGGAGCTGCTGTACCCGCTGGTACGCGCACGCAGCCACAACCTGTTTCTGTCCGCCGGCTACGATCACAAGCGCCCCTACAACACCACGGTCCTCGGGGTGAGCAGCGACTACACCATAGGCAACAAATTGCTGCGCCTGGACGGCAATATGTTCGACTCTCTGGGCGCCGGAGCCGTCAGCAGTGCCAGCCTGTCCTGGGTGTTTGGCCGGCTCAACCTGGATGGCTCGCCCACCCAGGCACTGGATGCGGCCACGGTGAATTCGCAAGGCAGTTTTAAAGTGCTGCGCTACCGCTTCAGCCGCGACCAGCAACTGGGTGCCGGTTGGTCGCTCTTCGGGGCCTATAGCGGCCAGATGGCCAACAAGAATCTGGACTCGGCCGAGAAACTCTACCTCGGCGGCCCCAACGGCGTGCGGGCCTACCCGCTCAACGAGGGCGGTGGCTCGGAAGGGCGTTTGTTCAATCTGGAACTGCGCTGGCGGCTGCCGCCGTCCGGCGTCTGGAACACCAACCTGGCCGGCTTCTATGACTGGGGGCGGGTCGATATCAACCGCAACCGGAATTTTGCGGGAGCTCCGGCGCTGAACAGCTATTCGCTGTCTGGCTATGGTCTGACGCTGACGAGCATGGGGCCCGAGGGAGTTCAGCTGACAGCGACGCTGGCGCGCCGGGCGGGCAACAATCCTTACCAGACGGTGACCGGCCATGATCAGGATGGCAGTCTGCGCAAGTACCGGATCTGGCTGGCTTTGAGCAAGTCGTTCTGATGGAGAAGCAGAGGTCTGGCTTGGCCAGACCTCTTACCTAGCCCTTGGCTTTCTGAGTCTGCGGCTTGCTTGCAGGCCCGTGAGCGGGAATTACTTGGGCTAAATCGCACGCCACAATAGAAAAAAGGTTCCTAACTTTGCAGTTAGGAACCTTTATCTATTTTGGTCGGAATGGCGGGATTCGAACTCGCGACCCCTTGCACCCCATGCAAGTGCGCTACCAGGCTGCGCTACATTCCGTGTTGATGGGTTGAATTATAGGGACAAAAATCAGCCTCTCCAGGCAAAACGCCCACTTTCTTCAAATTAGCTGAAAAAACCTTTTCAGCTGGGTAGCCGCAAGCTGCCCATCACTCCAGCGTCATCAGCCCCGCATTGCCGCCAGCTGCGGCGGTGTTTATTGACAAGGCCCGCTCATGCCAGAGCCTTGCCATGTCCAGACCCTGGCCTGTCTTGCAGCGTATGGGCAGCAATAGCGGGCCGGGGCGCTGGGCAAGCAGCCGGCTCCATTGCAGCCATTGCGCATCCTCGGCTTCGATCAGTGCGGCGTCGATGGCGGCCAAATCATCCGGGTTTCCGAGCAGCTGCACATGAGCGCGTAGCTCTGCGGGCAGGCTGGCGTGCAGGGTCCGGGTGATGGTATCTGTCTCATTTGCTAGCCATACCGCCGTGCCGCCGCTGGCCAGCACATAAGCCAGTTGCTGCCAGCGCATGGCAGCGCTTTGCGCCACGCACAGGTTCTGGCCGCGGGCCACAAGACTGTAGCGATTGCTTTCTCCCGTGGGGCCGGGCAGCTGGCGCGGCGCATGCAAGGCTGGCAATGCGGCCTGCAACTGCTGCAGCGTAGCTTGCAGATCATCATCTGCGCCTGCCAAGTTGCCCAAGGCCGCGAGCAACTGGCGGGTCTGCTGCAAGGCTGGTGATGGTGTGTGCTCGGTAGCAGGTCCGGCCTTAACCAGTATTTGCAGCAGCGGCCGCAGCTGCTGGGGCTCGCCGCTTTGCAGGCGGGGCAGATACAGCGGGCCCCCAGCCTTGGGGCCGGTGCCCGACAGGCCTTCGCCGCCAAAAGGTTGCACGCCCACGACGGCGCCCACCATATTGCGGTTGACATACAGATTGCCCACATGGGCGCTGGCCGCCACCTGTTGTACGGTTTCGTCTATGCGGGTGTGCAGACCCATGGTCAGGCCATAGCCCAGAGCGTTGATGCGTTGCAGCAGCTGCTGCAAGTCGCTGCGCCGGTAGCGCAGCACATGGAGTACCGGGCCGAACACCTCGCGCTGCAGCCGATCCAGGCTATCAAGCTCGATCAGCGTTGGCGGCACAAAGTGGCCGTGGGCGGTCAGCGCGGCCTGCATGGGCGCCTGGTGCATGCGCAGGCCCTGGGCCTTGAGTTGGTCTATGTGCTGCTCGATCATGCGTTTGGCCTCGGCGTCGATGACCGGGCCCACGTCGGTAGCCAGCGCGACGGGGTTGCCTATATTCAGCTCCTGCATGGCGCCGCGCAGCATGGCCAGCAGCTTCTCGGCACAGTCTTCCTGCACGCACAGCAGACGCAGGGCGGAGCAGCGCTGGCCTGCGCTGTCAAAAGCTGAGGCCAGGATATCCGTCACCGCCTGCTCGACCAGGGCGGAGGAGTCCACGATCATGGCGTTCTGGCCGCCGGTTTCGGCCACCAGTACCACGGGCTCGCCATTGGGGCGCAGACGGCTGGCGACTTGGTGATGAAGCAGGCGCGCCACATCGGTGGAGCCGGTAAACAGCACCCCGGCCACGCGCGCATCGGCCACCAGGGCCGCGCCCACGGTTTCGCCCGGGCCGGGCAGCAGTTGCAGCACGTCTGGCGCAATGCCTGCTGCGTGCAGCAGTTCAACGGCCTGCCGGGCAATCAGCGGAGTCTGTTCGGCGGGTTTGGCCAGCACCACATTGCCGGCGGCAAGCGCGGCTGCAATCTGGCCGGTGAAAATGGCCAGCGGAAAATTCCAGGGGCTGATGCAGGTGACGGGGCCTATGGGTCGGGCGGTGACGCCCGCGCTTTCCTGGTGCTGGATCTGAGTCGCGTAATAGCGCAAAAAATCGATGGCTTCGCGTACCTCGGCTACGGCATTGGCGGCGGTCTTGCCGGCTTCGTGCATCAGCTGGGTCATCAGCGCCGGCATTCGGCTCTGAAATAGCTCAGCTGCGCGATTCAGGCAGGCTGCACGCTCTGCGGCCTCGGTCGCGCCCCACGCGGCTTGGGCCTGCGCAGCGGCATTCAGCGCCATGGCTACTTGCTCTGCGCTGCTGTTTGCCACCTGGCCCAGTATCTGGCGCGTGTCTGCGGGGTTGCGCACCAGGCCGGCTTGCGCATCGATAGCGGGTGTCGGCGTGCAGGATAGCGAATCGGCCAAAACTCCCAACGTGCGCTCGTCGCTCAGATCCAGTCCATTCGAATTGGCGCGCTGGGCGCCCAGCAGATTGGCGGGCAGAGGGATGCGTGGATGCGGCAAACCCAGACGGTCAGAGCTATTTTTGGCTTCAGCCCTTGTCTGATCAGCGGGTGCTGCTATCAAATCCGCTAGCGGCCATTCGGGGTCGGCAATGCGGTGCACAAAAGAGGAGTTGGCGCCGTTTTCCAGCAGACGGCGCACCAGATAGGCCAGCAGCGTCTCATGTGTGCCCACGGGGGCATAGATGCGGCAGGGGCGGCGGGCGGTGGGGTTTTCGTTTTCCACCACATGGCGGTATAGCGGCTCACCCATGCCGTGCAGGCATTGAAATTCATAGCGGCCAGCGCTGTATTCCTCGGTGCTGGCCAGTGCTTCTATGCTGGCCACCGTCTGCGCATTGTGGGTGGCGAACTGGGGGTAGACAGCCTCGCGCGCGGCCAGCAGTTGGCGGGCGCAGGAGATATAGGCCACATCGGTATGGTGCTTGCGGGTGTAGACGGGGTAGTCGGTCAGACCGTCGACTTGCGCGCGCTTGATCTCGCTATCCCAGTACGCGCCCTTGACCAGCCGCACCATGAGGCGGCGCTGGCTGCGTCCGGCCAGATCGATCAAGTAGTCGATCACATAGGGGCAGCGCTTTTGATAGGCCTGCAACACAAAGCCCAGACCGTTCCAGCCTGCCAGACTGGGGGCATGGGCCAGTTGCTCCAGCAGGTCCAGCGACAGCTCCAGTCGGTCGGCCTCCTCGGCATCGATGTTGAGACCCATGTCATAGCTGCGCGCCAGCTCGCACAGCTGCAGCACGCGGGGCAGCAGCTCGCTCATCACGCGCCGGTATTGGGAGCGGCTGTAGCGCGGGTGCAGGGCGCTGAGCTTGATGGAAATGCCCGGTCCCGCGTACACGCCCATTCCTTGGCCGGCGCGGCCTATGGCATGAATGGCGTCCACATAGGCTTGGAGATAGCGCCGGGCGTCGTCCGCAGTGAGGGCGGCCTCGCCCAGCATGTCGTAGGAGTAGCGAAAGCCCTTGTCTTGCAGCTCGCGGGCGCGCTTCAAGGCTTGTTCTATGGTTTCGCCCATCACGAATTGCTCGCCCATCAGGCGCATGGCCATGTCCACCCCTTTGCGCAGCAGCGGCTCACCGCCCTTGGCCGTGAGGCGATGCAAGGCAGACAGCAGGCCGGCTTCGCTGTGCGTAGCCACCAGCTTGCCGGTGATGACCAAGCCCCAGGCCGCCGCATTGACAAACAGCGACGGGCTTTTGCCCAGATGGGCCTGCCAGTCGCCGCCGCGCAGCTTGTCGCGTATCAGTGCATCCCGGGTGGCGGCATCGGGAATGCGCAGCAGGGCTTCGGCCAGGCACATCAGGGCCACGCCTTCTTGCGACGAGAGTGAGAACTCCTGCAGCAGGCCCTGTACCAGACCTTGCCGGCCTTGGCTGGCCGGTTGGGCCCGCAGCTTCTCTATCAATTGACTGGCATGGGCCGCCACGGCCTGGGCTTGTGCCGGTGCCAATGTGGCCAGCGGCAGCAGGCGGGTGACGGCATCGGACTCCGCCATGCGTGTGGCCGCCGTAATGGCTTGGCGCAGCGCGTGGGCCGGGCGCTCGGGGCCAGGCAGCGGGGTGAATTCCAGGCGGGTAGGGGGCGGCAGGTCGGGCATGTCCAGTCTCATCTGGCAGCAGCGGGCAGGTGCGCTGTATTCACCGCTGGCATGCCTGATGTCTTAGCCGCAGCCAGCTAAGGAAATCATCTCTGGATGTGACAAGAATGAATCACTATATTTTGATGATTCTTTAAAGGAATTCACTAATGGGTGCCGAATCAGAAGAGAGTATCGACAGGATTGATCGCAAAATCTTGGCAATACTGCAAGCGGATGGGCGTATTTCCAATCTGCGTCTGGCCGATCAGGTGGCGCTGTCACCTACGGCCGTGCAGGCCCGCGTAGCGCGACTGACGCGTGAGGGCTATATCCTGGGCTACGAAGCCCGGCTCAACCCCCAGAAGCTGGGCGTGGGCATGACGGTGTTTGTGGAAGTGCTGCTGGACCGCACCACGCCCCATGTGTTTGATGAGTTCAAGGCCGCGGTGCAGGCCCACCCGGCCATCATGGAGTGCCATATGGTGGCCGGCGGCTTTGACTATCTGCTCAAGACCCGTATGGCCGATATGGCGGCCTACCGCGAATTTGCCGGCCGCGTGCTGTGGCAACTTCCCGGCGTGCGTGAAACGCGCACCTATGCAGTGATGGAAGAGGTCAAGGAAGGTGCACGTCTGCCGCTGAATTAAATCAAATTCAATAGCGTATACCTCTGATTGATAAAGGGCTACAGGCTGTTTTTATTCAAATAAAACCCTGAATAATCTGTGCATCAGCCCCACAAGGCGGGCTTGTTGACCATCAGAAAATACGTTGCAGCCATGGCCACAAACGCCGGGTAGCCCAGCAATTCCCAGCGGCGCTGGTAATGGAGGTAAAGTGCGGGCAAGGTGTTGGTGCCGGTCTGCGCGCCATGGGCCAGAGCCGCCATGCGCATTTGCAGCCAGACCACGGGCAGCCAGCACAGGCCTGCCAGTGCATACAGCCCCAGCGACAAGGCCAGCCATGGCGTGGAAAGCGGCCAGCCCGCTATATGGGCCATGGCAATGCCGGTGGCCGGTTGAATGAAGATGCAGGGCGTGGTGAACCACCAGTCCGCCCGCACCACCAGGCGGCTGACCACAGCCTGAGCCTCCACCGAGCCGCTGCGGTTGGCAAAGAACATGTAAAAAGCCGATCCTAGGCCCGTGCCCACCAGCAGCACGCTGGAGAGTATGTGCAAGGTTTTGAGCAGCAGATAGGTGTTCATGGCAAGGTTTTGCTTGGTTTAGGGTGGCTGGTCTGCAGCAGAAACCACAGCATGGCGGCGATAGGCAGGTTCTTGAGCAGAGGGCCCAGCGGGTGCAGCCACAGCGTGGGCTGCAAGGCCGTGCCCACCACGGTCATGGTGCTCATCAGCGCCAGTGCCGCCAGATAGCTGGCGCGCACCGGCTTGAACAGCAGGGCCATGCCCACGAGCAAATCTGCCAGCAGGCCGCCCCAGATCAGCCAGGCCTGCCAGCGGGTGTCGTCTATGCCGGCGTCGGCCAACAGTCTTGCGCCGGCGTGCTCCAGGCCGGAATAACCCAGATAGTCCAGCGCGCTGACCAGGGCCGTGCCCAGCCAGACCACGACCAGGCTCAGATGCATGGCACGCCAAGCGTGCGCTGTTGCCGCAGGAGCTATGTTCTCAGGCATGTTTGGGCAGGGTGGATAGCAGTTGGCCCGGGGCTGTGGCGGCTCTGCCCAGCAAGTTGGCCAGGTTTTGCGGGTTGGTGACGTTGTTGTTCTCCAGCAAGGCCATGGTTTCGCTGCACCAGGGCAGCCAGGGGATGTGGTCGCCCAGTTTGGCGCTGCTGCTGCTCAGCCAGCCGGGCAGGGTGCGCACGCTGGCCGGGCCGTATTTCATCTGCGCGCGCAGGCTGGCAATAAAGCGCTCTATGGAAATGGGTTCGGGCCCGCCGATCTCGATCACCCCGCCGGGCGTGGCTGCCGTGGCCATGCGCGCAACCACCTCGGCCAGCTCGCGCACGGCCACCGGCTGTATGAAACTGTCCTGCATGAGCTGGGGCAGCAGCAAGGCGGGCAGTTTGGCCAGGTTCAGAAACAGCTTGCTGCTGGCACCGCCAGCGCCAAAGATGACGCTGGGGCGCACCACGACGGGGTTGAGCCTGCCAGCGGCGCCCAGCGCCAGCAGATGCTCGTCAGCCGCGCGCTTGGTGCTGGCATAGCGTGTCTCGCTTTGCTCCACGCCCAGGGCCGAGATCTGCACCACGCGCTGGATGCCCAGCTGGGCGCAGGCATCGAACAAGGCCATGGGCGCTGCCGTGTGCAGGGTCTGCAAATCCTGGCCGGGCTGATCGCGCAAGGCGCCCACGGCGTTGATGACGACATCAATGCCCTGCAGATGAGGCCGCCATTGCTCGGGCGAGGTGGCCTGGGCAAAGTCCAGCGGCGGTGAGGAGTGGCGGCTGAGCACCACCGGGGCATGCTCCAGTTGCGCAACCGCGTTCACGATATGGCGGCCCAGAAAGCCGGTGCCGCCGCAGATCAGAATTCGCATCTTGACTCCTTCGCTGGTGGTGGCGTTCATTTCAGCCGCAGCTGAAACACAGCGCCTGTCATGCCTTGTCGTCTGTCATATCTTCTCGTTACCGCGCACAAAGCGCTGGACGCTGGCACCCAGGCGCAAGATCTTGTCCAGCGTGGCGGGCGACAGGCGCAGCATCTCGTCGGTCCACAGGCCCATGGAATCCATGAGGCGCAGCGTCTCATGCACCCGGTCCTGGGTGTCCGGGGTTTCCTGGTCGAACTCGGGCTGGGCAATCAACTCGCGCAGCAGGGCCGAGGTGGGATCGAATTCGCGCTGTTTGCGCTCGCGCACAATGGTGCGCAACAGCTCCCAGACATCGGCCGAGGTCTCGAAGTAATCGCGTCGGTCGCCGCTTTTGCGGCTGACGCGGATCAGGTTCCAGTTCTGCAGCTCCTTGAGGCTGGTGCTCACATTGGAGCGGGCCGCGCCCAGAGTGTCGCCAATTTCCTCTGCATTGAGGGCGCGGCCGTGAAAGAACAGCAGGGCGTGAATTTGCGCCACGGTGCGGTTCACCCCCCAGGCGTTGCCCATCTCACCCCAGTGGTGCACAAAGCGTTCGGCGATTGGACTCATTTGCATAGATGGCAGTCTGGGTCTGTCTGAAATTTCTGTCAATACAGAAATTTATAATTTTGAATGTGATGATTGCAGCCATTCAGCATCTGTGTATTGAGGAAACAGTATTGGTCTTTAAGTAAATAGAAATTTCCGTGAATACAGAAATTGTTGGTTGCTTCCAGCTCAAACCGGGCTGAACCATAATGGCGGCATGCAGCTGAGCTGTGTTGAACCACGACCCGGAGACTTTCATCCATGATCGCCATCCAAGCCAGAACCGCCTTGCGTTGCGCTGTACTGCTGTCGGCCTGCGCCCTGGCCCAGGCCGCTTCGGCTGCCTGTTACATGGTTTACTCGCCCAGCAATGAGCTGATCTACCGCTCCAACCGCGTGCCGGTCGATCTGTCTTTGCCTCTGCACCAGACCGTGCCCCAGCTTGCGCCGGGTGCCCGTATGGTGTTCTCGCTAGACGAGTTCAATTGCGCCACCGAAGTTAATCTGATTGCCGAGCGCGCACAACTGAGCCAGGCCAAGGCCGAGCGTGGTCGCCGCCAGCGCGAGGACGCCCGTTTCGGCTCTTAAAACCATAGCGGCTGGCGTTGGTCTTTCAATGGTTTTACGCATATTCAAAGCTGAAGTCCATATATTGCATGCGCAGTACGCTATGAAATTCGATAACTTCGGCGTTTGACGGGCCTCAGCCATGGGTTTTTGTCGGGGTCGGCTCTCGGGTATGGGGCAGCCTGAGACAATCGGGCACCATGAGTGAATCCAGCCGCAACAAAATTCCCGATAACCTGCCCGAAACCCCTGCCGATGCGCCCGTGCTGCCCGAGGGCTGGCTGGAAGTGCTGTCCATGGACATGGATGCTCAGGGTGTAGCCCGCAAGCCCGATGGCAAAGTCATCTTCATCGACGGTGCCTTGCCGGGCGAAATCGTCAGCGCCAGCACCTACCGCAAGAAGAACAACTGGGAAGCGGCCACGCTGACCGAGATCCACCGCGAGTCCTCCCAGCGCGTCACACCTGGCTGCCCCAACTTCGGCCTGCATGCCGGCGCCTGTGGCGGCTGCAAGATGCAGCATTTGCATGTCTCGGCTCAGGTCGCCATCAAGCAGCGCGTGCTGGAAGATAACCTCTGGCATCTGGCCAAGGTCAAGCCCGAAAACCTGCTACGCCCCATCGAAGGCCCGGCATGGGGTTACCGTGACCGTTCGCGCCTGTCGGTGCGCTATGTCATCAAGAAGAACAAGGTGCTGGTCGGTTTTCACGAACGCAAGAGCCGCTACGTGGCCGACATGGAAACGTGCAAAATCTTGCCGCCCCATGTGGATGCCATGCTCATGCCTTTGCGTGCGCTGGTCGGCAGCATGGATGCGCGGGAAACCCTGCCGCAGATCGAAGTGGCCTGCGGCGAGCACGTCACAGCCATGCTGTTGCGCCATCTAGAGCCGCTGAGCCAGGCCGATCAAGACCGCTTGCGCACCTTTGGCAGCACCCACAACGTGCAGTGGTGGTTGCAACCCAAGGGCCCGGATACCGTGCACCGCATGGATGAGGGCGGCACGCAACTGTCTTACAGCCTGCCGGAATTTGGCATCACCATGCCTTTCAAACCCACCGACTTCACCCAGGTCAATCCGCAGATCAACCGCGTGCTGGTGGGGCGCTCGCTGCGCCTGCTGGATGCCAAGAAAGACGAGCGCGTCATCGACTGGTTCTGCGGTCTGGGCAATTTCACCTTGCCGATTGCCACCATGGCCCGCGAGGTGCTGGGCATTGAAGGCTCGGATACGCTAGTACAGCGCTCGCACGAGAACTATGCGGGCAACAATGCCGTGCGCTCGGAAAGTGAAAAGCTGGCGCCCACCACGTTTGTGGCCCGTAATCTGTTCAATATGACGCCGGCCATGCTGATTGCTGACGGCAATGCCGACAAATGGCTGGTCGATCCTCCGCGTGAAGGTGCATTTGCCTTGTCTCAGGCGCTGGCCGACATTCACCAGATCCGCATTGGTGCCGAGACACCTGAAGATGCCGAGCCTCTGCCCGCCTTGCCCGAAGGCCATGAGAGCTGGAACTTCCCCAAGCGCATCGTGTATGTGAGCTGCAACCCCGCCACCCTGGCGCGCGATGCCGGCTTGCTGGTGCACAAGGCGGGTTACCGCTGCGTGTCCGCCGGCGTGGTCAATATGTTCCCCCACACCGCCCACGTGGAGAGCATGGCCGTGTTTGAGCGCGCCGAATAAGCGCTAGCTGCCATCAACGCAAAAAGCCGTGGACGCGAAAGCCCCACGGCTTTTGTTTTGGACAGGGTCGCTGGGCGCCGCAATCAGCTGCGGTTGCGGCTGCCCGTGCCTTCCGCTTCTTCGCCGCGCTTTTCCGGCACGGCCTGGCCCAGCACGGAAGGCACGCCTTCCATCTTGTTGCTGCGCATGTATTCGTCCATATCCTTCCAGCCGGCAAACACCAGGGCCTTGCTGGCCTTGGGGTTCAGGGCGTAGCAGTCCTCCAGCCCGCGCATGGCATGGCGGCAGCCGCCGCCCACGGCCTTGGCCTCCGCCTCGCGCGCAACCTGGCGAGGGTCCGGCCCCAGGCCTGGAATGTCTTCGATCTTGCAGCCTGTCAGCATCAACGATGCGGCCACAGGTAGCAGCAGGGCAAGGGCTCGGAGCAGGTGGTTTGGCTTCATCTTGTAGAGACTATCGGCAATTGCGGCGTTCTATTAAGGCTTGAAAACAAAAAAGGCTTCCGAGGAAGCCTTTTTGCATGGAGCGATTGCGGTTTAGTCGCGTTCGCCGCCCATCAGGCCCAGCAGGGCCAGCAGGCTCTGGAACACGTTGAAGATGTCCAGGTACAGCGACAGGGTGGCGCTGATGTAGTTGGTCTCGCCGCCGTCGATGATCTGCTTGAGGTCATACAGCATATAGGCCGAGAAGATGCCGATGGCCAGCATGGAAATCGCCATCATGCCTGCGGTGGAGCCCACAAACACGTTGATGATGGCGCCCACCATCAGCACCAGAGCGCCTACGAACAGGAACTTGCCCATGCCCGAGAGGTCGCGCTTGATGACGGTGGCCAGCATGGCCATCACGAAGAACACGCCTGCGGTGCCGGCAAACGCCGTCATGATCAGCTGCGTTCCGTTGGAAAAGCCCAGGATCATGCCGATCATGCGCGACAGCATCAGGCCCATGAAGAAGGTAAAGGCCAGCAGCACGGGCACGCCCGCAGCGCTGTTCTTGGTCTTTTCAATGGCGAACATGAAGCCGAAAGCACCGGCCATGAACACGATCAGGCCGACGCCGCCCGTCAGCGAGCGAGTCAGTCCCGTGGCCACGCCCAGCCAAGCGCCCAGCACGGTGGGTATGAGGCTGAGTGCCAGCAGCCAGTATGTATTGCGCAATACACGATTGCGCTCCTGCTGCGAGACACCGTAGCCCGCAGTGCCCAGTGTGGTGACTTGTTCATTCATGTAGCCATTCCTCCTTAGGAATTGTGAGTTGAGACTTCGTATTCTAGGTGGGGGCCCTCAGATTGCATTGCAATACCCTGGGGGAAACAGGCAGTTTTAGGATGAAATGTTTTGCATATTCCATCTACTTTTGTCTTGTGGGTACAGAATATCCTCTCCATATCGATAATCCAACGGAGCCTTGTACCTGTATGAAGACCAAGCACGAACTCGAACTGGCCGACGTGAAAGCCATTGCCGCTGCCGCAGAGGCTGAAGCACTGAAGAATAACTGGGCAGTCACGATTTCCATCGTCGATGACGGCGGTCACCTGCTGTGGTTGCAGCGCCTGGACGGCGCAGCCGCCATCTCCTCCCACATTGCACCTGCCAAGGCACGCTCTGCGGCTCTGGGTCGCAAGGACACCAAGGTGTTCGAGGACATGATCAACAACGGCCGTACCGCTTTCCTGAGCGCTCCCACCGTGGACGGCCTGCTCGAAGGTGGCGTTGCCATCATGAAGAGTGGTCAATGCCTGGGCGCTGTCGGCGTCTCTGGCGTGAAGGCCAATGAAGACGCACAAGTGGCCAGCGCCGGCATTGCCGCTCTGGGCCTGTAAGCGTCCTGGCGCTGGATGCGGCCTGGCAGCAAGGCCGCTCTAGAAGGCCAAAAACAAAACCCCTGCGCGCGAAAGCGGCAGGGGTTTTGTTTTTGAGCTTTGGGGGCGAAGAAAAAACGCTTGGCTATATGAGTGGCAGATGCAAGAGAGGGCAAGCATCCGGCGGACTCTGTGGCTGGCGAATAACGACACTTGCGGTGTCGCCCCACGATGAAACGGTTTATTTGGTCAGGATCAGCTTGCCCAGTTTGGTGGCTTGCAGGCGGTAAGGCGTGCCGTTGTGCACGATGGTGACCGCTTTTTGGCCGTTGAGCAGCAAAGCGCTGTCTACGCCCATCTGCAGGCCCAGGCCGGCACAGCTCTCGGAACTGTCCATGGCGGCCGCGTTGCTGCCCGTTGCGGCGGATGTGTAGGGCTGTGAGGTCGCAACAAACGATGCAGACATGCCGTCAATTCCTTGAAATCAAAAACTGCTGTAATGATAACGATTCTCAATTAAAAAACAAGTGATATTGACTCGCATTTCACAATATTTTTTGCTGAGACCAGTGCTTTCGGCAATGCATGAGAGGGAGTCGAGTGCTTTCAGTGAAGCAAAGCCTTGATTTTTGCTATTAAAAGAAAAGCAGATAGCGCCGATTATTGCTTGGGTGCAGCAAGAATTCATGCTGGAAATCATTCAAAGCAGGCGCTGGGTGCTTATGATTTGATAGAGATAGCGGTTGGCGTGCGCCCATGAAAAAACGGCCCGATGGGCCGTTTTTTGTGGGTCAAGCCTTGATGCGCTCAAGCCGGCAGGCTTGTTCTCAAGGCTTGTGTGCCTGCTGCTTATTTGGCGGGATCGGTCACGAAACCGATTTTTTTCACGCCGGCGCGTTGGGCCGCAGCCATGGCCTGGGCCACGCGTTCGTAGCGCACTTCCTTGTCGCCGCGGATGTGCAGATCGGGCTGCGGTTCCTTGGCGGCTTCGGTAGCCAGATTGGTTTCCAGCGCTTCGTCGCTGATGTCCTGGCCGTTCCAGGAGTATTTGCCGTCGGCGGTGATGCCCAGCTGCACCGTGGCCGGCTTGGCATCCTCGGGCTGATTGGTGGCGCGCGGCAGATCCACATTGACCGAGTGCTTCATCACGGGAACGGTGATGATGAAGATGATGAGCAGTACCAGCATGACGTCCACCAGAGGCGTCATATTGATCTCGTTCATCACCTCATCGCCGCCCTCGTCGTCCATGGTTCCGAATGACATGGCTTAAGCGCCTTTCTTCAGGGGCAGCACGTTGTTGCCGGAGGACTGACCGTCCACCGAGACGCGGGCACCGGTCACAAAGTAGGCGTGCACGTCATGAGCAAAGCTGTTGAGGGTATTCAGGATGCCTTTGTTGCCGCGTACCAGGGCGTTGTAGCCCAGCACGGCGGGAATGGCCACGGCCAGACCCAGAGCAGTCATGATCAGGGCTTCGCCGATGGGGCCGGCCACCTTGTCGATGGAGGACTGGCCGGACATGCCGATGGCGACCAGCGCATGGTAGATGCCCCAGACGGTACCGAACAAACCGATGAAGGGAGCGGTCGAACCAACGGAAGCCAGAATCGCCAGGCCCGATTGCAGACGGGCCGTGAATTCGCTGATGCCGTTGCGCAGGCAGCGGGTCACCCAGTCGCTGATGTCCAGCGTGTCATGCAGGTGGGCGCTGGTCTTGCGGTGGTGGGCGGTGGCTTCACGGCCTTCGAGCACCATGTGCAAAAAGGGGTTGACCTTGTTGTTGCCCAGCTTTTCGAGGCCCGAAGCCAGATCGGCGCTGTGCCAGAAGTCTTGCGAGCGATTGGCGAATTTCTTGAACTTCACAAGGTCCAGCGCCTTGATGACGATGACCAGCCACGAGGCGACGGACATGGCGAGCAAGATGATAGCCACAGCACGCGTGACGAAGTCACCCTGTGTCCAGACGTGGGCAATGCCGAATTGGGATTCCATGGGTACTCCTGAAAACTGCTGAAATTATTTGAGAACGAAATTGATGGGAACCACGTGCCACATGGGCTCGGCCACGCCGTTGCGCTTGCCTGGTACGAATTTCCAGCGCTGCACGGTGCTGATGGCCGCTTCGTCCAGACGCTCGAAGCCGCTGGACTGCTTGATTTCTATCTTCTCGGGCTGGCCCTGCTCGTTGATATAGACGCGCAAGAACACCTTGCCCTGTTCACCCATGCGCTTGCTCACTGCGGGGTAAGCCGGTGCGGGGTTGTTCAGATAGGCTGCGTTGCTCGACGGCAATTCCATCTTGGGCGCGGCTGGAGGTGCGGGTGGCGCCGGCGGGGCGGGTGGAGCCGGAGGCGCGGGTGGCGCAGGCGGTGACTTGTCCGGCTTGTTCTGCGCATCATCGGTAGAGCCTTGCGGCGCCGATGGCGAGGGCGTGGGGTCCTTGATGGCCTTGGGCAGCGGGGCCTTTTTTTCCACAGGCTTGGGCTGCGGCTTGACCGTGGGCTTAGGGGCAGGCGCCGGAGGAGAGGGTGGAGGGGGAGGTGCAGGTTTGGGTTCGGGCGCAGCTGCAGCCACAAACTCTGCAATCACCGTGGCTGGAATGACGACCTCGGGTATGGCGACTTTGCCAAGACCATGCTGCATGGCCAGCAAAGCCGCTGCGTGGGCAACAACCACCGCACCGGCAACCGCCATGTTGCGGCTGGTGCCGCCCACAGGCGTAAAACGATCAGACTGGGACATAAAAGAGCAGGAAGCAACCAGCGTGGGCTGGCTCAGAAAACAAAGAGCGCTGGTTGGCAGTGCGGCAAAAGACTAGGCAATGGATGAAACTGGGCTTGGCAGGGCAAAAGCATCAATCATGCAGGATCCACCAAGTGCAGGCCATCACAAGAATCAGGCTGCCGACAAGGGCTGAGAAGACGCTGAGGTATGCCATGCTTTGCTTTCCAATATGTTGGCGGCAAGCTGAACCGTCTGCTGTGGTGCGCTGGCATGCGCTTCGTTGTGAATTGCTGCCACGGGATGGCTGGCGCAGCACTGTGCCACCACATCGCGGGCGCAGCTTTCACACTGGCCGCATTGCATGGCAACGCCCAATTCAAACTGGATTTCATCAAAGCTCATACCCGCATGCGCGTGGCGTGCTATTTCTCGGTCCGAAACCCGGCGGCATACACAGACGATCATGGCTGCAAACAGTTGTGGCTGGCTATTGATACGATAGCGAGATTATAAATGAGAATCCGTCGCATTTGCAATGCATCCATAAGGCAGGTGTGGGAATGCCTGCTGAGCGGCCTGTGATTTGAGTTAGGACCGGAGGGGTTGGACTATTATTTTGAGAGCGATAGACGCAGGCGTTCCGGCGTGATTTGCTCAAGCGTGGCGCAGCCCATCTGAGCCATGCCCAGCTCCAGCTCTGCCCGCAGCAGGTGCAGCATATGGGCCACACCCAGCATGCCAGCCACGGCCAGTGCATGCAGCTGTGGACGGCCGATCAGCACGGCATTGGCACCCAGGGCCAGGGCTTTGAAGACGTCGGTTCCCAGGCGTACGCCGCTGTCTAGCAGCAGCGGAAACTGCGGCCCCAGGGCGGCGCGCAGTTCCGGCAGTACTTCAATCGGGGCGATGGCTCCATCAAGCACGCGACCGCCGTGGTTGGAGACCACCACCGCATCGGCTCCCAGGTCCGCGGCTTTGCGGGCGGCATCGGGCGACAGAATGCCTTTGACAATCAGCGGCAGCCGGGTTTGCTGGCGCAGCCACTGCAAATCCTTCCAGCTTGGCGCCTGGGCTGCTAGCGGCGTACCAAACAGAATGTGCTCACTCATCAGATCGCCGCTTTGGCGATGCTGGGGCATGTTGCGCAAATTGACCGCCTCCACACCGGCAGGCAGCGGGTAGCTGGAGCGCTTGATGCTGGCATCGATGGTCCAGACCAGGGCCTGATAGCCCGCGCGCTCGGCCCGCTCGATCAGCTCCAGGGTATGAGCGGGGTCGGGCTGGCTATAGAGTTGAAACCACAGCGGGGCGGTGCGCCCCAACTCCTGCGAGGCACCGCTGGCCGCCTGGGCGACTTCCTCCAGGGTATGGCTGGACAAGGTGCTGGCCATCATGCCTGTATGCATGGCCATGGCGGCGCGAACGCTGGCCAGCTCTCCCTCGGGGTGCGCCAGCCGCTGATAAGCCACAGGTGCCAGCATGACAGGCCACTCCAGCAACTGGCCCAGCAGTGTCTGTCGGATGCTCGCCTGCGACAGATCGGCTAAGGGCTGGGGCCGCAAGCGAATGCCGTCAAAAGCCGCGCGATTGTGCGCAAGCGTCAAACCCTGGTCCGCACCGCTTTCTATATGTGCCCAGGCCTGGGCTTCGACATGGTGCTGCGCCCTCAGGCGGTAGTCTGCCAGGCAGGCGATGCCTGCCGGAATCCGGCTGAGCGGGGCTTGCACAGGCTGGTCGAGACAGTTGGTGGGCGCTGAAGTCATGGTGGGAATATTTCCGGAGCGGTGGCAAAGACGGCGCTAGGGCTTAGGCCTCGGACCACATGCGTAGCAGCTTGTGATAGGTTCCCGAGAGCGAGGCGATGCGGGGGTACCCGGGGTGATCTTGAGTCAGCTGTTGTATGGATTGGTCCAGATCGAACAGCAGGCTGCGCTGCTCGTCGGATTTGACCAGACTGTGTGTCCAAAAAAACGAGGCATAGCGGGTGCCGCGCGTCACAGGGTTGACCCGGTGCAAGCTGATGCCTGGGTAGACGATGGCATCGCCGGCTGCCAGCTTGACCGACTGCTGGCCGTAGCTGTCCACCACCACCAGCTCCCCACCATCGTATTCATCCGGTTCGCTGAAAAACACCGTGGTGGATACATCTGTGCGCACCTTGATGGCCGTGCCTGGGATGGTGAAGAAAGCGTTGTCTATATGGTTGCCGTATCCATGATTGCCGTGCTCGCCGCCGCCTTCATAGCGGTTAAAGCGCGGAGGCAGAACCTTGAGCGGCAAGGCGGCAGACATGAACAGCGGGTTGCGACCCAGTCTGTCCAGAATCAGGTCGCCTATCTGTTGGCCGATCTTGCTGTCCAGCGGCAGTTGAAGATTGCTTTTGACCTGGGCCGCCACATGGCCTGCGGTGGTGCGCCCATCTTGCCAGGCAGCGGCCTCCAGGGCCTGGCGGCACTGGCGCACCTCATCGGCAGAGAGAAGGGCAGGGATTTTGAGCATCATGGCGCAGTATTTTCCTCGCAAGACGAAATGGGAGTGTGCATGTAAAAAGCCCCGCCGGCAGAAGCTGCCAACGGGGCCGTCAAGCCAGATCAAGCGCAGGCAGATCTCAAATTAGTACGTGAACTTGAGCGAAGCCACGGCCGAGCGGCCAGCGGCCATGGTGGCGTAGTGGGGCGAGCGCACGCCGCTGTAGTAAACCTTGTCGCCCAGGTTGTAGAGGTTCAGCTGGAAGGCCAGGTTCTTGTCGATCTGGTAGGCCATCATGGCGTCATAGCGGGCATAGCCATTGGCACCCTTGGTCACGATGCCGCCATCCACGGTAGACACAGCATAAGCTGCGTTAACGCTGCTTTGTGCGTAGATGCCCAGACCCAGAGTCAGCTTGGCCATGGGCTTGTAGCTGGTCCACAGGCTGAAGCTGTGCTTGGGGGTGTTGGCGAAGCGCTGACCATTGGCAATGTTGCCAATGCCCATGTTCTTTTGCTCGCTATCCATGAAGGTGTAGCCGCCGAACACGCTCAGGTTGGACAGGATCTGGCCGGTGAAGCCCAGTTCCAGACCATTCACGGTCTTGTTGCCGCCCATATAGGTGCCGGTTGCATCAGTGATGCGAACATTGGTCACCTCGTTGCGGAAGACGGCTGCCGTCAGGTTCAGCTTCTTGTCCAGCAGATCCCACTTGGTGCCCAGTTCGATGGACTTGGTTTTCTCTGGCTTCAGGCTGAGCAGTGCATCTGTCGTCGTGGTCAGATCTTCGTTACCGTTGCCCAGCGTGGAGCCGCCGGGACGAGAAGCTGTGCCGATGTTGGCGTAGATGCTGCCGTTGGCTGCGGGCTTGTACACCACGCCCAACTGGTAGTTGAACAGGGTATCGCTGCGGCTCAGGTCATACGCAGGGTAGTTGCTGGGCGCGCGGCCGCCGGCAGGGCCGGATGTGCTGAGCTTGTAGTGGTCTACGCGCAGGCCACCATTCACCAGCCATTGTTCGTTGAGCTTGAGTGTGTCAAAGCCGTACAAAGCAACGGTGTCCACCTTGTTGACGGTGGCTTGTGCGGGCAGAGACCAAGCAAAGTTCCAGGGAGCGTTGGCGCCGCTGGGGTTGCTCAGCGTGGTGCACCAGGGGTCTACCACCGAGGTGCAAGTCGTGGCGGTGTTCTGGATGGCGCTGGAGCGCACATCGGACTTTTCCTTGGACAGTTCCAGGCCAAAAGCATAGGTGTGACCTATGGAGCCGGTTTGCTCCTTGCCGGTGAACTCGGTCACGTTCTGCAGTGTCGTGGTGTCGGACACGCGCGCATTGCCGCGGCGCCAGACATAGCCGTTGATGGCATTGCCCTTGGAGTCGTCAGGCTGGGTCCAGACATAGTCCTGCTTGGTCTTGCTGTAGCGCAGGCTGTTGCGGATCTTGTTGGTGTCGGTGAACTTGTGCGTGACCGAGGCGGTGAACAGGTCGCTCTTTTCCTTCTCGAAGTCGCGGTTGTTCAGGCCGTACCAGTTGGCGCGGTCGTTGCCGTACGTGGGGCGCACGGTGGAGCCGCCGGGCAGCTTGGCCATAGCCGCATTGCTGTACAGATATGGCACGCCGCCATCGGGCGTGTTGTCGGTCTGCAGATGCTGCCAGGACAGGCTCACTTCGGTGGGCGTGCCTAGGCCAAAGGTAACGGTGGGTGCAATACCCCAGCGCTTGTTGTCGGGACCATTGCGGCCAGGCACATCGGCGCTGTGGCCCATGGCGTTCAGGCGGAAGGCCGTGGTGTCGTTGATCTTGCGGTTGATGTCCAGCGTGCCGCGCAGATAGTTGTCGGTGCCCAGGCCCACGTCGCCCGAGATGAAGTTCTCGTTCTTGGCTTTTTTGGTGCTGATGTTGATGGAGCCGCCTGCGCCGCCGCGACCAGCGTAGGCCGAGTCAGCGCCCTTGATGACTTCCACGGATTCCACGTTAAACACTTCGCGGGTACCGGCGGAGATATCACGCATGCCGTCCACAAAGGTGCTGGACTGGGCGTCCATGCCGCGGATAAAGGGCTGGTCGCCGGAGGGGTTGCCGCCTTCGCCGTTACCGAAAGTGATGCCGGGAGTGGAGCGCAGCGCGTCCTGCAGGCTGGTGGCGCCGGTTTGCTTGATCAGATCTTCGCTGATCACCTGGACGGTCTTGGGCGTGTCCAGCAAAGGAGCGGTGAACTTGCCTTGCGTGCTGGCTTCGGTCTTGAAGCCGCTGTCTGCCGCAGCTTCCACGTTCACGGTGGAGAGTGTGGTTTCCTGCTGGGCCATGGCATGTCCGGCCACCAAGCCCAGGCTGACGGCGATCACGATCTGTCGCAGTTCGCAGCGACGGCCGCGGGAATCCATGGGAGTTGTCTTGTTTGTTTGCATGTTTTTACAAGTAGAGGGGCGAAGCAATCGAAATTCGCGATCGAATTCTAGATGCTATTGATAATAATTCTTGATCCCATTGCCAAAACAGAGCTGTGTTTCACACGTGATGTAGTGCCAGGGCAACAGTGGTGGATGTCCTTTGGCATGTAGGTCTTTGCTTACTCCATCCAGGCCGGTGTGTGTCTCACAAGTAAAGTAAATGAAAGTGATATGCATTTGAATTGTGTCGCCTTCCCGTCGCCACTAGAATGCTTGCTGCTTTCGGTGAGCTCGGTCCTTGCGCCTGGCTTGCTATGGAAGTGAAAGCAGCTTGCGCATGATGCATATGCGCTTGAAGGCTGTTTGCCATGAAATGACAGATTCAGGGCCGCGAAGTCATCGCTGCGGCTCTTCCCATCAAAGGTTTGCAATGAAGGCGGCTTCCTCCAGCGCTCCGCAAAGAGCGTATTGGCTTAAAAAACTGCATGAGTGGCACTGGATCAGCTCCGCCATCTGCCTGATAGGCATGCTGCTTTTTGCCTTTACCGGCATCACGCTCAACCATGCTGGCCAGATCGAGAGCAAGCCGCGCGTCGAGTCCCGCGAGGGCCAGTTGCCCGCTCCTTTGCTCGATGTGCTCAAGGCCGCGCAACAGCAAGGCAGTGCCACCAAGGATGACAAGACTTCGGTGCCGCTGCCCGATGCCGTCAAGCACTGGCTGGGCGAGGAGATGAAGCTCAGCATGGGTCAGCATGAGGTGGAGTGGAGCGAGGATGAGGCCTATGTGCCCATGCCGCGCCCCGGTGGGGATGCCTGGCTGCGCGTGGATCTTAAAGACGGAGCGCTCGAATACGAGAGCACCGACCGGGGCTGGATCTCCTATATCAATGATTTGCACAAGGGACGCAACACCGGCTCGGCCTGGAGTCTGTTTCTCGATGTGTTTGCAGTGGGCTGCCTGGTGTTTTGCATCACGGGCCTGCTGATCCTGAAGATGCATTCCGAGCGCCGCCCGCTGACCTGGCCCATGGTGGGCCTGGGCCTGGTGATCCCGGCCCTGCTGGCCTTGCTGCTGATCCATTGAATGCTCTGAATCGGCGAGGCCGGGCCTGAGCGCGCTGCCCGGATGGTGGTTTTTGTTGAAGGAAATGACATGGCAAGCAAGATTTATCAATATTCGGCGGCGCTGGCTGCCGTGGCCGGTTTGCCCGCAGCGGCCCTGGCGGCCGACCTGAGCGTGACGGTCACCGTGCCCCAGTTGCAGGTGGCCGAATACCACAAGCCTTATGTCGCCGTGTGGCTGGAAAATGCCGATGGCGGCGTGGCGGCCAATCTGTCCGTCTGGTATGACGCCAAGATGCGCAATGCCGAAGGCACGAAGTGGCTCAAGGACATGCGCCAGTGGTGGCGCCGCACCGGCCGCGAGCTGACCATGCCCGTCGATGGCGTGACCCAGGCGACCAAGCCAGCAGGCGCGCACGCTCTGTCGTTTGCCGAAGGCAAGAACCCGCTGCCCAAGCTGGCGCCCGGCCAGTACAAGCTGATGGTGGAAGCGGCCCGTGAAGTGGGCGGGCGCGAGCTGGTGTCCATTCCCTTTGAATGGCCGGCCAAGGCTGCGACCAATCTGTCTGCCAAGGGCAGCACGGAGCTGGGTCTGATCAAGCTCGATATCAAGCCCTGATCCTGGCATTCCGTTCTACGTTTTCCGCTAACCGATTCCAACCAGTCTTCAAGGGACTATCAATGATGTTCAAAAAGCACGCGATTCTTGCCGCAACACTGGCTCTGGCTGCCATGTCTTCGCAGGCGCACGACCTGTGGTTCAAGCCATCGAGCACGGTTCTCTCCAAGGCCGACTGGGTGACCATCGATGCCGCCGTGTCCAACGATGTGTTCTTCTTCAATCACCGCCCGCTGGGACTGGAGAGCGTGGCCGTTTCCGCACCCGACGGCTCCGCCGTTGAAATGAAGAATGTCGCCAAGGGCGAGCTGCGCAGCGTGTTCGACTTCAAGGCCGAAAAGACCGGCACCTACCGCGTCACCATGCTGATGAATGGCGTGATGGGCGGCTACAAGGATGCCAGCGGCCAGCCCAAGCGCCTGCGCGGCACGGCCGAGGAAATCCTCAAGCAGATTCCTGCCGATGCCAAGGATGTACGCATTACTGAAAACGTGCGCCGCATGGAGACTTTTGTGTCCGTGGGCAAGCCTTCGACTCTGGCTGTGACCGGCAAGGGTCTGGAGCTCAAGCCCGTGACCCATCCCAATGATCTGGTGAGCACCGAAGAAGCCCGCTTTGCCTTCCTGCTGGACGGCAAGCCTGCGGCCGATCTGGAAGTCGAACTGGTGGCCGACGGCATTCGCTACCGCGATGGTGTGAATGCGCTCAAGCTCAAGACCGACGCACAAGGCGTGCTCAAGGTCAAGTTCCCCCGCCCCGGCCTGTACTGGCTTAGCGCCGACAGCAAGGACAGCAAGACCAGCGTTCCTCAGGCCAAGGAACGTCATCTGGCTTATGTCGCAACCCTGGAAGTGTTGCCTTAATTTAGAGGGCAACGGTGCAGCCTGGGCGCATGGCCCATGCTGCACGGAACTCCAAACAGGCGCTCACCCGAGCGCCTCTGGTTTTTGCACTCCGTATTTGCAGTCCCCATGAGCCAAACTCCGCGCGTAAGCTATGCGCCCCATATCTGGACGCTGCCAAAGGCCGCTTCCACAAGCGCCGCTGCCGCCAATTACTCGGCCGGTGGCTGGGGGCGCGCGGCCATGCAGCGGCAGCAAGATTCCAGCATGCACCGGTTGACGGGCCAGACCATGGGAACCACCTGGTCGCTGCGCCTGCCCAATCCGGATTACCTGGATTTACGCCCCGTGCAGGACTGCGTGCAAAGCGTGCTTGACGCCGTCATTGCGCAGATGAGCAACTGGGAGCCGGGCTCGCTGATTTCACGCTTCAACACAGCGCCTGCGGGCAGCCGCTTTGACCTACCCGAGCCATTTGCCCAGGTGCTGCAGGCGGCTTTGCATTGGGCGCGCTTGTCGGGCGGCGCCATGGACCCCACCATGGGGGCCTTGGTCTCTTTATGGGGTTTTGGGCCTGTAGCCCATAGTCATAAAGTGCATCTAGCTACTAAAATCGTAGCAACTGATATTGAGCAACTGCTGCGCCACTCCGGTCACACGCGGCTTGATTGGGAAGCCGGTCAGCCTCTGGTACAGCCCGGTGGGCTGGTGCTGGATTTTTGCGGCATTGCCAAAGGCTTTGCCGTGGACTGGGTGGTGCAGCGCTTGCAAAGCAGCGGCTGGAAAGCCGGGCTGTTTGAAATCGGCGGCGAGCTGCGCAGCTGGGGCCAAAAGCCGGACGGCAAGCCCTGGCAGGTGCAACTGGGCGGTCAGGCCACTGATGCCTATGCACCGCTGGTCGTTGGGCTCCCCAGCGGCCCGGAGGATGGCGGTAGCTTTGCCACTTCGGGCGATTTCTGGCATCACTTCAGCGTGGATGGCAAGCGCTATTCGCACACGCTGGATCCGCGCACCGGCCAGCCCATAGAGCATGGCCTGAGCAGCGTGACGGTGTTTCACCCCGAATGCATGCATGCCGATGCACTGGCCACGGTGCTGACCGTGCTTGGCCCCCGGCAGGGCCTGGAGTTTGCCGAGCATCACGGCATTGCGGCCGTGCTGTATGAGCATGGTGCTGCCGCATCCACAACCGCAGAGAGGCATCCCGCCATGAGCTCTGCATGGAATAAGCGCTTTAAGTCATGAGTCTTGATTGGGTTCTCACCCCCCAGCGGCTGGCCTGGGCCGCAGCCTTGATCCTGGGCTACGCAGCCCTGTGCTGGGGTATTGCAGGTGCCACGCGCCGGCGCAATGCGGCCTTGGCCCAGGAGGGTGCCTTGAGCGCAGGCGATGGTCCCAGCGTTCTCGTCGTGTTCGCCAGCCAGACCGGTCAGGCCGAAAGCATTGCCCGGGCCACGGCCAAAACGCTCACGCAATGCGGTTTTCGCGTCAGCCTGCAGTCCATCAGCCAGCTTTCGGCGGTCACGCTGGACCAGTATCCGCGCAGCCTGTGGATGCTTTCCACCACGGGTGAGGGCGACGCGCCCGATCAGGCCTTGGGCTTTGTGCGCCAGCTTTTGCCTGCGGCGCCGGGCTTGCAAGCGCATCAAGCCCAGGTTCTGGCCCTGGGTGATCGTGAATACCAGCAGTTTTGCAGCTTTGGTCTGGTGGTGCAGGACTGGCTTGCGGCCGGCGGCGCCCAGGTGCAGTGCAGCTGCATCGACAATCTGAACGCCAGCGAGCTCAAGCTGTGGCAGCAACAGGTGGCCGAGCTGGCGGCCCAATGGGGCGGCTCTGCCGTTCAGGCTTTGCCGCGCGATTGGCTGCAACCGCCGGTCAGCCAGCAATTCAGGCTGCAAAACAGAAGCAGGCTCAACCCCGGTAGCGAGGGTGGGCCTTTGTATTTGCTGGATTTTCTGCCGGTGTCCGGCGTGATGCCGCAATGGCAATCCGGCGATCTGGTCTCGCTGGCGCCGCCGGCGCAGGCAGACAAGCCGCGCGACTATTCCATTGCCTCCATCGTGAGCGAGCAACGTCTGCAGCTCATGGTGCGGCTGAGCGCGCGTGCGGACGGCTCGGTGGGAGCGGCTTCGGGCTGGTTGTGCCAGAACTTGGCCCTGGGCGACAGTCTGGAGCTCACGCTGCGCGAGCACGCGGCATTTCGCCTGGGTGAAAACGCCGAGCGGCCGCTGATCCTGATCGGCAACGGCTCGGGGTTGGCTGGCCTGCTCAGTCATATCAAGGCCAGAGTGGAGGCCGGGCGCAGCGATCAATGGCTGGTTTTTGGCGAGCGCAGCCCCGAGCACGATGCCATCTTCAATGGGCAGCTGCAGCAGTGGCACAAGCACGGCCAGCTGGAGCGCCTCGATTGCGCCTGGTCGCGCCACCCGGTTCAGCGGCGCTATGTGCAAGACGTGCTCCGCGAGCAGGGGGTATTGCTCCAGTCGTGGGTGGCACGTGGGGCAGCGATTTATGTGTGCGGCAGCTTGAAGGGCATGGGCCAGGGCGTGCACGAGGCACTGGAGCGCCTGCTGGGTGCCGAGACGCTGCAGCATATGCAACTACAGCGCCGCTATTGCCGGGACGTGTACTGAAGGCTGCTTTGCTGCGGCGCGGAAAAACAAAAACCGGCACATGTGCCGGTTTTTTTATGGGACAGCGCCTGCGGGCTCTGCTCCAGCGTCAGCTTACTTGACGTGCTTGCCGATCAGGCCGGCCATCTCGAACATCGAGACTTGGGGCTTGCCGAACACTTCCTTGAGCTTGGCGTCGGCGTTGATCATGCGCTTGTTGGCAGCGTCTTGCAGCTTGTTGGCCTTGATGTAGACCCACAGCTTGCTGATGATCTCGGTGCGGGGCAGGGGAGCAGCGCCCACCACGGCAGCCAGAGCAGGGCTGGGAGTCAGGGGTTTCATGAAGGCTGCGTTGGGAGTGCGCTTCTTTGCGGGTGCTGCTGCGGGTGCAGCCGTTGCCTTCTTTGCAGTTGCCATGTTGCTTATTCCTAATTGGGAGTGGATTCTGTACCAGCGAAAGACAGCTGCTATCCACTGGCACGGTGATGCTAATGGCAAAAAAACGCTCTTCCAAGCTGAGAATGGGTTTTTTTGCCTCGATTTGTTGTTCCAAGGCCAGTATGGGCAAGTTTTTGCGGGTTTGTCCGGGGCGTCGGGGTGAAAAACCGGTTTTTCGCAGGTGTCTGCCTACTTCTGTCACGAGGGCGCAGCAGCGTGAAGGCCGGTCATGAGGGTGATGGCGGCGAGGCGTAGGAGGTCTGGATTCAGGCAAGATGTGCTGCGCTTTGCATGCGGTGTAGCGCTATGGGTACAACGAAATTTGGGGAGAGAGGTATGAGCGATTCTCGACAGTTGGCCGCCACGGCTGAGCAGGCCTTCAGCACCTGCGACCTTTGCGATGCCTATCTGACGGACGATAGTGGGCGGTTTCGCGTGCTGCCAGCCGTGTTTCGCCACTTTGGTGCCGTGGTGCGTTTTCGCGGCCAAGTCAGCACGGTGCAGTGCCTGGACGACAACAGCCTGGTACGTGCCGCGCTGGCAGAGCCCGGCAACGGGCGTGTGCTGGTGGTTGATGGCGGTGGCTCGCTGCGGCGCGCGCTGGTGGGCGGCAATGTGGCGGCCTCGGCCGCGAAAAACGGCTGGGCTGGCGTGCTGGTCTATGGCTGTGTGCGGGATGTGGCCGAGCTCAATGCCACGCCCGTAGGTCTGCTGGCACTGGCACTTCAGCCCATGCCCACCGTCAAGCAAAACCAGGGCTTGCGCGATGTGGCCGTTCAGATTGCAGGCTGCCTGGTACGCCCTGGCGACTGGCTGTATGCCGATGAAGATGGCGTGGTGGTGGCAGACCGCAATCTGCTGGATTAAAGCCTATGCCTTGGCCCGCGCCGGCCAGGTGGCAATCACCACGCTGGCCAGTGCGATGCCAAAGGCCAGAAACTGCACCGGGCTGATGCGCTCGCCCAGGGCCAGCATGCCCACCAGTGCAGCGCTGATGGGCAGCAAGACGGTGAAAATGCCGGCTTGAGAGGCCGCTACGGCGCGCAGCCCGGTCATCCACAGCCACACCGTCCATACGCAGGCGGCCAGTGCGTAAAACAGCAGCAGGCCCCAGATAGGCAGTTGGATCTGGCTGAAGTCGAACTGCCAGGCCAGATAAATACCCATGGGCGTGGAGAGCACAAAGCCCCAGAGATTGATCAGGGCCGTGATGCGCTTGGGGCTGACGCTGGCGGTGAGCTTTTTGCCGATCACCGCATACAAGGCTTCGCAGAGCACGGCCGCAATCAATAGCAACTGGCCCAGCAACGGTGAAGCGTTGCCAGCATGGGTATCGCCGCTTCGGCTCAATGCATTGAGGCCGATACCCAGCACTGCGAAAACAATAGCTGCCCACGTACGTAGGGCAACGGCTTCGCGCAGAAAAATCCAGCTCATGACGGCCACGGCGGCTGGAATGGCCGCCATGGTGACGCCTGCAGTCACGGCGCTGGTTATGGCCACGCCGGTAATCATGCACAGCGTGAACAGGAAGTTGCCAAAAAAGGATTCGAGAAACAGCAAGATCTTGGTCTGCCCCGACATCCTGGCTTCGTGGCTGGGGCGCTTGAGCCAGCCCAGCATGGCAATGGCGCCGATGCCAAAACGCAGCCAGGCCAGCAATACCACCGGAAAAACGAGCGCCAGAGGTTTGCTGAGTGCCACATAGCTGCCGACCAGAGACATGCTGAGTGCCAGGCAGAGAAAAGCGATGGGGCGGCTGGGAGTGAACATGGGTGGTGTGGCAAAAGCCTGGCGGTGAAGCCCGGCAAGCATAACGGCCGGCAGGATAGCGCTGGACGCTTGCTGATGATCTTCATCAGGCTGCGGGACTGTACTCCATGGCACAGGGGTGGACTTAGTTCCAAGGCCGGCCGACCGCCGAGTCAACCGGGTCAGATATTTGCAGCAGCAATGCAGCCGTTTGTCTGAACCTGAATGTGACTAGTGCATTCATACGATGCGTGTATATTTTTCACTGAAACGGTATACGGTTTCGTATTGTGAAATATCGGAATGTTGCATTGCCGCAATTTTTCTCAATATGAGAAATCAATTTTCATATTGAGAAATATAAAAATAACTTGTTGTTTTAATTGATTAAAATATTTAGTCTTTTATAAGACACAAGAGTTGCTGCAATGCCCGATTGCTCGTAAATTTGATTCCAAGGACGAACACCCGAGTCACCTTGCTTCAACATCAAAGGAGTGCAACATGCCCCAATCTCTGAACCAGCAACTGAGCCGTGAACAGCAAATCGCCGCCCTCGAGAAGGACTGGGCACAAAACCCCCGTTGGAAGGGCGTGAAGCGTGGTTACTCCGCCGCCGATGTGGTGCGTCTGCGCGGCAGCATGCAGCCCGAGCACACCCTGGCTCAACGCGGTGCAGAAAAGCTGTGGGAAAAGATCAACGGCGATGCCAAGAAGGGCTATGTGAATGCCTTCGGCGCCATCTCCGCCGGTCAGGCCATGCAACAAGCAAAGGCCGGTCTGGAAGCCGTGTATCTGTCGGGCTGGCAAGTGGCTGCCGACGGCAACACCTCGGAAACCATGTACCCCGACCAGTCGCTGTACGCTTATGACTCGGTGCCCACCATGGTGCGCCGCATCAACAATACCTTCAAGCGTGCCGATGAAATCCAGTGGGGCCGTGGCGTGAACCCCGGCGACAAGGAATTCATCGACTACTTCCTGCCCATCGTGGCCGATGCGGAAGCTGGTTTCGGCGGTGTGCTCAACGCTTTCGAGCTGATGAAGAACATGATCGCTGCGGGTGCATCCGGCGTTCACTTTGAAGACCAGCTGGCTGCCGTAAAGAAGTGCGGCCACATGGGCGGCAAGGTGCTGGTGCCCACGCAAGAAGCCTGCGAAAAGCTGATTGCGGCCCGCTTTGCTGCTGACGTGATGGGCGTGCCCACCATTGTGCTGGCCCGTACCGATGCGGAAGCCGCCAACCTGATCACCAGCGACCACGATGCCAACGACAAGCCTTTCCTGACCGGCGAACGTACGCAAGAAGGCTTCTATCGCGTCAAGAACGGTCTGGAGCAGTCCATCAGCCGTGGTGTGGCCTACGCTCCTTACGCCGATCTGGTGTGGTGCGAAACCGGTGTGCCCGATATCGGCTTTGCCCGTGAGTTTGCCCAAGCCGTGCATGCTGCCTGCCCCGGCAAGCTGCTGAGCTACAACTGCTCGCCATCGTTCAATTGGAAGAAGAACCTCAACGACAGCCAGATCGCATCCTTCCAGGAAGACCTGTCTGCTCTGGGCTACAAGTTCCAGTTCATCACACTGGCCGGCATTCACATCAACTGGTTCAACAGCTTCAAGTTCGCCCATGCATACGCTCAAGGCGAAGGCATGAAGCACTACGTGAACATGGTGCAAGAGCCCGAATTCGCAGCCCGCGAGCAAGGCTACACCTTCGTGTCGCACCAACAGGAAGTGGGTGCCGGTTACTTCGATGATGTGACCACGGTGATTCAAGGTGGCAGCTCCAGCGTCAAGGCGCTGACTGGCTCTACCGAGGAAGAGCAGTTCCATTGATCCGCAAGGAGTCGTGAAACTGCATAGGTTGTAAATAGTGGGGTTATGGCGCCCGGGGCTTGTGTCTCGGGCGCTTTTTTTATTGCCGGGTTAAAATGCGACCCAGCATTTATCCATCAACAATTTTCAAGGGCGAGAAAGGCATGCTGGTTATGACACCGCGAACTACATCGGAGATGTATTTCAGCTGCTAAAGGCAGCTGGCGGTTCGCGCCTGCACGAGTCATCTCGATACCCTCATCAAAGCGCGGACTAGTTCCGCGCTTTTTTGCATTCTGGCGGTGGGCCAGCAGCAAGCAGATCAAGCTCAGGCTTTCTCCTCTTACAAGAATTTGCTCAGACAAGGAATTTCATGATCAACATCACGCTCCCCGATGGTTCCAAGCGCGAATATCCAGGCCCGGTCTCGGTCGCTGAAGTCGCGGCCTCGATTGGCTCCGGCCTGGCCAAGGCGGCTCTGGCCGGCAAGGTCGGCACGGGTGACGATGCCAAGGTGGTGGACACCAGCTTTGTGATCGACCAGGACATGCCCTTGTCCATCGTGACAGCCAAGGATGCTGATGGCCTGGAAGTGATTCGTCACTCCACAGCTCACTTGCTGGCTTATGCCGTCAAGGAGCTGTTCCCCGAGGCGCAGGTCACCATCGGCCCCGTGATCGAAAACGGCTTCTTCTACGACTTCTCGTACAAGCGCCCCTTTACCCCCGAGGACTTGGTCGCCATTGAAAAGCGCATGACCGAGCTGGTCAACAAGGATGAGCCTGTGCAGCGCCGCGTGTTGCCGCGCGATGAAGCCGTGGCCTACTTCAAGAGCCTGGGCGAGAACTACAAGGCCGAGATCATTGCCTCCATTCCCAGCAACGAGGATGTGAGCCTGTACCGCGAAGGTGCGTTTGAAGACCTGTGTCGCGGCCCCCACGTGCCCAGCACCGGCAAGCTCAAGCACTTCAAGCTGATGAAGGTGGCTGGCGCTTACTGGCGCGGCGACCATCGCAATGAAATGCTGCAGCGCATTTACGGCACGGCCTGGGCCACCAAGGACGAGCTCAAGGACTATCTGTTCCGGTTGGAAGAAGCCGAAAAGCGCGACCATCGCAAGCTGGGCCGCGAACTGGATTTGTTCCACATCGACGAGCACTCGCCAGGCACCGTGTTCTGGCATCCCAAGGGCTGGTCGGTCTGGCAACAGGTCGAGCAGTACATGCGCAAGGTCTACCAGGACAACGGCTATCAGGAAGTGAAAGCGCCTCAGATTCTGGACAAGACCCTGTGGGAGAAGACCGGTCACTGGGACAAGTACCGCGAAAACATGTTCACGACCGATTCGGAAAAGCGTGAATATGCCTTGAAGCCCATGAACTGCCCGGGCCACATCATCATCTTCAAGCAAGGCATCAAGAGCTACCGCGATCTGCCGCTGCGCTTTGGTGAGTTCGGCAACTGCCACCGCAACGAGCCCACGGGTTCGCTGCACGGCATCATGCGTGTGCGTGCCTTCACGCAGGATGACGGCCACATCTTCTGTACCGAAGACCAGATCCAGGCCGAGGTGACAGCCTTCACGGCCCTGCTGCAAAAAGTCTATGCAGACTTTGGTTTCACCAACATTCTGTACCGCCTCTCGACTCGCCCCGAAAAGCGCATCGGTACTGATGAAGACTGGGACAAGGCCGAGCACGCCCTGGCCGAAGGCCTGCGCGCATCCGGTTGCGACTTTGAGTACCTGCCTGGCGAAGGTGCGTTCTACGGTCCCAAGATCGAGTACACCTTGAAGGACGCGCTGGGCCGTGAATGGCAGTGCGGCACGATTCAGGTCGATCCCAACTTGCCCGAGCGTCTGGATGCCGAATTTGTGGGCGAAGACGGCGAGCGTCACCGCCCCATCATGCTGCACCGCGCCATCCTGGGTTCGCTGGAGCGCTTCATCGGCATTTTGATTGAGCACCACTCCGGCGCGCTGCCTGCCTGGCTGGCTCCCGCCCAGGCAGCCGTGCTCAATATCACGGATGCACAGGCGGACTACGCTCAGGAAGTCGCGCAAAAGCTGCAAAAAGCATTGCCGAATCAATCCCTTAGAGTGGTGACAGATCTGCGCAACGAAAAGATTACGTATAAAATACGCGAGCATTCCATGCAGAAGCTGCCTTATATCCTTGTCGCAGGCGACAAAGAGAAGGCAGCTGGTGCGGTTGCAGTGCGCGCCCGAGGTAATAAAGACCTCGGTGTGATGTCGGTCGAGGCCTTTATTGAGCTGCTCTCTAACGACATCGCGGCCAAGGCCTGATACAAAGAGACTTTGTTGTGGCTAGCTGGCTTGCGTGCAGTGCACGCAAGCGGCTACGCTGTTGTAGCCATTTAAATCCAAGGGTGAAAACCATAGCTACTGAATTTCGCGATCGGCGCCACCGTGAAGAGCGCAAGCACCGTCTGAACCGAGAAATCATGGCGCCTGAAGTGCGTCTGTCGGGTCCTGAAAATGAGCCGCTGGGTATCGTGTCGCTTCAGGAAGCGCTGCGCATGGCTGGTGAGCTGGATGTCGATCTGGTGGAAATTGCCGCTACGGCCAATCCCCCGGTCTGCCGTTTGATGGATTACGGCAAGTTCAAGTACCAGGAACAGAAGAAGGCAGCTGAGGCCAAGGCCAAGCAGACTGTCATCGACATCAAGGAAGTGAAATTCCGTCCCGGTACCGATGATGGTGACTACAACATCAAGTTGCGCAATATCCGCCGTTTCCTGGCGGAAGGCGATAAGGTGAAGGTCACGCTGCGTTTCCGCGGCCGTGAAATTACCCATCAATCGCTGGGTCTGGACCTGCTCAACCGCCTGCGTGACGACCTGTCGGACACCATTCAGGTGGAGCAATTCCCCAAGCTGGAAGGCCGTCAGATGATCATGATGGTGGCTCCTTCCCGCAACAAAAAGCCTGTTGTTGCTGCAAAACCCCAGGGTGACGCAGCCGCTTCTGCACCAGCAGAGGCAGATAAGGCATAATCTCGGTTTGCCTTGATGGCAGAAGTGGGTTGGCGCAAGCGGCCCACTTTTGTTTTTGCTGCGCCGCTGGCGCGCTCAAGGCGAAAGCAAAAGTCGGTCATGGCTTGGCAACTTGTTCCAGACCGCAGAATTTGCAGGCTTGCCTGCAAAACATGGGCTCAGGTTTTTCTTGAGCCCATGCATAAGTGCCTCGGTGGCTAGCGAAGTGCGTGCAGTGTTGTGCGCCGCCTCACGAGCACAATGTATAGGAGCATTCACATGCCCAAAATGAAGACCAAGAGCAGCGCGAAGAAGCGTTTTCGCGTTCGTCCAGGTGGTACCGTCAAGCGCGGTCAAGCCTTCAAGCGTCACATCTTGACCAAGAAGACCACCAAGAACAAGCGTCACCTGCGTGGTGCAGTGAATGTGCATGAGACCAACATGGCCTCCGTTGCACAAATGCTGCCCGGCATGGGCCTTTAATTCACTGACGAACAAGGAGTAATAACATGCCTCGCGTCAAACGTGGTGTAACGGCCCGTGCCCGTCACAAAAAAGTAATCGCCCTTGCTAAGGGTTTCCGCGGTCGTCGCGGCAATGTCTTCCGCGTCGCCAAGCAGGCGGTGATGAAGGCAGGCCAATACGCCTACCGTGACCGTCGTAACAAGAAGCGCGTGTTCCGCCAACTGTGGATCGCCCGTATCAACGCCGCTGCACGCGAACTGGGTCTGACATACAGCCAATTCGCCAACGGCCTGAAGAAGGCTGCCATCGAAATCGACCGCAAGATGCTGTCCGATATCGCTGTGCACGACAAGGCTGCTTTTGCAGCTATCGTCGACCAAGTCAAGGCCAAGCTGGCTGCCTGAGGTCACGATCGGTAGTTACTCTTAATTTAGTAGCTGCTGGTGCACAAACAGCAAGGGCTAGGGCTTGAAAAGGCACTAGCCCTTGTTTTTTTGTCGCTGAGATGGTCCTGGCGCTCGCGCTTCATGTGAAGCGGTGGTGTTGAAACGAGGACTGTCTTGGGTAATTAACGTCGATAAAGAGTCGATATGAACGAGTTGGATTCTCTGGTCGAAAGCGCTAAACAGCTGTTTGCGCAGTCACAAACCCCTGCCGATCTGGAAAATGCCAAGGCGCAGTTTCTGGGCAAGTCGGGCAAGATGACCGAGCTCATGAAGGGCATGGCGCAGCTTTCCGTCGAAGAGAAAAAATCGCGCGGTGCTGCCATCAACGTGGCCAAGCAAGCGATTGAAGCCGCTTTGACCGCTCGCCGCCAAGCCCTGGCTGATGCCGAACTGCAAGCTCACCTGAAGGCTGAAGTGCTGGACGTGACGCTGCCCGGCCGTCGTCGCGGCACCGGTGGTCTGCATCCCGTGTCGCTGACGCTGGAACGCATCGAGGGCATTTTTGGCTCCATGGGTTTTGATGTGGCCGAAGGCCCAGAGATTGAATCCGACTGGTTCAACTTCACGGCGCTGAACACGCCCGAAGACCATCCTGCTCGTTCCATGCACGACACCTTCTATGTGGAAGGCGGTACCAAGCAGGCGCCCAATTTGCTGCGCACGCACACCAGCCCCATGCAGGTGCGTCATGCGGTGCAGCATGTGAAGAAATACCGCAATCAGCTCGACGCCGGCCAGACCATGCCCGAGATCCGCGTGATTGCTCCCGGCCGCACTTACCGTGTGGACTCGGACGCCACCCACTCGCCCATGTTCCACCAGTGCGAAGGCCTGTGGATTGGCGAGAACGTGAGCTTCAAGGACTTGAAGGTGGTGTTCACCGACTTCTGCAAGACCTTTTTTGAATCGGATGATCTGGTGCTGCGTTTCCGCCCCAGCTTCTTCCCTTTCACCGAGCCTTCGGCTGAAATCGACATCCAGTTCCAGAGCGGCCCCTTGGCCGGCAAGTGGCTGGAAGTGGCGGGCTCCGGCCAGGTGCACCCCAACGTGGTGCGCAACATGGGTCTGGACCCCGAAAAGTACATCGGCTTTGCCTTCGGCATGGGCCCCGATCGCCTGACCATGCTGCGTTATGGCGTGAACGACCTGCGCCTGTTCTTCGACGGCGACATCCGTTTCCTGTCGCAATTTCAGCAATGAAAAAGTGAGCTGGCTGCGCTGATTCCTTAAGGATTTCCAATATAAAACAATCAGAAATCCAGGCGCGAAAAGCACAAGCAGCTCCTTTTTTGAAAGCAAGATCGCCATACAGCCAGTTGATTCCCCTGTGGCAACTGGCCTGAACGCCAAAGAGTCTGACTATGCAATTTCCTGAATCCTGGTTGCGCGAATACTGCAACCCGAAGCTGACGACCCAAGAGCTGGCCGACACCCTGACCATGGCCGGCCTGGAAGTCGAAGAGCTGGACCCTGTCGCTCCTCCTTTCACCGGCATCGTGGTTGGTGAAATCAAGGAAGCCGTGCAGCACCCCGACGCTGACCGTCTGCGCATCTGCCAAGTCGATGTGGGCGGCCCCGAGCTGCTGAACATCGTCTGTGGTGCGCCCAACGCGCGCGTGGGCATCCGCATTCCCTGCGCCACCGTGGGCGCTGCACTGCCGCCCGGCGAAGATGGCAAGCCCTTCATGATCAAGATCGGCAAGCTGCGCGGCGTGCAAAGCTTTGGCATGCTGTGCTCGGCCAAGGAGCTGGGCATTGCCGACGATACCGGCGGCCTGCTGGAGCTGCCGCTGGATGCGCCTCTGGGCCAGAACGTGCGCGAGTACCTGAATCTGGACGACACGCTGTTCACGCTGAAACTCACGCCCAATCTGGCGCACTGCCTGTCGGTCTACGGCGTGGCTCGCGAGCTGTCGGCGCTGACCGGCACACCTTTGAAGGCGCTGTCGTTCCCGCAGGCGGCTGTGGCCTTGCAAGACAAGCTGCCCGTGAAGATTGAAGCCACCGATCTGTGCGGTCGCTTCTCGGGCCGCATCGTGCGCAATGTGAACACCCAGGTGAAGACGCCCCAGTGGATGCTGGATCGTCTGGCCCGCTGTGGCCAGCGCGGCGTCTCGCCCCTGGTGGACATCTCCAACTACGTGATGTTCGAGCTGGGTCGCCCCAGCCATATCTTTGATCTGGACAAGATCAGCGGCGGCCTGAACGTGCGTTGGGGCAAGCAGGGCGAAACGCTCAAGCTGCTCAATGGCAACACCATCGAGATCGACGACTTCATCCCCGTCGGTGTGATCGCCGACGACCAGCAGGTCGAATCCCTGGCTGGCATCATGGGCGGCGATGCGACCGCCGTGTCGGACGACACCAAGAACATTTATATCGAAGCGGCGTTCTGGTTCCCCAAGGCGGTGGCCGGCCGTTCGCGCCACTTCAATTTCTCTACCGACGCCGGCCACCGTTTCGAGCGTGGTGTGGACCCCGAGTTCACCGTCGAGCACATCGAGCGCATCACGGCGCTGGTGCTGGAGATCTGCGGCACGCCCGAGACGCAAGTCGGCGCCATGGACGACCAACAGCCGAACATGCCGGCCGCCAAGACCGTGCAACTGCGCGTGGCCCGTGCGGCCAAGGTCATCGGCATGGCCGTGACCCAGCAGCAATGCCTGGATGCCTTGAACGGCCTGGGTCTGCCCGCGACGGTGGCGTCTGAAGGCGTGATCAGCGTGACTGCGCCCACTTTCCGCTTCGACATCAATCTGGAAGAAGATCTGATCGAAGAAGTGGCCCGCATGATCGGTTACGACAACCTGCCTACCACCAAGCCGCTGGCGCCCATCTCGCCCAAGTTGCGCGCCGAGAACCAGCGCAGCCCGTTCGGCGTGCGCCGTGAACTGGCCGGTCTGGGTTATCAGGAAACCATCAACTTCAGCTTTGTTGAAGAAAAGTGGGAGCAGGAGCTGGCCGGTAACCACAACGCCATCAAGCTGCTCAACCCCATTGCCAGCCATTTGAGCGTGATGCGCTCGTCGTTGCTGGGCTCTTTGCTGCAGGTTTTGAAGTTCAACGTGGACCGGAAGGCCCAGCGCGTGCGCGTGTTCGAACTGGGTCGCGTGTTCTTCAAGGATGACTCCGTGGTCGAGTCCGACACCACCGTCAAGGGCTTTTACCAGCCCATGCGCGTGGCAGGGCTCGCCTACGGCGCTGCCGACCAGCAGCAATGGGGTAAAGCCGAAACCAAGGTGGACTTCTACGACGTCAAGGGTGATGTGGAAGCCTTGTTGGCGCCATTCAAGCCTACGTTCGAGCCCGCAGAACACCCAGCCATGCACCCCGGCCGCTGCGCCCGCGTGTTGCTGGGCGGCAAGGCCATCGGCTTTGTGGGCGAGTTGCACCCCAAGTGGCGTCAAGGCTGGGATCTGGCGCAAGCGCCTATCCTGTTCGAGCTGGAACTCGATGCTGTGCTGGCCCGCGAAGTGCCCGTCTTCAAGCCCGTAGCCAAGCACCAGGCCGTGGAGCGCGACATTGCCGTCGTGGTCAAGGAAGCCGTAACCCATGCGCAAATCATGGATGCGATCTTTGCCGCCAAATCCGATGGCATCTTGCGCAATGCCGTGCTGTTTGACGTGTTCCGCGCCAAAAAGCTCAAGGCTGGCGAAGAAGCGGCTCCAGGCAGCCTGGCCCAGGACGAGAAAAGCCTGGCCGTACGCCTGACGCTGATGAGCGACGAAGGTTCTCTGGCCGATGCGCAAATCGAGCAGACGGTGCAAGCCGTGCTGGCCCAATTGCAAGAGCGTGCCGCAGCACGTTTGCGCTGATGATGTTCAATCCACAAGGAGATCGCCCCATGGAGCTTGCTGTTGAAAGCATTGACAGCCCCGCGCTGACCAAGGCGCAACTGGCCGATCTGTTGTTTGAAGAAATCGGTTTGAACAAGCGCGAAGCCAAGGATATGGTTGATGCGTTTTTCGATCTGATCTCCCAAAGTCTGGTGGATGGGGAAGATGTCAAGCTCTCGGGTTTTGGCAATTTCCAGATTCGCACCAAGGCACCGCGCCCCGGCCGCAATCCGCGTACCGGCGAGCTGATTCCGATTGCTGCCCGCCGCGTGGTTACCTTCCACGCCAGCAGCAAGCTCAAGGAATTGATTCAGGCGGAAAAGCCCGGCGCTTAAGCGGCGCCTAGCCAACGCTGAAGGCGCGCAATCGCACAATTGCGCTGCAGGCCAAGTACACCATCGAATGGAACCTGGCCTGTCGTAGAGCTGACCAGTCTTGCTTCAAGCAATTGAAGTCCGGCTTGTCAGCTCTTCGCGCTATATTGCTCATCTTTACTTCCCGGTAACTTGCATCCATTGACTGCAACCGACATGGCTTCACATCTGCCTGCCATTCCAGCCAAGCGCTACTTCACCATTGGTGAGGTGGCGGATCTGTGTGAGGTAAAGCCCCATGTGCTGCGCTATTGGGAGCAGGAATTCACCCAGCTCAAACCCATGAAACGCCGCGGCAACCGGCGCTACTACCAGCACCATGAAGTGCTGATGGTGCGCAGAATCCGTGAGCTGCTGTACGAGCAGGGTTTCACCATCAGCGGCGCTCGCAACCGCTTGCGCGAGACAGGTCTGGCCGGCCGCTCGACGGCCAACGAGGCAGCGCTGGGCATTGCCGCAGAAAGCGAACAGGCTGCGCTGCAGTCGCAATTGCTGGAGGAAGTGCTTGCCTCCAAGCCTTTGGGAGCCGTACCGGCGCTCTGCATGCAAGGGATCAAAGAAGAGCTTTTGCAGATCAAAGCATTGCTTTCACTTTGAGCTTTGAATTTCTGTGTATAATTCAAGTCTTCGGAATGTAGCGCAGCCTGGTAGCGCACTTGCATGGGGTGCAAGGGGTCGCGAGTTCGAATCCCGCCATTCCGACCAAACTAGATAAGGGCTCCTAGCTATGAAGTTAGGAGCCCTTTTTCTATTGAGTCGTGTCTGGCTGCAGGGGCGCGGCGCAGGCTTCCAGGCAAAAGCCAATGCGTCTGGGACTGCTCAAGACACATCACTCCCGATATCTCCTCGTTTTGCAAATAGGGCCCCTAGGGCAGCCTGGTTGAGACCCAAATGAACTGCATCAAGCGACTGGGCGAGCGGGTCATGTCTAGAACTTCTGAGCGCCTGGTCAACGAGCTGCACATCCGTGCCGCCATTCTCAAACGATTCGCTGAACTGGGCCGTCCTCAGGCGGACGGCGTGGCCTAACTTCCTCTGGGGTTGGGGTCACTCGACCTAAAACAGATTGATGCAACAACGCGGTTCAGAAATGAGCTGGAGTTTTTCGTTTGGGGCGCAATAGTTTTCGCGCAACATCAGCAGCCGCATGAAGGCCTACATCGCAGCCCAATAGTGTCGTGTAAATGAGTACAGCAACTCCAGCACGGGGGAGAGTGTGCGGCCTGTGGTGCGCGCGATGCCGTAGTGGCCGTAGCTGCCAGGGTCTGGGGTGATGGGGACTTCGACGATGGTGCCATTGGCTCGCTCCTGTCTGGTGACTGCGAGGATGCCGAAGAGCATTGTGTCGCTGGCCAGGGTGACTTGGCGCAAGGTTTCCAGATCGTTGCAGTGTAGGGTGAAGAGCCTGTCCTGCTCGGCTTCGGGGCCCCATAGGTGGGTGAGGCCGCGGGTGATGGCGGTGCTCAGCGTGGTGGTCGCCAGTGGGTAGCGGCGGATGGTGTCAAAGTCGATGACGGACTCGCTCAGGATCGGGTGGCTGGCGCGGCAGACGAGGCCTGCGTGCAGGTCGCCCAATGGCTCGAATTCCACGTCGTTCCCGGCGGCGCGAAGGATATAGCCGTCGCCGACGATGGCATCGATGCTTTCGTGGGATAGGCTTTTTAGCAGTGTTTGGGTGGAGCTGACTTCGGTGCGAACCTTGATGCGTGGGTGCTTCTGTGCCATGTGGATGAGAAACGGCGTGAGTAGCAACGCGGCCGGGCCAGGTGCGAAGCCGACGTTGAGCTGGCCTTCCTGAGCGCCGCGTAGCAGTTCTATGTCGCGCTGCAATTGCGTCATTTCAAGGCGGATGCGTCTTGCACGCTCGGCCACCAGCTCGCCGAAGCCCGTGAGCCTTGCGCGCCTTGCGCCGCGATCAAAGAGCTGCGCCTTGAGTTCGTCTTCCAGCGACCGGATGCTGCGACTTAACGCGGGCTGGGTGAGGTGGACCGCTCGCGCTGCGTCAGAGAAGGTTCCATGGTCAACGATGGCCAGCAGGTGCTTGAGCTTTTGCGAATCCATAATTTTCTCTCATGCTTTTTAATTGATATTTGCATTTGAATTATATGAACGTTGTTTCTACTATCTGATTTCATAAGGCGGCAAAGAACTGCCATTCGATTTTTTTCGATAGTAGACAGACAAGTAAATCAGGAGACAACACATGCTCAAGGTGTTCATTGGGCTCGGGATACCGTACCTTGCGGTAGTCGGGCTGCTTCCGTGGGTCGCTTCGGTTGACCGTTTTGTGTTCGGCGTGCCGTTCATCTACATGTGGATCTTCATCTGGTTCGTGCTCACCTCCGGGTGCATGTACGCGGTGTGGCATCTGTTCGATCGTCACGAGCCCGATGTGGCCGTCGACCAGCACTGAAGTCAAGGAGCAGCATCATGATGGCTTCACTCGTTTTTCTCGGCGTCATTCTTTACTCCCTCTATCTGGCCATCCGCTCGCGCAAGGGCGGTGGCGAATCACAGAGCGTGCATGACTTCTTTGTGGCTTCGCGGCAGTTTGGCGCGTGGCTGGTGTTCTTCCTGGCGGCCGGAGAGGTCTACAGCATCGGCACCATGGTGGGATTTCCGGGCGGCATCTACGCCAAGGGCCCAACTTACGGCGTCTGGTTCCTCGGCTACATCCTGCTGGCCTATCCGCTTGGCTACTTCCTTGGTCCGAAGATCTGGGAGGCGGGTGCGCGCTTCAACGCGATCACCTTGCCCGATCTGTTCAAGGGCCACTACAAGAGCCGCGCGCTGGAACTGATCGTTGCGGGTTCGGCGATTCTGTTTCTGCTGCCGTGGGGGCAGTTGCAGTTCACGGGCCTCGTGGCTGCACTCAAGGGGCTGGGCTGGAACTTCACGCCACTGCATCTGGTGCTGATCTCCGCTGCGCTTGCGTTCACCTACATCGCCATTTCGGGCGTGCGGGCCACGTCATACATCGCCATCCTCAAGGACGTCGTGATGCTGGTGGCGATCATTGTCGTCGGTCTTGCGGTGGCCATGCATGCAGGCGTCGCCGATGTGTTCGAAGCGGCCAGCAAGCAGGTAAGCAACCACATGAATCCGACCGAGTTGCGGTTCTCGATGAGCACCATCTTCTTTCAGGCGATGGGTTTCTACATGATGCCGTTCGCAATCCAGAACTTCTTCACGGCCAAGAGCGCGAACACCATTCGCCGCACGCAGATCGTGATGCCGCTGTACATGCTGATGTACCCGTTCCTGGTGCTTGCGTCGTACTACGCCATCAGCCAGAACCTGCAGCTCGCATCGCCCAATGAAGCCTTCTTTGCTGCGGCCATCCGCCTGCTGCCGGGTTGGTTGCTGGGCTTGGTGGCGGCAGGGGCTGCGCTGTCTGGGCTGTTGGTGCTCGCGGGTATCTGCCTGGCGATCGGCCCTATCGTCACACGCAATCTGATTCCATCGATGCCTGAGCAAAAGCAGAAGTTCGCTTCCAAGATCGTGATCGTCATCTATCTGATGATGTCCATCGTGATGACGCTCTTCACGCCAAATCTGATGCTCACGCTGATCAACACGGCGTATTACGGCGTCACGCAGTTCTTCCCCGGCATGTTGGTGATCCTGTTCAAGCGCAAGGTGCGTCCGGCTGCCGTGGCCATGGGCATTCTGGTGGGGCAGGTGTCGGCCATCGTGATGTATGTGGTGCAGCCCGATTTCGGTGGTTTCAATCTGGGCCTCATCAGCCTTGCTGCCAACGTGGCGGTGATGTTCGCTCTGCACGTGGCTCTGCCGCGTCCCGTGGTGCGTTTGGGAATGGCTTGATCGAATTAGAGAACCGCAAGAGTTGGATATGCAAATGAAAAAAGAGACAGGCCATTCAAACCCCAACGATACGGTGCAGGTGTTTGCCGCGCGTAAGGTGCTCACCATGAACGTGCAGCAGCCAGAGGCCACGCATGTGGCCGTGCAGAACGGCAAGATCCTGGCGGTCGGCAACGCCGCCGACATGGCGGCATGGCCCGATGCGCAACCAGTGGACACCTTTCGCGACAAGGTGCTGATGCCCGGTCTGATAGAAGCCCACTGCCATCTGATGGAAGGCGCGATGTGGGATGCGATCTATCTGGGCTACTTCGATCGGCGTGATCCGGATGGCAAGCTGTGGACAGGCCTGCGCACGCTGGAAGCGGTGCTTGCGCGCCTCAAGGAGGCCGAGGTGCGCATGAGCGATGCCGATGCGCCGCTGCTGGGCTGGGGCTTTGATCCGATTCTGTTCGGCACCGAACGTCTGTCGGTCAAGGAACTGGACACGGTGTCCGCCACTCGCTCCATCGTCATCATGCATGCGAGCGTGCATCTGATGAATGTGAACTCCGTGATGCTGGCGCAGGCAGGCATCGATGAAGACACCGACATCGACGGCGTGCACAAGGATGCGGACGGCCAGCCCACGGGCGAGCTGCAGGAGTTCGCCGCGATGTTCCCGGTGCAGAAGCTGCTCGGCAAGTCGATGACGCTGGCTGCGGCCGAGCAGGCCGAGGCCGTGTGGAAGTTCGGCCGTGTCGCGCAGCTCGCGGGCGTGACCACAGCGACTGATCTGGTGAGCGATCTGACGCGGGCAGGTCTTGAAACGCTGCACCAGGTGACGGCAGACCCTCAATATCCCATGCGCGTGGTGCCCGCATTTGCACCGCAGCGCAATCCCGATGGTGGCGCAGCGCGCGTGTTGCAGGCCATCGGGGATCAGACCGACAAGCTGCGCTTTGGCCCAGTCAAGTTCATTGTCGATGGCTCGATCCAGGGCTTCACCGCGCGGCTGCGCGAGCCGGGTTATTTCGGCGGCCAGCCCAACGGTCTGTGGCTGATTCCGCCATCGCAACTGCAGGATCTGTTCACGCCTTTCCACACGGCGGGTTTGCAACTGCACATCCACACCAATGGCGACGAGGCCACGGAAGTGGTGCTCGACGTGATCGAGAAGATGCTTGCTGCGCATCCGCGCGACGATCATCGCCACACGCTGCAGCATTGCCAGCTGGCCGACCGGGCCCAGCTTGAACGTGCAGCGAAGCTGGGCATGTGCATCAACTTCTTCTCCAACCACCTCTACTATTGGGGCGACGCACATTCCAGTCAGACCGTGGGGCCGCAGTGGGCTGCACGCATGAATCCGGCGGAGACGGCGCGGCAATTGGGCATCACGTTTTCGCTGCACTCCGATGCGCCGATCACGCCGCTCAACCCGCTGTTCACCGCCTGGTGTGCGGCACATCGGGCCAGCGCAAGCGGCAAGATTCTCGGTGAAAGCGAGCGCCTGTCAGTTTCCGACGCACTGCATGCCGTGACGCTTGGCGCGGCCAAGACGCTGAAGCTGGAGCACATGATTGGCAGCATCGAGCAGGGAAAAATGGCGGATTTTGCAGTGCTGGAGGACGATCCAAGCAGCGTGCCAGTCGAGCGTCTGAAAGACGTGCAGGTGTGGGGCACGGTGCTCGGCGGCAGGGCCTTTGCGGCACCACGCTGCTGACCGGATTTGACTGCTCGATGATCATGCAGGCCAAGCAACATGCTCCCATTCCGATGGTCGTCGTCGGCGGCTATCTTGGCGCAGGCAAAACTACCATGCTCAACCGCTTGCTCACGCAATCCGGTGATCTGCGTGTGGCGGTGCTGGTGAACGACTTTGGCGAGATCAACATCGATGCGGCGCTCATTCGCACGCGAAGTGACGATGTGATTCAGCTGGAGAACGGTTGCGTCTGCTGCTCGATTGGCGACAAGCTGGTGCAGGCGCTCGCCGAGATCAGTGAACGCGCGGATCGACCGGACCTGCTCGTGATCGAGGCCAGCGGTGTTTCCGATCCGCTGCGCATAGCGCAGGTCGGAATGCTTGATCGTGCATTCCGTTTGAATTCCATCGTGGTGCTCGCCGATGTCCTCGGGTTGCAGCGGCATCTGGCGGACCCGCTAATCGGTGACATGGTGCGCCAGCAGATGGCTGGTGCTACAGCATTGGTGCTGTCCAAATGTGATCTCGCCCGCGAGAGCGACATTGCGGCAGCTGGCGAATTGCTGTCGCGTATCGCACCACATGCCGTGAAATTCAGAGCCGATCACGGAATGCTTCCGATGTCCCTCTTTCTCGATGTAGAAAGCAGGCCCGAACGATCCATTCCAACACTGCTGAGTCCGCAGCCAGGTCGGCGCTGGAGCAAGCGCGCGTCGGATGCGCTACTGCATTGTGCAATCACGAGCTTTTCGATTCGCATGCAGGGCGAACAGTTCGACAAGCTGCGCCTCAAGCAGGCCCTGCGCGGTCTTCCCGCTGGAACGCTGCGTGCCAAGGGCATCGTTTGCATGCAGGGCAAAACGCGTCCTCAGGAGCTGCATGTAGTGGGTGGTCGCATGCGGATCACAGATGTAGAGCGGGACTCACTGACGGAGTCCGTGCTGGTCTTCATCGGCATATTTGCTGCAGGAGATGAGGAGCGGGTCCGGGACGAGCTGTGCGCTGCAATTGCGGCAGAGGCAGTGGCCTAGTCACGTATGGGGTCTGGGGTAGCTTGGCCCGAAACTTATTTTTGCAACAGCCTTGTCGCGAGCTCGAATCCCGCCATTCCGACCAAAATAGATAAGGGTTTATAGCTATGAAGTTAGGAGCGTTTTTCTATTGTTGCGCGTTTAACGAGCCATGAGTAACTGATGGGGCAGGGCATGAGGGAGTCGATGCGCTCATCGTTCAAGGTGTCGAGGCGGTTGGACATGTCTATGGGCGCCAACCGCTGAAAAATACTGGCGGATATGCCCGCCGTGGTGGATATTCCCGTGGCTGCCGCGGGCGAGATTGCCGCCGGTGAAACCGTGGCACACCTGTTTTCGCAAGGCGCGAAGGCCGCGGTATTGGGCGCCGCATTGCTAGCTACCAAGAAGTCATTTGCACATGCTTATCACAAGCAACGGATTGTCGAAGCAACCGTACAGGACACGGTGCTGACCGAAGACTTTCACATCAACTGGCCAGCGCATGCGGTGGTTCGTGTGCTGAGAAACAGCGTGGCGAATGGTGCCGCATACGCAGGCCCATCGGCAACCAATAGGCGAGGAAGCAGGCCGCCCCATTTATCTGTTCAGTACGGACTCACCGCTGCGCTCCATGACCGGCGATTTCGAGGCCATGGCGTTGTATGCGGGTCTGGGCGTGGCGCATATCGCCAGCAGTCCATCTGCGGCCGAGCGCATTGAGGAAATCATGCAGCATGCGCAGCTTGAATGGCATCGCTTGCACCCTCCGGAGGTCGAGCTGAGTTCACCCGTCTGCTACGCGCCGGAGTTTGAGCGTGCTCGTAATGCAGAACTGATTGAGAGCCTCAACGAGCTGTTGGAGGCCGAGCGTGCCGGGGGCTCAGACGCTGGCGCAAGTCCAGGATCCGGGCACGCGTAGTCTAGTTGAAGCGGTTTATCGCGATGAGGTGCAATGGTGCACCATGCTGCTGCATGCGATCCGGGCGATGGACGGGAAATCCAGCACTCGCACTGGCGATTTTTTCCAGAAAGCGATGGCTATCGTCGACGTGAATGAGCGCCTTGCGTTCCTGAACCGTGGGCAAGCCTGGGTTGCCAAGACGCTGAGAGAACTGCTGCCCATGGTCGAGGACCCGGTACTCAACCAGAATCTGGCGCGCATGCTGGACTCGCATGTCGGAAACCTCGACAAGGTGAATGAGCATCTTGCCCATCCAGGCTGATGCAGTGGCTGGACGGTGCTCGGAATGACAAGGGCCAGATCCATCCAATTCAACCCGTTGCTCATGCTGGCTATCGATTAGCAGGAATATTGGAGTCAGTGCAGGCATCCAATGTGTAGATCTATCGATTACCAAGGAGTGGGCCATGGGCATAGAGCACAGCAAAATTCTTGCGCGCCAAGAAGTCGCGCAAGGCACGATGGCGTTTCATCTTGCCAAGCCGGCGGGGTTCGAGTTCCGTCCTGGGCAGGCGTTCGAGATCCTGCTGCCGGGTGCAAGCTCCGAGGCAAGCCAGGAGGAGCGTGGTCACGCGTTTTCCATTGTCAGTGCGCCGCACGAGAACGAATTGATGTTTGCCACGCGTATGAGGGACAGTGTTTACAAGCGCGCGCTTGGAGCTCTTCCCGTGGGCGCTGAACTGGATATAGATGGGCCGTTCGGCTCGCTGACCTTGCACAAAAACACGGCGCGGGCGGGCGTGCTCATTGCTGGTGGAATTGGAGTTACACCTTTCATGAGCATGCTGCGGCATGCGGCAATGCAGCGGTCGCCGCAGGATCTACTGCTGCTGTATTCGAATCGTCGCCCCGAAGATGCAGCGTTTCTCTCCGAGCTTCAGGCGCTCGCAAAGCAGCATCCGAAATTTAGACTCAAGGCCACCATGACCGATATGGCGCACTCTTTTGAAAGTTGGAGCGGAGATACGCAAAAAATCGACAGTGCATGGGTTCAACAGGCTATCGAGGGCTTAACCAATCCGATTTTCTATGTGGCCGGGCCGCCTGCCATGGTCGCTGCCATGCAGCAGATGCTGGTAGCTGCAGGTATTGATGAAGACGATGTGCGCAGCGAGGAGTTTTATGGATATTGAATGGCTTGAGGCTTTATAGAAATCACTGTGAGCGTGGTGGCGCACTACAGTGAATGCTCTTCTATCCACCCCAGGCCCTGCTGTGGTTAGAGTCAGAGGCGTACAAGCAGTCCCGTCAAGCCTGCAGCCACAATGACATAGATCACATTGACCTTAAAGCGCAATAACGCAACGGCCGCAGCCACGCCTATCGCTATCGACGCCCAATCGATGCTGCCGGCAAGACCCCGAGGCCATATGACGTGATAGGCAAAAAAGACCGCGAGGTTCAGTATGACCCCCACCACTGCTGCGGTGATGCCGACCAGTGGCGCGGTGAACTTCAGCTTGCCGTGGGTGGATTCAATGAAGGGTCCGCCAATCAAAATGAAAAAGAAAGACGGTAAAAAAGTAAAAAAGGTCACGACCATTGCCGCTACAACTCCAGCCAGCAGCAGTGAATCCGACCCGAAGATGGCTTTGGTCCAGCCGCCTACGAAGGCTACGAAGCTCACCACCATGATGAGAGGGCCGGGAGTCGTCTCACCCAAGGCCAAGCCGTCGATCATTTGCGTCGCCGTCAGCCAATGAAAATTTTCCACTGCACCTTGGTAGACATAGGGAAGCACCGCATAAGCGCCGCCAAAGGTCATGAGTGCCGCTTTGGTGAAAAACCACCCCATCTGCACCAGCGGTGAATGCGGTCCGAAAAGCGCAGCAAGAACGCCAAGGACGCCTCCCCACAGGGCCACACAGACAAAAAGCACGGACCAGAAGCGTCGCCAAGTGAACTTGGCATGAGGCGGGGCAGGGGTTGTGTCGTCTATGAGTGCAGGCCTGATCTCCGAAGGCTTCGTTCCTGTTTCGTGCCTGGTGCCGCCGCCAAAAGCCTCGGGGCGCACCTTGCTGCCCAAGAATCCGACAGCGGCTGCCGCCATGACGATCAGCGGAAACGGAACATTCAGCATAAAGATGGCAAGGAATGCCGCAGCAGCAATACTCCAATGCCAACTGTTCTTAAGCGATCTGGAGCCCACACGGTAGGCGGCCTGTGCCACGAGTGCTGTTACCGCAGGTTTTATGCCGTAGAAAAAGCCCGCGATGACTGGCACGTCACCGTGAGCCATGTACAGCCAGGCGAGAGCAATGATGATGAATAGCGAAGGTAGAACGAAGAGCACGCCAGCCAAAACGCCGCCCCATGTTCGATGCAGCAGCCAGCCCAGGTAGGTTGCAAGTTGCTGGGCTTCAGGCCCAGGTAGCAGCATGCAGTAGTTCAAGGCGTGGAGGAAGCGCTTCTCCGAAATCCATCGGCGGCGATCCACAAGTTCTTCGTGCATGAGCGCAATCTGACCTGCGGGTCCGCCAAAACTGATGAAACCGAGTTTCAACCAAAAGCGCAGGGCTTCTGAGAGCGAGAGAGCGGTGGCCGGGTCGGTCGACCTGGGCAAAGCGGTGTCCATAAAAACTCCATAGAGGATGCCCAGCGCTTGGACGGGACACCGTCTACCCTTGCAGGACGGGAGGCTGCTTTCCCGATCAATAAATTCTAAACTAAATGCTCAAATGAACAGCAGTGTTGCTAGATTGTGAGCAATGCGTGGATTGCCGCAATAGCAAAACTGTCTCCGTTCAATAGTTCCGGTCGCTTCCATGGAAATGCAATAAACAGAAGAATGCATTCGTTATATTTAATGAGATATAGCGAATGTAGACTTGTCGCTCCATACTATTGCAATGGAATTTCTGCGACTTAGCTTGAGCAATCCATGACCGAAAAAATGATCTCCTCACGCGACAGAGGAGGCTGAGGTGCCGATGAAGCCGAATCAAATTTCCTACTTCCTGGCTTTGCATCGCGAGCAAGACTGGGCCAAGGCCGCCGCAGCCTGTGAAGTTTCGACGCTTGAGTTGCTGAAGGTGGTGGAGAAAGCGGAGAGCGAACATGGCTGTGCACTCGTGAAGGCTGGATCTCCATTTCAAGGCTTCACCGTAGAAGGGAAAAAAGTGATAGCACAAGCCCAGCAGCTATCCAATGCGATGGCTACGCTGGAACAGTGCTTCACGGAATCGCGCAGAAAACGTGCGGTGGCTCCATTGCTGGATCGCCGTTCCATTTCTCCAAAGCGCTTATGCTCGCCGCCGCCAGATGCAGCAGCCATCGAATTGATGACGGTTGCTGCGCTCAGTGCACCAGATCATGGGGGCCTGCATCCTTGGCGCATCATTGCGTTTGGAGCAGATCAAAGAGAAGCTTTGGCAGATCTGTTCGTGCAGGAGAAACTGCGCCGCGACCCTTTGGCATCTAGAGACGATATCCAACGGGCACGCGAGCATGCGACCCGCAGTCCTGCCTTGCTCGCTTTTGTTGTATCGCCGAAAGCAAGGGCACGAGTCCCCGCACGTGAGCAATTGCTTACGGCCGGCGCTGCTTTGGGGAATTTCATGAATGCAGCGCACCAGTTGGGTTTCGGCGCCATCTCGCTCAGTGGCGAGCGCTGCTTCGACCCCATACTCAGCGTCCAACTGGGTCTGACGAGCAGTGAATACTTGGCGTGCTTCATCAGTCTAGGCAGTATTGCCGAGCCTCCTGTACCAAAAAGCAAGGCGGCACCCAGCGCTGTATTGAGTCACTGGATCCCTTGCACGACCGCTATTGGGCAAGCCGTCTGACGGCTGCGGCCGAAAGCGCGCGCCAGCTCTATTGAAGCCTCAACACGCCAGCACATCTGGCACAAACTTGTGCCCAAGTTCGGGCCCGAGAAATAGACCGTCATGGTGGATGAACCACTGGTTTCGACTAGGCCCTTAAGATGCGAGACCCGTCCGGGGCACTTACTTGTCTTTGGCCTCCAGGGCGCTCCACCCGCCTTCAATTCTTTTACCGCCCTGTTGGCGGAACGCACTTTTATTCACGCACCAATATGCCAAAACCTGTCGTGCCAACTGCTGAAAACCTTGCCCCTTTTGTGAAGTTGCGCATGCGAGTCGTTGTTGGTGGCATCAATGCCATCGGCCCCGGAAAAATAGAGCTTTTGGAAGCGATAGAGGCAAGCAAATCCATAGCTGCCGCTGCGAAATCTCTGGGCATGTCTTACCGTCGGGCCTGGCTTTTGGTTGATGAACTCAATCAAGGACTGAGCTCTCCTGCTGTAGCGAAAGCCACAGGCGGCTCTCATGGCGGAGGGTCGGAACTTACCGAAACCGGTCATCAAGTGCTTGCGCTTTACCGGGGCATCGAGCGACAAGCTTTCGAAGCATGCAAAGCCGATATGCAAAAGCTGCTGGCGCTGGTTCATGGAACTTGAATTCTTCGATACCCGTGTCTCGCGTATCGGCAAACTAGCTGTGTCGCAAGCAAAGCTGCGGTCGGAGTGCTGCAGTCTTGACATCATCCGCAAGCTCGCGTTTGAGGGTGGCGGCAAAGCAGGCCAAGCTGGCACTTCGTAGCGGAACAAAGGGCACCTGATGGCGTTCGCTGAGGCGCTTGAGCTTGGTGACAGAGTCATGGTCTACACAGTCCACAGGAAAAACAACCAGGCTGGCGCGTGGCAGCAGGCTGTCCAGCAGTCCTTTGCGGTCCTCCAAGCCCCCGTCATGGTGTAGAAACTCCCCACCTCGGCGGCATACATAGTCACGAATCGAAGGGGTAGAGCTGGGTCTTCCGCCAACGTAGAGGACCCGTTGAGCCTGTAGCGTCGCGCTGTTTTCACCAGACGGGCGGACAGCAGCGACTACTCCGCTATGCAACTCGCTGAGATGATGCAACTCCGCTTCTGCTGCTGCCAGCTCCTCCGCCAGGTATTGCCCATGCTTTTGCAAATGTGCCAACTGCTCTTGCAGCTGCAGTAACTGCTCTTGCGCCGCATGCGCCAGCTGCTCGGCGCGCTCTCGTCTTTGGGTCTGCAGCACTACCAATTGGTTTGCTTCTGGTGGAGCGCAACGATCACTCAACTGAGTCCGATACTGTGCAACGCTGTTTTCCAGTCGCACAAGCTGTTGCCGCATTTGCTCTGCAATCTGGTCGCGCTCCTGAACCAGTTGCTGCCTACGCTGTTGCTCGCGATCCAGACGTTCACGAAGATCGGCATTTTCTTTTTCCAGCGCCACGAAGCGTTGCAACTCATGGCGGTTGGACGCGGCCATCAGATGCGAAAGCATATGCACCTCGCCAAATACCATTTGGCGCAAGTCTGCCGTGGTCTTCTTATGCGTCAGCACCGCCCAATAGGCACCAGTAATATCGCCCTGTGCCCAGGCATCGCGCCAGCGCTCCGTCAAGGCCGTCTCATCCTTGGCCGTTGAAAAGGTTCTCACGGCGCCCGCATGGCGCTGGTCCAACGCCTTGTGCAGAGCCTTGGATACCTCTCCGATCTGCCCCGCCATGACCACCGCCGTGTGATGTATTTCGAGGTCGCTGAGGTCTTTGACGGCGATGTGCTTGGCCATGAGCTTTCGCAGTTCAGCAGCGCTGAGGCAATTGCCCACAATCGAGCAATGCAAGGGGGTGTCCATTTCATGAAGCTTGGCACGCGTACTTGAAACACATGCGCCGACATCAAGGCCGTGGTGTTCACAGCATCCGACAGATGGCGGGTTTGCCACATTGCTGCCGGTTACATCCAATCCTCCCAGATTGCGCTTGAATGGGGGTGCAAACATCTTCGGCCTCGCTTGGTGGTAACTGCAGTATGTCGTAATATACTGTTGAATATAACGAATCTCGTCGCACGCCTCTGAAATACACTCGCGGCAGACTGCAGCGCATGACTTCGCTTCAGATGCATCAAGAGAAACCAGCTTAGGAGTTCGAAATGAGAGCCAGTGCACGAAATCAATTGACCGGTACGGTGACCAGCATTCGCGATGGCAGCGTCAATGACGAGATCGAACTGCAAACAGTTTCAGGCATCAAGATTGTGGCCAGCGTCACCCGCTCAAGCCGCGAAATCATGGCCTTGAATGTAGGTGTTGCCGTCACGGCGCTGATCAAAGCATCGGCTGTGGTGCTGGTGACCGATGCAGAAGGCATGCGGTTTTCTGCAAGAAACCAGTTGACTGGCGTTGTGGCGCGAGTGAACAAGGGTGCGGTCAATTCCGAAGTTCTGCTGAATTTGAACGCCGGTGAGCAGTTGGTGGCCGTCGTCACTAACGAGAGTGCTGACAATTTGGATTTGGCTGTGGGCCAGGCGGGAACCGCGTTGTTTAAAGCCGGTAGCGCGATCCTGGCGGTGAAGGCCTAGGCGTCAGCTCTGTTGACCGACTGTCTCGCACCGTCCTGCCGACGCATTCTCGAATCCAAAAATCCCTGAAACGGCATAAACGGATGGTTGATATGGGCAGTCAAAAACTGACGCTGGAAGAGCGCTTGCAGGTTCTGGAAATACTGATGGAAGAGTCGATATGGGGCCCGTACCTGGACCAGCCGGAACAGCGAAAAGCCATAGCCTCCGCGCTATACACCCGGCTGGAAGTGGTCAAGCGGCATCAGGTCTATCCGCCTGGCGTTGTCTCTGCTTTGTATGCGCATGCGGATGCGCTTTCCGAGCTCGACAACACGCCGGATGCGCTCAAACCCATGCTACGGCCGCTGGCGCGGCCATCTGAAAGGTCCAACTGAGGCGTAGAAGTCAGGTGTGATGGACCCCTCACCTGGCTCTGGCCTTGCTAAAGCTTGTCAGAGTCTTGTGGTTGCCCGCTTTTCGCAAGGAGAGCGGGTTTTCTTATGGCGCGACGCCGGGGCTGCATTGAGAGGGGAATCTCTACTGTCGCAGCTATGGGCCTTTGAATAAGAAATTAGTGTTCGAAGTTGGTTGAGGCCAATCAACATAGGCGCTAGCTGCTATGTATTCAGGACTGAAGCAGCCTTTCCTCAACCCGGCATGCCAAATAGATCGTATGCATCCAGCAAGGCATAGGCGATCTCCGGCTTGCGTTCCAGCCCCTTGCGGATGGCAGCGGGAATGCTTTGCCTGGTCTTGCGGCACAGGCCGGGCTGGTCGGTAATCTCGATCTGTATGCCGCGCATGGTGCGCACTTCGGCCCGGCCCGGGCCTATGCTGATGCTCAGCCCCAGTTGCTCGGCCATGCGCTGTTGCATATGGCGCAGATCCTGCAAGCTGCTGATGGATTCCAGCCGCAGCAGCAGACGCTTTTCTTCCTCGCGCGTGAGCATGAGAATGCGCCAATCGGCGCCAGGAGTGGCCAGCAATCTCTCGCGCTCGCAAATGCAGGAGCCTGGCGGGCATTCGGTGCGAATCGGAGGTGTCGTTGGCATTGCAGCTGCGGGGAGCAAGGTCGGGGTGAGGCTCTGAGGCGTCGAAGGTTGATGCCATATTAAGCTGCTGCCGCAAGCATTTACACAGGGGAGACACGCATTGGGGGCTGTGGCTCTACGTGTATCCACTTGTCCCAGTTGTCATCAGGTTTGAGCAGACTCAGGCATAGTTGAGGGTTATCGCTAGGGTCGGGGCTTGCTCCGCCCGCAATCAAGACATGAGGTGGAGTGCGCGCAGTGTTTGCGGCGCTCACGGGATCATTTACTTTTTTGAGAGCGCACAGCGCAGCATTGCTGCGGGATGCGCCGTTATTCATGATTGAAATTCGGGATCTATCCCTGACTTACAAAGGTCCGAAAGGGCCGGTGCACGCACTGCACAACATCCATCTGGAAATCGCCTCGGGCGAGGTGTTCGGCATCATCGGCCGCTCCGGCGCGGGTAAAAGCTCGCTGGTGCGCTGCCTGAACCTGCTCAACCGTCCCACCAGCGGTCAGGTGGTGGTCAACGGTCGCGATCTGATGACGCTCTCGGACGCAGAGCTGCGTGCTGCGCGCCGCGATATCGGCATGGTGTTTCAGCATTTCAACCTGCTGTCCTCGCGCACCGTCTATGACAACGTGGCCTTGCCACTGGAGCTGGCCGGTGCCAGCAAGGACGACATCTACAAACGCGTCACACCGCTGCTGGAACTGGTGGGTCTTGACCATCTGTCCGATCGCTATCCCGCACAGATTTCGGGCGGGCAAAAGCAGCGCGTGGGTATTGCCCGGGCGCTGGCCAGCAACCCCAAGGTACTGCTGAGCGACGAGGCCACCAGCGCGCTGGACCCCGAAACCACCCGTTCCATTCTTGATCTGCTGCGCAAGGTCAATCGCGAGCTGGGCGTGACCGTGGTTTTGATCACCCACCAGATGCAGGTGATCAAGCAGATCGCCGACCGCGTGGCCGTGATTGACGGTGGCGAGATTGCCGAGCTGGGTTCGGTGATCGAGGTGTTCACCCGTCCGCAACAGGCAATTACCAAGAGCCTGATTGATGAAATCGTGCCCCAGGAGCTGCCCGAGTCCGTGATGAAGCGCGTGGGCCAACTGGCGGCTCAGCTGCAGCCCGGCCAGCAAGGCCAGCTCTTGCGCCTGTCGTACGCTGGCGAAAGTGCCTATCAGCCGATTCTGTCGCATCTGATCCGCGAGCTGGGCCTGGATCTGTCCATACTGCACGGCCAGATTGATGAAATTCAGGAGCAGACCTTTGGCTCGCTGGCGGTGTATGCCAGCGGCGATGCAGCCAGGATTGAAGCCGCCATCGCCCATCTGCGCGCCAGCGGCGTGCAAGTGCAGATTGTGCCCAGCAAGGATTGAGAGCCACCATGTTTGAGAATTTTTCGGAAATGATGCTGCAGCTGCTGGTGGACTCCCTGTGGGAGACCGTCATCATGGTCGGCATTTCGGGCCTGATCGGCGGTCTGATCGGCATTCCCCTGGGCGTGTTTCTGCGCCTGACGGATCACGGCGGCATCTTGCAAAACGGCCCGGCCAACAAACTGGTGGGCTGGATCGTGAACGCGCTGCGCTCCACGCCTTTCATCATCTTGCTGGTGGCCATCATCCCGCTGACGCGTTTGATCACCGGCTCCTCCATCGGCACCTGGGCGGCGGTGGTTCCGCTGACCATTGCGGCTGCGCCGTTTGTGGCCCGCCTGGTTGAAACCGCGCTGCGCGAAGTGGATAACGGTCTGGTGGAAGCCGCTCAGTCCATGGGCGCGTCGACGGCGCAGATCGTCTGGAAGGTTTTGCTGCCCGAGGCCTTGCCCGGCATCGTGGCCGGCCTGACCATCAGCTTTGTCAGCCTGACAGGCTATTCGGCCATGGCCGGTGCCATTGGCGGCGGTGGTCTGGGCGACCTGGGCATTCGCTACGGCTATCAGCGCTTCTTGCCCGATGTGATGCTGGTGGTGGTCATCATCCTGATCTTTTTTGTGCAGATCATTCAAAGCCTGGGCGACTGGGCCGTGCGCCGCCTCAGCCATCGCTGATCGACACACGGAACATTACGAAAAGTTAACCGGGCGGCCAGCAGGCTGAAAGCGGCTGCCCCTAAAATACAAATTCAAATTTTTTTGACAGGCCGCTCGCAACCGCGGGCGGCCACTATTTTTTCTAGATAGATAAAGCAAATGATGGATGGTTTGATCACCGGCCGACTGACCGGTATTCCTGAAAGCCGCGTGGACCGCAACCGCCGCCCCTATATGGTGGCCCGCATGCGCGCCAACGCTGGCGATGGTTCTTCTATTCCTGTGAATATTGTGGCTTTTGATGCAGCGCCTTGCGCCGTGCTGCGCAGTCTTGCCGAAGGCGATGCCATTGCCTTGCGCGGCAGCATCACCCCCAAGGTCTGGATCGATCGCCAGGAGGAGGCGCATGCCGTGCTCGACGTGGTGGCGCAGCAAGTGATGGCTGCACCCAGCCTGTCGGATCTCTAAGCGCCAATCAAACAGTCATTCAAGCCCGCAGCTGCAAAGCTGGCGGGCTTTTTTCATGGCTCGGCCGCACGCTGGCGAGCATTTGCCACTCTGTAGTTAGCAAGTGAGCAATCTGTCTAAGCCTGAGCACTCAAAGCCCGGCGGCAGACGGTAAAGTGTAAGACATCGCTTTTTTGCCCCAAGGAATACTCATGCTGACCAAGCGCGCACTTTTGCGTAGCACCCTGGCCCTGGCCGCTGCTGCCACCCTGGGCTTTTCTGCTCACGCCAACGACCAGACCCTCAAGATCGGTGTAACGGCAGGCCCCCACGCTCAGATCATGGAAGTGGTCAAGAAAGTGGCGGCCAAGAACAGTCTGAATCTCAAGATCGTCGAGTTTGGTGATTATGTGCAGCCCAATGCCGCACTGTCCGCTGGTGATCTGGATGCCAACAGCTACCAGCACCGCCCCTATCTGGATGCACAGGTTAAAGACCGTGGTTACAAGATCGGTTGGGTGGCCGATACGGTGAATTTCCCCATCGGTATCTACTCCAAGAAGATCAAGAAGCTTGCCGACCTGCCCAACGGAGCCAAGTTCGGCCTGCCCAACGATCCCACCAATGGCGGCCGAGCCCTGCTGCTGTTGCAATCGCAAGGCCTGATCAAGCTCAAGGACAACGCGGGCCTCAAGGCCACGCCGCTGGATGTGGTCTCCAACCCCAAGAAGCTCAAGTTTGTGGAGCTTGATGCTGCCCAACTGCCGCGCTCTCTGGATGACCTGGATGCGTCCACCGTCAACACCAATTTTGCGATTGCGGCGGGCCTGAACCCCAAGAGCGATGCGATTGCGCTGGAATCGGCCAAGAACCCCTATGTGAACATTCTGGTGGTGCGCGACGCCGACAAGCAAAAGCCCTGGGTGCCTGCGCTGATCAAGTCCTACCAATCGGAAGAAGTGCGCCAGTTCATCGACAAGGAATTCAAGGGCTCGGTGTTCCCGGCGTTTTAAGCGCCAAGGTGCCTAGTGGTTTTGCCGCCTCCCTCTTTGGGGGCGGCATGGCTGCGGCGCTGTACTGCCTTGAAGCCTCAAGCGGCGGCAAACAAAGTATGGAATGCGCCGCCCCATGGCGCAGTTCGCAAAAGCGCCGTCACGCCGCAACCAAGGTGTTGAGCCAAGTGCTTGCCAAAGCATCGACGGAGCAATGCGGCGTCGATTACCGGTTTCTGCTCTATCCGAGAAGCTCGGAATTCACCGCCCAGGGCGCAAGTCCTGCATGCGGGTTGATGACGGCTTTGTTGCTGCTATGCTCGCCCTCGTATCCGTTTTACTTAATTTCCACGGTGTTCGAGTGCATGCCAAAGCTGCCTCTCCAAGGCGTGCCGTTGATTACCGTGGAGCAAGCCACAAAACACCGGTCATGCCAATTTCTTCGCAGCTTTTCAAAATGAAGCTTCCCGGTGTGCCTCTTTGCCAGCGGTTGATCAGGAGCCGGCGCGCTCCTTCAGCGCTCATGTCATCGATGCCGCGATGAATGCATTTCCTGCTCCACCCAGGCGCCTGGATGCCTATAGCTTGCGACTGTTTGTCGCTGTTGCCCATGCAGGCTCCATTGCAAGAGCTGCGGAGCTGGAGCATATAGCCTCGTCGGCACTGAGTCGTCGGCTGGCCGATCTGGAACACTCCTTTGGGACGCCTTTGTTGGTGCGCTCGCCGCGGGGGGTCACATTGACCGATGCGGGACGCATCGTTTTCGAACGTGGTCTGCAGATAGACAATGAGTTGCAGGGGCTGGTTCGGGAGGTTCAAGGGCATGGCGAAGAGGTAAGAGGGACGGTTCGCCTTTATGCCAATATGTCGGCGGTCATTGGCTTTCTGCCTGAAAAACTGTCGCTGTTCAAAGCTCGCTTTCCGCATGTACGGATCTCGCTGCATGAGGCTGACACGCGCGAAGTCCTAAGAGCATGTCTTGATGACCGCGCCGACCTGGGTGTGGGTGTGGCCGTTGCCGTCCCGTCCGGTGTGGACTCCTGGTATTTCGCCACCGATCCATTGCAGGTGGTCATTCCGAGAGGACACTCTCTGTCTGAGTCCGAGACCGTTGATTTTTCCAGGGCGCTCGAATTCCCTCTCATAGGAGTGCACCAGGGCGGATCTTTGGATCGCTTGCTGCACGAGCGTGCTGAGGCTGCGCAGATGCGTTTCACGCCCGAGGTGTCCTTGAGCAGTTTTGACGCCGTATGCCGGATGGTGGAGGCGGGCCTTGGCATTGCCGTGATTCCCCAAAGTGCCGCAGCGGCCTATGCAGGAACGGCTGGCTTTATACGACGGCCATTGGCAGACCCGTGGGCGCATCGGGAGCTGCGTCTTTATGCCTTGCGACGTCAGCCCCAGCTTCGTTCGACCCAGGCCTTGATGGACGTGCTTTCCGGGTAAGTCCGGGTGCCGATTCTTGCGCTATCCCCCGTGCTGCCTTAGCGCTACCCGGCAATGCCGCTGCGCTTGATGATGCGGCATGCAAACCCCATTACCTTCCAGCGTCCGTTTTTCGCCTCGCATCCTCTACCTTAGCCAATGCCCAGCCATGGTGAAAAAGGTAGTTGTTGGTCAGCAGGTCCGACTGGCCGACGCAGGGCCTCTGCGCGACGATGTGTCCACGGACGAGATCACTCCGATCGCAATTCTCACGAACTTTGATGACGAGCTAGGGCGCTATCCCTACTCGGGGTTCAAAGCCGGGGGCGAATTTCCGATTGCCGTCGATGCGATGCGTGGCAGTGGAATTCAGGTCGTCGTTGCGGGAAGACGTTACGGCAAAGGCTCTTCCAGAGAGCACAGCCCCGCTGCGGAAAAGCTTGCCGGTGTTCAGCTGGTGATTGCCGAGAGTTTCGAGCGCATCTACCGGCAGAACGCGGACAACATCGGACTCATCACCTCCACGGATTTCAGCTTGATTGCCCGAATTGAAGCAGGAGAGGATATCCGCTGGGAAGAGCTTGTAGCAGGGCGGGACGCGCTTGCGGCAGCGATTCTCAGGCAAGGTGGTCTGCTGTCCTTTGGCCGGGCGCATCTGGGCCGGATTTCTGCATCGGGTGAAATCACCAGCACAAGGCCGCGCACCCTGTTCGAGAAGATCGTGGCCAGACATGCGCTGACTACGGAAGTGACATCGGCAGATCCTGCGCCTGGTGACGGTGCCTTCGTGCAGGCCGACTGGCGCTTCATTCACGAGTACTACACCGGCATGGCGGCGCACATGCTGCATGCTGCCTTTGGCAGGCCGCTCAGTCTCAACGATCCCCAGTCCATTCTCGTCTTCGAGGACCACACTTCCTATGTGCAAGAAAGCCCGGCCCATGTCAGAGCTGGCCTGGTTTCAAACGTTCACCGCATGGTCCGGGCACAGCGCGACTTTGCCGGCGAGTACCGTCTGACCACGCACCGCACGCTGACTGAGCTGGAGGCCAGGGAAGACGACGGCAGCAACGTTGCGGGTATTTCACACGCCATGATGGCCGAACGTTATGCGCTGCCAGGGCAACTGGTCGTGGGAACGGACTCCCACACTCCGCATAGCGGAGCACTCGGTTGTGTTGCGTTCGGCATAGGCACAACCGATATGGCGAACGCCTTCGTCACGGGGGCGGTGCGGCTGACGGTTCCGCAGAGTCTGCGCATTGTTCTCGAGGGAAAGCTGGCTCCTGGGGTGACGGCCAAGGATGTTGTGCTGCATCTGCTGGCCCAGCCGCAAATCCGCGCGGGTGGCGGCGTTGGAAAGGTCTTTGAGTTCACCGGGGCGGTGATCGAACAGATGAGCACCGATGAGCGCGCCACTCTGACCAATATGACGGCCGAGCTTGGAGGGTTCACCGGGATTGTTGCGCCCGATGGGGAGACCGAGCGATTTCTGCGAGAGCGGCGTGGCGTGCAGTTTGTGGTCGAGGACTGGATGTGCAGCGACCCGGACGCAAGCTATGCGCAAACCATTGGTATTGACTGTTCGACGGTGCCCGCCATGGTGGCCTCCCCGGGAGATCCCGGCAACGGCCGTGCGCTGAGGTCGCTGGGGCAGAAGGTGCGCATAGACATTGCGTATGGCGGCTCATGTACGGCCGGAAAGCGGGAGGACTTCGAGCATTACCACGAGGTGTTGCGATGGGCTGCTGATCGCGGCTTGCGCGTGGCAAGTGGTGTAGAGCTTTTTCTTCAATTCGGCACCACTGCGGTTCGTGACCATTGTGTGGCGGCCGGATACATCGATGCCTTTGAGCGCGTCGGCGCGCGGATGCTTCAGCCCTCCTGCGGCGCTTGCGGCAACTGCGGCCCCGGCGGCTCCATTCGTTCCGATCAGGTCACGGTCAGCGCCATCAATCGCAATTTTCCGGGTCGAGGAGGGCCGGGCAGTGTCTGGCTCGCGAGTCCGCCAACGGTCGCGGCCAGCGCGATAGCGGGCGAGCTCATGTCGTTTGAAGAGCTAAAGCAGCGCTTTCCCAACTGATAGCAAGAAAAAGGAGACAACGATGAAATTCGCCCCTAGCAAACGCAAGTTTTTTCCACTGTTGATGGCCACTCTGGCCTTTGCGTCACAGCCGGCAAGCGCGCAACTGCTGGCTTCCGGCAAGCCCATCCGCCTGGTGGTCCCGCTCACGGCAGGCTCCACGGTGGATGCCGTGGCGCGTGCATTGGGGCCTGGCCTGGGGCGGGCGACCGGCCATCCCATCGTGGTCGAGAATGTGGTGGGGGCCGGAGGCATTCCCGGCACGACACAAGTCGTCAAGGCGCCCAAGGACGGCCTCACGCTGGGCATGATTTCATCGAACCATGTCATCAATCCAGGAATCTTCAAATCCATTCCTTACGACAGTCTCAAGGACATTACACCCATCGCCGTTCTGGTGACGGTGCCGCTGGTGCTGGTCGTCAATGCCAAACTTCCCGTCAGAAATCTGCAGGAGTTGCTGGCATACGCCAAAGCCCATCCTGGCGCGCTGAACTATGGATCGGCGGGCAATGGCAGCACGCTGCACCTGGCTGGCGAGTTGATGATCGCCGAGACCGGCATCGACATGAAGCATGTGCCTTACCGCGGCACGGGTCCACTCATTACGGATCTGGTCGGCGGTCAGGTGCAGCTGGGTTTTGTTTCGGTATCTCAGGTCGTTCCACAACTGAAGGCCGGAACATTGCGCGCGCTTGCCGTCTCTACTGCGGTCCGGTCAAGCGCTCTTCCTGACGTGCCCACGATGGCCGAAGCCGGTGTGCCGGCATACAGCTTCGATGCCTGGATTGCATTGATCGGCCCCGCCGGGCTTGGCAAAGCCCTCGTCGACAGCTATGCCGCAGCCGTCAAATCGGCCATGACCTCGCCAGAGGCTCAAGCGGCAATCGCTGGACAAGGCTTGATGATTGTCGAGAAAGGCCCGAATGAAGCGCCTGCCTTTTTCCAATCCGAACTGGCCAAGCATCAGAAATTGGTGAAGCTGTCAGGGGCCACGCTGAATTGAGTAAATATGCAAGTCAAGACCTCAGATCTTTGTGACCGCCTGGGGCTAGCGGCTCGGGTATGCCGAGCGAATTGGCAGTCATATGGCGGTCGTCATGCTGCTTCCGGCCGTATACAGACGCTGCGCACCTATGAGGATGCTGCGCTGATTCGCACGACTCTTGCCGGTCCGGGCGAGGGGCGCGTGTTGGTGGTGGATGCTGGTGGCTCTCTTCGTGTTGCCGTACTTGGTGACAACATGGCACGCATGGCGCTGGAAAATGGGTGGGCAGGTCTGATCATCCATGGCGCCGTACGTGACGTGCAAGTTCTGGCCAGCCTTGGAATTGCCATTTTTGCCCTGGGTCATACCCCACTGCGCGCAGGGCGTTCCGGGTTGGGAGAGATTGGCGTGACGCTGAGCATGGCTGGAAACCTCATGCGTCCGGGCGCTTTTATTGCGGCAGACAGGGATGGGGTGGTGGTCGCTGACGACGACATTGCCTAAGAACCATGCTGCCGTCTGCGCGGAGTCGGTTCGTCCCAGTCCCTGCGCATCAGGCAATGTTCCATGCACTGCCGCAGTTTTCGATGACCGGTCTCTGTAACTTGTATAGCTGCTTGCGCAGGCCTGGATTGGGTTGTGGGTAGGAAATACCTTAAAACCCATGAAAAAAATGCGCAAGCAGCTCTGATTTTTGGAGTCAGCTCAGCTCGGTGAAATACTCCGCCAGCGGCGCGCGCGTGGTTTGTGTCTGGTTGACAGGGGCATTGGGATCGGCCCAGCCCAAGGCCATGCCGCAGACGATGTGCTGCGTCTCGGCCAGGCCCAGCACGCGGCGCACGGTGGCGGGATAGGAGGCCAGGGCGCCGATGGCGCAACTGCCCAGGCCGTGGGCGGCTGCGGCCAGCTGCAGGCCGTACAGGGCCATGCCCAGATCCATATAGCCGCCGTGACCAAAGTGCGAATCTATCGTCACCACCAGGGCTACGGGCGCATCAAAAAAACGGTAGTTGCGCGCAAATTGCGCATCGCGCCCGGCACGGTCGTCGCGGCCCACGCCCAGGGCGTTGTACAAGGCCTGGGCCGATGCGGCTTGCCGCCGTTTGAGCTGCATGGGCATGGGGCGGGGAAAGTAGGCATAGTCCTCGCACTCGGGGACCTTGGCTTCATAGTCGGCCAGCAGCGCCTCAGACAGCTGCTGGCGCAGGGCGCCGCTGACGGCGATGAAGCGCCCGGGTTGCAGATTGCCGCCGCTGGGCGCCTGGCGGGCCGTGGTCAGCAAGGTGTGCAGCAGCTGCGCGGGCACGGCATCGGCTTGATAGGCGCGAATGGAGCGGCGCTGCAGCATCAAGGCCAGAGCGGGGCTTTCAGCTGCTGTTTCAGATGAAATCGCCGTGTGGTGCATATCAGTCATGCGGTATCAGCTATCAATTTAAGAGTTTCTGGTGACTGCTTGCACCAGACAGGCTGCGCCAATGCCGCCTGCACCGGCAATGGCGGCCAGTCCCAGGAGTGGCGCAGATGACGGCTCTCTGGCCTGTGATGGTTTTTGCAAGTGCTGCAACTGGGCCAGGGTACGCACCAGTGCAATGGCGCCCGAGGCGGCAATCGGATGGCCGCGCGCCAGGCCGCTGCCCATGGGGTTGAGGCTGGCCAGCGGCAGGCCCAGCTCCTGGCAGAACGCCAGGGCCTGCACGGCAAAAGCATCGTGCAACTCAATGGCAGAAATATCAGCGACGGACAGCGCCGCGCGCTCCAGCAGCTTGCGGGTGGCGGCAGCAGCCGAGAGCAGCGGGGTTTCGGGCGGGCCGCCCACGCTGGCGCTGGCCAGCCAGTGGGCGGGGGGCGCCAACTTCAAGCGTTGGCAGGCCTGGTGCGTGGCCATCAGCACCAGGGCCGCGCCGTCGGCCTTGGCGGCAATGGTGAGGGCGCTGAGCGCAAAGTCGCGCGGGTTCTGACCGGCCGTTTGGCCGCTGCCCATGGCGACCATGGGCATACGTGCGGCTCGCTCGGTGCGCAAGGCGCGGGGATAGGCGTCATGCGCCAGACCGGCTACGGGAATGATTTCCTGGCTCAGCTGTGCCTGGGTCTGCAGCGCCCGTGCGTGGCTTTGCACCGCATAGGCTTCCTGGGCGCCGCGGCCAAAGCCCTGGGCCAGGGCGTAATCGGCTGCGGACTGCAGCATGTCCGGGTCTCGCGCGGCATCGGGTGCGAACGGGGGGCGCTCATAGCTTTGGGGTGTTTCGCCTGCATGGCGGGGCCGAGTCTGGCGAATGGGGGCGCGGCTCCAGGCTTCGGCGCCGCCGGCAATCACCACCTCGGCCTGGCCCGATTGCAGCAGGCCTGCGGCCAGGGCGATGGCGTCCAGCCCGGAGCAGCACTGGGTATCCACGCTGTGGGCGGCGCAGCGGTCGGGCAGGCCGGCGGCCAGCGCCAGCATGCGCGCCGGATTGCCGCCCGCGCCCAGGGCATTGCCCAGCACCACGGCGTCCACGGCATCGGGTTTGAGGCCGATTTGAGCCAGCAGCCCAAGCAGCACGGGCGCTGCAAGCTCATGGATCGATAGCGAAGACAGCGCGCCACCCAGCGGAGCGACCGGGCTGCGCGCCCAGGCAAGTATGGGCAGGGAGCGCAGGGGAGAGTGAAGGCCCGAGTCCAAACCTAGGCCTGCCATGGCGTCAGCTCCAGGCTGGTGCTTTGCCCGGCCTGCTGGGCGACAAGCGCCTGGCCCAGGCCTGCGTGGTCGGTCTTGCCGCTGGCTGTTAGCGGCCAGTCGCCGGCAATCCACCAGTGGCGTGGCGCCTTGAAGGCCTCCATGCGCTCGCGCAGCCACTGGCCCAGCTCCAGAGCGCTGGGCCGTGCCTCGCCCGTCTCATGCCACTGAATGACGGCGTGCACCTGCATGCCGCGCAGCGCATCGTTTTGCCCGTGCAGCGAGGCATGGGCAATCTGCGGATGGCTTTGCAGCAGGTTTTCCACTTCTTCGGGAAACAGGTTTTTGCCCTGGGTCACGATCATGCGGCTTTGTCGCCCGGCCAGGCACAGCATGCCGCGCTCGTCGATATGGCCTATATCGCGTACCGAAAGCCAGGGCCCGTCGCGCAGCACGCCGGTGCGGTCCTGGGCGTCGCCCATATAGTCCATGAACAGCATGGGGCTGCGCACATAGATCAGTCCGTCCAAGGATGGATTGGACACGCAGGCACTGTCTAGATCGGCGCTGTGGGCCGAGAGAGGGCGGATGTCCAGCTCCACATTGCTGAAGGGCCGGCCCACGGCCTGGGGCGAGCAAGGCTCGTCGGCATCCAGCCAGGTGATGAAGCTGGCTTCTGAGGCACCATAAAACTCGATGATGCGCGCCTGGGGGAAGAGCCGGCGCAGGGCGGCCGTGTGAGAGCGCATCCAGCGCGCGCCGCTGATGGTGATGAGCTTCACTGCGGCAATAGGCGGCAGCTGGCGGTGCGCCGCCCATTGCAGCATCAGCAGCAACTGGCTGGGCACGGCAACCAGACAAGGCGTCTCGCCCAGAGCCAGCGTGGCAAGGCCGCGCGCGGCAGAGAATTTTTCCTGCAGCACGGCACCGCTGCCGTTCCACAGCGCCTGCACGGCGGCAAACAGAAACAGCGAGTGCGAGATACGCCCCGGGGCCAGCGTGCGTAGCCCGGCCACGGCGCCAAAATCCTGCAGGCTGACGCGAAAGCTCTCGGTCCAGGAGCGGTGATGGCGCACAAAGCCTTTGGGCAGACCGGTGCTGCCCGAGGTAAAGCCGGCATAAAACGGGCTGGTGGCCGAGGCCTGGCTGATGCTGCAAGGCGTGGTGGGCAGCCAGCTTTCGATGCGTTGGCGCACGGCAGCGGGCCAGTCGGGATCGGCCACGGCGGCGCAGCGGCCGCTGCGAATGATGGCCAGAAAGCCCACCACGCGCTCCAGCGTGCTCTGGTTGGCATCCAGCAGCACCATGGCCGGTGCCTGCTGCGCGATCAGGTTGCCGGCGCGGCGTTCCACCTCGGCATGCAGCTGGGCAAAGGTGTAGCTATGGGTTTCGGTGTGCAGTGCCAGCGTATGGGGGCGTTGCTCTGCCCAATGGGCGATCGGGCCGTGCACCAGCGTCCAAAAGCCCTGCAGGGGCTGGGCCAGCGGGTGCATTTCTGGCGCCGCGTCAGTCATGGCGGCCACCAAAGCGCCAGTCGGGCATGCCGCGTGCCACCGTGTGCACGATCACGGCACACAGAATGCATTTGAGGAAGTCGCCGGGCACAAACAGCAGCGTGGCCTTGAAGGCCTGGGCCAGGCTCAGCTTGGCCATGGCCATCAGGCCCAGCATGCCAAACAGGTGCTCGAAAATCAGGCCGCCGATCAGCGCTGCCACAAAAGCGTGAATAGCGGTGCGGCGCGGCGACAGCTGCGGGCTTTTTTGCAGCGCATACATGACGGCGCCCGTGATGCAGGCCGCCAGCGCATAACCGAGCAGATAGCCGGTGGATGGCGCCAGAAACACGCCTATGCCGCCGCGCCCGCCCGAGAGCAGGGGCAGGCCTACGGCCACGGCCGCCAGAAACAGAAGCATGGACTGCAGGCCGCGCCAGGGACCCAGCATGACGCCGGCCAGCATGACACCTAGCGACTGAATGGTGATGGGCACGCCCAGCGGCAAATCAATCTTGGGGATCAGTCCCATCACGGCCATGAGGGCGGCAAACAGCGAAACCTGGGCCATGGAGCGCGCACCGCTGCGCGAGAGAGAAGAGGTGGTGGATGTCATGTCGTGCCTCGAATGCTTGAATTGTCTTACTGTCCCAGCCGTGCCCAGATGGCGTCGGCCACGCGCTTGCTGGCCTGCAGCATGTGAATGGTCAGCGGCGCGATCAGCGCCAGGCCGCCGGGCTTGCCGGTACGCAGACGATGGGCATCGTCCAGCTTCTTCCATTGCACAAAAAAATGCTCGGTAAAGCGCAGCATCAATGCCAGCTGCAAGGCCACTCGCTCGGGTGAAACACCCAGCGGTGCAAATGGCTTGAGCAGGCGCTCCAGCACCTCCACCAGATCGCTGGGGCGGGTGGTGACCGTCAGCGCAATGCCCAGGATGGAGGCTGACACCAGCCGCAGCGAGCTGACTGCCGCCAGCGTGTAGTTCTGCATGAAGACGTGAAAACCCGCCACCAGCAGCGAGGTGACAATCACCGTTCGCAGCAGGCGGCCGGCAATGCCTGTGGCCTCACCCAGGGAGAGCCACAGCAGGGCGCAGCCCACCGTGGCAGCAGCCAGCACCCAGGGATTGGGGATGAGAAACAGCAACGTGCCCAGCACGGCCAGCAGCAGCAATTTGCTGCCTGCCGTCCAGCGGTGCAGCCAGGTCAGCTGTTCGCTATAGAGACTACCCATGGGGCACCTGTGCTGCTGTCTGCAGCGGCGTTTGCAGTCTGTTGGCGACATCGGCCTCATAGGCGGCGCAGACCTCCCGGCCCGGGCCGTCGCCGCGCAACTGGCCTTGGTCGAGCCAGATCACGCGTTCGAAGTCGCGCACATGGTCGAGCACATGGGTGGAAATGATGATTTGCTGAGGCGCTGCCGCGATGTCCTGCGCCAGCCGCGCCTGCCCGGGTAGGTCAAGGCTGGCAAAAGGCTCGTCCAGCAGCAGCACCCGGGGCGATGCGATCAGCAGCGACAGCCAGCACACCTGCTGGCGCTGGCCCTGGCTCAGGCTGCTCACGGCGCGCTCGGCCCAATGGGCCAAGCCCCGGCGTTCCAGCAGGGTGCGGGCCTGGGCCTTGGCTTCTTTCTTACCCAGGCCCTGGGGGCGCAGGCTCAGGGCCAGCTCTTCTTCTACCGTGGGGAAGATGATCTGGTCGTCCGGGTTCTGGAACATCATGCCCACCATCCCCGGCTGCTTGGCCCGGGCGGCATGCAGCTCGGCCTCGTCAATCAGCACCTGGCCGCCGTGGGCCTGATCCAGCCCGCACAGCAGGCGAAACAGACTGCTTTTGCCGGCCCCGTTATCGCCGATCAGCCCTATGCGCTGCTCCAGCAGAGTGAGGTTCAGTCCTTCAAACACCTGGGTCATGCCGCGCTTGAGCGAGACATTGACCAGGCGCATGCCCGCAAGACCCGGTGCGGCACGGATTCCTGCAGGCGCGGGCATGGGCGGGGGGGCGGCGAAACCAGGACTTGAGAGACTATCCATGACGGCAAACACAAAGATTGAAGCGGGCAACTGACCACAGCCCTGAATTTGCCAAAGCAGCTTCGCGACCGAGACCGAATGCGGCGGATTCTAGCGCCGTCCATTTGTTTTCAACGTCTCGCAACTCGGCTTCTTCTTGTGTGAATTACACGCAAGAATTTTCCTCACCGGTCGCATTGACTGGTGATGGTTGGGATGGCGTGCATATGCGGTCTTTAAACGTCACTTGGCTGGCTGTAGCGCTCTCTTGCGAGAGTTTGCTTTGAATAGGCTCTATGTTTGCCTATCGTCTTGCAAATTTGCGACTTGCATGTGTGGAAGTTGCCGTAGAAGCAGTGTTTTGGCAGTGCGATGCGCGGCGTTGGGCTAGGGCGGCCGCGCTGCGCGGGGTGATCTAGCGCTTTGGTGGCCGTGCGAGTGCGGGATAAGCGGCGAATCGGTTCAGAGAGTAGGTGGCTTGGCACCGAAAATATTCTCGGAAAATTTGTAACGGGCACTGTGTGGAGTGCGCTACGAATCGCCTGTGTGTCTGCCGGTCGCGCACCGCCAGGCATCAATCGCTGGCTGATATGAGAGGAAAAGTGCTTTCAGACCTTGCCAGTCAAGTGCAGTCAGCTATTGAATTGGTATGAAACCCGCCTTGTCTACTCAAGGCTTGGATGTTTTTCCGGCAGCCTGAGCCTGGTCAATGGCGTCGATGATGGTTACGCCTGTGGCTTGAACACCGGGTGCGTTAAAGCCGGGGCCGGGCGTAACGCCGGGATGCTCGAGCAGCTTTTGCGTCACGCTGGACTGGACTGGTGCAGCCGGTGTGGCTGCGGGGGGCTGTGTCTTTGGCTCGGCCGCCTCTTGGGTGCTCAAATAGTCGTTGTAGCGGCGTAGCGCCTGCTGATCGGACTGCTTTTGCTCGCGCTCCTGCACGTACTTCCAGTACTGGTAACCGCCCGTGCCCAGAACCAGTGTCAGCAGAAGAAAAACGCCCAGCACCGTGATGACGATGTTTTCGTCGGAGCGGCTGTGCTTGCTGGTAATGCGGGGAATGGGGGCGGAGGACATGGGGCAGAGGCTCAGATAAACGCACCATCGCTGCTGGCTGGCTCAGCGGCTATCTGCGCAAAATTGGCGAGATATTCGGTATGTTTTCAGCGTATCAAAAAACGCGGGGTGCAAGGGCCAGAACAGAGCTGCTTAGCCCTGCCTGACCACTTGTTTGATTGACGTCAAAAAGCCGGCAGGCTCTGGGCGCTGCCGGCTTGGCTGACCTGTTAGCCGTGATGAGTCGGTTATCAGGCGGCCACGGTCACCAGGGCGTCGATGCTGGCGTGGGCGGCTTCCAGGGCCTTGGCGCGGGCTTCAGGGCCCATGCCAATGCCTTCAGCGCGCACATAGCTGACATCGGTCACGCCCATGAAGTTGAACATCACCTTGACATAGCTTTCCTGGTGTTCCAGGGCCTGGCCGATTTCCGAGGTGGAGTACATGCCGCCACGGGTGGAGGCCACGATGACCTTTTTGCCGCCGGCCAGACCCTGAGGGCCGGTGGCGGTGTACTGGAAGGTGCGGCCGGCCTGGGCCACGCGGTCAAACCAGGCCTTGAGCTGCGAAGGAATGGTGAAGTTGTAGAAGGGCGCGCCCATCACGATCACATCAGCGGCCAGGAACTGGCTGACCAAGGCTTCAGAGATGGCGTTCTCCTGGCGTTCGGCTTCGGTGGAAGCTTGTTGGCCGGTGCGAAAGCCGATGGAGACGGGGCTCAGGTGCGAAGGGGCGTTTACTGCCAGATCCAGGTAGTCGACCTGGGCTTCGGGGTTGGCTTGCTTGAGGTTTTCAACCACGGCGGCCGTGAGTTCGCGGGAGACGGAGTTGGCGCCGGTGATGGAGGAGTCGATGTGCAGGATACGCATAGGTAATTCAGTCCGATTGAGGTGGATGTAGCAGGCCTCAGGCGGCTGAGTGTTGCTGCATTGCAATAACTCGCCTACCGAAACCAGTGATTCGATGGATAGATTATGAATTTATTGAGATTGCGCGATAAGTCGTCAAATATGCGATAGATTGTCCTGAATATCGAAGTAATTGATCCCAGAAAATCAAAGGCAGGTGTGCATGGTTGATCTCAATGACATGCTGTATTTCGTCGAAGTGGTGGAGCGGGGTGGCTTTGCCGCTGCAGGGCGGGCACTGGGCATCCCCAAATCCCGGCTCTCGCGTCGTGTGGCCGAGCTGGAGGAGCATCTGGGCGTTCGCCTGCTGCAGCGCACTACGCGAAAGTTGTCGCTCACTCAGGTGGGGGAAACTTATCTGCGTCATTGTCAAGCCATGCGCGATGCGGCATTGGCCGCCTCCGACGCGGTGGCTGAAGTGCAGACCGAGCCGCGTGGCGCCATTCGGGTGACCTGCCCGGTAACCCTGGCCCAGACGGTGCTGGGCGAGTTGATGCCGGACTTCCTCAAGCGCTGCCCTTTGGTGCAGGTGGAGATGCAGGTGACCAACCGACCGGTCAATCTGGTTGAAGACGGCGTGGACGTGGCTTTACGCGTACGCGCCAGTCTGGAAGACAGCGGCTCCATGGTGGTCAAGCGCCTGGATACCTCGCGTCAGGTGCTGGTTGCCAGCCCCGATTTGCTTGAGCGTCAGGGCACGCCCACCCAACTGGAAGATTTGCAATTGCTGGACAGCATGGCCATGTCGGCCGTTGATGGTCACTACAGCCTGTTGCTGCTGGGCCCCGAAGGCAAGGAGCACCGGCTGCAGTTGCAACCGCGCTATGTGGTGGATGATTTGCTGACCCTGAAATTTGCCGCCCTGGCCGGCAGCGGCATGTGCTGGCTGCCTGACTATATGTGTCAGGAAGAAGTGGCCGCCGGGCAGTTGGTGCAGCTGATGCCCGACTGGGCGCCGCCGCCGGGCATTGTTCATGCCGTGTTTCCGTCAAGGCGCGGGTTGGCGCCTGCGGTCAGGCATTTCCTGGATTTCCTGGCTGAAACCATGCCGGGACGCAACAGCCTGGCCCAGCCCTGAACGGGGAAAAGGGAGTCTCGACGCCAGGCTTTGCTTACGGTATTAGCTTCTACCCATAAAGTAAGAACAAAACATTCGTTGGGTTTGGCGGTCGGCCTCACCACAATGCGGCTCTTGCAGGCAATGCACTCGCAGGAGGCACCGTGGAATCCCCTTATCAGATCGTTATCGTGCCAGGTTGGCGCAACTCAGGCCCGGGTCACTGGCAAAGCCTGTGGGCGGAGCAATTGCCAGGCGCTCAGCGCGTGGTTCAGGACGATTGGCTGGTGCCGCACCGCGATGCCTGGGTCAGCACGCTGGAGAAAGTCGTGCTGGAGTCGGACAAACCCGTCGTGATCGTGGCCCACAGCCTGGGCTGCATCACCACAGTCCATATGGGCGAGGAGGCAGCGGCCCGTGTGCAAGGTGCTTTGCTGGTGGCACCGGCCGATCCCGAGCGACGCGCCCAATTGGCAGATTTCGCTCCCGTGCCTTATGCGCCTTTGCCTTACCGCAGCGTGCTGGTGGCCAGCAGCAACGATCCGTATTGCCCCATACGCCGAGCCGGTGCTTATGCGCGTGCCTGGGGCAGCGAGCTGGTGCGTTTGCAGAACGCCGGGCACATCAATGTGGAATCAGGTTTGGGCGACTGGCCGCTGGGGCTGGCCTTGCTGCAATCGCTGCAGCAAAGCAGTTCCTGGTCGGCGGCCGGCAAAAGTACAGGGCGCCCAGTGGCGGGAACGAGTTCCGAACGGCCTGCAGTGCCGGCCTGATGGACATCAATCAAAAGCAGCAGTAGCTGCTTTTTTTATAGCTAAAAGCGCTATTCCTGTATACGTTTTGGTGCCGTTCCCTGGTGATTCCGATGACTGACTGGCGTCTGGTGCTGCAAGAATGAAATCCTGCTCTGAGTTTCTTTATATCGAAATCAACAAAACAAAGAAAAATATATTCTTTTGAGTTTTAAGCAGCTGTTCGCACAATGTGTACATCTCCAAACACATGGCACAAGAAAAGGCAGCGAACCATGCATTCCGTGAAGCTCAAGACTTTGTTGGCATCCATCGCACTGGCAGCAGCCGGTGCCGCATCGGCCCAGACGCAGCTGCTCAACGTCTCCTACGACGTGGCGCGTGAGTTCTACAAGGACTACAACGCGGCCTTTATCGCCCACTACAAGAAGACCAAGGGCGTCGATATCAAGGTGGATCAGTCGCATGGCGGCTCCAGCGCCCAGGCACGTGCAGTCAACGACGGTCTGGCTGCCGATGTGGTGACTTTCAACACGACCACCGATGTGGATTTCCTGGCCCAGAACGGCGTGGTCGCCAAGGACTGGAACAAGAAGTTCCCTCACGATGCATCGCCCACCACCTCCACCATGCTGTTTCTGGTGCGCAACGGCAATCCCAAGAACATCAAGGACTGGTCCGACCTGATTCGCCCCGATGTGAAGGTGGTTGTGGTCAACCCCAAGACCGGTGGCAACGGCCGTTACGCCTATCTGGCGGCCTGGGGCTCGGTGCGTGAAAAAGGCGGCACCGATGCGCAAGCCGCCGACTTTGTACAAAAACTCTACAAGAACGTGCCCGTGCTGGGCAAGGGCGGTCGCGATGCGACCAGCATCTTCTTGCAGCGCAATATCGGCGACGTGCTGATCACTTTTGAATCCGAAGTGGTCTCCGTGGACCGTGAATTCGGTCAGGGCAAGGTCGATGCCGTGTACCCCTCGGTCAGCATCGTGGCGGAAAACCCCGTGGCCGTGGTGGAGCGCACCGTAGGCAAGAAGGGCACAACCCAGCTGGCCCATGATTACCTGCAATGGCTGTACTCCGACGAAGCCCAGGAAATTGCGGCCAAGCATGCGCTGCGTCCCCGCTCCGAAGCCGTGCTCAAGAAGAACGCCGATGTGTTCAAGCCCATCAAGCAGTTCACCGTGGGCAAATACTTCGGCTCTCTGACTGAAGCACAAAAAGTGCACTTCAACGACGGCGGCCAGTTCGACAAGCTCTACACCCCCGGCAAGTAAGCCTTGCCAACTGAGCTGCATCTGACCCGCAGCTGAATCGTCTTCGAGTGCAACAAGCAGGCGAGAGCCATGGGGGCTGGCCCCCGATGTTTCTCTTGCCTGCTTTCTTGCTCTCTGATCTCTTTATTTTCCTCACCACAAGGCTGCCTCGGAACGTTTATGTCGACTGCTGTCCCGACCAGTCCCACGCTTGCTAAGGAGAGCCCCCGCAAGGCTCGCAGCAGCAAGCGCGTTTTGCCCGGTTTCGGGCTGACGCTGGGCTACACGATTTTTTATCTGAGCATCATTGTGCTCATTCCGCTGGTGGCTTTGCTGTCCGCCAGCTTCACCCTGACCTGGGGGCAGTTCTGGAACGCCGTGGCATCGCCTGCCGTGGTGGCTTCTTACAAGCTGTCGTTTTTCATGTCCTTTGTGGCGGCCTGTGTGAACGTGGTGTTCGGCATGCTGATTGCATGGGTGCTGGTGCGCTACCAGTTTCCCGGCAAGAAGGTGGTGGATGCACTGGTGGATCTGCCGTTTGCCCTGCCTACGGCCGTGGCCGGTATCTCGCTTTCGGCGCTGTATGCCGGCAACGGCTGGATTGGGCAGTACTTCGAGTCGCTGGGCATTCAGATGGCTTACAACCCCAAGGGCATTGCCATTGCGCTGATTTTTATCGGCCTGCCTTTTGTGGTGCGTACGGTGCAACCGGTGCTGGAGGACTTCGAGAAAGAGCTGGAAGAAGCGGCAACCAGCCTGGGCGCTTCGCGCTGGCAGATCTTCTACAAAGTGATCCTGCCGCATATCGGTCCGGCACTGCTCACCGGCTTTGCCATGGCGTTTGCACGCGCCGTGGGCGAGTACGGCTCGGTCATCTTCATTGCGGGCAATATTCCCATGGTTTCCGAAATCACGCCGCTCATCATCATGGCCAAGCTCGATCAACACGATCTGGCCGGCGCTACTGCCGTGGCGGTGGTCATGCTGCTGATCTCGTTTGTATTGCTGCTGCTGATCAATGCCTTGCAAGCGTGGCAGCGCAAGGCACAGGGAGGCCGCTGATGCAAAAAATTCATGAATTGCTAGTGGGCTTTTTCCCCGGCCTGCTGCCCATCTGGACGGAGCTGCTGGTCTGGGTCATCGCAGCTCTGGTGCTCTTGGTGGCGCTCTACAAGATCACGGCGCCCAAGAAAAGCACCAAACTGGAAAAGATCAGCACTACCGAGCCGCGCTGGGTGCGCTGGGTACTGACCTCGGTGGCCCTGGTTTTCATGGGCCTGTTCCTGATCCTGCCGCTGCTGTCCGTGTTTGGCGAAGCGCTGCGCAAGGGCTGGGACGTCTATATCAGCGCCCTGGGCGAGCCCGATGCGCTGTCTGCCATCAAGCTCACGCTGATCACGGCCTTGATTGCCGTGCCGCTGAATCTGGTGTTCGGCGTGGCAGCTGCCTGGTGTATTGCCAAGTATGAGTTCAAGGGCAAGGCTTTTCTGACCACGCTGATCGATCTGCCGTTTTCCATCTCGCCGGTGGTGGCCGGTCTGATGTATGTGCTGGTGTTTGGTGCCAACGGCTGGCTGGGCCCCTGGCTTGCCAAGCACGAGATCCAGATCATCTTTGCCGTGCCCGGCATCGTGCTGGCCACCATCTTCGTGACCTTCCCCTTCATTGCCCGGGAGCTGATCCCGCTGATGCAGGCGCAGGGCAGCGATGAAGAGCAGGCCGCGATCGTGCTGGGTGCTTCGGGCTGGCAGACCTTCTGGAAGGTGACGCTGCCCAACATCAAGTGGGGTCTGGTCTACGGCGTGATTCTGTGCAATGCCCGTGCCATGGGCGAGTTTGGTGCCGTATCCGTGGTCTCCGGCCATATTCGCGGTCAGACCAACACCATGCCGTTGCATGTGGAGGTGCTTTATGCCGACTACCAGGCTGCAGCCGCTTTTGCGGTGGCATCGCTGCTGGCACTGCTGGCTCTGGTGACGCTGTTCATCAAGTCCATCGCCGAGTGGCGTGCCGAGCAGCAGGCCAAGGCCGCAGCAGAATCGCCTCCTGAGCGCCCCAGCCCGGTCGGCAGCATTTCAAGCAATACCGCCAAGGCAGCCTGAGCTGCCTGCATCTGAAGCAGAGTTTCATCATGAGTATCGAAATCCGTAACGTCAGCAAGCAGTTCGGCGACTTTCAGGCGCTGCGCGATGTGAGCCTGGACATCAAATCTGGCGAGCTGATCGCCTTGCTAGGCCCCTCGGGCTGCGGCAAGACCACGCTGCTGCGCATCATTGCCGGCCTGGAAACTGCCGATGTGGGCACCATCCATTTCAGCGGTGAAGACACTACCGATGTGCATGTGCGCGACCGCAACGTGGGCTTTGTGTTTCAGCATTACGCGCTGTTTCGCCATATGACGGTGTTTGAGAACGTGGCCTTTGGCCTGCGCGTCAAGCCCCGCAAGGAGCGCCCCAGCGAGGCCTATATCCGCGACAAGGTCATGAGCCTGTTGAAGCTGGTTCAGCTCGACTGGATTGCCGACCGCTATCCCTCGCAACTGTCGGGTGGCCAGCGTCAACGTATTGCCCTGGCCCGCGCTCTGGCTGTGGAGCCCAAAGTGCTGCTGCTGGACGAGCCTTTTGGCGCGCTGGATGCCAAGGTACGCAAGGAGCTGCGCCGCTGGTTGCGCCGCCTGCACGACGAGTTGCACGTGACCTCCATCTTCGTGACCCATGACCAGGAGGAAGCGCTGGAAGTGGCCGATCGAGTGGTGGTCATCAACCAGGGCAAGATCGAGCAGGAAGGCACGCCCCAGGAAGTCTGGGACAACCCGGCCACGCCTTTCGTCTACGGTTTTCTGGGTGACGTCAACCTCTTCAAGGGTCGCGCCAGCGATGGCCGCGTCTATCTGGAAGAAGGCATGCAGCTCGATAGCAAGGATGCCCAAGGCGCGCAGAACAGCCACGCTTTTGCCTATGTGCGTCCGCATGATCTGGAGGTGGAACGCTACTCCCCGGGCCAGAACCTGGACGCTCAGGGCCGACCCACCGGCATCGTGGCCCAGCTCTCGCGGGCGATTGTGGTCGGACCGATTGCGCGCCTGGAACTTATTCCCTCCGAAGGCACACAAAACACCGACAATGCGGGAAGCGATGGGCTGATTGAAGCCCAGATTCCTGCGCAGCAATTCAAGGACATGGGCTTGCGTGAAGGAGAGACCCTGGTGGTCACTCCGCGCCGAGCCAAGGTGTTCCTGGATGAGGCTGCCGGTATTTGAGGATGCACTAGCTTCCATTCGCATGGAAAAGGCTGTGGCTTCTTGCAGATGCCGCAGCCTTTGCTTTTTTGTACTGGGTATTTCCTTGAAATGACGCCGAAAGAGAAGTAGACATGCTTGAATGGTTTGCCACCGCGCCCCGGCGCATCCTTGCCCTGGTCAGCGCCACCTGTGTGGCCATGCTGGCCTTTGGCCTGTATCTGCAACATGTGGTGGGCCTGGAGCCATGCCCCATGTGTATCGTGCAGCGCTATGCGCTGATTGCTGTTGCGGTATTCACGGCTCTGGCAAGCGCCAGAAGCTCAAAAGGCTGGTGGATGAGCTTTGGCCTGCTGGCCTTGCTCATGAGCGGCTTTGGTGCCTTTGTCGCCGCCCGCCAAAGCTGGTTGCAGTGGTACCCGCCCGAGTTCGCCACCTGCGGCCGCGATTTCTACGGCATGATCGAGAACTACTCCATCAGCCGCGCTGTCCCCATGATCTTCCGCGGCTCGGGCGACTGCGCAGCGGTGGACTGGAGCTTTCTGGGGGGCTCGATTGCCAACTGGTCCTTTGTCTGCTTTGCCGTGTTCTCTGTGGTCTTGCTGCTGTTGCTGCTCAAGGGGCAGCGCAAGTAAGCCACACCTCGCGATCTGAAGGCGAGGTATGGCCCTCAACACGATCTGGCGCCCTGCAGGGGCGCTTTTTCATGCCCAAAAACTGGAGGGTTGATGCTGAGTGCTTGCCAGAGCGCCACTTTAATTTTTTAACTCTTCAGAAATTGCCAAGCCAAAAAGCCAAGCCCCTACAGCGCGAACTGTAGGGACTTGGCTTTTTTTGCGGAAATTTGGGCGGAATCAGGCTGAAACCCAATCAAATAAAGCGTAGCAAGCTATCTATTTGAGAGTGTGTCGCTCTAGTTTAGAGCGATACGCCAGCCTGGGAGCCCAGACCTTGATCAGGCGGCCGTAGGCGGCACGTAGCCCTGGGCGGCATCGGCGCCGCCGCCGAAGAAATGGTTCTCCATCTGGCGGGCCAGGTACTGGCGGGCGCGTGCATCGGCCAGATTCAGGCGGTTTTCATTGACCAGCATGGTCTGGTGCTTGAGCCAGTCGGCCCAGGCCTGCTTGCTCACGCTTTCATAAATGCGCTTGCCCAACTCACCGGGATAGGGAGGAAAGTCCAGGCCATCAGCGTCAACGCCGAGCTTGATGCAGTGAACGGTACGTGCCATGAATGGGGTCCTTGTTGGTGATTCAGATGTTTGAGTAATAACAAACTGAAATCTTATTGGTTTGAGTTTTAAGTCTGTGGATGAAGAATGTAAAGCAACGAGGGATGCCCGCGTTGTTCACTCACTCAAAGAATACAGACTCATGAAAAATCGCCGTCACTTTATCAAGTTTCCTCTGGCTGCCAGTCTTGCTCTGGGCTTGACCTTGTCCGCTCTGCCTGCATTGCCCGCTTTGGCGCAAGGCAGTGCCCAGCTGCTCAACGTCTCCTATGACCCGACACGTGAGCTGTACGTGCAATACAACCAGGCTTTCAGCAAGCACTGGAAGGCGGAAAAAGGCCAGGACGTCACCATCAAGCAATCGCATGGCGGCTCGGGCAAGCAGGCGCGCTCCATCATTGACGGCATTGAGGCCGATGTGGCCACATTGGCTCTGGCCGGTGATATCGATGCCCTAGTCAAGAACGGCAATGTCAAGGCCGACTGGCAAAAGCGCCTGCCGCACAACAGCGCGCCTTACAACTCCACCATCGTGTTTCTGGTGAAAAAGGGCAACCCCAAGGGCATCAAGGACTGGGATGACCTGGTCAAGCCCGGTGTGCAGGTGATCACGCCCAACCCCAAGACCTCGGGCGGTGCCCGCTGGAACTATCTGGCAGCCTGGGAATTTGCCAAGCGCAAATACGGCGGCGATGCTCAGGCCAAGGACTTCATCACCAAGCTCTACAAGAACGTACCCGTGCTGGACACCGGTGCGCGCGGCTCCACCGTGACTTTTGTGCAGCGCGGCCTGGGTGATGTGCTGCTGGCCTGGGAGAACGAAGCTTATCTGGCACTCAAGGAGTTTGGCGCCGAGAAATTCCAGATCATCGCCCCTTCGTTGTCCATCCTGGCCGAGCCTTCGGTGGCCGTGGTCGACAAGGTGGTGGACAAAAAGGGCACGCGTGTCGTGGCCGAGGCTTACCTCAAGTATCTGTACTCCGAAGAAGCCCAGCGGATCGCCGGCAAGAACTTCTACCGTCCCACCGATACCAAGGTGGCGGCCGAGTTCGCCAGCCAGTTCCCCAAGCTGGAGCTGTTCACCATCGACAAGGCCTTTGGCGGCTGGGCGGCGGCAGACAAGGCCCACTTTGCCGACGGCGGCAGCTTTGACCAGATCTACGTCAACAAGTAAGCACAGCGCGGCGGGCTGGCCCGCCGCACCAGATCACAGCAAACACAGGAGCGGGTAATGAGCAATTTCTGGAGCCGTCTGGGGCAGTCGTTTTTGAGCGCAGGAGCTATGAATGCCCGCCAGCCGTTGCTGGCGTGGGAGGCTTCGTGGGATGAAGCCGAAGCATTGATTGCCAGCGGCAAGCTGTGGCCTGAGCCACCGCAAACCCCGGTCGGTGACAGGACCCCGGATGCGTCTCCCAGCACGGTGCGGCAGCCCTAGTTTTGGTAATACGCCCTTGATACGTCGCAGCGAAGTCTTGCCGTACTTTGTACTGGCTGCCGCTTTGCGCCTCGTCTCAAACGCAAATCTACGATTTTCTGGACCCTGCTAACAGCTCTTAAAGCACCAACAAAGATAAAGCCAAGCCATGTCGATTTTGCTGATTGCCGGTAGCCCTACACAGCCTTCACGCTCCACCGCGCTGCTACAAGCAACGGCTCAGCGCCTGCATGCCCACGGGCTGAGCACCGAGCCCTTGCTGCAGCTGTCCAAATTAGACCCCGTGGCCTTGCTGGGTGCCCAGTTCGATGCGGCCGAAATTCGAGAGGCCACGGCCCGCATTGCACAGGCCGATGCCATCGTGGTGGCCACGCCGGTTTACAAGGCCGCCTATAGCGGTCTGCTCAAGGTCTTTCTCGATGTGCTGCCCCAAACCGCGCTCAAGGGCAAGCTGGTCCTGCCGCTGGCCACGGGCGGCAGCCCCCACCACATGCTGGCGCTGGACTATGCCTTGCGCCCCGTGCTGCAGTCCTTGGGGGCGCGCCACATCCTTCCCGGCATTTACGCCACCGACCAGGGCGTGCCTTTGCTGCCCGAAGGCGGATACGGCATAGCCGCCGATATCGCCGAACGCGTGGAGGATGCGGCCCATTTGCTGGCTACCGATTTGCGCCGTGCCAGGTTGCAGGAGCCGCTGTACAGCGCTGCCCAATTTGAAGACATCGCTTTTGCCGATGTGCGATGTAGCGTCTGAAGTCCAAGGCTCAGCTCTGGTGAGCTGAGCTCCACACAGCAGTCCTGATGCATTGAATCTGACGCCTGGCGGCGCAGGTTCCGGCTGCTGCATTCCTCGAGAAATTCCTGAATTGATAGCAGTCTGTGCACTGTGAAGGTGGGCTTGCGCCCGATTTTCCTCAAAACCTTTGCTGACGACAGACGGCAAGAACCCAAGACCTACATCATGAGCAAGCCATTGTTTCCCTCCGAACCGGCCAAGGCCGCCATTTCTCAAACCACACGCCGCCAATGGCTGGCGCGCACCGCTGGTGCCGCAGCGCTGGCCGCATCGGGCTCGCTCTGGGCTCAGCAAACAGGTCAGGGCCAGCGTGTACTGCGCGTCGGCCACCAAAAAGGCTGGCTGTCCATTCTCAAGAACCGCGGCACGCTGGAAAAGCGTCTGAGCCCGCTGGGCGTGGCCGTGCGCTGGGTGGAGTTCAATGCCGGCCCGGTGCAGCTGGAGGCACTCAATGTGGGCTCCATCGACTTTGGCGATGTGGGCGAGGCCCCTCCCATTTTTGCCCAGGCCGCCGGAGCCCCTTTGGTCTATGCCGGCGCCACCGTGGCCAGACCCGGGCTGGAAGCGGTGATCGTGCCCAAGAACTCGGCCATTCGCAGCGTGGCGGACCTCAAAGGCAAGCGCATTGCCTATAACAAGGGCTCCAACGTGCATTACTTCCTGGTCAAGCTGCTGGAAAAGCACGGCCTGAAGTACGGCGATGTGCAGTCCGTCTTCCTGGCACCGGCCGATGCACGTGCGGCGTTTGAAAAAGGCGCGGTGGATGCCTGGGTCATCTGGGACCCCTTCCTGGCCGCAGCACAGAAATCGCTGGATGCCCGCCTGCTTGCCGATGCCAAGGGCGTGGCCAATAACCGAGCCTACTACTTCACCTCCCGCGATTTCGCCACCCGCAATGCCGATGTGCTGCGCATTGCCATTGAGGAAATTGCCGTGATTGACGCCTGGGCCTCCAAGAACAAGAGTGCGGCCGCGGCCGAGCTGTCCCAGATTCTGGGTCTGGATTCTGCGGTGACCGAGCTGTACCTGAGCCGCACGGAGTTCGGTACCAAGGCCGTGAATTCCGAAATTCTGGCCGAGCAGCAAAAGATTGCCGACACCTTCTTCGATCTCAAGCTGATTCCCAAAAAGCTCAATCTGCTGCATGCCGCGCCGGTCGATCTGGTAGCCGGCCGTTGAGACCTAGCAAGACAGGACATCCATCATGAGTTCTTCATTGTCTCGCCCCCGTTTCAATCGGGGCCGCCGTCAGGCACTGCAGCTGCTGGGCACCACGGCCTTCAGCTGGACCTTGGCTGCCCATTACGCCAACGCGCAGGGCACGCCCGTCAGCGGCGCACCGGCTCAGCTGCGCATCGGCTACCAGAAATCCGCCGTGAACCTGGTGGTGCTCAAGCAGCATGGCGTGCTGGAAAAGCGCTTTCCCCAGACGCAGATCAACTGGCTGGAGTTTCCTGCCGGCCCCCAGCTGCTGGAAGCCTTGTCTGTAGGCAGTCTGGATTTTGGCCTCACCGGCGATTCGCCGCCGGTGTTTGCACAGGCTGCCGGCAAGGATTTGCGCTATGTGGGCGCCGAGCCGCCCAAGCCCGAAAGCTCGGCAATTTTGGTGCAGGCCGACTCGCCGCTGCAAGCGCTGGCCGATCTCAAGGGCAAGAAGGTCGCGCTGCAAAAAGGCTCGAGCGCCCACTATCTGCTGGTGCGCGCTCTGGACAAGGCCGGCATTGCCTGGGCCGATATCCAGCCCGTGTATCTGGCGCCGGCCGATGCACGCGCGGCATTCGAGCGCAAAAGCGTGGATGCCTGGGCCATCTGGGATCCCTATTACGCGGCCACCGAGATCAGCATCCGCCCGCGCGTGCTGACCAATGGCGAAGGACTGTCGGGCAACAACGCCTTTTATCTGTCTTCCAAAGGGCTGGTGGAGCGCCATCCCCAGGTCATCAGGGCCTTGTTCGACGAACTGACCCGCGCCGATCAACTGGTGCAGACCACCCGCAAGGAAGTGGTGCAGCTGGTGGCCGCTTTCAGCGGGCTGGAGGCCAATGTGGTCAACCGTTTCATCGGTCGGCGGCCCAGCTCGCCCACCACCTTGCTCAGCCCGGCCATCGTGGCCGATCAGCAGCGTGTGGCCGATGCTTTTTTTCGTCTGGGCGTGATTCCGCGTCAGGTGCGGGTGGCTGACATTGTCTGGCAACCCACCGCTGAGCAATACGCCAAATACGCCCAGCTCAATTCCTCTGCCCCCAGCGTGGCCGCCAAGATTTAAGGACATTCGATCATGCAAGTTTTCTGGTTCATTCCTACCCACGGTGACGCCCGCTATCTGGGCACCAGCGAGGGCGCCCGTCAGCTCAGTCACGACTATGTGAAGCAGGTGGCCATCGCCGCAGACAGCCTGGGCTACGAGGGCGTGTTGATTCCCACCGGCCGCTCCTGCGAAGACCCCTGGGTGGTGGCCTCCAGCCTGATTGCCGTCACCAAGCGCCTGAGGTTTCTGGTGGCCGTGCGCCCCGGCCTGCATCAGCCTAGTCTGGCCGCGCGCATGGCGGCCAGTTTTGACCGGCTCTCGGGCGGTCGTCTGCTGATCAATCTGGTCACCGGCGGCGATCAGGCCGAGCTGGAGGGCGACGGCGTGTTTCTGGATCACGCCACGCGCTATGAGCAATCGGCAGAGTTCATCAAGATCTGGCGCGAGATTCTGGAACGCAGCCATGAAGGAAAGTCGCTGGATTTTGAAGGCCAGCATCTGCAGGTCAAAGGCGCCAAGCTGCTGTTCCCGCCGCTGCAAAAACCGTATCCGCCCGTGTATTTCGGTGGCTCTTCGCCGGCGGCCCATGATCTGGCTGCAGAGCAGGTCGACGCCTATCTGACCTGGGGCGAGCCGCCTGCCGAAGTGGCCAAGAAGCTGGCCGATGTGCGAGCGAAAGCCGAGCGCCTGGGCCGCAAAGTCAAATTCGGTATCCGCCTGCATGTGATCGTCCGTGAGACCGATGAGGAAGCCTGGGCCGATGCCGAGCGACTGATCAGCCGGCTCAAGGACGAGACCGTGGTACAGGCCCAGGCCGCATTTGCACGCATGGATTCCGAAGGCCAGCGTCGCATGGCAGCCCTGCACGCCGGCGGCAGCAAGCGCAGCCGCGCCGATCTGGAAATCAGTCCCAACCTCTGGGCCGGCGTGGGTCTGGTGCGTGGCGGTGCTGGCACGGCGCTGGTGGGCAGTGCGCAGACGGTGGCAGACCGCATCAAGGAATACGCCGATCTGGGCATAGACACTTTTGTGCTCTCGGGCTACCCGCATCTGGAGGAAGCCTATCGCTTTGCCGAATTGGTCTTCCCGCTGCTGCCGGTGAACGTGCAGCAAAAGCTGGGGGGCGGCAATCCCAGCGGCCCGTTTGGTGAGACCGTGGCCAATTTGTACTCGCCGGGCGCCGGTGCGCTGGGCGTCCGCGATCAGGTTCGCGACCAGGTCCGTGTTTCGCAAAGCTGAAGGAGCAGGCATGAGCGATGTTCAAACTCTGGCTTTGAAACCTGTAGCCCAGGCGGTGCCCCGGCTGGAGCTGTTTGCCCGTCAGCTTGGCCTACGGCTGCTGCCCTGGCTGTTGCCGCTGCTGCTGATAGCCGCATGGCAGGCCGCCTCGGCCTATGGCTGGCTCTCGACGCGGGTACTGCCCGCGCCGCTGGATGTGCTGCGCGCGGCCTGGACGCTGGCCGAGTCGGGCGAGCTGTGGACGCACGTCAAGGTCAGCGCCGGACGCGCCTTGCTGGGCCTGGCGATTGGCGGCAGCCTGGGCTTGTTGCTGGGCCTGTTCACGGGCTCGCTGCGCTGGGCCGAGACGCTGCTCGACTCCACGATTCAGATGGTGCGCAACATCCCGGCGCTAGCCCTGATTCCGCTGGTGATTCTGTGGTTTGGCATTGATGAATCGGCCAAGCTGTTTCTGATCAGCATCTCGGTGTTCTTTCCCATCTATCTCAACACTTTTCACGGCATCCGCAATGTGGACCCGGGCCTGATCGAGATGGGCAAGAGCTACGGCCTGACCCGCTGGCAGCTGTACCGCGACATCGTGCTGCCGGGAGCGCTGTCCTCGATTCTCGTGGGCCTGCGTTTCTCTCTGGGGCTGATGTGGGTGATTCTCATCGTGGCCGAAACCATCTCGGCCCAGGCAGGCATTGGCTATCTGACCATGAATGCCCGGGAGTTTTTGCAGACCGATGTGGTGCTGGTAGGAATTTTGCTCTATGCCTTGCTGGGCAAGCTGGCCGATCTGTTTGCCCGGTCGCTGGAACGCTGGTGGCTGCGTTGGCATCCGGGGTATCAGTGATCACCCCCTGAGGGGGACGACGCCTTCGCCGCGAGGCGGCTCTTGCTTGGCGTCTCTCGCAAGGAGTGGGTCGATTTTGAGCTTGATGGGAAAAATTTGAGGAGCTTGTGATGAGCAATTTGTGGAGTCGTTTGACGCAGTCGCTGACCAGTGCCGGCGCCTTGAATGTGCGTCAGCCACTGGTGGCCTGGGAGTCCTCGTGGGACGAGGCCGAGGCCTTGCAGGCAAGTGGCCTGCTGTGGCGCAAGTCGAAAGATGCAGAGCCAGCGGAGGCCGACCGTGTGAAGCTGCAAGGTGTGCATTTGCAGACGCAGCAGCTGACCAAGCGCTATGGCGAACGTGAAGTCCTGAAGCAGGTGCAGCTTGATGCGCGGCCCGGCGAATTCATCGCCATCGTGGGGCGCAGCGGCTGCGGCAAGTCCACCTTGTTGCGTCTGGTGGCGGGGCTGGAAAAATCCAGCGTCGGCCAGGTGCTGATTGACGACGCGGCCGCCGACACGGCGCGGCAGGACACGCGCATCATGTTTCAGGATGCCCGCTTGCTGCCCTGGCTGCGCGTGCTGGACAACGTGATTCTGGGCCTGCCGCCATCGGCAAAGGACAAAGGCCGGGAGGTGCTGGCCCAGGTGGGTCTGGCAGATCGCGAGAACGAATGGCCTGCCAAGCTTTCCGGCGGCCAACGCCAGCGCGTGGCCTTGGCCCGGGCACTGGTGCACCAGCCGCGTCTGCTGCTGTTGGACGAGCCTCTGGGTGCACTTGACGCGTTGACGCGCATAGAGATGCACAGACTCATCGAAGGTCTCTGGCAGCGCCATGGCTTCACGGCCTTGCTGGTGACCCACGATGTGCAGGAGGCCGTAGCCTTGGCAGACCGGGTCATCCTCATTGAAGACGGGCGCATTGCGCTGGACGAACGCATTGAGCTGCCGCGGCCGCGCGTGCATGGCGATCCGCGCTTCGCGGCGCTGGAGACCCGCATTCTCGATCGCGTGCTGCAAAAGCCCGATGTGGCGCCGCCTTCGCTTCCCTCAGAACCCTGGCCCGGTGTGTCCGCATCAGGCCTGCGCTGGGCTATTTAACTTTCTTTTTCACCCCTCTCAAAGGAAACATCATGTCGATTCAAGCTATCAACGTTCGCAACCAGTTCAAAGGCAATATCAAGGAAATCATCCGTGGCGACGTGGTCTCGGAAGTGGATGTGCAAACCCCTTGGGGCATCGTCACATCGGTCATCACCACGCGCTCGGTGGATGATCTGGGCCTGGTTGTCGGCTCGGAAGTCGTGGCCCTGGTCAAGTCTACGGAAGTGTCGCTGGCCAAGCTTTAAGTTGTTCTCGGCGAGTCTCACCACGAGGTGATTGGCGGTCGTGCCTAGGGTGCGACCGCCTTTTTTTATGGTGGAAGGTTTTGGCCTGATATGTCACGCAGATGGCTTCTTGAAGACAGTTGCTGCCTGCATAATCTGCTGCGCACCGGGCGAGCGTTCCCCCTGGTCCGGTCGATAAAACAGATGTTTCAAGGAGCCTTCAACCATGATCGAGAATTCAAGCAGCGCTGCGGCGAGCCAGTCCGAAGTGATAGCCGAAGTGCGCGGCACGCTGGGCATGATCACGCTCAATCGCCCCCGGGCCTTGAATGCTCTTTCGCTGGGTATGGTGCGCGAGCTGCTGGCGACGCTGCTGACCTGGCAAAAGGACGACGCCATCCTGGGCGTGGCGATTCGGGGTAGCAACAAGGAAGGTGTCTTTGGCGCTTTCTGCGCTGGCGGCGATATCCGCTTTCTGCATGGCGCAGGCAGCAGCGGCAACCCGGAGCTTGAGGATTTCTTCACCGAGGAATATGCCCTCAACCATCTGATCCACAGCCTGGGCAAGCCTTATATCGCCTTCATGGATGGCATCGTCATGGGCGGCGGCATGGGTATCAGCCAGGGAGGCTCGCTGCGCATCGTGACCGAGCGCACCAAGATGGCCATGCCCGAGACGGCCATTGGCCTGTTCCCCGATGTGGGCGGTGGCTACTTTCTGTCGCGCTGCCCTGGAGCCGTGGGCGAGTGGCTGGCGCTGACCGGCGACACCATTGGCGCCGGCGATGCCGTGGCCTTCGGTCTGGCCGATGGCTGCATGCCTGCCGAACAACAGGCAGAGCTGTGGGAGACGTTGGCCACCACGAAATTTACCAATGTGGAAGCGCTCAATGCCGTGGTGCGCTCCCGCTTTGTGAGCATGGACGGCAAGAATACGGCGCACCGTGCCGAGATTGATGCCTGTTTTGGTCAGCCCACGGTGGCTGCCATCGAGCAGGCGCTGCAAGCGGGCAGCGATTGGGCCCAGGCCGAGGCCGCTACCTTGCGCAAGCGTTCGCCGCTGATGCTGCATGTGGTGCTGGAGCAAATCCGCCGGGCGCGAAAAATGACGCTGGCCGAGGACCTGCGCATGGAGCGCGATATGGTGCGCCACTGCTTTTATCTGCGCCCCGGTCAGAGCGAAACCCTGGAAGGCATTCGCGCTCTGGCGGTGGACAAGGACCATAACCCCCGCTGGAATCCCGCGCGAATCGAGGACGTGAGCGATGCGCAGTGGCAGGCATTCTTTGCCAGCCCCTGGCCCGCACATTCCCACCCGCTGGCTGCGCTGAAGGACTGGTTTTTCGGGCAGGGCTGCTGTCCGTAGCCTGTTGATCCGCTGATGCGCTGATCCGTAAGTTCAGCGCATCACCAGGCCGCCGTCCACCAACAACACCTGTCCCGTCATAAAGCCGCTGAGCTCCGAGGCCAGGAACAGCACCGGCCCGGCCACGTCCTCTGGTCTGGCCAGGCGTCTGAGCGGCGTGGCCGCCATCAGTGACTCGCGAAACGATTCCTTGGTGTTTTGCGTGCCCTGCGTGGGGTAGACCAGGCCTGGTGCCACGCAGTTGACGCGTATGCCCATAGGTCCCAGCTCGCAGGCCAGATTGCGGCTGAAGGACACCAGCGATGCCTTGGCTGTGGTGTAGTCGTGATAGGGCACGACAGGGTGCTCCACCAGATTGCTGACGATGTTGACGATGCTGCCCCGTGCGCGCTGACGCATCTGCGGCAGTACTGCGCGGCAGACGTTGAAGGCTGCGCCCACGGCGCCGTCGAACTGGGCCTGATAGTCGCTCCACTCCAGATCGTCGAAGCGCTTGCGACGCTCGGGGTCGAAAGCATAGGGTCTGAAGGCGTTGTTGACCACGATGTCTATGGCCCCGGCCTCGCGGACGATGCCGTCCACCATGGACTGGACGTCGGCTTGCGAGCCCACGTCGGCCTTGACGGCCCAGGCATCGCCGCTCATGTCCTGGCCAGCAGCCTGGCAGGTCGCCACCGTGCTGGCGGCAGCCTCATCATTGGACAGATAGTTGACCGCCACGGTCGCGCCCTGGCGTGCCAGCGCCGTGGCAATGGCGGCGCCTATGCCACGGCCGGCACCCGTGACCAGTGCCACCTTGCCGCGCAGATTCATTCCAGAAGCTTGATTCATCTCAATTTTCCATTGTGCTGATATGTCGCTCGCAGACCTTCAAGCTGGCGCGGGCAAAGTGTGAGACACCGAGGAAGGGCCGCCCCGCACCGAGGGCGTCGTCCCCCTCAGAGGGAAGCTGCATAGCGACTCAGGGGAACTACAGCAAGCTGGTGGTCACGACGTCAGACACCTTGATCTGGCGCTGTACCAGACCCAGAGCGTGATAGGCATCGGCCCCTTTTTGCAGGGCTGCGATGTCGAAGCTGCCCAGAGGCTTGCCAGCCTGTACCGGCTGGGAGGACGCATTGCGCAGGCGGATCACGTCGAGGTTGATGTCGCGCTGCGTGCCGTCGATGGCGTACTTGCCGGCCAGGGTCGCTGCCTCCTCGGGGTTGGCCATCATCCAGGCCGCGCTGTCGCGGTAGCCCTTGAGGAAAGCCTTGAGCAAATCCTTCTTCTCGCGCAGCACATCCTCGCGCACCACGAACATATCGCTGGAGATGTTCAGGTGCTCGCGCACCTGCATCACGTTGACTTCGCCAATGCCTTTGCGCAGGCCCACGGTCAGACCGGTGTCGGTGGCAGCCGTGGCATCGACCTGGCCTTGCATCAGCGGCGCGAAGTTGAGCAGGCCGGTGACGACGATGGTCACATCCGATTCCTTGAGGCCGGCCTGGTGCAGCATCACCAGCAGGTTCTGGCGCGTGCCGCTGGACAGGCTGTAGACGCCAATTTTCTTGCCCTTGAGGTCGGCCGGCTTGTGAATGCCTGCCGACTTGAGCGAGACCACGTTGAATACGTTTTGCGGATAGATGTCGTAGATGGCGACCAGCTTCTCGCCCTTGTCCAGTGCCATGAAGAAGGAGCCTGGATCGGTGAAGGCCACATCGGCCTGGCCGCTGAGCATATTGCGTATGGCATCGCCACCGCCCGCCCCCGGCAGGTAGGCCAGCTCCAGGCCCTGGGCCTTGAAAAAGCCTTTTTCGGGCTCGACCAAAATGTTGGTGATCTCGCTGATGGGCTTGCTCCAGCCTGCCAGGCGGATCTTTCCCTGGACAGGAGCGGCCAGGCTGGTGCCCGCCAGCGTCAGGCCGGTGAGAGCGGCACCGGCGCCAAGCAGGCTGCGGCGGGAGATGAACGGAGGCTGAATCGGTGTGTGCATGGCGCGGATCAAACAGTGGAGAAACTCAAGACTTGCCGCTTGAGCGAGAGATTGGAAAGGCGTGGGTGCGCAGCAGTCTGCGCTCCAGCATCAGACAGGCCTGATACAGCAGCAGGCCCATGGCGGCGATGATGACCAGGGCCGCGAACATCAAAGAGGTGTCCATCATTCCCTGGGCGGCAATGACCACGGCGCCCAGGCCGCGGCTGGCGCCCATGAACTCGGCCACCACCGCACCGACCAGAGCCAGAACCACGGCCACGCGCAGACCCGCCAGGATGGCGGGCAGGCCCGCGGGCAGTTTCAGGCGCAGCAGCGTCTGCAGGCGCGTTGCCCCCAGCATGCGAAACAGCTGCAGCCGCTGGGCATCGACCTGCCTGAGGCCGGTCAGCGTGTTCTCCATCAGCGGGAAAAAGCAGATCAGCGCCGTGATCAGCACCGTGGGCAACATGCCAAAGCCGAACCACAGCACAAACAGCGGCGCCAGCGCCAGCTTGGGTACGACCTGGCTGACCACCACATAGGGCTTGAGCACACGCTCCAGCAATTCCCATTCGGCCAGTGCCATGCCCATCAGCAGACCGGCCAGGCTGCCGGCCGCCAGGCCCAGCAGCAGGGCTTGCAGCGTTGCTAGCAGGTGCGGCCAGAAATAGCCCGAGGCCAGGCCCGTCCATAGCGACGCTGCCACCACCGAAGGCGCGGGCAGCACCAGGGCCGACAGACCCCATTGCCGCACCAGCAGCTCCCACAGGCCCAGCAAAATCAGCAGCAGGGCAGCGGCCAGCAGCCGTGCCTGAAATGGCGTGGCGCTCATAGGGCAGTCCTGTCCATGGATGCGCGCACGCGGGCACAGTATTCGTTGAAGAGCGGACCATGGCGCATGGCCTGGGTGCGGGGCGCGGGCAGCTCAATCGTCCAGTCGTCCACAATGCGCCCGCCATGCATGAGTGCGATGCGGTCGCCCAGGTAGACGGCTTCATTGATGTCGTGGGTGACGAAGAGCACCGTGGTGCCGCGTTCGCGGCAGGTGCGCAGCAGATCGTCCTGCAGCTCGGCGCGTGTGATGGCGTCCAGGGCGGCAAAAGGCTCATCCAGCAGCAACAGCGGTGGGGCAAGAATCAGCGCCCGTGCCAGAGCCGCACGGCTTTGCTGGCCGCCAGAGAGCTGGCGTGGATGCTGTTGTGCATGGCTTGCCAGTCCCAGTTGATCCAGCAGTTGCAGCGCATGCTGCCTGTCCTGTGGTGTGGGTTTGCGCTGCAGCGAAACAGGCAGCAGCACATTGTTCAGCACTGTCAGCCAATCGAGCAGCGTGGGGGCCTGGAACATAAAGCCCACTTGCGGCCCGGGTGCGGCCAACTCGCCCCTACGTTCGCGATCATGCAACACGATGCGGCCAGATTGCGGTCTGAGCAGGCCTGCAGCCAGCTTGAGCAGCGTGGTCTTGCCGCAGCCGCTGCGGCCCAGCAGGCAGTGAATTTCGCCGGCTTGCATACGCCAGTCCACACCGTCCACTACCGGGGCATGGCCGGGATAGGTGAAGACCGCTCGTTCGATCTCGAGAAAAGCCATGTCCTCAGTCCGCATAAGAGGCCAAGGGTTGGGCCGCTAGCTCGGCCGATTGCTCGATCTCGGTCATGCGCACCAGATCGATCAGATTGAAGCGCCCGTCATGGTGCCAGCCGGCCTCGGGCATGCTCATGGAACCTATGGCACTGATGCGCGTAACGCCGGCGGCGCCCAGCAGACCGGCCAGCCGGTATAGCTGCTCGGGTGTGGCGGCAATGCCGGCGGTCTGCAGGAATTCGCGCTGCGCGGCAACCACGGGGACCACGGCATCCAGGCTGTCCACGCCGACCACGGCAATCGTGCGGTATAGGGCCGTGGGCGTCAGCGGCTGCAGGCTGTCGCTATAGGCCACGCTCCAGGGTGCATCCACCGGGCCCAGCAACTGCTGCTCGTCACCTGCCCACTCCACGCTCTGCTGCCATTTGGCGATGGCCGTGCCTTCCTCCAGAGCCAGGGGGCGGCGCGCAAAGCGGCGCTGCAGATTGGCCAGCTCGGCGGCCAGATAGTCGGTAAAGGCGCGCGGGCTCACGGGAGCGCCACGCTCCACATAAAAGACATGGGGCGAGTAGCAGCCTTGCTGGTCGTAGCGCATCACGTCCCAGGCGGCGAGGCGGGCCGTAGCGGGAGCTTTGAGCGTATCCATTGCGGCCGCGCCGATCAGGCCAAAGCCCAGCTTGTGGCCGTGGGGCAGAAAGCGGGTGGTCACGGGCAGGCGCCGGCGCAGCGCATCCAGCGTCTGGTTGCCGCCATAGGCCAGCACCGTATCAGCGCGCTCGTACAAGGCGCTGGCTTCCTCTGTGCCCGCGCCGCTCCACCACACCACGGCCAGACAATCGGCCAACGGCGGATGGACTTCGGCCAGCAGCCGTGCAAACCAGCCTGCGAACAGTGGCTCGGCGCTTGCCAGCTTGCCTATGCTGGGTGCCTTGACCAGCAGGCCGCAGACCAGGCTCCACAGCGACAGCGCCGGTACGTTGCCCGCCCAGCTGTGCACCAGCAGATCAGGCCCGAAGGCCCGTACGGCTCCGCCCTTGGGCGCGGGCTGGAAACCGTCCAGTACGGCGGGGTTGGCAAAATCCTCGGCCACAAAGCGCCGCAGCTGCGCGGCGCGGAAGGTCTTGAAAAACCCGGTCAGTCCCAGCCGCACCATGTCCGCGTCGTAGCCGCTGACCACGGGCAGCCAGGCTTCGGCCTGTTGGCGATACGGATCATTGCGGTCAAGCAGGCGCGCAATGGCTCGGTCGATCACGGCGATGATCTCTGCCACCGTCATGGTTCGCAGATGGCGATCTGCCGCCTGCTGCACCCGATCCGCCAGCGCCCGCATCTGGGCGGCGCTCAGCACGGGAACAGAGACTTCCAGCCGCAGGTCCTCGCGTTCAAAGGGCAGCACTTGCCACTGAACCTCGTCGTCGCGTAAGCCGGGCAGATAGCCGGCCGTGATCCGCTCGATCTTCATGCGGCAGCAGCTTTCACAAACTCCTCTACGGCCAGCGAACAGCCCTTGGCGGCCGCACCCTCGGCACGGCCCAGCAGCAGAAAACCACCCTCGGCCCACAGGCCCACGTCCTCGGTCAGTATGGTGGTGACGGCGTTGTAGTTGGCCAGGTCGCAGTGCACGAGGATGCCGCGCTCGCCGGGTGCCACGTTGCGGCCGGTGACGGGCTCGACCAGGCGCGAGCGTATCCAGTGCGGCCCCGATTTGACCGAGGGCAGCACGGTGTTGCCGTCGTCATAGAACTGCGTGCTCAGCTCGGTCATGCCATACATATTGATGCAGTGACTGAGCGGCACGCCCAGCAGCTGGGACAGGTCGGCATAGAACTCCTCCAGCGGCAACTCGCGCGACTGGCCTTTGTAGCCGCCCGTGTCGAGAATGCGGCTGCCCGCAGGCAGGCGAAAGCTACGGCCCTGGGCACGCAGAGCGTCCATCACATGTACCAGGCTGAAGCTGGCACCCAGCAGTGCATAAGGTCGGTCTGTACGTTCGGATTCCTCCAGAGCCGCGCACAGCGCCGGCATGTCCAGCCCCTCAGAGCCCAGGAAATAGCGGCTGTCAGGCGTGCCGAACTCAGACTTGGCCAGCGCTAGATAATGCGCCAGCGAGGAATTGGGCATGGCTTGCTCGTCGGGGAAAAGAATGCCCATGGGCAGACGCTCCGCTCCTTGCATGAAGCGCTGTGCGAAGTTGCGCGTCATCGACAGATCGTAGACGTCGAGCAGGGGGTGGAAGTGGCGGCCGCGCGCAGCCCGACCCGTAGTGCCGCTGGTCATAAACACGCGCTCGGTGGGGGAGGCGGGCTCGCTGCGCAGCTCCATGGCCTTGAAAGCGTCAATGGGTACGGCCGGAATATCGCTCCAGGTCTTCACATTGCGCAGCGTGGCACCGCGCCGCTGGCAGAAGCTGCGAAACGGCGCATTGGATTCGAACTGATAGGCAAACAGCCGCAGGGCGAGCTGGTCGAACTGGTCGTCGGTGCAGCCATCCATGGCAATGAATGAGAGCAGGTCTGCGACCAGCGAGGCGGCCTTGTCCATGGAATTCCTTCGAGAGCTGGGACATGATGCTCCGAAGGCCCCTGGCTGTGCCGCAAGCAGGTGCGGTCACGTCAGGATGCAAGCTCTTCTTCCGCCGGAATGACCCGGATCAAGTTCTCGGGTGTGGATCTCAGCACGGCAGTGCACCCCGGAGCGGAGGGCCATCTTACCGCAGTTGCGCTGACGCCGTCGTGTACGGCGGCAAGCGCCCGAATGTCGGTCTGGCTAGGCGGGGCCGCTTTGGGCCAACGCCTGTGCCAGCAGGGCAATCGAGCGTGGCGCGCAGCCCTCGGCATCGTTGCTGATGGTCACAAAGGCGGGCTGGCCGGCACCCGTAATGCCCTGGATGGTGCGCGCCAGCAGGGCGCGGGTATGCAGGTCCTCGGAGCGGATTTCGTTGAAAGGCTCATGTTTTTTCTGCGCATCGGCGTAGCCATAGGCGCCGAAGATGCGGTTCAGGCTCCAGCGACAGACCAGGGGGCCGGGCCACAGGGCGCGCAGCATGGGTAGCTGCTGCTCTATGGGCGGCATCTTGCCGTGCAGCCCCAGGCAGAAGGTGGCTGCGTGGGCCTTGAGCGTGGCGGCCAGCGCAGGGCCCAGCAACTCGGGGTCGCGCACTTCCACGGCCACGATGACTTGCGGCCGAGCGGCCAGTGCCTGGCGCACGGCAGCCAGCATGACCCCCAGTTTGTCCAGCAACGCGCCGGGGCGGCTGAGCCAGCTCCAGGGCAGGGGGCTGAGCTGAAAGACCAGCACGCCCAGCTTTTCGCCCAGGCCTTCCAGCGTGGGCTCCACGAAATGTTCCACGGCCAGGCGCGGGTCCAGAAAGGCCGGGTTGCTCTGGCGGGGCTTGCCGTCCTCGCTGCGAACCTGGGCATCGGTGACTCCGGCCGGACATTTGACGACAAAACGAAAATCGGCATCGACCTGGGCTGCAAAAGCCGCGTATTGGCTGGCCGTCAGCGGGCGCCAGAAGGTGCGGTCCACGCAAACGGTGCGCAGCAGCGGGTGCTGGTGATAGGCGGTGAGCCCTTTTTTGGATAGCACGCTGGCGTCATAGGCGCCGTCCCAGACCAGTCCATCCCAGCCGGGATAAGACCAGGTGGATACGCCCATGCGCAGACCCGCAGGCAGTTGGGCCGCCAGCTCTGCCAGCTGCAAAGCGCTTGGCGCAAGCGCTACACCGCCGGATTTAGCCGCTGTTTTGGGCGCGGGTTTGGCATCGGCCTGTCCGGGCGCCAAGCGCGATGCGGCCGTGCCGGGCGCGGGCTGGCGCTCCGGTGGGCTGGCATCGGCAAACAAGTCATCCTGGACAGAGTCGGGCATGGTGAGTCTGATTTTAATGAAATAGACCTCAAGCCCATAGTGAGAAAGCGCGAGCAGCTATGAAATGCATAGTTTTTTCGTTTCTGTTGCATTTCAGCCGGCTTGCATGCGCAGAGGGGCGGAATGCCTATGGCACACTCATTGGCTTTCTGGGTTGAACGCCATGGGGCGGGTATCAAATGCAAAAAATCATTGGTCAGATTGCCGAAGAACTGAATGTCAAGCCGCAGCAGGTGAGTGCCGCGGTGGAGTTGCTCGATGGCGGTGCCACGGTTCCGTTTGTTGCCCGCTACCGCAAGGAAGCGACGGGCGGCCTGGACGATACGCAGCTGCGTACGCTGGACGAGCGCCTGAGCTATCTGCGCGAGCTGGCTGATCGCCGCGAGACGGTGCTCAAAGCCATTGACGAGCAAGGCAAGCTGACCGACGCATTGCGTCTGGCCATTGCCACCGCTCCCACCAAGCAGGAGCTGGAAGACATTTACCTGCCTTTCAAGCAAAAGCGCCGCACCAAGGGTCAGATTGCCAAGGAATTCGGTATCGAGCCGCTGGCCGACAAGCTGTTTGCCGACCCTAAGCTGGATCCGCACAAGGAGGCCGAAGCCTTCTGCCAACCCGCTACCACCTTGGATGACGGCAAGCCGGGCCCGGATTTCTCGAACACGTTTGCGGTGCTGGACGGCGTACGCGACATCCTGTCCGAACGCTGGGCCGAAGACCCGGCGCTGGTGCAGAAGCTGCGTGAGTGGCTGTGGGAGGAGGGCCTGATCCGCTCCAAGAAGGTGGAAGCCAAGAACGAGGACGATCCCGAAGTCTCCAAGTTCCGCGACTATTTCGAATATGACGAGCCTATCGGCCGCGTGCCCTCGCACCGTGCTTTGGCCGTTTTCCGTGGCCGGGCGCTGGAGATTCTGGAAGCCAAGCTGGTTCAGCCGCTGGAACCCGAACCCGGCCAACCCAGTCTTGCCGAAGGCAAGATTGCCCTGCATCTGGGCTGGAGCCACGCCAAGCGCGCATCGGATGACCTGCTGCGCAAATGCGTGGCCTGGACCTGGCGCGTGAAGCTGAGCCTGTCCACCGAACGCGATCTGTTCAGCCGCCTGCGTGAAGACGCTGAAAAGGTGGCCATCAAGGTGTTTGGCGACAATCTGCGTGATCTGCTGTTGGCAGCGCCTGCCGGCCAGCGTGCGGTGATCGGCCTGGACCCCGGCATTCGCACGGGCGTGAAAGTGGCCGTGGTGGACAGCACGGGCAAGCTGGTGGATACCACCACCATCTACCCGCATGAGCCGCGCCGCGACTGGGACGGTTCCTTGGCCGTGTTGGCCAAGCTGGTGGAAAAGCACAGCATCAACCTGATTGCCATCGGCAACGGCACGGCGAGCCGCGAAACGGACAAGCTGGCGGCCGATCTGATCAAGATCGCAGAAAAAGCCGACAAGAAGATCGAGAAGGTGGTGGTCAGCGAAGCCGGTGCCTCGGTGTATTCGGCCAGTGAATTTGCGGCGCTGGAAATGCCCGATATCGACGTAAGCTTGCGCGGTGCGGCATCGATTGCGCGCCGCCTGCAAGACCCGTTGGCCGAGCTGGTCAAGATCGACCCCAAGAGCATTGGCGTGGGCCAGTACCAGCACGATGTGAATCAGAGCGAGCTGGCTCGCCAGCTCGATGCCGTGGTGGAAGACTGTGTGAACTCCGTGGGCGTGGACCTGAATACGGCCTCCGCCCCGCTGCTCAACCGCGTCTCCGGCCTTTCCGGCTCGGTCGCCAAGTCGGTGGTGCGCTGGCGCGATGCCAACGGTTCCTTCAAGAATCGCAAGCAGCTGATGGACGTGGCGGGTCTGGGTGCCAAGACCTTCGAGCAGGCCGCAGGCTTTTTGCGCATTCGCGGCGGTGACAATCCGCTGGATATGACGGGTGTTCACCCTGAAACCTATGCGGTGGTCGAGCAGATCATTGTCTCCACCGGCAAGGCCGTGGACCAGCTGATGGGCCGTGGCGAGTTGCTCAAGACTTTGAAGCCCGAGCAATTTGCCAGCGAGAAATTCGGCGCTGTCACTATCAAGGACATTCTGGGCGAGTTGGAAAAGCCGGGCCGCGATCCGCGTCCGGATTTTGTGGTGGCCCGCTTCAACGAGGGCGTGGACGACATCAAGGACTTGAAGGAAGGCATGACGCTGGAAGGCACGGTGAGCAACGTGGCCCAGTTTGGTGCTTTTGTGGATCTGGGCGTGCACCAGGACGGCCTGGTCCACGTGAGTCAGATGAGTCACAAATTCATCGAAGACGCACGCGAAGTGGTCAAGACCGGCCAGATCGTCAAGGTCAAGGTGCTGGAGGTGGACGTGGCGCGCAAGCGCATCAGCCTGACCATGAAGCTGGATGCCGCACCTGCACGCAGGGATGGACCGCGCGACAACCGGTTCGAGAGCGCCGGCCGGGGCCAGGGCCAACAGCGTGGCGGCTATGCCCAGGCCCAGCGTAGCAATGAGGCAACACAGCAAAATGCCATGTCATCCGCTTTTGCCAAGTTGCAGAGCTTGAAGAAGTAAGCTCTGGTGGTTGCACCAGTCCATCCACACAGCTTGCCTCAAACGCTACGGAAATCATGAGTCTGTCACGTCCCATGGATCTGGCAGCCTTGCTCAGCTTGCCAGCTTCGCTGCCCAGCCAGCCACGCACCGTGGCTTTGCTGGCCAGCGAGCTGCGCAGACCTGAGCCCAGCCTGCGCCGACTCTGCCAGCTGTTTTCCACCGATCCGGCCCTGGCCGCTTCGGTTCTGGCGTCGGCCAATGGAGCCGGGTCTTTGATGGGGCAGAGCGTGCCCGGTGTGCCTGAAGCCTTGGTCGTCCTGCCGCAAGCCCAGTTGCGCCAGCTGGTGCATGAGGCGCTGGCAGGCCTGGGTGGACAGAACCTGCGCGGTTTCGATTTGCCGGCTTTCTGGCGCCACAGCCTTGAGACGGCCAAGCTGGCGCGAACGCTGGCTGCCACGGTCCAGAGCAATGGTTCTACAGCCTATGCATTGGGCCTGCTTCATGGTCTGGGGCAGCTGCACATCCATCGCGTTGCGCCCGAGCAGGCCGCCAAGGTCAGCGAACTGGTATCGCCCTGGGATCCTCAGCGGCCGCTGCTGGAGTCGCAGTTGTGCGGCTACGCATTCAGCCTCGTGACTGCCGGGCTGGCGCAGTCCTGGCATTTGCCTCAATTCATGGTGGATGCGCTGCAATACATGCACGCGCCGCTGACGCAAGCCCAGTTCGAACCGTTGACCGGAGTCTTGCATCTGGCTGCATGGCGGGCCAGCACCTATATACAGCGCTGGGATGAGCGCCAACTGGCGGTGTCATTCCCCTCCGAAATAGGCCTGGCCCTGGGCCTGGATATCGATATGGTGCTCAGACAAGCCTCCATCGATTGGCATGCGGTAAGCGGTGTGGATGTACAGGTGTAGGCCGTGATCGTTTGATCCGCGAGGCATCGGATGCGGGGGTGTAATTTGTTTATGCTGTGAAACAAATTCTTGCGTGGCGCTTACATCCAGAGTTACAAATTGCCACCGGTCGATGGAGCTGGCATCCCTGTGAATGAGGGTAAGTCCAAAACATTTCACCGAACTTGTATTTCCTGTTCCATAAGTCTTGGGCTGCGTGAGGTATGGGTTGTGCCAATGGCTGAACGCTGGTTGCTAGGTGGGCACTGACTTCTTTGTCCGATAAATTTGCTTACCAATACAGCTTGTTCGCTTACATTGACAGCGTAAGGAAATTGATAAAAACTATCCTTGTGTTTCTTGGAGAGTTTTACTTAATTAAAACGGTGCTCTGGGATGTTGCAGCAATCACACAGTCTGACTGGCAAGGAGAGCGTCTTGAAACCGTCCAACATCCCAGCTGACACTGGTGCCAAGGTACAGCCGGTGGCCGGCGAGACCCAGGGTTCAAGCATGTGGCCGGATTTTCTTGTCGGCCAACCCGACAAGCCGGTACGCGTGATCGTGGTGGATGATGATCTGCATATCCGCCGGGTGATGGCCCAGGAAATCATGAATGACAAGCGCACCATGGTGGTTGCCCAAGCTTCCAGTCTGCGCGAAGCCAAGAAAGTCATACGCCAGCACGAGTTTGACGTGATGCTGGTGGACCTCAATCTTGGTGACGGTAATGGGCTGGAGCTGCTGGATTTGATGAAGAGCGCCTGTCCACATGCCGAGGCTGTGGTGGTCTCTGTGGTGGAGACGGACGATCAGGTGCTCAAGGCCTTTGAATTGGGTGCTGCCGGCTATATGGTCAAGAACTCCTGGTTTGGCAATTACGCACAAGCGGTCTTGCAAGTGGCCAATGGCGGCGCCTCCATCACTCCCAATCTGGCGCGACGTCTGCTGCAGCGGTTTGACAAGACTGCGACCTCGGCAGACGCTGTGCCCCGAGCGCCTGACCCTACGCTGGACCGTCTCTCCGCGCGTGAGCGCGAGGTGCTGCGTATGGTGTCCAGCGGCTACACCAGTGCTGAAATTGGCGAACGTCTGCTGATCAGCGCCATGACAGTGAACACCCATATCAAAAATATTTACCGCAAGCTGCAAGTGCGCACCCGTGCACAGGCCGTACGCTTTGCCTCGTTGCGCGGTTTGTTCTGAGAGGGCTGAACACCATGGCCATGCAGCCGCCAAGCGATATTTGGGTGCGTTTGCTGCTGGCTTTGCTGCAATTGGCCGTTTTGATTGCCTGGGGTTTGCAGCCGCAGGCAATGCAGTCTCCGCTGCTGCTGGCGATGACCGCGCTGACGGCGCTGGCCACATTTTTTTGGCTGCTTTGGCTCTTGCCTCTGGCGTATCGCAGTATTTTGTGGCGCAGAAGGCGCAGCGTGCGCCCCTCGCGCGAGGTTCAGGCCGAGCGCCGTCGCATTGCGGCGGCCTTGCACGATGGTGTGGGCAGTCAACTGGTGCAGGCTATGCTGCTGCTGGATGAGACCCCTGGCAACGAGCATCCTGTGCAAGCCATGCTGGAGCAGTCCTTGCTGGATTTACGCTGGATTGTGGACTCCATGGATGGGCAAGGCGATGCCTTGATCATTCGCCTGGCCCGCTTTCGCCACCGCTTGCAAGCCGTGACCGAGCGCCGTGGCATGCATCTGTATTGGGAGGTCTGGGATCCGGAATTCGATGAGGCCAGTTTGGGTCGCAGGTTGCCAGCCGGGGCCATGGCCGAGCAGATCATGGCCATCTTGCAGGAAGCAGCGAGCAATGTGCTGCAGCATTCCCAAGCGACCGAACTCTGGATCACTCTGGAGCCTTTCGATCCAGCCAGCAATAAAACGCCGGGCCAGGTAGCAGTTCGAGTTGCTGCTCATTCTTTTGCCCATGCGCAACTCTCGATTCGAGACAATGGCCGTGGGCTGGAAGTTCAAACCCCGTCTGCAGGTTTGGGGCTTTCCAGCATGCGCCGACGGGCTGCGGAGATAGGTGCGCAACTACAGCTACAGCCGCGAGAGGGCGGAGGCGTTTCGGTTCTTCTGTATTGGTAGCGGTGCAGTAGCGCTGCTTGGCCTTGGGCGTCTTGTCGCACTCGCAGTGTGCCGGTCTGGCATTGGGCTGCACAATGGCGGGCATGAGTCATACACCTGCGCTTCGCATATACGCTGGCCCCAAGGCCTTGGCCCATATTCGCCAGAACGGCCTGGCGCCAGACTCCATTCGCGTGATTCCTGCTGCCGCCGGCGGGCCCAAGGGCTTGATTCTGGGGCCGCTGGATCGCTTCATCTTCGGCCAGTGGTTGCCGCAGTCGTCTCAAACCGTGGATCTGGTGGGCGCCTCCATCGGTGCCTGGCGCATGGCCACGGCCTGCCTGGAGCAGCCTACCGCTGCGTTGGAGCGGCTGGAGCGCGACTATATTGCCCAGCGCTTTGATCCTCCCCCAGGCCAGAAGCGAACTCCATCCTGGTTGGTGAGCGAACGCTTTGCGCAAAGCCTGCAAGACTTTTATGGCGGTCGGGTGAGCGAGGTGCTGACCCATCCCCGCTATCGCCTGCATGTGATCGCGGCGCGCGGTCACAAGCTGCTGGCCCGAGAATCCCGCTGGCGCACGCCGCTGGGCTATCTGGGTGCATTTGCCTGCAATGCGGTACGGCGGCCGGCTCTGGGTCATTGGCTGGAGCGGGTGGTTTTTTCCACGGCAGCAGGCGGCGCGCTGCACGCCATGCCTTTTGGAGCTGATGATCTGCGCACCCGCCAGGTGGAACTGACCTCACGTAATTTCATGGAGGCCGTGCGGGCCAGCTGTTCCATTCCCTTTGTGCTGAAGGCCGTACACGATATCGAGGGCGCTCCGCGCGGTGCGTACTGGGATGGCGGGATTACCGACTATCACATGCATCTGGATTACGCTGCCTCGCGTGCCGGAGAAGGCATTGTGCTGTATCCGCATTTTCAGAAAGCCGTGGTACCCGGCTGGCTGGACAAGAGCTTGCGCTGGCGCCACAAGCCCAGCCACTATCTGGACTCCATGGTGGTGCTGGCCCCGGATGCCGCCTGGGTGGCCGGCCTGCCGCGCGGCAAGCTGCCCGATCGGCATGATTTTCTGGATTACGGCAGCGATCACCAGGCCCGTTCCCGCGCCTGGAATGCCGCGACGGCGGCAAGTCAGCAATTGGCCGACGAGTTCGCCCAGTGGCTGGACAGGCCGGACCCCGGCTGTGTGCAGCCACTTTGAGTGGATGCATGATTTACCTTTGATAGCAGGCAGCGCCCATATTCAAAGGGTTTAATAGATTTTTCATTCATAAATGAAGACTGGTAAAGCGCGAGCAGCTCCTCTTTTGGGTGAGCTGCATCGCAGTGCTGGCATCGAGGGCTTGCACTTGGATCGAGTCGCAACTTTTTCAGGCTTGGCTACCATGTAAACCAGTTTCTGTGTCTGGCAAATCATCCATCGAGTAACGTTGATCATGTCCCAGTCTGCTACTCCCTCCACCGTTGGCGAGTCCTCCGCTTCAGGCGAAGATGCGTCGGCCGTGCCGGTCCAGGTCGGAGCCGTTGCGCCCGCCAAGCCCTATGCCGGGGCTCCGATTGAAGTGGAGGGCGATGCCTTGAGCCCGCGTTCCCGCAGCGTCCCTGCACCCTGGGGCCGCTTGGACAGGCGCGAACTTGAATCTGCGCTGCCGGGCCTGATGCAGCTGGCCGCCATGGTTCCGGCGCTGCGCCTGCTGGCCGGGCTGATGATTGCCACGCTGGTCATCGCGGCACTGTATTTCGGGCGCGAGCTGCTGATTCCGCTGGCGCTGGCCATGTTGTTTGGCTTTTTGCTGGACCCTGCCGTCTCGCGGCTCAAGCGCTGGGGCTTGCCGCGCATGGCTTCGGCGATTGTGGTTGTCGCGATTGCTCTGGCTGCGCTGGGCGGCCTGGGTATGTACTTGGGCAGCCAGGTTCAGCAGCTCAGCACCGATTTGCCGACCTATCAATCCACCATTCGAGACAAGCTGCGCAGTCTGCGCAAAAGTGCCAACATGCCCAGCGCCTGGGATGGTGTGTTCAAAACCTATAACACGGTGGAGAAAGAGATTTCCAGGCCGGAAGGCGCTGCGCCGCGGGTGCAAAAGGTCGAAATCCAGACGGCCCAATCCAATCCAACTACCCGCTTGCTGCAATGGCTGGGCCGTATCGCCGAGCCCGTGACCACGGCGGGCATCGTGCTGCTGTTTGTGATTCTGATTTTGCTGGACCGCGATGATTTGCGTGATCGGCTGCTGAGGCTGATGGGCGGCAATCTGCATGTGGCCACCGATGCGCTGGATGAGGCGTCCCAGCGCATAGGCAAGTATCTGCGCATGCAGTTCATCGTGAATGTGAGCTATGGCGTGCCGCTGGCAGCCGGTCTGTGGCTGATTGGCGTGCCTGGCGCCATTTTGTGGGGGGTGCTGGGGGCCATCATGCGGTTTGTGCCCTATGTGGGGCCCATGCTGTCGGCCGTATTTCCGCTGGCGCTGGCGTTTACCGTCGATCCGGGCTGGAATATGTTTCTGCTGACGCTGAGCCTGATCCTGCTGCTGGAGCTGATCAGTAACAACGTGATCGAGCCCTGGCTTTACGGCGCCAGCACCGGGCTTTCCACCTTGTCCATCATCGTCGCCGCCACGTTCTGGACAGCGCTTTGGGGGCCTATCGGCCTGATTCTCTCCACGCCGCTGACGGTTTGTCTGCTGGTGCTGGGGCGCAATATTCCCGCGCTCAAGTTCATGGAAGTGCTGCTGGGCAGTGAGCCCGTGCTGGGGCCGCAGCAAAGGCTTTACCAACGCTTGCTGGCCGATAACGTGGATGACGCCATAGGCATGGCGCTTGATGCGGTGCAGGCCCAGCTGCCGGCCAGACCCACGCAAAAAGACAAGGCCCAGGCCGTGGGCAGCTTCTACGACGAAGTGGCGATTCCTGCACTGCGCATCGCAACCCAGCAGCATCTGGAGTCGGCCACGGCAGAGCATCGTTTGCGCTTGTCCAGCGGCATGGATGCACTGATCGACGAGCTGCAGGACCACTATGCGCCGGCTCTTTTGCCGGCAGATGCGCCAGGGCCGCAGAGACGCTTGCGTATTCATTGCGCTGGCGTGCGCTGGGAGGTGGATGCCCTGGCGGCGGCCATGGTGGCCCACGCCGAAAGACTGCATGGACATGAGGTCAGCTGCTCGGAATGGGCGCTGGCCGCAGACCCTTTGCTGGCGCAGCGCAGTGCCAAGGCCGTACTGGCGGACAGCGACTGGGTGCAGAGCATGCAAACCACGGATTTGCTGGTGCTCTCCATCTTCAATCATCAGCCCCAGGGCACGGCGCGACGCATGGTGCGCCGTATACGCCGCTACTGGCCGCATATGCGCGTGGTTCTGGTGCTGTGGAATGCGCCTCAGGTTGCTGCAGACCCGGACTTTGCGGCGCAGTGTGGTGCCCAGGCCTGCGTGACCAGCTTGCGTGAGTTGAGGTTATGGGTGGATGCCATGCAAAGCGCTGACATGGACGAGGGCGTGATTGCCGCCCCCATTTCTGAAAACGACAGGGAGCGGGTAGAGGTTTTGCATGGCAGCGGCGTGCTGGATGAGGGTTTTACGCCGCTGTATCACGAGGCAGCGCAAAAGGCTGCTAATGCCTTCAACACCCGGTGGGCGCAGATTGCCTGGGTGGATTCGCAAGAGGTTCTGACGCCGGGCAGTCTGCTGCCTATGCCGCCATCCCAGGTGCTGAATGGCCAGAGCGCAGGCATCCCCCGGGCTGAGAGCATCTGTTCCTATGTGATTTATGACGGAACGGCCATCGTCATCGGAGACATTGCCCGCGACCCGCGTTTTGCCGGCAATCAACGCTTGCTGGATTTGCAGGTGCGCTTTTATGCTGGCGTGCCTTTGACCGACAGAAAAGGCCAGCTGCTGGGCTGCTTTGCGGTACTCGACGACAAGCCCAGAAACATGTCGGAAGGCGAGCTGGAGCTGCTGAGCTCCATGGCCAGGCAGCTGATGGAGGATGTCAGAGCCGCTCAAAAGCAAGGTGGCAGTAGCGCACAAAGTACGCCCAGCATGCAAGCAGAGAGCGATAGCAAGCCATTGGTTTGATTTGCTATTTTTTTGATGGCTGCAATCGCTTGCCTTTAAAGGGTAGGCATTGGATTTATCTTACATGGAGCTGCTCAGCAGCAGCTGGTAGTCCTCCACCGACGCAAGGCGTGGATTGGTGGCGTGGCAATGGTCTTTGAGCGCGCCGCCAATCACGGCATCAAACTGCGAGCGCTCCACGCCCATGGCCGCAAGCCCGGTCGGCAGGCCCAGGCGTGCATTCATGTCGCGGATGGCATCGGGAATGTCGCTGCCGCTGCTCAGGCCCATGGCGTGGGCCATGCGGTTGAGACGGTTATCGCGCTGCACGCTTTCGGCCTGTGCATTGAAGAGCACGACTACGGGCAGAAACATGGCGTTGAGCGTGCCGTGGTGCAGGCGCGGGTTCACGCCGCCCAGGCTGTGACTCAGGCTGTGCACGCAGCCCAGCCCTTTTTGAAATGCCATCGCACCTTGCATGCTGGCACTCATCAACTGGCGGCGCGCTTCGCCGTCATTGCCGTTACGTGTGGCACGTTCGATGTGCGCCCAGCCGCGGGCCAGGCCATCCAGGGCAATGCCGTCCGCCGGTGGATTGAAGGCAGCGGCCATAAAGGTTTCCATGCAGTGGGCAATGGCATCCATGCCGGTGGCTGCCGTCAGCATGGGCGGCAGGCCGTAGGTAAGTTCGGGATCGCAAATGGCGGCCTTGGGAACCAGATGCCAGCTGTGAAAGCCCAGCTTGCGGTGGTCATCCACGATGATGATGGCGCCGCGTGCCACCTCGCTGCCGGTGCCGCTGGTCGTGGGTACGGCAATCAGCGGCGCTACGCGCTCGCTGATGCGCGGCGATCCACCCTCTATCGTGGCGTAATGCGCCAACGGGCCGTCATGGGTGGCGGCAATCGCCACGCCCTTGGCACAGTCGATGGCGCTGCCGCCGCCCACGGCGATCAGCCCGTCGCAGCCATGCTGGCGGTAGAGCGCGGCAGCGGCGCGCACGGCCGCTTCCGTAGGGTTGGAGGGGGTCTGGTCGAACACGATATATGGCAGATCGCCAAGAGCATCCAGCGCCTTTTGCAGCACGCCTGCGGCTTTGACGCCCTGGTCGGTGACGATCAGCGGGCGGGCGATGCCCACGCGTTCGCACTCCTGGCGTAGAAGGCGAACAGCGCCGAAATCAAATTGAATCTGGGTAACGTAGTTGATGAAGGCCATGGCGTGCAGCGTTTGAAGCGAAGCAGGAAATAGCTCCAATCTAAAAGCCTCATGCTGCAGTGCAAAGAAAGCAAACCCTCAATGTGCGTGATTTTCGTCGCGGCGGAGACAGGGGCTATTATTCTGGGTAAATAAAGTCGCAAACTCGCAAATAAAGTCGCAAACACCGACCTAGCATTCATGCGGGTTTGCGGGGGACAGTGGTGCAGAACTAAAGTCGTAAACTCGCTCGCTTCAAAAAAATAGCTCCCATGGAGGTCTTTTTTGGAGGGGGAGTAGATTGCCTTCAAGTCGCTAGCGTCTCTGTTCGGCGCATGTCCAAGAGATGACACCAGAAAGCATGCTGTTGACTCCTACTTAATTACGCGAGGCGCATCTGAGAGGGGCGGCCACAATTGGCCCAAAGAGGAAGCCAACAAGATCTTGCAATCCAAATCGGTGCTGCTAGATTATGTTGATGCCGCTTGATGATGGTGTCTCTATCCAGCTTCCACTCCTGGATTGGCTCCAGGATGAGACCTGCTTTAGCCTTGCGAGCCGCCATCACTACCTATGGGGGTATCCAAGCTCGGAAAGCACTTGTGAGCTGTTGTTTGCACATGCGCGTGGTGGCGTGCAACATGATTTACCTAATAACCTTCAGACCTTCGTTGAGCGTACGAACGGTAGGGTAGGTGACACAGGGCGTGTTGCCCGTGAACACACCTTGCTGAAGTTTTATCAAGCCTTCATTTCCGCTGGAGATCGTGAGGATGCAGTCAACTGTTTGGCCGGCTCCAATGTGGCGCGGTTGAAGCTTCGTCTAGGCATCCTTTCAAGCCGCTTCAGGGCAAGTCATCCGCTTAAAGCTTGCCCTGCTTGCATCAATGAAGACGTGCGAAACGTCGGGTGGGCCTATTGGCATCTTCGCCACCAGTACCCTGGAGTTTGGGTATGCACAAAGCACCAGCAACTCCTCTCCCAGTCCGTTTACAAATCGACTGGACTAAAGCGCTTCAATTGGTTGTTACCAAGTTGTCATCTGCTACAGAGCGCAATAGAGGGCCAGGCCTCGATGCCGGACAAGACATTCGCGTTGCTCTGGCGTCTGGCACAGCTCATTGAGGAGATCGTGGAGGGCGGTGCGATAAGGCCCTTGTTGGCTCCGCAATTGAATGAGGTTTACTCGGGTGAGCTTGCTCGTCGAGGGTGGGTGACCCATGGGGGTTACCTTCGGCTTGCGCAGCTCTCCAGCGCCTTTCTCGAATATGCCGCTCCACTTGGGAAGGTTGCAGAGTTCGCAAGGCTTCCCATCGATACGGACGCTGCGGCGATGCAATTAGGGCGATTGCTGCATCCATCAAGAACAGGGACGCATCCGCTGAGCCACTTGTTGGTGATTCACTGGTTGTTTGGCAGTGCATCCAAGTTCAGAGAAGCTCAATCCATTAACCCGCAATCCCAAAAGTTGTGCTCCTTTTGCTTCGCTGATTCCTGGCAGCCGGTGGGTCTTGACGTCATTGCGCAGCCAGGTCATGCGCGCTCAATCGACTTGACTGCGGTGACTCAAGCTTGCGGAGGTGTTGGCTCAGAGACTCAAGCCACCACATTGCAGGGAGGTGATGCATTCACCGTAGGGCAGGACGTTTCACCGTCAGTGCTCCCCGCAATTGATGCTGCAGCGAGCAGGAAACTACGCCGTGGCAAAGGTGATGCCGAGATTGCTGTGCAGATGGGTGTCTCGATGGAGGTAATCTCACAGATTGAGTTGCCCGAAGATGATGCTCGTTCCAGTCGGAACCAAGCTCAAAAGGACAAAACAGATAGGAGAGACCAGGAGCGAGCTATCTGGCTTAGCTTGTTGGAAGCTTCAGGCTTTCGAGGCATCACTTGGATGATCAAAAAGGCGCCGAGCACTCATACATGGCTTTATCGCAATGATCGCGTTTGGCTAGACAAGCACAAGCCGCTGAATCGACCAACTTTTTGTAGATAGTTCACAGCCTCCTATTTCCGTTCAAATAGGAGTCCATATGAACGCACAACGCTACCCAGAAGAATTCAGGATTGAGGCCGTCAAGCAAATCTTGGAACACGGCCACAGCGCAGCCGACGTCTCACGCCGTTTAGGCGTGAGCACGCATAGTCTGTATAAGTGGATTCGACTGCAGCAAATCCCCGCAGCTCAGCGGCAGGAGCAAGTCAGTCAAAGCGAAGAATTACGCCGTATCAAAGCAGAACTCAAAAGGGTCACCGAGGAGCGTGACATCCTAAAAAAAGCGGCGGCGTACTTCGCTCGCCAGTGCGACTGAAGTACGCCTTCATTGCCAAGCACCAGTTGATTTACAGCGTTGTGCGCATGTGCCGGGTGCTGCAATTGCACCCCAGTGGTTACTACGCTTGGAGGGTTCGGCCGCTCAGTCAACGTGCGGCCGATGACCAGCGTCTATTGGGCCTTCTAAAGCAGGCATGGCTAGAAAGCGGTGGCGTATATGGCTACCGCAAGTTGACATTGGACATGCGTGACTTAGGCGAGACCTGCAGCAGGCACCGGGTAGCAAGACTGCTGCGCTGTGAGGGATTAAAGGCTCAGCGAGGCTACGGACGACGCCCTCGTGTGCGAGGAGGTGCTCCAGCAGTCGTGGCTCCCAACTTACTATCGCAGCAGTTCACCGTGCATGCTCCGAACAAAGTCTGGGTGACTGATATCACCTATATCAGCACTCATGAGGGGTGGCTGTACCTGGCAACGGTAATTGACCTGTTCTCACGCCAAGTTGTTGGCTGGGCAACAGGTAGCCGCATTGATACCCAGCTGCCCTTGGATGCATTGCATATGGCGCTCTGGCGTAGAAGACCATGCAATACCGTGACCGTGCACTCTGACCAAGGCTGCCAATTTACAAGCCATGAATGGCAGCGCTTCCTTGCTAGCCACAACCTGCAATCGAGTATGAGCAGGCGAGGAAACTGTCACGACAACGCAGTTGCTGAAAGTTTTTTTCAGTTGCTTAAGCGGGAGCGCATCCGCAGAAAAACCTATCCTACGAGGCAAGAGGCGCACAGCGATGTCTTCAGCTACATCGAAATGTTCTACAACCCCATTCGCAGACATTCGTCTGCTGATGGTCTGTCTCCAATAGAGTTTGAGAGACGTAATTCCGTGAGGCTGGCAGCTATCTAAAAAAATCTGGTCGATTCAATTAGGGCGATTGCTGCATCCATCAAGAACAGGGACGCATCCGCTGAGCCACTTGTTGGTGATTCACTGGTTGTTTGGCAGTGCATCCACGTTCAGAGAAGCTCAATCCAACACCCCGCAACCCCAAAAGTTGTGCTCCTTTGGTTTCGCTGATTCCTTGCAGCCGGCGGATATTGACGTCATTGCGCAGCCAGGTCAGGGGCACTCAATCGACTTGACTGCGGTGACTCAAGCTTGCAAAGGTATTGGCTCAGAGACTCAAGCCACCACATTGCAGGGAGGTGATGCATTCACCGTAGGGCAGGACGTTTCACCGTTAATGCTCCCCGCAATTGATGCTGCAGCGAGCCGGAAACTACGCCTTTGCAAAGGTGATGCCGAGATTGCTGTGCAGATGGGTGTCTCGTTGGAGGCAATCTCACAGATTGAGTTGCCCGAAGATGATGCTCGTTCCAGTCGGAACCAAGCTCAAAAGGACAAAACAGATAGGAGAGACCAGGAGCGAGCTATCTGGCTTAGCTTATTGAAAGCTTCAGGCTTTCGAGGCATCACTTGGATGATTAAAAAGGCGCAGAGCACTCATACTTGGCTTTATCGCAATGATCGCATTTGGCTAGACAAGTACAAGCCGCCCTTCCTGCCTAAAGGAGCAAAGGTAAGAGGAGTGACTGTGGATTGGGACGCTCGTGACAAACTCTTAAGTAGCTTGGTGCGGGACACCACGCTGTTGTTGCTCAAAGAGCAGGGTGCTCGGCGTATCTTTTTCTGGCAGCTGTATCAAAAGATCCCGGAACTTCTTGCCAAGAAAGATTCTTTGCATCGGTTGCCGCTTACACGACAGGCGGTTCAGGATGCTTTGGGAGCTCATCAAAGTTTCAGAAAAATGCTGGATTGATCCGGAGGGCGTCTTCTGGTTACGCTGACCTTCTTACCTTCCATCGCTGAGCATTCCGTTGCTTGTGGCCTCCGGCGTTCGGTCTGTAGCTGTCGGCTCACGCATTCTCATGGTGGCTGCTTCAGGCTGGTTGCGGCCCCTGAGCTTTGGTAAGCCTGTGACCGCTGCCATCGATACCAGACGTTGACCCGCTACCTGGCCAGACGTCCGCTGTACGCCTCAATCCGGAAACTTACTGGATCGATACAACCTGAACGGCAGCTTTCGTAAGCTGCGAACCGGTGGTGTCGACTCATAGGAGTCAACCTACAGCGGAACTGGGAGCTCGAAAGCAGCCACTGAAAGCATCGCCTCTAAGCCGAAATCTGCGAGAAATCAGGTGCTCTTTTCTGTGCAAAGGCAGCAAAGGCTTCGCGAGCTTCAGGGCTCTTGAGGCACTCGACGAACTGGGCACCTTCCAGGTCCATCTGACTTGCAACGGACTCTCTTTGTTTCATCAGACCTTTTGTCAGCTTCAATGATCCAGCGGCGCGGCTGGCAAGAAGCTGTGCAATTTTCTGGGCCTCCTGATGTAAATCCGCCGTTGGTACAACGCGATTCGCGATGCCCCAGGACGCTGCCTGCTCAGCAGTCACAGGCATGCCCAAAGCAAACATCTCGTAAGCTCGTGCGTAGCCAATGCGGGCAGGCAGGAGCAAGCTCGAAGCCGCCTCGGGGACTAGCGCCAAATTGACGAAGGGTGTGGACAGCAGTGCATCGTCGGCGAGAAGCACGAAGTCGCAGTGCAACAGCATTGTTGTCCCCACTCCCACGGCACGTCCGTTCACAGCTGCTACCAACGGGCGCGTTGAGCTGGCGAGAGCACGCAGAAACCGAGATGAATGGCGTTCTTCACTGCCTGCTTTCCCGGAAGCCACTGCGGAAAATTCGCCCAAATCGTTGCCAGAGGTGAACATGCCACCTTCGCCTCGAATCACGATAACTCGAACGGATGTGTTGTTCTCGGCGCCTGCAATTGCATCAGCTAACCTCGCGTACATCGCGTTGGTCAGTGCATTCATCTTCTCTGGTCTGTTCAGAGTGAGGGTCAAGACATTCTGGGCTGAATTGACGGTTACATGCTCAGTCATAGATTCTCCTGGCGGTATCGTTCGTGTCTTGCAAGCGGTGGAGCGGGGGAAAGAGACCAAGGGCGATGGCCTACCGACGTTGTCGGCTGCGCAGGAACGATGTATTTCCTTTCGACAAACCGATGCATTTGAAACAATGGAGTTAAGCGTGTTAATCGATCTTGATGCCGATTGTGTTGATGATCTTTCCCCACTTCGCATAGTCATTGTTAATGATGTCTGAGAACTGCTCCGATGTGGTCGGCTGCGGAAGGAAGTTGATTGACATTAGGCGGTCTCGGAGATCAGGCAGTTCCAGCGCCTTGTTGAGCTCCGTGTTCAGTTGCTTGATAGTCGCGGCCGGAGTGCCGGCTGGCGCAAACAGCCCATACCAGGATTCCGCTTCGAAATCGACCCCTTGCTCGATCAAGGTCGGCACATCTGGCAGTGTCGGAACCCGCTGTTTCGTCACGAGGGCCAGCGCGCGCATTTTCCCAGCTTTGATATAGGGCAGTGCCGAACTCAGCCCCGTGAACATGACCGGGATATGGCCAGCCATCAAGTCGTTCATTGCGGGGGCGACGCCTTTGTAGGGCACGTGGATGAGGTCCACGCCCACCCGGGATTTGACAGCCTCGCCGATGAGATGGCCGCCAGAGCCATTGCCCCAAGACGCATAGGAGAGCTTGCCCGGCTTGGCTTTCGCAAGTGCGGTTAGCTCGGATAAGGATTTGACGGGCAGGGACGGGTCTACCACCAATACGATGGCGGACCGAACAGCCATTCCGATGGGTACGAAATCTTTGAGTGCGTCATAGGACATTCGCGAATGCAGGTGAGGCAGCATCGTATGGGTCGCTGCCAGCGTCAACAGCAGGGTATGGCCATCGGGCTTGGCCTTGGCGACGGTTTCCACACCGATGATTCCGGTGGCCCCGGGGCGGTTATCCACCATGACGGACTGCTTGAGTCCTGTGCCGAGCTTTTGTGCCAGGAGGCGGCCCAGAATGTCGGAGTCGCCGCCAGCGGGAAATGGCACGACCAGCTTGATCGGCTGGCTCGGGTAGCTGGGTTGGGCTGCGGTTTGGCCTGCGAGGGTCAAGGCAGCACAGGCTGTCAGAAGCGAATAGATGAGTTTCATGTTTCCAGTTCCGTGGGGCTAGGCAATCCGTCGCAAAATCTTCGTGCAGTTGCCCTGTACGAAGCTCCTGACAAAAGCATAGGCATCCCATGCTGGCTTTCGATAGGTGTTTTGCTGTGTGAACCGTTTGGCCACCCGGCCCGTGCCGTCGCTGTTATCGCAGGCCCAGCGCGCGCTCCACGCTGCGCACCAGTGTCACCAGCCGCGGTCCGATCTCGCGTTCGAGCACCCCGTCCTCAGCCTGCTCCGCCATGATGCCGCAGTTGAACACTAGGATTTCGGCATTCACCGGCATGGCCATCGGCACACCCACTGAGTGGTGCTCCGGGCGCCAGTCGCCGCGGTTGCGGCAAAAGCCCAGTTCCAGCAAATCGCGTTGCGCTTCTGCGATGCGTGCATGGTGTCTTTGGTATGACCTCGGCTCGTTGACTTTCAGTTGGTTCAGAATTTCGTCCCTCTTGCGGGCGCAGGCGTGCGACAGCCAGGCCCGTCCCATCGCCGTTTCCAGCAGCGGAAGCGGCAAGCCGATGTCGGAGCGCGGCATGGGGCTTTCCGCGCGCCGGCACGCCTCGACGTTGATCATGTGGAGCCGGTCACGTATGCCCAGTGCGACCGTGCCGTTGTACTCATCCGCCAGCGCCTGCATGTACGGACGCGCCACCTGGCGAGCACGCATGCCGGCGAGCAGGGAGTAGCCCATGGACAGCACCGACGACCCCAGGCGATACCGGTGGAGGATCTTGTCGTGCCGAAGGTAGCCCTGCTGGACGAGTGTGTAGAGCAGGCGCGAAACCGTCGCTTTGTTAAGGCCCGTGCGCTCCACGAAATCGCGGCAGCGAAGCGCCGCTTCTCCGGCGCGAAAGCATTGCATCAGCTCCAGCCCGCGCGCCAGCGTATTGGCGAACTGCCGGTCTTTTTCAATGGTGTGCGGGGGCATCGCGCATTCCCGTGGTTTCGGCGTCGAGCCGATGCCGTACCTCGGCGACCAAGGCCAGCAGACGCCGTCCCAGTGCCTCCTCCAGGGCCCGCGAGGCAAGGGCCTTTCCCGGGACGCAGCAGTTGAAAACCAGCAACTCGTCTTCGACGGTGACGCCGAGCGGCACGGCCACCGCATGGACTCCGTCATGGAAGTCGCCTCGCGTAAAGCAGTAGCCAAACTGCGCCATGTCCTGGCGCGCCGCGTCCAGTTCGGCCTGGTATCTGCGCCATATGTCCGGCGTATCGCATTCCAGCGCCTGTTGCACCGTAGCAGCCTGCTCGCTTGGCGCGCGCGCCAGCCAGGCCCGGCCCATGGCCGTCTGCAGCATGGGAATGCTGGCGCCAATGTCGGGCAATTGATCCACCAGGTCGCGTGCACGGCAGGTCTCCAGATAGACCATCTGCGTGCGGTCGCGCATGCCCAGCGCGACCGTTCCACCCATCTCGGTCGCCAGCGCATGCATCAGCGGCCGGGCGACCTGCCGAACCTTCAAACTGACGAGCAGCGGATAGCCCACGGTGATGGACGCCGAGCCCAGCCGGTACCTGCGCATCGCTGTGTCAAATCGCAGAAAGCCCAGCAGCGTCAGCGTGTACGTCAAGCGCGTGATGGTCGCTTTCGACAGGCCGGTGCGGTGCGCCAGCTCGGCATTGCTGAGCAACTGCTCGGCCAGTGTGAAGCAGCGCAGCAGGTCGAGGCCGTGGACCAGTGAGGTGGCAAACTGGTAGTCCCGCGCCGGCTTCTTGGTCGAGCGGACTCTGGGCACCTTTGCAGGGAAGCAAGAGGAATGGGGCATGCCTGTCTCCATGTGGCAGCGGATCTTCGAGACGGACGAAGAACGCCTTCACAGGGTATGGCTGATAGCCGCACGTGCCTATGCGTGTTTCTTTATATTAAACAGCGTTGCACGCAGCCGGCATGCGCAGGCGGCTGTGACAACAGCCAGAAAAGACGCCCTCCAGGCCGCACGGGCCTGGAGGGCTGCGGCTTAATGTTGCGGGTGTGCACCGACCTCGATAACGGCATCCACGGCGACGCCGCCCTGGCCTTGCGGCAGCACCAGGAAGGGGTTGATGTCAATGGACTGCAGTTGGTCCTTGGCCGCGTAGGCGAACTGCGACAGTCGCACCAGCGCATCGGCCAACGCCGCTACATCGCATGCCGGTCGGCCACGCACGCCGTACAGCACGTCTTTTCCCTTGAGCGAGTCGATCATGTCGAGAGCGGTCGCATGGTCGAATGGGGCCAGCCGGAAGCTGACGTCGCGCAGCACTTCCACCAGTATTCCACCCAGCCCCACCATCACCACGGGGCCGAACACCGGATCGGTGTGCACGCCCAAAATGCATTCGACGCCGTCCTTGACCATGGGAGCCACCAGCACGCCTTCGATGCGCGCATCGGGACAATGCTGGCGCGCCGAGGCCATGACATCGTCGAAGGCGCAGCGAACGCCTTCCGAGGTGCCGAGACTGAGCCGGACACCGTCAACGTCGCTCTTGTGCAGTACGTCCGGCGACAGCAGCTTGACCACCACCGGTGGGCCAAAGCGCTCTAACGCCGCCACGGCTTCGTTAGCATTCGAGCATGCTGCATGGGCGACCACGGGGAAGCCCGCCTGTTTCAGCAGGTCCAGCGCCTGCGCTTCGGTGAAATGGGACGTGCTTTGCAATGCCGTGCGCAGGCCCGCGGTCAGTGGCGCCACGATGCTGGCTTGGACGTGGGTGACGGGGCGGGAGATGGCCGCCAAGGTTCGGATCGCTGCCGTGGGGTCACTGAACAGCAGCACGCCAGCCTCTTCCAACGGCTTGCGCTGGTGCGCGGGTATCAGCGTGCAGATCGCCATCAGCATGTCGGGAAAGCGCTTACGCGTTTTCATCAGGCTGTCGCGGTACTGGGGCCACAGCGTTTCGGACATGCCGGATGCGGCCAGGAAAACGATCAGGCTGTCGTAATTGCCGCTGTCGGCCATCAGGTCGGCGGCGAAGCTCAGCAGGTCGGGCTCGGAAGACGACTGGCCGGTGATGTCCACCGGGTTCTTGGGGCCGGCAAAAGGCACGCGCTCCACGATGGCACGCTGCGCTTGAGCCGGCATTTCGGGCAGCACCAGTCCCGCGTCTTCCGCGTCGTCCGCCATCAGCGCGCCGACCCCGCCGGACACCGTGAGTACGCCCAGGCGCTGGCCTGCGGGGCGCCGCTGGGCCACGCTCAGGGCATAGCCGAAGTTAAAGAAGTCTTCAATCGTCAGGGCGCGGATCACCCCGTATTGGCGGAACAAGGCGTCATAGACGGCGTCGTCACCCGCCAGCGACGCCGTGTGCGAGGCCGCCGCCTGGGCCCCCGAGCCGGTGCGCCCGACCTTGGTGACTACCACCGGTTTTCCCAGTTCGTGCGCGCGGGCCAGGGCCCGCTTGAGTGCCTCACCGTCACGGCAGCCTTCCACGTAGGCCATGATGACTTTGGTGTGGGGATCGTTGGCCAGCCATTCGATGCAGGCGGCCACGTCCACGCTGCACTGGTTGCCCGTACTCATCCAATACGAGAGTCCCATGCCACGCTCGCGGGCCATGCTGTAGGCATAGGCACCAAAGGCACCGCTTTGCGTCACCATGCCCACGTTGCCGGCCTCGACCAGTCCGGCAAAGGGGGCGGGTGAAAAGGTCGCGTACAGCTTTTCGCGCACGTTCATGAAGCCCAGGCAATTCGGGCCCAGGATGGCCATGTTGTGCTGGCGCGCAATGGCCGCCAGGCGCTCCTGGGCGATGACGCCTTCCGCGCCGACTTCGGCGTAGCCGGACGTGAACACCACCGCGCTGCGGGCCCCGGCGCGGGCGGCTTCCTCGATCGCCGCGCCGGCGGCGGCGGCCGGTACCGCCACGATGGCCATGTCCACGGGCGCACCGATGCTCGCGATGTCCGGATAGGCACGCAGGCCCTGCACCTCGGTCGCTTTTGGGTTGATTGGGTAGATCTTGCCGCCGTAGCCATGGCGGATCAGGTGCGTCAAGGGCAGGGCGCCGATCTTGTGCAAGGCCGACGAGGCGCCGATGATGGCAACGCTCTGGGGGCGGAACATCGTGGTCAGCGCGCAATCGTTCTGCAATGCGTCGCTTTTGAAAGGGTGGCGTGCGTTCATGCTGAAATTCTCAAAGGATGCGCCCGCGGGGGCGTGGTCTCGCATTTGCGCCAGGCGATGGAGCAAGCTTGCGACAGGGATGAAAGGGGCGAGGCAGGGGTGACTGCCTGGAACTACGGGTGCCGCAGGGCGTTTACTCCAGCTTCGCGCCGGAGAGTTTGGCAAGCCGTGCCCAGGTGGCCACGTCCTTGCGCTGCATCACGGCGAATTCATCGACGTTGAGCGTTGAAGGGTTCAAACCGAGACTGGCCAGCGTTTTCTGGATTTCCTGGTCCACGACGAGCTTGGCCAGTGCTGCCCGCAGTTTTTCCTGTACCGGACGCGGCGTCTGGGGCGGAGCGAAAACGGCATACCAGCTGTCGGTGTCGAAAGTGATGCCCTGTTCGGTCAGCGTGGGCACATCGGGCATGCTGGGTGCTCGCTTGGAGCCGGTCACGGCGATCACCCGTACCTTGCCCGTCTTGTAAAACGGAGTAATCGTCGTCACATCGACCATCGTCAGCGGCAACTGGCCGGCGATGGTGTCGTTGAGTGCCAGTAACGCCCCCTTGTACGGGATGTGGAGCATCTTGGTGCCACTCTCGCCCTGGAGCATTTCCATGGCCAGGTGTCCCGCCGAGCCTATGCCCCAGCTACCGTACGAGCCTCCGTTGGAGGTCTTCTTGCTCCAGGCAATCAACTCCTTGACGTTGTGGACGGGCAGCGACGGGTGGACGGCGATGGCGTTGCCGAAGCTCGCAATATGCACCAGTGGCACAAAGTCTTTGACCGGGTCGTAGGGCAACTGTGGATACAAGGCAGGAGCAATGGCATGGGTGGCGGTGTTGCTTAGCATCAGGGTGTAGCCATCGCCCCGCGCCCGGGCCACGCTGCTCGCAGCCATGGTGCCAGCCGCACCGATGACGTTTTCCACCACGACCGCTTGCTTGAGTGATTCGGAAAGCTGCTTGGCGAGTACACGACCCAGGGTGTCGGCGCCACCACCAGCAGGGTAGGGTACGACGAGGCGTAGCGGGCGATCGGGGAAATCGGCAGCAATGGTTGGAAACGAAGTTCCTGCCGTGGTCGCGACCAGCGCGATGGCAGCCAAAACTGCGCGTCGTTGCAATTGAATCGTCATGGTGCTCTTTCCAAAATTACCGCTGAAACATGGTGTGGTCCGAAGTCAGTGTCGTCGCCGACCATGGCAGCGGCAAGCCGCCGAGCGTAAGGTTTTGCTATGTGAGCCTGGCAGGGTGGGCGCGCACTTTTCGCGACGCAAAAGGTGAACAGGTTCTAGGGAAAACGCGCGCCTGCGGCAAAAGGCGTGCGGCCGCTGTGGAACACATAGCGAAACACCGCGCCGGAAAACGGGTCGTCGCTCCAATAATTAATTTCTTGCCTACCTTGGCATGCGATTCGATTCAGGAGACACGCATGGGTTTGAAGTTCAGTCCGGCCGACGAGGCCTTCCGGCAGGGCGTACGCACTTTTGTGCGCACACATCTTCCCGACCGCATCCGCGACAAGGTCGCTGCTCACCGTCCATTGGATAGGGAAGACTATCTGGACTGGCATCGCCTTCTGGCGGCCAAGGGATGGGTGGCCCCTGGCTGGCCGGTGGAGTATGGCGGTACCGGATGGACACCGGTGCAGACCTATATCTACGAAGAGGAGCTGGATCTGGCCAATGCCCCGCGTGTGCCGGCCTTCGGCCCACGGATGGTGGCGCCGGTGATTACGGCGTTTGGCACAGAAGCTCAGAAAAGCCGGTTTCTGCCGCGCATTCTCAGCGGCGAGGACTGGTGGTGCCAGGGCTACTCCGAGCCTGGTGCAGGCTCGGACCTAGCCGGGTTGAAGACCCGCGCTGAAGTGCGCGATGACGGCTTCGTCGTGAACGGCCAGAAGACCTGGACCACGCTGGCGCAGCACGCCAATATGATTTTTTGCCTGGTGCGCACCGATGGCAGCGCCATCAAGCAAAAAGGCATTTCCTTTCTGCTGATCGACATGGCGACGCCCGGCATCACGGTGCGGCCCATCATCACCCTGGACGGTGAGCACGAGGTCAACGAGATCTTTTTTGAAAACGTGTTCGTGCCGCGTGAGAACCTTGTGGGCGAAGTGAATGAGGGCTGGACCTACGCGAAGTACCTGCTGAGCCACGAGCGCTTCGGTATCGCCCAGATCGGCCGCTCCAAGCGTGAGCTGACCCTGCTCAAGCGCATCGTGCGCGGCCAGCTCGGTGGCATGTTCACATCGGCCCGCGCTGCGCGGTTGAATGAACGCATCGCGGAACTGGAGATCGACCTGCTGGCGCTGGAGTACACCAATCTGCGACTGGTCAGCGAGGCCCAGGCCGGCGGCGAGGTGGGCGCGCGGCCGTCAATCCTGAAAATCAAGGGCAGCGAACTGGCACAGGGCATCAGCGAGCTTCTGGTCGAGGCCATAGGGCCGCGCAGCCTGTCTTATGTCGACCCCCATGTCGCGACCCAGACAGCGCTGGATGCCGAGCTGCGCGAGGCGTCGGCCATCACGCGCCAGTACCTCAACTGGCGCAAGTTATCGATCTTCGGCGGCAGCAACGAGATCCAGAAAAACATCCTGTCCAAGGTCGCCCTTGGGCTGTAGAAAGGGTCAATACCATGGATTTTTCCTTGAATGAAATGCAGCAAATGCTGTCCGATAGCATTGCACGCTACGTCTCGCGTGAGGGCGCCAGTGCCCGCGATTTTTCGCCCGCCCGCTGGAAGCAGTTTGCCGAGATGGGCCTGCTGGGCCTGACGGTTTCCGAGAGTCTGGGCGGATCGGGAGGCAGCGCGGTCGACGCGGCCTGTGTGATGGAGCAGCTCGGACGCGGCTGTGTGCGCACGCCCTACGCTTTCAGCGCGGTCTACGCCAGCAGCCTGCTGGGCGATCTGGGCGACGCTGCGCAGCAAGATCGCTGGCTCACGGCACTGGCCAGCGGCGAAGCGATGTTCGCTTGCGCTGTCTACGAAGTCGAGGCCCGTCATGACCTGTTGCCGCTGGCTGCACGGGCTGAGCGCCAGGGCGATGGGTTCGTGCTCAGCGGACACAAATCCAATGTCTGGTATGCCCAGCATGCCTCCCACGTGATCGTCGCCGCACGCACCGAAGGCGTGGCCGGCGATGCACAGGGCCTGAGCTTGTTTGTCCTGCCGACCGATGCGCCGCAGCTCGTCTGGCGCCACTTTCCCACCGTCGACGGGGGCTGCGCATCGGAGCTGACGCTGAACAAGGTGGTGGCTACGGCGGCACAGGTGCTGGGGCCGGTCGGCGACGCGCATGCCGCGCTGAGCACGGCCGAGCGGCGCACGACGGCGGCGCTGGCCGCTGAGAGCGTGGGCCTGTCCACGGTGATGCTGGACATGACCGTCGAGTATGCCCGCACGCGTCAGCAGTTCGGCCAGGCGATAGGTGCGAGTCAGGCGCTGCAGCACCGCATGGTTGACATGCTGATTGAGGTCGAACAGGCGCGCTCGCTTGCCTGGTTCGCGGCCACCTCGGTCGACGAGGGCGATGCGGTGGCTCAGACCCGGGCCGTGTCGGCCGCCAAAGCGCGCACCGGCGCGGCTGGCAGCAGGGTCGGTAAGGATGCCATCCAGTTGCACGGTGGCATGGGCATGACCGATGAGCTGCTGCTGTCCCAGTACGTCAAGCGCCAGATGGCCGTCGAACAGACGCTTGGTGATACGGCGTTCCATGTCGAACGTTTTGCCCGCATCGACTGAAGCCGAGCGCCTTTTTCATTCTTCATTGAGTATCGACATGACTGCACATATTCACATCCACCGCGACGGCGATGTCGCATTGATTCGCCTGGAAAATCCACCCGTCAATGGGCTTGGTTTCGAGCTGCGCCAAGGTTTGGACGAGGCTTTGCATGCCGCCGAAGCAGATACCAGCGTGCGCGCCGTGGTGATCTACGGGGGCGGCAAGATGTTCTGCGGCGGCGCGGACATCCGGCAGTTCAACACGCCCAAGGCCGGCGCTGAGCCGACGCTGCGTTCGCTGGCCACGCGTCTTGCGGCCTCCACTAAGCCGGTGGTAGCGGCCATTCACGGGATGGCGCTGGGCGGTGGCCTGGAGCTGGCGCTGGCTTGCCACTACCGTGTGGCCACCAAGGTCAGCCAATTGGGCCTGCCCGAAGTCAAGCTGGGCCTGCTGCCTGGCGGCGGCGGAACGCAGCGGTTGCCGCGCCTAGTCGGCGCGGTCCAGGCGCTGCGCATGATCGTCACGGGCGAGCCCGTGGGCGCAGAGGCGGGACTGACTTGCGGGTTGCTCGACGCGGTGGTCGACGGCGAGCTGCTGGCTCAGGCCACGGCGTTTGCGCGTGACAAGGCCGGTGCAGCCCTGCCGCTGGTGTCCCGCATGGTGGCGCGTAACGATGGGGCTGCCACGCTGTTCGACGACGAGCGTGTACGGCTGCGCCAGGCCAAGCCGGGCTTCACTGCTCCGCAGGAGTGCATCAACTGCGTCGAGCAGGCGATGGTTCTGGATTTCGAAGCAGGTCTTGATTACGAGCGCGAGCGTTTCGGTGTGCTGGTACAAGGCCCGGAGTCCAAGGCCTTGCGCCACCTGTTCTTCGCCGAACGCGAGGCCGCCAAGCTCGACGATCTGCCTGCAGGCACCCAGCCACGTCCTATCCACCATGTGGGCGTCATAGGCGCGGGCACCATGGGCGTGGGCATTGCGATGAGCCTGGCCAACGCGGGCTTGCGCGTGACCTTGCTGGAGATGCGGCAAGCGGCGCTGGACCGCGGCTTGGGCATGATTCGCGACAATTACGCTGCCACCGCCGCCAAAGGCAAGCTCAGCGCGGCGGAGCTGGAGCGCCGTGTCGGGTTGATCCAAGGCACGCTCAGCTATGACGCACTCAGCGACGTGGACCTGGTGATCGAGGCGGTGTTTGAAGAGATGTCGGTCAAACACGAAGTCTTCGAGCGCTTGGACCGTGTGTGCAAGCCGGGCGCCATTTTGGCCACCAACACGTCGCGACTGGATATCGACCAGATCGCCGCCGTGGTCTCGCGTCCGCAGGACGTGATCGGCCTGCATTTTTTCAGTCCGGCGAATATGATGCGGCTTCTGGAAGTAGTGCGCGGCGCCAAAAGTGCGCCGGATGTGATCATGACGGCCATGCGCCTGGGCCAGCAGATAAAGAAGCTGCCCGTGCTGGTGGGCAATTGCGATGGTTTCGTGGGCAACCGCATGGTGCTGCCGCAGGCGATCGAAGCCGAGTTCCTGTTGGAAGAGGGCGCGACGCCAGAACAGGTGGACGCTGCGCTCAAAGATTGCGGCATGGCGATGGGGCGCTTTGCTGTGGCCGACCTTGCAGGTCTGGATATCGGATGGACCATTCGCAAACGCATGGCCGAGACGCGCAAGCCTGGCACCCGGTCTTCTCGAATTCTCGAGCGTGTCTGCGCGCTTGGCCGCTTCGGGCAGAAAACCGGTGCTGGCTTCTACCGCTACGAGGCCGGCAGCCGAACGCCGCTGCCCGATCCCGTAGTGCATGGACTGATAGACGAATGCTCACTTGCAGCAGGCATCCCGCGCCGGGAGATCAGCGACGCGGAGATCGTCGAGCGCAATGTTTATGCCCTGGTCAATGAAGGCGCGCGCCTGCTCGCGGAGGGCATCGCCCGCCGAGCATCCGACATCGACCTGATTTACGTCAACGGCTATGGCTTTCCCCCCTTCCGCGGTGGCCCTATGTTTTATGCCGACACGGTAGGCCTGGACAAGGTCTACGCGCGTATCCGGGAATTCCACCAGGAACACGGCGACCAGTGGGAGCCCGCACCTTTGCTGGCCCAACTGGCGGCTTCCGGCGGCCGCTTTCAGGATCTGGGCGATTCCCAGGCTTCGACCCAATAACCAAGGAGATTTCCCATGAATGACGCAGTCATCGTTTCTACTGCCCGTACCCCCATTGGCAAAGCCACACGCGGGGCATTCAATGACACCAATGGCGCGGAGCTCGGCGCCCATGTCGTGCGCCATGCCGTGGCGCGTGCAGACATTGATCCGGCCGAAATCGAAGACGTGATGATGGGCACGGCGCGCCCTGAAGGCACGACCGGCTTCAATATCGCGCGCCAGATTGCACTGCGCGCCGGCCTGCCCGTCACGGCCTCGGGCGTGACCGTCAATCGTTTCTGCAGCTCGGGACTGCAGACCATCGCCATGGCCGCACAAAGCGTCATGGGCGGCGCACCTATCGTGGTGGCCGGCGGGCTGGATTCGGTGAGCCTCACGCTCAACCACACCAATATGCACCAGGCGCGCAACGCGTGGTTGCTGGCCCACAAACCGGCCATCTACGCGGCGATGATAGATACCGCTGAAACGGTTGCCCGGCGTTATGGCGTTTCTCGCGAGCGCCAGGATGAATACGGACTGCAAAGCCAGCAGCGCATGCTGGCCGCGCAGGAGGCGGGGCGTCTGGCCCGGGAAATCGTGCCCATGACGACACGTAAGCTCGTCGTGGATAAACAGACCGGCGAAGCGCGCCAAGAGGAAGTGACGCTGACGCAGGACGAGGGCATCCGCGTCACCACCTTGGACGGTCTGCGGGGCCTGAAACCGGTGGTGGAGGGCGGCTGCATCACCGCCGGGAATGCGAGCCAGCTGTCGGATGGTGCCAGTGCCTGCGTGGTCATGGATGCTCGCCTGGCCCAGCGTCGCAACATTCAGCCGCTGGGCATCTTCCGTGGCTTTGCGGTGGCCGGCTGCGAGCCAGACGAAATGGGTATTGGCCCGGTCTTCGCGGTGCCCAAGCTGCTTAAGCGTGCCGGACTGAAGATGGAGGACATCGGTCTGTGGGAGCTGAACGAGGCTTTTGCGGTCCAGGTGCTTTACTGCCGCGATCGCCTGGGCATCCCGAACGAACGCCTGAACGTTGACGGCGGAGCGATCGCCATCGGCCATCCGTTCGGCATGTCGGGCGCGCGCATGGTGGGCCATGCTTTGATCGAGGGCAAGCGCCGTGGCGTGAAATATGTGGTCACGACCATGTGTGTGGGCGGCGGCATGGGCGCGGCAGGCCTGTTCGAGGTCGTCTAGCGACTCTACGCCTGCCAGCGGCTGCTGGCAGGGACCACAGGCTATGGCTTGCGCACAAGGCCAGTGGAGTCGCGCTGGATCAACTGGATCGGTAGGATGTCCCGTGTCGCGGGTGAGAAATGGTTGCCCTGCATCCGCTCCACGAGTCGACGTGCTGTCGTGCGTGCCATGGCTTCCACTGGTTGGCGAATCGTCGTTAATGCGAGCAAGGGGGAGCCTGCCAGGGGAATGTCATCGAAGCCGATCACCGACAGCTGCTGCGGCACGGCAATGCTGCGGCGCTTCGCTGCGTCAAGTACGCCCATGGCTATGGTGTCATTGCCGGCGATGATGGCCGACACGGGCTGAGGCTGCGCTAGCAGCGAAACTGCGCCGGAGTAGCCGCTTTCGGTGGTGTACTCGCCGAAGATGACGGGCACGTCCTGGCGTGGAATGCCCTGGAGTTCCAGCCATTTCATCGCTCCTTCGTAGCGGTCACGGCTGGTCGAAGTGTTGCGCGGCCCCATCACGATGCCGATGTTCCTGTGGCCGAGCTCGTACAGGTGGCGCGCCGCTTCCGCGCCGGCGTGGCTGTTGTCGATCTCGACAGTGTCGATACCGGGCTCGTCGACGGAGCGGACGACGAGTACCAGCGGAATGCCGCGCTGCTTGAGTTCGGCCACCACGGGCGAGTCCAGCGAAGCCGTCGCAAAGATGAGCCCGTCGAGAAACCCGTCGATCAGCGGCCGCAGGGTCTGCAGGCTGCTGGCTTCGTTCATGGAGTCGATGATCAGCGTGACGTGGTAACCGCAGGCCAGCAATTCGTCGTGCAGGTGCTCCAGCAGCACCGTCATGAAGCGGTTATGCAGTGCGCCGATCACAACACCGACGATCTTCGTGGCCGACTTTCTGACCTTGCGGCCTTGCGTGGGAAGGCGGTAGCCGAGCGCGCTGGCCGCCGCCTGCACCAGGTCGCGCGTGCCCGCGCTGATGGATGCGTGCCCTGACAACGCACGTGACACAGTCGAGGTGGAAACGCCTGTGCGTTGCGCAACGTCGTCCAGTGTAGGGGCGCTGGGCATGGAGGCGCTTCGGTGGGCGGTCTGGGATTTCATAAGTGATTCCTGCCAGGGTTAACCATGAATGTTTGCGCAACATTTGCGCAATTTGCTAATGCAAACTGTACACATCTTGCGTGAAATTGCAAAGAAATCCCAACTCAGATGATCGGAGAGACACATATGGTTCGCTATCTCAAAGAAGGCCGCACGGCAGAACAGTCCGCCCAGGACGCATCGCAAGTGCAGGCCACCGTCCGCAATATTCTTTCCGACATTGAAGAGCGTGGCGATGCCTCCTTGCTGGAACTGTCCACCAAGTACGACAACTGGTCGCCGGAAAGCTTTCGCCTGTCGGATGCCGAAATTGCCGCCTGCGTGAAACAGCTGACGCCCGGTCAGCTCGACGATATCCGCTTTGCGCAAACCCAGATCCGCAATTTCGCGCAACACCAGAAAAACACCTTGCACGATCTGGAAGTGGAAACCTTGCCCGGCGTGATCCTGGGCCATAAGAACATGCCCGTCGAGAGTGTGGCCTGCTATGTGCCGGGGGGAAAGTTCCCGCTGGTGGCGTCGGCCCACATGGGCGTGGTGACGGCCAAGGTCGCAGGCGTGTCGCGCATCATCGCTTCGTCGCCGCCCGTGGGCGGCAAGCCAGCACCCGCAGTGGTCGCCGCCATGCACCTGGGTGGTGCAGATGAAATCTACACGCTGGGCGGTGTACAGGCGATCGGCGCTTTCGCTTTGGGGACTGCAAGTATTGAACCGGTGACTATGGTGGTCGGCCCCGGCAACGCATTCGTCGCGGAAGCCAAGCGTCAGCTGTTTGGCCGCATCGGCATTGACCTCATTGCCGGCCCTTCGGAAACCCTGGTCATCGCCGATGACTCGGTCGATGCCGAACTGTGCGCCACTGATCTGCTGGGCCAGGCCGAGCACGGCTTCAATACGCCTGCCATTTTGCTCACCAACTCCGAGAAGCTGGCACGCGACACCATCACCGAAATCGAGCGCCTGCTGAAAATCCTGCCGACGGCCAAGACGGCCGGCGTGTCCTGGCGCGACTATGGTCAGGTGATCGTCTGCGACTCCTACGAGGAAATGGTGACGGAGGCCGACCGCATCGCCAGCGAGCATGTCCAGGTCATGACGCGCGATCCGGATTATTTCCTGAAGAACATGCGCAACTATGGGGCCCTGTTCCTGGGCGCACGCACCAACGTAGCTTACGGTGACAAGGTGATCGGCACCAACCACACGCTGCCTACCGGCAAAGCCGGCAAGTACACCGGCGGGCTGTGGGTCGGCAAGTTCATTAAGACATGCACCTACCAGAAGGTCTTGACCGACGAAGCCTCGGCCATGATCGGCCGATACTGCTCGCGCCTGTGCGCTATCGAAGGCATGGTCGCCCACGGCGAGCAGGCCAACATCCGTGTGCGCCGCTATGGCAATGAAGATGTGCCCTACGCAGGCGTAGCCGCCTGAGCTCAGGCGACAGCGACAGGATGGGGCGGACTAGCAGCCGTGCAGGTCTAGCCTGCTCCAGGCCTGTACCCGCCCCACGCTGGTGGACTACAGCGCTTTTTACCTATCTGAAGCCAGAGGCTTCACTTTCGGAGACACAACAAGATGAACCCCGCAAATGCGTTCAAGGGAACAATCGGCAAGACCTACAAGGACTCCGTGCCATGGTGGCCTGACAAGGTGGCGCCACCGGCGGGCGCACCCAACGTAGTGTTTGTCGTTTTGGACGATGTGGGCTATTCCGACATCGGCTGCTACGGCTCCGAGATTGCCACGCCACGCATGGATGAATTGGCCGCCAAGGGCGCGCGCTATTCCAATTTCCATGTGACGTCGATGTGCTCGCCTACGCGGGCCTGTCTGCTGACGGGGCGCAATGCCCATACCGTGGGTGTCGGCATCATTGCGGAATGGTCCAGCGGCTTTCCTGGCTACAGCGGCCAGGTGTCTAGCGAAGCGGCGACCATCCCTGAAGTGTTGGGCCAGCATGCGTACGGAAGCTACGCCGTCGGCAAATGGCATCTAACCAATATCGCCGACTATGGTTCGGCTGGCCCGCACGACAACTGGCCCATCGGCAAGGGCTTCAGCCGCTGGTATGGCTTCCATGGCGCGCTGACTGACCAGTGGAACCCGGAGCTGTGCCAGGACAACCGTCCTATCCGCCTGGAAAAGCCGGAGAACTACCACCTGAGCACGGACCTGGTGAATCACGCGATCACCGACGTGCGTGACCACCTGTCTTCCGCGCAGCAGCGTCCCTTCTTTCTCTACCTGGCTTTCGGTGCCTGCCACTGGCCGCACCATGTGCCACAGGAATACATAGACCGCTACAAGGGTCGCTACGACGGTGGCTGGGACGGTATCCGGGCCGAGCGTCTGCAAAAGCAGATCCGCCTGGGCGTTGTGCCACCCAACACCACGCTGTCGCCCTTGAACCCTGGTGTCCAGCCCTGGACCGAGTTGACAACCGACCTGAAGACCTTGTTCACGCGGCTGCAGGAAACCTACGCCGGTTTTCTGGAGCACACCGATTCTGAAATCGGCCGCCTGGTGGACTACCTCGATTCCGTTGGCCAGCTCGACAACACGCTGTTCGTGCTGCTGTCCGACAACGGCGCCAGCGCCGAAGGTGGCCCGACAGGAGCCATCAATCTGCGCAAGCACATGGTGTACGAGAAGGAGTCGCCAGAAGTGGGACTGGCGAACCTGGACAAGATCGGCAGCGAGCAGGCCTACAACCACTACCCGACAGGCTGGGCCCAGGTCTCGAACACACCGCTGAAGTGGTACAAGAAAGGCACGCATGGTGGCGGCGTGCGCGCGCCGCTGATCATGCACTGGCCGGGGCAGATCAAGGACGAAGGGGCCATCCGCCACCAGTTCCATCACGTTATCGACCTCGCGCCCACGGTTTACGACATTCTGAAGGTGCAGGCGCCGCAAACCTACAAGGGCACGCCGCAGTTGCCGATCCATGGCCTCAGCATGGCCTATACCTTTGGCGAGTCGACAGCACCCACGCGCAAGGAAAGCCAGTTCTTCGAATTGCTCGGTGATCGCGCCATCTGGCACCGCGGCTGGAAGGCCGTCGCACGCCATCCCAAGGACGGAGACTTCGAGAAGGATGAGTGGGAGCTGTACCACTTGGACCAGGACTACGCGGAGATCCATGACCTGGCGGCGCAAAAGCCCGAAAAGCTCAAGGCAATGGTCGACCTGTGGTGGGATCAGGCACGCCAATACGGCGCGCTCCCGCTCGATGACCGGGACTGGGAACGGGCGGCCGCACGCCTGAAGATGAACCCGGTGGCGCATTACGAGCTGCATGGCGACATGGCCCGGATCGACCGGCTGACTTCGCCCGATATCACCGACCGTAGCTACCGGATCAAGGCCACGTTCAACGGTGCGCGCGCTCCCGGGGTGGAAGGCATTCTCCTGGCCTGGGGTAGTCACTTCGGTGGCTTTGTGCTGTTCCTTCAGGGCGGCAAGCTGTGCTACGAATACGTCTACTCCGAGTCAGTGACGCACCGCCTCCAGGTGGACTTCCGGCCGGCAGCGGACAAGGCGAGCATCGAACTGCGGTTCCAGCGCCAGGGTAAGAATGCGGGCGCGGCCTCGCTTTACGTCGATGGCGTGGAGCTCGGCTCGGTGGTCATTCCCAGCACCTGGCCCACGCACGGTACCACCGCCGGCCTCAACTGCGGACTGGATGCGGGCGCACCCGTCAGCCGCTCCTACGAGGCACCGTTTGCCTTTACCGGTGCGTCCCTGCGGGTCTTCGTCGACCTCGACATTGATGGCGGAACCGAGCCGAGCGCGATTTACGCCGCGATTCTCGGTGAGCAATGAACCGGAGGCTTCAATGACAGATTTTTCGCTTGCGGGAAAAGTGGCCTTCGTGACCGGTGCAGGTCGTGGCATAGGACGCGCGATTGCCCTGGGTTACGCCAGGGCTGGCGCGGACATCTGCTGCGCGGCACGCTCGCCCGCTGAAATCGATGAAACCGTGGCACTGATCGTCCGTGCCGGGGGTAAGGCGACCAGCGTCACGATAGACGTTACGGACTACGCCAGCGTGGAGGCCGCGTTCAGCCATGCCGCAACCACCTTGGGGGGGGTCGACATCATCGTGGCCAACGCCGGCAGCTCCGCAGAGAACATGCTCGTGGAAGAGTCCGACCTGCACAGCTGGAAGCAAACCATCGATACCAATCTGATCGGTGCTTACCACACGGCCAGGGCGGCCATCCCCCACATGCGCGCACGTGGCGCGGGGAAGCTGATCTTCATCGGCTCGGGCATGGGGCACCGTAGTTCAGCCACGCGTTCCGCCTATGCAGTCTCCAAGGCGGGCGTGTGGATGTTGACTCGGGTGCTCGCGCAGGAGCTGGCCGAGCACAACATCTGTGTTAATGAGCTCGTTCCCGGGCCGGTAATGACCGCGTTCATCAAGGGCCGCGAGGAGGCGCTACGTGCAGGTGGCCCGGGCGGCGAATGGATGAAGGAACCAGACGAAGTGGTCCCTATGGCCCTCTTCATAGCGGCGCAACCGACGCAAGGTCCGACAGGTCAGAGCTTTAGCCTGGCCCGTAGGGAGCTGTAAATAGGGCAGGTAAATGCATGAAACGGCCATTCACCCCATGCGTTTGCGTATGCAGGTGCGCATGGAGCGATTCGTCCAGGTGAGCAACCACAGCGCCGGATAAGCCGGCCCTCGTTGGGCCTGGCAGGTCACTCACTCAAAAAAACTGGAGACAAGACAATGCAAAAAAGCAAATCATTCGCCCTGTGCGCATTGGCGGCACTTGCGATTCAGCCTGCCATAGCGCAGCAGGCTTATCCCAGCAAGCCCATTAAATTGATGGTGGGTTTTGCTCCAGGCGGCTCGGGAGACATTGCGGCACGCCTAGTTGCGGAAAAGCTGACTCAGGAGCTCAAACAGCCGGTCATTGTGGAAAACCGTCCTGGTGCCGGCGGCAACATCGGTGCCGAGCTAGTTGCCCGGGCTGCACCCGATGGCTACACCCTGCTCGTATCGTCAACGGGGCAGATTGTGATCAATCCGAGTCTTTACAAAAAGATGTCGATCAATCCGATGAAGGACCTAGCCCCCATCATCCTGATACAGAACGAACACAACCTGATGGTGGTCAACCCTTCAATTCCTGCGAAGACGCTCAAGGAATTCGTTGCCTATGCTAAGACCGTCTCAACGCCGATCACATTTGCATCGCCAGGTCAGGGCTCGCCGGCACACCTGGCTGGTGAGCTCATGAACCAGGCTGCTGGTTTGAAGATGCTGCATGTACCCTATAAGGGTTCCAGCGCCGCCGTGAGTGATCTTCTGGCCGGACATGTGGTGATGGCGATCGACAACATGCCTGCACTCCTACCGCAAGTCAAGGCTGGAAAATTGCGTGCACTGGCAGTGGCGAGTACGCACCGTGCTGCGGCAGCGCCCGATATCCCGACCATGGATGAGGCCGGTCTAGCCGGCTATGTTGTTCCGGCTTGGAAGGGCTTGATGGCCCCGGCGGGAACGCCCAAGCCAATCATCGACAAGCTGAACGCGGCCGTTCTCAAGATGCTGGCAATGCCCGACGTGCGACAGCGAATGGTCGATATCGGCGCAGAGCCCGCAGGCGGAACGCCCGAGCGCTTTGGCGAACTCATCAAAGCTGAAACAGCGAAATGGTCGATGCTGGTGAAGTCCACAGGCACCACCTTGGATTGATCGCCCCTTTTTTTAGGGGAGTTATCGTCGGCCGCTGTGAGCGGCCTATCGGGCCTTCAACGGGGACATTGGACTCTAAGCTTTTCGTTTGGTGCTTGGAGCCGATGTGCCGCACCGGGGGTAACTGACCTGTCTGTGGGCGAGCTCAATCTGGGAAACGTCGTCATCCAGCTAGATTTCTCCTGTATAGGCATTTCCCAGTTGAGCGGCGTGAATGAACCGTTCACCTAACTGGAGCGCACGCTCTTCGACATAAGAAAGTAAGGCGATGGTGAATGAGCACTCTGAGAAATCACCCAAGAAAACAGGTTTTGTGGGCGAGCCGCAATGGAGGCGAGAAGGAATAGAGCCTGATTACCGTTTCTCGCTGGCCAATGAACGCACTTTTCTCGCCTGGATTCGTACAGCCCTAGCGCTGCTGGCCGGCGGAGTTCTGTTGGAGCAGTTCTCTACTCAGCTTGCTTCGCATCAGGTGATCGTGTCCCTCGCCATCGCTATGGGCATGTTGGCTGCCGCGCTGTGCGGACTGGCTTATGTGCGCTGGCGCGCCAACGAGATTGCTATGCGCAATTCATGCAGATTGCCTGGCACGCTGGCCATTCCGCTGATCTCTGCAGGCACGCTGAGCATTACGGCTGTGCTCGTATTTTTGCTGGTGGTACAAGCTTGAACTCATTAGCTCGGCCCCGGGACCCCGGCCTGCAGCCCGAACGCACCGCGCTGGCTTGGAGTCGCACCGGCTTGGCGATGTTGCTCAATGCGCTGTTGGCACTTCGCTCTGGCTGGGTGGGGCAACATGCGCCGATCACGGGTCTGGGTCTGGTATTGCTGATGGCCTCAGGCGCCATCATTTTTTATGGTGCTTGGCGCCGGCGACACCTGTTGTGTGGTCATGGAGTGGTGGCACCGTCGGCGCACGCCATCACTGCCGTGGCGGCGGTCACGTTTTTGGCGTGTGTTGTCGCACTTGCATCTGCCATCACGAGCTGAATTGGCGTTTTTTCCCCGTGGGAGCAATGATCTCTGTCAGTGCCTCATCCTGCTTTCGAACGAGGAAGCTGATCCAGACGCCGTGACGCAAATTCTGCTTGCTGTTTTCCTTTCTCTTTGAGCGCTTTGCCCAGATGGCGGCTTTGCGGCAAGCCCGCTGAGTTGGTGTGCGAATATTTGTTTAATATATTAAAACTGAAATTGCATTATATGCAGCAGTGAAACAAACTCATGGCACTTCTAAAGGATCGATGTGCCATGACCAACTCTGCGCAAAATTCGGGTATTTCTACAGTGAAAGGCGGACCGCTTGTCGGTGTTCGCATTCTCGACATGGCGACGGTTGTTGCCGCGCCATTCTCGGCAACGCTGTGCGCTGACCTAGGGGCTGAAGTCGTAAAGCTTGAGCTACCCGATGGCAGCGACTCCCTGCGGACGCTTGCACCGGTCAAGGATGGGAACGCGCTCTACTGGAAGGTGACCAATCGCGGCAAGCGTGGCATTACGCTGGATGTGCGCAAGCCGGAAGGGCGGGAGCTCTTCCTGCGCTTGCTGCCGCAGTTTGACGTGCTTGTCGAAAACTTCCGCACGGGCACCATGGACCGCTGGGGCCTCGATCTGGAGACGCTGCACAAGGTCAACCCGCGCTTGACCGTATTGCGCCTGACTGGCTTTGGTCAAACGGGTCCCTATGCACAGCGTCCGGGATTCGCCCGCATCTTCGAGGCCATGAGCGGATTCGCGCACCTGACGGGTGAAGCGGACGGCAGTCCCCAGCACATGAACTATCCGCTCGGTGACGTGGTCGCGGGCCTGTTCGGTGCCTTCTCCATTGCCTCCGCAATGGTGGAGCGTCGCCAACACCCGAATGGCCCCGGCCGCGAGATCGACCTATCGGCGACGGAGGCCATGATGCGCTTGCTGGAGCCGCTGGCGGTGGAGTTCGAGCAGCTCGGGGAGGTGAGGCAGCGCGCGGGTAGCCGCGCCACCTATACGGCACCTTCCAACATGTACCAGACTTCGGACAAGGTCTGGGTCACGATTGTGGGTACCTCCGAAACTATTTTTCGCCGGATCTGCCAGGCCATAGGTCGGCCCGAACTATTCAACGAGCCTCGCTTTGCCACCAACATCAATCGGGTACGCAATCTCGAGGAACTGGACGGCATCGTCAAGTCGTGGTGCTCGGCGCGGACCTTTGAATCACTCGCAGCAGCGCTGGGCTCGTATGAAGTCCCTTTCAGCAAGGTCTACGGCATCGACGACGTTTTGGCCGATCCGCACTTCCAGGCGCGTGAAACCATCATCCGCCTGCCCGATCCAGACCTTGGTAGTGTGCCTGCGCCTTGCGTTGTGCCGAGGTTTTCCGGAATTGCTATCCCTGTGCCGCGATCAGGCCCCAGCGTTGGAGACGCATAACAGTGAGATTTATTCAATGTTGGGGCTGGACAGCGCCGAGCTGCAACGACTTAAAGACACTCAGGTCATTTGATTTTTGTACGGAAGCCACCATGCCTCAACTAGAAATTTCCTCCCTGTCTGCACTTTCCGAATGGATTGATCAACCCGTTCCACCTTCGGACTGGCTGGCTATCACTCAGGAGCGTATCAATCAGTTCGCTCAGGCATCGGGCGATCATCAGTGGATTCATGTCGATACGGAGCGCGTATCGGCGTCGCCCTTCGGCGCCACGGTGGCTCATGGCTTCCTTACGCTGGCCTTGCTCAGTCGCTTCCTGAATGACACGGTGCAGATTCATGGTGTGCGCATGGGTGTCAACTGTGGTGTCAATCGCGTGCGATTCACGGCGCCGGTCAAGGCGGGCGCGCGCCTGCGTGCACATTTTAAGCTGGTGTCGCTGGAGCCCATCGATGGCGGCGTGCAACTGACGTGGTCGGCGAGTATTGAACAGGAGGGGCAGGAAAAGCCTTGTTGTGTTGCCGAATGGGTGCAGAGGCGATTTGGTGCCAGCTGAGCAGAGTTCATCGCAGCCCCAGCGCGACCTCCACACTTCGCACCAGCGTGACTAGTCGCAAGCCGATGCGCTGCGGAAGGTCTGGCGTTGTAGCCTGAGAGGAGGGGACAACGCAGTTAAACACCACGATCTCTGAGTTCACGGGCTTTGTCATCGGCACTGCGACTGCCAGTCGATCCCGGTCGATGTAGCCATGATTTGTGCAATAGCCGTATGTAGCGAAGTCATGCAGCGCCTGGGGCAGGTTGTGAGCGTGCTCGGCGAATAGCTTTGGATATTGAACCTTGATCTGATTGAGTGCCATTTCTCGCTCAGCGGGTTCAGCCCTGGCAAGCCAAGATCGGCCTATAGCGGTCGCAAGCATTGGCATGGAGGCACCAATATCGATTAGCGGCGCATTCCCGTCCTCTACGCGGCAGGTGTCCATGTAGACCATTTCCGCGCGGTCTCGAATACCTATGCCTACGGTGCCGTGCACTTCATTCGCCAAGTTGTTCATCAACGGCCGTGCAATTTGGCGCAAGGTCATGCTGGCCAGCAGAGGGTATCCCATAGACAAGACGAGGGCACCAAGCCGGTATTTGCTCAGCTGTGCGTCATGGCGCAGATAGCCCAACTGGAGCAGTGTGTAGGTCAGACGTGAAACCGTTGTCTTGTCTAGGCCCGTTCGGGCGACAAATTCTTTGTTTCCTAACAAGGGTTCGTCGGGTTTGAAGCATAAGAGGATTTCAAGCCCCTTCGCGAGGGTGCTAGCGAACTGCTTGTCTTGTGGGATGTTGTTGAGGCGCATACTGATGTTTACTGGTCTCAATGCGTGTCGTGCTGCTGCGCTAGATAGACCCGTTCCACGTTGCTGACCATTTCCAAAAGTCGTGGGGCGATATCTGTTTCTATCGAATGTTTTCCCAACAACACAGCCGGCACGCCGCAGTTGAAAACCAGTATTTCGCCATCGATGATCAACTGCATGGGCGCGGCAACGGCGTGAACATCCTGCTGCCAATCGCCAAGCGAGTAGCAAACGCCAAAAGCCGGGTGCTGGCGTAGTGACTCTTGCATGGTTCGGCCGTACTGCTTCCAAGCGTCGGGGTCTTCCGCTTGTATCTGCTCGAGAACCCGGTTGCGCTGCTCCTCATCGACGCCAGCTAGCCAGGCTCGCCCCATGGCGCTCGTTAGCAGGGGAAGAGATGCACCGATATCAGGACGAAAAGCAATCGCCTCATGGCCACGGCATGTTTCGATGTACACCATGTTGGTGCGATCACGCATGCCCAGCGACACCGAACCGTGCACGTGATCGGCCAGTGCCTTCATGAAAGGGCGCGCTACTTGTCGGATAGTTAGGCTTGCCAACAAGGGATAGCCTGCCGCGAGCGTCGTTGATCCAAGGCGGTAGCGTCGTTGCTCGGCGTCGTACTTAAGAAAGCCCAGTTCGCCCAAGGTATAGGTTAGCCGAGACACCGTGGCTTTGGATAGGCCGGTTCTTTCAACGAATTCGAGATTTCCAAGTGCAGGCTCGCCCACCCTGAAGCTCTTGAGAATCAGCAATCCGTTGGCCAGGCTGGTGGCGAACATTTGATGCCGCCCAGGGTACGTTGTCTTCATATGCGGAATGGTCTCTTCAGAACGGGAAATTTCACTGAGCTAACGATCAATGGGGGCTGATGTTTAATATAGCAAAATACTAGTGTCGATGAATTCTGTTCCTGCCTATATTCACATGAACCCGCGAAGTTGTTGCGGGATAGAGATCAGGAGCAGAAATGATTCGAGATGCCCAGGGCTTTGAGATTTTTCTCGAAAAGTTGCGGAATTTTGTGCGCACGCGCTTGGTGCCGCATGAGGCCAGTGTGGCAGATGCCGATGAAGTGCCGGCCGAGGTGGTGGCTGAGATGGCAGCTCAGGGCATGTTCGGCTATTCGATTCCGCAGGCATACGGCGGTGCCGGTATGACGACCGAGGAGCTCGTGCTGGCAGCCATCGAGATATCCCAATGCTCGGTGGCCTTTCGCGCGCGTGTTGGCACCAACACCGGGATTGGTTCAGAAGCACTGGTGATCGAAGGCTCCGAAGCGCAGAAACAGCGCTACCTACCCGACATGGCGAACGGCCGGCTGACCGGTTGCTTTGCTCTCACCGAGCCCGAAGCAGGTTCGGATGCGGCCGCGCTGAAGACGAGCGCCAGACGCGATGGCGACTCCTACATCCTCAATGGAACCAAGTGCTTCATCACGAACGCGCCGATCGCGGGACTGTTCACCGTGATGGCTCGCACCGACCCGGCCAATCCGGGTGCGGGCGGTGTCTCGGCTTTTTTGGTTGAACGCGACACACCGGGGCTGACCACGGGCAAGCCCTATCAGAAGATGGGGCAAGCGGGCTCGCCCGTATCGGAAGTGCATTTCGACAACTGCCGCGTGCCGGCAGCGAGCTTGATTGGTGGCGAAGAGGGGCGTGGTTTCAAAATTGCAATGAAGGTACTTAACAAGCAGCGCATTCACTTGGCAGCGCTGTGCATTGGTCCAGCTATCCGCATGCTGGAGGACGCAGTGCAGTACACCGCAACGCGCAAGCAGTTCGGCCAGCCCGTAGGCGCTTTTCAGCTGGTGCAAGCCTTGATAGCAGACTGTCAGACCGAGATTCACGCGGCTCGTGCACTGGTCCTTGATACAGCGCGCAAGCGTGACGCAGGGATCGACGTCACGATGGAGGCATCCATTTGCAAGTACTTTGCCTCCGAGATGTGCGGGCGCGTGGCCGACCGTTGTGTGCAGATGCTCGGCGGCTATGGCTTCATCGCGGACAACAGCACGGAGCGCTTCTATCGCGATGTGCGGCTGTTCAGGCTCTATGAAGGCACCAGCCAGATTCATCAAATCAACATTGCCAAGCGAACCTTCAGCCAGGCGGGGTACGACCTCAAGGGCTGAACTGCCAGCGACAGCGCATCGCTGTGGATAGCCATTCGATCGTTTAAGCGACAGGCCTATTCAGTAAGCCGTAGAAATTGGAGACAAAACAATGCAAAAACGTAAGTTGCTTGCTCTGTGCGTTCTGGCATCGCTGGCGATTTCGCCAGTCGTGGCGCAGCAGCCATATCCGAACAAGCCGATCAAACTCGTCGTCGGCTTTGCGCCAGGAGGCTCTGCAGATATCGCGGCTCGCCTTGCTGCTGAAAAACTGACCATGGAGCTGAAGCAGCCGGTCATCGTGGAAAACCGTCCTGGTGCTGGAGGAAATATCGGTGCTGAGATGGTCGCCCGAGCTGCTCCAGATGGCTACACGTTGCTCATGGCATCGACGTCACAGATCGTGATTAATCCGAGTCTGTACAAGAAAATGTCGTTCAGTCCGATCAAAGACTTAGTGCCCGTCATATTGGTGCAGAACGAGCACAACCTGATGGTGGTCACTCCCTCAGTTCCTGCGAAGACTCTCAAAGAGTTCATTGCTTATGTCAAGTCAGCCCCAACGGCAGTCACTTTTGCTTCGCCGGGCCAAGGGACTCCTGCACACTTGGCTGGTGAGCTCATGAATCAGGCCGCCGGCTTGAAGATGCTGCATGTTCCATATAAAGGCACAAGCGCTGCAGTGAGTGATCTCCTGGCAGGACATGTGACCATGGCGATCGATAACATGCCGGCCTTGCTGCCACAGGTCAAGGCTGGAAGACTTCGCGCGCTGGGCGTCGCGAGTGAGCATCGTGCAACTGCGGCGCCAGAAATCCCCACTATGGACGAGGCTGGTCTGGCTGGCTATGTTGTTCCGGCCTGGAAGGGGGTGATGGCCCCGTCGGGAACGCCCCGGCCAATCATTGACAAGCTGAATACTGCAATGAACAAGATGCTCGCGATGCCAGACGTACGGCAACGAATGATCGATTTAGGGGCGGAGCCTGCCGGCGGTACGCCGGAGAAGTTTGGCGAACTTATCAAGGTCGATACATCGAAATGGGCGGCAGTGGTGAAATCCATAGGCACTTCCTTAGATTGATCCAGGCCTTCAGAGGAAGCTACCGTGCAGACAAGCAATATCTTTGGCCACAGCGAGCGACTGATAGAAATCAGAAAGCGCGTGCGCCACTTTGTAGACCACGAAGCGATACCGAGAGAGTGCCCAGAATTAGCCCATGATGTTCCGGCCTTGGATCGCGTGGCAGGAGAGTTACGCAAGAAGGCCATGGCTGCGGGTATCTACGCGCCGCAATTGCCGACTCAACTGGGTGGCCTCGGCCTGTCGTGGCGAGACCGTGCCGTTGTGCTTGAAGAGTCGGGCCGAAGCTTTCTTGGGCCGATCGCCATGAACTGTGCTTCACCCGATCAGCCCAACATGATCAATTTGATGGAGCACGGATCACGCCAGCAGCGCAGCAACTACCTGGAGCCACTGATCCGTGGAGATGTTCGCTCTTGCTTTGCAATGACGGAGCCGTCTCCAGGTGCGGGCTCCGATCCTTCGATGCTGCAAACCACTGCGCGGCGCCGACCGGGGGGCTGGGTGATTGACGGCCGAAAGTGGTTCATCAGCGGTGCGGTCGATGCGGCGTTCGCCATTGTGTTGGCGCAAACTTCGGAGGGGGCTACTACCTTTATCGTGGATGCGGACAACCCTGGATATCGCGTCGTTAGAAATATTTCGAGCATCGACGGCTTTCAGATCGGAGGGCATGGCGAGATCGAGCTCAATGCTTGCGAAGTGGCTGACGACGCCGTGCTGGGAGAAGTGGGGCAAGGATTCATCTATGCGCAGAGGCGATTGGAGCCGGCACGTCTTTCGCACTGTATGCGCTTCATTGGGCGCGCATCGCGCGCTATGGAAATAGCGCAGGAGTATGTAAAGACCCGCTTTTCCTTTGGCAAGCCCCTGGCAGACCTGCAGCAAATTCAGGCCATGGTGGCCGACTCGCACATTGATCTACACGCCAGCAGGCTGATGACCTGGCATGCGGCGGCCAAGATGGACTTAGGGGAATCGGTCAAGCATGAGTCGGCCATGGCCAAGGTGTTCGTGTCCGAGGCCGTGGGTCGGGTGGCGGATCGCGCCGCACAGATGATGGGCGCATTGGGCATGTCTGAGGACACGCCGGTTTCTTTGATCCTGCGCGAGCTTCGTCCATTTCGGATCTATGACGGCGCATCGGAGCTGCACCGCGCCACCCTGGCGCGGCGAATTCTTAAATCCAATCTTCAACCTTGATCGAACACCGCAATGCACAAATTCAAATCCTTTCGACTGTTGGCCGGCGAGGGTGCACCGATTCGCCAGTTTGCCGAGTTGTCTGTTGACGATCTCAGCCCGGGCAACGTCGTCATTCAGGTCGCCTTCTCCAGCATCAACTACAAGGATGCGCTCGCATCCAAGGGTCTGAACGGCATCATCCGCGCCTGGCCCCGCATCGGGGGGATCGACCTGGCTGGCACCGTGCTGGAGTCTGCTGATGGGCGCTTCCAGAGTGGTGACGAGGTTGTGGTGCATGGCTTCGGCATTGGAGTGGAGCACGATGGGGGGCATGCGCAGGTCGCCAGGGTGCCTGGTGACTGGGTGTTGCCCATTCCCAAAGGGCTAAGCCTCTTCGATGCGGCAGTCCTAGGTGCCGCCGGCTTCACCGCAGCCTATTCGCTGCACCTGATGGAACTCAACGGACTTGAGCCCGATCGGGGGCCGGTACTGGTCGACGGCGCCACAGGTGGCGTTGCTAGTGTGGCGATCGACATGCTGGCCCAGCGCGGCTACCAGGTGACAGCCATGAGTGGAAAAGCAGATGAAATACCGTATCTGAAGAGCCTAGGGGCAAGCATTGTCATCGGACGTCTTGCACCGCAAGACAAGCCCAAGCCACTGGAGAAGGCCCAGTGGGCGGGTGCTGTGGACTCCGTGGGTGGAGCGACTCTGGCTTGGCTGACCCGCACCATGCTGCCCGGTGGGGTGATTGCCTCCTTTGGAAATGCGGGCGGCGCCGAGCTGGAGACTACGGTGCTGCCCTTCATATTGCGGGGTATTCGCTTGCTGGGCGTCAATGCCAATGCTTCCATGCCGGTGCGACAGATTGTCTGGAACAAGATTGCCAATGAGTACCGGCCAAAAAACCTGGCGCAAATCGCCCGCGTTATCGGACTGGATGAGCTGCCGAGCTACTTGGATCGTACGCTGGCGGGGCAGATCCGCGGGCGTACTTTGATTGATATGAGTAAGTAGCAGATACCTCCCACTACAAGAGCCAAGACTCTCGACCACAAAGTGGCCGTAATCACCGTGCGGGGCATGGGATCGGTCGTGCCGTTGCCTACGCATAAGTTGGTGTGGTAGTGGTGTCCAGTGCCCGCAAGGAGGTTCGTTGTTGCATAAGTCCATTTGTCAAGGAGGTCAACAAGCTGCCCGAATAGTGAATTTATGCACAGTCGACCAACGACGAGTCGGCTTCCAACCTCTGGTTAATTTTGGTCGGCTCGGATGCTCAAAATTGAATCAGCGCTGACAGCCCATGAATGATGAAAATGTGAACGATCGTGAAAATATACTTCTCCCCCTTCTCGCCCTACGTCCGCAAGTGCCTGGTAACTGCCCATGAGTTGGGCTTTAACGACCGCATACAACTACTGCCGTCAAATGCCAACCCGGTTCAGCGCGACCAGCAGATCATTGCTAAGAACCCGCTAGGCAAGGTGCCTACCTTTATCACCGATAGCGGCGCCGTGTTGTACGACAGCCGAGTCATCTGCGAGTATCTCAACGAGGTGGGCAATGGTCGGCTCTTTCCCCGTAGTGGCGACGCACGCTGGGCGACACTAACGCTGCAGGCCCTGGGCGACGGCATGCTTGACGGCGCCCTCATCGCACGCTATGAAGACGTGGCCCGCCCCGAGGCATTGCGTTGGTCCGACTGGCGCAATGCGCAGCTGGACAAGGCTGAGACCTCGATAGGCCATCTGTCGAGCAATCCTGACCTCATTGCACCGGATCGTGTGGATATAGGAACGATCACGGTGGCCTGCGCTCTGTGGTACCTGGATCTACGCTTCGACGACTTTAACTGGCGCGCCCGTCATCCCGCTGTTGCGAGCTGGTACACGGAATTCTCAAGGCGACCCTCGTTGCAGACCACTTGGTCTCTATGACCGAGGGGGTGACGAGACCGGATTACCTGCGGTAGCGCTGGCACAAGTGGTCGGCATGGCCGCTTCGGAGTGGCGCTCGGCTGGATGGGTGAACGATGTCGGGTCGCTTGTCCAGATCATGAAAGCTAAAAGCAATGCTGAACCTCCACCGCACTACGGTCACTCGGATCAGCGGAGGGAGGGTGGTCACGCCAAGTGGGGCGCTGTTGCATAACTCCAACTTGAGGCGAACCACCCCAAACCCCAGCCGTGGCTATGCCACGGCTGCCGTCTGAGGACGGCCCAGTTCTGTAAATCGATTCAATATCGCTGCACGGATATGCAGCTCATTCACTTGGCGTTCAAAGGTTCTGGACATGACCCTTTCGCCTAGTCGTTTAATACAGTTCATCTTGGTTTCCACCAGGCTTTGCCGGTGATAACCACTCCACACTCTCCATATCCTTCGAGCCAAACGTCTGCATGCAACGAGCGCCGCATTGCGACACGCGAACGCATCGCCTTTGCGTATCCGGGCGTTCTTTCTCGGAGGAATGATGGGGACGGCACCCCGCTGAATCACCGCCTCATACACGGGCGGTGTGTCATACGCTCCATCGCCCGTCAGGCTCTCAAGCGCTTCATCCTCCGGTAACTGCTGCAGCAAGTCAGGCAACACCGCAGCATCGCTGACATTGTTGGACGTCACGCAGATGGCCCTGATCTGCAATGTCTGGGCATCAATGCCAATGTGCAGCTTGCGCCACTGGCGGCGACGCTCAGGCCCATGCTTTTTGCACTTCCACTCGCCTTCGCCCAGGAACTTGATTCCTGTCGAATCCACCAGCAGGTGCAACCCGCCTTGGCTGCGTGTGTACGGCACCTGAACGTTCAGCCCTAATTGGCGTCTGCACAAAGTACTGAAGTCAGGGGCAGGCCAAGCAAGCCCCGACAATTGCAGCACGGACTGCACCAGTCCCGTGCTCTGCCGTAGGGCCAAGCCAAACAGATTCTTGAGCGTCAAGCAAAACTGGATGGCAGCATCCGAGAACTTCGGGCTACGCCCGCGTTTGCCGCTTGCTGCGGCAAACCAAGACATCTTCTTATCCAACCAAATCGTCAGGGAGCCACGAGCCTTTAGGGACGAGTTGTACTGCTTCCAATTGGTGGTGCGATAACGTTTCTTGGGTGTGGGCTGGCTCATACACCGAGCCTACAGAGCACAGGCTCGGTGTTTATGCAACAACGCCGCTAAAGTCGCAAACACAATACCGGCTCAATAAAAACTGAATCGCACCGGTGATCTTACGGCTGGCGCGAGCCTACATCTCGATGACTGGGGTCAGCCTGAACTGGTGGAGCAGCACCTCGCTTAGCTCTGTCGGGCTCAGCTGCTTTTTCTCGATACGGCTGTCTGTGATCGTCTTGAGCATGTCGCCCAGCAAAATGCTACGGCCACTGCTGTGGTGTTGCACAACTACCAGTTTTTGCACAAAGATCGCATCCGGATGCGTGGAATTGAGATAGTTGGCGGGAACGAAATCGATCCACTCCTGAGGTGACAGGTCGAAACTGTACTGATTGGCCCACTCGCCATCTACTCGGGCTTTGAGCAGGTACTCACCGCGCTCGTCACGGGTGAGCTGAAAGGTGTCGCTGTCCTGCGCAATATTCACGTCCACCATTTCCAGATCCATCGGAGCACGGATGCCGTAGCTGCCGAAGCCCAGGTCGCACAGCCAGTGTCGACCTTCGACCTCGGCAATCACGGCCATGTGGGTTCGAGGCCTGCGGGCCGGGTAGAACATGGGACGCGCCGCGACAAATTGGTAGGGAATGCCCAGAGCTTGCAACGCCATGGCGAACAGACCGTTTACCTCGTAACAGTAGCCTCCCCGGCCTTGCCGGAGAATTTTTTCGGCGATCTCTTCAGGCGCCAGCGAGACGACTTTGCCTGCTTGAACATCCAGATTTTCAAAGGGAACCGTAAATAGCTGTTGCCGCATCAGCGCGAGCAAGGTGGCGGTGTCAGCGATGGCATGACCTGTGTAGCCAATGCGTTGCAAGTAGGTGGGTAGATCGAAATTGCTGGCATGCATGAAAAAGTCCTTCGCAAGATTGCAGCCAGAAAGATAGAACATGGCTTGAATTATCTGTATAAGCAGAATGAGTAAAAATTTACCTATACAGATTGAGTGACACGTCTATGCAGAACTCGGTGCCTATAGCCAGGCCTTCATCTCCGCACTATCTGCGAATTGCCGAGACGTTGCGCCAGACACTGGCCTCGGGCGCATTACGTCCCGGCGACCGCCTGATCTCTGCGCGCAAGCTGGCTCAGCGGGAACAGGTTAGCCTACCCACGGCACTGGAGGCGCTGCGTTGTCTTGAGGCAAAGGGGCTGATCGTTGCTCGACCACGTTCGGGCTACTTCGTGCCTCAAGCGAACAGCGGCGACTTGAGCCTGTCATTTCGAACGCATTCCCGGTCGTCATCGCGCCCTTTGCCGGTGACTATGGCGGGCTTGGCGCGCTCCTTGTTCAGCAGTGCTGACATGCAGTTGATACCGCTGGGCGCTGCGCTGCCTGATCCCGCTTGGTTGCCGGCCTCCACATTGCAGCGCGCATTGCAGACGGCGGGACGTCGCTTGCAAGGGCACGGCCAGACCTACAGCATGCCGCCGGGGCGAGCGGAGCTGCGCGCCCAGATTGCGGCACGGGCGGCTCAATGGGGTGGACAGTTTGGCCCGGACGATGTCATTGTGACCGCTGGCGCCACACAAGCCGTGCGACTGGCGCTGCGTGCTGTCTGCAAGCCTGGCGATGTGGTTGCGATTGAGCGCCCGGCTTATTTCGGCACATTGTTGGTGCTGGAAGACTTAGGCCTGAAGGCACTAGAGATCGCTACTGATCCGCACCTTGGCATGTTGCCAGATGCTGTGGCAACGGCCCTGGCAAAGCACAAACTCAAAGCGGTACTGGCTTCACCCACTGTACAGACCCACTGGGGGCCTGTATGCCGGTAGAGCGCAAGCGTGCACTGGTGGCCTTGCTGGAGCAGGCTGGCGTACCCTTGATTGAGGATGACGTGTATGGCGATCTCGCAGGTGACACCCTGCGCCCGCCTGCCTGCACAGCCTTCGATATCAGTGGCAACGTGCTGTATTGCAGCTCCGTTTCTAAAACATTGGCACCGGGCTGGCGCATTGGCTGGATTGCGCCAGGGCGTTTTCAAGAACAAGTGCTAAAAGCGCGTCTGGCCGCAGACTGGGCTGGTGTGCCTCTGCTGGAAGCTGCCTTGAGCGAGGTATTAGGCAGTGGCGACTACGACAGGCACTTGCGGCGCTTGAAACCCCGCATGCAAGCCGCAGTACAGGCCATCATGGCGCGTGTGGAATCCAGCTTTCCCGCAGGCACCAGAGTGTCAACGCCCAGCCAAGGCTTTTTACTGTGGGTGCAGTTGCCTCCGCAGATCAATGCAATCGAGGTGTACCGACATGCGTTGGCGCTGGGCATAGGCGTCAGCCCCGGGCAGCTGTTTACACCGCAGGCCGATCTTCCCAACTACCTGCGCCTGAATTGCGCCAACGATACAACTCCTCGGCTGTTGGGGGCGGTGGGCCAGATTGGAGAGATATGTTGTGAGCTGATGAGGCAGGCTGGAAGCACCGATTGAGTCAGTGGCGTCTTCCTATATTTGATAGGAACTCGAGTTTGGAACCCAACGCAATCGGCAGCTTCTAGCGGGAGAGCATTGGCCCTAGACAACCCTTTGTGGCCGTTTCATTCTCAGTTGTTAATGCCTTCTATTCGGTGGAAGTCGTCACACATTGCGTCGGCGATGACTCATATTTTTCCGAAAGCAAGCGTGAACGGTATGACGCCTAGCTCGCTGCGCAAGCGGCACCCGGTATACGAATCGGAGGGGAAACGTCGTTGAAAAATGGCCGCAGAAGTTGCTAAATTCCTTGGCCCAGGTACCTCGTGAGTCGTTAAAGGCGAGGGGTGTATTTCAAGGTGAGCATGATGTTGCGCGGATCGCCGTAGTTGGCGCCTGTGTACCCGGTGTAGCCGGGAACAATGTAGCGTTTATCAAAGATGTTGTTTAGGTTCATCGCTACGTTGACCTCGGGCGTGACTTGATACGCGATTCGCATGTTCCAGGTTGTGAAGCCGGGAATGTCGAATGAGCGGTCATAGCCGAGCGTATGGCTTTGCGTGGCGAAGCCGGCGCTTGTGGTGAGGCGGCTCAAGTCGCCAGGCAGGCGGTAAGATGCCCAGACGCGCAGCATGTGCTTGGGGGTCCAAGTGCTGAAGACTTTGCCCTGGTTATCGGGGTCGCGCAAGAATTTGGTGGTATTTAAGGTGTAGCCCGCCACCAATTGCAGATTGCGCAGCACTTCACCGCTCACCTCGGCTTCAAGGCCTTGGCTACGAACCTTGCCGGACGCAGTGGAGCAGAACCAGCCGTCGCAGGCATAACCGGATGCGATATCGTTGACGCCGCGGTTCTTGTGGTCGTAGCGGAACACAGCGAGCGAGGTGTTGACGCGCTTGTCCATCAGTTCGCCTTTGATGCCCAGCTCGTAGTTCGATCCGATGATGGGGTCAAGCACCTTGCCTGCGGCCGTGCGTGCCGATTGGGGTTCGAACACGCTGGTGTAGCTGCCGTAGGCCGACCACTGGGGAGTCAGCGCGTAGACCAAACCGGCGTACGGGATGATTTCGCCCGATGCGTGCATGACTTCGCGAGTGTCGAACAGCGATCCTTTGTATAGGAGGTCATACCAGCTGGCGCGGGCACCCACGATGGCAGTCAGCGGCTCGGTGAGTTGAGCACGCCAACTGGCATAGACGCCCTTTTGCTGCACATCGTAGGAGGAGTAGGCTTTGCGGCCGCCGGCCGCTAGCAGACTGTCCACGGTTGGCTTGGGGCGGTTGTGATTGATGTCGAAGAGGTTGCCGCCCGAGGTGAAGTTGCGTGCATACATGTCGTCGGATTTGTACTTGGAGTAATCCGCGCCCAGCGTCACTTCATGGCGCAGCCCCATGGCATCGAAGCGGCCGTTCACAAACGCATCGAGCCCGACCTTGTTGGAGTCGAAGTGGGTGATCCAGTCCGCGTAGGTCATTCCGCTGCCGTCCGCGGCCACGGTGCCGTGCATGCGTTGGTGCGTGGAGTTGTTCGTCTCGCTCATGTGCAAGGCCGAAACCTTGAGCTTCCAGTCCGCATTGAAACGGTGATTCAGATCGGCGTAAACCGTAGTCTGCTTGAGGTTGTCGCGGTTCCACAAGGCACCCGTGAACGTGGAGCGGGGCAGTCCCACATCGCTGCCGTCAGCGCGCAGAGGCACGCCGTAGATGAAGGGCCGTCCCTTGCTGTCCAGCTGACTCACTGCTAGGCCAACTGTCGTATCCGGGCTGATGTCATAGTCCAGCGCGGCATACAGTGATCGAGCACGCTCGTTCACATAGTCGACAAAGGAACGGCTACGGGCCTCGTCCACGACTACTCGACCGCGCAGCGTACCTTCCGCGTTGAGCGGGCCTCCAGCATCCAGTTGAACGCCGTAGCGATCCCATGAACCGGCACGCGTGGTCAGTGTCACGGTCTTCTCGCTTTGGCCGCGCTTGCGAACGAGGTTGACAGCGCCGCCGGGGCTGCCAGTGCCTTGCATCAGGCCCGATGCGCCGCGCAGGACTTCCAGTCGGTCATAAAAGGCCATGCCTTCTGCAGCCCAGTTTCCGAGCGAGTACATGTTACGGGGAATCGCCACGCCGTCGTATTGCCAGTTGTCGATCTGAAAGCCGCGTGCGGCTAAAACCATACCCTGTCCGACACCTGTAACGCCAACGGTGCCGGTGGCGATGTTGGCGGCCTGTTTGAGGTCCGTGATACCTTGTTCGTCGAGCTGCTTGCGCGTGACCACACTGATGGATTGCGGGATGTCTTTGAGCGCCTGATCGCCCTTATTGATGCTGACGGCACGCGTAGCGAAAGAGTCAGTGCCCTCGGTGGTGGCTCCGCGCTCTTCTTGGGCCGACACGGTCACCGTCGGCATGGTGGCAGTGTCCGTGCTTTGTGACAGGCGTTGCACAACGACAGATTTTCCCTCCACTTCTGCATGCAGGCCGCTACCCGCGAGTAAGCGATTCAGCGCTTCCCGCACGGTGAATCGACCTTGAACTGCGGGCGCGCTTCGGCCTTCGACCAAGGCTGGCTGCACCATCAATTCCAGGTGCGCCTGGCGTGCGAGAACCACCAGAGCTTGCGCCAGCGGCTGAGCCGTGATCTGGATTTCAACCGGCGCGGTCAGCGCGGCGGGCGCGCTGACCGGTTGCGCCTGAGCACCTGAGGTCACCAAAAGCAGAGTAACAGCCGCTGCTAGCGGCGCAAGATTGAATCGGAAATGGGACATGCAGACATTCTCCAAAATAAACGAAACAAGAATCGTTCTCAGGAGGACGCATGGCAATGCAAAAACCCAACCCGTAAGCAAATTTTTTTAGCGTGTCGCGATGACCAATTCCGCAACAATGCCGTGATTGCTCCCAAGGCATGCTCAGTGGCGCGCAACGATTTCCGTCAGATCCCCGTTTACCTTCAAACGAACGGGAAGCACCTTGGGCAGGGCATAGCGGAAATGGGCCAATTTTTGTGGGTCAAAGGTGCCCGACAGGCGCAGTGCACCCACCGTCGTGTCGCGCACCACCATGTGCGTGGGTGCGTAGCGTTCGAACTCTGCCAAAGCCTCGGAGAGAGGCACGTTCTCCAGGGTGATCCGGCCGTCGCGCCAGGGGGCGATTCCGGCAGTCGCAATCGCTCCCACGGGGCCCGCATGGCCATCGGCACCAGCAATCACCTGCTGACCAGACGTCAGCAGCACGGCAGCAGACTCGGGCGCGCTGCCGCACGGACTCACGCGCACCTTGCCTTCCTCTACGGCGACTTGCACGGGGTTTCCTGCGGTGTTACGCACAGAAAAGCGCGTGCCCACCACCGTTACCTTGATGTTGCCAGCCACCACGTCGAATGGCCGGGCGGCATCTTTCTGCACCTCGAACATGGCCTGTCCTTGAGGCAACTTCACCTCACGGCGCTGGCGGTACAAGCTGACTTCGACGCGTGTTGCAGTATCAAGCTTCAGGCGGCTGCCATCGGGCAACTGCACGCTCAGTTGCTGTCCGCGCTCGGTTTGGTATATGTGCGCAAACAAGGGTTGCTGCTGCCAGTGGTCCCAGGCCATATAGCCACTGCCGATCACCAGCGCCATGACTACGGCGGACAGTGCCGCTTGCGGGATCAGCGCTGACCAGCGTGATGATTTGCGCTCCGAGGCGCGGCTTTTTTTTGCTGAGTCCGCCTGGTCCTTCTTCAACTGGAGGCGCAAGCGTTCAACGCCCGATTGCGGTAGGGCATCGAGCTGTCGCCAATCGGCCTGCCAGCGGCTGAATGCGGTTTCATGATCCGGGTGCCCGGCCAGCCAGTTGCGAAAGGCCGCGTCTGAATAGGCCGCATCGGGTGCATCGCTGTAGCGCGCAAACCATTCCAGGGCCTCGGCATCAAGGTCGCTGTTTGGCGATTGGGCAATGGTGCGATCAGTCATGCGGATGCGAAAAGCCAGAGGCGATATGAAGGTAGACGCACGAGTCTGACAAAACCCAACGTTGGAAAAGAAAAGAAAGCGCAAATTCTCATTTGCCGCTCCTGAGCTGAGCTGCAGGAGGGCGGAAGTCTGTGCCGCCCTGCATTCGCTCCTGGCAGGCTCGACAGGCCTGAATTCCCAGTTTGATATGGCGTTCCACCATGGTCACGGAAATACCCATCTGCCGGGCCACTTCGGACTGAGACAACCCGTCGAACTTGTGCAAGATGAACGCCTCGCGGCAGCGCAGAGGTAGCTCGCCGATAGCAGTCAACAGTGCATCTACCGTTTGAGAAGACATCGCGGCCACCTCTGGTTCGAGGGCTTCAGGGCCAGAAGCCAGATCAGCTGCGTCGATGGAGGGGTCGCCTTCCGCCGCCGCATATGCGCCGCGCACTTCGCTGCGGCGGTACTGATCGATCACCAGGTTGCGAGCGGTACGGTAGAGCAGTGCGCGTGGCTCGGTGATGGTCTCGCCGGACTGCTGCACGGCCAGCACTCGAGCATAGCTTTCCTGCGCCAGGTCTGCGGCCGTATCGCGATCTCTGACAGCTCCCTGCAGAAACCTCAACAACTCTCGGTAATAGTGTGCGAGCACAGGAAGATCAGGGATGGATGTCGGCGTCTTCGTAGCGTATCAGGCCTTTCCGACCGGCCGCCACGTCGGGGCAAGTATACGATGCAAATGATATTCAATATCATTTAAGGTGCAGTGAGGGCTGAATTGGCCGCGTCAAGACTTTCAGCCACTTGGGTCGCCATGTGAGCGTGAACGCGATGGTGAGCGCTGAGGCGGCCAGCCCCATCACCCAAACCAGCATGGCCATCGACGCGTGATCAGCTGCAAGGCAAAAGCCCAGACTGGATATGAGCAGCAGCGCTCCGAGAATGCGCAGACGTACGGTGGTCGGAGGCGAGATCGGCTCGCTTCGCACCTGCTGCCAATGAGTATCCATGGCCAGTGAAAGCCAGCCCATGCCGATCAAGCTGGTGATCAGCGCTGCCCCGAGAAAAATGGCTTCACGCATGGCTGGTCTTGATGTGGGGGGCGGAACGTGTCGCTGCGGTGCGCTGGTTCAGCTTGCGCGCTGATACCCACGCCAGCCAGGCACCCGAGAGCAGGAATAGATCAACGCCTGCGACGGGCCAATAGGTGTCGCTCCAAACGGTTTTGAGGAGGTGATCACCCGTTGTGAACCAGTTCAGCAGCACGGCCAGTACGGCGAGAGCCGCAATCGCCCTGCATTGCTCGCGCCACGCGGGATTCATCAGTCCCTTAGCAACGGGTGCACTGCGCATAAACGCGTGAGCCATTGCCAGGCCCCATCCTGTCCAGAACAGGTACTGCTCCAGATCGCTGCGAGCGGGCCAGCTTGCCGGCAGCATTTGCGGCAGCAAGCGGTTGGCGATCAAGATGACGAGGGTTGCAATCACCATGCCGGTGACCGTGGTGACAGCCAGCGCATCCACAACCCGGGCCCCTTGATGTCCTGTTCTGGCATGCTGCTTCTTGCGCTTCTCCACAAAGAAAATAAAGCCGGTGGCTATGCACACACAGCCCATCAGCCCGCCCAGCACATACATCCAGCGCAGCAGCCAGTGGCGGAAGTGCTGCAGGTGCAGACCTGTCAAAAACGTGTTGATGCTGTCCACTACGGTGCGAGGCGGATCTTCGCGAAGCACCTCCCCGGTACTGGCCTTGAAGTGGATGCCGTCGCCCACCAGCGCGATGCGATCGGTGCCTGCGCGGAAGACGCTGACGTAGCCATTGGCATCGCCCACGTGGTTGAGTGAGAGCAGGCCCACTTCACCTGCCATGCCTTTGTCGGCCCAGCGGTGGCGCGCTTCGTTCATCATGTTATCGACCGATGCCAGCGGAGCTGCAATGCCCGCGCGATCATGTGGCAGGCCAGTCTCCCGTGCCTCGATTTTTTCGTGCAATTCGTGCAGTGGTTCAAGTTGCGTATGTGTGACGGGAAAGTAGATGCCAGCAAAAATCACCAAGCCTGTGAATGCGAAGAAGAAGTGAAACGGGAGCGCGAGAACGCCGGTCATGTTGTGCAGATCAAGTGTGCTGCGTTGCGTCGCTTTTTCCGGCCGAAAGGTAAAGAACTCGCGGAAGATCTTGCGATGCATGACAACGCCGCTGACCAATGCAGCAAGCATCGCCAGCGCAGCAAATCCGACGATCCAATAGCCGACACTTTTCCATTGCAGGTTCAGGCTGTAGTGCAATGGATAGAAAAAGCGGCTGCCGATTTTGAGCTGGTCGTCTGACAGCGCAATTCCGCTGCGCGGATCGATGGTGCGATTGCCCCAGACGCCTTCTTCCGGATCTTTAGCGTTGGACACTTCGTAGCCTGAAAAAAGACTGAGCACCGGGTCGCGGTGCGTGGTGTATGCAGCCCAGCTTTTGACTGTGTCAAAGCGCTCCGGCATGGGGCCGTTGACACGATCCCGCATGAAATCAAGGCTTGCCTTGCTCGGTTGCATCTGTTCGAAAGCGGGGCGCAGCACTTTCTCAAATGAGGGCATGGGCTGTGGTTCAAAGCGCGATGAAGGAATCGCCCAGCGATCGATCTCGCGGTCAAAAACCGACAGTGATCCAAAGAAGAAACAGGCCATCAAAACAAAGCCAAGCGTGAGTCCGAACCACGTGTGCAGCCATGCCATGGAGAGACGGAAATTCTGGAACATTGGCGTCGTCTCTTTCCTCAGATCAGGTGGCGCTGAAGCAGCGAAGCTGCAATCGCCATCGCAGCGCCACCGCCCAGCAGAACGGCCCACACACGACCAAGACTGCGGGCCGAGAAGGACCACAGAAATGCACACAGATAGACCACAAGCCCCAAAATGGCGCTCAGGTGTTCGGCATCATGAAAGGCCATGCCCAGCGCAAACAACCCGGCGGTTGCCCCAGCGATAAAGCCCCAGGTGAAACCGTAGCCCGCAAAAATGGCGGCGCAGATTCGCAGCGCGATCAGCATGCGTGGGCCTGGATAGCTGGTGAGTGTGTCCATTTTCAGGTGCATGCTTTCTTGGTTGTACTGCCGTTCAGAAGTCGTGCATAGCCATCGCTCGCTTCTGCTTTGGAGAGTTTGTGCGTCAATAAAAAGTAATGAGAATAATTCGTATTATATTATTTAAGTCAATTTGCTCTGCATTCGTGTCGCATCAGAGATGGATTCAAGCGTTGATATCTGGACTGAGCCTAGGCCGGTAGACATCCCCGGTCTGGTTAGCAAACAAGGGAGGGCTGTAAGCAAGGCGAGGCACAACTTACCGCCACGAGCAGACAAGTTCATCGATCTGTCGTGCGGAAGAAAATGATGCGCTCTCTGCCATTGGTAAGCATCTGCTATCGCTCTGCTGGCAAAGCGGCAGCTCCATAAAGTTTGTCCGCTCTTGGCTGGTGGCAGCTGTCGCTTGAGCTCGGTCTGTCTATGCCCGCTGTAGCTGCGTTTGCTGCCCGCCACAGATTGCGTACTAAATGGCATTTGGGGCCCAGGAGCAGCAGCCTTGGCCGCAAGATGTTGTTCACCTCCAACGGCTGGAACATACGCCAACTCGCGGCTGGCCTGACTTTGGAATTCACTTCAATGTTCAGTGCATCAGGGCAGCAACAGAATCTTGCCAATACTGGTCCCGTACTCCATGTGTCGATGCGCTTGCGCAGCGTCTGCCAACGAGAAGGTGCTGTCAATCACGGGTCGGATCGCTCCAGCTTCCAATGCAGAAAGCCATCGCTCGGCAAAGCGCCGGACCATCGCCTGCTTGACTTCGGGGGAGCGTGACTTCATCACGGTTCCGAAGATCTGCAGATGGCGGTATAGCACCACGTCCATAGGCAATGAAGAGCCTTGGGAGCCACCCAGCAGGCCCACCATCACCATGCGTCCGCCGATGGCCAGCGATCGCACATTGTCGAAGACGAGCTGCGAGGCCACCACCTGGTGGCATATGGCCCATATCTGGAGCAGAGTCCATTCCTGACCATGGCCGGAGTTCCGGCACGTCAGGCCAGGATTGCCATGTCGGTCCGTTCCAGCCTTCTTGTACGCAAGGCGGTTGCTGCAGGCATCGGGATTGGGGAAATGCCGTTGTGGATGGGGGAACGAGAAGGGCTTGTGCGTATCTGGCCGCAACGCCAACGCCCGAACGAATACGAGGTCTGGCAGGTCATGCATCCCGATCTGCAGCGCACGGCTAGGGTTCGAGCTGTGGCAGAGTTCCTATCTGCGGCTTTCGACGTTCAGTAAGTTTGAGAATCAAAAAATGACGAACGTCGCCTTTGAGGCTGGGGTACCAATTCGCCAGAGTCACAGGCGTGGCGCGAAGATTCGAGGAGGCTTCAGGTGGGGTAGGAGAGTCGGACGTGACAAGTGCGGCATTTGATGACCATACGATTCTGCCCACTGTTTGACAAGTGCGCGCCGCGGACTTTATCGAAACCGTATTGACGGAAATCCCTCATTGCCACAGGCTTCTTGCCGCCGCATCGTTGTGCATTCCGCAAACTACCTCGGAGGTACCCAATGGCTGAACAAACGACTCCAGACAAGCAACCGCAACCCGATCCGGCCGAACTCAATGCGTTCTTCCCCTCCCGCTACTCGCTCAGCCAGTTCACGTCGCCCAAGTCCGATCTGAGCGATGCCGACTACGCGAAAGCCTACCAAGGCAGCAAGAAGATCCTGATGATCGGTGCGGATGAGCGCTACCTGCTCACCGACAACGGCAGCTTCTTCTCCACCGGCAACCACCCGGTCGAGACACTGCTGCCCATGTACCACCTTGACAAGGCCGGCTTCGCGTTCGACGTGGCGACGCTGTCGGGAAATCCCGTCAAGTTCGAGTTCTGGGCGATGCCATCCGAAGACGAGACGGTCAAGGGCTTCTTCAACAAGTACCATTCACAGTTCAAAGAGCCGCTGCGCCTGTCGACGGTGATTGAACAAGGCCTGGGCCAGTACGCCGCTATCTTCGTCCCCGGCGGACATGGCGCGCTGATCGGCATACCGGACAGCCGCGACGTGGGCTCGGTGCTGAAATGGGCGGCGGCCAACAACCGGTTTGTCATCTCCCTGTGCCACGGCCCTGCGGCCTTCCTCGCGGTTGGCGACAGCGACATCTACCAAGGCTACAAGATTTGTGCCTTCCCCGACGCGCTCGATGCGCAGACCCCCGAGATCGGCTACATGCCGGGCCACCTGACCTGGAAGTTCGGCGAAAGGCTCAAGACCCTGGGTTTTGAGATCGTCAACGAAGGCATCTCGGGTGCCGTGCACCGGGACCGCCAACTCATCACCGGCGATAGCCCGCTGGCTGGCAATGCGCTTGGCAAGCTCGCGGCAGAAACCTTGCTCAAGGAAGTAAAGGCCTGACATGACCACCGCAATCGCGCGGGCGGCACTCCACGGAGCAGGGGGCCTGCAGCCTCGCCGCGACCCAGGACGCGGTGCACGCGGTCAGCGCGCTGCAAGGCCAGGGATCCCACCGTCTGCAAGTGTTGTTTTTGGCCTCTTGGGGAGGGAAGGCTCCATGAGCCTGGGCGGCGAGCGCATCGATGCCTCGCGCAGGTACGGCTGGCGCTGGGTCTGATCGCTCAGGCCGCTTGAACTGCCCTCGGAAGACGAGTTAGGTACCCTTTCCCGATCGCGCGCGTGAGGTGCTCGCGTGGGCGGCCGGCGGCAGGTGGAGTGCGGCACTTGGCCTGTCCGAACGCACTGTGGAAAACCACCTGCTCCGCATCCGCAAGCGCTTGGGCGCCGCCACGACGGCTCAGGCGATCAGCGTTGCGATCCGCAACGGGGAGATCGTCGCTTGAAGAGACTCACCAGGGGAACGACTTGGGCAAGATTGTCCTGATCTGTGTGTCCGCCTTGGCATTTCCGGGTAAGTTGTGCTACGCCATCTGCCTCAGCCATTCAAGCAAAGAGGCCTGTGGGCTGTCAGCACGCAATGAACTTGGCGAAAACAGGCAGTAACGCGAACCGTCTTCAACAAAGCCCAAGGGCGCAGCTAGCAAGCCGTTGTCGAGATCGCCGCGAACCAAGTGCCAGGGACCGACGGCAACCCCCAGGCCTGCGACAGCCGCCTGTAAGCTGAAGTAGAAATGCTCGAAGGTTTGTCCAGCTCCGTTGGCCAAGGTTTGGCCTGTAGCAGTTGCCCAGTCCTGCCATGCGCCTGGCCGCGTACGTGTGTGCAGCAAAGGCGCGTCGGGACTTAGCGTTATGCGCCTCTCCTTCGTGGTGCTCCAAGCCGTTACCTTGCCAGGGCTGCAGACCGGCCCGACTTTTTCAGCAAACAGGGGCTCCGTGTGATAGTTCGCCGGCCAAGGGAAGTCATCCCGGCGTATGGCAAGGTCAATGCCATTGGCAAACGAAAACGGACCACCACCGGCAACGAGATGGACCTCGATTCCGGGGTAGCGTGATTGAAAATCCGGCCAACGTGGAATGAGCCAGCGCATCAGCAGCGTGGGCTCGCAAGACAGCACCAAGCGCCTTTTCTGGCGTGCATTGACGCGCAGCTCGCCAACAGCTTGCCGCATGAGACTGAAGCCACCATTGACAGCTTGTGCGAGGGTACGCCCAGCGTCAGTCAGATACACCCGTCGGCTGCGCCGTTCAAATAGAGCAATGCCTAGGTCATCTTCCAGCAGGCGCACAGCACGGCTGACGGCACCATGCGTCAAATGCAACTCATCTGCAGCACGACTGAAATTCTCATGATGTGCCGCAGCTTCGAAACAGCGCAGCGCCAGCAGAGAAGGCAGGCGCATATCCGTTGATTGTGAATTTGACTCACCATTCATGTCATAAAACATCGTTATTCATACGGATCTGGAATCAATAGTATTAGCCTTATTCCAAATCTGAAACTATATTCTCAATGACTGAATTGTTAGCTGTAATCACTATCACCTTGCTCGCCGTGATCAGTCCGGGGCCAGATTTTGCGATGGTTAGCCGTAATAGTTTGCTGATTTCCAGACGTTCCGGTGCGCTGACCGCCTTGGGAATCGGGTTGGGTGTACTGGTCCATGTCACTTACACCTTGGTGGGGGTCGGCCTGCTGATCCAGCAGTCTCTGTGGCTGTTCGATGCCATAAAGCTATTTGGCGCTGCCTATCTGATCTACCTTGGCTTGAAAATGCTCAGGACCAAGCCAGCCGGCGATCTGGTCGATACAAGGACCGCACCACCGATGTCAGACCTTGCCGCACTGCGCATCGGATTTTTAACAAACGCATTGAATCCGAAGACCACGGTGTTCATCGTGAGCCTTTTTATGCAGGTAGTGCGGGCAGACACGCCGCTTCCCGTACAAATTGGCTATGGGATTTTCATTTCTACGGCACACATGGCCTGGTTTGCACTGGTCGCATTCTGCTTTTCAAGTGGCGTTGTACGTGATCGTTTGCTCGCCATGCGCCACTGGATTGACCGAGCCTTCGGAGGACTCTTGGTCGTGTTCGGGATCATGTTAGGGGTTAGTAGCGGAGCGCGGTGAGCACACTGTTCATTGAGGTGCATCAATATTGCATTCGTGATGCGCTGTGACCGGCTGCTATAGATCGGCAGCACCATTCGATGCGTGCAAAAGTGGGTATCGAGCTCTTACTGGGCCTATCAATGAGCTTGGTAACGGTAGTGAAAGTTCAGGCCCAGGCGCTTCGCAATATCAGCTTTGGGCATCAGCAGTCATTGACCAGCTAGAAATTTATGACGGTTCTCCGTCTGGCGCTGAATTAACTGAGGTCTCCGTTCTTTGCAGCATGATCTTGAAATCACGGCTTGGCCTACATGCAGTCACTGAGACAGCAGCCTTGGAAAGGGTAATGACGACCGGTGAGTCGTCATTCAACAGCGAGCTTGCGTAAAAGCACGTCATTCTTCCCGCTTGCTCTGCACGCATACGTTGCCACATCCAAGAATTGCGACCCAAGTCTGTCAAACTTTCGCTTTGCTTTGCTTTCTCAACTTTCGTGTCATTCAACAAACGCCAAGGATTCATCCTTACCCGCAATTGGCGAGACACGCCGGCGGGCACCGAGCTCGAGTATTGGCTGGCGACAGATTCCGGGCCTCTGAAGGTACTCCTGACTGCCCAGACTTCAGTGGCTTTCGTCGAGACCAGGCACAAGGCTACGGTACAGGCGCATCTTCTGGCCATGTCAGATGTGCAGTTGCGTGAACTGGAGCTGAGAAGCTTTCAGCAAGAACCGGTTTTTGGCGTCTACGCCAAGCATTTTCGCCAGTTGGGGCGGCTTGCTCGCTCCTTGCAACCGCTAGGCGTATCGTTTCTGGAGGCTGACGTTCGCCCCCACGAGCGCTACTTGATGGAACGCTTCATCACCGCAGGCGTGAGGCTGGAAGGCGGGCGAATCGAGAGCTCAACGCTTGTGGATTGCAAGCTCTTGCCTGCGCCCGATTTCAGACCGCCGCTGAAGGTGGTGTCATTAGACATCGAGACCAGCCAGCACCAGGATCTCTACTCCATTGCGCTGGACGGCATGGCAGAGCGCGTGGTGTTCATGCTGGGTGAGCCTCCTCCCGTGCCCATACAACCACCCGGGTTTGAGCTGATTTATTGCATGACCCGCAAAGCCATGATTGAGCAGCTCAGCGAATGGTTTGTACGCAATGATCCGGACGTGATCATTGGCTGGAACGTCATTCAGTTCGACCTGCGCGTGCTGCAAAAAACAGCCGATGACTGCGCGACTCCTTTGCTCCTGGGTCGGGAGCTAAAGCCCATCGCATGGCGAACCCATCCTGGCAAGCAAGGTTATCTATTCGCCCCCATGCCTGGCCGGGTGGTCATCGACGGCATTGAAGCGCTCAGAGCGGCCATCTGGAACTTCCCCTCATTCAGCCTCGAGAACGTCGCACAGGAGCTCCTGGGCGAAGGCAAGGATATCGGGGACGATTACGACAAGATGGCGGAGATCGAGCGGCGCTACCAAGAAGACAAGCCCGCGCTCGCCGTCTACAACATCCGGGACTGCGAGCTGGTTCTGCGCATTTTCGAAAAAGCGAAACTGTTGCAGTTTGCGATGGAACGCGCCCACACCACGGGCCTGCAGATCGACCGCTTCGGGGGCTCCATCGCGGCGTTCAGCCACCACTATCTGCCGCGCATGCACCGCATGGGCTATGTGGCACCCAACGTGGGCGATGTTCAAGGGAAGTCCTCTCCTGGCGGCTACGTGATGGACTCCAAGCCTGGCTTTTACGACTCCGTGGTGGTCCTGGACTATAAGAGCCTCTATCCCTCGATCATCCGCACCTTTCTTGTGGACCCTGTGGGATTGGCCGAGGGCCAGCATGCCAGCAATCCTGAGCGGCTCATCAAGGGGCCAAGGGGCACGCTCTTTTCGCGTGAGAAACATTGCCTGCCGGAGATCGTCACCACTCTTTGGCGTGCTCGTGACGAGGCCAAGCGAGCGCGGAACGAGCCACTGTCACAGGCTCTCAAACTAGTGATGAATTCGTTTGCCGGGGTGCTGGGCGCATCCGAGTGCCGGTTCTTCAATCCGGATTTGATTTCAGCCATCACCTTGCGTGGTCACGAGATGGTGAAGGTTACCCGGGACTTCGTGGAGAAGCGCGGATACGAAGCCATCTACGGGGACACAGACTCCATTTTCATCTGGCTCAAGCGTACCCACACCAACGAAGAGGCTCATGCTGTTGCTGCAGAACTGGTCAAGGACATCAACGCCTGGTGGACACAAACCTTGCGGGGCGAGCAGGACCTGGAGAGCTTTCTCGAAATCGAGTTCGATACGCATTACAAGAAATTCTTCATGCCCACCATCCGAGGCTCGGACGTTGGCAGCAAAAAGCGATATGCGGGACTCAGCATCGACGCTGAGGGCAAAGAGACGATGGTCTACCGTGGCCTGGAAATGGCACGCAGCGACTGGACGCCTCTGGCGCGGCAGTTCCAGGAGGGCTTGCTCTCGCGCGTCTTCCAAGGCGCTCCATATCGAGACTTCGTGATCGAGTACGCGCGCTCCACGCTGGCAGGTAAGAAAGATGATCTGCTCATCTACCGCAAGCGCCTGCGGCATCGGTTGGATGCTTACGTGGCGAACGTCCCTCCTCAGGTTCGTGCGGCGCGCATTGCCGATGAGTACAACGTACGCACGGAACGGCCCCCGCAGTACCAGAATGGCGGCTGGATCCAGTACGTCATGACCCACAATGGACCGGAGCCGCTGGAGATTCGCCGCTCACACATCGACTATGAGCACTACCTGACGAAGCAGATTCGGCCCATTGCCGACTCGATCCTGGTGCCCCTGGGGGATGATTTCGCCACTCTGACCTCCTCTCAGCAGGAACTGTTTTAGCAATCCAAGGGAGAGGAAGAAAGCATGGCTTTCAGCGAATTTGAGGAGAAACGTCTTGCTAAGGTAATTGGCAGCTTCATTGAAAGCTTCAGCCACTAGTACACCTGAGAGAGCAGCTGGATTTCAGATTTGCTATTGAATGACAGTCTGCTCTCTTGCGATAGCGGTGCGCTCAGGCCATACGAAAGAGCTTATGGGTAGCACCCGACCATCACTTGGTTGTCACTTTCCCGTCTCGCGCAGACGAGTCGCGACTGCGCGCGCCAAGGCTACCAGGCTGTCGCCACTGCGCAGCGAGTTCTCGTGGGGCGCCACCCCCTGGTCTCCGGAGATGGTACGTGCGCGGGTGTCTGCATAGGAGCCGAATTGCGCTATGGTGAGTTCATTGGCTGGATCGATAAAGAGGCGCTGTCCGAAGCGGCCCGAGGCATAGAGCGCTCCATCAGTGCCTGCCGGATGCCACCAGAAATTTCCGTAGCCGGTTTGGGCGCGGCCGGCCCGGGACAGGCGCTCCTGGTTGTCTGCCGATGGCGTTTGAAGCACGCGCATCAGCGCTGCTATGGCGACCACTTGCTGCCCGTCGCGCTGGCCTCGATTGCGCACCAACTCGCCAAAACGCGCGGCGTCTCTCAAGGTGCTGGAGAGGCCACCGGAGGCCAATTCCACGCTGCTTGAATCTACGGAAAAGTAAGCGTCGTCTTCTGCCCCCATGGGCTGCCAGATGCGCTCGGACACCAGTTGCGCGAGCGTGCGACTGCTGATGTTTTTCAACGCCCGGGCGACGGCTTCCGTGGACCCATTCTGGTAGTAAAAAATGCTGCCATGCGGCGAATCGACCGAGCGCGTGGCTTTGAGCAGAAAGTCGTTGATCGAGTTCGGCATACCTTCGCGCGCGGGCATGAGCCCCGCTGCGGTGAAGAGCCCGATATCGGGTGGCAATTCGGGCAAATAGGTCAGCGCCACTTCCATATCGAGATTTTGCTGTACCGTGGCGCTACCAAACGGTGTTCCGGCCAACTCCGGCACATAGCGCGCAAGGGGCGCGGAGGCCTCCATGCGCCCTTCTTCGATGAATTGCGCAGCGAGCAAACCAATGACGGATTTTGACATCGATGCCCAACCATGCGCATCGTGCTCCTGCATGCCGCCGTAGTAGCTCTCGAACACTACGCGGCCCTTATGCAGCACCAGCAGGGCGTCGACTCGATTACCGTCTAGATACTGCGCCCAAGTGGCCGAGCGGCCGTGCGGCAGTTGAAGTGTGAGATCGTCCAAAGACAATGCATCGCCCTGAGCAAATATCTGGGAATCGTTCGAATGGCGCACTCCCGCAGTCGGAACGACCATGCGGGCGTTGCGCATAGCCCAACGGATATGGGCCGGGGCAAGCCAGTTGGCCTTGGTCACGGGCTGGGCAGAGGTGGGATGAAGCGGGGATTTTTCGGTTGCCGGCTGCTCATTCATATGGGATAAGCCCAGTGATTGCGCGTGAGCAACTGCCTCTACGCATAAGCATGCTGCAACGACAGCGGAGCGGAGAAGAAATTTCTTGGATCGAGGCAACATAGGCGGGTTTGAATAGGACACGTGTTGACGCGGAATCTGCTGAAGGGGAGTACGGCATCAAAAGTTGTGACGCATGCCCACGGCGATGAGACTGGCTGAATCACCACTGTTGATATCGACCGGTATCTGCGCCAACGAGGCGGAAGATCCTCCCCGGTTGTCCAGATGCAGCCAGCGCCCATAAAGAGCGGTGCGTTTGCTCAACGCATAGTCGTAGCCCAGCGTCCACGCCAACTGGGAGCGATCGCTGCCGCTGACTTTGCGATGCGCGCCCTCCAGTGCCAGTCGAGATTGCGTGGTGACATTCCATGTGGCGCCCAGGCTAAAAATACGCGCATCGCCTACGCTGGTCTTGTTCAAACCATTGCGGGCTACGGTAGCGAAGACTTGCCACACGCCGCCGTTGTATGCAGCGCTGAGCGATTGGTAAGTGGATTTGGTCGGCTCCGCCACCGGCGCAGTAGCAGAGCCTGAGCGCGCGCGCTGAAACGCATACGCCACATACAAGGGGTTCAGTGCCCAACCCACGCTGGCGCTATACAGGTCACCACTTTTCTTGCTCAGCGTCGCTGCCTCGCCGGGTGCATATGCCAGATCGGTATAAAGCCCTGTTCCCACCGGCGTTCTGTAGCGCAGCATATTGCTTGCACGAGGCACAAAGGAGCGCATGCCGGGTTGAGCATCAACGACAGCTGCCAGATTCATCGGAGAAAAAACCGTGTTCAAACCAAAGGCATCGGCACGCGTCACGGCCTGGAACATCGGCGTGTACATGCGCCCCATGTCGAGTGCACCCCAAGGCCCAACGAGGCCAACGTAGGATTGTCGCGTGAAGGCAAATGTGGACGCAGGGTTGCCTGTGCCCGTGTCGGATTCAAGTCCTGCCTCCAGTACGAAACGCGCGGACAGTCCGCCGCCCAAGTCTTCCTTGCCGCGAAAGCCGATCCGCGATGCAGCGTTGCCACCACTGTCGACGCGCATCGTCGAGTTGGACCCAGACTTGGCACGCCCCACATATGTGTCGATAGTGCCGAAAATGCTCACATTGCTCTGTGCAGACGCGCAGGCACACACAGCCCATGCCGCGAGGGCTGGAATGGATTTCTTCATTTTTTTGTCTCCTGATTATTCTTGTGACTGCCTAACCGAGTGATTGAATTTTGGCTATCAGAGCATCGGTTTCGACTAGTTAGAGAGGCTCCAGCTTGGCGACTTTCATCATGGCCTGGGTGAACGCCATTTCCTTCACGAAGTCCTGCACATACTCCTGTGAGTTGACGGAAGGTCGTACGTTCGCGCCATTGGCTTCAATCTGCTCGCGCACCTTGGCTTGTTTGAGCGCCGCATCGAAAGCGGTGCGAACACGTTCAGCGATGACATCTGGCGTGCCCGCAGAAAGTGAGACACCTCCCCAGGACGTGAGCTCTACTCCTCGCACACCAAGCTCCGTCAACGTGGGCACATCGGGCAGCAGCGGATTGCGCATGCTGCCTGCAACAGCGAGCGGCTTGAGCTTTCCGGCCTGGATATGAGGGTAGGCCACACCGAAGATCGGCATGCCGAATTGCACCTGGTCGCCAAGCACTGCATTGAGCAACTCGGATGCTCCTTTGTACGGAACATGGGTGGCATGTACGTCAAGGGAATTGAGCAATAACTCGGCGCCCAGATGCGAAGGCGTGCCCACGCCCCCCGATGCATAGTCCAGCTTGCCGGGCGCGGCGCGCATGCGGGCAGTCAAGTCTTTCAAGCTCGAAACAGACGACTTGGCATTGACCAGCAGGACGATGTCAGATGCGGAGATACGCGTGACATGGCGAAAGTCTTTCAGTACGTCATACCCCGGTACCTTGTACATATGCATGTTCGCCGCCATGGGAGCTGCGGAGTAAATCCAGGTGTAGCCGTCAGGCATCGTTTTGGCAGCGAGTCTCGCCCCCAGATTACCTCCTACCCCTCCTTTGTTGTCGATGATGATTGGCTGCCCGAGAATCGGCGAGACGGCTTCGGCCAAGATCCGCGCTGTGATATCCGGGCCGGTGCCTGCAAGATATGGCACTATCCAGCGAACAGGTCGATTGGGCCAGGCCTCTGCCGCCAGTGCTGGCCAAGCAGTTGGTAGCAGTGCGGCGGCCAAGGCACGGCCCATCAAAGCACGGCGTTGTGAATCAATCATGTATGTCTCCTTGATGTATATGAACTCCGCCCTGGATGGCTCAGCGCTGTGCGTCACCCGTGACGTCAAGTAGTTCACGCGCAATCGTGTTGCGCTGAATCTCGCTGGTCCCGGTCAGCACGCGGTACATGCGCAACATTCGGAACAAAAACTCCACGCGGCGGCCCTGCACAATGCCTTCGCCGCCGTGAATTTGCACCGCTTTGTCGGCAATGCGGAACCCTGCTTCCGAGCAAAACAACTTGGTCATGGACGCTTCGGCGCGGGCCTCCCCGCCGGCATCGATCTGGCGCGCTGTCGCCATCATCAAAGCGCGCGCGGCAGCAAGATCGGTGGCCATGTCGGCGAGCATGTGTTGAACGGCTTGAAACTCGCCAATCGTTCGGCCGAATTGGCGGCGCTGACACGCGTAGTCACGCGCATCACGCAAAGCGGCCGAGGCCAGCCCCACCATTGCCGGGCAATGCAGCAAGCGATTGACGTTGATGCGACCCAGAGCCAGTGCCAAGCCACGTCCCTGCGCGCCAATGAGATTCGCAGCTGGAACACGTACATTCTCCAGCACGATATCCCCCGTGTGCGATTGACCAGCCATGGTCTTGTAGCCCGACTCCACGTGCACACCCGCCTGCATCAAGTCGACAAAAAATGCGCTGATTTCGCGCTGTTTCGGCTCGGGCGAGGTGGTGACCATCAGCACAGCAAAGTCGGCAAATGGAGAGCCGGAAATGAAGCGCTTGCGCCCGTTGATCACGAACTCATCGCCATCGCGCACGGCATGCGTTTGCAGCGCTCCTGCGTCGGAGCCAGCCTCCACTTCGGTCAGCGCAAAGCAGATGGCTTTTTCGGCACGCGCGACCGGAGCAATGAAATGCTCCATGTGATAAGGCGTTGCCTGGCGAGCCAGTGCTCCCACCCGAGGGGGGCCGCTTAGCTCACCCAGTACATGTGGCGAAAATGGCGAGCCGCTGGCGTAAATAGCTTCCTTGATCAGCACATGGTCGAGCACCGACAGCGGGGTGCCGCCCATCTGTGGCGGCAGCGTCATTCCGTAAAAACCTAGTGCATGCGAGCGTTGCCAGACCTTACGCAGCGTTTCGCGGTCCGGGCTGTGCTCGTGGTCTATGCCTCTTTCTGCGGCCAGCGTCGCCAGCTCTCCATGCAAAAAATCGTTGATACGTGCGATTAAATTGGCCGCTTGTGGCGATCCTTCGAAAACCGTGTGAAAGAGGGGGGGCGAGTTAGCTTCGGCGATTGGCGAAGGTGTAGTTGCAGTCTTCATCTTGCGTGCGCTCCTGCTCAATTGACCATTCGGCTACGATCAGCCCAGTACGGGGTTTGAATGGCCTTGCGAGCCACCTTGCCGTTAGCGTTCTTCTGCAGCGAAGCAACGAACTCGAAGTGGCGTGGACGTTTGAAGCCCGCCAGCAATTGCGCGCAAAATGCATCGAGCACTTCAGCTTTGGCAGCGCAGCCCGGCTTCAGCACCACATGCGCGGCCACAGCCTCGCCCCATTTTTCATCTGGGATGGCGAACACGCAGGCTTCGGCCACTGCTTCGTGCTGATAGAGCACGGCCTCTACTTCTGACGGATAGACGTTGAAACCTCCGCTGATCACCATGTCCTTCTTGCGATCCACGATGTAGATGTAGCCGTCCTCGTCCATGCGCGCCAGATCACCCGTGTGATAGCGTCCGTTCTTGAGCACCTCCGCCGTGAGCTCCGGTGCCTGCCAATAGCCTGCGAACACATCGGCTCCACTGACTACGATTTCGCCTATCTCGCCCGCGCCCACCGCGATGCCATCGTCATCGACGATCTCTACCGTCGATTCCAGAAACGGTAGGCCACAAGAGGCCAGACGCTCCGGGCGTGCGGCGCGTGCGTGCAGATGGTCTGCGGCCGTCAAACCGCACACACCTGAAGTTGTCTCCCCCGCGCCATAACCCTGCGAGAGAACGGGACCGAACACGTCCATGGCCTGAAGAATCCGTGCAGGTGCCATAGGCGCCGCGCCGTAACCCAGACGTTGCAAGTCGGGTAAGGGACGATACTGATTTCCGAGCTCCGACAACAGCATGTTGATCATCGTCGGCACCATGAAAGTGTGCGTGACGCGATCAGCGTTCATATCCGCCAGAAAGCGCCCCGGTTCAAATGCGGAAAACAGCCGGATTGTCGCGCCGCTGCACAGAGCGGGCACGATCTGCATTCCGGAAGCATGCGTGATCGGTCCCACCAGTCCAAGAATGTCTCCGGCCTGCATTCCTTCTGAGCGCGAGAGAAACTTGCGCAACTGCGCCAGGCGGTTACCGAACGTCTGCATCGCTGCTTTGAGAATGCCTGACGACCCCGACGTATAGTGCAGCACCGCGACCTCATCGACTGTCACCTGCACGGGTGTAAAAGCGTCGCTGGCCTGCTGCAGCGCACGCTCATACGAAGTGACAGGGTCCGTCTCTTCGTCCAGTAGTAACAGACGGGGCATTTCTCCTTTGAGGTGTGCGCGGAAAGCCTCAGCGCGCTGCGCCGTGGTCACCACCAGGGTGGCTCCGCTGTTGGCAACGATGTCGCCCACTTCTGCTGGCGAGAGCCTTGAATTGAACGGTGCCTTGATGAGTGCGCTCTTGTAGCACGCCAGCTCTACCTCTACGACTTCAATACAGTTAGGCAGATAGATGCCAACGCGATCTCCGCGCTTAAGGCCTGCGCCCAGCAACGCGTTGGCCAAACGATTGGAGCGTTGCTCCAGCTCTGCATAAGTGGTGCTGCGCGTGACGCTCTTGATGGCCACGCGGCTCGCAAAAGTGCGCGCACAACGTGCGACGAGTTCGCCGATATTGGCGACAAAAAGTGGGGGCTGACTCACATGCTCTCCTTGATTTTTAGACCGTTTGCGGTGCCTGCGCAATCAGTGTCCCAAACCCAAGGAGATAAAGGAAATAGCGTTTAATGATGCTTGGCCATCAATTGAATTGATGGCCTTGGCTTTCAATTCGAAGAGGGCGAATCCTGCGCGGAAAGGAGCAGCTCGGCTTCCCAGACGCGCTGATGGACCAAGCGCCGCGAGATTTGTTCGATGGCCTCGATCACTACTTGTGTCGCCGCGTTAGGCGTGCGATCTGCCAGTGTTGCGAGGTGATAGCTGCGCGGCAGTTCCGGACGCACTACGCGGGCAATAATCCAATTGCTCGCGGGTGGCGGCGAATCGGGCAGTGAACAAGCCGGTGTGAAAGTGAAGCCCGCTCCACACATGTAGAGTGAGCGTATCACGCGCACCGAGTCGTGCTCATGTACCACGTTGAGCGTTACGCCCAACGAAGCGGCAGCATCCTCCACGTTCTGCCGAATCGAAAACCGCCGTGATTGCAGCAGTAGCGGCAGTTGCACGGCCAGGGCGAACTCAATGTCGGGCCGCGCAAACGGACTGCCCGCGGGCGGCGGTTGCAAAAGTGCTGCGACCGAGCCTTCAGCATCCAGCCCACTGATGTACATGGGTTCACACGCCAAGGGCCTGCAACGCAGCCCATCTACATGTGGAGTATTCACCAAGATACCCACATCGGCTCGCCGATCCAGCATGGCGTTCTTCACCATCAGACTCAGATCATCGAGTACAAACACACGAATGCGTGGATGCGTCTGCTTTAGTTGCGCCAGCACCGGTCCGAGCAGCAGTGAAGCCAGCAAAAACGGCATCGCAATTGTCACCGACCCTTCCGGGCCCTGTGGCAGCCGCTGAATGCGCTCACGTACCGCATCCGCATCCGACAGCAATCGGCGTGCGTCCTCATATAGCTGTAGCCCTGCGGGCGTGGGTGTCACGCCCGCATGCGAGCGTTCAAACAGCCTGGCCTCGAGTTCACCTTCCAGCTTCTTGATTTGCGCAGTCAGCGCGGGCTGCGCAATGAACAACGATCCCGCCGCCCGCGACAAGCTGCCTGCCTCGACCACCGCAATGAAATAACGAAGAGTGCGCAAGTCCATGAGGATCCATTGTCGTCGCTTGCGTTGCAGCCTGAAGGATTGCCTTGCAAAACTCAAGATACAGCTCGAGCTCAGACGGTTCCGTTCGGTGACGAACAAGGCATCCGTCTGTCAGGCCTTGTAGGGACAAGGGACATCATCTATGTGAACATGCACAAAGGCAGGATGTAGTTATGCGCTTACTCGATTGGTGCAGACCCGAGCGGCCCCCACCAGCCGGCTAGGTTCTCGTCCGCATCCGCGGTGGGGCTCAATCATTCACTTTTTGTAGGTGTCGCGCAGTATGTTCTTCATCACTTTTCCCATAGCGTTACGGGGCAGCTCAGGTGCGAAATAGACATACTTTGGAATCTTGTAGTTGGCCAGTTGCCCCTTGAGAGACTTGATGATCTGATCGCCCGTGAGGCTCTCGTTCTTGCACACGACTACCGCGGTTACGGCTTCGCCAAAATCACGATCAGGGATACCGATGACGGCAGACTCTCTCACGCCGTGCAGAGCATCTATGGCCATCTCCACCTCCTTGGGGTAGACGTTATAGCCTCCCGAGATGACTAGATCCTTGGCTCGACCGACGATGGTCAGGTAGTCATCACTGCTAAGGGTTCCCTGGTCGCCAGTGCGGAACCAACCATCTGAGGTGAACTCCTCGGCAGTTTTTTTCGGCTTGCGCCAGTAGCCCTTCATCACGCCACTGCCGCGGATCTGGATGCCACCGATCTGGTCGTGGGGCAGCAGTTGGTCCTTGTTGTCGGCGATCCGCACTTCGACGCCGTCAATAGGCTTGCCGACGGAGCCGATACGTCGCTCGCCCACGTAGGGGTTGGAGGTGATGATGGCTGATTCAGTCATGCCATAGCGTTCCAACACGATCTGGCCAGTGCGCCGCTGGAAGTCGTGGTTGGTTTCGGCCAGCAGGGGCGCCGAGCCAGAAACGAAGAGCCTCATATTGGCGGCGCTGGTGACTGTTAACTCCGGCTGGTCGAGTAGGCGGGTGTAGAAGGTGGGCACACCCATCATCACCGTTGCCCGAGGAAGCAAGGACAGTACTTGTTCCGCATTGAACTTCTTCAGAAAAAGGAGCCGACTGCGCGAAAGCAAGGCGCAGTGGCTGGAGATGAACAGCCCGTGGGCATGGAACAAGGGTAGCGCGTGGAGCAGCACGTCCTGGTTGGTGAAGCCCCATAGCTTTGTCAGTGCCCGGCCGTTGCTTAGCAGGCTCGCATGGGTGAGCATGGCTCCCTTAGGGCGGCCGGTGGTGCCCGAGGTGTAGATGATGACGGCCACCTCATCCCCCGACACCTGAGTCGTGTCGAATACATCGGCTTGCGCATCGGCCATCACGTCAAGGGTGCCGCTGCCTTCGTCAGTCATCGTCATGACATGGGCCACGCCATGGCTTCGCGCCAGTTCACTCTTGGCCGCAAGATCCGTTGGATCGCACACAAGCACCCGGGGCTCGGCGTCTTCGAGAAAGTACGCCAGTTCGTTCAGCTGATATGCGGTATTGAGGGGCAGGTACGTAGCGCCCATGCGCAAGGTCGCAAGATAGAGGCAATAGTTCCGTGCCGATTTTTCGACCTGTACCGCAACCCGGTCGCCGGGTTGCACGCCCAGGCCAATTAGGGCATTGGCGTAGCGAGCGGTCGTGCCCAGCATCTGGGCGTAGCTGACAATCTGGCCGTCGTCGGTTTCGAGGAACGGTGCGTCATTGCCCTCTCGGGCGATGGTTTCAAAGGTGGCGAAGATATTGGAGTTCATGGCATTAGCTGACGTTGCGGCGTTTTTGGAGGGAGCGGGTCAAGAAAGCGCGCTGACGGTGTCCGCCACGCCCAACTCGACGTAGTGGGCGAAATCCGCGCTGGCATTCGATATGGCCGCATCTGGGCGGGTCAGGATGCTGTTCAGCGAAGCCTGGGGCAGGGTTCGTACGCTGCCGCCAGGAGCGATATCCACCGAGGATGCAGCGCCTGCGGTGGCAATGTAGATTCCGCCGGAGATCTCGCCGGCAATGCGAAGCCGCAGTTGCTGTCCCCGGTGTGCGTGGCGTCGCAAGGTTCGCGCCAAGTGAACCAGGTATTGGCTGAGAATCAGGGTTTCGTCAGCCATGTGCAGGCTATGGCCGACGCAGTCGATGTATAGATCCATGGGCGCTTGGGTCGCGTCGACCATTGTGGCGAACTTCAGCGCGTCTGCGGCACCGATTGAGGCCCGCCCGCTGACGCTCAGGGAACCAGTTTCCGGGCTGCTGACGATGTACGCTGTCGCTGGAGGGTTTGTCTTGCCGAGGCGCATGCCGAGCAAGTGGCGCTCGTGGTCCAGGGTGTCCGGCAAAGGTCTGGTTGGTAGCCTTTTCACCCATTGATGCAGCGCTGCCGCATAGGCGGGCAACGTGTCGTCGAGAAGGCACTCTGCGTCCCCATGGCGGCAGCGAGAAAGGCCGCCGATGGAGGTTCGCACTGTGGTCAAGGAGCCGCCGCCAGCGCTTTCCAGTACCCTGGGGCCTGACATTGCCAGCAGGGTGCCAGGTGCGTAGCAGCGCTTGCTGGCCGCGAAAGCCAGCATGCTGGCCCCTCCAAAGACATTGCGTCCGAGCAGGGCGATCATGGGCAGACCAGCAAGGCTGGCGTCGAGCAGCTCTGTCATCAGTCCGCGCAGCGCGCCCTGGATCGCCAGTCCTTCGTCCAACCGGGCACCTGCCGAGTCAATTAGCAGCACCAGAGGGCGCTTGGTTTCCAGCGCGAGGCGGACGATGCGGCGAAGATCGGTACATTCGGCGGTGCCTAGTACGCCCTTGTCGAGTGCCGGATCGGTAGCTGCGGCCAGAACTTGGCGGCTACCGATCTTGGCTGCGGTGAGGCGCAGGCCGGAGTCTGCGGAAAGCATGTTTTCGGAACCGGCATCGAACAGCGCGGCAAGCCGATCCGTAACGGATGCACTGGTGAAAGAGCCATCATGCATGTTTCACTCACTTCACTTGTTGTCCGCGCCCGCACCGGATCGCTGCGTGATGGCCTTGTGCCTTGCGCCATCGCTGATTGCCCAGTCCTTGAAATCTTCCGGTGAGACAGACGGCCAGGCCGCGTTGCCCTGTTTCTCCAGCCTGGCCTTTACCTCTGGGTCGCGCAACACCTGTGCGCTGGCATCGAACAGTTTCTTGATCACTTCCGGCGGTAGCTTGGCAGGACCGTAGAGACCGAGCCACAGGCTGAAGTCGTAGTCCTTGATGCCCGACTCATTCATGCCTGGCAGGTCGGGAAACAGTGGAGAGCGTTCGGCCGTAGTTACCGCCAGTGGTCTCAACTTTCCGGCCAGGACCATTGGCATGACTGAGGGCGGCGTGCCGAAAGTCATATCCACATCGCCCGCGGCAACAGCTTGTATCGACGGCGCGCCACCCTTGTACGGCACATGCAGCATATCGATGCCCGCCGCGTGGGCAAATGCAGCGCCGGCCAGGTGCGTCACGACACCTGCACCGGAGGATGAATAAGTTAACTTCCCCGGATTCTTGCGTGCCTGCTCCATCAAGCCTTTGACGGATTTTTCGGGGAAATCCTTCTTGACCGCCAGCAGCATTGGCGAATTGCTCCAGCGCGTGATCGGCGTGAAACTTTTCACACCGTCGTAACGCGCACTTTTGTACAGAAGCTGGTCGGATCCGTAGAGATTTGCGGTACCCAGCAGCAGCGTGTAGCCGTCTGGCTGCGCACGCGACACGAGCTCCGAAGCCAGCGTGGTACCTGCACCAGGCCGATTGTCGACGACCACCGCTTGAGACAATAGGCGGCTGAGTCTTTCGCCCACGATCCGTGCCACCGCATCCGCACCGCCACCGGCAGGGAAACCCACGACCAGCGTGATCGGCCGGGAAGGGTATGTCTCCGCAAATGCGACCGTGCCTGCGACAACGGCCAGCACAGCAGTCAACGCTTTTTTAAACATGTCTTGTCTCCTTTGGTTTAGATCTTGGTTTTCTCTGGTCAGAGCTGCCATGCAGCCATTGCCATGAACATCCGTGTCTTTCGGACTATTGACATTGGCCGTTTTGAAGCGGCGCTGTACAGATCAGAAAGACACGTTTCATCTTTTATGGAGTCAATGTACGAGTGCGATGAATAATTTTAAAATATGATATTTTTATTGTTCGATCGGAATTTCTTATTGATGAGCAACAAAAATGGACCTGCGACAGCTGCGGTATTTCGTCAAGGTGGTGGAGTGCGGTAACGTTACGCGCGCGAGCGAGGCGCTGCATATAGCGCAGCCAGCCGTCAGCCAGCAGATGCGCAATCTGGAGCGCGACTTAGAAGTGCGGCTGCTGGAACGCAGCGTGCATGGCGTGGCACCCACTGCAGCGGGCCAGACGCTTTATCGGCACGCGATGGAATTGCTCCGGCAGGCTGACAGCACGCGCGAACTACTGCGACAGGATGCGGAGTTGCCGCAAGGCCGCGTGTCGGTCGCTCTGCCGTCGAGCACGGCGCGGATGGTGGCGATTCCGCTGGCGCGCATGATTCGTGATCGCTACCCTGGCATCGCGCTGGAATTGGTGGAGGCACCGAGTGCGGAACTTGTCAGTCTGCTTACCAGCGGACGAGTGGATCTCGCCGTGATGGTCGATGCGGTTGAAGCGCGCAGCATTGTGATGCAGCATTTGCTGACGGAAGCGCTATACCTGATCGCATGGCCGGAATTTCCCATGCCGGTTGAACCCGTTTCTATCGCAGAACTGGCGCGCATGCCGCTGCTGCTGCCGAGCGCGCCAAACACGATTCGCAGTCATGTCGAGTGGGCGCTGCGCGAAGCTGGATTGCCGTGCGAGATTCGTTTTGAGGCCAGTTCAACGGCTTTGCTATTCGCTGCGGTAATGGCGAAGCTAGGAGTGACGATCCTGCCATGGAGCGCAGCGCATATCGAGCTTAGTGAGCATAAGCTCAAGCTTGCTATGGTTGACCATCGCTTGTTCTCGCGCGATTTGTCACTTTGCTGGCGCGATACGGCATTAATGAGTAATGCCGTGAAGAAGGTCAAAGCAACAATACTTGAACTGTTCGATAGCCCCGAAAAATGGCCGAAATGGGTGACAGTCCAGCCCAGAGGCGTGTGAGTAATCCCTATGCAAGTTGAGATATGTCCACTGGAGCCGTGCAGCCCAAGTTCAAGCCTCCCTGCCAACCATTTCGAAGAAAGCGCGCACTATTTGCATGTCCTGTCTTTCCGCTAAGCAGGCAATATGCACATAGGTACGAACCTGCACGTCTGCAAGGCTTACAGCATGCAAGCCGGGGCCGGGAACGAACTCCACCTCGGATACAGCTGACACCCCCAGGTTTTGCGCCACGGCTTCGCGGATGATTTCTCGGCTACCAATCTCCATGACCTCGCCGGGCACGACATCTGCATCCTTTAATGCCGCTTCAATGGCTCTGCGCGTCGTCGAACCATTCTCACGAAGAATCAATCGTTCGCCTGCGAGCTCGGCAATGCGGATGCGGCGGCGTTTTGCAAAACGGTGTTCGCTAGAGCAGAAGATGACCACGGGGTGGTCACTGTAAGGTACCGAGACGAAGCGCCTATCTGGGGCCACTTGCGCGAGCACGCCGACATCCGCACTGTAATCAAGCAGTCTGTCCAGCACGTCCTGTGAATTGCCTGTCGTAACCGAGACCTTGATACCAGGATAGCGCTGAAGAAAGGTCGCCAGTACCGTCGTCACTTGGGCTGGGCCGACTGCCGCAACGCGTAGATGGCCGCTGCGCAGTTCACCTGATTCATGCAGCAGCTGCTTGGCTTCCGCCTCGAGGCTGAAGATCTGTCGTGATAGGTGCAACAGCCGTTGGCCCATTTCGGTGAGTACTACGCGCCGACCTGCTCGATAGAAGAGCTCCACTTTGTACAAGTCTTCGAGCTGGCCGACTTGGGTCGTAACAGTAGGTTGGCTCACATGCAGGCTTTCGGCTGCGGCGGTAAAGCTACCGGTGCTGGCCACAGCATGGAAAGAACGCAATTGTGTCAGGCGCATGAATTGATCCTCAGCATTTTCCCTGCGTAACTATATATTTACTCAATACCAAATAGAAAAAATTTGAATTAGATAAATAGGTTCTGATCGGCCACAGTGAACCCATGCGTTAGGAAGAGTCCTGCGCAGATTCAGGTAATGGATCAGTTGTGAACATGGAGGACTTGATGGTGTTCAGTCGTTATGTCGCTGCCGTTAGCGCAGCCATCAATCTTCCGCTGATCTACCTGTATTCACGAGTTCAAGAAGGAGATCACTCATGACACTGAAAGCTGAAGCCATCCAGTCCAACGGACGAAGCTACGCCAAACCGCATGTTCCCGTGGTAGTGGTATGCGTCGATGGATGCGAGCCAGACTACATTACTCAGGCGATCCAGGCGGGCGTGGCACCCTATCTCAAGCGCATGTTGGAGAAAGGAAGTTGCTTGCTGGGGGACTGTGTGATTCCCAGCTTCACCAACCCCAACAATGTCTCCATCGTCACGGGCGTTCCGCCTTCTGTGCACGGCATTTGTGGCAATTACTTCTATGACCAGGCTGCAGACCAGGAAGTGATGATGAATGGTCCCGAGTATCTGCGCGCTCCAACCCTGCTTTCCGCCTTTGCGAACGCCGGTGCTCTGGTGGCAGCGGTGACAGCCAAGGACAAGTTGCGCACACTGCTGGGTCATGGCCTCAAGGGCATCTGCTTCTCTGCCGAGAAGGCAGACAAGGCCACAGTCGCTGAATGTGGCATAGACAATGTGCTTGAACTGGTGGGGCGGCCCTTGCCATCCGTGTACAGCAGCGATTTGAGCGAATTCGTCTTTGCCGCCGGCGTACGACTGATGGAGACGCGTCGGCCCGATCTGATGTACTTATCCACTACAGACTACGTGCAGCACAAGTGCGCCCCGGGAACGCCAGAGGCAAACGCCTTCTACGCCATGCTGGACGGCTACCTGGCCCGACTGGACGAACTGGGTGCCGTGATCGGTCTGACGGCCGACCACGGTATGAGTCCTAAGACCGACGCGTCAGGCAAGCCACGTGTGCTTTATCTGCAGCAGGAACTGGATATGCAGCTGGGAGAGGGCCGTACCCGAGTCATCTTGCCGATCACCGACCCCTATGTGGTGCACCACGGCGCGCTGGGCTCGTTTGCCACCGTGTACGCCCATGGTGCACCGCTGGATCAGGTGCGTGAAATGCTGCAGGCAATGGCAGGTGTGGAACAGGTGTTGACACGTGATGAGGCGGTACGACGCTTCGAACTGGCTGGCGACCGCATTGGTGACTTGATCGTTGTGGCCGATCATTTGACAGTGCTGGGCACCTGCGCTGTGCGACATGACCTTAGTGGCTTGACCGTGCCTTTGCGCTCGCACGGTGGCATCTCAGAGCAGAAGGTCCCTCTGTTGTTCAACCGTCCGCTGCATGGTGTAGGCCGGAGCCGGCGTTTGCGCAATTTCGATGTGTTCGACCTGGTGCTGAACCATACGGACGCCTCCGAGAGCGTGCAGACCATAGCTGCGATGTCATCCAAGAGCACTGAGCAAGTCACTCTCTGAAGGTCCTCCATGTCTCACGAATTTTTCAATCCCGTGCACAGCATGTACGGGGCAGGGGCCTTGTCTGGCCTGCCGAAGCTGCTCGATGGCCGAAAGGCGGTTATCGTGACCTTCCCCGAGGCGCGCCAGTTCGGACTGGTAGATCGTCTGCAATCACTGCTCGGTGATCTGCTGGTTGGTGTGATCGATTCGGTGCTGCCCAATCCCGATGTGGCCGAACTGCAGGCACTTTACGAGGAATTCTGGCGCAACCCGGAAAATGCCCAGGTGCTCATTGCCGTCGGAGGTGGTAGCTCTATAGACACGGCCAAGGCACTGATGGTGGGGACCGAAAGCGGTCGTTTCGAGGACCTGGTTGCGGCGCTGGTCTCGGGCCAGCCTTTTACCCCAGCGCGCCTCAAGACCCTGATCGCCGTACCGACGACGGCTGGCACGGGTAGCGAAGTTACACCCTGGGCCACGATCTGGGACCGCAATGCGCAAAAGAAATACTCGCTGCACCTGCCTGAGACCTGGCCGAGCATTGCCATAGTGGATCCTGAGCTCATGCTTTCGTTGCCGGCGTCGGTGACTCTTCAAAGCGGGCTGGATGCGCTGTCGCATGCACTGGAGTCGATCTGGAACGTCAATGCCAATGCGGTGTCGGATACCTTCGCCGTGGCTGCCGTGAAGGAGATCTTGGAGACGTTGCCGCAGCTGATGCCGCGGCTGGATGACGTGAAGCTGCGCGGGCGAATGGCGTTGGCTGCGCTGAAGGCCGGTATGGCGTTCTCCAACACGCGTACAGCGCTGGCGCATTCCATTTCCTACGAGATGACGCTGCGCTATGGCCTGCCGCACGGCATCGCTTGCTCATTTCCGCTGCCTATGGTCTTGCAGCGTGCCATAGGACAGGTGGCGACTCGCGACGCTGTACTGGCGCAGGCGCTGGGTCCTTTGGACAGAGCACCGCAGCGCTTGTCGGCCTTCATCGAAAGTCTGGGCGTCAGGACGCGCTTCGCGGACTACGGCGTGCCCGACGAGGAAGCAGCGCAGATGGTGGCCCACGCACTAACCGGCGCGCGGGGCAAGAATTTCATTGGTATCGTACAAAAGGAGGCCGCATGAACGCCGTTCTAGAAAGCCAGGATTTTCGCGCCGAGGCGCTACGCATAGGCGGTGAAAAGGTTTACACGCAACGCACCATGGATGTGTGCAATCCCTACGATGGCGAGCGTGTGGGCACAGTGGCCATGGCCACGTTGGAGGATGTGCGGCGTGCTTACGAGATCGCTCACGCCTATGTGCCCAAGCTGTCACGCTATGAACGCTCGGCGATTCTCAACCGTGCAGCGGCGCTGCTGCGCGAACGCACCGAGGAAGCGTCCACGCTGATCACCAGCGAATCGGGTCTGTCCAAAAAGGACAGCATCTATGAGATAGGCCGTGTCGCGGACGTGCTGAACTTCGGTGCCAATGAGGCACTGCGCGACGACGGTCAGGTTTTCTCCTGCGACCTTACGCCGCATGGCAAGAGCCGAAAGGTCATCACTACGCGCGAACCCTTGCTGGGAGTGATCACGGCCATTACGCCTTTCAACCACCCGATGAACCAGGTTGCGCACAAGGTGGTGCCATCGGTCGCCAGCAACAACCGCATGGTGCTCAAGCCCTCGGAGAAGGTGCCGTTGTCGGCTCTTTACTTCGCCGACCTGCTGTATGAGGCTGGTCTGCCGCCGCAGATGCTGCAGGTCATCACCGGCGACCCACGAGAAATAGCCGATGAGCTGTTGATCAACCCACACGTAGACCTGATCACCTTCACGGGAGGCGTGGAAATCGGCAAATACATTGCCGCCAAGGCCGGCTACCGGCGCGTGGTGCTGGAGTTGGGGGGTAACGATCCCTTGATCGTGATGGACGATGCCGACCTGGATCGCGCTAGCGACCTCGCTGTTCAGGGCTCCTACAAGAACTCAGGCCAGCGGTGCACGGCCGTCAAACGCATGCTGGTCCACGAGAAGGTGGCGGCAGCCTTTACCGAGCGTGTGGTGGAAAAGACTAGGGCCTGGAAGTGGGGCAATCCCATGGACAAGGCCAACGACATGGGGACCGTGATCGATGCGGCGGCAGCCCGACGTTTTCAGCAGGTGGTGAATGAAGCCGTGGCTCAGGGCGCACGGTTGCTGACCGGTAACCAGCGCGAGGGTGCTCTGTATTCGCCAACGGTATTGGATCGTGTGCATCCGCAGATGACGGTGGTACGTGAGGAAACCTTCGGCCCGGTCTCACCGATCTTGACCTTTTCCAATATTGACGAGGCCATCGCCATCTCCAATGGCACGGCCTTCGGCCTGTCTTCCGGCATTTGCACGAATCGTACGGATGATGTGACGCGATTTGCCAAGGAGCTGAAAGTTGGCACCGTGAATCTTTGGGAGGTTCCCGGCTATCGCATAGAACTGACGCCATTTGGTGGCATCAAGGACTCCGGGCTGGGCTACAAGGAGGGTGTGCAGGAGGCCATAAAGTCCTTCACCAACTGCAAGACCTTTACTTTGCCTTGGTGATGAGGCTGGCCTAGGCAAGGACTCGGCGCTTCGGAGCCTCTGTGCTGCCCTGAGACCGGAGAATAGGCGCACAAGAGGCGCACGAAGCGTCTACACCAAAAAGGAGACAACGATGAAACCAAGCGAGACAACCCCGATGAGCGTATTGCGCCGCCAGCTGCTTATGGGGGCCGGAGCCACGACGGCGCTGACTTTAGGCGAATTGCTGTGGCCCACGCAGGCACACGCCATGCAGCCAAAGCGCGGTGGCAGCTTCGTCTACACCAACACCTACCCTAACAACCGCATGGGCGATGCTCGCACCGGGCGCCACCCTCAGCACTGGCTGGACCTGAATAACCGCAGTGCCTATAACGCGCTGACCTGGGTAGACGAGAACCTGGAGGTGCAACCGGAGCTGGCGACGGCCTGGGTGCCTAGCGATGACCTCAAGGTCTGGGACATCACGCTGCGCGAGGGGGTGATGTTCCACGATGGGCGCGAGATGACTGCCGATGACGTGGTGTCTTCTTATCGATTTCATCAGACATCAACTGGCTATGCCAAACAGATTGTCAACGTGGAGAAAGTCGGCAAAAAGGTGCGCATGACCCTGGATGCACCCAATAGTGAGTTTCCCTATGTGCTGGCCGAATACCATCTGATGATCATGCCAGCCGGGGACAAAGAGAGAATTGGTCTTGCAGGTATGGGAACCGGGCCTTTCAAGATCGTGAGCATCGATCCGAAACGGCGCATTATCCTGGAACGTAATGAGAGGTACTGGCGCCCAGGCTTCCCCTATCTCGATCGACTGGAAGTGGTGAGTTCTCCGGGTCGTATGGAAGGCGCACTCAATGGATTTCGGGGGGGGCTTTTCGATGCGGTGATCGGTGTCGATCCCGGCCTGCTGCCAGACTTGGAGCGTACGCCCGACCTCAAGTACAGCTTGTCCAGCAGTGGTGACCAGGCCTTGATGGTTATTCCAAAGCACGAGGGAACGCCACTTAACGACAAGCGTGTGCGCCAGGCGCTGGCACTGGCCATAGATCGCGACAAGATCATCCGCATCGTGTATGGCAAGAAGGCTGGCTGGGTGGGGAACGACTCCCATCTCACTCCCGCCAACGCTTCGTTCTTGGCGCTGCAGCGCAGTCATGACATTGCTCGTGCTCGCACGCTGCTGGCCGAGGCCGGCTATTCGAACGGGATCAAGCTTCCGACCTTCTATTTCGCAGCAACATGGCCCGAGGTGCCGCGTGTTTTCCAGGTTTTGTCTGAGTCTGTGAAGGAGGCCGGTATCACGCTGCCAGTCGAGCAACGGCCCAGTGATGGCTACCGTCAGTGGCGTGTTGAAGATGCGGAAAAGACCCGCAAACACCGTTTTGCCTATACGCCCGCAGGCCCGCGAAATCCAGGCGTGAGCCTGTACCGCCTGCGCCCGGACAACAACGAGAGCGGTTACTGGAGCGGTACCGGCTGTGACGAGTACATGGCGCTGTACCGAAAATCGCTGGCCGAGCCTTCTGCGGAAAAGCGGCGTACCAACTATGTGCGCATGCAGGAGATCCTGCGCGAAGAGGTCCCCACGATCTCGGCAGGCGGAAGGCGCAATCTGCTGATTCACAAGCCGAACGTGCAAGGTCTGCGCAGCCACCCGCAATTCTGGTCCATGCGCTTCGATGAGGTCTGGAAGTCCTGACTATGGCCGCCCCTTCAACTTCACATTGAGCGACCCACCATGCTTTCCACATTCCTGCGGCGCATTGGCCTTTACGCGCTGACACTTTTCCTGGCCTCGTTACTTGTATTCGTCGCAACAGAGGTCTTGCCGGGCGATGCGCTGGAGGTCAGTTTGACGGCTGACGAGATCGCAATGATGAATCCCGAGGACCTGGCGCGCAAGCGGCGCGAGCTGGGCATGGACAAGCCCGCACCGGTACGCTATTTCGATTGGCTGGCCGGGGCTGTTCGCGGAGATTTCGGCAAGACAATCTTGGGCGGAACGCCTGTCATTGAGATCATCCGCGAACCGGTAAAAAACTCGCTGTTGCTGGCCGCTGTGACGGCTTTGGTAGCTATTCCGGCATCACTGTTGTTGGGTATCGTTGCCGCCTATTGGCGTGGGAGGCTTCCGGACACATTGGCATCCATGGGCGCCGTGATTGGCTACTCGATCCCTGAGTTCGCCTCGGGAAATCTGCTGGTGCTGGTGTTCGCGATCTGGATCCCGCTGTTTCCGGCCGTTATCTTGGCGTTTGCCGACGCTCCACCTATGACGCTGCTTGCAGTTTCGGTGTTGCCCGTGGCAACCATCGTCTTTGGCTCAATTGCCCATCTGGTGCAGTTGATACGCACAGGTCTTATCGAGGCACTGGCCAGCGACTATGTTGAACGGGCCCGCTTCACAGGTTTGGGAGAGCTAAGACTGATCTTGCGCCATGCGCTACCGGCCTCCGTGATTCCTGCGCTGAATTCGGCGGCGTTGTATGTCGCTGGTCTGCTTGGAGGCATTGTGGTCGTCGAGAAGGTGTTCGGTTATCCGGGTCTCGGAATGATTTTGCTGCAGGCTGTGGATAAGCGTGAGGTGCCCATTGTCCAGGCCGTCAGCCTGCTGGCAGCACTTGCCGTCGTCACCATGAACCTGTTGGCAGACCTGGCTGTAGTCGCTCTCGATCCACGCGCCCGGAGTCGTTGAACCATGATGCTCAAAATTAATCACCACGCCTTACTTCGTCCGGCCGCCATCTTTGGCATCGGTCTTGTGCTGCTGCACCTGGCGCTTGCCCTGGCCGCACCCTGGCTGGCACCCTATGACCCTATGGCACTCAATGGCGGGCGTGCCGAACCGCCCAGCGCTGAATTCTGGCTGGGAACCGATGTGTTGGGCCGTGACTACCTATCGCGCCTGCTCTGGGGTGGCCGCACGGCTTTGCTGGCCACATTTACCGGTGTGGTCGTCGCAGTGACGATAGGCAGTATTTTGGGCGTAGCCGCCGCCTACCTGGGAGGCGTATTCGACGACGTCATGATGCGCATTGTCGATCTCAAGCTTGCTTTGCCCGGAATCCTGTTCGTGGCGTTGTTTACGGTCGGATTCGGAGAGTCGCTGCCGGTATTGATCGTGCTCATCGGCGTGGTCTATTTCCCCGGCGTCATCCGCATCGTGAGAGCGCAAACCCTGACTCAGGTGAATCTGGGTTATGTGAAGGCGGCGCAGCTGCGCGGCGAAAGCACGCTGTCCATCATCTTGCGCGAGCTACTCCCGAACACGCTGGATGTGGTCTACGTCGAGTTCGCTATCCGCATGTCGCACGCCATTTTGCTGCTGAGTTCGCTGTCTTTTCTGGGGATGGGCATTTCTCCACCCACGCCTGACTGGGGCCTGATGGTATCAGAGGGGGTAGGTCAATTGGCCTATGCGCCATGGCTGGTATTGGCGCCGACTCTCTTCATCGCCACGCTGGTGGTGGGCCTGAACTTTGGCGCCGAGGCGCTGGCCCGGGCTCTGGGGCTGGATGCCACGCGTGGCCAGGACGCGGCATGAGAGTCGCTTCGTCAAACCTCAAGTTCAAGAAAGAAATTTCCATGAAATATCCGGAATCGACGTTGCTGAAGCGGCAACAGGACAGCGTGCTCCGTACGGGGTTGCTGGAAGTCAGAGGGTTGGACATCGGCTACCGGCGCAGCGATGGCCAGGTGATCGGTGCGGTGAAAGGTGTTGAATTCACTGTGCAGGCCGGAGCCAGCCTGGGCATCGTCGGCGAGAGTGGATCGGGGAAATCGACCGTGGCGCGCGCCCTTTTGGGTCATTGCCGAGCAGGCGGTGTAATCACCGCCGGTTCGGTACGCATCGCGGGGCAGGACATCCTGCAGCTGGATGAGGCGGGCCGACGCCGGTTGCGCGGCCGACATATTGCCTTTGTGCCTCAGAACCCTTTAAGTTCGCTTACGCCGCATATGCGCATTGGTGAGCAGGTCGATGAGGCTGTGCGTCATCTGCGCGGATTCGACGCCGTGCGGGCTCGTGCCCGCACGCTGGAGTTGTTCGAAGCCACCAATCTGCCGGATCCTCATGCCATCTGCGCGCGCTATCCGCATGAGCTTTCGGGTGGTCAACGTCAGCGTGTGGTGATCGCTGCGGCATTGGCAGGGGATCCGGGTCTACTGGTTCTGGACGAGCCCACCACGGCGCTTGACAAGACCACCGAAGTCCAGGTTCTGGAGCTGGTGCGAACATTGCGTCATCGTTTCAACACCTCGCTTATCTACGTCAGTCACGACCTGGGGGTCATCTCGCGCATGTGCGACCAAGTCATCGTGATGCACAAAGGTGTTGTGGTTGAACAAGGGGCTGCCACCAAGATATTTGGTGCGCCAGCGCATGCTTACACACAGCAGCTCATTGCCGCCATCCCGCGCCTCGATGCCGAGCCGCCGCCGCGTGCAGTTGTGAGCGAGCCGGACGGAGCGCCGCCGTTGCTGAGCGCGGATGGGTTGGCGTTCTCTTATGGGGCCCGGCGTCGAAGCTGGTTTCAGCGTGTCAAACCAGCGGGCCGCGAAGTGAAGCCGGCATTGACCAAGCTGTCGTTCTCCATCGCCAGGGGCGAGACCCTGGGTCTCGTTGGCGAGTCGGGCAGTGGCAAGTCCACCGCTGCGAGCTTGGTGGCCGGCCTGATGCCCCCTTCGGGCGGGGTCCTGAATTTCGATGGACAGGCATTGGCGGCCAAGGCCACGGGACGTTCACTGGCGCTTCGCCGCCGCATCCAGATTGTGTTCCAGGACCCTTTGTCCTCGCTTAATCCACGTCAGCGTATTGCCACCATCCTGGAGCGACCTTTGACGATGTTTACTCCGCTGCGGGGCCCCGCGCTGCGCGAACGAGCCCAGGAGTTGATGCGTGCTATGCACTTGGATCCAGCGCTGCTGGAGTGCTATCCGCGCCAGCTTTCCGGTGGGCAGCAGCAGCGCGTTGCCATTGCACGGGCTTTTGCCGCCGAGCCTGATCTCATCATCTGCGATGAGATTACTTCGGCCCTCGATGTCTCGGTGCAGGCCCAGGTTCTTGACCTGCTGCTGGAGTTGCAGCGTAAGACCGGTACAGCCTACCTCTTCATCAGCCACGATCTGGGAGTGATTAGGCGTATGGCCGATCGCCTGATCGTGCTGCGCCATGGAGAGGTCTGCGAGGCCGGCCCGACCGAGCAGGTCTTCAAGTCCCCCACGAGCGAGTACACCCGCCTGCTGCTGCAGGCCACGGCGCTGCATTCTGTGAGCACCCACCCCGACAAGGCTGTTGCATGACCAAGCTGATCCACATCACCGATCCCCATTTGGTGCCGCAGGGCGAGATGCTGCATGGGCTCGACCCCTATGCCCGCCTGACGGCCTGCGTGGACGACATCCTGGAGCACCACAGTGACGCAGCTTGCTGCGTGATCACAGGCGATCTCGCCCATCGGGGGGAGGCCGCAGCCTACGCTGCGTTGCGCACGCAGATCGACCGGTTGCCATTTCCCTGCTTTCCTCTGGTTGGCAACCACGATATCCGCACTCTGGTCAATACCGCATTGCCGCACGTGCTGAACGACGGCAACGGTTTTATCCAGGGGCGTCTGGACCTGGGTGACGCAAGCCTGCTGATGCTTGATACCTTGGACGAAGGGCGCAACGGCGGCCTGTATTGCGAGCAGCGCCAGGCCTGGCTGACCAGAGAGCTGGATCTGCTCGGTGACCGTCCCGTTTTTCTGTTTATGCACCATCCGCCGTTCGACATTGGCATTCCCTGCCTAGATCGCATGAGTCTGGCCAACCCTGGGGACTTTGCTCGTATCACGGCCGGGCGCAACAACCTGCGCCACCTGTTTTTCGGTCATGTGCACCGTCCCGTCTGCGGTAGTTGGCGCGGAATTCCCTATTCCACCATGCGTGGCTTGAACCATCAGGTTCCGTTCGATCTGCACACGGTCTCGCCGGTACCCAAGAGTCACGAGCCGCCCGCTTACGCCGTGGCCTTCCTGAATGCGGACCAGGTTACCGTGCACTTCCATGACTATCTTGATAGATCCACCTTGGTCGCACCCACGGGGGGGGCAAAATGAAAAAGCCGCGTCGTGCCGTAGTGGTCGTTTGTGACAGCCTCGCTGCGGATCTGGTGAGGCCTGACACCGCACCCGCCTTGGCGGCGCTGCGTGCGCAGAGTGCGCACTTTGCATCGGCTCGCAGCGTGTTCCCGTCCACCACACGCACCAGCTCTGCTTCTATGGCCACGGGAAGCCCACCCAGTGCACACGGATTGCTAGGCAACACCATGGTGTTACATGAAGACGGTCAATTGGTGCGCCTGTCTGTGGGCAAGCCAGGCTTTCTGGACAGATTGCGCCGTGCGACAGGCCGAACGCTTAGGTGTCCGACCTGGGCCGAGCGGCTGGCACCGTATGGCGGCTCCATCGTCATGTCCAATGTGTCGCCAGGCGCCGCCTATCTGCAGGATCCCGATGGTTTTGGTCATGTCTACCACCGCAGCGGTTCGCGTGGGCCGGGTGGCATAGCTTTGGAAGACGGGTTGTCCATAGAGGTGGGCGCCGTCGGCGATGCGGCGATGACAGAGCGTTTTTGCCGCGAGGTGTTGCGCGATCGGGCTCCTGCGTTGGCCGTGCTGTGGTTGTCCGAACCCGATCACACGGCTCACCATGTGGCGCTGGGTTCGCCTGAGCATCTTGCGATGATTGCGCATGCGGATGCCTGCGTTGATCAAGTGCGGCGTACGGTCGACGTGTTGGATCCTGGAGGAGAAGAAATTTTGCTGGTCGCTTGTTCCGACCATGGCATGGAGACGGTGGGCCGGCAGATAGACCTAGACACGCTGCTGGTAGAGGCCGGCTGGAAGAGCGGCCTCGAGTCTTCGGAGGTGGTTGTTGCACCTAACGGCAATGCTGCACTGCTGTACTTTGCGGACAGTGCGCGCGCAGACATACCGGCGCTGGCCAAATGGCTTCAGGATCAGGATTTTTCGGGCCGCGTGGTTTGGGGAGCGCAACTGGCTGATCTAGGTCTGCCGACCGGTGGACCGCTGGGCATTGCGCTGGCGCTACGCCATGACGCTGTAGCCAACTCCCATGGCGTGACGGGCTGCAGCGTGTCCGTGCGCAGCCCCTTCAGCGATTCATCTCCCCCTGGATGTGGCCAGCACGGTGGTCTGGGGGCAAGTGAGCAGCATCCTTTCCTCTACCTACGGGGCGGGGGGCTGCCTCCTGGCGAGCGGAGCCAACCGGCATCGCTGGTCGACATAGCGCCGACAGTACTTCACCACCTCGGGATCGCGGCCGACTGCATGCATGGGCGCGTGCTGCGGTAGCGACACCGCAGCTACTTTTTGAACCCATATCAAAAGATGTCGCGCGATAGCGCGAGGGCGCAGCTTTGCCCGTTTTCCCTGACGCACATCGCAAAGAGCAGCTCGGCCGCGCCGCATCAAACCTAAAACGGAGAAGATCATGAAGAGACATATCTGGTTGCCTGCGTTCGCTACAAGCGCTCTGGCCTCGATGAACCTTTGTCACGCCCAGTCGTCGGTTACCGTGTTTGGCCTGCTGGATACTGGTATCAGCCACTATCGCGTGCATGGTGGCAAGAGTCAGACCGCGCTGGCCTCGGATGGCATAACCAGCAGCCGCATAGGGTTGCGGGGTCAAGAGGACCTGGGTGAGGGAATGAGAGCAGGCTTTTGGCTGGAAGGCGCGATAGCGCCCGATGCGCCCGGTGAGCTGACCTTTGCGCGCCGCTCCACGGTCAGCCTGGCCGGCGCTTGGGGAGAGGTCCGATTGGGCCGCGACTACACGCCGACCTACATGATTCAGTCAGAGTTCTCTGGTCCCTGGGTCACCAATGGCGTAGGTGAAAGCCTAGTCTATCGGGCGCGTGCTGTGGTTTACGGCAGCTCCAATGGGGGGCAGAGCACCCATGTGCGCGCTAGCAATTCCATAGGCTACTTCTTGCCTAAGAGCCTGGGTGGACTGACCGGGCATCTGCAGTACGCTTTTCCCGAATCGACGGACGGCAGCCAGGCTGGACGCTACCTGGGCGGGAAGCTCAGCTACGGGCAGGGGCCTTGGCGGCTGGGCCTGGCCTATAGCCGTGCCACGGGAGGCCCCAAGGCTCCGACTACCCGTCCGCGTGACCTGCGCTCGGCTAGTTTGGGCGCATCCTACGATTTCGGGAGAGCCTCGGTGGAGGCTCTCTACGCCCGAGATAGTGTCGACATGCCTTTGGGGCGCAAGACCCTGGAGGGGCTGACGGCAGGCCTGACCGTGCCAGTGCGTCAGGGCGAGTGGCGTCTGAGCTACGGCCATGTCGCTTTTAGCCACCCCAAAGATCAGTCCCGCGCCGACAAGCTGGCCTTTGGCTATGTTCATCACCTGTCCAAGCGCACAGCGCTCTATGCCACTTATGCCTACATCCGAAACCGGCGAGGTGCAGCCTTCACGGTGGGTGGTGATCCGGCAGGCATCCCCAACCAGTCATCAAGTGGCCAGAACTTTGGAATACGTCACCTGTTCTGAGCGAAGGCCCTTACCGATTCCAGGAGCAGCACTATGCATCGCCGCGATCTCATTCGCCTAGCCGTTACCACGGCCGCAGCCACCTCCATGCCGCGCTGGGCCTGGTCTGCCACGCTGAATCAGCGCGAGCTGTTTCCACTGGGCGTGGCCAGCGGCGCGCCGACTCCGGATGGCTTTGTGCTTTGGACCCGGCTGCTGAACGGCCCAGTGCCGGGCACCGTGCCTGCCGACACGCCTCGCACGCCACTACCCGATGCCCTGACAGTGCGTTGGGAGGTTGCCGAGGACGAGAGCTTCCAGCGCATCGTCCGCACCGGCCAAGCTCAAGCGTTGGCCGACCTGGGTCACGCTGTGCATGTGGAAGTGGCTGGTTTGCAACCCGATTGCTGGTATTTCTATCGTTTCATGCATGGCGACGCCGTCACGCAAACAGCCCGCACGCGTACCGCGCCTGCTCCGTATGCCTTGCCCGCAAAGCTGCGCTTTGCCTTTGTGTCCTGCCAGCGCTGGGAGCAAGGCCACTACGCTGGCTATCGCCACATGCTGGATGAGAATCTGGATCTGGTGTTGTTCCTGGGTGACTACATCTACGAGTACGCCATGCCCAAGACACCGCCCAGTTACACGTTGGCGCGCACCCATACCTTGGTTGCGGCCAAGACACTTGGCGACTACCGCGACCGCTATGCGCTTTATCGCACCGACGAGCAATTGCAGGCTGCTCATCGTGCCTGCCCCTGGCTAGTTAGCTGGGATGACCATGAGGTCCAGGATGACTACGCTGGCCTGGAGGGAACCGGCACGGCCAGTGCTTTCCTTGCACGTCGCAATGCGGGCTACCAAGCGTTCTACGAGAACATGCCATTGCGGGCGTCCGCGCTCACCCATGGCCTGACCGGGCTGGGTACGCATGATGGCCTGCGCATTCATGAGCGCCATGCCTGGGGTCGGCTGCTGCGCTTTCACATGCTGGACACGCGCCAGTACCGTGACCGCCAAGCCTGCCGTGTGCCAGGCGAAAAAGCACAGGGTACCGTTACGCCCCAGGGTTGTCTTGAGCTGCAAGACCCTGCCCGCTCCATTCTCGGGGTTGATCAGGAGCGCTGGGCCGAGCAAGGGCTGGCCCAGGATGCGACATCCGGAGTGCACTGGACTGCCATGGCACAGCAGACCATCTTCTCGCGGCGCAACTATCAGCCTTTGCCCGCAGAGAGCTATCACAGCAGCACCTGGGACGGTTATCCGGCGTGTCGCCAGAGGCTGCTGGATGCGGTGCGCATCTCCGCACCGCGTAACACGGTGTTCCTGGGCGGTGACATCCACCAGAACTACGTGTGTAAGGTGCTGGCCGATTTTTCGAATGCCCAGTCTCCCGTGATCGCCAGCGAGTTTTGTGGCACGTCCATCGCCTCGGCCAGCAGCGTGCCCCAGAGCCGGGCTCAGGAAATAGCGGATAACAATCCGCACATTTTGCTGGCGCGCTCAGACCGACGTGGCTATGCCGTAGCCGAGGTCACGCCTCAGCGCTGGACCACGACGCTGCGCGTGCTCGATGACGTTGCAAAACCTGCTAGCGGCATATCGACGTTGGCGCGCTTCGTGGTCGATGACGGCGTTGCGGGCCCCAGGCTGGCTTGACCCCGGTGCGGTGGGCAATGAGGAAATTTCTAGGGAAAGGGCGGCAATGTGCTTGAACAACCGATGGCAATGACTACAGGCCCCGAATGGCCATATCTTGAAATCCTGGTGCGCCTCGCGCTGAGCTTGGCTCTGGGGCTGCTGATTGGCCTGGAGCGCGAGCGTCGGGGCAAGGAGGCGGGTCTGCGCACTTTCGGCTTTATCTGCATGCTAGGCGCTCTGGGTGGCCTGCTGGGCATGGCTGCCGCGCTGCTGGTGCTGGCCTTGGTGGGCGTTCTTGCCGTGCTGCTCAATGTGCAGACACTGCGCGCCGGGCAAGGCGCTGAGCTGACGACTTCGGCCGCCATGCTGGTGACCTGTTTGGCGGGGGTGCTCTGTGGGCAGGGACACACTGTTTCGCCTGCGGCCGTTATGGTGCTGGCGACGGCTCTGTTGGCATGGAAGGAGCGTCTTAGGGGCTTTACGGCAGGCTTGACCGAAAGCGAGATGCGTTCAGCGCTGTTGCTAGCGATTCTTGCTATCGTGATCTATCCGGCGCTGCCGGAGGGGGCTGTGGGCCCATGGAAGCTCGTTGAACCGCGCGCCGCCTGGGTGACGGTCATCCTCATCGCAGGCATAGGCTTCGTCAACTACATCTTGTGGAAACTCTATGGCGCGCGCGGTACCGAGCTTTCGGGTTTTCTCGGGGGTCTGGTCAACAGCAACTTCACGGTCATTGAAATGTCTTCGCGGGTTGTTGCCACGCGGGGAGCCTATGTAGGCACGGCCTACCGTGGTATTTTGCTGGCGACTTCTGCCATGGTCTTGCGCAATGCAGGCCTGTTGCTGATTCTGGCGCCGATTGCACTGCTGGGCGCATCCGGAGCCTTTGCTTTGATGATGCTTGCCAGCGCGGTCCTGGTGCTGTGGAGTTATGGGCGTCGGGAACAAGGAAAGGTGCAGCCTGCGCCAGAGATTCAGTTGGACTTGCCGTTTTCGTTGCCATTGGCGCTCAAGTACGGTGTGGTGTTTCTCGTGCTGCATATCGTTGGGGGGCTCACGCAGCGCCATTTCGGCGATGCAGGGTTTTATTTCGTGAGCGTTGTGGGCGGACTGATGTCCAGTGCCAGTGCAGTCGCCGCTGCGGCAGCGCTGGCATCTCAGGGCAGTCTGTCGCCCGTAACGGCTGGTACGGGGGCGGTTTTGGCATCGCTTACCAGTATTGCTTTCAGCATGTCCTTTGTGTTGCGTACGCGCGAACGCCGGCTGACCGTGAAGCTATGCACCGCCATGCTGTGCATAGCCGCTGCAGGTGCTGTGGGCCTGGCCGGCTGGCATTTTATTTTCCCCATGATCGAGCCTTTGTTGCCCTGAGGCATGGCACTGGCCGCAGTCACCGAGAGACACCATATGAGCAGTACATTCACGATTGAGTCACTCCTGGACGAAAACCGGGTCTTCCCGCCGCCTGCAACTTTTGCGGCCCAGGCCCGCATTGCCAGCATGGAGCAATACCAGGCCTTGTGCGACGAGGCCGAGCGCGACTATGAAGGTTACTGGGCGCGTCTGGCCCGCGAGAACGTGGTCTGGAGCAAGCCCTTCACCCAGGTGCTCGATGAGAGCAATGCACCGTTCTTCCAGTGGTTTGCCGACGGCGAACTCAACGCCAGTGCCAACTGCCTGGACAAGCACATGGGCACGCCCGTCGAGCACAAGACGGCGATTATTTTTGAAGCCGACGGCGGCGAGGTCACCAAGGTCACTTACCGCGAGCTGCTGGAGCGCGTCTCGCAGTTTGCCAACGGCCTGAAGGCCCATGGCGTGCAAAAGGGCGACCGTGTTCTGATCTACATGCCCATGACCATCGAAGGTGTGGTGGCCATGCAGGCCTGCGCGCGGATTGGCGCCACCCACTCCGTGGTGTTCGGCGGCTTTTCGGCCAAGGCAGTGCAGGAGCGCATTGTGGACGTGGGCGCCGTGGCGGTGATCACCTCCAACTACCAGATGCGCGGCGGCAAGGAACTGCCGCTCAAAGCCATTGTCGACGATGCGCTGGCGCTGGGCGGCTGCGAGGCCATCAAGAATGTGTTTGTGTACGAGCGCACGCCCACGGCCTGCAACCTGGTGGCCGGCCGCGACAAAACGTTTGGCGAGCTGCTGCAAGGCCAATCCAAGGAGTGCGCTCCGGTCGCCGTGGGCGCCGAGCATCCGCTGTTCATCCTCTACACCAGCGGCTCCACCGGCAAGCCCAAGGGCGTGCAGCACGCCACCGGCGGCTACATGCTGTGGGCCAAGCAGACCGTGGACTGGACCTTCGACATGAAGGACAGCGATGTGTTCTGGTGCACGGCCGATATCGGCTGGATCACCGGCCACACCTATGTGGCCTACGGCCCCCTGGCCGCTGGCGCCACGCAAATCGTCTTCGAAGGCGTGCCCACCTTCCCCAACGCCGGGCGCTTCTGGCAGATGATCGAGCGCCATGGCTGCACCATCTTCTACACGGCGCCCACGGCGATTCGTTCGCTGATCAAGGCCGCCGATTCCGACGCCGCCGTACACCCCAGGAACTGGAATCTGTCCAGCCTGCGCCTGCTGGGCTCGGTGGGCGAGCCCATCAACCCCGAAGCCTGGATGTGGTATCACAAGCACATCGGTGCCGAGCGCTGCCCGATTGTGGACACCTTCTGGCAAACCGAGAACGGTGGCCACATGATCACGCCGCTGCCCGGTGCCACACCGCTGGTGCCCGGCTCCTGCACGCTGCCGCTGCCCGGCATCACGGCCGCCATCGTCGATGAAACCGGCAACGACATGGCCAATGGTGCCGGCGGCATGCTGGTGGTGAAGAAACCCTGGCCCAGCATGATCCGCAATATCTGGGGCGACCCCGAGCGCTTCAAGAAGAGCTATTTCCCCGAAGAGCTGGGCGGCACGACCTATCTGGCGGGTGACGGTGCCGTGCGCAGTGCCGACCGCGGTTACTTCCGCATCACCGGTCGCATCGACGATGTGCTCAACGTCTCGGGCCACCGCATGGGTACCATGGAAATCGAATCGGCCCTGGTCTCCAAGACCGATCTGGTGGCCGAGGCTGCCGTGGTCGGGCGCCCCGACGATCTGACCGGCGAAGCCATCTGTGCTTTTGTGGTGTTGAAGCGTCCCGTGCCCCATGGCGAAGAAGCCAAGCAACTGGCCAACGAGCTGCGCAACTGGGTGGCCAAGGAAATTGGCCCGATTGCCAAGCCCAAGGACATCCGCTTTGGCGAGAACCTGCCCAAGACCCGCAGCGGCAAGATCATGCGCCGTCTGTTGCGCTCGATTGCCAAGGGCGAGGCCATCACGCAGGACACCAGCACGCTGGAGAATCCCGCGATTCTGGAACAGCTGAATCAGGTTTGTTGATGCGGACGACGCCTGGTTTCTGGAAACCTGTGGGCGAACACGCGTGTCAGCTTTGGTGGATGGTGGCTATGCAGTGATAAGAGGCCAGTACGCCGAAGTAGTACAGGCAGGCATGACTCCAAGATGTTGGAGAGGTGCCTGGATGCGATCCGGACATTGGGAGCTTGCAAGAGAGGTCTCGTAAGCGGCCAACGAGGCTGTTGATCAAAGCCGTGATCACATCACACCTTTGCATCCATGCCTGCTCTCTTCCAGTGCAAAGGCGAGAACTACTCGTTGTAGGCCCTGATGGGGCAGACCCTAGGAGAACAAGGACGAGGGCATTCTTTGATGTGTTCAGTAGTCTGGCATTTCGAGATGGTCTTGGCCAGAGTTTCGCGGTGTCCGCAGGTCAAGTGTGGAAGTCATTGAGCGGTTTCTGCAAACAACCGTTATCAGATACTCCGTATTGGAAGCTGATGGCAACATCGCAATGATCTGCGGAGAAAGGATTGATGTTGGCTGCAGTTGCAGCAAGGTTGGATGGCGCTTTCCATATCAAGGAGCTCTCAGCACGTTGCGTGGCTGGTACCAGTTTGGCAAAAGGCTTAGATAGATGATCTGATAAGTGGCTGTTTTTGTGCGTTTGCTTTGTGTTTCCGACTTGGCCTAAATATGCCGCTGCAAATTATGTTCCGGGGGCACATGAGTGCTATGTTCCTGCTGACGACTTTATTTATAGAAAAGAATCGTTATGCTTGAAAAATAAAGTCGTAAACAGCGACTTGGGCTGCACTGGCAGCTGAGAGGGTGCTTGTCCTAGTCAGTCATTTCACAATTAGATAAAGCTTTGTGAGGCTTACGTCGATGGCGCAAGAATATTTTGATCCACTCCTTTTCATCAAAGAGGGCGAGGCGATTGCCGTGAATCTTTTGCGGACACCGTTTTTCTGCAATATCGGCGGGCGTCCGCAGTATTTCAAAGAGCCTCCAGCTGGCGTTCGGTTGCTTGAGCCTGCCAGCAGCGATCCTGATGTCGCCATCGGTAGGGAGTACCGGGTCACTGCGGCGACCACGACCCAGCCCAGTCCTCAATATGGCGATCAGACGCAGTTGGAGTTTCTTGCTGATCGGATCGAGTACGAGCCCTTGTACGCTACACGCGAGATTGCGGCTGCGTTCGGAATGACATTGGTTGAAGAAAGCCAGGGCGTTCGCGTGAGCAGTCCGGAATCTGAGCTAGAGCAGATTGACTATGAGTACGGTATGTTTGCCGGGCATATGTCACCTTATCAAGGAACGGGCTACCGCTTGCTGGGTGTGGTCTGCACCGATCTGGAGCACCACAATTTTCCGCATGTCTTTGCCTCTGTGGACCCACAGCTTCCGCTGGTAATTTCAGTAGGACGCTATTGGCCAGAGTTGCAAAAGATCTGTCTGGCAGACCTCTGGGTGCCCCGTGGCAAAGCTTTGTACGTTCCGCCCAGACCCAAGCTGAAGTGTCAGCCTTGCCTAGACTTGCATGGCAACCGCAATTCGGCCCTGGCTTGCTGGAAAGGTATCGGGCAAGCCAGCGTAAAAACCCAGACATTGTTGCAGACAAAGGGTGCTTATTTTCACTGGTTCTGGAATGATCTACCTTCGAACCATCCTCTCCTGACCTGAGTTACACGCCCTATGCTTGATACACGTCCCCGCTTGCGCACGCTGGAGCCCGATACCGACAACGGCCTCTACCAGACACTGCTGGAGTCCACCCTGGCGATCCCGTTCAAGATTGATTGGGCAAGCAAAAAGTATGTCTATGTCGGTCCGCAGATTGAGGATCTGCTGGGCTGGAACCTGGAAAGTTGGCAAACGGTGGACGATTGGGTTAACCGTATTCATCCCGATGAACGTGAGCAAACCGTCACTCGCTGCGTGGAGCTATCTCTGGCGGGGGTGGATCATGAGGCCGAGTACCGAGCGCTGACCAAGGACAACGGCTTTGTCTGGGTGAAGGAGGTCGTGCATGTGCTGTGCGATGAGCAGGGGCAAACTTCGGCGCTGATCGGTTTTACCTTTGATATCACCGAACAGAAGAAGGCCGAGCAAATGCATGCCGAGCTGGAGGCGCAGAAGCTCTCCAATGCACTCCTGCAAGAGCGCCTGCGTCTGACCCATGATCTGCATGACGGACTGGGCGGCGCGCTGGTGCACATGATTACCTCGGTGGAGCAGAGTAAGGACACGCCGACACAAGCTCGGGTGTTGTCCATGCTCAAGCTTATCCGCAATGATTTGCGTCAGACCATCGATAGCCATTCCTCAACCCAGGTGCATGTACCGGCCTCACCTCAAGAATGGCTGGCCCCACTGCGTCACAGGTTCAACAACCTGTTCGATGCGCTGGACATCACTGTCGACTGGCACTTCGCACACAGTTGGCACACAGCTCCCAATGCTTTGCAGTACTTGGCGCTAACCCGGCTGATTGAAGAGGCTTTGACCAATGTCATCAAGCACAGCCAGGCACAGCATGTACGCCTGTCTTTTGTTCAGGCTGAGTCCAACGAACTGGTGCTGGAGATTGAAGACGACGGCGTGGGCTTTGATGTGACCGCTGTCAAAGCCTCGGGCCTGGGCATAGGGATGAGCTCCATGTCAGTGCGCATTGCCCGGGTAGGGGGTGAACTTGCCATTGACTCCCGACCTGGTCGCACGCTGCTCACGGCTCGGGTGGTGCTGGGCCCTATGTAAGCCAACCTGATGGGCGGAGGCGTTGTTTGTATGCAGGGATGGGGTGTTGAGCAGTGGGTGGGAGTGAAAGACTGACTTCCCACAATGGACGCACCAGTGCTGGGCTGGCGAGTCTAATTTTTTGGAGATAGCTTGATTGCCGGCGATGTCCTGAGGTGACGCGCGCCGGCAGCATGCGTCCAACGAATTGAGCGAGCGTACCTCGCTGCAATCACGCCTTTACTGGGCAACTAGCGTCGTTTAGCCGGTGCCTAGAGCCAAGTGCTGAAGGTAGCGCTTGTGAAAAAAGTAGCGTCTGCACCACCTGCCACTGCATCGTGCGCAAGGGCTTCGACTCCCTCAATGAAGTTGAGGAAGACGAGGATGATCTGCTGGATCGAGCCTGGGGACTGGAGGCTCAGTCGCGCCTGAGTTGCCAGGCCATCGTTGCAGGCGAAGATCTGACGATAGAGATCCCCAGGTACACGATCAATCACGCCAAGGAAAGCCACTGAACTGGTGTGGCGCCGGAAGACGCTGAGTTGGTCGTGCTTTGCTCGCTGTTGCTCCTGAACGCCCCCCACCCTGGGCCACGCTGCGCATTGCTGTGTGGAGAGGCAGCCTGGTGCAGAGATCTTGACGATCAAGGTCTCGGTGGCCGAGATCTTTACCTGCACCAGACGGGGTGGCGGGTTTGTGCCTGCGCTGGCAGGCAGAGTCTGGCATGACGGGGCAAGATCAAATCCAGGAACCGCTTGCTACGTCCGCAGTTGCTGCTGACAGCCGCAAGCCAGGACATGGTTTTGTCTAGCCCGATATGACGGACGCGCTGAATCAACGCGTCAGCGCCAGCATTTCCTTGATCAGATCCGACTTGCCTTCGAACCCGATACCTGGGAGTGGAGGGAGAGTCACATAACCGTTCACCACCTTCACGCCATCCGGGAAGCCGCCGTAGGGCTGGAACAGGTCGGGGTAACTTTCATTGCCGCCGAGGCCCAGGCCGGCAGCGATGGCCAGCGACATCTGGTGTCCGCCATGGGGAATGCAGCGGCTTGGCGACCAGCCGTGTTCCTTGAGCATATCCAGCGTACGCAGGTACTCCACCAGGCCGTAGCTTAGCGCGCAGTCGAATTGCAGAAAGTCACGCTCGGGGTTCATGCCGCCGTGGCGAATCAGATTGCGCGCATCCTGCATGGAAAACAGGTTCTCGCCGGTAGCCATCGGGCCTTTGTATACCTCACCAAGCTTGGCTTGAAGCTCATAGTCGAGGGGGTCGCCGGCTTCCTCGTACCAGAACAGAGGGTACTCAGACAGGGCCTTGCCGTAGGCGATGGCGGTATTCAGGTCGAAACGACCATTGGCATCAACGGCCAGCTGTTGCCCAGGGCCCAGGATTTTCAGCACCGATTCGATACGTTCGCAATCCTCGGCAATGCTGGCACCGCCGATTTTCATTTTGACCACCGAGTATCCGCGCTCAAGATAGCTGTCCATCTCTTGCTTGAGTTTGTCCAGCCCCTTGCCGGGGTAATAGTAGCCGCCGGCGGCGTACACAAAGACACGGGGATTGGGTGTGCCGTTGCCGTAGCGCTCGGCAAGCAGTTGGAACAGCGGTTTGCCTTCGATCTTTGCGACAGCATCCCAGATGGCCATGTCGATAGTCCCGACAGCAACCGAGCGCTCGCCGTGACCGCCGGGCTTCTCGTTGGTCATCATGCAGGCCCAGATCTTGTGGGGATCCAGGTTCTCTCCGCTTTCGTCAGTCAGCGTGGCCGGATCTGCTTCCAGAACGCGTGGGATGAAACGATCACGCATCAGGGCGCCTTGCCCATAGCGGCCATTGGAGTTGAATCCATAGCCTATGACCGGCTTGCCGTCGCGGATCACGTCCGTCACCACAGCCACAAGGCTGAGGGTCATCTTGGAGAAGTCAATGTATGCGTTGCGAATGTCCGACTTGATGGGGCGTGTCGACTCGATGATGTTGACGATTTTCATGGTTGCTTTTCTCAGTGCACGTTAATGTTCATTGCGGCAGGGACGATCCGCCGCAGATGTTCAGGTTCTGGCCAGTGATGGCTGCTGCGGCGGGAGACAACAGGTAGGAGACCAACGAGGCGATTTCCTGGGGCTCAATCAAGCGGCCGATAGGAGGCATGCGGGGAGCACTGCCCGCACGAGCCGGGTCTTTGAGCATGGGCGTGGCCGTAGCACCAGGTGAGACGACGTTCACGGTGACGCCGTTTGGTGCCACCTCCACAGCCCAACTGCGGGCCATGGCGATGACGGCCGCTTTGGTTGCCGCGTACTGGCCGCGCCCTGGCAGGCCTTGGGCGACTCTGCTGCCTATGAAGACCACGCGACCGAAGCCGCGCTCGGCCATTGCGGGGACCAAGGCGTCAGCCAACTGGGTGGCCGCGTCAACATGAAGCTTCCACATCAACTGGCCCGCGTTTGCATCCAGTTTTCCAAGTGCACCCACTCGAAGCACCCCAGCTGCATGTACCAGCGCATCAATGTTCTTAAGACCGGCTGCCACGGTGTCTGTCTGCCTGTGATTGCTCAGATCCAGAGACTGATGAGTGAAGCTGCTGTGCTCTATCGTCGCTGGAGACAAATCGACACCGGTTACGTGCCAGCCAGTAGCCAGCAGCTCTTCACAGATGGCCTTGCCTATGCCGCTGCTGCTGCCTGTGACCACAGCGTGCAGTTGTTTGACCTCATTCGACACGGATCTTCCCTTCGGTCACGATCTTCTGGGAGCGCTCCATGTCCATCTTCTGAAATTTGGCGAACTCCTCTGGCGTACCGGTAGTGGCCAGAATGCCTTGCTCCTTGAGTTTCTCTTTCATATCGCCCAGCAGGGCTTTGTTGACCTCGGCATTGAGCTTTTTGCTGATGTCGGCAGGCAGCTTGGCGGGCCCCCACAGTCCGTACCAGCTGTAAAACTCGTAGCCGGGAATGGTCTCTCCCACGGTAGGCACGTCTGGAAGGCTTGCCGCACGCTCGGCAGAGGTCACGGCCACCACGCGCAGCATTCCGCTCTTGTGATACTGCAATGAGCCAAGGATGGGGTCGATGAACCCGTCTATCTGGCCGCCAATCAAGTCCTGGAAGGCGGGAGCTGTTCCTTTGTAGGGAACGATCAGATAGTTCAGATTGCCCGCGCGCTTGAGCAGTTCGGTGGACAGATGGCCGGCCGAGCCAATGGAGCCCACTGCGAATGACATCTTTCCTGGGTTGGCCTTTGCATAAGAAATCAGCGACTTGATGTCCGTGATGGGCAATCTCTTGTTGACCGCAACCGATAGAGGAGCTTTGGCGACCAGTGCCACAGGGGTGAAGTCTTTGTCCACCGAATAGGGGACGGTCTTCATCGTCATGGGCGCGGTGGTGAAAGTCGAGGCGTTGAAGAGCAGGGTGTAGCCGTCAGCCGGTGCTTTGGCCACGACATCGCCGCCGATCACACCGTTGCCACCAGGACGGTTTTCAATGATGAATGGCTGGCCCATTTGCTCGCTGAGCTTTTGTGCCAGCTGCCGCCCCACGGTGTCCAATGTGCCGCCCGGCGGAAACGGGATCACGACCTTCACGGTCTTGTTCGGATAGGCTTGTGCCGCAGCCATGCCGGCGATGGCCATGGTGATGGCACCCGTGGCAAGCTTGATGAAACTCTTGCGTTGCATGTTCTTTGTCTCCTGTCGTTTTTTAGGAAAGTCCATGGCCGTGGCGTTTTTGTGCGCCACGGCAAGCGAAATCGCTATCAGCGCTTGAGCAAGCCTGCCTTCTGTACGGCGGCACGCAGGGCGGCCGTCTCGTTTTCGTTGGGGGCTTCGGTCGGAGGGCGCACCGTGGCGTCATCAATCACGCCAGCCAGGTACATTCCCCCCTTCATGCGGGCATGGGCTTCACCGGTAGGCTCACCACCGCCGTACACGGCATCCTTCAAGGGGGTGATGATGGCTTGTACTTCCATGGCCTTCTTCAAGTCGCCGGCCTTTACGGCGTTCCACAAGTCGATGATCAATTGGGGAATGAAGGTGGCGAATCCGACCAAGGCACCATCAACGCCTTGCACCATGGAGGCCAGCAGGTATTCGTCGTGGCAGGTCAGGATGGCCTTGCTGGGGTCTGCTTCGCGGATGGCCTGGATATCGCGGGCATATTTGTTCATGTCTCGCTGACCGACCTTGAATGCTTGCAGGTAGGGCAACTGGGCCAGCTGTGCAAGCAGCTGCGAAGAATAGGAGGCACGTGTCCATGCGGGATAGACATGGCACACCAGATCCAGGTCAGGCGCCGCTTTGTGAATGGCTTCGAAATACTGCAATGCGTGTTCAGGGATGAAGCCAAACCGCAGCCAGTGGTGGGGAGGCATCACATCCAAAGCCACGGCTCCGGCTTCTTTGGCGGCACGGGCATGTTGTGCCGCTTCGGCCAGGCCTTCACAGACGATGGAAGAGATGACCGGCAGGCGCCCCTTGAGCTCGTCGGCAACGATGCGGGTGACTTCCGCCCGTTCCGAGGGGGTCAGGGAAAACACTTCACCGGTGTGCCCATTGGTCATGATTGCGACGACGCCATCGTGGCTGGCAAGCCAGGATGCGAGTTTGCGCAGTGCCGGTTCATCGATCTTGTGATCGGGGGTGAAGGGGCAAGAGATCGCAGGGATGATCCCTTTGTAGTTGGAAATTGATGGCATGTATAGTCTCCGGTCGTTGGCGTTGCTGATCTGAGGTGCCATCATTTCTCAGAGTGCAAATCAGCACCAATACTAGAAATGCATACAACTATCTAGTTCATAGAACACTACGAGCGCAGAGCATGGGACCTGGTAATCGCAATCTGGATTTGGAGTGGCTTGAAGACTTCATTGCTCTTGCTGAAAGCGGAAATTTCTCCCGTGCGGCCGAGGTGAGGTCTATCGCCCAGCCGGCTTTCAGTCGCCACATTCGCGGACTAGAGGAATGGGTAGGAGTCGATCTATTTGACCGAAGCGCCCATCCTGCCGCACTGACCGCTGCCGGTCAGCGCTTTTTGCCCTTGCTCGAAGCGGTGCTTGGAGATCTTGAAGCCGCCAGAATCAAAGCTCTCGCTGCCCATAATCAAGAGGAGTCCACTCTGCGGTTTGCTGCAACTCATGTCCTGTCGTTAACGTTTTTCCCGCGATGGCTCGCGGAAATAGAATCGCGGTTGCACATAGGCTCTTTGCAGACGATGTCGGACAGCTCTCGCAGTTGTGAATTCCTGATGTTCCAAAGGCGGGTGCAGTTCGTGCTTTGCCATGGGCATGCGAATGCGCCTGGAAGGCTTGACGAGCAGGAGTACCCCATGCTCTTGCTCGGCAGGGACATGCTGCTGCCCGTGTGTGTACCCCATCCAGACGGAACCATGGGAAAAGCGCTGCATGCCATTGGCAATGCACCGCCGGTGCCGGTGCTGGCTTATAGCGAGGATTCCGGTTTGGGGCGGATCATGAGGTCGCTGCTGCGGCCCAATTTACCTAAAACCGGCCGCAACACATCAGAGTCGGATCTTCAGGAGGTCTTTACCGCGCACCACGCCGTGCTTCTGAAGACCATGGCATTGGAGGGGCGTGGCATTGCCTGGCTCCCCCAGTCATTGATCGAGGCAGAACTGGCCAACGGGTCGCTGGTGGTCGCGGGTCCAAAGGCTTGGAGCATTCCTGTGGAGATACGGATGTACAGGCAGCGCGCAGAGATGTCGGATAAGGCCGAAGCTCTGTGGGATCTGGCCAGGAAGCAAGCTCTTGCTTGATCGGGACTTGCTAAATTGCAGTTCGCATCTGCCTTCAAGGGTTACAAACGCGCAGCCTCGATAGTTGGATGGGCCATCTAGAATGGTCACCTACCTGATGAACTGTTAAATGGCTGCTTCTGGTAGCGGATTCAACCGGTAGATGCAAGGCATGCGCTGAACCTCTCAGCGGAGAATTGGCGCTATCTACTCACGGCAGTGGCGTGACATTGCCATATTTTCGCGTGAACTGCTGCTCCGTAACCACGCTTCCCCATTGATTGCCTACGGTCTCATGCGTCAATTCAAAGCCGAAGGAATCATAGAGATGTCGGGCCGCATTCAGCCCTTTGAATGTCCATAGCTGTGTTGCCGGAAACTTCATGCGATCACAAAAGGCGATGGCCTGACTGAGCAGCTTGCGGCCGACCCCGTGTCCTCGGCAGCTGTCATCAAGAATGAACCAACGCAAGTGAGCGTGGTTGTTGCCCAGGTCCTGTCCATCGACAGATACCGAGCCAACGATTTGGCCGTTAAGAGTCGCGACCCAGACATTGTTGCAATCACGATTGAGGCGAGTTGCGAACTCTGCAACACCCGTAGCCACCTGACTTTCAAAGAACTGACCAAAGCCAGAGTGCTGTGAGTAGTAGGCCGCATGCATTTCTGTGATGCGACCAAGCAGCCCAGGTCGGTACCCGCAACTGATTTCTACTTGGTCGTGTTGGGTGTCAGTCGCTCCGGAACGGCACAACTTCAAAGCTTGTGCATAAGACGCCAAACCGCTGCGTACTGCCTGCTGCTGCGTGGGATTGAGATGCTGCAAGGCAGACTGGACCTGTCTCCGGCCATATTCATGAATATGGCTTACGAGTTGCTGTCCTTGATGCGTCAGGGCTAGTTTCTTGACTCGAGCATCAACGGGGTCTGGTACTTCTATCAATTCGCCAGCCTCTACGAGTTTGGCAAGCATCCGGCTAACGCTGGATTTGTCCAGCCCCAGCGTTTGCACCAACTGAGCAGCCGTCATCTCCTGGTGTGCATCGAGTTCCAAAAGTGTATGGACAGCCGATGCGGAATAGGGAGTCGCAGCCAGCGTTGAATTCATGAATCCCAGCTCTCGTACGATGGCGCGCGAGGCAGAGCGGATTGCTTCGGTGGTGTCTGATGCTTGGTTCATAGCGCAGCCTTTGTTGCACTGTACAACCATTTAATGGATTGAAGAAACGTCCATCATTGATGAGCGCTTGCCACGGCCCAGCAGGCTGTGATTGGACAATTGGGCCTTGTAGTGCTTCAAGCGCCTGCCAGTCGCATGCGCGCTTTGAGGTTTTCGAACACTTGGCGTGTAATCGGGTTGACCACATGGCTGCGTATGTAGAGCTTGTAGACCAGATCGGGTAGAGGGGGCATGCCGTCGCCACTGCCCAGTACCCGCAGGCCGGGGTCCAGTTGCTCTACGCCGCGTGCCGTGATTCCCAGGTCGGCGCGCAGGGCTGCACGTATGCCGACCAGGCTGGTGCAGGTATGGCGTGGAGTCCATCGGATGTCTGCGGCATCCAGTGCGTCACAGGCGAGGCGGCGAAAAATACTGGGCCCACTCGCCAGCACCAGAGGCAAAGGCTTGCTCGGGTCATGTACATAGCTCGCGCCGCACAGCCAGACCGTGGGACTGGAGCGCAGAGCAAAGCTCTCGAACGTGGTGTCGTCGCGGTTGGATATCACCATGTCCAGTTCACCCTGCTTGAGCGACTCCATCAAAAACGGGCTGCGTCCCATATGAATGTCGATCTGCATGCCGGGAAATTTCAGGGCCATCTCTTTGAGCACCGGCGGCAGCATGGTGTCTGATACATCGTGGGGTGCGCCAATGCGCACCAGACCTTCCAGATGCTGATGTCTAAGGTTGCTGAGTGCTTCATCGTGAATCGCCAGCATGCGCTGGGCATAACCGAGTAGGCGCTGGCCGTGGTCGGTCAAGCGCTTCTGGCGGCCCTGCTTTTCAAATAGCGTGTGGCCTACTCTTTCCTCCAGCCTTTGCATCTGCTGGGTGATTGCCGATTGCGTGCAGCCCAGTTGCACGGCAGCCGCGGCAAAGCTTTGCCGGCGAGCAATGGTCGCAAGTGTGCGCAACTGGTCTAGATCCAGTGTGTCCATATATAAGTTTGTCTTAAGTATATGGTTGATTTTATGGGATTGTTCGCATTAAAGTCGCTGGCTACATTGGTTGTGATTCAACTAAGGAGCCTGCTTTGACCACGATGACAGAACAACGTAATAACACTGTACAGACAGCAATTTCGGCAATGAAGAGCGCCATTGGTAGTGACCCTGAAACACGCCAGAGTCTAGACATAGTTCTGGCCCAGCTAATAGGTTTGGCCGAGCAAAGCCAGCTGTGGGGAGTCGAGGACTTTCCGCCACCCGAGGGTGATGAGCATCAGGCGCGCTACATGATTGCCGAGGATGCGGATCAGAGCTACGCGCTGTATCTGAACGTCATGCGCCCCGGCAAGCGTATCGTGCCGCACAACCACACTACCTGGGCTTGCATTGCAGCCGTGCTAGGCACGGAGCACAACCGGGTTTACGAACGCACCGACGATGGCTCGGTACCAGGCAAGGGCACGCTCAGGGAGGTCGACCTGGTCGTCGTAAAGCCCGGTACTGGCATTGCCTTGATGGCGGAAGACATCCACTCCGTGGAAATTCAGGGTGAGCAGGTGATTCGTCATCTGCACATGTATGGCAAGGCCCTGGAGACGCTGAACGGCCGAACCGGCTACGACCTGCAGGCCGGGACATGTCAAACCATGTCGATTGGTGTGCAGACACGGCGTTGATGCGCTGCTGATCAGCCAAGCCTGATTCCTCTTTGCTTTGCAGCGCACTTTGATGTGCGCGGGCGCAGCTTTGCCTGAAATTTGCCAAATCACCTGTTATGACCCAATTTGTCACCGCTTCCCAACTCAAGTCCTGGCTACATGACGGCCAGGAAATCGCCGTGCTTGATGTACGCGAGCATGGCCAGTATGGCGAGGCGCATCTGTTCTACGGCACGCCGCTGCCCTATAGCCGCCTTGAAGTCGACCTGCCACGCCTAGTGCCGCGCAAACAGGTGCGTGTGGTGGTGTATGACAGCGGCGAAGTCGATACGGAAAACGTGGCTTTGCGGGCGGCGCAGCGCTTGCAGGCTTTGGGCTACACCGATGTCCATGTGTTGGAAGGCGGTACCAAGGCCTGGCAGGCCGCAGGCTATGTGCTGTTCGCGGGAGTGAACCTACCTTCCAAAACCTTTGGAGAGCTGGTAGAGCATGCTTATGGCACGCCGCGCATCACGGCCCAGCAGTTGGCGGCCAAGCAGGCGTCGGGCGAGCCCCTGGTGGTGCTGGACGGCCGGCCGGTTTCCGAATTCCACAAGATGAACCTACCCGGCGCCTTATGCTGCCCCAATGGCGAGCTGGCCTACCGCATTCGTTCGCTGGTGCCTGATGACAGCACGCCTATCGTCATCAACTGTGCCGGGCGCACACGCTCCATTCTGGGGGCGCAGACGCTGATCAATCTGGGAATCGCCAATCCTGTTTACGCTCTGGAAAACGGCACGCAGGGCTGGTTTTTGGCCGATTTTCCGCTGGAGCATGGTGGTAGTAAGCGCTATGCCGATGATTCAGGCAGCGGCGCATTGCAATCTCAGGCGCAGCAGCTGGCGCAGCGTTTTGATGCGCCTTTGGTCAATGCCCAGACGGTCAGTCAATGGGCTGCGGACGGCGAACGCAGCCTGTTTCTCTGCGATGTGCGCACGCCAGAGGAATTCGAGGCCGGCAGCTTGCCTGGTGCCCAGCACACACCTGGCGGGCAATTGGTGCAGGCCGGCGATCAATTCGTAGGTGTGCGTGGTGCTCGGCTGGTGCTTTTCGATAGCGATGGCGTGCGCGCTGCCGTGATCGCCAGCTGGCTGCGCCAGATGGGGCAGGACGCCAGCGTGCTGATCGATGGCGTGCACAGCGGCTTGAAGCTGGCAGCCCCCTTGGAGCTAAGCAGGCCGCAACTGCCTTCGGTAACGGTTGCCGAGCTGCAGGTGCGTCTTGAGCGCGACGAGGTGCTGCTGGTTGATTTGCGGGTCAGCATGAAATACCGCGCTGCCCATATTCCCGGCGCGGTCTGGTCGATTCGCCCACATCTGGCCCAGAACTTGCAGGATGAAAAACGCGCCATTGTGTTGGTGGCCGACGAGCCAGCTTTGGCGCAATGGGCATCGTTGGATTTGCCGCAACCTGCGACCCTGCTGCAAGGAGGTATGGCTGCATGGCAGCAAGCCGGTTTGCCGGTAGTGGCTAGTGCCGACATCCCTGCCAATCGCGATTGCATTGACTACCTGTTCTTCGTGCATGACCGCCATGACGGCAACAAGGACGCCGCCCGTCAGTACCTGGCTTGGGAAACCGGGCTGGTGCAGCAGCTTGATGCGCAGGAGCTGGCGGCATTTCAGCTGCCGACTCCCGAATCTACCCATTCAAGCGCCATCTGAGTGCGCAATCCGCTTCACATCTTCCGGGAGAAAACCATGCTTGCTATTCGTTCTCTGGCTACCGTTCTCATGGGCGTCGTGTTGGTTGCGCAGGGATATGCGCAAACCTTGCCGCAGCGCAATGGATTTCCCAGCCAGCCTATCCGCTTTGTCTCGCCTTTTCCCCCGGGTGGTGGTAACGATGCCACCACGCGCTGGGTCACCACACGTCTGCCGGAAGTCACGGGACAACCGGCTGTGGTGGAGAACAAGGGTGGGGCGGGTGGCAACATCGGTGCCAAGGCCGTGACCGAGGCCAAGTCCGACGGATACACCTTGTTGACCGGGCAGGTCTCTCTGATGGCCGTCAACCCCACGCTGTACAGCGCGCCAGGCTTTGATCCGCTGAAAAACTTCATTCCTGTCGCTCAGGTCAATGCGGCACCTCTTGCAATCGTGGTTGCCGCTGGGTCAACGCTCAAAAGCTTTGCAGATCTGGCCGCAAAGTCCAAGGCTGAACCGGGCAGGGTCACCTATGCCACCCCCGGCAACGGCACCCTGTCGCACTTGGTCGGTGTGGTGTTGGCCAAGGAAAGTAGCGTGACTATGACCCATGTGCCTTACAAGGGCGCCGGCCCGGCCATCAATGATTTGCTGGGTCATCAGGTGGACGTGCTAATTACGTCAACCTCATCGGTTGCCGGCATGATTCAAGGTGGTCAGATGCGCGCCCTGGCCGTGACCAGTCCGCGTCGGGTCGGCGTTTTCGGCAAGGTGCCTACGTTGGAAGAGCTGGGCTATAAAAACACCACTTTTGAAGACTGGTATGGCTTTTTTGCCCCTGCGGGAACTCCGCCCGAGCGCGTGGCCTATCTGAACGAAGCGATTGTCAAAACGCTGCGCAAGCCCGAGGTCAGCAAATTGGTCACCGATGGCGGCAGCGAAGTGGTCGCGAGCACCCCTGAGGCCTTTGCTGCTCAACTGAGCAGTGACATCAAGCGCTGGAGCCATGTGGTCAAACTGTCCGGCGCCAAACTGGACTGACCCGAATCCCGGGGCATCATCATGACGAACAAAGATCCACAAGCGTCGACCCCCGGCCTGCGCACGCGCCTGTCTCACATGGGCACGTCTCCCGCCTATGTGGGCGGCAGTGCCGTCAACCCACCCATTGTGCGGGCCAGTACCGTGGTGTTTGAAAGCAGTGCCCAGCAGCGCGAGATGCGTGCTCGGCGCGGGCAGGAGCGCATCTTCAGTTACGGCGCGCGGGGGACGCCGACCAGCTTTGCGCTGGAAGATGCAGTCAGCGAACTGGAAGGTGCCTACCGCACGCGGCTCTTGCCCACCGGGCTGGCCGCTGCAGGCATGGTCTTGCTAAGTTATCTGAAGCCAGGCGATCATGTGCTCATCACCGATAGTGCCTATCAGCCGGTGCGGCATCTGGTCCAGCAGTTTCTGCAGCCCTACGGCATTGAATACAGCTTCTTTGCGGCAGATGGCAGCGATGCTCAGGCCAAGATGCGGCCCAACACCCGCATGCTGTATGCCGAGTGCCCAGGCTCGCTGGTCTACGAGATGTGCGATCTGCCTGCGCTCGCTTCCATGGCCCATGCACACGGAGCTTTGGTTGCTGTCGACAACACCTGGGGTTCGGGCGTGCAGTACCGGCCGCTGGCGTTGGGGGCGGATATCTCCATCATGGCGGCGACCAAATATCTGTCCGGACATTCGGACGTCATGATGGGCACGGTCGCCACCACGCAAGCTGCCTGGGAGCCATTGGCCGATCATTGCGACGCTTTCGGTATGACGGTCAGTCCCGACGATGCCTGGCTGGTGTTGCGTGGCCTGCGTACCCTGTCGGCGCGGCTGCGCATGCATGAGGAGCATGCGCTGGCCGTGATCCATTGGCTGGAGCAGCAGCCCGCAGTGCAGACGGTGTTTTGCCCTGCCTTGCCCAGTCATCAGGGGCATGCTCTGTGGCAGCGTGATTGCGCGGGCACCAATGGCCTGCTCTCCTTTGAGTTGCCGCCTGGCACTTCCACCAGTGTGGTAGATGGCTTTATCGACGAGCTGAAGCTGTTTGGTCTGGGGGCCTCCTGGGGGGGCTATGAAAGCCTGGTGACTTCCGCGCAGATGACGCTGGCGCGCAGTGTGACCGACTGGAGTCAGCGTGGCCCGGTGGTGCGGCTGCATATCGGTCTGGAGGATCCGCGGGATTTGATTGCGGATATGGAGCAGGCGTTCGACGGTGCAGGTTTGGGCAAGGTGCTGACCGGCACTCATGCGTCAAGGGTAGGTGTCTGAGTTCGGCTTCAAATTTTTTGATGCCGTTCGCTGCAGGCGATGCCTAGGCAGATGCATGAAGGCACAGGCTTGTGCTGATAACTTGCTTATGCGGAATGGGGGAAGTGGGCTTTCTGGGCAGGCCGATCTGCGAAAGTAGCCGTTCATGGCGGCACAATGCAGGCTGAGATTTTTGCCTAGAGGTTTTGAACGTGTCCATTCCGGCAGGCCCTAGCGGCCATGAACAGCTCACCCCTTCCATGCGTGATGTGCTCAGGCGCATGGAGAGGGCGGCGCGTACTCCCATGCATCAGCTGGGTGCAGCGGCAGCGAAGGCCGCTTATGAGGCTGGCGCCGGCGTGCTGGAAATTCCCAAACAGGCCTTGGCCCGCGTGGAGGATTTGCAGATTCCGGCGCGCGATGGCGCGCAGCTGCCCGCACGGCTGTATGCACCGCTTGGCAGAGATGAAGCGCCGGCAGCAGGTTTGCCGGTGCTGCTTTATCTGCATGGCGGCGGCTTTACGGTGGGCAGCGTGGCCACTCACGATCAGCTATGCCGCCAGCTGGCGCATCTGGCGGGCTGCATGGTGATTTCTCTCGATTACCGCCTGGCACCAGAATTCCAGTTTCCCACGGCTCACAACGATGCCTGGGACGCGTTGCGATGGCTGGCCGCGCATGGTGGCGAATGGGGTGTGGATATCCGGCGCATTGCTGTGGGGGGCGATAGCGCGGGTGGCACGCTGGCTGCGGCGTGTGCCATAGAGGCGCGCAATATCGGGCTGGCATTGGCTTTGCAGCTGCTGATCTATCCGGGCACCACGGCTCATCAGGATACGGACTCTCATCGTCGTTACGCCCATGGGCTGGTGCTGGATGAGCCTGCCATTACCTGGTTTTTCGCCCAATACATTGCCAATCCTGCAGATCGCGAGGACTGGCGTTTTGCCCCTTTGCTGGCTGCCGATGTGGACAATGTGGCTCCCGCCTGGATAGGCTTGGCAGAGTGCGACCCGCTGGTGGACGAAGGGGTGGAGTATGCGGACAAGCTGCGAATGGCCGGCGTGCCCGTGGAGCTTGAAATCTACAAGGGCGTGACGCATGAGTTTGTCAAAATGGGGCGGGTGATCGCCGAGGCCCGCCACGCCCATGCCCACATGGCTGCAGCGCTGCGCTCGGCCTTCGGTCTGGTTTGAGTTTTTAAAGAAAAAAGATGGCAACTATGCAAAGAGACGATTTCCAGAGTTTTCAACGTATCGAGGTTCGCTGGGCGGAGGTGGATGCACAGAAGATTGTGTTCAACGCCCACTATCTGATGTACGCCGATGTGGCCATCACCCGCTACTGGCGTCAGTTGGCCATTCCTTATGAGAGCGGCTTCTCGGCCCTGGGCGGAGAGCTGTTCGTGAAAAAGGCTACGACTACCTATCACGGATCGGCGACCCTGGGCGATGTGCTGGACGTGGGTATTCGCTGTGTCAAGCAGGGCAATACCTCGCTGGTGTTCGAGGCCGGTATCTTCAGAGGCATGCAGCTGCTCAATTCAGTGGAGCTGGTCTATGTTTTTGCCGATGCCCAGACCCAAACCCCCAAGCCTGTGCCGCAAGTGCTGCGCGATGTGCTGACCGCCTATGAGGCGGGGCGGGAAGTGGTGAAGCTGCAATCGGGTAGCTGGAATGATCTGATGCGTGACGCTGAGCGCTTGCGCCTGGCGGTGTTTGTGCAAGAGCAGGGCGTGCCGCGCGAGATAGAAATCGATGAACTCGATCCCGTGGCGCGCCATGTGGTGCTGTTCAATGGTTTGAATCAGCCGGTGGCTACGGGGCGTTTGGTCAGCGATGCGCCGGGCGTGGGTCGCATCGGCCGCATGGCTGTGGATCGCAGCGTGCGCGGTGGCCGTTGGGGACGTATGGTGCTCGATAGCCTGGTTGAGGCCTCGCGTCAGCGCGGGGACCGGGAGGTCGTGTTGCATGCTCAGCGCCACGCCGAAGTCTTTTATCTGCGCGCGGGCTTCTCCGTCGTGGGCGAGCCCTATGAGGAAGCTGGCATTCCTCATATCACCATGCGTTTGGCACTGCAATAGCCATGCGCTGCGGCGCCTGGCAGTTCAAAGGCGGCCGCTTGCTCTCCATAAAAATGGCGCATTACGCGCCATTTTTATTCCTGGGCGATGCTCTGGGCTCGCTTGGCATAACGCTGGGCCATCACGGCACAGACCATGAGCTGAATCTGGTGAAACAGCATCAGCGGCAACACCACGGCGCCAACGGCGCTGCTGGCAAACAGCACATTGGCCATGGGAATGCCGCTGACCATGCTTTTCTTGGAGCCGCAAAAGACCAGGGTGATTTCGTCTTCCTTGCTAAAGCCCAGGCGTCTGGCTCCAAACGTGGTGATTGCCAGCACCACGGCCAGCAAGATGCAGCAAAGGGCAATCAGGCCGAACAGTGCGGGCAAGGGGGTTTGCTTCCACAGGCCGCTGATGACGGCAGCGCTGAAAGCTGAATACACCACGAACAAGATGGAGCCTTGATCCACCAGTTTGATGATGGATGCGCGGCGCGTCAGAAAACCGCCGATCACCGGACGCAGCAGGTGGCCTACGATGAAGGGCAGCAGCAGTTGCAGAGAAATCTTGCCAATGGCCTGCAAGGCGCCGCCGCTTTCGGCGTTCTTGTGCAGCAGCAGGCTCACCAAAATGGGCGTGAAGACAATGCCCAGAAAAGTGGATGCCGAGGCGCTGCATACGGCGGCCGGTACATTGCCTCGTGCAATCGAGGTAAAGGCGATTGCTGACTGCACGGTGGCTGGCAGGGCGCAGAGAAAGAGCACGCCGGTATATATCTCGGGCGTTACCAGAGGCTCAAGCACGGGCCGCAGCCCAAGGCCGAGCAGCGGAAACATCACAAAAGTAGCCAGGAAAATCCACAGATGCAGTTTCCAGTGGCCAATACCTGCCCAGATGGCCTGGCGGGACAGCTTGGCGCCGTGCAGAAAGAAAAGCACGCTGACGATGGCTGTGGTGGCGTATTCCACATATACAGCAAAGTTGCCGGTGGCCGGCAGCAGGCTGGCCAACGCGACGGTTGCCATCAGGGCCAGGGTGAAGTTGTCTGGAAGGAAACGGGGGCGCGTCATCGTTTTGGGAAGCTCTGCGAAAAACAAAGCGCTTATTCAATCACAGCTTCTGAATCTTGATGTCAAAAAACAAGGCCAAGCTGTCCCGCAGGCTCGGCCGCTGCATGCAATGCTGTTGCGCTCAGGGGCGGATATGGATTTGCGAGTTGATGATCAGGCCTTGTGGCTGAGGCGCGATATAGACGGGCTGGGGCGGCGCGTAGTAGGTCATGGGTTGCTCCCGGCACTTGCGCTTTTCCTTGTAGCTGCCGTTTTTCCATTTGCGCTCCACCTTGCAATGACCGTCCCAGAACTCCTGCTTGTAGCTGTGCTTGCGGTGGTGGTGATGACGGTGATTGTGGTGACGGTCGTCATCGTCGCGGTCGGCCAAGGCCGACAGAGGAGCGAGCGCGAAGGTCAATGGCAGGCACAGTGCCAGAAAATTCGATATCTTCATTGTTCTGCGGGAGGGAATTCAGGAAGTTGAAAGCTTAAAGCCCAATACCCGCAAAAACTGTATCAAAGCTGTTGGAGTCGTCCGTAACTGTGAAGTCAGAGACTGAAATCGGCGGCGCAAAACAAAAAAGGTCTTGATTTCTCAAGACCTTTTTATCTGTGGCGGAGCAGGCGGGATTCGAACCCGCGGTGGGCTATTAACCCACACACGCTTTCCAGGCGTGCGACTTAAACCACTCATCCACCGCTCCACATCAACAACTAACGCTTGCTTCCTTTGGAAGGGAAACAAAAAACCAAGCTTTTCAGCTTGGTTTCCAAACTTGGCGGAGCAGGCGGGATTCGAACCCGCGGTGGGCTATTAACCCACACACGCTTTCCAGGCGTGCGACTTAAACCACTCATCCACCGCTCCGTGTGATGAAGCCGCTATTCTAACCAGAAATTTGAGCCTCAAAAGCAAAGTGCTACAAGTTCTTTGCAGCATCTTGCTGGTGACCGCTTTATCAGACGCTCTTGCCGACCTGCATCATCTTCATGGCGGAGGTGATCAGGCCCGAGACTTCGGTCATATTGGCCGGCACCACCAGGGTGGTGTTGGAGTCTGCTGCCACCTTGCTATAGGCATGCACGGCGCTTTCGGCCACCTTGAGCTGAACGGCCTGCTCGCCGCCGGGCTGGCGGATGGCTGTGGCGACACGCTCAATGGCGGTAGCCGTAGCTTCGGCCACGGCCTTGATGGATTCGGCCTCACCCATGGCCTTGTTGATCACGGCCTGCTTTTCACCTTCGGAGCGGGCGATGAAAGCCTCGCGCTCGCCGGTGGCGATATTGATCTGCTCCTGGCGGCGGCCTTCGGAAGCTGCAATCAGCGCACGCTTTTCACGCTCGGCGGTGATCTGGGCCTGCATGGAGCGCAGGATTTCTGCAGGTGGCGTCAAATCCTTGATCTCGTAGCGCAGCACCTTCACGCCCCAGTTCAGCGCCGCTTCATCGATGGCGGAAACCACCTGGGCGTTGATCATGTCACGCTCTTCAAAGGTCTTGTCCAGTTCCAGCTTGCCGATCACGCTGCGCAGCGAGGTCTGCGCCAGTTGGGTGACGGCCATGATGTAGTTGGACGAGCCATAGCTGGCGCGCATGGGGTCGGTCACCTGAAAGTACAGAATGCCGTCCACCTGCAGTTGGGTGTTATCGCGTGTGATACAGACCTGACTGGGCACATCCAGCGGAATTTCCTTGAGGCTGTGCTTATAGGCCACGCGGTCCACAAAGGGTACGAGGAAATTCAGGCCGGGTGTGAGAGTGCCTGCGTACTTGCCCAGGCGCTCCTTGACCCAGGCGTGCTGCTGGGGCACGACCTTGACGGAGCGCGAGATAAAGATGACTGCAATGATGGCGATAGCAATGGGGATGGCAAATTCCATGGTGTCTCCTGCCCGCGAGGGCATTGGCTAGGGTCGTACAAACAGGCAAGTGTTGCCAGGCGGGTGCTTGCATGCCTTGGTGCAGCATGGTTGCACATGAGAAGGCGAAAGAGCGAACGAATCGTCAGACTTTATCCACCAGCAGGCGGTTGCCAATGACTTCGGCAACGCGATGCTGGCCCGGCGTGGGCATGCCGCCGGGGCGGCCGATGACGGTCCAGATGGCGCCGCGGTGGCGGACCTGGGCCGTGCCGTCGGAGTTCCATTGCTCCACCATGACGGTTTCGCCCACGTCCATGTTGACATCGCGATTGCTGGAGGCCGGTTGGCGGCTGGGGCTGCGCTTGCGCAGCAGATGACAGGCAAAGACGGCGGCTGCGCCTAGTACGGCAGCCACCACGATCTGGGTGGTCAGGGTCTGGCCTGCATAGGCGGTCAAGGCTCCAAGCACGGCTCCCAGGGAGAGCATGAGAAGATAGAACGTGCCGGTCAGCAACTCAGCAATGACCAGCAATCCTGCGAGCAACCACCAGAAGGTGGAATATTCCATACCTTGACTCCCTTGCTTTTCGTGTGTCTAGTGCACCACATTCTGGGTTAAAAACACCCGCTTTCAAAGCCGCAATAAGGATATTCCTTACACTTCGCGGCTGTTTCGTTTTTTAGGCCCGGTTGGTACGGAGGCTGTCCATGAAATTTCGCTTTCCCATCGTCATCATCGACGAGGACTATCGTTCCGAGAACACCTCGGGTCTGGGTATTCGCGCCCTCGCTCAAGCCATTGAAGAAGAAGGCTTTGAAGTACTGGGTGTGACCAGCTACGGCGATCTTTCTCAATTTGCCCAGCAACAAAGCCGCGCCAGTGCTTTCATCCTGTCGATTGACGACGAGGAATTCACTCTGGGCGGCGACAAGGACCCCATCATTCACAGCCTGCGCAGCTTCATCGGTGAAGTGCGCCGCAAGAATGAGGATGTGCCCATCTATATCTACGGCGAGACCAAGACCAGCCGTCACTTGCCCAACGACATCCTGCGCGAGCTGCATGGCTTCATCCACATGTTCGAGGACACTCCCGAATTTGTGGCCAAGCACATCATCCGCGAAGCCAAGGGCTACCTGGAAGGCGTGCAGCCGCCGTTCTTCAAGGCGCTGCTCGATTACGCCGAAGACGGCTCCTACAGCTGGCACTGCCCCGGTCACTCCGGCGGCGTGGCCTTTCTGAAGAGCCCCGTGGGCCAGATGTACCACCAGTTCTACGGTGAGAACATGTTGCGCGCCGATGTCTGCAATGCCGTGGAAGAGCTGGGCCAGCTGCTGGACCACAACGGCGCGATTGGCGAGAGCGAGCGCAATGCCGCACGCATCTTCAATGCCGATCACTGCTACTTCGTGACCAACGGCACATCGACCTCCAACAAGATCGTCTGGCACCACACCGTGGCCCCCGGCGACGTGGTGGTGGTGGACCGCAACTGCCACAAATCCATCCTGCACTCCATCATCATGACGGGTGCGATTCCGGTGTTTTTGAAGCCTACGCGCAACCACTTCGGCATCATCGGCCCGATTCCGCAGAGCGAGTTTTCGATCGAGTCCATCCAGGCCAAGATCGCGGCCAACCCCTTGCTCAAGGGCGTGGATGCCAAGACCGTCAAGCCGCGCGTGCTGACGCTGACGCAGTCCACCTACGACGGCGTGCTCTACAACACCGAAACCATCAAGGGCATGTTGGACGGCTATGTGGCCAATCTGCACTTTGATGAGGCTTGGTTGCCCCACGCAGCCTTCCACCCCTTCTATGGCAGCTACCACGCCATGGGCAAGAAGCGTAAGCGTCCAGTGCACTCGGTGGTGTATGCCACCCAGTCCATCCACAAGCTGCTGGCCGGTATCAGCCAGGCTTCGCATGTGCTGGTGCAGGATTCGCAGACCGAAAAGCTGGATCACCCGCTGTTCAACGAGGCGTACCTGATGCACACCTCGACCAGCCCGCAGTACAGCATCATCGCCAGCTGCGATGTGGCGGCCGCCATGATGGAGCCGCCTGGCGGCACGGCGCTGGTGGAAGAGTCGATCCTGGAAGCGCTGGATTTCCGCCGTGCCATGCGCAAGGTGGAGGACGAGTTTGGCGACGACGACTGGTGGTTCGAAGTCTGGGGACCCGAAGCGCTGGCCGAAGAAGGCGTGGGCCGGGCTCAGGACTGGATCATCCGGGGTACGGATGAATCGACCAAGACCCGTGCCAAGAAGAGCGGCAAGGAGTTCGACAACTGGCACGGCTTTGGCGATCTGGCCGACGGCTTCAACATGCTGGACCCCATCAAGTCCACCATTGTCACGCCCGGCCTGGATCTGGATGGCGACTTTGACGACACCGGCATTCCCGCCTCCATCGTCACCAAATACCTGGCCGAGCATGGCGTGGTGGTTGAAAAGACGGGCCTGTACTCGTTCTTCATCATGTTCACCATCGGCATCACCAAGGGCCGCTGGAACACCATGCTGACGGCGCTGCAGCAGTTCAAGGACGATTACGACCGCAATCAGCCGCTGGCCCGCATCCTGCCCGAGTTCATTCAGCAACACCGTCGCTACGAGCGCATGGGCTTGAAGGATCTTTGCCAGCACGTGCACGAGTTGTATGCCAAGTACGACATTGCGCGCCTGACGACCGAGATGTACCTGTCGGACCTCAGTCCCGCCATGAAGCCCTCGGACGCCTACGCGCACATTGCCCAGCGCAAGACCGAGCGCGTGGAGATCGACAACCTGGTCGGTCGCACCACCGTGGGTCTGGTTACGCCTTACCCACCCGGCATTCCATTGCTGATCCCCGGCGAAGTCTTCAACAAGAAGATCGTGGATTACCTGCTGTTCGCGCGCGAATTTGCCAAGCTGGCTCCAGGCTTTGAGACCGATATCCACGGTCTGGTGGAGCTGGAAGACGAGCACGGAGAAGTCCGCTACTACGCCGACTGCGTGGCCGAAAGCAAGCCTGTGGCTGAGAAGAAGCTGCCGGCTGCGAAAAAGCCTGCCGCCAAGAAAGTGGCAGTAAAGCCTGTTGCCAAAACTGCGTCTGCCAAAGCGTCGGCTGACAAGGCCACCGCGGTTAAGGCTTCTGTTGTCAAGACCGCGGCCGCCAAGCCCGCTGCCAAGAAGCCGGCTGCATCGGCGACCAAGGCTGTGGCCAAGAGCCCTGCAGCCAAACCAGCCGCTGCTGCAAAAAAGGTCAGTAAAAAGAGCGTTAAGGCAGAGTAAGAAGCAGGGCCCTGCCCTGTGATACTTCGCCATGCGCACCCAGCCCGAAGTCTTAAAGCTTCGGGCTTTTTCACATCTGGCCGCTCTGTGGGTGGCGCTTTCACTACCCTGTCATGACGCACTGTGAACATTCAAACGCCAGCGGCTCGAGAGCATGGCAATTCATGGCCGTTGCCAGCCTTTTGTGGATGGTCTTCATGCTCTGGGGCTGTCTCAATGAGTCAGGGGCCAGTGGCGGACTGGTGCTGCGCCTGTTGCCTTTTTTGGCTGATGTTGCCTATACCGACAAGCTGGTGCATGGAGGCTTGCATGCGGTGTTGGCAACGCTGCTGTGGTGGAGCCAGTTTCTGCGCTTGCGCGCCATGTATAAGCTCGGCAGCGGGCGGGATGCGCTCAAGATCATGGTTTTTTGTGCCTGCTTTGGCGCCTTGATCGAAGGCCTGCAATGGGCGTTTACGGCCACGCGTAGCGCTGAATGGATTGATGCCTTGGCCAATGCGACCGGTGCCGGCTTGACTGTGGGGTTCTGGCAGGCGGCAATGTCATGCGTGCAAAGCAAGACAAAAACCAAGGCGTGAAGCCAAAAGATCGATTGAGGTGTTCTGTAAAAGCTAGCAGCTAGCGCATGTAAGTAATGGATTTCAAGGCCTTTGATGCTTGAAACCCATTGTTATGTGACGCTGCTAGCTATGGATTGATGAGTCAGGCCAGAGCATTACTCCAGCTGAATCTTGGCGTCGCGAATCAGCGTGGCCCAGCTGCTTTGCTCTTTTTGCAGATAGTTCAACGCATCCTGCATGCTGCCGCCCATGGGCGTGCTGCCTTCTTCCTGCAACTGCTTGAGCACGGCAGGATCCTGCAAGGCCTTGTTGACGGCCGCATTGAGCTTTTTGGCAATCTCGGCATTCGTGCCCTTGGGGGCGACGATCAGCTTCCAGTCCACGGCTTCAAAGCCAGGAAAACCGGATTCGGCCACGGTGGGTACCTCAGGCAGTATGGGCAGTCGCCTGGCCGAGCTGACGGCCAATGCGCGCAGGCGCTTGCCCTTGAGCAAAGGGTAGACGGCCTGCGGCGTGCCGAACATGTAATGCGTCTGCTTGCCCAGCAAGTCCGTGACGGCTGGCGCTGCGCCTTTGTAGGGAATATTGAGCACCTTGATGCCGGCCTTGAAAGACAGCATCTCGCCTGCCAGATGACCCACGGTGCCGGTAGAGGCCAGACCTTGCTTGATATTGCCGGGCTCGGCCTTGGCGGCCTTGATCAGATCCTGTATGGATTTCCACGGTGAATCGGCTGGCACAACCAGCACCACGGGCTGGGCAGCTACCAGGGCCACGGGCAGCAAATCCGTTCTGGGGTTGAAGGGCATGCTGGGCAGCAGGGCGGGGTTGATGGCCAGATTGGCCGTCTGGCCCATGCCGAAGGTGTGGCCGTCGGGTGCGGCCTTGGCCACGGCGTCCAGGCCGATGTTGCCGCCGGCACCGGGCTTGTTGTCCACCACGATTGTCCAGTGATTGGCCGTGCCGACACGCTCGCTGATCAGGCGGGCCACCGCATCGGTGCCGCCGCCCGGGGTGTAGGGCACGACCATGCGAATCGCCTTGGTGGGCCATGGCGCGCTCTGGGCCAGTGCCGAACCGGCGGTAATAGCCATCAAGGTGGCCGCAGTCAGTGCCTTTCGGCGGCTGATGCCAGGTGTTGTGGGGTGAGAAGAGGCGTTGCGCTTCATGGTCTTGTCTCCTGAGATTTAGAAATTTTGGATAACAGCCATCCCTTCAGGCACGGCAAGCGTCCTGTTCCGGGGCTGGGTTGGGGCAGTGCGATAGGCTCGCGCGGGGTTCAGTGACGCGGGTGCTTCAGCTGTGGTGGCATCACCCGCTTTTCACTGACGGGTGTGCTCAGGCGGCCTGGCCTTGTGCCAGTGCCTGGGCCTGTTCCTGGCTATAGCCCAGGGCAGTCAGAATCTCCAGGCTATGCTCGCCCAGCTTGGGTGGCGACAGGCGCACCTCCAGGTGCTTGCCGTCCAGCGTCAGCGGCAACAGCACTGTTTTGCTGTCGCGGCCGTCGGGCAAGGTGATGGGGGCCAGTGCACCCGTGGCATTCAGATGCGGGTCGTCCAGCAGATCATGGGGTCGCACAATAGGCGCAAACGGCAGGCCTTTTTTCTCGAATACCTGGGCGATGTGCGCGGCGCTGTAGGTCGCCATTTTTTCGCGCAGCAGCGGCATCAGCCAGTCGCGGGCCTGAACGCGGTCGTTGTTGCTGCCCAGGCGTGGGTCGCTGTGCAGCTCGCCCAGGTCAAAGGCATTGCAGAACTCGCGCCAGGCACCGTCACTGACCACGGCCAGAAAGATCTGCTCGCCGTCCTTGACTTCGAACACGTCGTAGATCGCCCAGGCCGAGATGCGCGCCGGCATGGGGGCGGCAGGCTTGCCGGTAACGGCGTACTGCATCATGTGCTGGGCAATCAGGAACACATTGTTCTCGAACAAGGCGCTTTGCACCTCCTGGCCCTGGCCGGTTTTTTCGCGCTGGGCCAGCGCCGCCATGGCGCCCATGGCGCCGAACATGCCGCCCATGATGTCGTTGACGCTGGTGCCCGCGCGCAGCGGATCGCCGGGGCGGCCCGTCATATAGGCCAGGCCCCCCATCATCTGCACCACTTCATCGAGCGCCGTGCGATGCTCATAAGGTCCTGGCAGAAAGCCTTTGTGGCTCACATAGATCAGGCGGGGGAACTGCTGCTTGAGGCTTTCATAGTCCAGGCCCAGCTTTTTCATGGTGCCGGGCTTGAAGTTCTCGGTCACGATATCGGCCGTGGCAATCAGCTTGAGGGCGGCTTCCTTGCCCTCTGGGGTTTGTAAATCCAGGGTCAGGCTTTTCTTGTTGCGGTTGAACAGCGGGAAAAAGCCCGAGCCCGAACCCAGCAGCTTGCGTGTGGCATCGCCCGTGCGGCCGTGGCCCACGGGCTCGACCTTGATGACTTCGGCTCCCAGGTCGGCCAGCATCAGGCCGCAGCTGGGCCCCATGACCATGTGGGTGAATTCGACCACGCGAATGCCTGAATAGGGCAAGGCTGTGGCAGAGCTGTGGGATTGCTTGGAAGAGTGCATGTGAATCTCGTTTGTTGTTTTCGGGTCAGTGCGTGAAATACGGATGCGGCACAAACCCTTTGGGCAGGCCTGCAGGTGGCAGCATGCCGTAGAGCGCTTCGCCCGGCAGGCCAGCGGCCAGCGCATTTCGCGCAGCAAGCAATCGCTCAATATCCACACCGGTGCGAATGCCCATGGCTTCCAACATGAAGACCAGATCCTCGGTCACCACATTGCCCGAGGCTCCAGGGGCGTAGGGGCAGCCGCCCAGCCCGGCCTGAGAAGCGTCGAAGGTGAGCACGCCGGCTTCATAAGCGGCCAGGCAATTGGCCAGCCCCAGGCCGCGCGTGTTGTGCATGTGTGCGGCGCCGGACTTGTCGCCCAGCTCGCTGCGCAAGCGGGTGAACAGGCGCTTGACCTGGGCCGGGTTGGCCATGCCTGTGGTGTCCGACAGGCCAGATTCATTGGCACCTGCCGCCACGCAGGCCACAGCCAGGGCGATCACATCGTCTTCGGGTACCAGGCCTTGCAGTGTGCAGCCAAAGGCGGTGGAGATGCCGGCTTCGATATGTACCTGAGGTGCGATGGCATCGCGCAGTGCCGCAATGGAGCGCACTTCTTCGACCATCTGCTGTGGCGTCTTGCGCACATTGGCCATGGAGTGGGCCGGACTGGCCGATACGGGCAGGGTGATCTTGTGCGCGCCGGCGCGCATGGCCGCCTCGGCCCCTTTGAGATTGGGCACCAACGCCATGATGGTGACGCCGCTGTGCCCGATGGCATGGGCAACGACCTCTGCGGCATCGGCCATTTGCGGCAAGAGCTTGGGCGAGACAAAGGAGCCGACTTCGATCTCCTGCAGCCCTGAGGCAACCAAAGCATCTATCCATGCGCATTTATGGGCGGTGCTCATGGTGGCGGAGACCGATTGCAGACCGTCGCGCGGGCCGACTTCGCTGATCAAGACGTCGAAACGGGGTTGAGATGACATGGGGTGCCTGACCTGAATTCAATGCTTGCTTTGCAGCAGCGGCAATGTTGTAATGAGTTCTATCTAATAGAACTAAGTTCTCTCTGTTGAAATATTGCCTTGCGTCTTGATCTCCTGTCAAGCGGCAGGGCCGGAGTTTGCATGCCGCGTAAATCCCAAACGGAATCTCTTGCCGACGAAAATGCCGCACCGGGTGGTGTGGCGGCGGTCGACCGCGCCTTGAGCTTGCTGGCGGCTTTTGGCGCCGGCGATGACGGCTTGAGCCTGGCTCAGCTGGCCGAACGCACGCGCTTGTACAAGAGCACGGTGCTGCGCTTGCTGGCATCGCTGGAGCACGGCGGCTGGATCTCCAGGCTGGACGATGGCCGCTACGCCGTGGGACCGGCCGTGGCGCGGCTGCACACGGTGTATGCGGAGAACTTCTCGCTGGACAGCGTGGTCATGCCGGTGCTCAAAGCCCTGGTGCAGGCCACGGGCGAGAGTGCGGCCTATCACGTGCGCCAGGGCAAGGAGAGGCTTTGCCTGTACCGCGTCGATTCCCCCCATCCCGTGCGCGACCACGCGCGGACAGGCGATTTGCTGCCGCTGGGCAAAGGCGCTGGCGGCCGGGTACTGGTGGCTTTTGACCCGGAACTGGGCGACTGGCTCAAGAAGGAGCGCGCCCATTACGCGCGTGTGCGCGCCGATGGCTACGAGGCCCTGGTGGGTGATCGCCATAGCGAGATTGCCGGGATTTCCGCACCGGTGTTTCGCCGTGATGGCGATCTGGCGGCCGCGCTGACGCTGACCATGCCGGTGCACCGCTATGACGAGCGCTATGTGAAAAACGTGCTGGCGGCGGCGCGGGAGCTGGGTGCGCTGCTGCCCTCGTCTTAAGTCGTGAGTACGGTGCTCAAAAAAACCGGTGATTTGAATGAAAACAGCCTCAAGCTCTTTAAAATAAAACGCAGGTTGCTATGAAATTCGATAATCTCTTTGGCACAGCAAGGCTTGTGACCAGACTTATTGTGGAGCTTGAAAATCGAGTTCTTCGCGCACCCGTATGAAGCGGGCAAAGCGCGGCAGGCCGGTTTTTTCGTGCAGACCCTGGTAGCGATAGGTGACCCAGCTGCCCAGGGCTGCTGGCGCTGCGCCGCGTCAAGGCCGGAACCCAGTGCAAACTGCCTGCCGTCAGCGGTTTGCACCACCAGTGCACCCGTCATGCCCTGCCATTGGCCGCGCCCGCTTTTGTAGCCGATCACGCGGGCTTCGGCATCTTCATAAGGCTTGAGCTTGAGCAGGTCGTCACTGCGTCCGCTGCGATAGGCCGCACTGCCCTTGTGCAGCATCAGCCCTTCGCCGCCGGCCTTGACGGTTTTGCGCAGCAGGGCTTGCAGCTGTGCTTCGCTGCTCAGTTTTTGCTGCTCCACCTTGCGTGCCCATGGCTGCTTGATGGCGGCAATCGCCTGGGTCAGCAGGGGAAGGCGCTCATCGAAGCTGCCCGTGGCGGCGGGCAGATCAAAGACCATGAATTGCATGCGCCGCCAGGCCGCGTCAGCGGGCGTGGCCTGTGCCGTGGTGGCTTGCGCATGGGCGAACTGGCCGCGCCCGGCCCACAGCTCGCCGTCCAGGGGTGTGGCGGGCCAGCCTTGGGTGAACCAGGGCGGTGCCGCAATCACATGGCCGCCACGGCTGAGGAGCTGATGACCGTTCCAGTAGCCGCGCACGCCATCGAGTTTTTCACTGACCCAGTAGTCTTGCAGCGGCATGCCGCTGCGCCAGACCTGGGCCAGCATCAGCGGCGGCGCGGTGTTTTGCGCAAACGCTGGGCTGCAGAGCGCAGCGGCTAGCAGCAGGCACAAGCAATGACGCAAGCAGCGAAGCATGAGAGGCATGGCAAGCTCCGGGAAGGGCTAGGTGCTCATGCTAATTGCGGGCGGGTGCTTTGTCGATGTAGATATGAATTCGATAGCGTTGTGTGCTTGATGGATGGGCGCTACTGGCCGAAAAGCCATGAAAAAGCCGCTGCACTGGGCAGCGGCCGTGGCTTGGCGGCAGATGGATCGCCTGTCCTACCTGTGGCGATCAGTTGCCCGTGATGACGGCGCAGCCAATGCGCGCACCGGAGTTGCCTGTGGGCTGGGTCACAAAGTCGTCAGCCTGGGCATGGACGATGACCGCGCGCCCGATGATATTGCCCTGGCCTTCCAACAGGCTGATGTCTGGCGACTCCACGTTCACGGTGGCAACTCCGTTGGCATCGGCCATCAAGCTGGGCAGATCGCCCATATGGTGCTGCGGGCCATCGTATTTGCCATGGTTGTTGCCCAGCGGGTTGAAGTGGCCGCCGGCGGCATTGCCGTTTTCCGCGCAATCGCCTTTTTCGTGAATGTGAAAGCCGTGCTCGGAATTGGGCTTGAGGCCGTAAATCACGGCGCTGACCGTCACTTTCTGCTCGGCCTGGGTGAATTTCACATCGCCGCGAACCTTGCTGCCGGAGATGGCCTGTAGCTTGGCAATGGCCTGTGGCGGCTTGGGCTGGGGCGTACCGCAGGCTACCAGTGCGGCGCTGGCAAGGCCTAGAAGCAGGAAACGGTAGGGCATGGTCATCCTCTTTCTCTGGTTGGAAGGAACAGGAAATGCATTTCTCCGTGAACCATAGCGGCTGTGCTGCCGCCCGCTTGTAAGGCGATGGCGGACTTGGGCTTCAGCCCAGGGCGGTGTCCAGCACCATCATCAGTACAAAGCCCAGCATCAGGCCACCGGTGGCCCAGGTCTCATGCCCCTGGCGATGCGACTCGGGAATGATTTCATGGCTGATGACGAACAGCATGGCGCCAGCCGCAAAGCCCAGGCCCCAGGGCAGCAAGTGGGCCGAGCCGCTGACAATGCTGGCGCCCAGCACGGCGCCAATGGGCTCGATCAGCCCGCTGGCCATGCCCAGCAGCACGGCAAAACGGCGGCTGTAGCCCGCAGCCAGCAAGGCCACGGCCACCACCAGGCCCTCGGGCACATCCTGTATGGCAATGCCTGTGGCCAGTGCATTGGCGCGCAGGCCATCGTTGCCTGCATAGCCCACGCCAATGGCCAGGCCTTCGGGAAGGTTGTGCAACGCAATCGCAAAGACGAAAAGCCAGGTGCGTTGCAGCTTGTGGGCCATGGCTCCATCCAGGCCTTCGCGGCCCTTGATGAAATGCTCATGCGGCAGCAGCCTGTCCATCAGCATCAAGGCTGCTGCGCCCAGTAAGATGGCGCAGCCTATGACGCCGCCGGCCGCCCAGCCGCTGCCGCCAAACAGGGCTTGCTCGCGCGCCGAGGCCAGGCCGGGCAGGATCAGGGAGAAAGCACAGGCGGCCAGCATGACGCCGGCACCAAAGCCGAAGAGGCTGTCCTGCGTTCTGGCCGACATGCGCTGGGACAACATTACCGGCACCGTGCCCAGTGCCGTGGCCAGCGCAGCCGCCGAGCCGCCCGCCAGCGCCTGCAGCAGCACAGGATGATTCTGGGCGTAGCCCCAAAACTGGCGGCACAGCGCCCAAGCGCCCAGCATCATGATGGCCAGGCCTATCCACAATCGAATGCTGGCCTTCAGACTGGGAGGGCGTGCTGAAGCACAGCGGCCCGCAGGGGCAGCGCTCTCGCCGGGGTTCACCGCCGGTTCTTGGGCCGTGTTGTCAGAGGTGTATTCAGCAGAGGAGGCAGAGTTCATGGGCGGGTGATCTCAGAGTAGGCAAGCAGGACCGCTTGGGGGCGCAGCAAACATGGGCCGTTAGTGCAGCGAAATCGGTGTGAAATCGGTGAACTCGACGTTTGACCTGCTTGATTCCTTGCGCAGTGCATCGCAATCTCGGCCGCTGCGGGCTGTGCAGCGGCAAACTGCGGCATCGCTTTCGCGTACCGAGGCTTGCAAAGCCGCTTCCACCTCCGCCGAGTGGCCGTGCTGGCGCTGCCAGTGAAGCAGGGCGACATGGGTGTCGCGCAGATGACGCCACAGGGCTTGCTGGACCGCGATGCAGGGAGAGTCCGGCTGTATCAGGCTGAGCAAGCCCATATGCGCATCGCACAGATAGTTGGCGGCCAGTGCCAACTGCTGGCGCTTGGTCAGCAAGTGGGCAATATGGTGGTGGCTGGCCACCCAGGCATCCAGACAGCGGTCGGGGTGGGTTTGCAATATGGGGCAGCACAGCAGGCGACGTATCAGCTGCAAGGCCTGCGATTGGATCAGCAGCGCGTACTCGATCTTGTCGGCGATCGCCAACTGCCTAGCGCGTTGCGCAAGATATTCCCAGGCGCGCAGGCTGGCCGATTCCTGAGGCATGGGCGAGAGGGAGTCTGTAATTGCAGGTGCTGTTTGCATCTCAAGCTTCTTTCAGATGGATAGGCAGTGGTGAAAACAATCCATTCATTAATGAGAATTATTCGCATTTAAGATTAACCACGCAAGTCGACATGGCATGTGCATGAGCCGGGGTTGAATGCTTGTGGGTCGGCTTGGGCTGTCGGGCTGGCTCGTGGCGAGCTGAATACGCTTGAGGCCGCGCAAATAAAAACAGCCCCGCAGGCTTTGCAAGCTGCGGGGCTGTGGGGGCCGGGGCTGCCGGAATGGACCGGTGGCGCTTGGCCTTGGGGCTGGATCGCTAAAGAGCGATGGTCTGTTTGATGGGCGAGTCTTTTAGACCTGATCGGCAGACAGGCCGGCTGTTTGGCTGAAGCCGCCGTCCACATAGGTGATCTCGGCCGTCACGCCGGAGGCCAGGTCGGACAGCAGAAAGGCTGCGACATTGCCCACGTCTTCAATCGTCACGTTGCGGCGCAGAGGCGATGCATCGGCCACGCGGCCCAGCAGCTTGCCGAAGTCCTTGATGCCGGAGGCGGCCAGGGTCTTGATGGGGCCGGCGGAGATGCCGTTGGCGCGGATGGCGCGGCCGTCGGCCGTGCGGCCCACGGCTTCTGCCAGGTAGCGCACGGAAGCTTCCAGCGAGGCCTTGGCCAGACCCATGGTGTTGTAGTTGGGGATGGAACGCAGCGCGCCCAGGTAGGACAGCGTCAGCAGCGAGGACTTGTCGTTCAGGTAAGGCATGGCTGCCTTGGCCATAGCGGGGAAGCTGTAGGCGCTGATGTCGTGGGCAATCTTGAAGGATTCGCGCGACAGACCGTCGAGGAAATTGCCGGCAATCGCTTCGCGGGGAGCAAAGCCGATGGAGTGCACAAAACCGTCGAATTTGCCCCAGGTCTGGCCCAGATCAGCAAACAGCTTCTCGATCTGTTCATCGCTGCCCACGTCGCAGTCAAACACCAGCTTGGAGTCGAAGTCGGCTGCAAATTCGGTGATACGGTCTTTGAAACGCTCGCCCACATAGCTGAAAGCCAGCTCGGCGCCTTGCTGGTGGCAGGCCTTGGCAATGCCGTAGGCAATGGAACGGTTGGACAGCACGCCCGTGATCAGCAGTTTCTTACCGGCGAGAAAACCCATTGTTGTTCTCCAAAAAAGATGAGTGGAATTCGGCGTCGCCCGGCGCTGGCAACTGGTGGCAGCCCTGGCAATCGTCGCGGCTTGCAGTGCACGCAAACCTTTGTGTGGTGCAGAATTGTCGCATGCGCCATTGGATGATTTGTTCGCTGCTGCTTGCCAGCACCTCGCTCAGTGCTCCTGCCAGAGCCGATCACGCCTATGCCCTGTGGGGCAAACCGCTGTATCCGCAGGGCTTTAGCCACCTTTCCTATGTCAATCCGCAGGCGCCCAAGGGCGGCGAGCTGAGGCTGGTCAGCAATCTGCGCTACTCCACCTTTGACAAATACAACCCGTTCACCTTGAAGGGCTCGCCCCCGGCCTATCTGTCGGAGATGCTGTTCGAGACCTTGCTCACGCTCAGCCTGGATGAAAAAGCCACCGGCTATGGTTTGCTGGCCGAGGATGTGTCCGTGGCGCCCGACGGGCTTTCGGCCACCTTCAAGCTGCGCAAGCAGGCGCGCTTTCATACCGGCAAGCCCGTGCAAGCCCAGGATGTCAAGCACAGCTTTGAAACGCTCAACAGCAAATATGTGGCTCCCGCCTATCAAAGCCTGTTGATCGAGGTGGCCGGTTGTGACGTGCTGGATGATCGCACGGTGCGTTTTCGCTTCAAAAAGCCCAACCGCGATTTGCCTCTGATCGTGGGGGCGATCCCGGTTTTCAGCCGCGAATGGGGTATGGAGCAGGGCAAACCCAAGCCTTTTGATCAGGTGGTGATGGATACCCCGATTGGCAGCGGCCCCTACAAGATAGGCCCGGTCAAGTTCGGCAAGGACATCACCTATGTGCGCGACCCCCTGTACTGGGGCAATGCCTTGCCGGTACGGGTGGGCACCGCCAACTTCGAGCGCATCACGGTCAATATCTACAAGGACAACACGGCCAGACTGGAGGCGCTCAAGGCCGGTGAGTTCGATCTGATGCGCTTCAACAGCGCCGGAGACTGGGCGCGGCGCCTCTATGGCAAGCGCTTTGACTCGGGCGAGCTGAAAAAAGGCGTGTTCGAGACTCAGCTGCCCTCGGGCTTTCAAAGTTACTTTCTCAATGTGCGCCGGCCCATGCTGCAAGACCAGCGGGTGCGGGAGGCCCTGGGCCTGGCCATGGACTACGAGTGGATGAACCGCCAGATGTTCTACGGCGCCTACCGGCGCGTGCGCGGGCTGTTCGGCAACACCGATTGCGAAACCCGTGGCGAGCCCAGTGCGGCCGAACTGGCCTTGCTGGAGCCCTTCAAGTCCGGCTTGCCCGAAGGCACTCTGGGTCCCATGACCGAGCCACCTCGAACCGATGGCGACTCCAGTCTGCGCGCCAATCTGCGGCGTGCCCAGCAACTGCTGCGCGAAGCGGGCTGGACCGTAAAAGACGGCACGCTGCGCAATTCCCAGGGGCAGGCCATGGTGCTCGAGTACCTCGATAGCAGCGAAGGCAGCGTGCGGGTGCTCAGCCCCTGGATGCGCAATCTGGAAAAACTGGGCATCACGCTCAAGCTGCGCGTGGTGGACTATGCGCTATACCAGCAGCGGGCCGACAAGTACGACTACGACATCATTTCTTTGAACGTGCCCGGCACCCACAACCCGGGTCAGGAGTATGCCGACCTGTTTGGCAGTGCCGCCGTGGATCAGGAGGGTGCATCCAATTACGTGGGGCTCAAGAGCCCGGCTGTGGATGCCATGATTGCCGCCATGGCGTCTGCCAAGACCCAGGAGCAGTTGCTGCCGGCCTGCCATGCGCTGGAGCGCATCATCGTTCACGGCCACTATCTGATTCCGCAGTGGTACTCCACCACGCACCGCATGGTGTATGACGACTGGCGGCTGGCGCGGCCGGTGCAGACCCCGGCGTATTCGACCGGCGAGCTGTGGGCCATCTTCACCTGGTGGGCCAGACAGCCGCCGGGCCCGCCCGCCAAGTGAGAGACGCCGCATGTGCTTGAAAAGCGCCGCCTGCCGCAGCGTGCCCGGCTGGCGTATTCGCTGGCATGATGGTGCTGGCTTTTTGTCTGTGACTGCTTTCTGAACCTATGTTTGCCTACATCCTCAAACGCCTGCTGCTCATGATTCCCACTTTGCTGGGCGTGCTGCTTATGACGTTTGTGGTGGTGCAGTTCGTGCCGGGCGGCCCGGTGGAGCAGTACCTGGCCGAGGCCAAGGCTGGTCCCGGTCGCGGCGCAGAAGGCGGGGGCATGGCCTACCGTGGTGCGCAGGGAGTGGACCCCAAGCGCATAGAGCAGATCAAGGCGCTGTACGGCTTTGACAAACCTGCGCATGAGCGTTTCTTTCAGATGCTGGGCCAGTTTGCCCGCTTTGATCTGGGGCGCAGCTTTTTTCAGAACAAGGAAGTGTGGGTGCTGATCAAGGAAAAGCTACCCGTCTCGGCCAGTCTGGGGTTGTGGACGTTTTTCCTCAGCTATCTGGTGGCCGTGCCGCTGGGCATTGCCAAGGCCGTGCGCGCCGGTTCGCGCTTCGATCTGCTGACCACGCTGCTGATCCTGGTGGGCTATGCCATACCCGGCTTTGTGCTGGGCGTGGCGCTGCTGGTGATTTTTGGCGGCCAGCTGCAGTGGTTTCCGCTCAGAGGGCTGACGTCGACGAATTGGGAAGAACTGGGCTGGGTGGCCCGCATCACCGACTACCTCTGGCACATCACCCTGCCGGTGATTGCCATGGTGGCCGGCAGTTTTGCCGTCACCGCCATTCTGACCAAGAACTCCTTTTTGGAAGAAATTCGCAAGCAGTACGTGCTGACGGCCCGGGCCAAGGGCTTGTCCGAGCGGCAGGTGCTCTACAAGCATGTGCTGCGCAATGCGCTGATTCCCATCGTCACGGGCTTTCCTGCGGCCTTCATTGGCGCCTTCTTTGCCGGTTCGCTGCTGATAGAGACTCTGTTTTCCCTCGACGGTCTGGGCCTGCTCAGCTATGAGAGCGTGATTCGCCGGGACTACCCCGTGGTGCTGGGCACCTTGTTCCTGTTCACCCTGATCGGTTTGGTGACCAAGCTGGTCAGCGACCTTTGCTATGTCTGGGTTGATCCGCGCGTGAAATTTGATTAAAAAATGGCTCAAACGCAAGTGCAGACTGCGCAAGCAGCTATCAAAACAGAGTCGGAGCCACCGGTGGCACCTGCCGTGCCGGCTTCGGTATCTCCGGGCAGGCGGGCCTGGCAGCGCTTCAAGCGCAACCGCCTGGGTTTTGTCTCGCTGCTGTTGTTTTGCGTGATGGTGGTGTTCAGCCTGGGGGCGGAGCTGATCAGCAACGACAGGCCGCTGGCCGTGCGTTATGAGGGGCAGATGTACTGGCCGCTGTGGCAGGACTATCCCGAAAAAACCTTTGGCGGCGACTTCGACACGCCTACCGACTATCTAGACCCCTTTATTCGCGACAAGCTCACTGCGGGCAGCAACTGGGCCTTGTTCACGCTCAACCCTTATGGGCCCAATACGTTGAACTACTTTGCCGAGCAGCCCAATCCGGCAGCGCCGTCCCGCGCCAACTGGCTGGGAACCGACGACCGGGGGCGTGATCTGCTGGCGCAGCTGATTTACGGTTTTCGGGTCAGCGTGCTGTTTGCGCTGGCGCTGACGGTGATTGGCGTGGCGCTGGGCGTGATCACCGGCGCCATTCAAGGTTTTTTCGGCGGCAAGACGGATCTGATCTTTCAGCGCTTCATTGAAATCTGGGGCTCCATGCCCGAGCTGTACCTGCTCATCATCTTCAGCGCCGTGTTTGCGCCCAGTGTTTCCCTGCTGCTGGTGCTGCTGTCGCTGTTTGGCTGGATGGGCCTGTCCGACTATGTGCGGGCCGAATTTCTGCGCAACCGCCAGCTCGACTACGTCAAATCGGCTCGGGCCCTGGGCGTGGGCAACGGGCAGATCATCTGGCGCCATATCCTGCCCAACAGCATGACGCCCGTGGTCACTTTCTTGCCGTTTCGCATGAGTGCCGCCATTCTGGCGCTGACTTCGCTGGATTTTCTGGGCCTGGGGGTTCCGCCGGGCACGCCCAGCCTGGGCGAGCTGCTCTCGCAAGGCAAGAACAATATCGATGCCTGGTGGATTTCGCTGACCACGTTTGCCGTGCTGGTCGTCACCCTGTTGCTGCTGACCTTCATGGGCGATGCGCTGCGCGATGCGCTGGACCCGCGCAAGGCGGCGCAAACACCTGCAGCCAAGGAGGGCGCATGAGCATGACAGAGAGCCAACCCTTGCTGTCCGTGCGCAATCTGCAGCTGGCCTTTGCCGGCAAGCCCGTGGTGCGCGATGTGAGTTTCGAGATCGGCGCCGGCGAGAAGCTGGCGCTGGTGGGGGAGTCTGGATCGGGCAAGACGATTACCGCGCTGGCGCTGCTGCGCCTGGTGGGTGACGCTCAATTGCAAGGCCAAGCCTTGTTTGACGGGCGCGATCTGCTCACATTGTCGGAGCGTCAGATGCGGGCCGTGCGCGGTGGCGACATCGCCATGACTTTTCAGGAGCCCATGACGGCGCTCAACCCGCTGATGACAGTGGGGGCGCAGATTGCCGAAGTGCTGCAACTCAAGCAGGCGCTGAGCCCGGCGCAGGCCTGGACGCAGGCGGTGGAGCTGCTGGCCACTACCGGCATTCCCGAGCCGGCGCGCCGCGCCGCCGCCTATGCCCACCAGCTCAGCGGCGGCCAGCGTCAGCGCGCCATGATTGCCATGGCCCTGGCCAGTCGGCCCAAGCTCTTGCTGGCCGACGAGCCCACCACGGCGCTGGATGTCACGCTACGCGGCCAGATTCTGGATCTGCTGGGCGATCTGCAGCGCCAGACGGGTATGGCTGTGCTGATCATCACCCACGACCTGAACCTGGTACGCCGCTTTGCCGACCGGGTGGCGGTGATGGAGCGCGGTCTGCTGGTGGAGCAGGGGCCTGTGGCCGAGGTCATGCAGCAGCCCCGCCATGCCTATACCCGCAAGTTGCTGGCCAGCCGTCCCCGGCGTGATGTGCTGGAGGGCCCGGTGGCGGAAGGTACCCAGCCGGTGTTGCAAGGCCAGGGCCTGCGGGTGAGCTATCCCACGCCGCTGCCCGGCATCAAAGGCTGGTTCAAGCAAGGCGAGTTTGTGGCGCTCCAAGCTGCCGATGTCCGCATCCTACCCGGTCGCACCCTGGGGGTGGTGGGGGAGTCGGGCTCGGGCAAGTCCACGCTGGCCCAGGCGGTTCTGGGCCTGCTGCCTTTTGGCGGCAGCCTGCAGATTGCAGGCCAGCAGTGGCAGCAGCCGGCCATGCGTAACCTGCCGCATAACCGGGCACTGAGGCGGGTGGTGCAAGTGGTGTTTCAGGACCCGTTTTCCTCGCTGTCGCCGCGTATGACGGTGGAGCAGATCGTGGCCGAAGGGCTGTTGGTGCATGCGCCAGAGCTCAGCGATGCCCAGCGCCAGACCCGGGTCGTTGCCGTGCTGGAGGCCGTTGGGCTGACGGAGGTGCAGTTTCCTGGCCTGCTGGCGCGCTACCCGCATGAATTCTCGGGTGGGCAGCGGCAGCGCCTGGCCATTGCCCGCGCGCTGATTGTGGAGCCCGATCTACTGGTGCTTGACGAGCCGACCAGTGCGCTGGACGTGACCATTCAGCAGCAGGTGCTGAGCTTGCTGCAGCGCTTGCAAAAAGAGCGCAGTCTGGCCTATCTGCTGATCACCCATGATGTGGACGTGATCCGCGCTATGGCCCACGAGGTGATGGTGATGAAAGATGGGCAGGTGCTGGAAAGCGGCAGCGTGCAACAGGTGCTGAGCGCACCGCAAAACAGCTACACCCGCAAGCTGGTCGAAGCGGTCGGCGTGCTGGAGCAGACGCTTTAAGCCTGGAAACAGTCAAAACTGATAGCTGCCAGTGCATGAATTTTATCCAATCAACCATGATTTCCTTGCTTTCTTGAAGGGGGATAAGCGCTTTAAGCTCTGTTTTTGATGGGTTTTCTGGGTTTTTTCAAGAACCCCCATGCAAAAGTCCGAGTTTCTTCGGCGCGAATTCTCTGGCTGTGGCCTAATTGAAGTTTTTCAACCTACCCTTGAGAATCAGACATGGGCAATAAGATCGTTACCGAAGCAGACCGCAAGGCCACTCCCCGTCCTCAGACTCCTAACGGCGTGACTCTGCCTACTCCCGGCCGTGGCAACCGCAACAGCCTGGAGCGTGGTTCGCACACTCGCAGCAAGAAGAACCCTGGCAAGCGCCACGGTTAATCAGCAGTCGCGCCAGCGTTGGCTGGTGTTGCCGCAGATTGATAAAAGCCCTCGATGCCATGCGTCGAGGGCTTTTGTTTTTTAGGCCTGGATCTAGCGCTGCAAGGCCTTGAGCTGGCGGCGCAGCTGTTGGACTTCCTCTATCAGGTCGGTGGTCAGGGCTGCCAGTTGGGGGTCGGCATCAAAGCTGTGCTCCAGATGGGCCACGCGCCGGGCCCGCACCAGGGTCTGGGCGCTGAAGCGCCACTGCTCGGCCCCGGAGTTTGATGCCGTGCTGCCGTCATGCGTCAGCACGCCAGTCTGCACATGCTCTATCACCCATTCGGGGCTGGTGCTGCAATGGCGGGCCAGATCCTGCAGGCTCAGGGCCGCCTGGTCCAGCAGCTCGGCGGCTTCATAAAAAGGGTAGGGTGCGGTGCTCATCGTGATGCTCCTTGGCCTTGCTGGCGAGCGTCAAAACCGGGGAATGCCTGGGCAAATGCCCGGTAGGCCGCGCGCTGGGCATCGGTTTCGGCTGCGGGAATGGCAATGTCCAGAACCAGATACAGGTCGCCGGGCGTGGAGGCCGGCAGGCCCTTGCCCTTGACGCGTAGCTTGCGTCCGGCGCGGTAGCCTGCAGGCACGTTCACTTCCAGCTCGCCGGCAATGGTCTTGACTTGCACCGGTCCGCCCAGGGCAGCTTCCCAGGGGGCGAGGGCGACATGCTGGTACACATCCTTGCCCTCGGCCCACCAGCGCGGGTCGCTGACGAAATGCACTTCCAGCAAGATGTCGCCCGCGGGGCCCTTGCCCAGGCCGGCACCGCCCTGGCCGGCCAGCCGAATCATCTGCCCTTCACGCACGCCCTTGGGAATGGTGACCTGCAGTTCCTTGTCCTTGTAGATGGGCTGGCCGTACTCGTCGATGGCGGTGGTGCGCAGGTGCAGCGAGCGAACCGCGCCTTGGTAGCTGTCCTGCAACTCCAGTTCGATGCTGGCGTGCTGATCCTGGCCACGCACATCGGGCGTGGATTGCTCAAAGTCGCCCCGGCTGCCGGTGCGGCTGCGTCTGGCGCGGGCACCCTGGCCGAACATCTGCGAGAAAAACTCGCTGTAGTCGGCGTCATTGCCGGGGGTGCTGCTATGAAACTGGAAGTCGTGCTGATCCCAGTCAGGTGGTGGCTGAAAACCTCCGCTGCCGCCTTGTGCACCGGCGTAACGCGGCGCGTCGGCCATGCTGTCATAGGCGGCGCGTTTTTCAGAGTCCGAGAGCACGGTATTGGCCTCGTTGAGTTCGGCCATGCGCTGGGCCGCATTCTTTTCCTTGCTGATATCCGGGTGGTATTTGCGGGCCAGTTTGCGAAAGGCCTTTTTGATGTCGTCAGCGCTGGCGTGCTTGTCCACGCCCAGTATCTGGTAGTAGTCCTTGTGATCCATGGATCCATCCATTGTTGAGTCCGTCGGAAAGAAAAGGCCGCAGGCGGCGCTCATGCCGCAGTGCAGCACGCTAAACACGCTATGGAAAGCATAGTTCGCCATGCCTGGCGGGACAAGAGCCAAAGCAGGCGTTGCCAGAGCTCTTGCCGGCAGATATGGAAAAAGTGGGTCGTCCTCTTGTGTATTCAATAGTCGTTACCATCTCAATGAGAGCAGCGCGATGTGCTGCAACTATCCAGACAGATGCGCCGGGCGGCATGCCGGGCTTGCCAATGACACAAATGCAAAACGATTCAAACGCACAGGGCTGGCAGGTGGTCTGCCTGTGTGCCGACTGGTGCGGTACCTGCAAGCAGTACCGCCAGCCTTTTGAAGCGCTGGCGGCCCAGTTTCCGCAGATGCGCTTTGTCTGGGTGGATGTGGAGGAGCGTGAAGATGTGACCGGGGATCTGGACATCGAAACCTTTCCCTCGGTTCTGGTCGCCGACGATGCAAATCAAGCCCGTTTCCTGGGGCCGGTGCTGCCGCAAATTCAGGTGCTTGCGCGCATGCTGCAGTCCTTGCCCAATGATCCGGCGGCCCGGGCTGCCAACGCTCTGGAAGCCCAGCAATTGCTGCACAGGCTGCTGGCGGCCAGAGACCTGGACGAAGTCTTGCGTTGAGCCCTGTTTTGTGCAAAGCGTTTTTGCGAAAACAACGGTTTGCGGCTACAATCGCTGCTTCACGACCAAACGGGCGAGTAACTACCGCCCGTTTTTTTTGGGCAATTCCCTGGTGAATAGCTTGCAACAGCAGCTATTTAGGGATTGGTGGACATTTCGGGACTGAACTGATTACACGTGGCACTACAGCAAATCGTTGAACAAACCGTGACCGGTCTGGGCTATGACCTGGTTGAAATAGAACGCACTGCGGGCGGCCTATTGCGCATCACAATTGATTTGCCTTGGCAGGCACCGGTCGAAGGTGCGCCTGTGCTGCCCGAGCAGTTCGTGACCGTGGAAGATTGCGAGAAGGTGACGCGTCAGCTGCAGTTTGCGCTGGAGGTCGACGGCATCGAGTACGCACGCCTGGAGATTTCCTCTCCGGGTATCGACCGCTTGCTGCGTCACGAACAGGATTTCATCCGTTTTAACGGTGCTTTGATTGATTTGACCCTGAAGGAGCCCATTGGTGGCGCTGCAGGTGGTCAGGTCAATGCCAATCGTAAAAAATTTCGCGGAACACTGGAACGTACGGATGAAGGTGGCTGGCAAATCGTCTGGAGTGACGAGCCGCCCGTCAAGCCGGGCGTACGCGTCAGCAAGAAGCGCGAGCCTGCTCCGTTGCAGGCTCTGGGGTTTACGCTGGATGAGTTGAGAGACGCTCGTCTGGCCCCCATTGTGAATTTCAAAGGGCGCGCGGCCAAGCCTGTTTAAGGCTGGCTTGGGTGTCGAGTCGTTGGGACAAAGAGGCCGTCAATGTAATCCTCTTTGTGAGATTGAAATAGGAGAGTCGTCGCATGAATCGCGAACTGTTGATGTTGGTTGAAGCCATTTCGCGCGAAAAGAACGTGGAGCGCGATGTGGTGTTCGGTGCCGTGGAGTCCGCTCTGGCCCAGGCTACCAAGAAACTGTACCAAGGTGAAGTAGACATCCGTGTGGCCATTGATCGCGACGGCGGTGACTACGATACTTTCCGTCGTTGGCTCGTCGTGCCCGATGATGCCGGTCTGCAAAACCCGGAAGCCGAAGAAATGCTGATGGATGCGGAAGACCGCATGCCCGGTATTCAGGTCGGCGAGTACATCGAAGAGCAGATCGAATCGCTGCCCATTGGCCGTATTGGTGCCATGGCAGCCAAGCAAGTCATCTTGCAGAAGATTCGTGACGCCGAGCGCGAAATGCTGCTCAACGAGTTCCTGGATCGCGGCGACAAAATCTTCACCGGTACCGTCAAGCGCATGGACAAGGGCGACATCATTGTCGAATCCGGTCGTGTTGAAGGCCGTCTGCGTCGTGGCGAGATGATCCCCAAGGAAAATCTGCGCAGCGGCGACCGTGTGCGCGCCATGATCATGGAAGTGGATGCCACCTTGCGCGGCGCCCCCATCATCCTGTCGCGTTCGGCCCCTGAATTCATGGTCGAGCTCTTCCGAAACGAAGTGCCCGAAATTGAACAAGGCCTGCTGGAAATCAAGAGCTGCGCACGTGATGCCGGCTCCCGCGCCAAGATTGCCGTGATCTCTCACGACAAGCGCGTTGATCCCATCGGCACCTGCGTCGGCGTGCGTGGCACCCGCGTCAATGCCGTGACCAACGAGCTCGCCGGCGAGCGCGTGGACATCGTGCTGTGGTCTGAAGATCCCGCACAGTTCGTGATCGGTGCTCTGGCTCCTGCCAATGTCTCTTCCATCGTGGTGGACGAGGAAAAGCATGCCATGGACGTGGTAGTGGACGAGGAGAACCTGGCTATCGCGATTGGTCGTGGTGGTCAGAACGTGCGCCTGGCTTCCGAGCTGACTGGCTGGAAAATTAATATCATGGACGCCGTTGAGTCGGCGCAAAAGCAGGAAGACGAGTCCGTAGTGGCCCGTACCCTGTTCATGGAAAAGCTGGATGTGGACGAAGATATCGCCAACATCCTGATCGACGAAGGTTTCGAGACCCTGGAAGAAGTGGCCTATGTCCCTCTGCAGGAAATGCTCGAAATCGAATCGTTCGATGAAGAGACGGTGAACGAACTCCGCAGCCGTGCCAAGGATGCATTGCTGTCGCAGGAAATCGCTCGCGAGGAAAATGTGAGCAAGGCCTCTGAAGATCTGGTGGCACTGGACGGCATCACGCCCGAAATAGTGAACAAGCTGGCTACTTCAGGTGTGCTCACCCGTGATGATCTTGCCGATCTGGCCATTGACGAGTTGACCGATATCACCGGTCAGACCGCAGATGAAGCCAAGGCATTGATCATGAAGGCGCGCGAGCACTGGTTCACCGATGGGCAAGAGTAAGGTCAGGGAGGTACAGAGCATATATGTCGAGTAATACGGTTGCCGAGTTTGCGAAAGAGCTCAACAAGACCCCTGAAACCTTGCTGCAACAGCTCAAGGCGGCAGGGCTGGAAATAGCCAGTGCAGGTGATGCACTGACTGAAGGCGACAAGCAACGCTTGCTCAGCCATCTGCAGGCCAGCCACGGAAGTGGCGCCAAGAAAATTACATTGACCAAGAAATCCACCAGCGAAATCAAGCAGGCGGATGCGACTGGCCGCGCACGAACCATCCAGGTGGAAGTGCGCAAGAAGCGTACCTTTGTCAAGCGGGAAGACACACCCGCAGAAGCCCAGGCCAATGCTGAAAGCATGGCCAAGGCAGTGCAGGAACGTGCCGCTGCTCAAGAGCTGGTACGTCGTGAAGAAGTTGCTCGCCATGAGGTAGAGCATTTGCGCCATCAGGAAGTGGAATTGGCCAAAGAACGTCAAGAGCGCGAAGAGCGCGAGCGCCGTGAGCGCGAAGCTGAAGAGCGTGCAGCTGCCTACGCAGCTGCAGAAGTAGCCAAGGTTGCTGAAGCCAAGGCTGCAAAGGAAGAAGTCAAGCGTGAGCATGCTGCTGGTGCAGCTGCTCGTGCTGCTGCACAAGCCGAGGCTCGCGCCAAGGCTGAGGCGGAGTCCAAGGCGAAGGCCGAGGAAGAAGCCGGTCGTGCCAAGGACCTCGATGACCGCCGCCGCAAGGCATTGGCTGAAGCTGAAGCGATCCGCGCCATGATGGCCGCACCCAAAAAGGTGCTGGTTGCCAAGAAGCCGGAAGAGCCCAAGAAGGTTGCACCTGCTGCAACCACGGCGGACGCCAAGAAGAATGCACCCAAGACCGGCGCTGCCGGTGCAGGTGCTAATTCTGGCAACGCCGGGGCACGCAACGCCAATGCTGGTGGCAAGGAAGTCAAGTCGGCCAAGCTCTCCTCGAGCTGGTCCAACGACGCCAACGGCAAGAAAAAGGAAATCAAGACCCGTGGCGACAGCTCCGGTGGCGTGGGTTCCCGTTCTAACTGGCGTGGTGGCTCCAAGGGCGGCCGTCGTGGCGGCCGTGGCGACGATCAGCAACACCAGCAGCACGCACCAGCCGAGTTCCGCTCCATTGAGGTGCACGTGCCCGAAACCATCACCGTGGCCGAACTGGCCCACAAGATGGCGATCAAGGCATCGGAAGTCATCAAGGTACTGATGAAGATGGGCCAGATGGTCACCATCAATCAGCCGTTGGACCAAGACACCGCCATGATCGTGGTGGAAGAAATGGGCCACGTGGCCAAGGTTGCCGCACTGGACGACCTGGAAGCCTTCACGGACGACGAAGTTTCTCAGTCGGAAGCCGAAGCTCTGCCTCGCGCTCCTGTGGTGACCGTCATGGGTCACGTGGACCACGGCAAGACCTCGCTGCTGGACTACATCCGTCGCACCAAGGTGGCGTCGGGCGAAGCGGGTGGTATTACCCAGCACATCGGTGCCTACCATGTGACTACGCCTCGCGGCATCGTTACCTTCCTGGACACTCCCGGTCACGAGGCCTTCACGGCCATGCGTGCTCGCGGTGCACAGGCAACCGATATCGTGATTCTGGTGGTTGCTGCCGACGACGGCGTGATGCCTCAGACCAAGGAAGCCATCAAGCACGCCAAGGCGGCTGGTGTTCCCATGGTGGTGGCCATCACCAAGTCGGACAAGCCCGATGCCAACGCAGACCGCGTCAAGCAAGAGCTGGTGACCGAGCAGGTGTTGCCTGAAGAGTACGGTGGCGATTCGCCTTTCGTGTCCGTGTCTTCCAAGACCGGCATGGGCATCGACGAGCTGCTCGAGCAAGTGCTGCTGCAAGCCGAAGTGCTGGAACTCAAGGCCCCGGTGGAAGCCGCTGCCAAGGGTATCGTGATCGAAGCCCAGCTGGACAAGGGTCGCGGTACCGTGGCTACGGTGCTGGTGCAGTCCGGTACGCTGAAGGTTGGCGATGTGGTGCTGGCTGGCCAGACCTATGGCCGCGTGCGTGCCATGCTGGATGAAGACGGCAAGCAGACCAAGTCGGCTGGTCCTTCGATTCCAGTGGAAATCCAGGGTCTGAGCGAAGTGCCACAGGCTGGTGATGACTTCATGGTGCTGGCTGACGAACGCCGTGCCCGTGAAATCGCAACCTACCGTGCAGGCAAGTTCCGTCACACCAAGCTGGCCAAGCAACAAGCGGCCAAGCTGGAAAACATGTTCGCCGAAATGAGTGCTGGCGATGTGCAGACACTGCCCATCATCATCAAGGCCGACATGCAGGGTTCGCAAGAAGCACTGGGCGGCTCGCTGCTCAAGCTCTCGACCGACGAGATCAAGGTGCAACTGGTGTACTCCGGCGTGGGTGGTATCAGCGAATCCGACATCAACCTGGCGATCGCCTCCAAGGCCATCGTGATCGGTTTCAACGTGCGTGCAGACGCCCAGGCCCGTAAGACGGCCGAAGGCAATGGCGTGGACGTTCGCTACTACAACATCATTTACGACGCCGTAGATGAAGTGAAGGCTGCGATGTCCGGCATGCTGGCCCCCGAGAAGCGCGAAGAGATCATCGGTATGGCCGAGATCCGCACGGTGTTCGTGGCAACCAAGATCGGTACGATTGCGGGTTCCTACATCACTCAAGGTCATGTCACCCGTGGTGCACATTTCCGTCTGCTGCGCGACAACGTGGTCATCTACTCGGGCGAAATCGAATCGCTGCGCCGTCTGAAGGACGACGTCAAGGAAGTCAAGGAAGGCTTCGAGTGCGGTATCAAGCTCAAGAACTACAGCGACATTCGTGAGAACGATATGCTCGAAGTGTTCGAGATCAAGGAAATCGCCCGCACCTTGTGAGCGCTGTAATTTCTAATGGCTACTCGTAAGAAATCTGCTGCGCCTAACCGCAGCTTCAAAGTCTCCGACCAGATCCAGCGTGATCTGTCGGAGCTGATCGCCCGCGAGTTGAAGGACCCGCGTGTTGGCATGGTCACGCTGCAAAGCGTGGAGGTAACTCCTGACTATGCCCACGCCAAGGTGTTCTTCAGCTTGCTGGTAGGTGATCCTGAACAAACCCAAATGGCGCTCAACCAGGCTGCAGGCTTTCTGCGCAACGGCCTGTTCAAGCGCCTGCACATTCACACCGTGCCCACACTGCATTTCATCTACGACCGCACCACCGAGCGTGCTGCCGATATGAATGCCTTGATTGCCAAGGCAGTGGCGTCGCGCGGACCTGAAGAAGGCTAAGCACATGAACGCCCCTCGCACCCGGGTGCAGCGGCGCCCTGTGCATGGGGTGTTGCTGCTCGACAAACCGCTGGGATGGTCCAGCAATGATATTTTGCAGAAGGTCAAGTGGCTGCTGCGCGCCGAAAAGGCCGGGCATACCGGCACGCTTGACCCGCTGGCCAGTGGCGTGCTGCCGCTGTGCTTTGGCGCTGCAACCAAATTCAGTCAGCTCCAGCTGGAAGCTGAAAAAACATACGAAGCCATTGCCCGACTGGGCCAGACCACGACTACGGCCGATGCCGAAGGTGATGTGGTGCGCGAGCGTGCTGTCGATCTGGCAGCTATCACGCCGGAGCGTCTGGCAGCTGTCCAGGCGCAGTTCACGGGGGATATTCAGCAAGTGCCCCCCATGCACAGTGCGCTCAAGAAAGACGGCAAGGCTTTATACGAATACGCCCGCGCAGGCGTAGAGGTTGAGCGTCCCGCACGCAATGTCACGATCCATGCACTGGAACTGACGCTGACGCAGGATGATCAAGCGTATCCAGCTATCAAGATGAGAGTGTCCTGCAGCAAGGGGACCTACATCCGTACGCTGGGTGAAGACGTGGGTGAGGCGCTGGGTTTCGGCGCACACCTGCGTTTTTTGCGCCGTGTGGAAACCGGTGGCATTGATGTCTCGCGCTGCGTGACATTGCAGGCGCTGGAAGCCATGAGTGAAGAGGACCGTCTGGCGCAGGTATTGCCTGCGCAGGCGCTGCTGCATCGCCATGCAGTTGTCACTTTGTCCGAAGAGGATGCGAGACGATTTTTGTCAGGCATGCGTCGCAGAGGGACTTGGCCTGACGCCAAGGCTGTGGCCGTGTATGGTGAGCGTCCGCAAGCCCTTTTGGGGGTCGGCCGTGTGGAGCAAGGGGAGCTGATTCCCGAGCGCCTGCTCAGTCCGCTCGAAATTCAACAGATTTTGGAAGGCACGCCGCAATAACGAATTGCGGCAATGGGAAAACATTATGAGCAAACAAATCCGCAATATTGCGATCATTGCGCACGTTGACCATGGTAAGACCACCATGGTTGACCAGCTGCTGCGCCAGTCGGGTACCTTCGCTGAACACGAAAAAGTCGTGGACACCGTGATGGACAACCACGCCATCGAACGCGAGCGTGGCATCACCATCCTGGCCAAGAACTGCGCCGTGAGCTGGCAAGGTACGCACATCAACATTCTCGACACGCCCGGTCACGCGGACTTCGGCGGTGAAGTGGAACGTGCTCTGTCCATGGTTGACGGTGTGGTGCTGCTGATCGACGCGCAAGAAGGTCCTATGCCTCAGACGCGTTTCGTGACCAAGAAGGCTCTTGCCCTGGGTCTGCGCCCCATCGTGGTGGTCAACAAGGTGGACAAGCCTGGTGCCAACCCCGACAAGGTGGTGAACGCCGCTTTTGACCTGTTCGACAAGCTGGGTGCCACCGACGAGCAGTTGGACTTCCCCGTGGTGTACGCCTCGGGCATCAACGGCTGGTCTTCCAAGGAAGAAGGCGAGCCAGGTGCCAAGTGGGGTGAGGACATGTCCGCCCTGTTCAACACCATTCTCGAGCACGTGCCTGCGGTGCAAGGTGACGCTTCTGCACCTCTGCAGCTGCAGATCTCCGCTCTGGACTACTCCACCTTCGTGGGCCGTATCGGCGTGGGCCGCATCACCCAGGGTACTCTGAAGCCCGGTCAGCAAGTGGCTGTCATGGCTGGTCCCGACGGTAAGGCTTACAACGGCAAGATCAACCAGGTTCACACCTTCCAGGGTATCGATCGCGTGCAAGCCACCGAAGCCGGTCCTTCGGAAATCGTGCTGGTCAGCGGTATTGAAAACATCGGTATCGGCGAAACAGTGACTGACATTGCCAATCCCCAGCCTCTGCCGATGCTGAAGATTGACGAGCCCACACTGACCATGAACTTCTGCGTGAACACCTCGCCTCTGGCCGGTCGTGAAGGCAAGTTTGTGACCAGCCGTCAGATCTGGGACCGCCTGCAAAAGGAACTGCGTTCCAACGTGGCTCTGCGCGTCAAGGAAACCGATGAAGACGGTATCTTTGAAGTGATGGGTCGTGGCGAACTGCACCTGACCATCTTGCTGGAAGAAATGCGCCGCGAAGGCTATGAGCTGGCCGTTTCCAAGCCCCGCGTGGTGATGCGCATGATTGACGGTGTCAAGCACGAGCCTATCGAGCTGGTGACTGTCGACATCGAAGAAGGCCATCAAGGCGGCGTGATGCAAGCCCTGGGCGAGCGCAAGGGCGAGCTGGTGAACATGGAACCCGATGGCCGCGGTCGCGTCCGTCTGGAATACCGTATCCCCGCCCGTGGTCTGATCGGTTTCACCAATGAATTCCTGAACCTGACACGTGGTTCCGGTCTGATCGCCAACATCTTCGACAGCTACGAACCCCATAAGGGTGACATCGGTGGCCGTAAGAACGGCGTGCTGATTTCCATGGACGACGGTGAAATCTTCACTTACGCCCTGGGCAAGCTGGACGACCGCGGCCGCATGTTCGTCAAGGCCAACGATCCCGTGTACGAAGGCATGATCATCGGTATCCACAGCCGCGACAACGACCTGGTGGTGAACGCCACGCGTACCAAGCAGCTGACCAACTTCCGCGTCAGCGGCAAGGAAGACGCGATCAAGATCACGCCTCCTATCGAGTTGTCGCTGGAATACGGCGTGGAATTCATCGAAGACGACGAGCTGCTGGAAATCACCCCCACCAGCCTGCGCGTGCGCAAGCGCCACCTGAAGGAACACGACCGCAAGCGTGCTTCCCGCGATTCCTGATCTGCGCTTTGACGCCGGTCAGATCCATAAAAAAGGCCCCCAGGGGCCTTTTTTATTGCCTGGACGGGGTACTTGCTCCATGGCGAAATCTGATGGCAGATGCAAAAAAGCCGCACGGCGTATACCGTGCGGCTTTGTTTTGCTATGCAAACAGTAGTAATTACTTCTGCGTCAGAATCCAGGTCACCAGCTTCTTGGCGTCGGCGTCGTTCACTTGGGCGTTTGCAGGCATGGGCACGGGGCCCCAGACGCCGCTGCCGCCCTTGATCACCTTGGCAGCCAGCTTGTCGACAGCGTCTTTTTGACCGGCATACTTGGCAGCCACGTCCTTGAAGGAAGGGCCGACCAGTTTTTTATCAACTGCGTGGCAGGCCATGCAGTTCTTGGACTGAGCCAAAGCCTGGTCAGCCATGGCAGGAGCCACCGCCGCTGCGGACAGGGCGAAGGCGATCAGTGTTTGCTTCATCATGAGGTAATCCTGGGTGCAGTTGTTAAAGTTCGATTACATCGTCATTGTAGTGGCGGTATTGTGTATGTACTGATGTAGGCACTGTTGAGAAAAGTGAGGAGGGTGTATGTATTTGTTAGGTCTGGCGATTCTGTTGTCTTTGCTCAAGGTGGCAGAAATCGGCCCGGTGGCTGCCTGGAGCTGGTGGGTCATCCTGGGCGTTTATGGCGCTGCAGCGGCCTGGTGGGCCTGGGCCGATGCCAGCGGCTACACCAAGCGCAAGGCCATGGACAAGATGGATCAGCGCAAGAAGGAGCGCATTGAGCGCCAGAAGAAGGAGCTGGCGCCCGGTTCGCGCCGGCGCTGAGAGCGCGCATCCACACCTGGGGTTCTTGGAATACGATGGCTGGCGAAACTGTTTAAGACAGTTTGTCTGCCGCGTAAACCAATGCATGCACCTATGCGGGAAGCAGTGGGACATAATTGGCTGTTCATTCCACGATAACGTCTGACCAAGTTAACCCCATGCCCGCATATCGTTCCAAAACTTCCACTGGCGGCCGCAACATGGCCGGTGCGCGCGCCCTGTGGCGTGCCACTGGCATGAAAGATGGCGACTTCGAAAAGCCCATCATCGCCATTGCCAACTCCTTCACGCAATTCGTGCCCGGCCACGTGCACCTGAAGGACCTGGGCCAGCTGGTGGCACGCGAGATCGAAAAGGCGGGTGGTGTTGCCAAGGAATTCAACACCATCGCCGTTGACGATGGCATTGCCATGGGCCATGACGGCATGCTGTATTCGCTGCCCAGCCGCGATCTGATCGCCGACTCGGTGGAATACATGGTCAATGCGCATTGCGCCGATGCACTGGTGTGCATCTCCAACTGCGACAAGATCACCCCCGGCATGCTGATGGCCGCTATGCGCCTGAACATTCCGGTGATCTTCGTTTCCGGCGGTCCCATGGAAGCGGGCAAGACCAAGCTGGCCAATCCCGATACCAAGGTGATCGAATTCAAGAAGCTCGATCTGGTGGATGCCATGGTGATTGCGGCAGATGACCGCTACTCGGATGAAGAGGTCGCGCAGGTCGAGCGTTCGGCCTGCCCCACTTGCGGTTCCTGCTCGGGCATGTTCACTGCCAACTCCATGAACTGCCTGACCGAGGCACTGGGTCTGTCCCTGCCCGGCAACGGCACCGTGGTGGCCACACACGCTGACCGCGAAGAGCTGTTCCTGCGCGCCGGTCGTCGCATCGTCGAGCTGGCCCGCCAGCACTACGAGCAGGACGATTACAGCGTGTTGCCACGCTCCGTGGGTTTCAAAGCGTTTGAGAACTGCATCACGCTGGATATCGCCATGGGCGGCTCCACCAACACCATCCTGCATCTGCTGGCCATTGCCAAGGAAGCCGAAATCGACTTCACCATGGCCGACATCGACCGCCTCTCGCGCGTTGTGCCCCAGCTGTGCAAGGTCGCGCCCAATACGCCCAAGTACCACATCGAAGACGTGCACCGCGCAGGCGGCATCATGGCTATCCTGGGCGAGCTGGCCCGCGCCGGCAAGCTGCACACCGATGTGCCCACCGTGCACGCCAAGACCATGGCCGATGCGCTGGCCCAGTGGGATATCACCGTCACGCAAGATGAAGCCGTTCGTCACTTCTACATGGCAGGCCCCGCTGGTATTCCCACGCAGGTTGCCTTCAGCCAGAACACCCGCTGGCCCAGCCTGGATCTGGATCGTGCCGAAGGCTGTATCCGCAGCTATGAGCACGCCTTCAGCAAAGAAGGCGGCTTGGCCGTGCTGCGCGGCAACATTGCGCTGGACGGTTGCGTAGTGAAGTCCGCCGGTGTGGATGAATCTATTCTGGTGTTCGAAGGCCCAGCCCACGTGGTTGAGTCCCAGGACGAAGCCGTGGCCAATATTCTGGCCGACAAGGTCAAGGCAGGTGATGTGGTCATCGTGCGCTATGAAGGCCCCAAGGGCGGCCCCGGCATGCAGGAAATGCTCTACCCTACCAGCTACATCAAATCCAAGGGTCTGGGCAAGGCCTGCGCGTTGCTGACGGATGGCCGCTTCTCAGGCGGCACATCTGGGCTGTCGATTGGCCACTGCTCTCCCGAAGCGGCCGCTGGCGGTGCGATTGGTCTGGTGCAGAACGGCGACATCATCCGTATCGACATTCCCAATCGCACCATCAACATGCTGGTCAGCGACGAAGAGTTGGCGGCACGCCGCGAAGTGCAGAACGCCAAGGGCTGGAAGCCTGTGGAGGCCCGTCCTCGCAAGATCTCCGCAGCGCTCAAGGCCTATGCCATGCTGGTGACCAGTGCCGATACCGGTGCCGTGCGCGATCTGTCGCTGCTGGACGACTGAGGTTTCTGTACTTTTTGTCCGCGCTGGTGCCAGCGTTGATGGACAATCCCGACAGCCGCCGCAACCCTGAGGGTTGGGCGGCTGTCGTCATTTTTGCAATGAGGAAGTTTTCGCCATGAAGCAGGCCACAGGCCTTCAGTGGAGCAAGCTATACCCCAGGGTCAGGCGTGCTTTCGCTAGCGTTGTCAGTGTCTGCATTTTGGGCTCGGCAGGCTCGGCAGGCTCGGTGGCCTGGGCGCAAGGCTTGGTCGATGCGCGGCATGCTACATATCCGCAGCGTCCGGTGCGCCTCATCGTGCCCTTCACTCCCGGAGGCTCTGCCGACATCATCGCCCGCATGGTGGCCGATGCCATGCAGGCCCCGCTAGGGCAGGCCGTGATTGTCGAAAATCGCGCCGGCGCCAGCGGCCTGATCGGTGCCGAAGCCGTGGCCCATGCGGCGCCCGACGGCTATGTCATCGGGCTTGGCACCATCAGCACCCTGGCCGTCAATCCCGTGCTGCTGGCCCATGTCTCCCGCATAGATCCGAGCAAGGACCTGGCGCCGATCGTGGCCTTGACCTCGATTGCCTCGGTGCTCTCGGTACACCCCAGTCTGGGCGTGCACAACTATGGCCAGTTCGTCATGCTGGCGCGCAGCAAGCCTTCTTTGCTCAATATTGGTTCGTCGGGCGTGGGCTCGGTGGGGCATCTGATCATCGAGCGCTTGAATGCCTCGCTCAAGATTCGGCTGCACCACATTCCCTACAAAGGTCAGGGGCCGGTGGTGAGCAGTGCGCTATCGGGAGAGACGCATGTGCTGAGCGATCAGTATCCCTCGTCTGCCGCCCATGTGAATTCGGGTCGGCTGATACCGATTGCTGTGGCAGCGCAGGAGAGGCTGCCAGCCTTGCCCCAGGTGCCCACGTTCAAAGAGCTGGGTCATCCGGCTCTCAACGATCTGGCCATTACCTGGTTCGGTTTGGTGGCACCTGCAGGCACGCCGCCACAGATCATCGACAAGCTCAACACGGCTGCCAACGCCGTGTTGAACGAGCCCGTCATGCAGGAGCGCTTGCAGGCCATGGGGGTTCAGGTGCTGGGCGGATCGCCCCTGCAGTTGCGAGAGATGACGCAGGAGGCCAACCGCGGCGTGCGCGATATGGTGAAAGAAGGCTTGATCAAACTGGAAACCGTGCGCAAGCCTTGATGCAATGAAATCAATAGCTTGACGCGCTTGTCCATCAAGCGCTTGAGGCTGTTTTCATTGATGTGGCATAGGGTGGCGGGTCGCCGCAGTCCGGCCCGAGTGGTTTTCCTGCGGCGCATTCCTGGGGGCATGTCTGGCTACGGCACAATGCCTGTCATGCTGATGTATCCGCAAATTGATCCCGTTGCCGTGCAAATCGGTCCCCTGGCTGTGCACTGGTATGGTCTGACCTATCTGGCGGCATTTGCGCTGTTCCTGTTCCTGGGGACACGCCGCCTGCATCACCCGCCCTTCAAATACATGCGGGGCGATCAAGCCTGGTCGCGCAAGGATGTGGAGGACATTCTGTTTCTCGGCGTGCTGGGCGTAATCATCGGTGGGCGCCTTGGCTACTGCCTGTTCTACAAGCCAGACTACTACCTCACGCATCCGCTGGAGATTTTTGCCGTCTGGCAAGGCGGCATGAGCTTTCATGGCGGCCTGCTGGGCGTCATCGGTTCCATGGTCTGGTTTGCACATTCGCGCAAGCGCAGCTGGCTGCAAGTGGCAGATTTTGTCGCACCCTGCGTACCTACCGGGCTGGCTGCGGGCCGAGTTGGCAACTTCATCAACGGCGAACTCTGGGGGCGTGCCGCCAGCGCCGACCTGCCCTGGGCCATGGTGTTTCCGCAAAGCGGCTCCATGATTGCGCGCCACCCTTCGCAGATCTACCAGATGCTGATGGAAGGTTTGCTGCTGTTCATTTTGCTGTGGATTTATGCACGCAAGGAGCACAAGCCCGGCCAGGTGGCCGCGGTCTTCCTGTTCGGCTATGGCGTGTTCCGCTTCATTGCCGAGTATTTCCGCGAGCCCGACGACTTCCTGGGCATTCTGTCCCTGGGCATGAGCATGGGCCAGTGGCTGTGCATTCCCATGATTGCGGGCGGTGCGCTCATGTGGTTGTGGTGCGGCAAGAATGCGCCGTATAGCGTCAATCGCTCGGCGGCATAACGCAGCTTTGTTGCGCGGCCTAGCCCTCACCTCCTCACGACGCAGGCCCAGGCCTGCGTTTTTTGTTTCCGGGCGGGACGGCCCATGCCTGGGGTCACAAAATCTGCCCATAATGCTTGCAGACATGACTGCATATGCGGTACTTGCTTCTCGATTGAGAGCATCATCAACAGCACGCAAGGAGATGTGAATGGGTTGGGCAGCAGACTGGATCGAGCAGACCACGCTGTGGGTGCGTGGCGTAGAAGGCGACAAGCCTGGCAAAGATGGCGTGGAGCAGCGTCCGCTGGCAAAGCGCCTGGAGGCAACCCTCAAGCGCGGGCAGGAGGCATTGTCTCCGCGCGAGCTGCGTCGCCTGCTGGAAGATCTGCAGCAGGTGGCCGATGCTTCGCTGAGCGATGTAGAGGGCGGTCGCCATGCCCAGTTGCTGATGGACTGGTATGCCAAAGCGGCATTGCCGGCCCACAAGGATTTCTGGGCGTTGATCATCGAGCAGTTTGGCCCCGATGCCACGGCGCTGCAGGCTGCGCGCGAACGTTATGACAAGGCCGGCAGCGATGTGGAGCGCAGCGAAGCCGAGATGGGTTTGCGCCGTGCCTTGATGTCTTCGCGTACCCGGATGCTGCAGCGCTTTGCCCAGCCGCAGGGCGGCATGGGTTTTCTGGTCGATATGCGGGCCGAGCTGCTGGCCTTGCCCAAGGCTGAGCAGCGCTATGTGGCCTTGGATGCCGAGTTGGAGCATCTGTTTTCCAACTGGTTTGATGTGGCGCTACTGGAGCTCAAGAGCCTGAACTGGGATTCGCCTGCATCATTGCTGGAAAAGCTCATCAAGTACGAGGCCGTGCACGATATCCGCAGCTGGTCGGACCTCAAGAACCGGCTGGACAGCGATCGCCGCTGCTACGGCTTCTTTCACCCGCGCATGCCCAAGGTGCCGCTGATCTTTGTGGAAGTGGCCCTGGTAGACAAGATGTCCGACAGCATTGGGCCGCTGCTCGACGAATCGGCCGCCGCCGCCGATATTGCCAAGGCCAATACCGCCATCTTCTATTCCATCAGCAATACGCAATCGGGCCTCAAGGGCGTGAGCTTCGGCGATTCGTTGATCAAGCATGTGGTGGAGACGCTCACGCAGGAATTTCCCAAACTCAAGCAGTTCGCGACGCTGTCGCCGATTCCGGGTCTGCGCTCCTGGCTCTCCAAGCATGGCGATGCCGTGCTGGCCGAGCTGGACGACAAGCAGAAAGCGGCGCTGCAAGCCGCTGCCGGTGGCGTGGACATGGCGCATTTGCTGGCCGCGCTGGACGATCCGGCCTCGCTCAAGGAAAAATCTGCCGTGCGCCAGGCGGCCATGTTCTGCGCCGCACGCTATCTGGGGCGGGAAACTGCCAAGGGTCGTCCGCTCGATGCCGTGGCACGCTTTCACCTCGGCAACGGTGCGCGCGTGGAGCGCCTGAACTGGGCGGCAGACCTGTCGCCCAAGGGGCACAAGCAATCCATGGGGCTGATGGTCAACTATCTGTATGACCTCAAGCGTCTGGACAAGCACCGCAGCCTGCTGGCGCAGGGCAAGATTCCCGTCTCCTCCGAGATTGAATCGCTGTGCAAGAGCTGATGCGCATGGCGTGAGCGTGCTGCGTCAAGCCTTGCAAGCAAGCTGTCTCTGCGTCTTCTGACCACTCAGCCCGGCCATGCCGGGCATTCAGGAGAGATGCAATGCAGGAGTTTTCTAGGCAGCGACGCGCGCTGATCCATTCCATGGGCGCGCTGGCTGCGGGCGGTCTGTCCGGCTGGGCGGGCCTGGCCCAGGCACAGAGCTCGGCCGCTGGCGAATGGCCTGCCAAACCGGTGAATCTGATCGTGCCCTTTCCTGCCGGCGGCGGCACCGATGCATTTGCCCGGCCGTTTTCCAGCCAGTTTTCCAAGATCACCGGCAAGACTCTGGTGGTGGACAACCGGGGCGGGGCTGGCGGTACGCTGGGCGCGGCCATTGCCGCCAAGGCGCCGGCCGACGGCTACAACTTCTTCATGGGCGGTGCCCACCATGTGATCGCGCCATCGGTATACCCCCGACTTGAATACGACCTGGAGCGCGATTTCGTGCCGCTGGCACTGCTGGCCAGCGTGCCCCAGGTGCTGGTGGTCAATCCCAAGAATGTGCCGTTCAACACGGTGCAGGAGTTGCTGGCCGATATGCGCAGCAAGCCGGGAAAATACAACTACGGCTCGGCAGGCTCGGGCAGCTCTCACCATCTGGCCGGCGAACTGTTCAAGCTGCAGACCAAGACCTCCATACTGCACATCCCATACAAGGGCGCGGGCCCGGCGCTACAGGATTTGATAGCAGGCAATCTGGACATGGTGTTTGACGGCCTGGGTTCCTCGGCCCAGCACATCAAGAGCGGGCGCATCAAGGCCTTGATGGTAGCCGGCAAGGAGCGCAACCCCGCCTTCCCCGATGTGCCTTGCGCCGCCGAAGTGGGTCTGCCCGACTACACCGTGACCACCTGGTACGGGTTGTGGGCTCCCAAGAACACACCGGCCGCGATGCAGCAGCACATGCTGCAGGAGGTGCAAAAAATCGGTGCGGCCGAGGAGGTCAAGACCGCCTGGGCACGCAATGGTGCAGAGTACGGCAAGCTCAACCAGCAGCAGTTTGCGGCCATGATTCACAGCGAGATCCAGCGCTGGGCCCAGGTGGTCAAAGCTTCGGGAGTGAAGCTCGATTAAGCGCCGTGAGGGGCCAGCTCTTGGCCCTCGTATCGAGGAACTATGATGTCTCTCGCATCCCAGTTCCTCTTTCTTTGATCACCGATGACCGACATGCACCAAGCGAATCTCTACAGCGCCTTGCGCGCCGCATTTCCTGCTCAGATGGACCAAGTGGCGGTGGAGGCCGTGGAGCCTGATGGCCAGAGCCTGTACTACACCTGGGCCGATCTGGATCATGGCAGTGCGCGCATGGCCAATCTGCTCGATTCGCTGCAACTGCCTGAGGGCAGCCGCGTAGCGGTGCAGGTGGAAAAATCGGTCGAAGCCATGATGCTGTATCTGGCCACTTTGCGCTCCGGCCATGTGTTCCTGCCGCTCAACACCGCGTATCAAAGCGCAGAAATTGAATATTTCATCGGCAATGCCGAGCCCGCCGTCGTGGTTTGCGCGCCCGAAAATTTTGGCTGGGTCTCCAAAATTGCCTTCAACAGCGGCGTAGGCCATGTCTACACCCTGGGCACGGATCGCAGCGGCAGCCTGCTGGACCGCGCCGCCCACCATGGCGACGAGCAGCAGCCTGCCATGCGCAAGACCGATGATCTGGCAGCGATTCTCTACACCAGCGGTACCACCGGGCGCAGCAAGGGCGCCATGCTCACCCACGGCAACCTAGCCACCAATGCGGCCATGCTCAAGGTTTATTGGGGCTGGCGTACGCCTGAGCAGGGCGGCGATGTGCTGATTCACGCCCTGCCCATTTTTCACGTGCACGGCCTGTTCGTGGCGATTCATGGCGCTTTGCTCAACGGCAGCCCCATGATCTGGTTTTCCAAGTTCGAGCCTTCGGCGGTGATCGACCGCTTCAAGGACGCCACCGTCTTCATGGGCGTGCCTACGCTGTATGTGCGCATGTTGGCCGATGCGCGCCTGGACCGCGACAAGACCGCGAACATGCGTTTGTTCATCTCGGGCTCGGCGCCCATGCTGATCGAGACCTTCCGCGCCTGGAAGACGCGTACCGGTCAGGCCATTCTGGAGCGCTATGGAATGAGCGAGACCACCATGCTCACCTCCAACCCCTACACGGCAGATCCGCGCTACGGTAATGAGGACGAGCGCCGTGGCGGCACGGTGGGCTTTCCGCTGCCAGGCGTGGGTGTGCGCATTCACAGCGAAGATGGCCGGCCGCTGCCCGTGGGCGAGATTGGCAATATCGAGGTGCAAGGCCCCAATGTGTTTGCCGGCTACTGGCGCATGCCCGAGAAGACGGCCGAGGAGTTCACCAAGGACGGCTGGTTCAAGACCGGCGATGTGGGCATGCAGGACGCACGCGGCTATTTCTCCATCGTGGGCCGCAGCAAGGACTTGATCATCTCGGGCGGCTACAACGTCTATCCGGCCGAGGTGGAAGGCTTTATCAACGAGCTGGCCGGAGTGGACGAAAGCGCGGTGGTCGGCGTCTCTCACCCTGACTTTGGTGAAGTGGGCGTGGCCGTCATCGTGCCGCGCAAGGGTGCGCAGGTCGATGGACAGAAAATCATCGACGCCCTGAAGGTCAAGCTGGCCAACTTCAAAGTGCCCAAGCGCTGCTATGTGGTCGATGCCCTGCCGCGCAACACCATGGGCAAGGTGCAGAAGAAGCTGCTGCGCGACCAGTACCAGAAGGAGTTTGTCTGAGAATGCACTGACAAACTCCTCGGCGCCGAGCCGAGCCCGGCCGGCTGGCTGGGTTAGGCCGGTGCAGACGGCGCTGGAATTGCGTGGCGAGGCCAGGGCTATATGCCGTTAATCGCTTGGGGCTCCAGCCGAGTCAATGCGGGGTAGTTGAAGCTGCACTCCAGGTGAGTCTGGCGAGGTTGATACAAGCGCAGCGTCAGGTAAAAGCTCTCGCGCGGCGCCGGTAGCCAATTGACCGCATCATCAGCAGGCTTGGAGTGCCGCATTGTCAGGCGCAGGCCGCCTTCGGAGTCCCAGCGCAATCCTGGGGTACGGTCACCGATGGAGTAGCGATCGATAGGATTGTCTACAAGCAGGCAATCGGTCTTGCGGTACATGGTTAGCGACCAGAAAGCGTCAACCTGAGGTGCCTTGCCGGGGGGGAAGTACAGCTCATAGCAAAACTGGCCGTCCAATGCATTGCCTTGCGCGTCCACTTCTGCGACCAGATACATGGCCTCTTCAATGCCAAGCGCGCCAATCATGTTGCGTGCCACGCGAGCGCGTAAGTCGAACTGCTCTTCCCAGTCCGTGCAAATCGTAACTGGCAAGCTCCACCCGCCTCCTTGATCGGAGGACTGTGTGTCGTCGCGCAGCTCCTGACAAACATCGACCAAGGCCTGTTGAAAATCGGCCAGGCGCGCCTGGCAAGCCTTGCTCCACAGCGGCAAGGCTATGGTGTCGTCTCTAGGTGAATGGTTGCGTGTCCAGGCGGAGTCCACAACGGCTTTGTATTGTGCTGTCTCAGGCGTATCAGTCTTTCGGCCGTTCATGCCGGCGACGAAAGTCCGTGCCGCAGGCTGTCCGTCGCTTGCCCGCACAATGGAAAACTGTTTCTGTAAGCATGCGACTTCGGCCAGATCGGTCTCGTCTGGCGACACCAGAATGCGACCAATGATCCAAACGTCTGTCCCTGGGGCGGTAATTTCAATCATGCCTTCAGGAACGATTCCCTGCCATTGAGGGCCATGGACGAACAAGCGCTGAGCATGATTTCCAGTGGTCCGGCGGCCCGCATAGGCGAATGGGTTGGTCCACATGTCAAGGAAACCCAGCGTCCAGTAACGCTCTCCCATGGCGGGCACGTGAATGACCAAAGGTCCCTCGGACAAGTCAAGCCAGGTATTGGTGTACAGCGTGTCATTGTTGGGCGTAACGACTTCGCGATCGCTGGGTGTGAGCAAGCGCTTGGAATGCGTGAAGGTGTTGGCCCAACGCAGCCCGGAGTCTGGATCACCGCCGGCGAAACCATGCACCGGATGCTTTCGCGGTGCGGTGGCCGCACGCATGCGCATCATCTCGAACAAGGGAAGCGTACGGGTGACCGCTTGATGGAGGTTGCGGTTAGAGAGGTTCACGAGATGCGCTCCAGTGGAGGTAAACAGTAGCTGCCGCTCAGGAAAGCCGGCTGTGGGTGATACAGCCGCAGGATGAGATAGAAGCCGCCGCTTGGCGCAGGCAGCCAGTTTTCCGCGGGGCCGGATGGCTGCTGGTGCGCTATATGCAGGGTCAGGCTGCCGTCATCGTTACGTACCAAGGGGCTGCGGTTGCCCAAGGCATGGCGGCGCAGGGCGTTGGGTGCGAGATAACGGTCTTCGCCATAGAGGGTGATGGACCAGAATGCATCTGCGGGAATTCGGCCGCCATCATCGAAATGCAAGCGGTACACATGCTCTCCGGTCAAGAGTTCTCCCCGGTCGTCGTAATCGGTCACAGCGTAGATGGCTTCATCTGCCGCCAGCGCTCCCAGCCCTTTCCATGCGGTGGAGGCTCGAAGCATCAAATCGTCTCCGTAGCGCCCCAAGCGCGTGGAGTAGCGCCATGGTGCTTTTGAGGCTGCACGACCGGCACCATCGATCATCTGCATCGCTGCCCGATACGCGGCGCGCAGCCCTTCCATGGTTGCAGGCCTTAGCTCACCCAAAGCTCCGTCAGGAGAAAGCCTCAGGTTCGCGTTGCGTAGCAGCTCGAACACTCCGCGTTGAGAAGCTGGAGGCGCAAAATCATCGAGCGCACGCGCAAGATTGCAGAGAAAGTCGAGTACCGGTTCGCCACCAGACTGCCAAAGGGCCACGCTGGGTGGCGCAGAGGCGGTGGGCTGTCCCGCAATCTGCAGGCCGGCCTGAAAATCACGTGCAGCTTGCTCGTCCTTGTCGCCATCCACCAGGACACGGCCCAGCACCCAGACCAGGTCGGTGGGACTGTGGATAGGCGTTGTGCCTGCTGGCGCGTCGGCGTCGCTGCCACTGGGGCCTATGATTGCGAAGCGCTCGCCATCCAGAGCCGTGTTGCGTGTGCCGATGTTGTGAAAGTTGTTGGTGTAGACATCCATCAACTCCAGCACAAAGTAACGCCCGGTCTGGGGGCGCACCGTGATGACGATCGGCCCCTGGCGCAAATCCAGCCATGCATTGCTGTAGAGCAGGTCATTGGCAGGCGTGACAATGTCACGATCGCGGTCCGTCCAGCGCTCGCGACTGTGACCGAATTGGTTGAATGGTGCCCGCCCGTAGGCAGGCTGCCCTGGCGAGGTCTGCACATGGCATGTACGCAAAGCTTCAAGCAGCGGGTAGCCGGCAACAATGGCCGGTATCACCGCATGCGCCGTCCAGGCCGCTTGCGGGCTGCTGAACTCCTGGGTAAGAAAATTCGTGCCCATCATTAGTCGACCTTTGCACCACTTTGCTGAACAAGGCGCGCCCAGGTCACCATGTCTGCCCGCCATTGCTCGTTGAATTCCGCGCGCGAGTTGGGCACCGCATCCAGGCCCAGATCATGGAGGCGAGCTTTCAGCTCGGGTTGGCGCATGACGCGCTCTGCTGCCAGAGCTATTTTTTGCGCTTCGGCCTCTGGCATGCGTGCCGGCCCAAACAGACCGAACCAGCTATCGGTATCGAAGGCGATGCCGCTTTCCTTGAAGGTGGGAGCCTGGGGCAGGGCAGAGGTTCGCCTGGAGCCTGCCACCGCCAGAACCTTGATCTTCCCACCGCGGATGTGCGGCAGTGCAGCGGCAACGTCCAGCATGCCGACCTGAATTTGCCCGCCAATCAAATCCTGAAGCAGCGGAGCCACGCCTTTGTAGGGCACATGCTCCATAGGAATACCGGCCAGCGAACGAAGGCTCTCCGCCGCCAGGTGCCCGCCCGAGCCGTTACCCCATGAGCCATACAGCACCGGTGTTTTTGTGCGTTTCGCCAGAGCCACCAGCTCTGTAACGGTATTTGCCGGGTAGCCCGGGTGGGCCACCAGGATGTTTCCGGTCTGGGCAATGCGGGCCAAGGCGGTGAAATCCTTGGCGGTGTCGTAACGCAAGCCCTTGAGTAGCGAGGGCGCAATCGCCATGGTGCCTGTAATACCGAGCAGCAATGTCCGGCCATCCGGTGTGGCTCTTGCGGCCTGTGCTGCACCGATGGTCCCGGTCGCGCCGCCAATGTTTTCCACTATCACCGTGGTATTTAATTCCTTGCCTAGGCTCTCGGCCATCAAACGACCCACGACGTCGGTTCCGCCACCTGCCGGAAAAGGAACGATGAGTCGAATCGCTTGCTCAGCAGCAAAGATGCTTTGCCATGGCGCTGCGGCCAGCAGGGCTGCGGCTGCAAGCAGGCTGCGACGTTTCGGATGCTGGTTGTTTTGCATAGGTGCTGTCTCCTTGGCTGATCACTCAGAGGTCTTTGAAACTCACGACGGCATCCGCTGCGGCCACGCCTTCGGCCGTCACCATCAGCGGGTTGATTTCAAGCATGGCCAGGCGTGGCCCCAATGCGGCAGCCAGTTCGCCAAAGCGCACAACCGTGTCCACCAGAGGCTGGGCATCCACGATAGGGCGGCCGCGCCAGCCCCCCAGCAACTTGAGAATGCCGAATTCCTCCAGGCAAGTTCGTACTCGTGCTTCCGAGGTGGGGGCCATTAAAACGGCTGTGCGGGCATGCAACTCAACCGCCACTCCGCCTTGGCCCAGCACCATCACCGTGCCGAAAACCGGATCGAAACGAGCACCCAGCATCACCTCTGCCAGGGGGTCCAGCTTGCGGGCAACGAGCACTCCCTGGCGTCGCGCCTGAGGCGCCAGACGGGAGACAGATTCCAGAATGGCGTCATAGGCCTCTCGCACCTCGGTCTCACTGCGCAGGCCCACGCGAACACCGCCCACATCGCTCTTGTGTAGCAGGTCTGCGGAAACGATCTTGAGCACGGCCTGTCCGCCCAATGCACGCCAGGCCGCAACCGCCTCATCGGCCGAATGGGCCACCTGATGCGGAGCCGGGGCAACCCCATGTTCGGCCAGAAAAGCCAGAGCGTCCGCTTCATTGAGCACCTCAGGCGCAGGTGCTAGCGTTCGAGGTTGAGGCAGAGTTTCCGCGCGATAGGTGGCCCAACGCGCTTTGGCGGCCATTGTCTCCACGGCGTGGGTGGGCTCCTCATAGACCAGGCAGCCCGCTTCCAGCAGCTCGCGGCGTGTGGCCTCGTCGGCGATGCCGCTGAGGGTGATGGACATCTGGGGAGCCGCAGCCATGGTCTCGCGAATCATTTGAATGATGGCTGGCGACAGAAACTTGGAGGCGAGTGCCGCAGCCACGAAGATCGTCACTGCATCGTATTCACCGCAAGTGGCAGCCCCGTGTGCGGCCATGCCAAACACGGGCAAGTCGGCCGTGAACTGGCCTGTGATGTCGATGGGGTTGTCGGTTGCGCAAAACGGGATGCGTGTACGCAAGGCATCGCCCGTGGAAGCTGGCAGCGCAGGCAAAGCCAGGCCCTCATCCGATGCCGTGTCTGCCATCAAGGTTCCTACGCCCCCAGATACCGTAACGATGGCCAGCCGATTTCCGCGTGGCAGTGGCCCGGTGGAGAAGGCCTGACCCAGGCGAAACATTTCATCCACCGTGCGAGCCCGGATGGTTCCGGTCGAGTCGAATACGGCCTGGTACACCGCATCTTCGCCCGATAGGCTGGCCGTGTGCGACATGGCGGCACGCGCCCCGGCCTCCGTGCGCCCCACCTTGGTCACGATCACCGGCTTGCCAGCGGCGCGGGCTTTCGCAAGCGCACGCTGCAATGCAAGTCCATCGCGCGTGCCTTCTATGTACGCCAGAATGACCTGAGTCTCGGCGTCGTCGGCCAGCCAGGAAATCATGTCTGCGACAGAAACCGAGGCTTCATTTCCGGTGGTAATCCAATGGCTGAGCCCCAGCCCCGCTTTACGCGCCAAGGAGTATGCATAGGCGCCGAAAGCGCCGCTCTGGCTCACGATGGCCACCGAGCCGGTGTTCGGTACGCCCGCTAACGGCGCCGGAGAAAACGTTGCAAACAGATTTCGCCGGAGACTCATGATGCCCAGGCAATTGGGGCCCAGCAGTGCCATGCCGCCCTCCCGGGCGCGCTTTGCCATGCGAGCTTGGACCTGAGCTCCTTGAAGCCCCATCTCCGCAAAGCCTGAACTGAGCACGACGGCAGAGCGTGTGCCTTGCGCAATCAGCTGCTCAATTGCTGAGTCAACGCCGGCGGCGGGCACTGCCACAATGGCCAGATCGGCGGGCTCCGGTAAATCCGCAATGGCTGGGTAGGACTTGAGACCCTGCACCTGTGCTGCGGCAGGGTTGACCGGATAGATACGCCCCGCGAAACCCAGCTGCTTGAGCAGGTTGACCGGCATGCCGCCTACCTTCTGCGGGTTTTGAGAAGCTCCAATGACAGCGATGCTGTCCGGGGCGAACAGTGGTTTCAAGTCCATCCTGATGTCTCCTAGTTAAAGCTTTATGTTTGCTCTACGCCGGCTGCCAGCTCGCACCTTCGTACCAGACTCACCAGCTGGGGTCCGACGTGAGAGATCATTTCCTCCGGGCTCATCTGAGTGCCGGGCACGGCGCAGTTGAAAAGCAGATGTCTGGACCCATGGCGAATGCGGGAACACAGGGCAACGCCGTTGACGCCAAAGCCGGCATCGCCAACGTTCACTGCAAAGCCACGCCGCCCCTGCATAGACAGAGACTCGTCGATGCCGCTTTCACACCTGGCCAGTTCTTCAGGGCGCAAGGCCTTCAGCTGTTTCAACACCTCGGTGCGTGCGTTTTTGTCAATCGAGTACAGCCAAGCACGGCCCATGGCCGTGCTTGCCACACTGCGTACGGCACCGACGTCTGGCCGCGCCAGTATTCCGTGGCGATAGGAGCAGGTCTCGACATAGAGCACGTCCAGCCCCATGGGCACACCAATCGAAACTGCCCCGCGAATCTGGTTGGCCAGCGCCTGTATGTCAGGCTTGGCCTGGGTGCGCAGAGGGATGGAGCTGAGATAGGGGTAGCCCAAGGCCACGGCAGCCGGTCCGATGAAATAGCGATCAATGCGCTCATCGTGGTCCAGATAGCCTAGCTCCATCAAGGTGTGGCACAGCCTGGAAACCGTGGGGCGCGGCAGTCCCAGCAGGTCGGCCAGTTCACTGTTTGCATAAGGCCGTGGCTCGCGCAGAAAGGCTTGCAGAATCATCAGGCCTTTGGCCAGCGTTCCCGCAAAATTGGGATTGCTTTCGCGGACGACGTCCACGTCGGATTGGTGCAGAAGCTGGCGGATCATCGATTCAATGTAGGTGAACCGTTCCTGCTTTCAAACCTCAGTTTCATTATTCAAAACACGCGTAGGCTTTCTTCGGGCAAACCATAGGCATGGGAGAACCTGCTGACAGGCTTTGGCGATCTGGGACGAACTCGCTCGGCGAGAGCGGGCGGTGTCGCTGCATGCACTGTTTCTGGCCGGGGTGGTGCAGAGCCTGATGGAATAGCTCGATCAGTGTCTGGTCGTCGGAAAACAAGCCCGGGTTCTTGGGCATCAGGGCGCGATGGGCGCTGCTCTGGGGCTCAGAACGCCCTTGTGAGAGCCTGTTTTTTATATGCAGCCAGGTCCTTTGACTTTTACCTTGACTCACGAATTGATAGCTACTAGCGCATATTTCTTATGGGCTGGAAGCCAAAACGAACAAAAGCAGCCTGAGTGCAAGCTGCTTTTGTTTTTGTGTGAGCGCCTGCTTTCAATCAAGCGAAGCGTAGCTGAGGTTGTGAGATGGCGTTAGCGCAGCACCAGCACCGGTATATGCGAATGGGTGAGCACGTGCTGGGTCTCGCTGCCCAGCAGCAGGCGCTGCAGGCCCTTGCGGCCGTGAGAGGCCATCACGATCAGGTCGCAATCGCGTTTTTTGGCGGTTTCCACAATGCTTTCTGCCACCAGGTCGGAGTGCACCACCTCGGGGGTCACGCTCACTTTGTGCTCCTGACCCAGGTTTTTGATGCCGCCTAGCAGCACCTGGGCCTGCTCCGTCCACTGCTCTTCTATGCGCTTGGCTTCCTTGATGTCCTGCAGATCCGTGCCTTCCATGTAGCTGCGCGGGTAGTGCGAGACCACCTTGAGTGCGACGACGCTGGCGCCTGAGAGCGCAGCCAGCTCAATGCCGGCGCGTACGGCTTTGTCGGAAAGTTCTGTTCCATCCGTTGCGATGAGGATGCGGTTGTACATAGCGAGCTCCTTTTGGTGGGCGGATTGATGCTTTAAAGCATAGGACGGTGCGGGGTGATGTCAGTTGATCAAGGTCAAGCTCATTATGATCCCCTCGCGTTAAGCTTCAAACATGTATCACAACCATCCTGTCACGCCTGATCAGGCCACGCAGGTGGCTGCCGGATCAGATCCCCAAGTCCCGCCGCCGGCTGGCAATCTGCTGCTGGACGACCCACAGGAGTGGAGTTCGTTCGGCCGGCCCGCAGATGCCAAGGCGGCCTCTGCTGCCTCCTTGGACGAACCCACGGCATTTCCGGTCTGGGAATCGCATCTGGTATTGGAGGGCATGCACTGTGCGGCCTGTGCGCTCACCATTGAAGAGGCGATGCGCGCCGTACCCGGCGTGCAAGGGGTTGAAGTCAGTGCTGCCACGCGCCGTGCCCGTGTCGTCTGGCGTCCCGCCCAGGTGCTTCCATCCCAGTGGATGGAGGCCATTGCGCGTGCGGGTTACCGCGCGCTGCCGGCACGCGACGCTTTTCTGCGCGAGCTGCGCCAGGCCGAGACCCGTCGCGCGCTGTGGCGCTGGCTGGTAGCCGGTTTTTGCATGATGCAGGTCATGATGTACGCGTGGCCGGCCTATGTCTCCAAGCCCGGCGATCTGACACAGGAGTTCGAGACCTTGCTGCGCTGGGCTTCGTGGGTGATTTCTCTGCCTGTCGTGCTGTTTTGCTGCGGCCCGTTCTTCAAGAGCGCACTCAAAGACATCAGTCAGCGCCGCGTGAGCATGGACTTGCCGGTGGCGCTGGGCATGGCCATCACCTTCATCATCAGCACGCTGGGAACCTTTGATCCCTCCGGCCCCTTTGGTCATGAAGTCTTTTTCGACTCGCTGACCATGTTTGTCTTCTTCCTGCTCACCGGTCGCTGGCTGGAGCTGCGTTTGCGCGATAGCACGGCTGGCGCGCTGGAAGCGGTCATGAATCGCCTGCCGGACTCGGTGCTACGCAAGGCGCCAGACGCAGGTACCTTCGAGCGCATTGCCACACGCCGCCTGCGCGTGGGCGATGTGGTGCGCGTGCTCGCCGGCGAAGCCTTTCCCGCAGACGGCACGATTGTGCGCGGCACCACCCATGCCGATGAGGCCTTGCTGACGGGAGAATCCACGCCCGTGCTGCGCGCCCAGGGCGATAGTGTGACCGCAGGCAGCTACAACCTTGATGCGGTGGTGGATGTGCGTGTGGACGGCGTTGGCGCCAACACCCGTTTTGCGCAAATTGTGGATCTGATGGAAAGCGCATCGCTGCAAAAGCCGCAATTGGCCCAGATGGCCGACAAGGTGGCGCGTCCTTTTCTCGTCGTGGTGCTGCTGGCGGCGTTGGCGGCGGCCGTTTGGTGGTGGCCCGAGGACCCGGGCAAGGCGCTGATGGTGGCGGTGGCTGTGCTCATCGTGACCTGCCCCTGCGCACTGTCCCTGGCCACGCCGGTGGCCATGCTCACCGCCGCCGGCACGCTGGCACGCCATGGCGTGCTGGTGCGTAATCTCAATGGGCTGGAAGCGCTGGCCGCCATCGATACCCTGGTGTTTGACAAGACTGGGACCTTGACCCGCGACGGCCTGGTGTTGCGTGCGCTCACTCCTGCTGCCGGGCAGAAGCCGGACGAGCTGCTGGCGCTGGCCGGCTTGCTGGCCAGCCAATCCATGCACCCTGCGTCGCGCAGCGTGGCGCAGGCAGCGGCCAAGGCCGGAGGATCGGCATCCGCCTGGGTGCTGGAGTCGGTGCAAGAACTGGCCGGGGCTGGTCTGCAGGCCAGTGTTCATGAAATCAATAGCGCATCCCGCAAGCTGCATCTGCGTTTGGGGTCGGCTGCGCATTGCGGTGTGGCCGAACTGGCGCCGCAGGCATCCGGGCAAAGCGTGCTCTTGGCACAAAAGACGCCGCAGGGCTGGCAGGCGCTGGCGCAATTTCATCTGAGCGAGGACCTGCGCGATGAGGCACCGCAAGTCATCAAGGCGCTCAAAGCGCATGGCGTAAGCGTGTGTTTGCTCTCTGGAGATCGCAATGCGGCCGTGCAGGCCGTGGCGCAAAAGCTTGGCATTACCCAGGCGCAGGGCGACTGCCAACCGCAGGACAAGCTCGAGCGCATGCAGGCCATGCAGGCGGCCGGTCATCAAGTGGCCATGGTGGGCGACGGCCTGAACGACGGCCCAGTTTTAGCTGGAGCGCATATCTCTTTTGCGTTTGGTAGAGCAGTACCGCTGGCACAATCACGATCAGACTTCGTGGTACTGGGAGACAGCCTGGAGTTAGCGCTGCAAAGCCTGTTGCTGGCCCGACGGACCTTGTCCGTGGTGCGCCAGAACCTGGGCTGGGCAGCAGCCTATAACGCGATCTCTATTCCTCTGGCCCTGATGGGCTGGATGCCTGCCTGGCTGGCAGGGCTTGGCATGGCGCTGAGCTCTTTGCTGGTCGTCGCTAACGCAGCCCGTCTAGCACGTGCGTTGCCGCTGCAGGTTGCAAATAGCAACGCGTCTGACCCCGCGCATCTTGCGCCGGGCACCGTCATGCCACTGACTCAAGGAGGCCGCTGATGGACATTCTCTATGTGTTGATACCGCTTTCGGTCGTGCTGGTGCTGGCCATTCTTGCGGCCCTTTGGTGGGCAGTTTACCGGGGACAGTTCGAGAGCGTGGAACAAGAAGGCGAGCGCATTCTTCGCGACGATTGATGTGGCTCAACGAGCCAGATGAGAAACCAATGAACACTTTGCAAGAAATCTAAGAGGTGCCCGATGGAAGCAACAAATAACAATGCTGTCTATTACGACGACAAAGTCGTAAGGCAGTTCTCTATCATGGCCGTGGTGTGGGGGGTGGTTGGTATGGCTGTAGGCGTGTTGATCGCCTCGCAGCTGGCTTGGCCCGAACTGAACTTCGGCATTCCCTGGCTCAGCTATGGCCGTCTGCGCCCGCTGCACACCAATGCCGTGATCTTTGCCTTTGGCGGCTGCGCGCTGTTCGCCACCAGCTACTACGTGGTGCAGCGCACCTGCCACACCAAGCTGTTCATGCCCAAGCTGGCCAGCCTGACCTTTTGGGCCTGGCAGTTGGTGATCGTGGGCGCGGCCATCAGCCTGCCTCTGGGCTACACCCAGGGCAAGGAGTACGCCGAGCTGGAATGGCCGATTGACCTGCTGATCACCGTGACCTGGGTCTCGTATGCCATCGTGTTCTTCGGCACCATAGGCATACGCAAGGTCAAGCACATCTATGTGGCCAACTGGTTCTTCGGAGCTTTCATTCTGGCCGTGGCTCTGCTGCACGTGGTTAACAACATCTCCATCCCTGCGGGCTGGATGAAGAGCTATTCCGCCTATGCCGGCGTACAAGACGCCATGGTGCAGTGGTGGTACGGCCATAACGCCGTGGGCTTTTTCCTGACCGCCGGCTTTCTGGGCATGATGTATTACTTCATCCCCAAGCAGGCCGGCCGCCCTGTGTACTCGTATCGCCTGTCGATCGTGCACTTCTGGGCCCTGATCTTCACCTATATGTGGGCGGGTCCGCACCACCTGCACTACACCGCGCTGCCTGACTGGACACAGTCCGTGGGCATGGTGTTCTCGCTGATCCTGCTGGCTCCCAGCTGGGGCGGCATGATCAACGGCGTGATGACGCTGTCGGGTGCCTGGCACAAGCTGCGCGATGACCCCATCCTGCGCTTCTTGATCGTGTCCCTGTCCTTCTACGGCATGTCCACCTTCGAAGGTCCGATGATGGCCATCAAGACGGTGAACGCCCTGAGCCACTACACCGACTGGACCGTGGGTCACGTGCACTCCGGCGCTCTGGGCTGGGTGGGTCTGATCACCATGGGTTCGCTCTACTACCTGATTCCCCGTCTGTTCGGTCGCGAAAAAATGCATTCGATGCAAGCCATCGAGCTGCACTTTTGGATGGCGACCATCGGCATCGTGCTCTACATCGCGGCCATGTGGATTGCCGGCGTGATGCAAGGCCTGATGTGGCGCGCCGTCAATCCGGATGGAACGCTGACCTACACCTTTGTGGAAAGCGTGAAGGCGACCTATCCCTTCTACGTGATCCGCGTCACCGGTGGTCTGCTGTATCTGGGCGGCATGCTGGTGATGGCATGGAACACCTGGAAGACCGCCATGGCCGGTCGTCCCGTGCGTGTCCCCGTGGCTGCTGCGGCATACGCCTGAGCATTGAGGAGTCAAAGCAATGTCTGACAACAACAACGCAGCTCCCAAGAGCTTTTCCCACGAGAAGATAGAGACCAGCAACTTCCTGCTGATCGCACTGACACTGTGTGTGTTGGCCATCGGCGGGTTGGTGGAAATCGTTCCGCTGTTCTTTCAGAAATCCACCACGGAAGCCGTGGCCGGTCTCAAGCCTTACACACCGCTGCAGCTGATGGGCCGCGACGTCTATCTGCGCGAAGGCTGCTACAACTGCCACTCGCAGATGATCCGTCCCTTCCGCGCCGAGACCATGCGCTACGGCCACTACTCGGTGGCTGGTGAGTTCGTGTACGACCATCCCTTCCAGTGGGGTTCCAAGCGCACGGGCCCCGACCTGCATCGCGTGGGCGGCAAGTACAGCGATGAATGGCATCGCATCCACCTGAACAACCCGCGTGATGTGGTGCCCGAGTCCAATATGCCTGCCTACCCCTGGCTTGAAACCAGCAAGGTCGATGACAGCGCCGTGGCCCAGCGCATGAATGCTCTGCGCAAGGTGGGCGTGCCTTATACCGACGAGGAAGTCGCCGGTGCGCAAGCCCAGGTCAAGGACAAGACCGAGATGGAGGCCGTGATCTCCTATCTGCAGGTCCTGGGCCGTGCCGTCAAGTAACAGAGAAGGGACTGGATATGGATATCACCACCATGCGCATCGTGGCCACGCTGGCATCGCTGGCGTGTTTCATCGGCATCTGGTGGTGGGCTTATGCCCGCCGCAACCAGGCCCGTTTTGACGAGGCAGCTCAGCTTCCGTTTCTGGAAGACTGAGGCCGCACACCACAACGAGAACAACCCATGAGCGACTTTATAAACAACTTCTGGTCGGTGTATGTGGCTGCGATTACGCTGCTGGGCATCATTGGCTGCTTGCTGCTGCTGTTGGTAGTGGCGCGCAAGAAAGTGGTCTCCTCGGCCGACAACACCACGGGCCACGTCTGGGACGGAGACCTGCGCGAACTCAACAACCCCATGCCCAAATGGTGGATGGGACTGTTTCTGATCACCATCATCTTCAGTCTCGGCTATCTGGCTGCATACCCCGGCCTGGGTGCTTTCACCGGCAAGCTGGACTGGACGCAGACTGGCGCCTACGACAAGGAAGTGGCCAAGGCCCGGGCCGATCTGGAACCCATGTATGCCAAGTTCGTCAGCATGCCCACCGAAGAAATGGCCAAGGACTCCCAGGCCATGGCCATTGGTGAGCGTTTGTTCATGAACAACTGCGCCCAGTGCCACGCTTCGGATGCGCATGGCAGCAAGAGCTTCCCCAATCTGGCCGACGGTGACTGGCTTTATGGCGGCACACCGGAGAAGATCAGGGAAACCATCACCAACGGCCGCACCGGCGTCATGCCCCCCATGGCCGCGGCCGTGGGCTCCAGCGAGGATGTGCGCAACCTGGCCAACTATGTGCTCAGCCTCTCCGGCAGCCCGCATGACACGGTTCGTGCCTCGCAAGGCAAGTCCAAGTTTGTGGCCTGCGCCGCCTGCCACGGTGTGGACGGCAAGGGCAACCAGGCTCTGGGTGCCCCCAATCTGACCGACGACATCTGGCTGCACGGCTGGGGTGAAGCGGCCATCGTCAACATCGTCAACAACGGCAAGCACAACGAGATGCCCGCCCAGAAGGACAAGTTGACCGAGGCGCAGATTGCCGTGCTGGCTTCCTATGTTTGGGGCTTGTCCAACAAGGGCAGCCCGGCTCAGAAGTAAGCATGCTGGAAAGGCGGCGCTCATGCGTCGCCTTTTTTCGCGTTTGAATTTTCAGTCATTACAAAAAATTAAGGAGCTGCCATGCAGCCCGATAACGGCAAGCCCCGCAAGATCATCCCGATCACGCCTGTAGAGCCCGAGGACGGGGACAAGATGGTGGCGATGTTCGCCTCCGAGCAAAAGGTGTACTCGCGCTCCATCAGCGGTTTTTTCTCCCGCTGGCGCTGGGCCATGGTGTTCCTGACCCAGCTGTTCTTCTACGGCATGCCCTGGTTGCAGTGGGGCCAGCGCCAGATGGTGCTGTTCGATCTGGAGGCGCGCCGTTTTTATCTCTTCGGACTGGTGCTGTATCCGCAGGACTTCATTTATCTGACGGGCTTGCTCATCATCAGTGCGCTGGCGCTGTTTCTCTTCACGGCGGTGGCCGGGCGTCTGTGGTGCGGCTTTTCCTGTCCGCAAACGGTATACACCGAAATCTTCATGTGGATAGAGCGCAAGGTCGAAGGCGACCGCAGCGCCCGCATGCGCATAGACAAGAGCGGCTGGACTTTCGAGAAAATCTGGAAGAAGTCACTCAAGCAGTTTCTGTGGATTGCCGTTTCCCTGTGGACCGGCTTTACCTTTGTGGGCTTTTTCGTGCCCATTCGTGAGCTGGGTTCGCAGCTGCTTGAGCTGCAAGGCAACTGGCAGATCTTCTGGGTGCTGTTCTACGGTTTTGCTACCTATGGCAATGCGGGCTATATGCGCGAGCAGGTCTGCAAATACATGTGCCCCTACGCCCGCTTTCAGAGCGCCATGTTCGATAAGGACACCATGATCGTCAGCTACGACGGTCAGCGCGGCGAGCCGCGCGCGCCCCGCACCAAGCAGGTGGACGCCAAGGCCCAGGGCTTGGGCGACTGCATTGACTGCAAGCTGTGCGTACAGGTCTGCCCCGTGGGTATCGATATCCGTAACGGTCTGCAATACGAGTGCATTGGTTGCGGGCTGTGCATCGATGCCTGCAACTCCGTGATGGACAAGATGGGCTATGCGCGCGGACTGATACGCATGAGCACGCAAAATGCCATCGCCAGGGCCTGGAAGCAGGCGCAGATCATCCGCAGAGTATTCCGGCCGCGGGTGCTGATCTACACGGTGGTGTTGCTGGGTCTGAGCGCGGCCATGATAGGCAGCCTGATCATGCGCGAGCCGCTCAAGCTCAATGTGATTCGCGACCGTGCCTCGCTGTCGCGCATTGTGGCCGGCGGCAAGCTGGAGAATGTCTACCGCTTGCAGATCATGAATGCCACCGAGCAGGAGCAGCGCTATCGCATCACGGCCACGGGACTGGATGGCCTGGAGGTGGTGCTTGAAGATGAGGTTGTGGTCGGGCCGGCGGAGACACGCGGCGTGCCCGTGGGTCTGCAGATTCCCTATGGATCGGCAGCGCCGGGCTCGCATACCGTGTACTTCAATGTGGATGCCGTGACCGCTGGTGCAGGGCGCACGTCTGAAAAAGCCGTGTTTCTGGTGCCGCGTTAACAATATGAATGCCGCAGCCGCCTCGCAGGCGCTTGCGGCAGATTGATCAAAGAGGTTTTGCCATGTCTTCTAGTCCTGTTTCTGCCCCTGCCGGGCGCGCTGCCAAGCCGGTTCACGCCGAAGACGGCAAGCCCTGGTGGAAGTTTCCTCATGTCTGGCTGGTTGTTGCCGGACCGGCCATCGTGGTGGTGGCCGGCTTTGTGACGGCCTATATCGCCATCAGTGCGCCCGATCCCGTCATTGACCCGGATTACTACCAGCACGGTATCGAGATCAACAAGCGCCTGGAAGAGTCGCAAAAAAGTCTGGCGCCTGCCGTGACGGGCCGCAATCACGCCGCTACTCCGGCCAAGGACCACCCCACGGACCGCTAAATGCTTGTTTTTCGGTGAATTCAAAGCATTTTCGATCTGTAGCCCATATGTATGAAGCGTTGATAGCTATTAAATAAATAGTAATTCGGGTTTCACCTGCCTAGGCTTGCCCGCTGTTTGCGGCAATCCAAGGGTTTGCGGGGGCGCATTCCATGGCTGTTTGTGCAAAATGTTTTGCACCGATGACACAGCCCAAGGAGACGCAGCATGCTCGCTCAACGCTGGAAGTGGATTGCCTGGCCGGCTTTTCTGGCGGCGGCAATCCTGGAGATGGTAGTTTTTGCCTTTGTCGATCCCGGCGATATCGGCCCTGTGGGCTGGTCGCGCAACGCTGTCTGCACGCTGGCGTTCTTTGTGTTCTGGGGCGTGACCCTGTTGTCAAGCTACATCACCTGCTTGCTTTCGCGCTCCGCGCAGGAGCTCAATCACGGCATGGCTTCCGAGCCGCTGGTTGAGTAAGCCGCCCCATGAAGAAAGCCCGCGTCCATCGACGCGGGCTTTTTGATTGTGAAGTGGGGCGTGCCTTAGTCGTGGCACTGCTGGCTGTTGACGATGCGCTTGAGCGCCTCCGTATCCAGAATGCGCAGATGGCGTTGCTTGACTTCCACAATGCCTTCTTCGGCAAACTTGGAGAAGGTGCGGCTCACGGTTTCCAGCTTGAGGCCCAGATAGCTGCCGATTTCCTCGCGGGTCATTCGTAACACCAGCTCCGACTTGGAAAAACCGCGGGCAGACAGGCGCTGCACCAGATTGAGCACAAAGGCGGCCAACCGCTCTTCGGCGCGCATGCTGCCCAGCAGCAGCATCACACCGTGCTCGCGCACAATCTCGCGGCTCATGACTTTGTGCACATGATTTTGCAAGGCGGTGACTTCGCGCGAGAGCTGCTCGAGCTTGTCAAACGGCATCACGCAGACCTCGGCATCTTCCAGTGCCACCGCGTCGCAGGTGTGGTGGTCGTTGACGATGCCGTCAAGGCCTATGATCTCGCCCGCCATCTGAAAGCCGGTCACCTGATCGCGGCCGTCCTCGGTGGCGACGCAGGTCTTGAAAAAGCCGGTGCGAATGGCATACAGCGAAGTGAAACCTTCGCCATTGCGAAACAGCAGACCACCGCGTTTGACTTTGCGGCGTGTCGCCACGATCTCATCAATACGCTCCATCTGTTCATCGTCCAGGCCCATGGGCATGCACAGTTCGCGCAGATTGCAGTTGGAGCAGCTTGCTTTGATGGTCTGAAGATTCATGGGTAAGCAGGGATGGTGCAAGCCGGTGGGCCTGGACTATCTGTGACCTCTTGGTGAGTGATGAGATGGATCAAATTGTCGCAGCTGTTGCCTTGGCATTTCTTGATATCCATCAAGGCTGATGTGTTTGGCTTGGGGCACATTGCAATCATTCCTTCAATCAATGTGTGCGAGTTCATTGCGGTTGCAGTTGCCAGAAATCCTGCCCATCAGGAAACAAGCTGTCATCCGCCAATGTGAGCGCATCCTGACATTCACGTTATGACCGCTGTTACGCCCGAGCTACTGAGTCGATTTGATGTTCCTGGACCACGCTACACATCATTTCCAACAGCCGACCGTTTTGTAGAGGCTTTCGGCACCGAGGACTACATCCTGGCGCTCCAGCAACGCAAGACCCACTGCGCAGCGAGGGCGCTGCCGCTTTCGCTGTATGTGCATGTGCCATTTTGCGAGTCGCTGTGCTACTACTGTGCCTGCAACAAGATCGTGACCAAGCACCACGAGAAAGCGGCCCAGTATCTTGACTATCTGGCGCGTGAAGTGGCCTTGCATACCGAGCACTGCGGCAAGGGACAGGCGGTCAGCCAGCTGCATCTGGGCGGCGGCACGCCCACGTTTTTTTCCGATGCCGAACTGGCCCGGCTTATGGACTTGATGCGTGAGCATTTCAAGCTCGAAGCGGGTGGGGAGTACTCGATAGAAGTAGATCCGCGCACCGTGACGAATGAGCGCCTGGCCGTGCTCAAGGAGCTGGGCTTCAATCGCCTGAGCTTCGGGGTTCAGGATTTCGACCCCGCGGTACAGAAAGCCGTGCACCGTGAACAACCTGCCGAGCAGGTTTTTGCCCTGGTGCAAAAGGCGCGCGAACTGGGCTTTGCCTCCATCAATGTGGACCTGATTTACGGTCTGCCCAAGCAAACCCCGCAGTCGTTTGCGCGCACGCTGGCCCAGGTCAACGAACTGCGCCCGGATCGCATCGCCCTGTATGCCTATGCCCACCTGCCCGAGCGGTTCAAGCCCCAGCGGCGCATCGAGTCTGCGGATTTACCCATGGGCCAGGACAAGCTCAATATGCTCTCGGGAGCCATTGATGCCTTTATGGACGGGGGTTATGTCTATGTGGGCATGGATCACTTTGCCCTGCCCGATGATTCCCTGGCGATTGCCAAGCGCCAGGGGCGCTTGCACCGCAACTTCCAAGGCTATAGCACGCAACCCGATTGCGATCTGATTGCGCTGGGTGTGTCGGCCATCGGCAAGGTGGGGGCGAGCTACAGCCAGAACGCCAAAACCCTGGAGGAGTATTACGATGCGCTGGATGCAGGTACGTTGCCTGTGGTTCGTGGACTGGCGCTTTCGCGTGATGACATGCTGCGCCGGGCCGTCATCATGTCCATCATGTGCCAGGGCGAGGTGCTGTTTGAGCCCATGGAGCAGGCCTGGCTGCTGAACTTTCAGGAGTATTTCGCGCCAGAGCTGCAGGCTTTGAAGGAAATGCAGGCCAACGGGCTGCTGGTGCTCAGCGACGAAGGCTTCAAGGTCACGCCGCTGGGCTGGTTCTTTGTGCGCGGAGTTGCCATGCTGTTTGATCGGTATTTGCAGGCAGACCGAAACCGTGCGCGTTTTTCCAGGATCATCTAGGGCATGTTGATTTCGCTGCTCTGGACTGCTTTGATCATGGGACTCGTGGGTGGGTCCCATTGTCTTGTCATGTGTGCTGCGCCTTGCAGTGCGGTCACTGGCAGCAAGGCCGACCGCCGTACTGACGGCGGCCCGTCGCAAGTGCTGCACTTTCACGGCAAGCCAAGCCGTCCATGGTTGGCGCTTCTGTCGTTTCATCTAGGGCGTATTGCAGGCTACTCGGCCCTGGGCGCTGCGGCGGCCGTGGCCATGGAGAGTCTTTCCTGGCTGACCAATCAAAGCACGGCGCTGCAGCCCTTGTGGGCTCTGTCCCATGTGGCTGTCATGGCCTGGGGTCTGGCTTTGATGGTGCAGGCCAGGCAGCCGGCATGGCTCGAGAGTGCAGGGCGTTTTGCCTGGCAGCGTGTGCAGCCCTGGGTCAGCGCGCCCGGTGGCCGTCTGGCGGCCGGCTTTTTCTGGGCATTGATGCCTTGCGGCTTGCTTTACTCGGCCGTGCTGGTAGCCGCACTCAGCGGCGGCGCATGGCAAGGCGGTTTGGCCATGGCTGCGTTTGCCATAGGCAGCGGGCTCTGGCTGCTAGGAGGCCCCTGGCTGTGGCGCCTGAGTCAATCCCGAATCAATGCGGTGCGTGCGCAATGGGGTACCCGCATCGCGGGGCTGATGCTGGTCGCCATATCGGCCTGGGCCCTGTGGATGGACTTGATCTACAAACCCAGTCTTTGGTGCCGCTGAACACTGGGCTGAAATTGACGTTGCATTACCAAAAAACTGACAATCCGGGTTTGTCGCGAGCGTATGACGCTTTATTTTCTTCAGAGAGCCTGCTGAAGTGGAGATAATGCAAGCTCTCACATCTGTTGCAAAAAGTGAATCGACTCGCTGTTATTGATATTGGGCAAGTGCGGATAGGCATGTATGTCCATCTTGATTTGGGATGGCTTCATCACCCCTTTCCGGTCAATAACTTCAAAATTATTTCTCAAGCGCAGATCCAGACCTTGAAGGAGCTGGGTCTGAGCACGATTCAGTACGACCCCGATAAAAGCGAAATGGCGTCCGCTTTAAACGGGGATGAGGATCTGCCTGCGGGTTTCTTGCCAGATCCCGAGTCTTTGTCATCGTCGACCCCATTGAACCCGCAGTCACTGCATTCGGACGCGGTCGAGCAGTGGCATGCCAAGGTCAAGCACATGGATCTGCAATTCTTGCAGGCGGCGCGCGGCTATGAGCAGCTTGAGCAGGCTGCGCTGCAGCAACCGCAACTGGCGCGCGCTGCCGGTGAGCAGCTGATCGCCAATTGTCTTGCCACCCTGCTGCCCGAGCAGGATGTAGTCTTGCATGTGCTTTCTGACTCTTCAGCAAATGCCTCGAGCGCCCATGGTGTGAATGTGACCGTGCTCAGCTTGTTGTTGGGTCGGGCCATGGGTCTCAAGGAGCTTGCACTGCATGAGCTGGGACTGGCGGCCTTGCTGCATGACGTAGGCAAACTGGCTTTGCCGACCCAGCCCTTTGTGTGCGGCATGAATATTGGCGCGCTGGATACCTCCAAAACACAACATGCCCACTATGCCAAGCATGTGGGCGAGTCTGTCGCCCTGGCGCAGAGCATGGGGCTGTCGCCCGCCGTGACATCTGCAATTGCCCAGCACCATGAGTGGGCCGATGGTTCGGGTTTTCCGCTGCATTTGCTGGGTAGCGACATGGAGCTGGCAGGCCAGATTCTGTGTCTGGTCAATGCCTATGACCGTTTGTGCAATCCGCCCGACAATCACGTCTCGCCCACGCCGCATGAGGCGTTGGCTTCCATGTTCACTACCCATCAAAGAAAATTCGTTCCAGCAGTGCTGGCGGCTTTTGTGCGTCTGATGGGCGTCTACCCTCCGGGCTCGTTGGTGGAGATGACGGATGGTCGACAAGGCCTGGTGACTTCGGTCAACACCGCCTATCCGCTCAAGCCCCGGGTATTGATACATGACATCAAGGAAGCGGCGACGCTGACTCTGGCGGATCTGCAAGCAAGTCCCCAACTTGGCATACGCCGCGGGCTTGGTGTGCATCAACTGACGCGAGAGGCGGTGTGCGCGCTGCTGCCACATCGTCGCGTGAGCTATTACTTTGACAGTGCCGTGGGCGTTCAGCCCGAGAAGGTTTTATCGTGAACGCAGCCCGCGCCGAGATTTCCCAGGAAATCCATACGCCAGCCAAGCTCATGAGCCAGCTGCTGGATGGATTGCAGGAAGGGGCCTGGTTGCTGGATGCGCAGCAATTGACCGTGGTCTATGCCAATGCTGCAAGCCAGACCTTGACGGGCTATGGTTCGCAGGAAGTCCTGGGTCGTTCGGTGCTGCTGCTGGCGGCCACGCCGTTGCAACATGCTTTCTGGAGCGACCCTCTGAACTGGAGCGAGGGTGCCCAGTTTGTGTCGGAGATATGCCGCGCCGACGGGATGCTGGTGCCGGTTGAGATGCGGGTGACGGCGCTGGATTCCCAGCCCTGCTATCTTTTGCTTTCCATGGTGGACAAAAGCGCTCATGAACGCCATGAGACGGTGCTTGGAGAGTTGCTGGCCGAAATGCGGGCCACGCTGGAGTCTGCGGCCGATGGCATCCTGGTCTGCGGGCCGGATGGCGACATACGGGCCTTCAATCATCGTTTTTCGCAACTATGGACGCTGCCGCAAGCAATCCTGTCATCCCGCGACGATGCCGCTGTTTTTGCGCATCTGGATGCGCAGATTCTGCGCAGCGCAAGCCAGTTCACGCTGCTGCAGGACACGCCTGGCCTAGGCTTGCCCGATCTGTCGGCTCCCGAGACTTCCGAAGTCCTGGATTTGTGTGACGGACGTGTGATCGAGCGTCGCTCGGTGCCGCAGGTCAGCCGTGGTGTTCCGACCGGGCGCATATTTTCCTATCGAGACATCACCGCCCAATCCCAGGCGGCTGCCGATCTGCGCTTGGCAGCGCGGGTGTTTGAATCCAGTCTTGACGGCATTTTCATTGCCGATGCTGCCTGCAAGCTGGTACAGGTCAACCCTGCAGGGCGCAAGCTGCTGGAAGGCCTGGAAGTGGTCGGCCGGGATGCCGGCACGCTGTTCGCTACGGACGAGGGTGCCGTGCCGGAACTGTCGCAGCTGGCGCAGGAGCAGTGGGAGCAAGGTGCTTTCTGGGAAGGCAATCTGTGGCTCACTCAGGCCCATGACCAACGTTGTGCCGTATGGCTATCCTGGGTTGCCTTGCGTGATGGTTACGGCAACGTGGTGCAAAGCATAGGCTTTATGCGGGATATGACGCAGCAACGCTTTGCCCAGCAACGTATAGAACAGCTGGCTTACACCGATGCCCTGACTGGCTTGCCCAACCGCATGAGCTTGATCGAGCGGGTGGATGCGGCGATTGCCACCGCCCATGTCCACAACGACATGTTCAGCATTCTGTTTGTGGATCTGGACCGTTTCAAAATCATCAATGATTCCCTGGGGCATCATTTTGGCGACCGCGTGCTCAAGCTGGTGGCGGAGCGTCTGAACAGCTTGCTGCGCCCTGCAGATATCTTGTGCCGGCATGGCGGGGATGAGTTTGTGCTGTATCTGCATGCCTGCAATGCAGAAGGCGCCGCTTCTGTCGCAGAGAGAATCTTGACCGAGATGCGACGGCCTTTTCTGCTTGATGGCCTGGGCTTTTCGGTCCAGTGCAGCATTGGCGTAGCCCAGTTCCCTCGTGACGGCCTCACCTTGAGCGAGCTGATACGCCAGGCCGATATTGCCATGTACCGCGTCAAGGAGCGCGGTCGCGGCAATTTCAGTTTTTATCAGCCGCAGATGAGTGCGGGTCTGCTCTCGCGCATGAGACTTGAGCATGCCATGCGACAGGCTCTGGACAAGGGCCATATGAGCGTGTACTTTCAGCCGCAGGTGCATATAGGCTCCGGCCGCATTGTGGCTGCAGAGGCCTTGCTGCGCTGGACCGATCCAGAGTTCGGTGTGGTCTCACCGGCAGCCTTCATTCCTCTGGCGGAGGAGTCGGGTTATGTGGTCACGCTGGGTGCCTGGGTGCTGGAGCAGTCGGTGCAGGAAGCGGCGCGCTGGCACGCTCAGGGCATGTTCATCAAGGTCTCGGTCAACGTTTCAGCGCTGGAGTTCAGGCAGCCTGATTTTGTCGAGCGACTCACACAGGTGCTGCATGACAGCACGTTGCCTGCACAGTGGCTGGAGCTGGAGCTGACGGAGAGCATCTTGCTGCAAGATGCCCAGGAGATGGCCTTGCGTGTGCATCGCATTGCCGAATTGGGCGTGGGCCTGGTCATTGATGACTTTGGCACCGGCTACTCCAATCTCTCCTATCTCAAGAAGCTGCCGATTTCCAAGATCAAGATCGACCAGAGCTTTGTGCGTGGCCTGCCGCATGATGAGGAAGACAAAGCCATTGTGGGTGCCATCATCAGCATGGGCCAGGCATTGGGGGTGGAGATCGTGGCTGAAGGCGTTGAGACACCGGAGCAATGCGCAGCCATCGAGCAGATGCAAGGAGGCTACTTCCAAGGTTATCTGTGCTCGCCGGCTCTACCTTCGCTTCAATTCAGGCAACGCTTGCGCGAGGATGCTTATGGGGCGCCCGCGTATACGATCTCGTCAGAGGATGATCCATCGCAGCCTGGCGCCGCTTCCTGAGGCGCTGTTGGCTCGGCGAGCCGAAGTGCAGGGGGGCGCTTCGCCAATGGATGAGGGTTCGGCATTGACGCATGCCGACCATGTGCGAGTGGGCGAAAGCTGAGATTGCCAGTCCGGGTGAGGTGATGGCTAGGGCCGATTGTGTGTTTGCTATTGCGACGACACCATAGCGTTTTCAGGATTGCTGCTTCATCTGAATTGTCGCCTTAACGAATTTTCTGAGGATGCTTTGCCGTTTTGGCTTATTTTTGCGTAATGAGTTAACATTTAGAAACAAAGTCTTTGCTGCCTAGTGATGTCTTCACGGCTGCAGGCCATGCTAAGGAGAAAACTCGAATGAATTTTGCGCAGATGAAAATTAGCACCCGCCTGTATGGTGGATTTCTTTTGACGCTTGCATTCCTGCTGGTCAGCACGGTGTTTGCACTCAACCGCATGGTCGACATCAACCAGCGCATGGTCGAAATCATCGATGTCAACAACGTTGAAGCCGACTTACTCACCACGATGCAGCTTTCCTTGCAGGACCGAAGGATTGCCGTTCGCAACCTGATCTTGCTGACCGACGTGGCGCAGATGCAGCCAGAGGTGGATCGAATTCTGGTGCAGGAAAAAAAGTACAGCGACGCCGAGGCCAAGCTGAATCAGATGTTTGCCACGCTGCCCAGCACTATTCCAGAGGAACGTGCGGGCATGGCCAAGATCAAGCAAATGGAAGCCATTGCATTGCCGCTGTTGCAAAAGGTCGCTGCACTGGGATTTGCCAACGATGCTGAAGAGGGCACGCGTTTGCTGATGAACGAGACGCATCCTGCTCAGGAAAAATGGGCTGCGTCCATTGCCGACATGGTCCAGATTGAAGCAGATCTGAATGACAAGGCTGCCAGTGCCGCCAAGGACTCCTACGACAACGCCAAGTTCGCAATGATCGCCTTGGGTACCATAGCGCTGGCAGTGGGACTGTTGTTCGCCTTCATCATCACCCGCCAGGTCACCCGGCAGCTGGGCGGTGAGCCGCATCAGGTGGCGGATCTGGCGCACAAGATTGCGACAGGGGACCTCAGTCAGGAAGTCCACACGGCAGCTGACGATAAGAGCAGTGTGCTGTTTGCCATGCGTGCCATGCGCGAGAGCCTGGTGAACATCGTCGCGGGTGTTCGACTCAATGCAGATGGCCTGGCGACCGCCAGCGCGCAGATTGCCCAAGGCAACAATGAATTGAGCATCCGCACGGAAGAGCAAGCCAGCGCACTCGAGGAGACTGCTGCATCCATGGAGCAGCTCAGCACCACGGTGCAACATAACGCAGAGAACGCACGCCAGGCCAACCAGCTCTCTGTGAGCGCTTCCACCGTGGCAAAGCAGGGCGGCGAAGTGGTGGCGGAGGTGGTTGACACCATGAAGGGCATCAACGATTCGTCGCGCAAAATCTCCGACATCATCGGCGTGATCGACAGCATTGCATTTCAGACCAATATCCTGGCCTTGAATGCTGCGGTTGAGGCTGCACGCGCGGGTGAGCATGGTCGAGGCTTTGCCGTGGTTGCCAGCGAGGTGCGCGGCCTGGCAGGGCGCAGCGCCGAGGCGGCCAAGGAAATCAAGGGCCTGATATCGGCCAGTGTGCAGCGAGTGGAGCAAGGCACCAGCCTGGTGAACAAGGCCGGAGAAACCATGCAGGAAGTGGTGCAGTCCATCCAGCGCGTGGCGGATATCGTGGGCGAAATCAGCGAGGCCAGCGCGGAGCAAAGCCAGGGTGTGAGTCAGGTGGGAGAGGCGGTAACGCAGATCGACCATGTGACTCAGCAGAACGCTGCCCTGGTCGAGGAATCTGCCATGGCGGCCGATGGACTGAACAACCAGGCGGCGGAGCTGGTGCGGGCCGTATCGGTCTTCAAGCTGCCAGAGGACGACACACGGAGCGTGAACCGGGGAATGGCCAGTCCGGTTGCCAGGCCAACGCGAGGGCATGGCCATGCATCTCTGCACTGGTCAGATCAAGCAGGCCGCAATGCCTTGGAAAGCGAGCGAGCCAGCAGCTTGCCCGTCTGAGCTGCGGTGACATGATGCCCCAAGTCATCTGCCTGCCGAAGGCGGCGCTCATGGCTGGTGTTGAGGCTGCCTTGTGGTCTGTTGATTGATGCGCGGCATCCAGAGCTTGTGCCTTTCGGGGCTTGCTAAGCAAGTCCGTGCTTAAAAGCACAAGCAGCGAAGAATCTGCTGCATCGCAGCTGCGCGAATAGGTAAAAGCTAGAAGAGAGATTGCCGAGGCGAGTACGGCGGCAAGCCAGAGAGCGGTTCATGGTCCGCTAAGACAAAAGGCCTTGGATTTTTCAATCCAAGGCCTTGTCGTTTGGTCGGAGCGGCGGGATTCGAACTCGCGACCCTCTGCTCCCAAAGCAGATGCGCTACCAGGCTGCGCTACGCTCCGAAGCCACTAATATAACTTGGAAGACAGCCGATTTTTTCAAAATTGCGAATTTATTCACGCAAAAGAGGCTGCCTAGCCGCGGTACAAGCACGGCAAGCGACGGTTCAACAGCCTGTTGCCGTCTACCGTTTCGTAAAAAGTCTGGTTGAGACGCCGCAATTACAAAAAGGCGGTCAGCGGCTCGGGGCGGCGCTCGGTGGTGAACAGGCTGGGAGCCAGGTCCAGGCGGTCGGGCCTGAACGGATCTTCATGGCCTTGCAGATAGACCATCAGTTCGCGGCGGCGCAGGATCACGTGGCTGACGACTTCGCGTCTGCCATTGGCCGTGACCTCGGTACCGGGGCGAAACAGCGGCATCTGAAAAAAGCCGCTGCGCATAGGAGCCGGCACGGTGGCCGGCGGGGGGGCTTCTTGGGACGCAAGCAGCATAGGCTTCCAATCGTGGTGATATGCCTCTTATCGGCAGATTGGCGGCCAACTAAAGCGCAAATTTCAGTGGTTGCTGCTATTGAATCAAGAGCTTTAAGCGCATGATCTGAATGGAGTTCAGGCCGCTATATGGCTAAAGCCATCATTTGCTGAGCGCGTAGCGCTATCAATGCTGCGGGTGATGCACGCCCAAAATGGCATGCAGCTTGGCGCTGGTGGTGGTGTATTGCAGCAGCGGTTTTTCGCCCTGCAGATACTCGGCCGCCGCAAAAGCGGCCATGGTGGCTTCGTGAAAGCCGCAAAGAATGAGTTTTTTCTTGCCCGGGTAGCTCACGATATCGCCCACGGCGTAAATGCCTTGCGCGCTGGTGGCCATGGTGGCCGGGTCGATCACCAGCTGCTTTTTCTCAATGGCCATGCCCCAGTCGGCAATCGGCCCCAGGCGCGGGGAGATGCCCAGGTACACCAGCAGCCGATCCACGCTCAGGGTTTGTTCACGGCCTTCGCCATCCATCCACTGCAGAGCTTGCAACTGGCCTGCGTTCTGTTGTACCTCGGTGATCTGGCCGATGACGACCTCGATCGCACCGCTGTCGCGCAGCGCTTGCAGGCGGGCCAGTTGATCGGGCGCAGCGTCAAAAGCATCGCGGCGGTGCATGAGCCGGGTTTTAGCGGCCAGGCTGGCGCAGTCAATGGCGGCCTGCACGGCTTCTTCGTCGCCGCCATAGACCAGCACGCTGCGGCCTAGTGCCGAGCTGGTTTCGCTGGGGTGGTAGAGCAGTTGGTCGGCAGCGAGCTGATCCACCCCCGCCACCTTGAGCGCCTTGGGCACGAAGGCGCCCACGCCGGCAGCCACAAACACGCTGCGGGTGTGAAACTCCGTGCCCGCCGTAGTGACGGCCTGCCAGCGGCCATCGGCCAGGCGGCTAAGGCTTTGCACCTGTTGGTTCAGATGGCGGGGCAGGTTCATGGGCGCTATCTGCTGGTCGAGCAGTTGCACCAACTCCTTGCCGGTGCACACGGGAATGCCCGGAATGTCGTAGATGGGCTTGTGGCCGTAGAGCTGTGCGCATTGCCCGCCCACATGGGGCAGGGCATCGACCAGATGGGCCTTGATGCCTTGCAGGCCCAGTTGAAAGGCCTGAAACAGGCCTATGGGGCCGGCACCGATGATCAGGGCATCGGTGTCGATAGCGTTGGAGGGCGGAGAGTCGGGCTGGATGGCTGTGGCTTGTGATTCGCTCATATTGCCAAGCCTAGCGCAGACCCGGGGGCTCGCCGATCAGCGCTCGAGCAAGTCCACTTTGTTTGGCTTGCCATTCCAGTCGTCGGCATCGGGCAAGGCGGTCTTGCGCTTGGTGATGCTCTTCCAGGTCTTGAGCTGGGACAGGTCGACGTTGATCTTGATGAAAGCCAGCTGATCGGCAGGCACATCTTCTTCGGCAAAGATGGCGTTGGCAGGGCATTCTGGGATGCAGACGGCGCAGTCGATGCACTCATCGGGATCGATGACCAGGAAGTTAGGGCCTTCGCGGAAGCAGTCCACGGGGCAAACATCTACGCAATCGGTGTATTTGCACTTGATGCAGTTTTCGGTGACGACGTGAGTCATGGAGATTCTTCTTATGGATGGGGATGGGTAAAACCCCGTGATTTTAGGTTTTTTCCTGCGTCGTGCCAGAACTTGGCACGGATAAGGCCGCAGAGCGATCTGGTTTGTGTTCCAGATCGGTGTCTGCGGCCCGATTGTGACGGTTTCAGGACTACTGGATCAGCACGGCGCCTGCGGTGGCATGGCTGGCGGTGTCCACCAAAATGATGGAGCCCAGCTGGCGGGCCTTGGTAAAGGCAGCGGCGGGAATGGCTTCCTGCAGCAGCAGCTCCACCTGGCCTATGGCATTGGCTTCCAGCTGCTCGGCCGCTTCCTGCTCCAGCGTGTTGATGTTCAGGCGATGGGCCACGCGGCGCACCTTGGCCTTGACCCAGCGGTGGCCGTGCAGTGCCCAGTACACGCGGCCACTGACCAGGGGCTCGTTATCCATCCAGGCCACGGTGGCGGTCAGCTCGCGGCTGGCAGGCCAGGGGCTTTGGGCTGGGGGTGCATCAAAGTCGTCTTCGGCGGCTTCGATCTGCACCGGTGCGGCCACAATCCAGTCGCCACGCGAGACATCGACCTCGCGGTCCAGCGTGATACCGGCCGACAGGCCTGCGTTCACGCTGTGGGGCACGCGGGCATGATCGATGACCTGGGCCACGGTCGCCAGCTGGCCGCTGGGCAGGATCTGCACCTGGGCGCCAACCTGGGCCACACCGGCGGCTACGCGGCCCCAGAAGACACGGCGGCCTTGCGAGGTGTCGGCCGAGGAAGAGAATTTCTCCACCCATTGCACGGGAAAGGCCAGTGCCAGATTCCCATCGCTGGGGGTGTTGGGCAGTTGCTCCAGCAGCTGCAGCAGGCTGGGGCCGTCGTAGCCGGCCCAGCCTTCGCTGGCATTGACCACGTTGTAGCCCTTGAGCGCCGACACCGGAATGGTGGCCGCGACCTGGATGCCGGCCGATTGCGCAAATTTCTGCAGCGCCGCGCTGATGTGCTCAAAAGCCAGGGCCGGATCTTCCACGGCATCGAGCTTGTTGACGGCAAACACCAGCGAGTGCACGCGCAGCAAATGCGCCAGCAGGCTGTGGCGGCGGGTCTGAGGCAGCAGTTCCAGCGTGGGGTCTTGCCAATCGAGCTTGGTGGCGTCCACCAGCACCACGGCGGCATCGGCGCTGGAGGCGGCCGTGACCATGTTGCGGGTGTACTGCTCATGGCCGGGTGCATCGCCAATGATGAACTTGCGTGCTTCGGTGGCGAAATAGCGGTAGGCCACGTCGATGGTGATGCCTTGCTCTCGCTCGGCGGCCAGGCCGTCGGTCAGCAGGGCCAGATCGGTCTCGCCGGACTTGGTGACGCCGGCCAGCTGATCCTGCAGCACGGCGCGGGTATCGACCAGCAGACGGCCGATCAGCGTGCTCTTGCCGTCATCGACCGAGCCGCAGGTGATAAAGCGCAGCGCGCCGCTGGTATCTGCGCCTAGTTGGCCTGCAGCGCTTGATGTGTTTGCGCCAGCAGCTATGGAATTAATAGTTTCAGTCATCGCATTCTTTCTTTGATCAGACACGTCCCAACTCAGAGACACCGTGCAAGGGCCGCCCCGCCGCGCTGGTGTCGTCCCCCTTCCCGCAAGCGCAGCGCCGCGAGAGAAGGGGGAGGGCGCGTTAGCGCCTCAGGGGGATGTCGTCAGAAGTAACCGTCCTTCTTGCGTTTTTCCATCGACGCATCGCTGGTCTTGTCATCCATGCGGGTGGCGCCGCGCTCGCTCACATCGGCGGCCAGGGTTTCGATCACGATGTCCTCGGCCGATGCCGCCGTGCTTTCCACGGGGCAGGTGCAGGTGATATCGCCTACGGTGCGAAAGCGCACATCGCGCAGCACGACTTGTTCGCCATCGCGGGGCTGGGTCAGCGGCGTGACGGGCACCAGCAGGCCCTTGCGCTCCACCACTTCGCGCTGGTGGGTGTAGTACAGCGAGGGCAGGGCAATGTTTTCACGGGCGATGTACTGCCACACGTCCAGCTCCGTCCAGTTGCTGATGGGGAAGACGCGGAAATGCTCGCCGGGGGCAATGCGGGTGTTGAACAGCGTCCACAGCTCGGGGCGCTGGGCTTTGGGCTGCCACTGTCCGAAGCTGTCGCGGTGGGAAAAGATACGCTCCTTGGCGCGGGCTTTTTCCTCGTCGCGACGGGCACCGCCAATCAGGGCGTCGAAGCGGAACTCGTCAATCGCTTCCAGCAGCGTGACCGACTGGTGGGCATTGCGGCTCTCGCCCTCATGGGCCAGACGTACCGTGCCGCGGGCCATGGAGTCTTCCACGCTGCGCACGATCAGCTCGGCACCCAGTTCCTGGGCGCGGAAATCGCGGAAATCGGTCACTTCATGGAAGTTGTGGCCGGTATCTATCATCAGCAAGGGGAAGGGAATGCGGCCGGCGCCAAAGGCTTTTTCGGCGCAGCGCAGCATGACCAGCGAATCCTTGCCACCCGAAAACAGCAGGGCGGGGCGCTCAAAGGCGGCGGCTACTTCGCGCAGGATGAAGATGGTCTCTTCTTCCAGCGCATCCAGGTGGCGGTTGCTGAGGTGGTTCAGCACAGAGGTATCCACTCGGGCATTCATTTGGTTTCTTCCAATCAAACAGGGCTCTGGCCCTTATGTATCAAGCGCTGGCAGCTATGGCTTTAGTGGGCTAGGTGCAGGCCGCATTCGCGCTGGTCTTCACCCTTGGTGGGGTCCACATAGTCGAAGTTGTTGGGTAGGCCGTGCTGTTTGCAGTACTCGTGCAAGTCCTTGGACGACCAGTGCAGCAGCGGTGCCACCTTGATCAGTCCATCGGGGTTGATGCTCACGGGCTCCATCTGGGCGCGCACGGCGCTGTCGGTGGCGCGCAGGGCGGTAAACCAGACCTTGGGGGCGGTCTCGCGCAGCGCACGGGCAAAAGGCTCCAGCTTTACCTCTTCGGTGAAAGCCGCATGGCGCGGATCATCGAGTGCAGGCGTGAGGCCTTCCACGGCTTCGCGGTGGGCTCGCGAGCGGCGTGGCAGGTAGATCTTCAGGTTCAGGCCCAACTGCTCGGTCACTTCGTCGGCAAAGCGGTAGGTGGCTTCGGTGTTGTAGCCGTTGTCCATCCAGATCACGGGCACATCGGGCTGAGCCTGGGTGAGCAGGTGCAGGATCACGGCCTCGAAAGGACGGAAGTTGGTGGTGACGATGTTGGACAGGCCCAGGCCCACGGCCCAACGCACCAGACCGGCGGCATCGTGACCTAGTTCCTCATTGATACGCGCCAGGTCCACGGCAGGGGCGAGTCGGCTCATGCTTGCTCCTCGGCGAAATGGGGCTTGGCATTCACGGCATCGGCCTGGTAGTAGCCGCCAAAGCGCTCGAACTGGCGCTGGGCATCGGCGGCGTCCACGCCTGCACGCAGCACGGCGGAGCTGAAGCCCGTGCGCTCCATCTGCACCAGCTGGTCGATCAGCACATCGCCGGTGGCGCGAATATCGCCCTTGAAGCCGCGGCGGCGGCGCAGCCAGTAGGCCTGGCTGAAAGCGCGGCCGTCGGTGAAGTTGGGAAAGTACAGGTCCACCTGCTGAATGCCGTCCAGGCTGACTTCCAGCGCATTCACGTCATTGGCCAGCACCAGCACGCTGCTGTCGTTTTCCGCAGCGCCGGGATAGTCTTGGTTTGCCAGAATTTTCATGATCGATTCCTTGTTCTTGTTGTTCAGGCCAGCGCCTCTGCCTCGGCTTCGGCAGCAGCGGGGTGGCGTGCGGCCTTGCCGGCTTCCTTGAAGGGGTCGAGGCCGATGCGGCGCACGGCGTCGATGAAGTGCTCGCCGCTCAGGCGCAGATCGCGGTAGGTGGTGAGCACGGCTTCCAGCACATCGGGCACTTCGGCGGCCGAGAACGAGGGGCCAATCACCTTGCCGGCGACCGCGTCGCCCGACAGGGTTGCGCCATCGGAGCCGCCCAGCGTGACCTGGTACCACTCCTTGCCGTCCTTGTCCACGCCCAGAATGCCGATGTGACCGCTGTGGTGGTGGCCGCAAGAGTTGATGCAGCCGCTGATGTGCAGATCGATCTCGCCGATATCGTCCAGCTCATCCAGATCCTGGTAGCGCTGGGTAATGGCTTCGGCAATCGGCAGGCTGCGGGCATTGGCCAGGGCGCAGAAGTCGCCGCCGGGGCAGGCAATCATGTCGGTGAGCAAGGCCACATTGGTGCTGGCCAGGCCCAGGGCCTTGGCGCGCTGCCACAGGGCATGCAACTGGCTGACCTGCACCCAGGGCAGCATCACGTTCTGGTCGTGGGTCACGCGGGCTTCGCTGGCGGAGAAACCGTCCACCAGCTCGGCCAGGGCATCCAGCTGCTCGCCGGTGGCGTCGCCAGGAGCTTGGCCCACGCGCTTGAAGGACAGAGTCACGGCACGCAGGCCTGGCACTTTGTGGGCATGGACATTGCGCGACAACCAGCGGGCAAATGCGGGTTCCTTGGCGGCTTGCTCGACCAGGGCTTTCTCGTCGGCAGCCGCATCGGCCACGGCAGGCAGTACCGGGGTGGTGAACATGGCTGCCACGCGGTCGAATTCGGCCTGGGGCACGGTGTGAGGGCCGCCGTCGACTTCGACGATCTGGCGGAATTCCTCTTCCACGGCATCGATATAGGCCTGGCCTTCGGCCTTGACCAGAATCTTGATGCGAGCCTTGTACTTGTTGTCGCGGCGGCCCAGCTCGTTGTAGACACGCACGATGGCCTCGATGTAATTCATGATCTGGTTCCAGGGCAGGAACTCACGAATCACCGTGCCGATGACGGGCGTGCGGCCCATGCCGCCGCCCACAAAGACCTTGAAGCCGATCTCGCCTGCGGCGTTCTTGAGCACATGCAGGCCCACGTCATGCCAGCCGGTAGCGGCGCGGTCTTCGGTGGCGCCGGTGATGGCGATCTTGAACTTGCGCGGCAGAAAAGCGAATTCTGGGTGCAGCGTGGTCCACTGGCGCAGGATTTCGGCGTAAGGGCGGGGATCGACGATTTCGTCGGGCGCAATGCCGGCCAGCGCATCGGTGGTGGTGTTGCGGATGCAATTGCCGCTGGTCTGGATGCCGTGCAGGTTCACGGAAGCCAGCAAATCCATCACATCGGCGGATTTGGACAGCGGAATCCAGTTGAACTGCACATTGGTGCGGGTGGTGAAGTGGGCGCAGTGCGTGGGCAGGAAGGTGGTGCCCAGCTTGCCCTGGCCTTCCATGGCAGCCTTGAAGACTTCGGCCTCGGGTGCGTCGTATTCACGGGCAATGCGGGCCAGCACACGGATCTGGGCGGTGTTGATCTCGCCGTAGGGCACAGCCACACGCAGCATGGGAGCGTAGCGCTGAACATACCAGCCGTTTTGTAGGCGCAGGGGGCGGAAGTCATCTTCTGCCAGCTTGCCCGACTGCCAGCGGTTGAGCTGGTCGCGGAACTGATCGGCGCGTTGCTTGACGAACGCTTTGTCGAAATCGGTGTATTGGTACATGTCTGCGGTTCTTCCGTGGAGCTGGTACTGCCTGCCCCTCTTGGGACAAGCGCTTGGCTTTGATCGTTAGGCAGAACTGTAGACAAGCTCTATATGGAAACAAACGATTGTTTCGTCCTTCATATATATCTGATTGGTTATTAAAAACGTCGCCAGACCGCTTGTCTTGCGACTGGCAAGCCCTACGGTCCGGAGCAGAAAAAGCCGGTATTCGGCCGCAAACCTTGCTATTTCCTTCAACTGCGCTTGCATTTTCGGAGCAGACCCCCTGGCTGTTTTTCTACAATAGAGGTCTGTACAACAATTGAGGCGCCCGGACAACCGCTTGGATACCGCGGGTGCCTGACCATGGAAATAGCCATACTTTTCGCCCTGATCTGCCTTAATGGCTTGTTTGCCATGTCGGAAATTGCGCTGGTGACCGCGCGCAAGGCCCGCATGCAAAAAATGGTGGATGAGGGCGACAGCGGCGCAGCAGCTGCTATCAAATTGGGAGAGGATCCCACCCGCTTTCTGTCCACCATCCAGATCGGCATCACCTCGATCGGTGTGCTCAACGGTATCGTCGGCGAGGCCGCGCTGGCCGGGCCGCTGGAGAACTGGCTGATCACCACGGGCATGGCCCAGAAATACGCCGACTACCTATCTACCGGTCTGGTGGTGGTGATGATCACCTACTTCTCCATCGTGGTGGGCGAGCTGGTGCCCAAACGCCTGGGTCAGACCCATCCCGAGGCGCTGGCGCGTCTGATGTCGCGCCCCATCAACTTTCTGGCGCTGGCGACCAAACCCTTTGTCTGGCTGCTGTCGGCCTCCACGCGCGGCCTGCTCAAGCTGCTGGGTGTCAAGGAAAACAACGGCAGCGCCGTGACCGAAGAAGAAATCCACGCCATGCTGGTGGAAGGCCGCACGGCCGGTGTGATCGAATCGCACGAGCACACCATGGTGCGCAATGTGTTCCGTCTCGATGACCGCCAGATCGGCTCGCTGATGGTGCCGCGCGGTGATGTGATTTGCCTGGATATTGACGACAGCTTCGAAGCCAGCCTGGCCCGGGTGGAAGAGGCCGACCATGCGCGCTACCCCGTCATCCGTGGCGACATGAACAATGTTCTGGGTGTGCTCAATGCCCGCCAATGGCTGGCGCAGACGGTGCGTGAAAAAGGCCAGCGTGAACTGCGCGACCAGCCTTTGCAAGCCGCTCTGTATGTGCCCGAAACCATTACCGGCATGGAGTTGCTGGACAACTTCCGCACCTCGGATGTGCAAATGGCTTTTGTCATCGACGAGTACGGCGAGGTTCAAGGTATTGTGACCTTGCAAGACTTGATCGAAGCCATTACCGGCGAGTTCCAGCCGCGCGATCTGGCCTCAAGCTGGGCGGTGCAGCGCGACGACGGCAGCTGGCTGCTGGACGGCCATATTCCCGTGCCCGAACTCAAGGACCATCTGAACCTTGTGGCCGTGCCCGAGGAAGAGCGCGGTCGCTATCACACCCTGAGCGGTATGTTCATGCTGCTGCTGGGCCGTCTGCCTAGCGAGGCCGACAGCGTGGAGTGGGAGAACTGGCGCTTTGAAGTCATGGACATGGATGGCAAGGCACTGGACAAGGTGCTAGCCACGCGCATTGCGCCCGATCAGACCCTGATCGGCACCGAGCTTCCGCGCAGCGAGTAATCTCAGTAAAAACAGCAAAAAGCGCTTGCCAGTCAAGCGCTTTTTGCTATCTGTTTTATGTTTTCGTCGCCCGCGCCGACATGCGCTGCGAATGCAGGGCCAGCGCCAGCTTGGCGTCCAGTGGCAGCGGCTCCCCGTGTACGCGGGCGGCCAGCAGCTCGCCTGCGAGCATGGACAGCGTAAGCCCGCGCGAGCCCATGCCCGTCAGCAGCCACAGCCCGTTGCTCTTAAGTTCTACGGGTCCGACCACGGGAATACGGTCGTAGGCGGCGCAGCGTACGCGGGCCCAGGTGGGAGGCTGGGTCTTGGCAGCAAAGAAGTCATCCAACGCCTGGCGGCATTCGGGCAGCAAGGCGGCCAGCTTTTCGCCGTTGCTGGCATGGGCGTCCCGCTGCTCGGCCTGGGTGGGCGGCAACGCGGTGACGTCGCGCTCGAAGGTGGAGCCCATGATCCATTGCCGCTGGCCCTGGGCGTTCGGAAAATCCGGCACGAGATTGCCGTGGCCGTTGACCGGGAAGGGCGGCATGGCTGCCCGCGTTTGCGCCGTGTGAGCGGCCATGCTGACCTGGCCGCGAATCGGCGCTATCTCCCAGGCCCCGGCCTGCAGACCGCTGGCTTGCAGCAAGGCCGTGCTGGCGGGCCCCAGGGCCACCACCACCATCTCGGCCTGGGCCAGCGTCTTGCCCTCGGCGTCCATGGCCGTCCAGAGTGCATCGTCGGTCTGTGCGAGCCTGGCGACCGGCGCATTGCCTTGCCAGCGAATGCCCGCTGTTCCCAGCAAGGCCTTGACCAGTTGCGCGGGTCTGACCCAGCCCGCCTGCTCATGCCATAGGGCATGGCTGGCGGCGGGCAGATGGGCGGCCGCCAGTTGCTCGGGCGTGGCCGGGCAGCTCCATTGCAGACCGGCATGCGACTGCGGCGTCGCGGCATCCAGCCACTGTGGGGGCAGGTTCACGGGCTCATGCAGATCGTGCTCCAGCACGCCGCTATGCTCCCAGTCTTTGCCTTGATCGAGCAGCTGTGCGATGCTTAGCTGCTGCAATATCTGTAGCGTGGTGCGCACGCCGCTTCTGGATAAGCGCGATAAAACACTGTCATCTGGCGATACATGAGGGCAAAACAGGCCTGAGGGCAGGCCCGAGGCGCCGGCGGCGGGCGCATCGGCGGCATCCAGCACGCTGACCTGCCAGCCGCGTCTTGCGAGACTGGCGGCGGCAGCAGCACCGGCCAGACCGGCACCTATGACCAGGCAGCGTTCGGGCGCTGTCACCGGCGGCGGCAGCCCATCGTCTTTATGGCGAGGCTCCCAGCGCGGGTTGTAAACCGCGCGCAGGTTGTGGCGCTTGGGCGGAATGCCGGGAACCTTGCGTACCTCAAACCCCTGCTGGGCGAGACCTTCGCGCACGCTGCCTGCAATGCACCAGCTTGCCACAGCGGTGCCACGCCGGCAGTGGCGTGCCACGTTCTTCATGGCTTCGGGGCTCCACAGCTCGGGATTGAGTTTGGGAGAAAAACCATCAAGGTAGACGCTGTCCACCGTCAGCTGCTGCTTGCGCAACACGGTCTGGGCATCTCCCACATAAAGGGTGAGCAGCACCTGTCCGTTGTCAAAAGACAGCCGGTGCACGCCGGGCAGCAAGCCCCACCACTGGGCCTGCAACTGCTCGGCCAAGAGCTGCAGCTGCGGGTCATCAGGCAGGCCGCGCAACAGATCGTCGGCAGACACGGGATAGGCCTCGATCGAGGCAAAGTGCAGCACGCGCGGGCGCAGGGGGTCTGCCTTCCAGGCAGCCCAGGTGACGAGAAAATTCAGTCCAAAGCCAAAGCCAATCTCCAGGATTCGCCATTGCGAGGCGTGGGCCCAGGCCTCGGGAAGACCGCAGCCGCCCAGGAAACCCTGACGAGCCTGATCCAGACCGCCCAGTTCGCTGCGGTACCGGTCACCGAAGCGGGGGCTATAGGGCGTGCCATCGGCAAGCCATGTGATGGATTCCCCATTGAGGGGCGGCTCCAGACTCTCACCGGGTTTTTCAGATGGGGGCAGGGGTAGGCTCTCGACAGACATTGCAGGGTCTTGACTCTCTTATTCCCAGCGCTGCTGATAGGAGAACACCGGCAGACGCCATTTGAAGCGTATGGCGGCCAGGCGAAACGCCAGGCCACCGGCAAAGCACACGATGGTGCTGATATTGGGGCTGACATCCAGAGCGCGCAGACCCAGGAACATCAGGCACACGGCCAGGGAGACGCTGGCATACAGCTCGCGGCGGAAGACCACGGGCACCTGGTTGCAGAGCACGTCGCGCAAAATGCCGCCGCTGATACCGGTGATCATGCCGGCCATGATGACGACGATGGTGGGGTAGCCCAACTCCAGCGCGGTGTTGGAGCCAATCAGCGAGAAAGCGATCAAACCCATGGCGTCCAGCAGCAAAAACACCTGCTTCAAGCGGTGCATATGTCGGGCGATGAGCGTGGTCAGCAGGCCGAAGCTGATGACCAGATACACATATTCGGGGTGTTGCGTCCAGCCTATGGGGTAGTGGCCCAGCACCATGTCGCGTATGGTGCCGCCACCCAGGGCGGTGACAAAGGCGATGACGACCACGCCAAAAATGTCCATATTGCGCCGGCCCGCAGCCAGTGCGCCGGACATGGCTTCGGCCGCGATGGCCACCAGATAGATCACCAGCATGACGGTGATATTGCTGGCCTGGAAGGAGTCCAGCAAGGAAACGGAGGGAAGCATGACAGCCCTGATTGGGTTAAGCCAGTCATTCGCCATAGCGAAATGTCAGGCGTGCCTCTCCCGCTGTCCTTTGTACCTGAGAGTTGCGTGCGCCAGCCTGGCCGTGCACTTGCCCCTTCGGTGAGCCTGCAGCAAAGGGCTGCGGGCTGCTCTCCAGTTGGCGAATTCGTGCGGCCGATCTATCGGCTGCACTGTCCTGTCCTGCGGTACGGGGTGCCTGAGCGATTATGGGAGTTTGCGCCTTCGGCGGAGGCATGGGGCCATGTTTGGCGCCTGCCTCGCTCTCCCGCAGGAAAGCCGTGATTCTAGCCAGTTGGAAGGGGGACTTCACGCAAAAAAGCCAAGGCCTGGAGCCTTGGCTTATGGGGCAGACGGGCCGCAGCGGCTTATTGCAGCTGATCTTTCAAGGCCGCCAGGGCTTTTTGTGCGCAGGCCTCGTCCAGGTGGCCGCCGGGCGCACCGGCCACGCCGATGGCGCCAATGACCTCATTGCCCGCCTTGATGGGCACGCCGCCGGCCAGCACCAGAAAGCCGGGGATTTGCGCCAGACCGGCGGCATCGGGGTTGGATTGAATCGTCTTGGCCATGCCGCTGGTCGGGTTGCGCGACGATGCCGAGGTGAAAGCCTTGGCGGTGGCGGCTTTGGGCGTGTGGGCGCCGGCGCCATCGGCGCGGGACAGTGCCAGCAGCACGCCGGCGCGGTCCACCACGGCAGCGGTCACGTTATGGCCGTCGGCGCTGCAGGCGGCAACGGTTTGCTGGGCCAGTTGGGCGGCGGTTGCCGAGGCAATCGAGCGGGTGCTGACCGTAGCGGCAGAGGCGGCGCCGCAGGCCAGGGTGCTCAGGGCGAGGAGGGCAAAAGTGCTCAGGCGATTCATGTCAGGGCTCCAGGGGGTGAAAGCAATGACTGAACTGTAGGAACACGGGCGCTTGGCGCCTATTCGCAAGCCAACGGACGGCTCTCGGTAGTTTTACCGAGGGTGGGCCTCAGCTGCGGGCAGCGGCAGACAGCAGCAGCCGGGTCTGCTCGGCCACGGAGCCCGTGCCCAGCTTTTCGGCCAGCTTGGCACGGTGGGTGTCCACGGTGCGCACGGAGATATCCAGCGCGGCCGCGATCTCCTTGCTGCCCAGGCCCTTGGTGATCAGCTCCAGCACCTCGCGTTCGCGCTCGGTCAGCACCTGCAGATGGTGGCGGGCCTCGTTGCGCTCGGCCTGCCGGGCTAGCGTGGCCTGGGCAGTCCTGATGGCCTCCAGCAGGGTCTGCTCCTCTATGGGTTTGGTCAGAAAGTCGGTGACGCCGGCCTTGAAGGCCCGGCGGCAGGAGTGCAGATCGCCATGGCCGGTGATGACGATGGCCGGCCAGTCCACGCCTTGCGCACGCAGCTGCTCATACAGCTGCAGGCCGGACATCAGCGGCATGCGCAAATCCATGATCAGCACGCCGGGCTGGCTGCGGTCCAGATGGGCCAGGCATTCGGCAGGAGAGGCAAAGCAGCTCACGCTCAGGTCATAGGTCTGTAGCAGCAGATGCAAGGCCTCGCGCACCGAGGCGTCGTCGTCTATCAGGTAAATCATGGGATGGGGTTTTCCGGGGCGGCGCCCGTGGTCGCCAGGGGCAGGGTCAGCACAAAGCAGGCACCTGGCCAGGCGGTGCTTGGGCTGGCGCTGGCGGGCGGCAGATATTGCAGCTGGCCGCCCATGCGTTCCATCAGCGTGGCGCACAGCGGCAGGCCCAGGCCCATGCCGCCGCTCTTGGTGGTGAAGAAAGGGTCGAAAATGCGCTGGGCCGTGGCGGCGTCTATGCCGGGGCCGTTGTCCCGCACCGTGAGACTGGCTTGTCGGCCGTCGGCTTGCTGCGCTATCTGTATGGCCGGCTCAGCCACCGAGCTCTGCGACAGCGCTTCCAGCGCATTGCGCACCAGATTGTGCAGCACCTGCTCCAGTGCCACGGGGTCGGCCCAAACGCTGCAATCTGCCGGCGCCGGCTCCCATAGCAGCTGGACACCGGCCTCTTTGGCCGGGCCTTCCAGCAGCAAAAGAGTCTGGGCCACAGCCTGGGCCAGATCCAGGCGCTGGGCCTGACTGGGCGTGTTGCTGATGTAGCTGCGCATGCGGTCCAGAATGGCTCCGGCGCGGCGGGCCTCGCGCACATTGGCCTGCAGGGCGCTGGTCAGCAGCTCGCTCTTGCCCAGCTCCTGGGCGCGCAGCGCGGCCTGGCTCTGGCTGAGCAGAGCGGTCACGGGCTGGGCCAGCTCATGGGCAATGCCTGAAGCCATCTCGCCCATGCCGTTGACGCGGGAGGCGTGGGCCAGCTGTGCCTCATTGGCCAGCAACTGGGCGCGCTGCTGGTGACGGCGCGCCTGCTGGCGGCTTTTCCAGACCAGGGCGGCTAGCCATACCAGCAGTAGGCTGAGTGCGGCGCTTAGCAGCAGGCGCGGCCAGCCCAGCAGAGGCTGGGCCTGGGTCAGCAGCTGCACCTGCAGGGGCTGGCCATAGCCTTGCAAGGTAAATCGGCCTATGGGCTGGTAAGTGTTGGGGTCGGCGGTCTGACCTTGGGGTTGCAGCAAAGGCTGTCCGTCGAGGTCGATGCGCAAGCCGGTATGGGGCGGCAGGGTGTCGGCCTCTAGCAAATGGGCGGAATCAATGCGCATGCACAACCAGCCTGCGGGTTCTGCTATCTTTTTGAGTAGCAGATAGCGCCCGCGATGCGCACTGTCCGGCAGGCTGTCGCTTTCTCCGGGACGCAGCGGCGCCACGGTGCGGGCCGCTGCCGGGCTGCGGCAATCGCCCGAAGATTGATCCAGCGCATCACCGCTTGCCGTATGGGGGGGAGTCACCAGCTCAATCTGCTCTATGCGCGGGTACATCAGCGCTATGGAGCGTGCCACCTGCCGCATGGCCGCCGGCTGGCCACTGGCGTCCTTGAGCGCTGCAAGCGTGGCGAGCGCCGTCAGGTGAGCCTTGTGCTGAGCGATTTTTTCCAGCATCTGGCGCTGCACGGCTTCGGTCAGCTGCAACTGCTGGCGTTGCTGCTCCGTACGCTCCTGCCACCACTGAAAGCCGGAGGCCAGCAAAAATATCAGCAGCCAGGCCAGCAGCAGCCAAGGCTTGGAGGAGCTAACAAAAATCCGGGGGACTGGCATGGCCGCAGTGTACAAAGCCCAAAGCCGTCCTCTGCAAAGCAAAACGCTCCCTAAGGAGCGCCATGCCAAACCGGGGCGGATGAGAGGGCGGTTTTAGATATCCGCCAGCAGCTCGTAGGGCAGAGGCAGAACTTGCAGCGCAGCGCCAGCCGTGGCATCGGCCGCATGGCCTTCGTTGAGGGCCGCGTGGGCAAACAGGTCCTGGCGCGAGGCCGAGGCAATCTGCATGGAGACAATCGCATCCCAGCCGCCCAGAGGGGAGGCTGCTGCCTGGACCACGGTGCCCGTGGCTTGCTCCAGATCTTCGGGCGAGAAAACCTCCTGGCCCACGCTCAGTGCGGTATCGGCATGGACCAGGTAGGCGCGGCGCTTGAGCGTGCCGCGAAACTGGCTGCGGGCCACGATTTCCTGGCCGGGGTAGCAGCCTTTCTTGAAGTTCACGCCGCCTACCGACTCGTAATTGAGCATCTGGGGCACAAAGGCGTCGACCACCGGGGCCGAGAGCGTGGCCACGGCGCTTTGCACCGTGCCCCACAGCCACAGGCCCTCGGCCAGCGTCTCGCCTTCGGGGGCTGGCGTGCCTGCAGGGGCCAGCCACAGTGCGCGGGCCTGGCCGGCTGCGGGGTACAAAGCGATCACCGAGGCCGGGCCTGCGTCCTTGCGATCCCAGGGGCGGGCGCTGGGCAGGAGGGCCTCGGCGGCCGTGCCCGAGAGGCCGTAGAGCGAGAATTCGCCCGTGGCATCGCTGAGCTTGCATTTGGCGCGCAGCACAAACATGGACAGGCGCTTGAGCGTGGGCGCCAGCAGGCTGCGGTCGCAAACCAGCAGGATTTCTTCCTGGCTGCGCTTGAAGCCCACAAAACTGGCCAGCATGCGGCCCTTGGCGGTGCAAAAAGCGGCCAGGCGCGCGTGCTGCATATCCAGCAGGGCAAAGTCGTTGGTCAGCTGGCCGTGCAGGAAACTGGCTGCGTCTTCGCCTACGGCGCGGATGACACCCAGATGGGAAATGGCGGTAATGCCGTTCAGGGACGGCGTCGATGGCAGGGTCATGGCTGAATTATGATCGGCGCTCCTAACTCATGAATGGATCAAGGTTGTGCGTGCTGTTTTTCGTGCACTGATGGTTTTGCTGCTGCTGGCCGTGTTGGCCGGCGGTGCCGCATGGTGGTGGCTGTATCAGCCCATGACCATGACGGCCAAGACGCTGGAGCTGGAGATCGAGCCCGGCACGCGTCCGCGCGCCGTGGCGCAGCGGGTGGCCGATGCCGGCGTGCAGGTCAACCCGCAGCTGCTGTATCTCTGGTTTCGCCTCTCGGGCCAGGACCGGGCCATCAAGGCCGGCAACTATGAACTCGAGCAGGGGCTGACACCTTATGTGCTGCTGCAAAAGCTGGCGCGCGGCGAGGCCAGCCAGAGTGCGGTGACGCTGGTGGAAGGCTGGAACTGGCGCCAGGTGCGCCAGGCGCTGCAGCGTGAAGCCACCTTGAAGCAGGACAGCAGCCAGCTCTCGGATGAGGAGCTGATGAAATTGCTGGGCCGTGAAGGCGTGGCACCCGAGGGTCGCTTCTTCCCGGATACCTATACCTTCTCCAAGGGCAGCTCCGATATCGCCGTGCTGCGTCGTGCCCTGCATGCCATGGATCGGCGTCTGGCCGATGCCTGGGCCCTGCGTGCGGCCAACACTCCGCTCAAATCGCCAGACGAGGCTTTGATCCTGGCCAGCATTGTGGAAAAGGAAACCGGCCGTGCCTCGGACCGGGCCCAGATTGCCGGCGTCTTCAGCAATCGTTTGCGCATAGGCATGCTGCTGCAGACCGACCCTACCGTGATCTATGGTCTGGGCGCCGCGTTTGACGGCAATCTGCGCAAGCGCGATCTGCAGACCGACACGCCCTGGAATACCTATACCCGTCCCGGCCTGCCCATCACCCCCATCTCCATGCCCGGCAAGGCCGCGCTGATGGCGGCGGTGCAGCCCGAGCAGACCCGGGCCCTGTATTTCGTGGCCAAGGGCGACGGCACCAGCCATTTCAGTGCCTCGCTGGACGAGCACAATAGAGCCGTCAACCGCTATCAGCGCGGCCAGTAAGCATTGTGGTGAGCGGCCTTGCTGCCTCACCCGTTTTGAAGAATCAGAAAAAGCACCACGGCCTCACAGCGCTGTCGGTGCTTTTGAAGGAAAGATCCCCCCGTGACTACCGCTTCCCCCAAAGGCTTGTTTATCAGTTTTGAAGGCATTGACGGTGCCGGCAAGTCTTCGCATATCGAAGGCCTGGCCCAGGCCTTCAGAGACCAGGGCCGGGTGGTGACGCTGACGCGCGAGCCCGGCGGCACGCCCCTGGCCGAGAAGCTGCGCACCCTGATGCTGCACGACGCCATGGACCCTTTGACCGAGGCGCTGATTGCCTTTGCCGCCAGACGCGATCATCTGGTGCAGGTGATCGAGCCCGCTCTGGCGCGCGGCGAGGTAGTGATCAGTGACCGCTTTACCGACGCCACCTTTGCCTACCAGGGTGCAGGCCGGGGCTTTGACTGGAATAAGCTATTGATTTTGGAGCGTATGGCGCAGACCGGTACTTCGCTACAGGCCGATTTGGCTGAGAATTTTCTGCGCGAACCCGATATGACCATCTGGTTTGACCTGCCGGCCGAAGTGGCTGCCGAGCGTCTGGTCACGGCCCGCGTACCCGATCGTTTCGAAGCCCAGCCCGGCGAATTTTTTGCCCGCGTGGCCCAGGGCTATGCGGACCGCGCCAAGGCCGCTCCTCAGCGTTTTGCCCGCATCGATGCCAATACCAGCCGCCATGCGGTCTGGCAGCAGGTCACCCAGGCCGTGGTGCGCCGGGGCTGGCTGGCCATCATGGTGGCCAACAAGCCTTTGTCCGAAGGTGCGGCATGAGCGAGGTGCAAAGCGTGCAGCCGGTAGAAACATCTGCACCCTGGATTACCGCCCAGCGTCGGCAACTGCTGGCCCAGCGCGGCCATGCCTGGCTGCTGCAAGGGCCGTCCGGTCTGGGGCAGTACGCCCTGGGTCTGTCCCTGGTGCGGGCCTGGCTGTGCGAGCGGCCTGGCGCCGAGGGTGCTTGCGGCCAATGCGCGAGTTGCCACGCCATCGATGTGCGCGCCCATGCCGACCTGTGCGTGCTCATGCCCGAGGTGCAGATGCTGGCGCTGGGCTGGCCTTTGCCCGAGAAGGCCCAGGCCGATATCGACGACAAGAAACGCAAGCCCAGCAAGGAAATCCGCGTGGAAGCCATGCGCGATGCCGTGGAGTTCTGCCAGCGCACCAGCGCACGCGGCCGTGGCAAGGCGCTGTTGATCTATCCGGCCGAGCAGATGAATGCCATCACGGCCAATGCCTTGCTCAAGACGCTGGAAGAGCCGCCTGGCGATGCACGCTTTGTGCTGGCCAGCGAGGCGGCCCATCAGCTGCTGCCCACCATACGCAGCCGCTGTCTGGGTCACACCATGACCTGGCCGGATGCGCAATCGGCCAGCACCTGGCTGCTAGGCCAGGGGGTGGATGCAGCCGAGGCAGACGCTGCCTTGCAGGCCGCCGGCGGCCGCCCCGGCGATGCGCTGGCACTGGCCAAGGAGGGCAAGGGCGCTGCGGCCTGGTCGCAGCTGCCGCGCCAGCTGGCCAAGGGCGATGTGGCCGCGCTGTCGGTGTTCTCCCCGGTCGATGCGGTCAGCGCCCTGCAAAAGATTTGCCATGACCTGATGGCCTTGACCGGTGGCGGTGCGCCGCGCTACTTCTCGCCGGCGGATCTGCCGTCCAAGCCCCTGTCCATGGCCTTGCTGTCGGACTGGTCGCGTGAGCTGGTGGCGGCGGCCCGCACGGCCGATCATCCCTTCAACAGCGGGCTGATGATGGAGTCGCTGGCTGCCAGGGCGCGCAGTGTGCTGCTGTCAGGCAATGCCGGCAGGGTGCGCGGTACTGGGTCCGGGCGAGGCCCCGGCGACAGGTGATTTGCCGGGATTTTGACCATGAGCCTTGTAGGCTGTTAACCTACAGGCTTTGAAAAAATGTTGAGAGGGCGAGCCTTGGGCCGCCCTGTCGGATGAAATTTCAGCACCTATGAATGCTCCTTCCACTCCCCGGCCCAGCGTGATGCAACTGGCGATCAAGGAAAAGGCTGCGCTGTACGCCGCCTATATTCCGTTGTTCGCCGAGGGGGGGATTTTCGTGCCCACTCAGCGTGATTACCGTTTGGGCGATGATGTCTATGTGCTGCTGACGCTGCCCGAAGATCCTCAGCGCTACCCGATTGCGGGCCGCGTGGCCTGGGTGACGCCGGAGCGCGCGCCCGGCAACCGCACGCAGGGCGTGGGGCTGCAATTTCCCAAGGATGCCAAGTCTGCCGAGCTCAGGGCCAAGATCGAAGGCATTCTGGGCACGGCACTGAGTTCGGAAAAGCCCACGCAAACCATTTGAGCCAGGCTTGTTGGCCGAGTTTTCGCCTTGCATGCCGACCTGCTGATTTCGCTCTTGCCAGGGCGTTAGATCGGAGGGTCGGCATGGTTGTTTTTGACAGGTTTTTTTCATGTTTACCGATTCGCACTGCCATCTGAACTTTCCCGAGCTGCACGGCAATCTGGCCCAGATCCGCGCCGCCATGGAGCAGGCCCGCGTCACGCGCGCCCTGTGCATCTGCACCACCATGGAAGAGTTTGGCGATGTGCACCAGCTGGCGCTGGACTATGACAACTTCTGGGCCACGGTGGGCGTGCACCCCGATACCGAAGACATGACCGAGCCCACGGTTGACGATCTGGTGCAGCGCGCCGCCTTGCCGCGCGTGGTGGCGGTGGGCGAGACGGGGCTGGATTACTACGGCATGGAAGACCGCAAGGGCGGGCGCACGATTGCCGATCTGGAATGGCAGCGCCAGCGTTTTCGCACCCATATCCGCGCCGGGCAGATTGCCCAGAAGCCGCTGGTGATTCACACCCGCAGCAGCTCGGACGACACCCTGGCCATACTGCGCGAGTGCGGCGAGGCCGATAGCGCCACCCAGGCCGGCGGCGTCTTTCACTGTTTTACCGAGACGGCCGAAGTGGCGCGTGCCGGGCTGGACATGGGCTACTACATCTCTCTGTCGGGCATAGTCACCTTCAAAAGCGCCCAGCATCTGCGCGATGTGGCGGCCTTTGTGCCGCTGGACCGGCTGCTGATCGAGACCGACAGCCCTTATCTTGCGCCCGTGCCTTATCGCGGCAAGATCAATAATCCGTCTTACGTGCCGTTTGTGGCCAAGCAAATTGCCGAGGTGCGCGGTATTTCGGTGGAAGAGGTGGCCGAGGCCACCAGCGCCAATTTCGATCGCCTGTTCAAGGGCGTGACGCAGTAAGTCCTGGAGAAGAACCCATGAGCCTGTTTGTCCCCACCCGTGTGAGCCGTCGCCAATCCCTGTTGCGACTGGGGCAGATGGGCGCTGCCCTGGCAGGCCTGGTGGCGGTTCGGGTCCAGGCCGGTGATTTCGATGACTATTCGCGGGCGCTGGTCAGCGACAACGCCAGTGTCATGATCAATCTGATCTTCAAGGGGTTCGATCCGAATACGCTGGACTCGCGCGGCCGACCCGGACTGGTTTCGGCCTTGCACCAGGATGCGCTCAAGGTGTTCGACGTGCTGCTCAAATCGCCGGGCGTCAAGGTCAATCTGGCTTCCCGGCAAAACGAGACGGCGCTGATGATGGCTTGCATCAAAGGTCATCTGGACCTGGCCAGGCAGCTCATACAGCGCGGTGCCGATGTGAATCGCGAAGGCTGGACGCCGCTGCACTACGCGGCTTCGGCCGATACGCCGCAGACGCTGGATATCATCAAGCTGCTGCTCGAGGAAAGCGCTTACATCGATGCCGCCTCGCCCAATGGCACGACGCCGCTGATGCTGGCTGCCCAGTACAGCAGCGAGGTGGTGGTCAGTCTGCTGCTCAAGGAGGGGGCAGACTTAAGCTTGCGCAACCAGCGCGGCTTTACCGCCGTGGACTTTGCCAAGCTGGTGGATCGCCAGTACATGGCCGATCACCTGAGCCAGGCGCTGAGGACCGAGCGCAAAAGCCAGCCCTCTAGAGGCAGCTGGTAAGCGCTTCAGACTGTTGATTTGATAGCGGGTGGCGCTGATGAAAAAAGGACTTCAAGGCCTATCAGTCCTGAAGTCCTTTTGATTGGTGCGCTAGATGCTCTTATTTTTGCGCAGGCGCAGCTTTGGCTGTTGTGCTGCGCACCTGCGAATGCAGGCGGGCGTAGAGGCCGTCCAGCTCCATCAGCTCGGCATGCGTGCCTTGCTCGGCAATCTGGCCGCGCTCCATCACCACCACGCGGTCGGCATGCTCGATGGTGGACAGGCGGTGGGCAATCACCAGCGTGGTGCGGCCCTGCATCAGGCGGGTCAAGGCTTGCTGCACCAGGCGCTCGGATTCGTTGTCCAGCGCCGAGGTGGCTTCGTCCAGAATCAGAATCGGCGCGTTCTTGTACAGGGCCCGCGCAATGGCCAGGCGCTGGCGTTGGCCGCCCGAAAGCTGGCTGGCGTTATGGCCCACGCTGGTATGGATTCCCTGGGGCAAACGGCGCACAAAGTCGCCCAGATTGGCCGCTTCCAGCGCCGACCAGATGCGGGCCTCTTCAATATCGCCGCCCAGTGCCACGTTCACGGCCACGCTGTCGTTGAGCATGACCACGTCCTGGCTGACCATGGCGAACTGATGGCGCAGCGCGTTCAGATCCCAGTCGGGCAGCTTTACGCCGTCCAGCGTGATCTGACCGCTGGTGGGCGATAGAAAGCGGGGCAGCAGATTGACCAACGTGGTCTTGCCCGCACCCGAGGGCCCGACCAGGGCCACGACTTCGCCGGCACCGACCTTGAGGTTGAGGTGGGAAAGCGCTGCGGCCTTGTCCTCGCCGAACTGCACATTCACGCCCTTGTACTCTATGGCGCCGGTGACGGGAGCGCTGGGCCGGTAGCTGCCGCCTTGCTCGTTGACCGAGCCTTCCAGCAGATGCAGGCCGCGCTCCAGAGCCGCCACGCCGCGGGTAATCGGGTTGGCAACGTCGGCCATGCGGCGAATCGGCGCAATCAGCATCAGCATGGCCGAGATGAAGGCAGCAAAACTGCCCACGGTCACATCCTGCACGCTGGATGCGGCGGCCGCTGCATCGCGGCTTTGCCACAGCGCAATGCACAAAATGACCGACAGCGCCACCGAAGCCAGTACCTGCGTGAGCGGCGTCATGGCGGCCGAGGCAATCGTGGCCTTGGTGTTGAGGTTGCGCAACTGGCGGCTCAGGGCATTGAAGCGCGACTGCTGGGCGGCTTGGGCGCCATGCAGGCGCACCATGCGATGGGCCAGCACATTCTCTTCCACCACATAGGCCAGTTGATCTGTCGACTGCTGGCTGGACTTGGTGATGCGGTACAGACGCTTGGACAGCACCTTCATGATCCAGGCCACGCCAGGCACCATGAACGCCACGATCAGCGTGAGCTGCCAGTTCAGATAGATCAGATAACCCAGCAGGGCAATCAGGGTGAAGCCGTCGCGCGAGATGCTCATCATGGCCTGCACCAGCTGCTGGGCGCCGGTTTGCACCTCATACACCACGGTGTTGGACAGCGAGGAGGCAGACTGGCGCGAAAACAGGCTCATGTCCGCTGCCAGCAGCCGCTCGAATAGGCTTTTGCGCAGCCCCAGCATGCCGTCGTTGGTGATGCGCGCCAGCGCATACTGGCCGGCAAACTGGGCCAGACCGCGCACGACGAAGATGCCGATCAGAAAGACCGGCACCGTCCACAGGGCCAGCGTGCCCTGGGTGAAGCCGCTGTCCAGCAAGGGTTTTAGCAGGGCGGGCAGGGCCGCTTCAGTGGCCGCGCCAATCAAGGTGGCCAGGATTGCCAGCCCCCAGGCCCAGCGCTGGCCCGAAAAATAGGGCGTCAGGCGCTTCAAGCGCTGCATCAGTGGCAACTCGGCCGCCGCTGCGGCCTGTGCATCGACGGGAAGGGCAGAAACAGACTCCGACGCAGGTGCTGCGGCAGGCGTGCCGGCAGATGCCGGTGCGGTGTCTGCCTCGTTTGGCGGTGTGGGCGGTGTGGCTTGCATAAGCGCGTGATTTTAGAGGCTATGAAAGGCCAGATTTCAGGCCCGGGCCATGAGTTCTGCCATGCATACCTGTGGCTAGCGTATGTAATCAGACTCTGGCATGCTCTCATTTTTCCTTGTGCGTCGGGCTTGCGTTTGATCACCCTACTAAGCACGTTCTTACATCATGACGCATGCAGTGTGTGTAACATTCGCGCTTGTGTTCGTGCCGGGCATGGCCCGGAAATTTTGATGGCTGCCAATGACTATTGACCGACTACCATCCCTTTCCTCTTTTTCTGCAGGTTTTGGTGCTTCGCGCCGCACCGTGCTCGCCGCTTTAGCTTCTTCTTCAGCAATTCCCGCTCTGGCCCAGTTTCGGGTGGAAGTGACAGGCGTTGGCCTGACGCAGTTGCCGATTGCCATTGCACCGTTCAAGGGAGAGGGTGCGTCGCCCCAGAAAATCTCGGCCATTATTCAGGCCGATCTTGAGCGCAGCGGCTTGTTCCGCGCGGTGGATGCTTCGGGCGTGGCGCTGGATGAATCCTCGCGCCCCGACGTGACTCTGTGGCGCTCCAAAGGCGCGGATTCTCTGGCCTCGGGCAGCGTGACCCGTTTGGCCGATGGCCGCTATGACGTGCGTTTCCGCTTGTGGGACGTGGTGCGCGGCCAGGATCTGGGAGGCCAGGGCTTTGCCGTGACCACCGGCGATCTGCGCCTGGTGGCTCACCGCATTGCCGACTACATCTACGAAAAGCTCACCGGCGAAAAAGGCGTGTTCTCTACGCGCATCGCCTATGTGACCAAGGCCGGCGCCAACTACCGGCTGTGGATTGCCGATGCGGATGGTGAGAACGCCCAGTCGGCGCTGTCCAGCCCCGAACCCATCATCTCCCCGGCCTGGGCTCCCAACGGCACGCAGCTGGCCTATGTGTCGTTCGAGTCGCGCAAGCCCGTGGTCTATGTGCACGATGTGGCCAGCGGCCAGCGCCGTCTGGTGGCCAATTTCCGCGGCTCCAACAGCGCACCGGCCTGGTCGCCCGATGGCAGTCGCTTGGCCGTGACCTTGAGCCGCGATGGCGGCTCGCAGCTGTACTTGATCAGCGCCCAAGGCGGCGAGCCGCGTCGTTTGATGCAAAGCAGCGGCATCGACACCGAGCCCTGCTTCTCCAGCGACGGCCGCACCATCTACTTTGTCAGCGATCGTGGCGGTGCGCCGCAGATCTACAAAGTGGCCGCCACGGGCGGCGGTGCCGAGCGCGTGACCTTCAACGGCAACTACAACATCTCGCCCGCCATCAGCCCCGATGGCAAATGGCTGGCTTATATCTCCCGTATCGGTGGCGGCTTCAAGCTGCAGGTCATGGACCTGTCCACCGGCACGGTCAACTCTGTCACCGAGACCACGGCTGACGAGAGTCCGAGTTTTGCGCCTAACAGCCGCCTGCTCGTCTATGCGACCATTCAAGGTGGTCGTGAAGCACTCATGACCACCACGCTCGATGGGAAGATCAAGGCGCGTCTGGCAGGCAAGGGCGGGGACATACGGGAACCCGATTGGGGCCCGTTCCAGAAACAGTGATTGCCAGTTTGTTTTTTCCTCTAACAGTAAAAAAGTCCGTGAGGACCTATCGGAGAAATTCCATGATTACCATTAAACGTCTTTCCCTGGCTCTGGCCGTGACCGCTCTGGTTGCCGGTTGCAGCTCCGGCGTGAAGCTCGATGACAAGCCCGTCACCGACGGCTCCCTGACCAGCCAGGGCGGCGGTAATACTTCGGGCAGCAGCCAAAGCGGCGTGTCCGGCGTGGACCTGACCGGTTCCGCCGCTGCCAAGGCCGGCCCTCAAGGCGTCAGCCGCATCGTGTACTTTGACTTTGACAGCTACAGCGTCAAGGCCGAAGCACAGCCTCAGATCGAAGCACATGCCAAGTTCATCAAGGGCAATCCCAATGCCAAGGTACAGCTGGAAGGCCATACCGACGAGCGCGGTGGCCGTGAATACAACCTGGCTCTGGGCCAAAAGCGCGCCGAAGCCGTGCGCCGTTCGCTGGGCCTGATGGGTGTCAATGACTCCCAGATGGAAGCCGTGAGCTACGGCAAGGAAAAGCCTGCCTCAGAAGGCCATAGCGAAGACGCTTACGCCCAAAACCGCCGCGTTGAAATCTCCTACCGTTAATGATGATGCAGGCTCAGTTGACTCTCCGTTCCGTATCGCTGCGCCCGCTGCTGGTAGCCAGCCTTTTGGCTGGCTATGCCGTCAGCTCGCAAGCAGCCTTGTTTGGTGATGACGAGGCGCGCCGCGCCATCATCGAACTGCGCCAGCGCGTTGACAGCCTGCAGCAATCTTCGCAGCGCATGGGCGAGGACAACTCGCAAACGCGCCGCAGTCTGCTGGAGTTGCAATCCCAGATCGAAGCGCTCAAGGCCGACCAGGCAAAGCTGCGTGGACAAAACGAGCAGCTGCTTCGTGACGTGGTGGAGCTACAGCGTGGTCAAAAGGATTTGGCCAAGGGCATGGATGACCGCCTGCGCCAGTTCGAGCCGACCATGGTGAATGTGGACGGACAGGAGTTTGCTGCGGACCCCAATGAAAAAAAGGAATTTGACGATGCACTGGGCCTGTTCCGTGCCGGCAAGTTCCCTGAGTCCGGTCAGGCGTTTGCAGCCTTCTTGCGCCAATGGCCCAAGAGCGGTTACACGCCGTCCGTGCGTTTCTGGCTGGGCAACTCTCAGTACGCCACGCGTGACTACAAGAACGCCATTGCGAACTTCCGCTCCGTGCTGACCAATGCACCCCTGCATGCCCGTGCACCGGAAGCTGCGCTGTCCATTGCCAACTGTCAGGTGGAACTCAAGGACACCAAGGCAGCTCGCGCCACGCTGGAGAGTCTGATCAAGTCCTATCCCAACACCGAGGCGGCGGCCAATGCCAAATCAAAGCTGGCTACGCTGAAGTGATGTCGGAAATTCTGTCTCAAAGCACAGCAACAGCGCCCGAAACAGGCGCTGTTTTTTCTCCTAACGATGCGGATATGCAGCGCCGCTTTGGCGGGCTTGAGCGGCTGTATGGCGTGCAGGGTGCAGCCCGCATCCGAGCAGCACATGTGGTCGTGGTCGGTATTGGTGGCGTGGGTTCCTGGACGGCCGAAGCATTGGCGCGCAGCGGTGTGGCCCGGCTTACGCTCATTGATATGGATCATGTGGCCGAGTCCAACATCAATCGCCAGATTCATGCACTGACCGAGACGGTGGGGCAGGCCAAGATCGAAGCCATGCGTGACCGCATCGCCCAGATCAACCCGGCGTGCCAGGTGCATTGCATTGACGAGTTTGTGGACCCCGACAACTGGCTGCAGCTGCTGCCTGCGGATGCGGATGCCGTGGTGGACGCCTGTGATCAGGTCAAAGCCAAGACCGCCATGGCCGCGCATGCGCGCAAAACCAAGCAGTGCTTTATTTCGGTAGGGGCTGCGGGCGGAAAACGTCTGGCGCATCTGGTGGATATCGCCGATTTGAGCGCCACCACGCATGACCCCTTGCTGGCGCAGCTGCGTTATCGTCTGCGCAAGCAGTTCGGCGCTCCCAAGGACGGCAAGCGCATGGGCGTGACCTGTGTTTTCAGTCGCGAGGCAGTGGCTTCGCCCGACGCCTCATGTGCCATCGAAGGCGATGGAAGCCTCAATTGCCATGGCTATGGCTCGGTGGTTGCGGTCACTGCAACCTTCGGTCAATGTGCTGCAGGTTGGGTGATCGACGAAATTAGTCGAAAACTTTCTTTGAAGGCCTGAAAAACCTATTACAATAACGTCATACCGCAGAATAAGCAACAACTGCTTTTCGGCAAAGGTAGGGTCTTTAGCTCAGTCGGTAGAGCAGCGGACTTTTAATCCGTTGGTCGCGAGTTCGAATCTCGCAGGACCCACCAAAGAATACAAGCCACTGTAGCAATACAGTGGCTTTTTTCTTTGCTATCAAAGAAGCAGCAAAAATGAAATTCAAGCTGCTTTTTTCTTGGCCGTTGTGCGGACTTTTTTGCCAACCAACGCAACAGCACTTTGCAGAGTCTTAGTGGCTAAGTGACTGTAGCGCTTCGTGCTCACTGCCGACTTGTGCCCAAGAACTCCTCCGACCGTGTAGAGGTCAACTCCTGCATTGATCATCTCGCTGGCCGTACTGTGACGTAAGTCGTGCTGCCTGGCATGGCCAAATCCAGCAGCCCGGGCACCAGCCTGACCGTCCACTTCGTTGGCTTAACTGGCCACAAAGTCGGATTGCGCACGATGTGGGTGACGCGAGGGTGAATCGGTACGGCACGGGGTTGCCCGTTCTTGGTGTACTGGCCGCTCAGCTCAAAAACATCACCCCCATATGTCACCTGTGCCAGGCCAACTTCGGCCGCCCGCATTCCGCTATAGAACGCAATGCGGATGGCAGCCCTCTCCTTGCCCGGCCTGATCTTCGAGCAGATTTTCAGGAACTCCGCCCGGCCAAGGTAGACATGGCGCTCGTTGCGCACCTTCGGCATGCTGATGCGCTCGGCGGGGTTCCGGTCTCCTAGGCCATGGTGCTTCCACGCATACCGGCACGCCGCCCGAAGGTAGGAGAGTCGATTGCGAACCGTCGCGGCAGACATCATTTTCTTGTCGTCACCGACTGGCCGGTAGCTGATGGCAATGGCCGGCAGAGCTGAGAATGGCTTGCCGGCATAGGCGCTGTGGCAGGCCTTGAGTTCGCGCACGATGTTCTCATAGCTCTTGAGCGCCGGTGCGTGGTATTTCAGGTAGAGCAGAACCGCATCTTCAATCAGTGGCTCGGGCTTGCTGACACCAGTCGCAATTGAGTGGAGTCGCTTGGTCTCTTCGAGGTCGAACTTTTGGGCTTCGGCTTTGGTGTAGCCTTTTGGAAGAAGGCGGCTAGCCCGCTGCCGCTGGCCCGCAATAACCTGGTCGAACTCAAAGCGCCAACGCTGGTTGCGGGAGTCGAAACGGATCGGCATGATTTTTTGTATTCCTCTATGTCGGATTCTTCAAAGCGAACTGAGCTACCAAATCGGTAGCAGTTCAGACGCCCGGATTTTGCGAGTTCATAGACGGTCCGCTCGCTGAGTCCGAGCATCCCGGCAACAGCTTTTGCATCAAGCATCTAGGTCTCCAAAAGAAGAACCCCGCATCAGCGGGGCTCGGGGTGGTTGATTGGTTCGCGCCATCTGTCGCGCTTGTCGCCTCGGTCTCGGGCTCGGCGACTCATGTTTGGCCTTTCTGCGCCTGGTCACCCCGAAAGACAGATGGCCTGCTGTACAGGCGCTCATATCGGTAAGTCGCGTACTCTTTTTCCTTGCCGGCCATGTCATCCGGAGATTCAAACCAACGCACAGGCTTCAGCCATTGGGTGACTTCAATGGGGCGGTATCCGCAGTCAAACCAGCCGTCGTATCCGTACAGCAAAAGACCACGAGTCACGGTGCCGTCCTTGAGTTTGACGATCTCAGCAACGCCAGTCTTTGAAAACAGCTTCTGCTGATACCAATGGGACTGATCAACCCACCAGCCTTTTTCAGTCCTGTCGCGTACTGTCACTTCTATTGCTTCAGTCATTCCTGATGCGCTCCTTCCTTGGCAGCTGCTTTCATGAACACAAGCCAGTGGGTCATTCCAGAGCGACCACTGACTTGTCCATAGAGAGGCTTCTCCGGCGTCAGCGCCAGAACCTCTTTGACTTTCACCTGGGTTTCATTCCACTTAAATACCAGCGTTCCATGTGGCCGCAAAACCCGAAAGCATTCCGAGAAGCCAGCACGTAGGTCTTCGCGCCAGTCCTGACCCAGCTTTCCGTACTTGGCTGCCAGCCAGCTTTTGGGGCCGGCTCGTTCAAGGTGTGGTGGGTCGAATGCGACATGCCAGAAAGACTCATTCGGGAATGGCAGCGCGCGGAAATCCATCAGGAAGTCTGGCTCAATAACAAGAGTGCGGGTCCCGTCTTCGCGGTGGGTTCGATCTGTGACGGTCAGTGTTTCGCGGCGCTGATCCACGAACACCGCACGCGAGTCTTGCTTGTTGAACCACATCATTCGGCTGCCGCAGCAGGCATCGAGGACGCAGGGCGTAGTGTTCATATTGAGGGCTCCCAGAATGAGAAAAGCCCGCGGCGGCGGGCTGGGGTGTTTGTGGTCAGGGCATGCAGCTCATTGCTGCTTCGATGAAGACGCGCGCGGCTTCCGCGTTGATGGCATTGCCATAGGCGCGCAGTCGTCCCACTCTGGCGGGAGCCCCATGAGCCAGCGGGAATGTGCCGGGTTCAACTGGCCGCCACTTTCGATCCCGGCACAGGAGCCAGTCAGCAGCTGACCAGTGGCCGTTAACCGGGCCGGGCCCGGCAGGAGGGTGAATGCCTGCTCGCTCAATGGCTTGCCCCGCGTCTGCTCCGCTCGCTCCGCAAGGAATTCTGGCGATGCGCTGGCTGAATGCCAGTCCCGCGCGCTGGGAGTCGCCCATGTGGCCATCTGCACCTGATGCGCTAGGCAGGTCGCAACCGCTCCGCAAGCATGCTTCTCCTTGCGCCTTATCGCTTGCTCCGGTGAGCCTCCCGGAGTGCTGGCGGTCGGTGTGCCCCAGCCGGTCAAGCATGCTGCCGCCGCCAAGTCCGGCCCATGATTCCGCATTGCTTCCAGCAGTCCGCCCTCGAAGGTTCGCACGCCCTTGTCTGCCAAGGCCGCCGTGGGTGTAGGCCATCCAGTAGAGCCGGTCACGGATGTGCGGTGCACCGACGCTCGCAGACGGAAACGGGACCGCCCCGACCCGGTATTCCACGCCTTCCAGGTCATCTTGTACAAGGTCGATCCAAGGATCTGCGTCGCGGCTCGCAACCTGCTCTCCAAAGATAGTTGGAGGGCGGAGCTGGCTAATAAGGTGGAAGAAGTGCGGCCATAGGTGCCGCTTGTCATCAAACCCAGCTCCTTCGCCTGCCTGGCTGAAAGGTTGGCAAGGGCAGGAACCGGTCCAAACAGGTCGATCATCTGGCCAGCCGGCGCGGCGAAGTGCATAGGACCAGACGCCGACACCTGCGAAGAAATTGAATCGACCAGATTTTTTTAGATAGCTGCCAGCCTCACGGAATTACGTCTCTCAAACTCTATTGGAGACAGACCATCAGCAGACGAATGTCTGCGAATGGGGTTGTAGAACATTTCGATGTAGCTGAAGACATCGCTGTGCGCCTCTTGCCTCGTAGGATAGGTTTTTCTGCGGATGCGCTCCCGCTTAAGCAACTGAAAAAAACTTTCAGCAACTGCGTTGTCGTGACAGTTTCCTCGCCTGCTCATACTCGATTGCAGGTTGTGGCTAGCAAGGAAGCGCTGCCATTCATGGCTTGTAAATTGGCAGCCTTGGTCAGAGTGCACGGTCACGGTATTGCATGGTCTTCTACGCCAGAGCGCCATATGCAATGCATCCAAGGGCAGCTGGGTATCAATGCGGCTACCTGTTGCCCAGCCAACAACTTGGCGTGAGAACAGGTCAATTACCGTTGCCAGGTACAGCCACCCCTCATGAGTGCTGATATAGGTGATATCAGTCACCCAGACTTTGTTCGGAGCATGCACGGTGAACTGCTGCGATAGTAAGTTGGGAGCCACGACTGCTGGAGCACCTCCTCGCACACGAGGGCGTCGTCCGTAGCCTCGCTGAGCCTTTAATCCCTCACAGTGCAGCAGTCTTGCTACCCGGTGCCTGCTGCAGGTCTCGCCTAAGTCACGCATGTCCAATGTCAACTTGCGGTAGCCATATACGCCACCGCTTTCTAGCCATGCCTGCTTTAGAAGGCCCAATAGACGCTGGTCATCGGCCGCACGTTGACTGAGCGGCCGAACCCTCCAAGCGTAGTAACCACTGGGGTGCAATTGCAGCACCCGGCACATGCGCACAACGCTGTAAATCAACTGGTGCTTGGCAATGAAGGCGTACTTCAGTCGCACTGGCGAGCGAAGTACGCCGCCGCTTTTTTTAGGATGTCACGCTCCTCGGTGACCCTTTTGAGTTCTGCTTTGATACGGCGTAATTCTTCGCTTTGACTGACTTGCTCCTGCCGCTGAGCTGCGGGGATTTGCTGCAGTCGAATCCACTTATACAGACTATGCGTGCTCACGCCTAAACGGCGTGAGACGTCGGCTGCGCTGTGGCCGTGTTCCAAGATTTGCTTGACGGCCTCAATCCTGAATTCTTCTGGGTAGCGTTGTGCGTTCATATGGACTCCTATTTGAACGGAAATAGGAGGCTGTGAACTATCTACAAAAAGTTGGTCGATTCAACTAAAAAAGCGAGACGCCTAGGTAAGCGCATTGAAAGGGCCGGTTGTTGTACAGAGGGCGCTGATTGAGCGGCTGCAATAGTCATGCCATTGGGCCCGTTGACACTAAAGTTACTTCAAGCTTTAAGGTGTGTGGCACAACATTCTGTATTTGCCCTCACATGCCTACCCAACCACCATCGCGGAATAGTTTTCCTTGGCTGTTTTTGCGAGTGCCCCCAGTGGCGCTTTCCGCGTTATTTGCCGCCGCAATGTGGTTTCTGCCCAGTGTCTTAACAGTCCAGATTCCAGGCGAATGGGTGGTGGCAACCATGCTGGCTACGGTGGGCGGGGCCTTCTGCATTGCTGGCGTTCTGGCATTTCGGCACGCAAAAACCACGGTCAACCCAGTCAATCCTGAGACCTCGACAGCGCTGGTCGTGCATGGGGTTTATCGTCTGACACGCAACCCCATGTATTTGGGCTTCGCATTTTTACTCTTGGCCTTCGCAGTGTGGCTGGGAAAGATGTCAGCAATGCTCCTCGTGCCGCTATTCATGGCGTATTTGCAGCGCTTCCAGATACGACCAGAGGAAGATGCCTTGCGGGCGCGATTTGGAGCTTCGTTTGAGACCTATCGTCATCAGGTGCGGCGCTGGCTCTAGGTTTGAGCAACAACACGTGCTGAATAACAACTTTGGATCTCGTCCTATCGATGCTTTCGGCCAAAAACCGACATCCGCGGCGATATCTCAAGAACGGCAGATGCCGGCGGCTTGCCTCAAGCTCAGAGCGCTCAACTACGCAGTTTTTCCAACTCAGTCTTTTCCTTGGCTAGCTTGGCTTCACGGTCTGCGATCTTGCTAGCCTTGCCTGTGGCTCGCGCATCGTCGAGATCACGCTGCCGCCTCTCCACTTTCTTCTCTTGCTCGGCAATTCGTGCTGCATGCTCTTGCTCGAGTTTTGCGTCACTGCAATGAGCCTCGTTTTCGCGCAGAGCCTTCTCCAGTCCACGTACACGGCTCACCTGGCCCTTGGCCTTGGCATGCTCTAAGTCGCGCGAGATCTCTGCTCGCTTGCTTTCACAAGTGGCATGCACGGGTTGCGCCAGTGCAGAGTGGGCGGCCAACGCTGAAAAAGCGATTGCAATCAAAGTGACAGAAGTGCGCATAAGGCTTCATTTCGATAAGTTGAGCTACCCATGATGCCTCATGGAATGCCGGCAGGCCTCACTTCTTTTCAACCCAAGCCCACTAGCAACCGCTGAGTGGGTTTTTTCATTTCTAGGAAGGAAAGCACATGAAGCCCGTCATCTGGAATCTGGTCGATTGGTGCGTACTGGCAGGGATCGTCTGGGCCACCTGCTGGCAAATGCCGGCCTTTGGTCGTTTGCGGCGCTGTTGCATAACTCCAACTTGAGGCGAACCACCCCAAACCCCAGCCGTGGCTATGCCACGGCTGCCGTCTGAGGACGGCCCAGTTCTGTAAATCGATCCAATATCGCTGCACGGATATGCAGCTCATTCACTTGGCGTTCAAAGGTTCTGGACATGACCCTTTCGCCCAGTCGTTTAATACAGTTCATCTTGGTTTCCACCAGGCTTTGCCGGTGATAACCACTCCACACTCTCCATATCCTTCGACCCAAACGTCTGCATGCAACGAGCGCCGCATTGCGACACGCGAACGCATCGCCTTTGCGTATCCGGGCGTTCTTTCTCGGAGGAATGATGGGGACGGCACCCCGCTGAATCACCGCCTCATACACGGGCTGTGTGTCATACGCTCCATCGCCCGTCAGGCTCTCAAGCGCTTCATCCTCCGGTAACTGCTGCAGCAAGTCAGGCAACACCGCAGCATCGCTGACATTGTTGGACGTCACGCAGATGGCCCTGATCTGCAATGTCTGGGCATCAATGCCAATGTGCAGCTTGCGCCACTGGCGGCGACGCTCAGGCCCATGCTTTTTGCACTTCCACTCGCCTTCGCCCAGGAACTTGATTCCTGTCGAATCCACCAGCAGGTGCAACCCGCCTTGGCTGCGTGTGTACGGCACCTGAACGTTCAGCCCTAATTGGCGTCTGCACAAAGTACTGAAGTCAGGGGCAGGCCAAGCAAGCCCCGACAATTGCAGCACGGACTGCACCAGTCCCGTGCTCTGCCGTAGGGCCAAGCCAAACAGATTCTTGAGCGTCAAGCAAAACTGGATGGCAGCATCCGAGAACTTCGGGCTACGCCCGCGTTTGCCGCTTGCTGCGGCAAACCAAGACATCTTCTTATCCAACCAAATCGTCAGGGAGCCACGAGCCTTTAGGGACGAGTTGTACTGCTTCCAATTGGTGGTGCGATAACGTTTCTTGGGTGTGGGCTGGCTCATACACCGAGCCTACAGAGCACAGGCTCGGTGTTTATGCAACAACGCCTATCGAGCGTGACCTTGGCCTCCATGCCGATCAGTGGCATCTGCAGATCCAAGAATTCGACCCGTCTGGAGCCAACAAGAGCGACAAATTCGGCCATGAGTGCCAGAGTTCTGCTTTACAGCCCTAACCTGAAAAGCCAGTCCAGAAATGCACTGAGTTCGTGTGGGTCCGGCACTTCTGTCCGGGGGCGCTCGGAGTTTTACTTGATGAGTCTGCATGAATTGGCATGGATGCCAGCATGTTCGATGGCAATATTCATCAAGTTTGAAAGAAGAGCGAGCTCATGATTCTGGTTTAAAGATATCCTTTTTCTGCATGGCTGTAGATTGATGACTTTGACGACCACCACTCTTGGCGCTTTGTGTCGTTGCCCGGAGAGGCGCTTTCTTCCATTCTTTTCATCGAAGGGCCTTCGGCGGCCACTGAAGTTCGACATTAGACAACTGGTTGTTCACATGAGCCAAGCAAACTCCGCACAATCCGTCCGAATTCGAATCCTGGTAGTAGATGCTCCGCCTGGAGTTCGGTTCGCAGTACAGCGGGGCAGATCGGATCTGCTCGAGCCTTTGAATGGTCAGCATGAGCCACTTCGATTCGAGTTCTCACTTCGTCTAGGGCTGCCGCTTTCGACGGGCTCAGTCAACTTCCTGGGCGAATTCGCGCAGGGCTCACCCTCAGAGCGATTTGTTTACATCAACTCTGGCACCCTTGCTGGTCAGTCTGGCTCACCCTGGACGCGTCGTGCCAAGCTGAAGCTCGCGTTTATTCCCCCGGAAGTCGTTGAGACAGTGCTGCACTCTGGGGGGATGATTGAGGCCCGCGTTCACGGGACAATGGGAGACGGTGGTCCAGTGTGTGCTTCTGTGAACCCGAATTCGGTCGTCTGGGGCGTTGCGCCGGATGTTGCCTAGCCATCAATCTGGTCTTGCAGCCTCTCTTCCAGCATGAGTAAAGCTGCGGTGCGGTGCGGTGCGGGGGTGTTGGCGATCAGGCGGTTCTAGGAGTTGGCCTGGTTCGCTGCAGACAGCATCCGTGCTGTTTCTGGCCGACCAGCAAAGCTGAAATATGAAATCGGGGCGTGCGCTGTGTGCCTATATCTCTGGTGTTTCTGATAGAGCATATGTTTCAAATGGCAGAAGAAATCTCAGGGAAATGAATTTTCCATTGCAACGGTGGTTAACATATTCACGAAATTTCTGTTCGTTTCCAGCAGTCTCCATTTTTTGTCACGAAAAGCATTCGCTTGGAGTGTTTTGCCATCGGCGTCAGCAGGCCATCACTGATAAAAAATCCGAATGCCTAGCAGTAGTCAGCTCTATTTGTTGATAGCACCTGTTTGCATAGCTGCTATAGGTTGCTTGCTAGGGTTGTGCTGGATTTTTCAGCGTCGCTCGCTTTTTCTGCTATCGACAGCATGCGGATTGGTGCTGACTGGATTTGCAATGGGCTGGCAGAGCGTGCTTCCAAAGACGGATCTGTCCAAGTGGGCCATTTTCACTGGCCCTCTTTACTTGATAGGGGCTTGGCTTTGCACTTTGGGCATCGCGCAAAAATTTTTTGTCCCCTCTTACCCAAAAAATGCAGCTGCTGTCGGGCTAGTGGTGCTGGCCATTCTTTACCAAAATAGCGTTGTTCAGGACAACATTGCCGTCAGAGCGCTCTGGCTGAACATTGGGCTGGGCATCATCCATTTTTTGCCATTTCCAGCGATCTTTTTCAAGAACTCAAACAAAGATCGGTTGGAGACTCTGCTGTACTGGTCATATGCCGTATTTGCTATCTACACCATGCTGCGCCCGGTTATGTTGCTGATACTGGGCTTCACAGAGATCAAGGATATGACCGCCTCCATCTACTGGGTGGCAACGATGCTGGGTTCACTACTTTTCAGTTTGATTCTGTCTGGTCTTTTGCTCGTCGTCGCCATGCGAGATGGCATAGCTGTTTTGAGGGAGGAACGTAACCATGATGTGCTCACAGGCCTATTAAATAGACGCGCTTTTTGGGAGCTTGCAGAAAAGCATGCTATCGATCGTAGATTGCAACCTGTCTCGATTTTGGTGGGCGATATTGATCATTTCAAGCGCGTGAATGATACGTGGGGGCATGCTTATGGCGACCTAGTGCTTAAGGCCGTTTCCGCCACGATGCTGGAGTGTGTGCGCAACACTGATCTGGTAACGCGCTTTGGTGGCGAGGAGTTTGTTCTGCTGCTGACTAATTCGAATCTTGAAGATGCCGAACGAGTAGCTCAACGAATCCGTGCAAAGGTCAGCGAGGGGGGATATGTTTTGCCGCAGGGGCAGCGTATCACCATGAGCGTTGGCATTGCGGCACTTGCGTATGGTGCAGATGTCCGTGAAGTCGTAAACACAGCCGACAAGCAACTGTATAAAGCCAAGCAATCAGGGCGCGACCAAGTCGTTGTGAATCAACTGTTTGCCGCATGAGAAGAGTGATTTTTTTCACTCAAGCCGCTCGGATCATTTCTCGCTTATCTCAGGGCTAAAACTATTGCGCATCTAAAAGCACATGGTGGTGTCTGACACACGCGGTCAGAGTGCCGGTGAATGGACGAGAGGGCAGGCCATGGCATCGCGCGTTGAGAGCTTGGTAGGCGCTAGGACAACAAATTATTCTGTTTGGGTCTGTGCTGTGCAGCTAGCAATAGGCCAGGGGCAGCAGCAAGCCGATTGTTCTAGTTATGGAACCCCGGAAACAAAAAGAGCCTGTTTTTGCGAGTCAAAGGGACGTTGGTTTACAGCTGGAATTGCTACATAAGGACTAGACTGAGAGCGACCACTTAGAAAGATTTGCTATAAAAAAGATAGTTGCACTTGCAGAAATTGCAATGACTTTAGGGGGCTGTATTTTGCCGCCGCCTGATGGATACAGAGGTCACGATCACGGTGGCCGATATGAGCATGACCGTGGTGATCGATATGACAACGATCGCGGCCCGAGACCTGACAGGTCTGGCTCAGATCGACGCCCGGATCGTGATGGTCGATGGGATTCCCGCGATTGTGCTCCTGGTCGTTATTGCTAGCAGTTGGACGGCGCTGCAGCAGGCCTGAGCGGGTTTACATATTGAATACCCGTAAGTCACCGACTCTCATAGACTCCAAGCATGAAAAAACTACTAGGAGTCTCTGCACTCGTTTTGCTTTTGTCAGGCTGTTACGCGACCACCCCCGGTTACGGCTATAGTGATCCTTACATCTATCAGTCGTATGGCAACGTGTACTACGCACCTTCTTATCGTGTCCATCGACCCCACCATGTTCAGCGCCCACATGCTCATCGCCCGCCACATGGGCATGGGGCACACGGTGGGCACCGTCCGCATCAAGGCGGTCATCGGTCACATGGATCAAATAGGCCAGATGGTGGACATAGTCACGGCAAACGCTAAATTTAATACACCCCTGCTTCAGGGGCGCTTGCCATCGCTACACCTGCGCCAACCAAGCAAAGATGGCGAGGATCGCAAGTGTCTGGCCTGATACTGATTTATGCAACAGCGCCGCCCAAGAATTCAAGCGCTACAGCTATAACTGCTGTAGTGCTTTTTCATTATTATTCTCGCGCTTGCAGATATTCAGCACTTGAGTGATCTCCAGTTTGCGATCTTGGATTTAGCCACGCCCTTGGCTTTGGCGCCGGAATTCGCCTGTAGTGCGAGTCGATGCTTGTTGACGTTGGCATCTCATAACTTGTCCCAGGTCGATCCAATTGATTTTCTTGATTGGCAGGGCTTCGGAGCAGAAAAAGCTTGCGAACACATCCTAGACATGTGTCGGCACATCATATTCGATATGTGTACAGCACAGCTGTGCCAATCAGAAAGCACACCGAGGCGGGCTTGGTGACAGACAGCTTGCTCTAAGCAAAAGCGTGGCTCATTGGGTTCAGGGGAAATTTTTGTATTTATTTCCGAAGATGTACCTGTTGGTATCAAAATGTGTCATTGCGCCTTGGCATTCGATCAACGTGCGCGCCGGACATGGAGAAGATACGCTGATGAGTCTCCCTAATTGCTCAGCCGTTCGTGATGACACCAGTGCGCAGTTGCTGGAGGCTGCCGTTGCACAGTCGTTTAATGCCGTAGTGATTACCAATGCAGAGATGCAGGGCGGTGGCCCAGTGATCACCTATTGCAACCCAGCGTTTTGCTCCATGACCGGTTACAGCCGTGAGGAGCTGCTAGGGCTTTCACCGCGAGTCCTTCAAGGGCCGGATACCGATGCCAAGGTGATAGAGCGTCTGAGGCAATGCCTCATTGATGGCCGCTTTTTTCAGGGCAGTGCGGTCAATTACCGAAAAGGTGGGACTCCCTATCATGTCTCGTGGAATATTTCTGCGGTACGTGATGAAGGCGACGAGATCACGCATTTTGTTTCTGTACAGCAGGATGTCACCCATCAGGTGATGGCTGAGAGAGAGCGGGATTTGATGGCCCAGGCGCTCAACATTGCCAATGCTCCAGTGCTGATTACCGACCGCAGCGGGCGGATGGTGTTTGTGAATCGTGCTTTCGAACACCAAACCGGATATGCGGCATCCGAGGTCTTGGGTCACACGCCGGCGATACTGCGTTCAGGTGTGCATACGCCTCAGTTTTATGCCGAGTTGCGTGACGCGCTGGTGCAAGGAGAAAATTTCAGCCGAACCTTTGTTAATCGGCGCAAGGACGGCGGCCTCTACCATGCAGCTCAAAGCATCTCGGCCCTTCGGGATCCCACGCACCGAATCACGCATTACGTGAGCATATCCAAGGACATCAGCGACTTGGTACAACGCGAGCAAGAGTTGCGTGAGCAGGCTTATCGCGACGGTTTGACCGGGCTGCTCAATCGCAGTGCTGGAAAGTACGAGCTGGATGGCTGCCAGACCAGCGCCGAGCGCCATGGCGCTTCCTATGCTGTGATCATGTGCGACATTGACTTGTTTAAGCAGGTGAACGATCAACATGGCCATGAAGTAGGCGACCATGTACTGCAACAAGTCGCACAGGCTTTGCGCCTCAGTGTTCGTGCAACCGATCATGTCGTCCGCTGGGGCGGTGAGGAATTCCTGCTTATTCTGCCCGGAGCTGGCCTAGCGTCGGCGCAGCAACTGGCAGAGCGCATCCGCAGCGCAATTGCCACGCAAGTCTTTCCTGGCGTGGGGAGCGTCACCATGTCATCGGGTGTAGGTGCCTGGAATCTTGGCGAGACACCGGTCGATCTGCTGCGTCGTGTCGACATGGCTTTGTATGCGGCAAAAGGTCGGGGTAGAAACCTGGTGGCATTGGCGACCAAGCCTTGAAGCGATCTTCAGTTCAGGTGCTAGCTAAGTACGCCAGAAAGAAAAAGCCTGCTCCGTGGCGAGCGTGGCTTTGATACATTGAGTGCATGAAAAAAGCACTAGGAGCCGCAGGGGTCGCGATTGCTGCGCTGAGTCTCAACGGCTGTTCTCAGTCCGTCACGTTCAGCATGGGCAATCCGGCTGAGAATCATTGCAGCAAGCAAGGCGGAAAATTGCGTACCGAGAAGGGGCAGGGCGGCGAATTTCGTACCTGCGTCTTGCGGGATGGCTCGGCTTTCCAGGAGTGGGTATCGGATCGTAATGCTCCGCCTGCCAAGTAATCAGCGGGAGAACTCATTCTGGTTTCAGCTGGATATCTTCGCTGTCTATTCGACGGTTGCTTGCAGGCTGATGTCTGATGAATGAGTAGAAGGGCTATGGTTTGAGTTTTCCGCGAGATGCCTTAGTTTTTTGAATAGATGGCTGAATGTGACCGTTTCACAAAAAAGGGCCCGCACAAGGCGGGCCATATATGAGACGTATCAACGAATTCCTGGGACTCAATCAGTCAATGCATTTGAGCGCTTGGCAGGGGCTTCATCTCTTCCCCTAATTGCCGCTTATTGCACTTGCACTGCTGTTGTTCAAAGTTGGGACTCTTGATGGCTTGCCCCATCTGGAGTGGCCAATGCAAGCTGCGGTACTGTCGCTGTGACAGCGGATGTTCAGTTGGGTGAGCCGCATCAAACACTGGGTGGTCGCTTACTTTTGCTGCTGTGGTTGTTGGCCCGGTTGCGGCTTCTGGCCGGGCTGTTGGGTGTTTGGGTTTTGCTGCTGGTGCTGCTGACCTGGCTGTTTTGCAGGGTTCTGGCCTTGCTGGTTCACTTGGTTCTGTGGGTTGTTTTGTTGCTGCATAGCTACTACTCCTTCAGTTGGGTGAACAGCAAGCCTGGATGACTTGCTGTGAATCCATAGTCCCCCAGTTCTGAAAGTCCTCTGTGTAGGAGAGGGAGGTGCAAGACTGAATTTTGTGATGCAACTGCTCACGACGTAGCAGTTTGATTACGCTTGATATGGAACTTTTGGTATCCCTCACAAAGAGTCACGGTATTTTCAACTCATGCAATTGAGTTCTGGAACTCGATAGAGAAATTGCACCTTCCCTGGCAGCGGTCTCATGCCTGTGTATGAAAACGAAACCAGATAGGAATACCGCAGCAGCCCGGTGAAATTGTGGGTCTGCCCGCTCTAACATGAAGTGTTTTCACGAAGGAGAACATCATGAAATCGTTGTCCATCCTTGTACTGCTCACCGTCGCCGTAGCTTTGGGCGCGTGCGATGACAGGACGCCAAAGCCCAAGATGCAGTCCTCAGCGCCAGCGAGCAGTGGTGTTGAGATGCAGCATCCGGTGCCCGGGTCGCAAGTGCCGAGTGCGGAACCAGCGCCTGCCAATCCGGTGCCAAGTCCGGGCCCGCTGAAGTAGCTGGCATTACCAAAAGAGCAAGCCTGCGCAGTGGCAGGCTTGCTGTACCTAATTGGCTTTCTTATTGATCGGCCTGCCCATTGTTGGGCTTGGCTATGCGCACTTTGCGCTCCCAAAGAGAAATGACTGCGACGTAGAAAACCGGCACAAAGATCACGCCGACCACCGTGGCCGCCAGCATGCCCCCGATGACGCCGGTGCCTAGCGAGCGCTGGCTGGCAGCGCCAGCACCTGAGGCCAGAACCAGTGGAACAACACCCAGAATAAAGGCCAGAGAGGTCATCACAATCGGGCGGAAGCGAAGCTTTGCAGCTTCGGTCGCGGCCTCTATCAAGCTTGCGCCTGACTCTCTGAGGTTTTTGGCAAACTCCACAATCAAAATGGCATTTTTCGCCGCCAGACCGACAATGGCAATCAACCCCACCTTGAAGTAGACATCGTTCGCCATCGAGGAGCTCAAGGGCAGCAAGTTGACTGCCAGCATGGCCGCCACAGAGCCCAGGGCACCGATTGGCACGATGAGCATCACGGAAATTGGAACAGTCCAGCTTTCATAGAGCGCAACCAGCACCAGAAACACGGTCAGAATGGCCAGCGCAAACAGCAGGGGAGCCTGTGCGCCTGCCTGGCGTTGCTGGTAGGACAGTCCGGTCCATTCGTATCCCACGCCGCGCGGCAACTCCTTGATGATTGCCTCTATGGTTTCCATCGCTTGGCCGCTGCTGTATCCAGGGTTGACGTCGCCGCTGATGCTGAAGGACAGATAACCGTTGTAGCGAGAAATCTGGGATGGCCCATCTACCCAGCGCACCGTGGCAAATGCACTCAACGGCACTTGTTCTCCTGAAGCATTGGGCACACGCATGGCAAGCAGGTCATCAGGGTTGGATCGGTCCATGGGCTGCGATTGCACCACGACGCGCTCCAAGCGGCCTTTGTTGACGTAGTCGCCGACGATGGCCGACCCGTAGGAGGTCGAGATCGCATTGCTGATGGCATCAAAGCGCACGCCTTGCGCCTCGGCCTTGTCGCGGTCTATCTGGATGTTGAGCTGTGACGAGTTGGGCAGCCCTTCCACCATGGCGTAAGCAATGGATGGGGATTCTTTCAGCTGGGCCAGAAGCTTGTCGCGTGCCTCGCTCAAGGTGGCAAGGCCCACTCCGCCACGGTCTTGCAGTCGCAGAGCAAAGCCTCCGGCGTTGCCAAGGCCTTCGATGGGCGGTGGGTTGATTGCCATGACCTGCGCGCCATTGTGTGAGCCCAGGGTTTCGTTCAGCAAAGCTGTTTCGACATCAACGGCTTGATCCGGCCCGCGTTGAGACCAGTCCTTGAGCGTTGGAAACGATATCGCCGCATTTTCTCCGCTGCCCGCAAAACTCCATCCCACGATGGTGATGGTCTGCTCCACGGCATCTCGCGATGCCAGGTAGCTCTCTAGCTCCGACACCACAGCTTCGGTACGGCTGTACGTCGCGTTAGAAGGGAGTTGCACGTCGACAATGGCATAGCCCTGGTCCTCGTTGGGTACAAAGGCTTCAGGCAGTTGCAGATAGGAGGCCGCCAGAATGGCAACGAGTGCGGCATATACCGCCATATAGCGTCCAGTTTTGCGCACCATTTTCTGGTTCAAAGCATCAAATCGCTGGGTCAGACGAGCAAAGAAGCGATTGAACCATCCGAAAAATCCACGCTTTTCTTCGTGGTGGCCTTTGGGAATGGGCTTGAGCAAGGTCGCGCACAAGGCGGGGGTGAGTGTCAGTGCCAGGAATCCGGAAAAAAGAATGGATACCGCCAAAGCCAGGGCGAACTGTTGATAAATGATCCCCACCGACCCGGACATAAAGCCCAGGGGAAGGAATACGGCGATAAGCACCAGCGTGATGCCCACGATGGCGCCAGACACCTGCTGCATGGCCTTGACCGTCGCATCGCGCGGCGAGAGCCCTTCCTCAACCATCAGGCGCTCCACGTTCTCGACGACCACGATGGCGTCATCCACCAGAATGCCGATGGCCAGCACCATGCCAAACATGGTCATCATGTTGACCGAGAAGCCCAAGCCATACATCACGGCAAAGGTGCCCATCAAGCACACGGGCACCACAATCGTCGGTATGAGCGTGTAGCGAATATTTTGCAAAAACAGCCACATCACCAGGAACACCAGAACAATTGCTTCCAGCAAGGTGGCAACTACTTTCTTGATCGCTACTTCCACGAACAGCGAGGTATCGTAAGGAATCGCGAAAGTGACGTCCTGCGGAAAATTGGCACTCAATTCCTGCAGCTTTTGCTTCACTGCCGACGCTGTGGCGATCGCATTGGCGCCCGGGGCCAGCAACACGGCACCGGCTACGGCGCGTTTGCCATCCAGGCGTGACTCAAAGCTGAAATCCTGAAGATTGCTTTCCATGCGCGCAACATCGGCCAGGCGAACAGAGGAGCCGTCGGCGTTGGCGCGCAGAATAATGTGTCCAAACTCCTCGGGGCTGCGCTTGGTGCCTTGCATGGTCAGCGTTGCCGTCAACATCTGATCGGTCGCACTGGGGCGGCTGCCGAAGCTGCCAGCAGGCACTTGGATGTTTTGGGCCTGAATGGCGGCGCTCACATCGGCGATGGACAGGCCGTATCCGAGCAATTTGGTTGAATCGACCCATACTCGCATCGAAGGTTCCGCGCTGAAGAACTGCACCTTGCCAACGCCTGGCAGGCGACGGATTTCCTTGTTCACATAGCGGGTCGCGTAGTCGGCGAGTTCAACAACGTCCTTGGTGGAGTCTTTGTCTTTGAACGTGAGCGCATAGATCAGCAGAAAGCCTGCGTTGGCTTGCTCGACTTGCAGACCCAGTTGCCGAACGGCAGCAGGCATTCTGACTTCGGCGTTCTTCAGGCGGTTTTGCACATCGACCTGTGCGAGGTTGGGATCGGTACCGGGCTTGAAGGTAACGGTCAGCTCTGCCGTGCCACTGGAGCTTGAAGAACCAAAGTACAGAAGGTTCTTGGCACCGGACAGTTCTTCCTCGATAACGCTGGTGACCGTCTCGGCAATGGTCTGGGCCGAGGCTCCCGGGTACGACGCCATGATGGAGATCTGAGGCGGGGCCACATTGGGGAACTGCGAAACCGAGAGATTGGGTATGGCCAGCAAGCCTGCGAGGCAGATAAAGATGGCAATGACCCAGGCAAACTTGGGTCGACTGATGAAGAAGCGCGACATTGGTACGGACTGGAACAGAGGTGGTGCGGCCGCACCATAGCGCCCGCACAGTTTCGTGCGCAAAGGCTGGGCGCTAAGCCGCATCCCTTTGGTATTCACAAAAAAGCGTGTCAATGATACATTTTAGTCTCATTTGATATTTTAAAATGTCATTTGGTGCTTTGTGGTCTCCAGCTATGTCTTGCAGGCACAATGGAGCCCATAAGAAATTCATAACTCCTCAGATGACTCTCGAAGATGACAAGGCCTTGGCGGCATTGGCTGTTGCCATGGTTCAAAACCCTCGCGGTACCTACCAGGATCTGGCCGCGGCTGTAGGCGTGAGTCGCGCCACGCTCTACAGGTTTTGTCGTACGCGCGAAGAGCTCATACTGCGTCTGCTTCGGCATAGCTCAAGGCGTTTGACGGATGGCTTGGAAGACGCACAGCTTGAGGCAGGAGAGCCCAAGCAAGGGCTTGATCGTCTGATTGAGTCTCACCTCAAGCACAAGGAGTTGGTCAGCTTCATCACCCAGTACTGGCAGGCCGACTCAGAGCTGGATCCTGAAATGGCGGCAGACTGGAAGCGCAATGAAGAAGCCATTGATGCTTTCTTTTTGCGTGGCCAGCGTGCCGGGGTGTTTCGTATCGACATCAGTGCCTCAGCGCTGAACGACACGCTTGTCTGGCTCATCATTGGATTGACGGATTGCGAGCGGCGCGGGCGCATCGCGGGTGCTGCTTTGAGGGGCACGATTGCAGACCTATTTATGGCAGGGGCTCGCGCAGAGTAGCGAGTTATTACCTGCTCCCCAATAAAAAGAGCCTGCTCGGCGGGCTCTTTTTCGGCAGAAAGTCAGTTTGTGGTTTTTCAGGCCGCACTTGTGGTGGCTGCCTCATGAATCACCTTGGCTACCTCGGCCGGGTGCGATGCAAGAGATGCGTGGCTTGCGTCCAGTGTGACAACCTTGCGCGCGTTCAGGCGTGAGGACATGCGAGTCTGATTTTCCGGTGAAATCATGCGGTCCTGACTGGAGATCTGATACCAGGACGGCTTGTGTTTCCATGCAGGATCGCTGACCGTATCGCCGAAGGTGCTTGCCAATGGCGCTTTCTGGCATGCCGCCATGACGAAGGCCTCGTCCGTCGTCAGATCCTGGCAAAAACTCTCGTGAAATTTATCTACTTTCAGCCACAGGTAACCATCGCTGTCCGGAACTAAATTGGGCGCGGCAATGGGCAGGTGCTGCTGCGTGATAGCGCCAGGGCTCTCACCTGCATCAGGTGCAAAAGCGGCAATGAAGACCAGTGCTGCCACATTGGGCAGATTGCCCGCTTCGCTGATGACGGCTCCACCATACGAGTGCCCGACCAAGACCACCGGGCCGCTGACCTGCGCAATCATCTTGCGGGTTCGTTCGGCATCGTCAGCCAGCGAGGTCAATGGGTTTTCTACCGCGCGTATGTCTTCATAGCCCAGACGTTTGAGTTCAAGAATGACTTTGCCCCAATGGGCGGCACCACCCCAAAATCCATGTACCAATATGACCGTTGGCTTGCTCATCGTACTAACTCCTCGTTCAAGGCTGGATGTAAAACGACCGACTGAGAATGGTGGCTGCTGGTGTACCTTGTGCTGCGCGGGCAGTTGTGAAAGTCGTGCCAATATAAGTCCATGGATAGAGAAGCAGTGTCAGGTTTGATCTGACGCTGCGTGTCTTTCGGACGGTGTTCAATGTGAACGCGCTATGTCCTCGTACTCAAGAGTTCTTCCTGTGCATACCAGTCAGCGAATAATTTTCGCGAGTTTGCATCAAAGCTCAGGTTGCGAGATTGGCACCAGCTTTTGAACTCTTTGGGGTGGATGGTTGCGCGTATCAGCTTGTGCCCGGCTCGGCGCTGATGCTGCTCTCCAAGTCGGGCCGATTGCAGCCACTCCTCATACGAGCCAAAAGCGGTCTTGCCGTCGACCATCAAACGCTTCATGGCTTCGAATTCTGTCTCGCGAAACCAGATGACGCTGACGACCGGTGTCGGTGGAGAATTGTGGTCCATATCAACCCCCGTTTATGTTGCTAAGTGTGCAACTGAACAGCATAGACCTTGGTGGGTTGTTCTCCTATTTTTCAGGGGAATATGTATGAGTACCAAGGGGATGAGCGAGCCGCTCAGCTTCACTTATATGAAGGCTTTCGGCAAGGAAAAACACAGGCCATCCAAGCGCACGGCGCGACATTTCCAGCCCCTGTACCATGGCGGCATGAAGCACATCAAGCCCATCGTTACCCTCGCTGCAGCAGCCGGACTATCTGCCTGCGCAGCTCCCGAGCCAGCTGTGCCTGCACTTGGCATGGCCAACCCTGCATCGGTGTATTGCGTAAAGCTGGGCGGTACATCGGTGATGGAGTCACACGCGGCTGGGCAGGTGGGAATCTGTCATCTGCCTGATGGCACGCAGATCGAAGAATGGACGCTTTTTCGGAGAGATCATCCACAATCAGGCTCTGTTCGGTAAAGTACCGAGTATTGCCGTGCATAATGTCGGGGCGCCATAAAAGTGCGTTTTTGGGCTCGTGCGGAGCGCTCCGCATCTGGAGCCTGATTCAGGTGTTCGAGCAATCGCACCAGCCGAATGAATCAAATATCTGCCCGTAGCTCAGTTGGATAGAGCAACAGCCTTCTAAGCTGTGGGTCACAGGTTCGATCCCTGTCGGGCAGGCCAATTAAATCAAGGGCTTACGTGAGGCTCTTGAAAAATCTCCGCTCCGCAAAACTGGATGTTTAACCAGTTTTTTGAGCGCGTAAACACGTAAACGCTGAGCCCATTGCGGAGCGGGAATTCTCTATTTTGTGGCCTTTACTCGGGCCCCTCGCCGCAAGTAATGCCGTTTTGTGGTCTGTACCGAGGTGTGGCCCAGCTGCCTTGATGCGGCCAGCTCACCTCGATCATCCGCAACGTCATCAGCGGCCTTGGCCCGGAGGTCATAGAACCAGAATGCGCGAATCTGAGCAGCCAAGTCAGCATCGCCAGTCTTCGTTGCCGTTAATGCCGCAGCTTCACGCGCGGACGTAAATGCGTTTTTCAGCATATGTTTGGACATGGCTTGACCCCGCTGGTTGAGCAGAAGACTGGCAGCCTCTGACCTAAAGCTACTTTTTCGCTCGGCGATCTTCGCTAACAAGGCCTGAAGTTGTCCCTCAATCTCAAAACGTAGCGGTGCTGAAGTCTTGCTTTGTTTGATGATCAGGAGTCCATCGACAATGTCTGCATGCGTGAGTGATAGGACATCCCCAGGCCGTTGCCCAGTCAAATAGGCCAGATCCATGGCGTGCTGAAGTGGCTCGTCGCTGTGCTCATAGACCGCGCTGTAAACGGCATCAGATATGTAGACTTCTCGCTTGCCAAGCGAGTGGCCCTCGATGCCTGCACATGGGTTCTCGCATTCAGTCCATCCCCATGCACGTGCAGTATTGAACATATGGGAGAACAGGCGCTTAAGTCGGTTTGCTGTTGTCGGCGTGCCCTTAGCCCATTGCAGCATTTGATAGATGTGCTTGGGTTTGATGGAGTTCAGCGGTGCAGGGGATGGCTGACAGAAGAATTCGCGCAGCTTTTTCATGTCACCGCGTTGGGTGGCCTGGGTCGTTGGTGCCTTTAGTGGCATTACCTCAGCCTCGTACCTGTCAGCCAGGTCAGCGAAAGTTTCAGACGCAGTCGCAATGGGCATCGCAGAGAGCTCAATCCATTTCTTTACTGCCTCTCGGTAGTCGCTTCCCAGTGGTATCTCTTTGCGCGGTCGAGAACCCGTGTCGAAGTAATAGTGAACATTCCCGGACTTTTGTTTGCGCGCCCGGAAATAGGGCATTGAATTAACCATGACTCAGCGCAGGCTCCCAGGAAGGGGCCTGTTCTTTTTTCCTTGTAGAGCCTTCAATCGTTGAGCGAGTAACGATTGGGCGGCCTACGGCGTTGATATAGAACGGGATTTTCATTGTGCGGAGTGCCGACACCTGGAGTTCTTCGCGCTTTTTTCCATTTTTTCCCGTGTTAACGCCGGTCAGCTCCTTGATTTCGTCTGGTGTAAGGAAGGTTGTCATATCCATCCAATCAAATTAAATGCCCCTCGCGGGGTCGAGCGGCTGCCGTAGCCAGCTGCTACTGATCCCACAGGCGCAGCGCGCTTGCATGCCCCGGATAGACCGGCAGCGCAGCAGTTAGGAGAGTTGAAGTGGTGGAGCAGGTAGGCCCGGTCTTCGGGCAGGTCCACGGTGCTGGCGCTGGTTGCTATGAGGTCTCCAAAAAAGCAGAACCCCGCTCAGTGGCGGGGTTCGTGGTTTGGTGGTTTTTTGTGAGGGATCAGTTCTTATCCAGTTGAGACTGGTGGTAAGAGCAAAGCCTGAACCCTTGGTGTACCCGCTCATCGCAGTTCGGCACAGAGCATGCTTTCTTGCGCAGCAGGGGGGTGATGACTGTTTCATAGTTGAACTTTTGAGCACGACTCAAGGATTCAAATCCTCTGTCTGCACACTGCTTGGCTGCCCCATGGGCAGGTGAGTCACGTACTAGAAGTCCTTCGTCAATCAACTCCTCAAGAATTTCCAAAAACTCCTCTGCATCCGAGTCGTAAAGCATCAGTATTCCTCCAAGTGGTCAGACTAGTGAAACATGTATCTTTCGCTGATGCAATAGTCTTGATTGCTTGATTACGGCTTAAACAATAGATTTGATGATATTGTTAAGTGAGCTTATTCAGCAACACAAGGTGCCTTTCTGCGCCTGGGCGCGCTCTGCAATTTCAGCCAACGCAGCCTGAGCAAGGCTGAGAGTCGCGGTCGCAGTGATGTTCTGCTGCCTGATGATTTCAAGCTGCCTACGTTTGCGCGCAATCAGCCCTGCAAGAGCCTCGGCCTTGGTGCTGCTTACCCAACGCGCACCGGGGATCAATGCGAACCGCAGCTTCTGGTAAGGCCGCTCGACGGACTGCAGCCATGCGCCGCGTGGTGTTGCCTTCACGACTTTCCATTGCTGCCATTCCAACTCCATACCCTGATAGGTTTCCGAGCCGTCATCGATGTATTGACCTTCTACGCGGTGCAGTATGTCGTTGACCTTGGGTGTGTGCGTCTTGTTCATCACTCCCCCTTTGCTGCCGCGATAGCGGCGTCATCTTCCAAATGCAGCGGCCCCGTGCAGTACGGGTCGCGCTCGATGCGCGCCATGGCTGCACGAATCGCCCGTCGTGGTTGATCGCCGTAGATCTCCGAAACCACGCGCTCACGCGGCTCGCTCATGTGGTGCTGCACTGTTCGCCAGCCCACATCCTCCCCGTCGCTGGTAGTGAAGCAGCGCAGGTCAATGCACTGGTCTTGGAGAAAGGCCAGCAGCTCCGCATCCAGCGCGCCTGCCTGCGCCTGGGGTACGGCAAACAATGGCGTGGTGAACTTTCCAGCAGGCGTGATTCGGGAGGGCAGGTATCGGCCGGCGTTGAGAGAGTCAGGGCCGTCTGGGTCACGGTGGTGGTCGAGCTGCTCTTTGCTGACATACAGAACAGGCGCTTGCTCTGCTGCCTGCGCGGGGAGTCCGGTAGCAGTAGCCAGCAGGGCGCGCACTGAGCCTTCTGAGTAGAGATTGCGAATAGGCCACTTGCCAGATTCGACGGTTGCTTGCTTGTGCCGAGCATCAACAAAGCCATGCCATTCGCCGTCATTGCCTTGAAACTCCATGGCGTCAGGCTCAGGCAGCACTGGCGCGGCTGCTGGCGCTGCCTGCACAGGGGCTGTGCGCTGGGCGCGGTCGGCGTCAACGTAGGCGCGCATCTGGTCTGCGGAATAAAGGCTTGTTCCGCCTGCGGGTGCGGGATCGCCAAAATCTACCTCGAGGCGGCCATTCATGAAGTCCACAACTTCAGCGGTGGATGATGGCAGATACGGGTATTCCGTAGGCTCCTGAATCTGGTGCAAGTACTGGCTACTTGGTGCGGCTCGGACAGCGAGGATGCGCAGGTCGCGCTTGATCCAGTCATCTGCTTGGAACACAGCCTGCCGAGCTGACTCAATCTGCTCGGGGTCGCCTTGTTTACGCGCTTCGTGATGCGAGATGACCTTGACTGCGTGATCGCCGATGCGCTCGATGATCTCTTCAATCAGCTCCTCAATTGCTTCAGGTGTAGATGCGCGCAATAGGGCATGGCCGGCCTTAAATGCCGTGCGGCCGTAGCTCAGCAGGTGCTGTCGGTCCTGGCCGGTGACAAGGTTCAGGCTGAACGGCGCCATGAGCAGCGACAGGTGAATATCGTCGCCAGGGGTCATCTTGATAGGTTGCTTCATAAGGGTGGCTCCCAGAATGAGAAAAGCCCGCGGCGGCGGGCTGGAGTGATTGCTTGAATTCGGGTTCGGCTACCACTTGCCGAAGGCTTCGGGCTTGTCGTTGACCGACAGCATCCCCGACAGCTCGTCGGCATGCACGCTTTTTGCCTCGATGGCGACGGGATAGTCTTCGGAGTCCAGCAGATCGGGGTCGGGCGCGGCCTGATACGCGGCCACAAAGCGGCCCATCCAATCCATGGCATCGGCTGAGCTGGTGGCCGTGTAGCGGCGAACGCCGTCAACGATCAGCAGCCACACGGGCACCTTTTCAACCTGCGCTAACTTGTGCAGGCGCTCGTTTGCCAGCTCCACACAGCAGCGCAACTGACCCCGGTCCATGTCGACCAAGAAATCCGGGGTGGATGGCTTTTTGAGGACAGGGGCTAGCTGATAGCCGATCCAGGCGTAGTCGCACTTCTCATTGCGATAGTGGGGGCCGTTGCGGTCCTTCCTCACCAGCTCTGCGATTTCATCGACGGTCCCGTCTAAGCCAACGTAGCGTTTGGCGTGGCGCGCATAGGCAGTTTCAAAGTCCTCACGCAACTTTTTCAGTTCTTGCCAGGTAAGCATAGGGCTCCAGAAAGCAAAAAGCCCGCTCAGTGGCGGGCTCGAGTTATTGAATAGGACTGCGCAGCGTGAGCTGGGCGCCCCTGAAGAAGAACGCTAACTAGTGAGTGGTGCCAGAGCTTCGCCTATAGGCAGCGTGTCCTCAAAGTGGATATCCGGATAGGTTATGCCTGACACATGTACGCAATCGCGGCCGGCATTTTTTGCGCTATAGAGAAGTTCGTCGGCTCTCTTTAAGGAGTGTTCCAACTCCGATGAATCTGTGATCGAGGCGATGCCAAAGCTAAGGGTCAAAGGGTGGCCTGTGGGCAAAAGCGCGTTGTCAGAGCGAAGCTCAAGCTGGATTCTCTGAGCTACGTTTGTAGCACTCTGCGGACTGATTCCTGTCAATAGCAGCACAAACTCTTCCCCACCGAACCGAGCTACCAAGTCTTGGTTGCGAACATTACGCTGCAAAGTCGCGGAGACTAGTTTGAGTACTTCATCGCCGCGGTCGTGCCCCCAGGTGTCATTGATGCGTTTGAAGTGATCGATATCCGCAGTCAAAACAGCCATGGGATAAAGCCGCCTATTCGCAAGACGTCGCTGAGCAACTTCATGAAAGGCACGCCGGTTCAAGACTTTCGTCAGTGCATCATGGTCACGCTCATCGCGCAGTTGATTGACCGTTTCCTTCATGGCAATCGCCACTGTCAGAACAGTAAAAATCATTGCGAAAACCAGAATGCTCATTGAGGAGATCAGCCAATATGCTGACTGAGTGTATTCAGCCATTCCTGTGTTCCGATTGAGGGTTATGAGAAAAGGTCTTGTGAAAGTAAAGGATGTGAAAATTACCGCAAGCCCGAGCAATATGCGATCAAGCCAATCTCTGGCACTCCCAGTCCTGAACGCAGAAAGGATTGGTAGCAGCATAACGAGTCCCGTTGCTGCGCTGAGTACATGCAAACGTGCTTGGAGGCTTGGTTCAGATTGGCTGTAGTGGAACAGTGCCGCCATTGTTACTAGGTAAATTAACAATGCAGATTTGGGTTGTGTAGAAACCCTCCATCGCTCAGCCCAACTCATTGTTAGAAACCAAGCGCCTAGCAGATACAGCGTCCCAGTGAGTAGCGCGTAGCGATTGAGTTTCTCAAACGACGCGTAGCTTTGAAAACTGACTGGAATTATAGAAAATGCATAAGAGCAGCTTTGCCAAAGTAAAAATTTATGCTGACGAAGGAAAATCCAACAGATAGCAAGTAGACCAGCCAAAAGCAAAATGGTCATTGACGGGGCGAACACAAAGATTTGGTCTTTTACTTCGGACATGAATTTTTGTGTAGGAAATATTTACCATTAACTGTAAGCGGATGCCGTAATTCATAATCTAAAGTGCTAGGCTTGCGGTGCTTGTGGCTCCTCTTTCAACTGTTGTTAACAATAGAAACTAAATGCAAGTGTATGAAAATTAAATACGTGATATTCCCTTGGAGCATTGGTGTTTGCCACTTGTCGACAGTAAATTTTCAGCAATTCAAGGGTTGACCCTTGTTATGGGCATGGGGTGATAAGCAGTTTCAGTGTGCTATTCCTTTTCGATGGTGCCGACCCATTTGCTCGTTACGCAAGGCATTCAAGAGACCACTTTTTTAATTTCTTGGATCTGGACGTCTATCCATCCAGCCTTCATGGCCAGCTCCTTGCACTGCTGGGCAGCTTCTTGCAGGCTATAAGGCTTACTGCGCACGGCTGAGCGCTTTGCTTTGCGCAGCCAGGCCTGCTCGTCAAAGTCTTCTACCGGTTTGCCGCCTGCTTTGCGTGCCATGACTTGCAATCGCGCATGCTCTTCCTTTGCTTTGGACAGGGCTTCGGGTGGGATTCCAGTGACGCGCCAGCCTTTATGCGCAGACACCTGGTCAGCCTTTGCGGCCACGCGCTTTTGGCGCTCCTGCTCCAGGGCTTCGGCGCGCATGGCAGCCATCCGGCTGGGTGAAATGGCTTTGCCATGGACATTCACGTAAGACAGGCTCATGGGAGACTCCAAAGAAAAAGCCCGCGGCGTTGCGGGCTTGGGGTTGTGGTGGCGGCCTTAAAACGGGTCTTCGCCTGGGACGGTATCGGTAGGTGCAACCTTCGATCCGGTGGTGCTGGCGTTGGCAGCTAGTGAGGCGGGTAGGTCGCCCAGGCCGGTGCGGCCTTCGCCGCCCAGGGCTTCGATCAGGTCAGGAATCAGGCGCGACAACTCACCCGTGGCAATGGTCACATCGGTATCAAAGCCGCCATCGTCCTGGCCGTTGCCGTCCATGACCGCATCCAGCAGCGCGATGTTCTTGATCTGCAGGCCTTCGGTCAGCACAAAGCTCACGCGGTCGTCCCAGGTCATTGCCAGCTTGGTCGGCAGCTTGCCGTGCTCGATGTGCTGGCGCACTTCATCAATATCCAGCGGGTGTCGGGCGTAGCGCACCACGGCCTTGGATTCGTCGGTTGCTTTCAGCTCTGTTTCGCGGTCTGCGGTGAAGCCCGCTGGCGGCTCCTGCGTCATCAGCCAGTGCGCCATGGCCGCCTGTGGGCTGGTCTGCGTGTCCAGTAGTGCCAGGCTAAAGCCAGTCAGGCCTTCCACCAGCAGCGTGACAACCTCATCGGCGCGGCCCTGGGCGCTGGTATCGAGCACCAGGGTGCGCGCCTGCGGATCGATCCAGACCCACATACTGCTCTGCTTGGTGAAGGCCATGGGCAGCAGATCCAGCTTGGCTTCATCCTTGAGTTCGCGCTTTTCTTTCTTCCCGGGCTTACGGCCCTCGGTGGCCTCGATGTGCGCGGCCTTTTCATTGACCTTGCGATTGAGCACGCTGGCCGGCAGCATTTTGGATTCGCTCATGAAGCGCATCACCCATTGACCGGCGACTGACTCGGCCAGCAGGCCATGGGCCTCGCTGCGTGGTGATGTCCAGCCCACGCTGCGCTCCTGTGTGGCGCCACATTCGGCAAACACCGTCTTTTGCAGCGCATCTTCCAGCGTCTGAAGGTCGCCTTGCCAGCTCTCGGCAATGCGGTAAATGATCATGCTCTTGAACATTGGAGCTCCAGAAATGCGAAACCCGCTTGTCAGCGGGCGGGTGAGTGGGGAAAGAGCGCGGCTCAGTGCTTGCTGAGGGGCTGCTCGTTTTTGCGGAGAGCTGATAGCGCATGGAGGTGCAGGACCAGGGCGCTGCAGAGCAGCGGGAAGTCGGCAGCGTCGATGTAAATGGCACCGCGCTCCTTGCGGGACTCGATGCCAAGATCAATCAGATTGCCGCCATTGACATGCAGCATGGCCAGGGTGGCGTTGATTTCGCCCAATTTCATGGTTTGGCCGCTTGCGATATGGGCCTTGAATTCGTCCTCGGACAGCTCGGAGAGTTTTGTGCGGCTCATGGCTGGTCGAGGTTCAAAGCGGCGCGCCGCTGATGATCAGGGCGCACGCGAGGGAGAGGGCCGCGATGCCAGAGGCAACCAGCAGATTGAATAGGGTGCTCATGGGAGTTCTCGCAGGCATTCGTGGGTAGAAGCGTTGATCCAGATGGCCGAGTGGCCTGGAGGGCAGACGCCTGCGGGAACGGCCTTGGCAAGCATGGGCGCCGGTGCGTGATGTGGCTTGGCATCTGTTTTGGCCGCGATGGCACCCACGGCGATGGTGATCAGGGCTCCGATGAGCCAGGCGCTGGATTGGAGACTCCCGAGAAACAAAAAAGCCCGCGTGAGTGCGGGCTGAGAGGGGTGAATAAAGATCCGGTGCCCTTTCGGGACCACGTGTGGCGGTATGGGCAAAGAGGAAACACTGGAGTTCAGGTGTCTGTGTCTCATTTATGCTGGGATCAAGAGACTGAAATAATCACCACGAGATTTGTTGAGACGATTGCTTGTTTTTGTGACCTTGGGAGGGGGCGATGAAAACATTGCTATCTGCGGTCGCAGTAGCCGCAATTCTTGTTTCTCCTGGGCAAGCACTAGCAGGTGCTACCGAAAAGGTGGCAATTCCTAGAGCTAATGTGGTTGAAAAAGAAACCGGTCCCGTCGGTGTTGGCCCTTTAAAACTTGGGATGAGCAAAGCTGACGTTGAGGCCCAGAATTTTGGAGAGATGTATTTGGCATCTCGATTGCTCCGGTCGTTCAACAAAAATTCGGAGCAAGTTCCGGGTGTAGAGCGATACGTAAGCAAGTTGGGAACGTCGTTCTCATCCTCTCCAATTGATCTCAGCCTTGTCTTCAAGAATGGCGCGCTTACCACCATTACTGTGTTTGCAAGACGGCAGAGCTCAGTGATTACGACCTTGGCTGCCCAGGTGCTCTCTAAGTTTGGTGAAGGCAAGTTCTCGGATTCAACCTATGAAACTCCCTGTGGGTTTCTTAACGGGGAGACGCTGTTTGCCAAAACCGGAGACGTCAACCAGGTTTGGAAAACCAAGGGTGTCGATCACAAGACGATCCAAACTACCTTCACAAGAGCGCGTCTAGACACCTGCTCGGCCCGGCTACATGGGGATGAATTAATTGGGGTAACTTTGGAGTACCTGACCGTTGAATTGCTCCAAAGTGTGAGTCCAGTTTTTGGCGATAGCAAAGCGTTTGCTGGGCGTTAGGTTCCTGCCGACAGCATTGCTGGCGCACCATCTGGTGTGACAACTTTCGCCATCAGCGCGGAAGCCGCGCCGAAGACCCCAATCACCGTCTGCTAAGGCCTATTCCTGTGCAGACTTACTCGCTCAAGTGGTCACGCCGGATGGCTGCCGCTTACGCCGGCAAGTCGTGATGGTTATCGCTGTGTACCCCCCAGCTTCCCAACAACTCAACAAGAGGACAGATGACCTACGTTGCGAGGCAGACTTTCACTGTTTGCAGGCGGGCGACTGCCTGTCACAAACCATCAAGAAAAAGAGCGGATCACCCGGTTTGCGGTCTGTCGGTGGCGGTATCTCGGATTACCAAACTCCACGCCCGGTTGCAGTTTTTCAGTGCCGCGCTCTTTCTTGATGGCCCCGCTTAGCCCTGCGGGGGAAGGCACATGCATGCCGCATGCTGGCTACTCGCTCACATTTCAGAATCTCCGTCAGTCTTGGGATGGCAGAAGCAGGTCATGCTCGCGGCAGTAGGCCATTTCCTCGTCGTAGTCGGTATCGGCCAACACCAGGGCGCCGTCAGGTCCGTAGATGTTTCGTGTCGGCGCGCCCATGGCTTGGCCGATGCGTTCAACACGGTAGCCGTGGCGATCCCAGCATCCGTTTGGGCTGTTGGGGCTGGCTGGCTTCTGGGAGGAGTTGGCAGCTTCCATTGCTTTGAAATTCCGTTGGTAATGAGGTGGAGCCTATTCATCCAGCAGGTGCGCTTTGATGAAGGGGCCAAATAACGGGTGGTCGCCTTTTTTGTATTCCAGGCGGAGGCAGTCACCCGGATTGAAGCCACCATGCGGGGCGATATGGGCATCCACTCGAACGTCAAAACCCATGTCTCCACTGACCACAGTTAGGTTCCAGGCTCCGCTGACGAATTGCTCGGCGCGTTTCACCTTGAATCGACCAGATTTTTTTAGATAGCTGCCAGCCTCACGGAATTACGTCTCTCAAACTCTATTGGAGACAGACCATCAGCAGACGAATGTCTGCGAATGGGGTTGTAGAACATTTCGATGTAGCTGAAGACATCGCTGTGCGCCTCTTGCCTCGTAGGATAGGTTTTTCTGCGGATGCGCTCCCGCTTAAGCAACTGAAAAAAACTTTCAGCAACTGCGTTGTCGTGACAGTTTCCTCGCCTGCTCATACTCGATTGCAGGTTGTGGCTAGCAAGGAAGCGCTGCCATTCATGGCTTGTAAATTGGCAGCCTTGGTCAGAGTGCACGGTCACGGTATTGCATGGTCTTCTACGCCAGAGCGCCATATGCAATGCATCCAAGGGCAGCTGGGTATCAATGCGGCTACCTGTTGCCCAGCCAACAACTTGGCGTGAGAACAGGTCAATTACCGTTGCCAGGTACAGCCACCCCTCATGAGTGCTGATATAGGTGATATCAGTCACCCAGACTTTGTTCGGAGCATGCACGGTGAACTGCTGCGATAGTAAGTTGGGAGCCACGACTGCTGGAGCACCTCCTCGCACACGAGGGCGTCGTCCGTAGCCTCGCTGAGCCTTTAATCCCTCACAGCGCAGCAGTCTTGCTACCCGGTGCCTGCTGCAGGTCTCGCCTAAGTCACGCATGTCCAATGTCAACTTGCGGTAGCCATATACGCCACCGCTTTCTAGCCATGCCTGCTTTAGAAGGCCCAATAGACGCTGGTCATCGGCCGCACGTTGACTGAGCGGCCGAACCCTCCAAGCGTAGTAACCACTGGGGTGCAATTGCAGCACCCGGCACATGCGCACAACGCTGTAAATCAACTGGTGCTTGGCAATGAAGGCGTACTTCAGTCGCACTGGCGAGCGAAGTACGCCGCCGCTTTTTTTAGGATGTCACGCTCCTCGGTGACCCTTTTGAGTTCTGCTTTGATACGGCGTAATTCTTCGCTTTGACTGACTTGCTCCTGCCGCTGAGCTGCGGGGATTTGCTGCAGTCGAATCCACTTATACAGACTATGCGTGCTCACGCCTAAACGGCGTGAGACGTCGGCTGCGCTGTGGCCGTGTTCCAAGATTTGCTTGACGGCCTCAATCCTGAATTCTTCTGGGTAGCGTTGTGCGTTCATATGGACTCCTATTTGAACGGAAATAGGAGGCTGTGAACTATCTACAAAAAGTTGGTCGATTCAGTCTGCGCAAGTACCGGACCTTGCTGGCTTTGAGCAAATCGTTCTGACGCAGAAGCAGAGGTATGGCTGGGCCAGACCTCTTGCCGAGGCATGATTTTTTTGTGAATGCAAAGCTGTCGCGGCTCGCTTATTTCTCCGGCATGGCCGAAGAATGGTGGCTGGTGATGAGCCACTGTTTGCCATCCCACTGATAGGTATAGGTGTAGCGCGCCTTCACGACGGCACCGGTCTTGGCGAAGGTAAATGTATACAGCCCCACATCCACCGCAGTGTTGCAGCCTATCTGTATGGTTCTGGAGTCAATGCGCCCGAAGGGTTGGTTCTGCAGAAACAGCTTGAAATAGTCTTCCTTTTGAGCCGCATCAAGGCGCGGCGTATTGGAAATAGTGGGCAGCAAGACCGATTTGGGTGCGTAGTTGGCAACGACCTTGTGCACATCGCCCGTCTGCAGGGATTGATTCCAACGGTCAAAAAGTGCCGCGATTTCCTGCTCGTTGGTCGCTTTGCAGGTTTCCGTGCGCATCGCTGAGGGGCCTGGCGGCTGCGAGGCGCATCCGGCAAGCAAGGCGCTTGCAGCCAAAAACGGAACCATGAAAATTTTCCGCATAGAAACTCCTCATCGCTAGGGGAGGATCACTCTAGCTGCGGTGGCTGCAGGGTCAATACCCATCTGTGATGGGGCTGAAATGGCAGCCTTGAATTCAGGGCATTGCTGTGCTGCGGTAGCGGTGTCATGTTCGTACAAGGAAACCAGGCGCTACTGGCAATGCTCACGCCATAGCCCGGCTTTGCGCGCCCTGGCTTCAGTTTGGGCAAATGCGTACTGACCACGCTCCTGAGGGCTTTGCGCGTCAGAATCGGCCTGGTTCCACTTGGCCATACCCTGTGTGAGCAATGCCAGCCCTATATCCAGCGTCTTCTGGGGTCCTGGAGCTTCGTCCGGCTTGATCCAGACGGAGCAGATTCGGTGATTTTCATGCTGATTGCCGTTGCAGCGCAGCTCGGCTTGCTTCATGTAGGCGAGTTGGCTGAGTGCTTCACGGGCGCGGTTGGCGAACCGCTGATTGCGCTCAGGCGTATCAAGGCCCTGCAGTCTTACCTGTATCTCCTCATACTGCCCTGCGTCCCCGCAGCGGGCAGTCAGAGTGCGGCCGTCCGAGATGGCGATGACGAGGCAAGTGAGTGTGGCTGCGAGCATGGGCGGACGGCGCAATTGAAGTTTCTATCCTGCCCATGATAGGAGCACGCGAAGAAGCCAGCAGAATTTGACCAGACCGGGTTTTGATGAATGTGGCTTTGGCCGCAGCGTCGGACAAAAAAGCCTGCTACTGAAAAAGTAGCAGGCTTTTTACGTATGCTGGACGGACAGCAGGATGCTGCCGCCTGCGGCTGGGGTCAGCCGCCGCGCGTGACGGGTACTTGGGCGTCCTGGCCGTAGCTGCCGTACTTGCCCAGCTCCCACTTGGCGATGGCGTTGCGGTGCACTTCATCGGGGCCGTCGGCAAAGCGCAAGGTACGGGCGTTCGCATAGGCGTAGGCCAGAGGGAAGTCGTCACACATGCCGCCGCCGCCATGTACTTGCATGGCCCAGTCGATGACCTGACAGGCCATGCTGGGGGCGACCACCTTGATCATGGCGATTTCGGTACGGGCGACCTTGTTGCCGGCCACATCCATCAGCCATGCGGCTTTCAGCGTCAGCAGGCGGGCCATGTCGATCTTGCAGCGGGCTTCGGCAATGCGTTCCTGCGTCACCGTCTGCTGGGCCACGGTCTTGCCAAAAGCAGTGCGCGAGGAGGCGCGCTTGCACATCAACTCCAGTGCTCGCTCGGCCAAGCCGATCAGGCGCATGCAGTGGTGGATGCGACCTGGGCCGAGGCGACCTTGGGCAATTTCAAAGCCGCGTCCCTCGCCCAGCAGGATGTTGGACACGGGCACGCGCACATTGTCGAAATACATCTCTACGTGGCCATGGGGGGCATCGTCGTAGCCGAACACATTCAAGGGGCGCACGATGCGTATGCCCTTGGCGTCTGCCGGTACCAGCACCATGCTTTGCTGCGAGTGCTTGGCCGCTTCAGGGTCGGTCTTGCCCATGGTGACAAACACAGAGCAGCGTGGATCGGCGGCGCCGGAAATCCACCACTTGTGGCCGTTGATGACGTATTCGTCGCCCTGGCGCTCGATGCGTGTGCCGATGTTGGTGGCATCGCTGGAGGCGACGTCGGGTTCCGTCATGGCGAAGGCCGAGCGGATCTTGCCTTCCAGCAAGGGCTTGAGCCAGCGCTCTTTATTGGCTTCATCGCCGTAGCGGGCGATGGTTTCCATATTCCCGGTGTCGGGAGCCGAGCAATTGAAAACCTCTGAGGCCCATGGCACACGGCCCATGATTTCTGCCAGCGGTGCGTATTCCTGATTGGTCAGGCCTGCGCCGTGATAGCCCGAGGCTTCGGCACTGTCCACGGGCAAAAACAGATTCCACAAACCGGCAGCCTGGGCTTTAGGTTTGAGCTTTTCAATGGTCTGCAGCGCAGTCCAGCGCTTGCCCGCCGCCGTGTTGGCCGCCAGCTCCTCCGAGTAGTCTTTTTCGGAGGTATAGATATGCTCATCCATGAACTTGAGCAGACGTTGCTGCAAATCCTTGGTCTTGGGTGAGTAGTCGAAATCCATGAATGCTCCTTTTGTTGTTGGAGGTTGAAGTGGCGTGGTGGTGGAAAAAATCAGCTTCGCTGTGCAAATGACCAGGCCAGCTCGGCCATGGGGCGGGCCGTGTCGCCCGAAGCCTTGGCCTGGGCGCTGGAGGCCGTGCCAGCTTCGACGCGCTTGGCAATGCCTTGCAAGATGGCGGCAATGCGGAACATGTTGTAGGCCAGGTAGAAATTCCAGTCCTGGTGCAGCGCCGCCACATCGGCCACGCCAGCGCGCTGGCAGTAGCGCTGTATGTATTCCTTCTCGCTGGGAATGCCCAGCGCGGCGATATCCAGGCCGGCAATGCCCCGACCCAGGGCGGTGGGGATGTGCCAGCTCATGCAGTGGTAGCTGAAATCGGCCAGCGGGTGGCCCAAGGTCGACAGCTCCCAGTCGAGTACGGCAATCACGCGTGGCTCGGTAGGGTGGAACATCAGGTTGTCCAGGCGGTAGTCGCCGTGAACGATGGAGACTTGGCTCTCGTCCTTGGCGCTGGCAGGCATGTGGGCCGGCAGCCATTGCATGAGTTTGTCCATCTCGGGGATGGGCTGGGTGACGGAGGCCACATACTGCTTGCTCCAGCGCCCGATCTGGCGCTCGAAGTAATTGCCGCTCTTGCCGTAGTCGGCTAGGCCGCGTTCGGCAAATTTCACGCTGTGCAGTGCCGCAATCACGCGGTTCATTTCGTCATAGATCGCAGCGCGTTCGGCAGGCGTCATGCCGGGCAGAGACTGATCCCAGAGCACGCGGCCCTGCATGAACTCCATGATGTAGAAGGCGCGGCCGATGATGGCTTCGTCCTCGCACAGCGCATACATATGGGGCACGGGCACATCGCTGTCCGCCAGGCCTTTCATTACCCGGTACTCGCGCTCTATGGCATGGGCCGAGGGCAGCAGCTTGGCGACGGGGCCCGGCTTGGCGCGCATCACATAGTTCTTGCCGGGCGTGATCAGCTTGTAGGTGGGGTTGGATTGCCCGCCATTGAACATCTCCACCTGCAGCGGCCCTTCAAAGCCCTCCACATGCTGGCTCAGCCAGGTGCTCAGTGCCGCCGTATCGAAAGTATGTTGCTCGGTGACTGGGCGGGTGCCGACAAAATGATCAAAAGTGCTCATGGGCATTCAGTCCTGTGTTTTTTGAAGTGGTTCGGCCATGCGGCAGCCGCGGCCGCTGGCAAAGCGGGCGCCGGGAAGGCTGCTTGGAAAAAGAGGACGGCGCGGAGCTGCGATAAAGAGCAGCTGCGCCTGGCCGGTGACAGACTTGGTGCAGCGGCGGTGCCGGCTGCTCAAGTCAGAGAGAGAAAAGAGGGATGCGCCACAGATCGGTGCTGTGAGACTGCGGCGCTGCCTGCCGGACGGCAGGTGTGGTGAAGATTTCAGTTGTCCGTGTCGGCAATGCGCAGCAAGGTATCGCGATCGCGCACCACCAGACCGCCCGGCTCGATGCGAATCACTTCCTCGCGTTCCATGGATTTGAGTTCCTGGTTCACGCGCTGGCGTGAGGCGCCCAGCAGCTGTGCCAGCTCTTCCTGTGCCAGATGCAGACCGATGCGCACCTCGCTGCTGTCCGAGAGACTGGTCACGCCATAGCTGCGAGTCAGGTGCAGCAATTGCTTGGCCAGGCGTGCACGCAGCGGCAAGGTGTTGAGATCTTCCACCAGGCCGTAGAGCTGGCGTACGCGGCGAGCATTGAGGCGCAAAATGGCTTCGGAGAACTCCACATGCAGCGCCAGAATGCGCTTGAAGTCGGGCTTGGAGACGCACAGCAGCGTGGTCTCGCCATGTGCATATGCATCGTGCGTGCGCTTGTCGCCATCCAGAATTGCCACATCGCCAAACCAGATACCCGGCTCCACATAGGTCAGCGTGATCTGCTTGCCCGTGATGGAGGTGGAGCTGACCCGCACCGCGCCCTTGGCGCAGGCGATCCATTCCTCCGGCGGTTCGCCGCGTGCGCAGATGAGCGAGCCATCTTTGTATCGTTTGACGTAGGCGCATCGAAGAATGTCGTGACGCAGCGAAGGTGAGAGGGAAGAAAACCAGCGACCTGAGTTGATCGCTTCACGTTCTTCGATAGTAAGAATCGGGTCGTCCATGGCCTGTCTTATGTGTGACTGAATACCGGCCCATTGTCGCGTGTGGGACCGGCTGTGATGGGGTCGTCCGCCTCAGGGTTGTCACCTGTGCGTCCATACCTGCTGCAAGCAGGGCTTGCGTCGCTTCGGAAAATGCGTAAGCCCTGCAGTATGCGTGCTCCAAGCCAGAAAAAAGCCCGCAGATATCGCGTGCATTCATGAGCGATTCATGAGCTAGCGTGTCTGATACCGCAGGCTCAGGCCGAGAGCGCCACGGCGGTGCAGCTTATGGCATCCGCATGGCTTGCGAGCCATGGTTTGTGGTTTACACAAAAAAATAGCTGCTAGCGCTTATGGAATATGCGCCGGCAGCTATTGATTTGGGAGTTGGAAGCCTCAGGTCGTGGCTTGCATGCGCTCCATCAGATGCTGTGCCGTGGCTTCCGGGTCGGGGGCATTGACCAGCGCCCGCACCACGGCGATCGAACCCACGCCTGTGGCGCGCACGGCAGGGAACAGATCGGCCGAAATGCCGCCAATGGCCACCAGCGGGTATTGCTGCATCAGGCGCACATAGGCGGCCAGGCGCGACAGGCCTTGCGGAGCCGTGGCCATTTTCTTGAGTGTGGTGGGAAACACCGCACCCAGGGCGATATAGCTGGGTTGCACGGCGTGGGCACGCACCATTTCGGCGTAGCCGTGGGTGGAGACACCAAAGCGTGTGCCCGAGCGGCGAATGGTTTCGAGGTCGGCCTTGGCAATGATGTCCAGGTCTTCCTGGCCCACATGAATGCCGTAGGCACCTGCCTCTAGCGCGGCCTGCCAGTGGTCGTTGATGAACAGCAAGGCGCCCGTGCCCTGCACGGCTGCAACGGCGGCTTTCACTTCGCGCAGCACGGCGGCCTGGTCGTCAGACTTGAAACGCAGCTGTACCGTAGGCACTCCGGCGCGGGCCATGCGGCCCACCCATTCGGCAGTCGGCAGCACGCCATACAGGCCTAGCGCGCGGGGGCAGCTGGCATAGGCCAGGGTCGGATCGGCGCCGGACAGACCGAAGTCGCGCGAATCATCGGGCCAGTGCGTGGCGTCGAACTGGCCGCTGCGCTCGCCCTGGCGCTGCCAGGCCTGGGCCAATGTCTCAGCATCCACGGCAATAAAGCCCAGCGCGCTGCAGGCTTGCAGAGCCGCCAGGTAGGCGGGTTCCTGGCGCAGGGCGGCCGGCATGGGTTGAGGCGTCAGCTCGACCGAGTTGGCATCGTGGTGCAGTCGCGCGCCAAAGCTCTCGCTATGCCGGGCCATGATGCCTTGCGCCATGGCCTTGATTTCGGAGGCGTTCATGCTTATTCCTGATGCCAGAAGGGCGTGCCCAGCACCGGCGTGCTGGGTTGAGCGGCGGTCTGCTCGGCCATGGCGCCGGCGCGGTAGGCGGCGTGACCGGCATTGACGGCATCCGAGAACGCGCCGGCCATGGCCACGGGGTCTTCAGACAAGGCAACGGCGGTGTTGAGCAGCACGGCGTCATAGCCCCATTCCATCACCGAGCAGGCGTGGGAGGGACGGCCCAGGCCGGCATCCACAATCAGTGGCACCTTGAGGCGCTCGCGCAGCATCTGCATGGCATAGGGATTGACAGGGCCACGGCCCGTGCCAATGGGCGCGGCCCAGGGCATGACGGCCTGGCAGCCCACGTCCACCAGCTTCTGGCACAGCACCAGATCGTAGGTGGTGTAGGGCAGAACCTGGAAACCGTCCTTGATCAGGATGGAGGCTGCTTCGACCAGATTGAGCGTATCGGGCTGCAGCGTGTAGTCGTCGCCGATCAGCTCCAGCTTGATCCAGGGGGTGTCGAACACCTCGCGCGCCATCTGGGCCGTGGTCACGGCTTCCTGGATCGTCATGCAGCCGGCTGTGTTGGGCAGCACGGGCACGTTGAGTTTGCGCAGCAGCTCCCAGAAGCTGGCACCGGTTTCGGCTGCGTTGCTGCCCTGGCGGCGCAGCGAGGCGGTGACCATGGCCGGCTTGGAACGGGCCACGGCCGCTTCCAGAATCGCCGGCGAGGGGTAACGCGAAGTGCCCAGCAGTAATCGGCTTTCAAAACGCTGGCCGTACAGAACCAGGGCGTCGTCGTTGGTTTTTGTATTCATGATTTGTCTTTATCTTGGATCTGCAAGCCACTGCACAGGCATGGCCTGAGTGAGAGGCCCTGGGCAAGCGCTGCAGCGCAGCGACTCTGGCGAACTTTTTTCAACCGCCAGTGACTGGGGAGATGACTTCCATCTTGTCGCCATCATGAAGTGCCAGCGCCTCGTAGCGGGCCTTGGGCACAAAAAGGGTGTTGACGGCCACGGCAAACGGCGGTGTGGCCTGCAGTTTTTCCAGCGCATAGGCCACGGTGGCCGCTGCGGGCAGTTCATGGGGATGCTGGTTGATGGTGATTTTCATGGCGGTCATCGGAGTCAATGCATTCTTTTCTAAGGCAGGGCGCAAAGTTACGCCTTGTGGCTCAAATTCTTGTGTATGCCCAGGTTGTTTGTGCTGTGCACCAAAGTCAGGGCTGGTGTGACAGGCGTTCAGCTGCGGTGTACGGCGACCTCAAATTCGCGGGCCAGCGGTGAATCGTTGTGGTCCACCAGTTCAAGCACCACATCCAGCATGGCGGGCGAGATCATGAAGCCGTGGCGGTACAGACCGTTGACTTCCATGACACGCGGGGCCAGCAGGCGCACGGCGGGCAGATTATCGGGCAGGGTGGGGCGGCACTGGGTGGCAATCTCCACAATCCGGCCCTCGGCAAAGCCGGGGTGCACGGTGTAGGCGGCAGAGAGCAGCTCTAACGTCGAGCGCACGCTGGCGGGCGACATATCGTCCGACTCGATCTCGGTCGCACCGATCACGAACAGATGGTCCTCTTTGGGGGCGATATAGATGGGGTAGCGCGGGTGAATCAAGCGCGTGGGGCGCTGCAGCGTCACCTCTGGCGCGTGGATGCGCACCACCTCGCCGCGTATGCCGCGCAGGTCTTTCCACTGCGAGCGGGCACCCAGGCCACGGCAGTCAAAGACAAAATCGGGCTGACCGGCCGTGCCGGGCGCAAAGTCCGACAGCTCGCGCGGCGCATGCCAGTGCAGCTTCACATCCAGCTCGGTCAGGGTTGGCAGCAGAGCGGCCATCAACTGGCGATTGTCCAGCTGTCCTTCGCCGGGCAGGTACACGGCCTGGCTGAAACGGTTTTGCAGCGCAGGTTCGCAGTCTTGCAGCGCAGCGCCGGTCTTTTCTTCCATGGCCGGCAGGCTGGGGTTGATGCGGCGATTTTTCTCCAGCAGGCCAAAAAAGCGGGCTGCATCGGCCTGATCCTGGCGGTGCCAGAGGATGAGCGTGCCGTTTTGCTGAAAGAACACCGGTTGCTGCAGCCGGGCCAGCAGCTCGGGCCAGCGCTTCAAGGCATGTTGGCCCATGCGCACCACGCCGGGTTCGGTAATGGCCGACTCGGCCAGCGGCGCCAGCATGGCGGCCGCAACGCGGGCGGCAGCACCATCGCCTTCGGGGCCGTGGGCGTCGTACAGATCGATGCGGTGGCCGCGCAGAGCCAGCGCCAGGGACAGCAGCCGGCCCATGAGGCCGCCGCCCACAATGGCGACGTGTGAAGAAGCTTGAAGCAATGACATGTGCGGTTCGTATTCTTTCAATCGATACGCACATGGAGCGGGGGCAGGTGGGAATGAGGCAGTCCTGCATGGCAACCATGTGCAGGACAAAACGCGGATGTGGAACGCGCTGACTCTGAAACTCCCCACGCCAGCATGACCTGGATCGGGTGCAGGGGGCCGGTGTAGGCCCCAGGGTGTTTCTCAGTCCGCACCAAGTTTGCAAACACTTTGAATGGTTTGCAGACCGCGTGGGACACCCCTGTTTCGTCCGTGTGAGCAGATTAAAGCACAACCGGCGACATCGGGCATGGAGCACGCGCATGGGCGATAATTTTTCCCCATGACCGCGCCAAACACTGAACCTACCGTATCCACCTTCCCATCCACTGCGGCTCCTCAAGCCTCCACAGGCCGCAAGCGCTATGCGCGCGTGCTCTCCATTGCCGGTTCGGACAGTGGTGGCGGTGCCGGCATCCAGGCCGATCTGAAAACTTGCAGCGCCCTGGGCTGCTACGGCATGACGGCAATTACCGCCATCACCGTGCAAAACACGCTGGGCGTGACTGGTATTCACGGCATTCCGCTCGCTACCGTACGTGACCAGATCGATGCCGTGGTTCAGGACATTGGCGTGGATGCCGTCAAGATCGGCATGCTGGCCACGCCCGAGGTGGTGAGCGTGGTGGCCGATGCCATTCGCCGCCACCAGATCAAGAACGTGGTGCTGGACCCGGTGATGGTGGCCACCAGCGGCGACCGCCTGATCGCGCCCGAGACTGCCCAGGTGCTGGTCAGGGAGATTTTCCCGCTGGCCAGCGTCATCACACCCAATCTGGACGAGGCCGCCATGCTGCTGGGCCGGGGCATTGGCGGTATCGACGATCTGGATGCGGCGGTGGCCGATCTGCTGGCCATGGGGGCACCGGCCGTGCTGCTCAAGGGCGGCCATCTGCCCGGCGATCTGGTCATGGATGTGCTGGGCCGTCAGGGTCAGGCCGCCAGCGACTATCTGCGCCTGCAATCGCAGCGCATCGCGACCCATAACGGCCATGGCACGGGCTGCACGCTGTCTTCGGCGATTGCCTCCTTCCTGGCCCAGGGCCTGGCTCTGGAGCAGGCCGTGACCGAAGCGCGCCGCTATATTCTGGGCGCGATTGCTGCCGGCGCCGATGTCTACACCGGCCACGGCCATGGTCCGCTCAACCATGGCTATGCACCACGCGCGCAGCTGATTGTTTGAGCCTCAACGGCCTTAGCAAGCCAAAGGCCTGCAGATGCAGGCCTTGGTTTTTTAGCTCGAGGGCGTTACCAGCCCCAGACCAGATTGCCGGCCACCCAGCCGCTGGCGCCGTTGCTGCGCTGCACCTGCACCCAGCCACCCTGCTTTTTGAGGGTGCGCAGCACATCGCCTTGCTCCAGCCTGGCCACGCGGCGGTGGTTCTGGCCTGGGCCGGCCCGCAGATTGGCCGTAGGGGCCGTGACCACCATATGTGCGGCTTTGCCGGTGATGCCTTGATGGACCCAGCCCAGCGTGGCTTCGTTGTCCTTGACCCGCAGCCATGAGCCCTGGTGCTTGATGACCTGCAGCGGATAGCCTTTGCTCAGCTCCCAGCGCACGGGAGCGCGCGTACTGGGGGTGGCACGTACATTGGCAGTACTGCCTTTGATGCTCACGAATTCCTGAGCCTGGGCCGCGGCCGGCGCCAAGGTGGTGGTGAGGGCGGCCAAAGCCATGGCGCCAGCGGCTATCCAGCGAGGGGCACGGTGGTGATTGCAAAGCACGGAGCAGTGTTTCCTTTCAAGAAAGTATCAAAATGCGTTGTACCTGGCGTCAGATCAGTGGGTGTTGCTATAGTTCCTGCAGAAAGCTGACAGCTTGAAAGGAATCTTCATGCCATTGCCTTATATGCGTTCCACCCTCACTGCTGTGCTGGGCCTGTCGGTACTGCTGGCTACGGGGCTGGCGGCCAGTCAAAGCGCTACGGCATCCAAAGCCATGGCGCCACCGGTCTTGGCTGGCGATGGGCAAAACGGCAGCAACCAGGCCTTGGGTCCAGCGCTGCTGGCCGCGGCCGACAAAGGGGATGCAGCTGCGGTGCGGGATCTGCTGGCGCGTGGTGCGCCCGTGAATGCGCAAGATGCGCAGGGAAGCACGCCGCTGCTGCGGGCCACGGCGGGCAACCATATAGCAGTGGCACGCTCGCTGCTGCTGCACGGGGCCGATGTCAATCTCAAGAACCAGCAGCAAGACAGCGCCTATATGCTGGCCGGTGCCCAGGGGCGGCTGGAGATTGTGCGCATGGCTCTCTCCTACGGGGCTGATCTCAAAAGCCTGAACCGCTATGGCGGCACGGCGCTGATTCCAGCCTGCGAACGCGGCCATGTGGAAACCGCCCAGGCCTTGATCGCAGCCGGTGTGAACGTGGATCACGTCAACCGTCTGGGCTGGACCTGCCTGATGGAAGCCGTGGTGCTGGCCGATGGCGGGCCCGCCCATCAGGCCATCATCAGCTCGCTGATTGCCGCCGGGGCCGATCTGAATCTGCCGGACAAGGAGGGCGTGACGGCCTTGGCCCACGCGCGCCAGCGCGGCCAGCGCGAGGTGGTGCAACTGCTGCAGGCGGCAGGTGCGAAGTGATTTTGAGGTGAAACAAGCTTGCAGCGCTTGATGCGTAAGCGCTGAAAGCTCTTTAATTGATAGTGAAACCTATGCGCGAGCGGCTTGCACCTGAGCCGTCTGCCGCTGGCGGGTGAGCGCCGCCAGCACAAAGGTGATGATCAGTGTGGGTAGGGCCGAGCCCATGGCCTGGCTCAGATAGGGCATCAGGTGGTAGCAGGCAATACCCAGCAGCCAGAGGGTGACGGCGTCCCAGCGCACAGGCGGAGCCTTGTGCATCAGCTCCTGGGCGTTGGCGCCAAAGGACAGGCGGCCCAGCACCACGCCAAACAGCGGCACAAAGCAGGAACTCAGGATCAGCAGAAAAGGCTCCAGGCTGTGCATGGGCAGCACCAGGGCCAGCAGCGTGCAGACCGTGGCAATCAGCAGGCCCCAGCGGCGAATGCTCCAGCGGGGCAGCACGCTATGGGCCGACATGGAGGCCGAATAAGCATCGCCATAAGCGTTGTCCACCTCGTCGATCAGCACCAGCGACAGGGCAATCAGCCCGCCTTGTGCCAGCAGCAGGGCGGTCACCAGATCCTGGCTGGGCAAGGTCAGCGCCACCAACACGCCCAGCGAATAGCACCAGATATTGGCCAGGGCAAAGCCCGTCCAGGTGCCGGTCAGCGCGGATTTTCCGTTCTTGCCATGGCGTGCATAGTCGGCCACCAGCGGCAGCCAGCTGATGGGCATGGCAATCACCAGATCCACGGCCGAGAGCATGCCCATGCTGCCGTCGCCAGCGCGGTTCCACAGCGGGGCAAAGCCTTGGGTCTGTGCCATGCCCACAAACTGCCAGCTCAGCCACAGCAGAGACAAAATCACCAGCGGCAGGGCCACGCGCGAGATGATGCGGCGCACCAGTTGCACCATGGAGCCGCTCATGAGCAGCAAGATCACACCGCCCCATAGCAGCGTGACCACCCAAGGCCAGTAGCTGGCCGCCATGCCCCCGCTCTGGCGGCCCAGGGCCAGCGTGGCATCGCGCATTATCACCAGCTCGAACGTGCCCCAGCCCAGCAGCTGCACGATGTTCAGCACAATGGGCAACTGCGCAAAGCGGCGGCCGTAGACGCTGTGCATCAGCCCGGCACTGGCCAGACCGCTGTCGCAGCCCAGTTTGGCCACCCAGCCCAGCAGGCCCGCGCCCACGCAGGAGCCCAGGACGATGGCACCCAGCGCTTGTGCGGGGCTGAGTGCGGGCAGCAGATAGGCGCCCATCTGCATGACCAAAAGGCCTACGCCCAGACTGAACCACAGCGAGGCGTGGTCGCGCCACAGGAACACGCGCTGGTGTTCGGCCACGGGCGCCAGGGCCTCGTTGCCAGGGGTGGAAGTAGATGAATTCATGAATGCTCCGCCAGTAAAACGAAGCAGGGGCCGTGGCCGGTGCAGGCGCGTGGCGCTCTTGCATGGCAAGTGCCTGGCCTTGGATACCGTGAACAGCTTCCCTGCGCGAGGATGATCTCGGGCAGGCTTGGGTCTTGAAGACCCTGCCTGCGCAGTCAGGTTCAAAGGGACTCTCTCAGCCCCGGCGCTGATGCCACCGGGACACCCCTAGCGTGTGTGCTGCAGACCCGTGGATCTGCAGCAACGCAGGCAATTTTGCCAGAGTTGCTGCGCAGGCTCTGTGTCCTGCCATGGGCTGCCAGGGCGAGACTGCCGTGCATAAAGAGTGGCAATGAGGTTGGTGGTGAGTTGGGGTGGGGCGAGAAGAAGCGAGAAGGGCGGCCATGTCGGCAAACGCTGCAGTTGCAAATGCTTGCAATTGCAGAGGTCTGGATTTAACCCCGTTGCGGCGGCTGGTGCGTTTGAGCAGATGTCATGGACATCAACCCAGGAGCCAACCACCATGCAGACCTCTTCGATGCGCTTCAGTCTTTCGCCTTTGCCACTCTCGCGCGCCAGCTTGTTGCGCGCCGCCTGCGCCGCTGCGGCCATGGCGGCGTTCGGGACCGCAGGCACAAGCCATGCCCAGACCCGCTCGCTGGCCGACATCAGCATTGTGGAACGCGCCAGCGGCCGTGTGCTGCCCGTGTATCGCCAAGGTGGCGAGCTATGGGTTGCGGGTCGCCCGGGTGCCAACTACGCCGTGCGCGTGCGCAACCGCACGGGCGGTCGCGTGCTGGGCGTGATCAGCGTCGATGGCGTCAATGTGCTCACCGGCAAGACGGCAGTCTCCCGCGCTCAGGACGGCTATGTGTTCGACGCTGGCGAGCAGGCCGACATCCTGGGCTGGCGCAAGAGCCAGGATCAGGTCGCCGCATTTTATTTTTCGCAAAGCGATATGTCTTACGCCAGCCGCACAGGTCGCCCCGGCGACGTGGGAGTGATAGGCGTGGCACTGTTCAGCGAGAAACCACCCGAAATCGTTTATGAAAATCCTCGCCGCAGCTCGCGTCAGGCCGAGGACAGCCAGCAATCCTCTGCGGCGGCAGAAGCGCCTATGGCCGCTGATGCCGCTGCTCCCGAAGCCTCGGCCAGCGGCTCGGCCCGCAGCTCAGCGGCCGAAAAACGTGCTCCCCGTGCTGCAGCTCCCGCTCCTTCGCTGGGCACGGGTCATGGAGCGGTGGAGAACTCTTATGCGGGCAGCACCGAGTTTGAAAGTGCCTACAGCCGGCCCGAACAGCTGGTGCGCATACGCTACGACAGCTATGCCAATCTGGTGGCCAAGGGCGTGATTCCCCAGCCTCGGCCTCAGCCCGTGTTGCCCCGCACGCCGCGCGCTTTTCCCGGCGATGACGCTTATGTGCCCGATCCTCCCCGCTATTGACGGAGCCTGCCCGGCATGAGGGTGGGGTTGGGGGCGGCGGTATTTGCATAATCGCGGCATGGCCGAATTGCCGCCCCCCCAATCAACGATTGCCGACGAGGAACTGATGCGCGCCTATGCCGCTGGCGAGGCAGCGGCATTTGTGCCCCTGTACCGCAGACACAGTCTGCGGCTATGGCGCTATTTTTATCGCAACACCGGCGATGCGGCGCTGGCCGAGGATTTGAGTCAGGACTTGTGGTTCGCGCTTGTGGATTGCGCTGGAAGCTATGAAGTTCGTAGCAAATTCACCACCTGGCTCTTCACCATGGCCCATCACAAGCTGGTGGACCATTGGCGCCGGAAAAAGCCGGGTCTGAGTCTGTCGGCCGATAGCGAGGAGTCCCAGCGCTTGGCCGAGAGCCTGTTTGCCGCTTCGGGCTTTGAGCCGGATCACCGTCTGAGTCGCCAGCTCATGGCCCAGGCCTTGCTCGATGCGCTGGCAAGCCTGCCAGCCGAGCAGCGCGAGTGCTTCTTGCTGCAGGTGGAGGCCGATATGTCGCTGGCCGAGATCGCCAGCGCCACGGGCGTGAGCGAAGAAACGGCCAAGAGCCGCTTGCGCTATGCGCGCGCCAAATTGCGCAAGGCGCTGGAGGAACTGGCATGAGCCCGAAAACCGAGAATTCGTCAACCGGCCCCCGGCACGATGCGCTGCGCGATATCTATCTGGATGCCGTGCAGGGCGATGTCGGCCCCAGTGCACAAAGCAGCGAGCGCATTCTGGCCCATGCCAGGGCTGGGGCAGGGCGGGCCGGCAGCCGTGGCGAGCAAGGCGCCAGTACCGCCTCTCAAACCTCGGTCAAAGCTGCCGCCAACGATAGGTTCTGGCTGCGCCAGGCGGTGGCGAGCGTGGCCGCCATAGGCCTGGTCGGCTGGCTGGTGTTGCAGCATATGGCGGGCTGGGATGACGGAGGCAAGCGGGAAGCTGACGGATTTGGCTCGGGTACGGCTGTGCATGAGCCGGCCAGGGCAGCAACTGAAGAGTCCACCAATCCGGCGGCCGGAGCGGCTTTGAGTGCGGAAAATGCTCCACCGGCAGCAGCGCCCCGAGCAGATGCCGCGCGTAGCCGCATGACCGCTCCCATGCCTGCATCGCCGGAGCCTTCTTCGGCACCGCCGCTGGCCCAGTCGGCCGGTCAGCTCGCCGACCAATCCGCAACCAGCGTGGTGCGACCCGAGGCTAAAGAAACCAGGAGCGCTAAGCAGTCGCGGCAAGAGGCGCAACTGCCTTTGTGCCCTGAAGAGCAAGCACCGCCTGCCGCTGTACAGGCTGAGAAAGTGACGCCATCGGCCGCCGCTGCCTTGGCAGATATGGCGGCCAAAGTACCTGCTCAAACACCCGCAGTTTCCAAGGGCAATTCCGGGTCAGAATCCTCCGCCCCTGCATGCCGGCCGCGTCTGCCGGCGGTCAAAACCCCGACCAGGGAGCCAGGGAAATCAAACGAGGCTGAAGCGGACGAGCCCGAGTCAGGGCCTTGAGGCGGCGACAGCGCTGATAAAAGCAGGAGCATCCAACGCAAGCCCTGTTTGCATTTGTTCACAAAATCAGGGGTGAAACAGGGTGCAGGCAGGCAAAAAAAAGCCCGCGCGAGGCGGGCTGTGGTGATGGTCTGACCAGTGCTTTTCAGCGCTGATGTGAATCCATGTTACTGGATTTTTGCCTTTTTGCGCAGATCGTCCTGGAATTGCTGCAGCTTTTGCTGTTGCAGCTGCTGGCTGATCTGTGGCTTGACGTCTTCAAACTTGGGCAGCTCGGCCTGACGTTCGTCATCGAGGCGGATGATGTGCCAGCCAAATTGGCTCTTGACGGGCGCTGGAGTCATTTCACCCTTTTTCAGCTTGACCAGGGCTTCGGTGAACTCGGGCACGTAGTTGTTGGGGTTGGCCCAGTCCAGATCGCCGCCGCGAGCACCCGATCCGGGGTCCTTGGATTCTTTCTTGGCGATGTCTTCAAACTTCTTGCCGGCCTTGACTTCGGCAATGATGGCCTTGGCGCGGTCTTCGGACTCCACCAGGATGTGGCTGGCCTTGAGTTCCTTGCCGCTGTTGGCAGCCACGAACTTGTCGTACTCGGCCTTGGCTTCGGCGTCGGTCACGGCATTGTTTTTCTGGAAGTCTTCAAACAGGGCGCGGATCAGTATCGTCTGGCGGGCCATTTCCATTTGCTGCTTGTAGGCATCCGAAGCCGCCAGACCGCGGCGGTTGGCTTCCTGCATGAAGATTTCGCGGGCGATGACTTCGTCCTTGATCATCTTGTCCATTTCGGGCGTCACGGGCTGGCCGCTGGCTTCGATCTGGGCCTTCAAGGCGCTCACGCGGGCCACGGGCACCGCCTTGCCGTTGACGATGGCCACGTTCTGGGCCGAAGCGGACAGGGCGGCAGCGCCCAGAACAGCGGCGGCCACGATGCGGGCCAATTTCTTTTGATTCATGCTCATTCGAATCTTGATTGAGAAAAGTGAATAAAGTTTCTTCCAATACGCAACAGGCTCCGTGAAACGGAGCCTGCGGTCATAACGGTAGTACGTTCTCAGAGAACTTCAATGGCGATGGCATGAACACCCTGGTCAATGAAGTCTTGCAGTGCATCATACACAAGGCGATGGCGTGCAACGCGGCTTTTGCCATCAAACGCAGCCGCTGCAATGCGCACGCGAAAATGCGTGCCCACGCCGCTGTCGTTGGCGCCGGCATGGCCTGCGTGCTGGTAGCTTTCATCGATCACTTCCAGTTGCGTGGGCGACAGACGCTGCTGCAGTGCGGCGGCCATGTTCTGGGCGGTGATGTCGGGCAGGGGTGGTGCGCTCATGGTTGCTTGTCCTTGGTGTCGGCCGATTCCTGGGGCAGGTAGCGGCTCATGTAAATGGCCTGGGCAATCACAAACACCAGCATCAGTCCCATGCCGCCAAACAGCTTGAAGTTGACCCAGGTATCGGTATCGAAGTTGTAGGCAATCCAGATATTGAGCGTGCCCATGGCGGCAAAAAACGCCGACCAGGCCCAGTTGAGCTTGAGCCAGATGGCATCGGGCAGTTGGAGCTGCGCACCCATGACGGAGCGCAGCAGGTTCTTCCTGAACACCAGTTGGCCGATCAGCAGTGCGCCGCCCATGAGCCAGTACAGCACCGTGGGCTTCCATTTGATGAAGTTGTCGTCGTGGGCCAGCAAGGTGGCACCGCCAAACAGCACGATGACGCCCAGGCTCACCCATTGCATGGGTTCGACCTTGCCGTTCTTGAAGCGCAGATAGGCAATCTGCGCCACGGTGGCGACGATGGCAACGGCTGTGGCGGTGTAAATGCCCCAGACCTTGAAAGCCACGAAAAACAGGATGATGGGGAAAAAGTCGAGCAGCAGCTTCATGCGCGAAAGTTTAAGTAGTTCTGCGGGGCGAGCGGGCCGCTAGGGCACCGGAGGTATCGCTTCAATCTTGCATCATGCACCAAGGCAGCGATCCGTACGGCTTCAAAGCCTTGTGCAACGGACGGGAACTGCTATCAAAGCTGATGCAGCTGTCAAGGTGTCGGCTCAGAAGAGAGTCCGCTGAAAGCGCTGATGGATCAAGCGCTTTCAGCTCCATTTTTTTTAGTCTCGGGGTTCTGAAAATCCAGCGAGGCGGAGTTCATGCAGTAGCGCAGGCCGGTGTCGGTAGGGCCGTCGGGAAAGACATGGCCCAGGTGTGCGCCGCAGCCGCTGCACACGGTCTCGGTACGCACCATGCCGTGGGTACGGTCCACGATGTTGGTGATGGCGCCGGGCAGCGCCTGGTCAAAGCTGGGCCAGCCGCAGCCCGCGTCAAACTTGGTGTGCGAGTCAAACAGCTTGGCACCGCAGCAAACGCAGTGGTAGCTGCCGTCAGCCCAGAACTGCTCGTACTTGCCGGTGAAGGGGCGCTCGGTGGCCGCGTGGCGGGTGACCTGGAAGGCCGCAGGCTCGGCCCCCTTGTCCCGCAACAGGTCTTGCCACTCTTGATCGGATTTCTGTACAGGAAAGCTCATGAGGAACAGCTGATTTCAATGGAGGAAGCCCAGTCGGGCGGGAAGCCAGCCCAGTCTGCATGATCGGGATGGGGCGCATAAGGCGATTGGAGCACGACCAGCATTTGCTGCACAGGGGAAAAATCACCGCCTTGGGCGGCGCGGATCACGGTCTCGCCCAGGTGGTTGCGCAGCACAAAGCGTGGATTGGATTTTTGCATCAAATCGGCCGCTTGCGCTTTATCTGTCTTCGTCAGGTGCTCTGAATACAAGAGCGACCAGGCGTCGAAGCCGGCGCGATCCAGAATGATGTCGCGCAAAGGTTCGAAGTTCGGTTCGAAGTCCAAAGCACTGCCAGAAGCAGCCTGCTGCACGGCCTCGGTCAGGCGGCTAAAAAAGATGGTGTAGTCCACCCGGTTGTCGGCCAGCAGCTGCAGCAGGGGGTTGACCAGCAGGGCAAACCTGCCTTCGGCCGCCGGCGTGCCCGCTTCATCTTCGGGTAGGCCCAGCTTGCGCAGCATTTGCGTGGCGTAGGCGGCGGGAAAGACGCTTTTGTACGACTCCAGCGCTGCAATCGTCAGCTCTTCATCGCCGATCAGCGGCAGCAAGGCCTGGCCCAGGCAGTACAGATTCCAGTAAGCCACCTGCGGCTGGCGATTGAAGGCGTAGCGGCCCTGGTTATCGCTGTGGTTGCAGATATGGCCGGGGTCAAAGGCATCGAGGAATTGGAAGGGGCCATAGTCAATCGTCAGGCCCAGAACACTCATATTGTCGGTGTTCATCACCCCATGGCAAAAGCCCACGGCCTGCCACTGGGCCAGCAGGCGCGCGGTGCGCTCGCTCACGGCCTGCAGAAAATTGGCATAGGCATTGCCCGCCAGCGTGGTGGCTGTGCGGCATTCGGGGTAATGACGGTCGATCACCAGATCGGCCAAGGCCTTGAGTTCGGCCTGCATGTCGCGGGCGGCAAAGTGCTCGAAGTGGCCAAAGCGCACAAAGCTCGCGGCCACGCGGGTGACGACGGCGGCGCTCTCCATGGTCTCGCGGGCAATCGGCTGGGGCGAACCTATCAGCGCCAGCGCACGCGTGGTGGGAATGCCCAGGGCAGCCATGGCTTCGCTGCAGAGAAATTCCCGAATCGAGGAACGCAGCACGGCCCGGCCGTCACCCATGCGCGAGTAAGGCGTGCGGCCTGCGCCCTTGAGCTGGACTTCAACGCCGGCTTCGGTTTCGCCCAGCAAGATGGCGCGACCGTCGCCCAACTGCCCGGCCCACACGCCAAACTGGTGGCCGCTGTACACGCTGGCCAGGGGGCGGCTGCCTTGTGCCACGGCGTTGCCCGCCAGCACCTGCAGCGCTTCGTCGCTGGTCAGCCATTGGGGCGACAGCTGCATCCACTCGGCCGTGCTGGCGCTGGTGGCTATCCAGTGCGGGCTGGGCAGAGGGGTGGGTTGCAGATAGGTGAAAAATGCGCTGCCAAGCGCTTCAAAACGGCCGGACAGAGAATCTGGCTGCGACCATTGCGGAGCGAAGGACGGGGTGGAACGGGGCTGCATGCTCATGGCTGGATTGTCGCGCGCCGGGCTCAGCCTCATGGTCTGCAATGGCATGCCGTGAGGTGCTTGAGCTGTCCTGGTGTTTCCACGGGGGTCCCGTTGTACGGGCTGAGGAATTTCAGAGGGAGTCGTCTCTTGCAAGGTCGCCCGGGGCGCACATTGGTGACAGTCCGCAGATGCAGCTGGCAGCGCCCACGGTAGGATGTGCCGCTGCCAATAATTCAACGATTTCTTGGAGACATGCCAATGTTGGGTCTGATGCAAAGCCAGCCGCTGCTGATTTCGTCCCTGATCGAGTTTGCCGCGCGCAACCATGGAGACGGCGAAATCGTCTCCCGGCGTGTGGAGGGCGATATTCATCGCTATACCTACAAGGATCTGGCCGGGCGTGCCCGCCAGCTGGCCAATACGCTGGACGGCATGGGCCTGGCCCAGGGCGAACGCGTGGCCAGCCTGGCCTGGAACGGCTACCGCCATATGGAGATGTATTTTGGCGTCAGCGGTTCGGGCCGGGTGCTGCACACCATCAACCCGCGTCTGCACCCCGAGCAGATTGCCTGGATCGTCAACCATGCCGAAGACAAGGCCCTGTGCTTTGACCTGAGCTTTCTGCCCCTGATTCAGGCCGTGCATGCCAAGTGCCCTCAGGTCAGGCAATGGGTGGCGCTGTGCGATGCCGACAAGCTGCCGGCCGATAGCGGCATTCCGGGTCTGATCAGCTACGAGGCATGGATTGGCGGCCAAAGCGATCAATACAACTGGCCGTTGCTTGACGAGAACACGGCTTGCAGCATGTGCTACACCAGCGGCACCACGGGCAATCCCAAGGCTGCGCTGTACAGCCACCGCTCCAGTACCTTGCATGCCTATGCGGCGGCGCTGCCCGATGTGATGAATCTCTCGGCCCGCGATTCCGTGCTGCCCGTGGTGCCCATGTTCCACGTCAACGCCTGGGGCATTCCCTATTCGGCCGCGCTTACGGGCTGCAAGCTGGTGTTTCCTGGCCTGGCGCTCGACGGCAAATCGGTGTACGAGCTGATAGAAGCCGAAGGCGTGACTTTTGCCGCCGGCGTGCCCACGGTATGGCAGATGCTGCTGAGCCATATGAAGCCGGGCGGCCTGCGTTTTTCCAAGCTCAACCGCACGGTGATTGGGGGTTCGGCCTGCCCTCCGGCCATGATTTCGGCATTTCAGGATGACTATGGCGTCAGCGTGCTGCATGCCTGGGGCATGACGGAAATGAGCCCGCTGGGCACGCTGTGCACCTTGAAGAACAAGCATCTGAGCCTGCCCAAGGATGAGCAGATGAAGATTTTGCAAAAGCAGGGGCGTGCGATCTATGGCGTGGAGATGAAGATCGTCAACGACGAAGGCAAGGAGCAGCCCTGGGACGGCAAGGCCTATGGCGATTTGCTGGTGCGAGGGCCCTGGATCATCGACAGCTACTACAAGGGCGAAGGCAATCCCCTGGTCGATGGCTGGTTTCCCACGGGCGATGTGGCCACGATTGATGCCGATGGCTTCATGCAGATCACGGACCGCAGCAAGGATGTGGTCAAGTCCGGTGGCGAGTGGATCAGCTCCATCGACATAGAGAATATTGCCATGGCCCATCCGGCGGTGGCCATGGCGGCCTGCATAGGCGTGCCCCACCCCAAGTGGGACGAGCGCCCGATTGTGGCCGTGGCCAAAAAGCCGGGGGCTGAAGTGAGCCGCGAAGAACTGCTCAAATTCTTCGAGGGCAAGACGGCCAAATGGCAGATCCCCGACGATGTGGTGTTTGTGGATGCGATTCCCTTAGGAGCCACGGGCAAGATGCTCAAGACCAAGTTGCGCGAACAGCTCAAGGATTACAAGCTGCCCACGGCCTGATCCAGAGCGGCTTGACGATGCGGCCATCACCTTGCGGTGGTGGCCGTTTGTTTTTTGCGCTGCGCGCAGATGTTTGGCTCGCGTTGAACTGCCCTGATCGCTCGTTGTCGTTGCGTGGGCTCAGTGCATGGCAATGCGTTTGTTTTTAAATGAAACAGGGCTGAAATGAATATCCAATAAGCACATGCAGCTTCTTTTTTGATAGCTTTGCATTTTCTGTTTGTGAAGTCGCCAAGGTGATTGCCGCTAGGGCATTCACCGATCGGTGAATCCGGGATTGGCCTTTAGTCTGGGCCTCGCTCGAAAACCACCAACGGAGGCGCTTCATGAAGTTTGCAATCAAGGCTGTGGCGGCATCGGTGATCCTGGCGTGTGCCGGATCGGCCATGGCCCAAAAGGGTGAGACCATCAAAGTGGCCTGGCTGGACCCGCTGTCCGGTCTGATGGCCGCGCTGGGTTCCAACCAGCTCAAAAGCTTGCAGTACGCCGCTGAGGAAATCAACAAAAACAGTGCTTCGGGCGTGAAGTTCGAGATCATCGGCATAGACAACAAGCTCAGCCCCCAGGAAACCACGGCGGCTCTGCGCTCGGCCATGGACCAGGGCGCCCGCTATGTGTTCCAGGGCAATGGCTCCGGCCCGGCGCTGGCCATCATGGATGCGCTGGAAAAGCACAACGCCCGCAACAAGGGCAAGGAAGTGGTCTACCTAAATTACGCGGCGGTGGACCCCGACCTCACCAACAGCAAGTGCAGCTACTGGCATTTCCGCCTGGATGCCGACACCTCCATGAAGATGGAAGCGCTGACCACGTACATGAAGGACATGCCCGAGATCAAAAAGGTCTACCTGATCAACCAGAACTACGCGCACGGTCAGCAGGTGTCCAAGTACGCCAAGGACATGCTCAAGAAAAAGCGCCCCGATGTGGAAATCGTGGGCGATGACTTCTCGCCCCTGGCCCAGGTACGTGACTTTGCACCCTATGTCGCCAAGATCAAGCAGTCGGGGGCCGACACGGTGATCACCGGCAACTGGGGCTCGGACCTGGCCCTGCTCATCAAGGCCGCCAACGATGCAGGCCTGAACAACGTCAAGTTCTACACCTACTACGCCATTGCCACGGGCGCGCCCACGGCCATGGGCGCGGCGGCAGCGGGCAAGGTCTATATGGTCGGCTACGGCCACCTGAACATGCCCGGAGTGATGGACAAGATCGTCAAGGGCTTCAAGGCCAAGGTCAACGAGGACATGTATACCGGCACCGTCTATACCGGGCTGAACATGCTCGATCAGGCTTTCGCCAAGGCCAAGAGCACCGATCCGGTGAAGGTGGCCGCAACCATGGAAGGCATGAAGTTCCAGAACTACAACGGCGACGTGGAAATGCGCAAGAGCGACCACCAGCTGCAGCAAGGCCTGTACATCTCCCGCTGGGAGAAAGCCGGCGGCAAATACCCCACGGATTCGGAGAACACGGGCTATACCTTTGTCCCTGTGAAGTACTTCGAGCCCTATGTGGCCAGCACGCCCACCAGCTGCCAGATGAAGCGCCCCTCCTGAGGGCGGACGGCATCGTTTTCTCTTTGGGGGCGCAGGCCCCCTTTTTTGTGCCCGGTGCTTTGCGTATTTGTGTTTAAACCTGGAACTTTTGCCGGCAAGTGCGATGAAGTTGTGTGCTTGTGTCGCCTAAGTGTCCGGTGACTGCTTTCTAGTCACTTGCGCGATAGTTTCTAAGGCATACCCCAGCGGCGAATTGTCGGCTTGACGTTAGATTGAAGTCAGTGCCAAGACCAAAGCCTTTGAAAGGGGACAAGTGATGAATTTGATGATGCGTACGCTCGCCGTAGCCACCATGACCGTCTGTGCCGGCAGCGCCTGGGCTCAGAAAGGCGAGGTGGTGAAGATCGGCTGGATTGACCCGCTCTCGGGTCTGATGGCCGCGGTAGGTACGAATCAGCTCAAGACCTTTCAATTGCTGGCCGAGGATTTCAATCGCAAGAACAGCTCTGGCGTGAAGTTTGAAATCATTGCACTCGACAACAAGCTCAGCCCGCAGGAAACCACGGCCGCGCTGCGCTCGGCCATGGATCAGGGCGCGCGCTATGTGGCGCAGGGTAACGGCTCGGGCCCGGCGCTAGCCATCATGGATGCGCTGGAAAAGCACAACAACCGCAACAAGGGCAAGGAAATGCTTTTCATGAATTACGCGGCGGTGGATCCGGACCTGACCAACAGCAAGTGCAGCTACTGGCACTTCCGCTTGGATGCCGATACCTCCATGAAGATGGAAGCACTGACCACCTTCATGAAGGACGAGGCCGATGTCAAAAAGGTCTATCTGATCAACCAGAACTACGGTCACGGCCAGCAGGTCTCCAAGTACGCCAAGGACCTGCTCAAGAAAAAACGCCCCGATGTACAAATCGTGGGCGATGACTTCTCGCCGCTGGCCCAGGTGCGCGACTTCGCACCCTATATCGCCAAGATCAAGCAATCCGGCGCCGACACGGTGATCACCGGCAACTGGGGCTCGGATCTGTCCCTGCTGCTCAAGGCCGCCAACGATGCGGGCCTGAACAACGTCAAGTTCTATACCTATTACGCTTTTGGTGCCGGTGCTCCCACGGCCATGGGGGCAGCGTCCGATGGCAAGGTCTACGTGGTGGGTTACGGCCACTACAACATGGGTGCGCCGATTCAGGCCTCCATGAATGAATTCAAGAAAAAGTTCAACGACGACCTGACGCAAAGCTCCATCTACCACGTGTTTGCCTTGCTCGATGCGGCTTTTGTGAAGACCGGCTCCACCGATCCCGTCAAGGTGGCGGCCGCGCTGGAAGGCATGAAGCTCAAGAGCTTCAACGGCGAGGTGGAAATGCGCAAGTCCGACCATCAGCTGCAGCAGGGCCTGTACATCAACAAGTGGCAGAAGGCGGGCGGCAAATTCCCGTATGACGCCGAGAACACCGGCTATACCTTCGCGCCGGTGAAGTACTACGAGCCCTATGTGGCCAGCACCCCGACCAGCTGCCAGATGAAGCGCCCGTCCTGATGGCTTTTTTCCTTAAGGCTGCTCCAGGCCTGTTTCGTGTTGCCAGACCGATAACGCCATACAACACCCGGGCGCGGCAACCCTCCGAATTCACTTCATACGCATTAGAGAGCAAGGCAACTCGATGACGCTGGAATTTTTTACCATATCACTGCTCAACGGCGTGAGTTACGGGCTGCTGCTGTTCATGCTCAGCTCGGGTCTGACGTTGATCTTCAGCATGATGGGCGTGCTCAACTTCGCCCACACCAGTTTTTACATGCTGGGAGCCTACTTCGCCTACACGCTCAGCGGCATCATCGGCTTTTGGCCGTCGCTGCTGCTGGCACCGTTGCTGGTGGGCGTGCTGGGCGCGCTGTTCGAGCGCTACAGCCTGCGCCGGGTGCACAAGTTCGGCCATGTGCCGGAGCTGCTGGTCACTTTCGGCCTGTCCTATCTGATTTTGGAAGTGGTGCAGCTGGTCTGGGGGCGCGGCACCGTGCCCTACGCCCTGCCGCCTGCGCTGCAAGGCCCGCTATTCACGCTGTACGGCACGCAGTTCCCCAAGTCGCGCTCCTTTGTGATGCTGGTGGCGCTGCTGATGCTGGTGGCGGTATGGCTGCTGCTGACCCGCACCCGTATCGGGCTGGTGATTCAGGCCGCACTCAAGAACCCCGAGATGGTGGAAGCGCTGGGCCACAACGTACCGCGCGTGTTCATGATGGTGTTTGGTGGCGGTTGCGCGCTGGCCGGCCTGGCGGGCGTGATCGGCGGCAACACCTATGTGACGGAACCGGCCATGGCGGCGTCCGTGGGTTCCATCATCTTCGTGGTGGTGGTGGTGGGTGGCATGGGCTCGCTGGCAGGCGCTTTTGTGGCCTCGCTGCTGATCGGCGTGGTACAGACCTTTGCCGTGGCCATTGACTGGTCGCTGGCCAGTGCACTCAATTCCCTAGGCCATGCGGTCAACGAGTCCACGTTTGGTTGGCCGGTGCTCAAGCTCACCATCTCGCAGGTCGCACCCATACTTCCCTATCTGTTCCTGGTGCTGATTCTCATCTTCCGCCCCAAGGGCCTGCTTGGTACACGGGGAGATTGAGCCATGTCTTCGATTGTCAAACCGACCATGAATTCTTCCGTCGCAGCCAGCAGCCAGGATCAGGCGCATTACCGCTACAAGCCCTTGAACATGGGGCGCATCGTGATCTGGAGCCTGTTTGCGCTGGCGCTGATCGTGGCGCCCATGGTGTTCACCAGCTCGCTGGCGCTGACCATGCTCAGCCAGATCGGCTATCTGATCATCATCTGCCTGTCCTATAACATCCTGCTGGGGCAGGGCGGCATGCTGAGCTTTGGCCATGCCGTGTATACCGGTCTGGGTTCCTTCATCGCCATTCATGCCATGAACAAGGCCGGTGGCGGCGAATGGCCGATTCCGCTGGTGCTGATTCCCATCATCGGCGGGCTGGGGGGCATGTTTTTTGCCGCCTTGTTCGGCTATGTGACCACCAAGAAATCCGGCACCACCTTTGCCATGATCACCATGGGTCTGGGCGAGCTGGTGGCCTCCATGGCGTTGATGTTCCCCGAGTTCTTCGGTGGCGAGGGCGGCATCACCACGGACCGTGTCTACAGCAAGTTCTTCGGGCTGGATTTTGGCTCCGGTCTGCAGGTGTACTACCTGATCGCCGTGTACTGCTTTGTGTGCACGGTGGCCATGTTTGCCTTTACGGGCACGCCGCTGGGACGCATGCTCAATGCCGTGCGCGACAACCCCGAACGGGTGGAGTTTGTGGGCTACAACACGCAGCGCGTGCGCTATTTCGCCTTCATCATCGCCGGGTTCTTTGCCGGCATAGGCGGCGGTCTGGCGGCCATCAACTTCGAGATCATCACGGCCATGGACAGCGTGAGCGTGGTGCGCTCCGGCGGCTATCTGTTGTTCACCTTCCTGGGCGGCGCCACCTTCTTCTTCGGCCCCATCATCGGCGCGGTGCTGCTGGTGCTGGCCTCGGTGCTGCTGTCCGAGCTGACCAAGGCCTGGTTGCTGTACCTGGGTCTGGTGTTCCTGCTGATGGTGATGTATGCGCCCGGCGGCGTGGCCAGTCTCATCATGATGAATCTGCGGGTTGCCAAGTTCGGTCATCTCAAGCGCCTGCTGGTGCCCTATCTGGGCGTGCTGGTCTCGGCCTTGATCATGGTCACCGGTGCAGCAGCCTTGATCGAGATGATCTACCACATGCAGCTCAACGCAGCGCTGGGGCCGAATGTTCCGTTCATGGGCACGCAACTCGATACCAGCGCCGCTGCCACCTGGACGGTGGCCATCGTGGTGTTCGTTGTGGGTCTGGGTCTGGTGGAGGTCTTCAGGCGCATGACTTACCGCCGCTGGGAGCGCATTCAGGAAGCGATCGAAGAATCCATCAAGAAAGGGGAGGCTTGAACCATGAGCAGCAGTGCCCAACATATTTCGGCAGTGCCGCTGGCCCAGCCCTATGCACTGGAGCTGCGCAATCTGCGCAAGAACTTCGGCAAGACGGAAATCATTCGCGGCGCGCAACTGGCGGTGAATGCCGGCGAGCGCATCGCCATCATCGGCCCCAACGGAGCCGGCAAGAGCACGCTGTTCAATCTGATCAGCGGGCGCTTCGAGCCCAGCAGCGGCGAGGTGCTGCTGCATGGCCAGCGCATCGACGGCAAAAAACCGTTCGAGATCAACCGCATGGGGCTGTCGCGCAGCTTTCAGATCACCAACATCTTTCCCAAGCTCAGCGTGTTCGAGAATCTGCGCTGCAGCGTGCTCTGGAGCCTGGGCTACCGCTACAGCTGCTGGCGCTTTCTGTCCCGACTGCATGATGCCAACGCGCGCGCCACGGAGCTGATGGAAATGATAGGCCTGCACCGCAAGCGCGACACGCTGGCCGTCAATCTCACCTATGCGGAGCAGCGGGCGCTGGAAATCGGCATCACCATCGGTGGCGGTGCCAGCGTGATCTTGCTGGACGAACCCACGGCCGGCATGAGCAACAGCGAAACGGCACACTTCATCCAGCTGATCAAGAAAGTGACCGAAGGCAAGACCTTGCTGACGGTGGAGCATGACATGGGCGTGGTCTTCGGCTTGGCCGACAAGATTGCCGTGGTGGTCTATGGCGAAGTCATTGCCTTTGACACGCCGGAGGCGGTGCGCGCCAATGCGCGCGTGCAGGAAGCCTATCTGGGCTCATCGGTGGCAGACCAGCAGGCAGGAGCGCATTGATATGCTGAAGATCAGTAATTTGCATGCCTACTACGGCAAAAGTCATGTGCTGCACGGAGTGGACTTCGAAGTGCAGCCGGGCGAGATCGTGGCCTTGCTGGGGCGCAATGGCTCTGGCCGCTCCACCACGGCCAAGGCCATCATGGGCCTGGTGCACTGGGAGGGCTCGCTGGACTGGAAAGGCCAGAGCCTGACCGGCAAGAAAGCCTATGAGGTCGCCCATCTGGGCGTGGGCTATGTGCCGGAAAGCCGGGATGTGTTTCCCAATCTCACCGTGCACCAGAATCTGATGCTGGGGCAAAAAGGCAAGGGTCGCCAGAGTCGCTGGGGCTTTGACGATATGTATGCCATGTTCCCGCGCCTCAAGGAGCGTCAGCATACCGAGGCCGGCGTGATGTCCGGCGGCGAGCAGCAGATGCTCACGCTGTGCCGCACTCTGATGGGCGATCCGGACCTGATCATCATCGATGAGCCTACTGAGGGACTGGCACCCAAGATCGTGGAGCTGGTGGGCGAATACCTGCAAAAGATCAAGGAGCGCGGCGTTTCCGTGCTGCTGATCGAGCAAAAACTCACCATCGCCATGAGCATCTCCGACCGGGCCCTGGTCATGGGCCACGGCCACATCGTGTTCGACGGAACTCCCGACAGCCTGCGTGCCGACCAGAAGGTGCGCAAGGAGTGGCTGGAGGTTTAGGAAAAAGGCACACCGCTGCTCAGCGGTGCCACTTTCGCCCTCTCTTGCTTCGCGGGAGAGGGCGCAGCCATTGCTGAGGGGCGGCCCCGGTTTGCCATTTTTGGTTGGGTGTGTGCCAGGCTTTGAGTTCAAGGGGATGTCTCTGCCGGGACAAACATCTGTTGCGCATCGCAGCAAAACTTGGACAATTAAAAATGCACGATCGTTCTTTTCTATCGCATAGGGGACAACAGCATGACTGCTGAATACAAAGTGGACGGTGCCATCGCCGTCATTAGCTTGAACAATCCGCCGGTCAACGGCCTGGGTCTGTCGACGCGCCGCGCCATTGTGGCCGGGCTCAACCAGGCCAATGCCGACCCTGCCGTCAAGGCCATCGTCATCACGGGAGCGGGCAAGGCCTTCTCCGGCGGTGCAGACATCACGGAGTTCGGCAAGGAAGACGCCTTGCGCGAGCCGCACCTGATTTCCGTTCTGCAGCAGTTCGATCTGTCCAGCAAGCCCACGGTGGCTGCGATTCACAGCGTGTGCATGGGCGGTGGCCTAGAGCTGGCGCTGGCCTGCAACTACCGCATTGCTGCCGCAGGTACGGCAGTGGCACTGCCCGAAGTCAAGCTGGGCCTGCTGCCCGGCGCTGGCGGCACACAGCGCCTGCCACGGGCACTGGGGGTGGAAACGGCGCTGAACATGATCGTCAGCGGCGAAACCGTCAAGAGCGAGATGCTGGCCAGCATCCCCGGCCAGAAGCTGTTCAACAAGATGGCATCCTCGCCTGAAGCCCTGCTGGCCGAAGCCAAGGGTCTGGCGCTGGAAATGGCCGATGTGCGCCCCCTGCCGCGCGTGCGCGATCTGCCTTGCAAGCACCCCCAGGGCGAGGCTTATTTCGAGTTTGCCGCCACCATGGTGCAAGGCATGTCCAAGAACTTCCCGGCACCAGCGCGCTGCGTGGAAGCCGTGAAGCACGCCACCACCAAGAAGTTCGATGACGGCATGGCGCTGGAGCGCGAAGCCTTTATGCAGCTGATGCTGACGCCCGAGTCCCGCTCGCTGCGCCATCTGTTCCTGGCCGAGCGCGCCGCCTCAAAAATAGCCGATGTACCTGCCGATACGCCGGTGCGCGATATCCGCACCGTAGGTGTGATCGGCGCCGGCACCATGGGCGGCGGCATTGCCATGAACTTCCTGAACGCCGGCCTGCCCGTCACCATGCTGGAGACCAAGCAGGAAGCGCTGGATCGCGGCGTGGCCACGATCCGCAAGAACTACGAAGCCCAGGTCAAGAAGGGCAAGCTCAAGCAGGAAAAGTACGAGGAGCGTATGGCGCTCTTGAGCACCACCCTGGACTATGCCGGCCTCAAAGATGCCGACCTCATCATCGAGGCGGTGTTCGAGGAAATCGGCGTCAAGCAGCAGGTGTTCAAGCAGCTCGATGAAGTGGCCAAGGCCGGTGCCATTCTGGCCTCCAACACTTCCACGCTGGACGTGGACAAGATTGCCTCCTTCACCAAGCGCCCTCAGGACGTGGTGGGCATGCACTTCTTCAGCCCCGCCAATGTGATGAAGCTGCTGGAGGTGGTGCGCGGTAAGGCCACGGCCAAGGATGTGCTGGCCACGGTGATGAAGCTGGCCAAGAAGATCAAGAAGACGGCCGTGGTGTCCGGCGTCTGCGATGGCTTTATCGGCAACCGCATGATCGAGCAGTATTCGCGCCAGGCCGGCTTTTTGCTGGACGAAGGTGCCACGCCCCAGCAGGTGGACAAGGCCGTCGAGAAGTTCGGCTTTGCCATGGGCCCCTTCCGCATGGGCGATCTGGCCGGCAACGATATCGGCTGGGCCATTCGCAAGCGCCGCTACCAGGAAAAGCCCAACATGAAGTACAGCGCCAGCGCAGACCGCCTGTGCGAGCTGGGTCGCTTTGGCCAGAAGACGGGGGCAGGCTGGTATGACTATGTACCGGGCAAGCGCGACGCGATTCCTTCGGATGTCGTGGCCAAGATGATCGAGGAGCATCGCAAGAGCCTGGGTATCACGTCGCGCAAGATCTCCGATGAGGAAATCGTGCAGCGCCTGGTGTTCGCCCTGGTCAACGAAGGCGCGCACATCCTGGAAGACGGCATCGCGGGCAAGTCCGGCGATATCGACATGGTGTATCTGACCGGCTATGGCTTTCCGCTGTGGCGCGGTGGCCCCATGCACTACGCCGGTGAAGTGGGCCTGTTCAACGTGGTGCAGGCCATGGGCCGCTTTGCCCAGAACCCCAACGATGACGCCAAGTTCTGGCAACCCGCGCCGCTGCTGGCCAAGCTGGCCGCCGAAGGCAAGCAGTTCAGCTGAATTCAAGCGAGGCCGGGCCGCGATCTCAGTGAGCCGCCCCGGCTTGTGCCATACCAAGAACACAAGGACAGACCATGACATCCGCAGTGATTGTTTCTACCGCGCGCACTCCGCTGACCAAGAGCTGGAAGGGCGCATTCAATATGACTTACGGCCCCACCATGGGGGCGCATGCCGTCAAGAGCGCCGTGGAGCGCGCCGGCATCGATGGCGCAGACGTTGAAGACGTGATCATGGGCATGTCGCTGCCTGAAGGCACGACCGGCGCCAATGTGGCGCGTCTGATCGCCGTGCGCGCCGGCCTGCCTGTGACCACCTCGGGTCTGACCATCAACCGTTTCTGCTCCTCGGGTCTGCAGGCGATTGCGCTGGCCGCCCAGCGCATCATCGCCGGCGAAAACGATGTGCTGGTGGCCGGCGGTCTGGAGAGCATCTCCTGCGTGCAGCCGCATCTGAACCCGCACATGGCTTTCGATCCCGAGCTGACGGCCATGAAGCCCGAGGTGTACTGGAGCATGCTGCAGACGGCAGAGCAGGTGGCCAAGCGCTACCACATCAGCCGCGACGCCCAGGACGAGTACGGCGCCTCCAGCCAGCAAAAGGCGGCCGCCGCCCAGGCTGCCGGTCTGTTCGATGCCGAAATCGCGCCCATGAAGACGGTGATGGGCGTAGCCGACAAGGTGCGTGGCCTGATCACCAAGGAAGTGCTGGCCAGCAAGGATGAAGGCATTCGCGAAGGCACGACCAAGGACGGCATCAGCGGCCTGCGCAGCGCGCTGCCTGGTGGCGTGATCACCGCAGGCAATGCCAGCCAGTTCTCCGACGGCGCCGGTGCTTGCACCGTGGTCAGCGAAGACTATGCGTCGCGCAAAGGCCTCCAGCCCCTGGGCCGTTTCCTGGGCTTTGCCGTGGCCGGTTGCGAGCCCGATGAAATGGGCATTGGCCCGATTTATGCCATTCCCAAGGTGCTCAAGAAGCTGGGCCTGAAGATGGACGACATCGACCTCTGGGAGCTCAACGAAGCCTTTGCCGTGCAGGTCATCTACTGCCGCGACTATCTGGGCATTCCGGCCGAGTGCCTCAATGTCAACGGCGGCGCCATCGCCCTGGGTCACCCCTATGGCGTCTCGGGCCAGCGCCTGACCGGTCATGCACTGATCGAAGGCAAGCGCCGCGGTGCCAAGCGCGTCTGCGTGACCATGTGCATAGGCGGGGGCATGGGCGCGGCAGGCATCTTCGAAGTTCTGTAAGCGCCTGGATGTGAAAGCCGCAGTCCGGTCCGGATTGCGGCTTTTTATTTGAGCGATTTACATTGTTTTGATAGCTGAATGCGCAATACCCATAAGCGCTAGAGCCGGTTTTTACTGAATCTGAGTAGATTTGACTAGAGGTTTGCTATGCGTCTGCGTTCCACCATCGACTTTTTGCTCTATGACTGGCTCAAGACCGAAGAGCTCAATAGCCGTCCGCGTTTTGCCGATCATTCGCGCCAGACCTTTGATGCGGTAATGGACATCTGCGAGCGCATTGCCCGCGAGAAGTACGCGCCTTTCAACCGCACGGTTGACACGCAGGAGCCGCAGTTCGACGGCGAAAAAGTCATTCTTCCCGAATGCACTTATGAGGCACGCAAGGCCTTTGCCGAATCCGGCATGCTCAGCGCCGCGCAAGACTACGAGATAGGCGGCATGCAGCTGCCTTATACGGTGGAGGCTGCGGCCAACTGTTTTTTTGCGGCGGCGTCGATCAGCATAGGCTCCAATATGCTGACCAGCGGCAATGCCAATGCCATCCTGGTGCACGGCACCGAGATGCAAAAACAGGTGTTTGCCGCCAATGAATTCAACGGCCGCTGGGCCGGCACCATGTGCCTGTCCGAACCGCAGGCCGGCTCCTCGCTCTCCGACATCACCACCCGTGCCGAAGCCGATGGCCAAGGCTTCGAGGCCGATCCTCTGGGGCCGCGCTATCGACTCAAGGGCAACAAAATGTGGATCAGCTCGGGCGACCATGAGCTGACCGAGAACATCGTGCATCTGGTACTGGCCAAGATTCCCGGTGCTGACGGCAAGTTCATCCCCGGAGTCAAAGGCATCTCGCTGTTCATTGTGCCCAAGAAACTGGTGGATACCGAAGGCCGGTTGACGGGTGAGCGCAACGATGTGGCGCTGGCCGGCCTCAATCACAAACTGGGCTGGCGCGGAACGACCAATACGCTGCTCAATTTTGGCGAGGGCAGGTATCCGGTGCGCGGCGGCGCTGGCGCCCTTGGCTATCTGGTGGGCAAGCCCGGCGAAGGCCTCAAGTGCATGTTCCACATGATGAACGAGGCCCGGATTTCGATTGGCATGGCCGCTTCCATGCTGGGGCTGGCCGGCTATTACGCCAGTCTGGAATATGCGCAAAATCGTCCGCAGGGCCGCCCCATCGGAGAGGGTGGCAAGGATGCGAGCAAGCCCCAGTCGCGCATCATCGAGCATGCCGATGTCAAGCGCATGCTGCTGGCGCAAAAAGCCTATGGCGAAGGCGCGCTGGCGCTGAACCTGTATTGCGCGCGGCTGGTGGATGAGCAGTACACGGGCTCGCCCGAGGCTGCGGCCCAGGCCAAGCTGCTGCTGGAAGTGCTGACGCCTGTGGCCAAGAGCTGGCCCAGCGAGTTCTGTCTGGAGGCCAATTCTCTGGCAATCCAGATTCACGGCGGCTACGGCTATACGCGCGATTTTGCGGTGGAGCAGTACTGGCGCGACAACCGCCTGAACATGATTCACGAGGGCACGCACGGCATTCAGGCCATGGACTTGCTGGGTCGCAAGGTGGTCATGGATGGGGGCAAGGGCCTGCAGCTGCTGGCCGGTCGCATCAATGCCACCATTGAGCGGGCCATGGGCCGGGCGCAGCTCTCGGGCTATGCCAACCATCTGGCCAAGGCGCTGGCAGAAGTGGGCGCAGCCACCAAATCGGCCTGGGCAACCGGCAATCCACAGGAGGCGCTGGCCAATGCCGTGCCCTATATGCAGGCTTTTGGCCATATGGTCCTGGCCTGGACCTGGCTGGATGTGGCCCTGGCCTTGCTGGACAAGGATGAGGAGCTGGCCATTGCCGCACACAAGGGCGGTATTGCGGCCATGCGCTATTTCTTCCACTACGAGCTGCCCAAGATCGGCGGCTGGCTGCAGGTGGTCAAATCCAGGGACATGACTTGCGCCCAGATGCGGGAAGAGGAGTTCTAGGCCTTCATCGCTCTGCGCCCCAAGAAAAAGGCCCGCTGATGCGGGCCGTTTTTTTGGTGCTTGGAGCTCAGGGCTTGTCGCAGGAATCGCTGAGACCGGCCATGCCGGCCAGTTTTTGCATGCTGCTGCGCTGGCTCAGGCAAGCCTGGTGCCTGGCTTCGCCGGCCTTGGTCTGGGCCAGCAGCAAGGCCTTGGCACGCTCGGCCTGCAACTGGGCAATGCGTTCGCGGATCTGCGGCATCAGCGCGGCGGCAGCCTTCTCGCCTTCCACAATCGCGTTGGCACGCTGGCCGAAGTCGGCTGCACCTATATCGAGCACCTTGGGGCGAATGATGATGTCGGCCCGGGCCAGCTCGGCCTGGCCCAGCTTCTGGCCCATGATGGCAATCGACTGGTTGAGCGCGCCCAGCATGTTCTCGGGCGCCTTGCCACGTGCCTTGTTGGAGATATCCACGGCGATCACGATATCGGCGCCCAGATTGCGCACCGCATCCACGGGCACGGGGCTGACGATGCCGCCGTCGACAAAGTGGTACTTGCCAATCGTCACGGGCTGGAACACGCCGGGCACGCTGCTGGAGGCGCGCACGGCCTGGCCGGTGTTGCCGCGTGCAAACACGGTGCGTTCGCCATCTTCCAGGCGGGTGGAGACGACGACAAAAGGCTTGGCCATCTGTTCCAGCGGCTTGCGGTTTACCTGCTCGTTGACATAGTCCTCGAGCTTCTGGCCCAGCACCAGACCGCCGGAAGACAGTTGCAGATCGCGAATCTTGGCCTCGTCCAGCGCCACGGCTTTCTCTTGCAGCTCAAAGGCATTCATGCCGCTGGCGTAGAGCGCGCCCACCACGCTGCCGGCGCTGGTGCCGGCCAGCACCGAAGGGGTCAGGCCGTTGGCTTCCAGCATCTTGATGACGCCGATATGGGCAAAGCCTTTGGCCGCACCGCCGCCCAGGGCCAGGCCGATCTTGATGGGCGGGGCGGAAACCGTGGTGGCAGTCGCTTCAGGCGCGGCTGCGGAAGGGCTGGGTGGATTGCTACCGCAGGCGGCCAAGCCCAGCAGGCTCAAACACGCCAGAGGGCGCAAAAAAACATTCAAGCGCATGCCAGGAAATCCTGCTGTCTATGGGGCGCAAAGTATAGCTGGCCGCTGTTTCTGCCCTGTGAGCATTGCTATTCGCTTCTTTATTGATAGCTTTGAGCGAAATATGGGCAAGGGGTTTAGCGCAAATTCATTGAAACGATCAGCGACGGCATACGCCATGTTTGACAGATTTGATGCACAATAGTTTGTATGCCAACTAAATCCACGGACAGAGCCGAAGGCCAGCATGATCTCTCACAGGTGCGCTCGCGCTTCGGGCGGCTGATCGGCTCGGTGTACCGCCAATGGCGCCGGCAGGTGGATTTGAGTTTCAAGGACCAGGGGCTGACCGACGCGACCCGCATGCCCTTGGTGGTGCTGTATGCCAAGCAGGAGGCCATGCTGCAAAAAGAGCTGGCCAAGGCGCTGCATCTGGAGACTTCCTCGCTGGTGCGGGTGCTCGATCAGCTGCGTGCCATGCAGCTGGTGGACTGGGCCAGCGACCCGCAGGACCGACGTACCAAACGCATTGCCTTGACCGAGCAAGGCCGCGCGGCAGCAGCCAGCATCGTCGATAAAAGCCTGGAGATAGAGCACGAGATGCTGGCCGACCTCACGCCCGAGGAGCTTTCCGTGACCCGCGCCACGTTGGAAAAAATTGCCAAGCGCTTCGCTGCCATGAACGATTCCGAACCCGGCAGCACGCCCCGCTGAGCGTCTCAATCAAACCAGACTTCATGCCCGAGACAAGCACATTGAGCAAGTCCAGCTTATGGACCATCCCACCGGCCTGGTGGGTGGGCTTTGCACTGGTGGTCGGTGTGATGGGCGCGGCGCTGATCAGCCCGCTATATGCCTTGTACCGAGAGGCCTGGCAGCTGCGGGCCAGCGATATCTCGGCCATTTATGTGCTGTATATGGCGGGCGGCCTGTGCAGCCTGCTGTTTTTAGGGCGCCTGCCTGATCGCGTGGGCTTCAAGCGCGTGCTGCTGGTGTTTTTGGCGCTGACCTTGCTGGGCACGCTGGTGTCCATGCTGGCCTGGGACAAAAGCAGCTTGATTGTCGGACGCTTCATGGTGGGCGTGTCCTCCAGCCTGATCACCATCAGCGGCACGCTGGGGCTTACCGCCTTGCTCAGCCGTGACGGGCAGTCCTCGCCGCAGCGCGTGGCCATGTTGGCCAGCTTTCTCAATGTGTTCGGTTTTGGCCTGGGGCCGTTGATTGGCGGGGTGCTGGGCCAGTGGGGGCCCCAGCCCTTGCTGACGGCCTATATCCCCACGCTGATTCTGGGTCTGGTGGGCATGGCGGCCATCTACAAGCTGGAGCTGCCCGGGCATGCGCACCACGCCGCCCACGGCCAGGGCGTATTGCGCTGGCAGGACTGCATGCCGCGCCTGACCTGGCCGGCGCGTGCAGAGTCCGTCGCTTTCATGATGACCTGCGGCTTTCCGTTTTTGGCCTTTGGCGTCTTCGGCTTGTATGCCTCCATGGCGCCGCTGTTTCTGAAGCAGATGGTGAGCTGGCACGGCCCGTTTGTCAGCGGCACGGCGATTGCCGTGATTTTGCTGGCCTCGGCGGCCATTCAGATGCTGGTGTCGCGCATGCGCGTGCACCGCTGCGGACGGCTGGGCATGCTGGCGTTGGTGGTCAGCAATGCCTTGCTGATCGTCAATCTGCATGCGTCCTCCACCCTGATTTTTGTGGCCGGCGTGGCCTTGACGGCCATAGGCCATGGCATGTCCATGCTGGCGGGCATGTCCATGGTCAGCCGCATTGCCGGACCGGACAACCGCGCAGGCCTTTTGTCTACCTATCAGCTGATTGGGTTGATAGGTTCGATGCTGCCCATGATGGCCGTGGGCTGGATTGCCGATCATTGGGGCATCGACTGGGCGGTGACCCTGTTTGCCCTGATGGTCATGGTGTTGGGAACGGTGCTGGGATGGGCTTTTGCGCGGCATCCGCGCATGCGGGCCGTGGCACAGGAGTAAGAGATGAATGAGGATGGAAAAGACAGCGCCGCGCGTTCTTCGTTGGAAGCGCTGCCGCAGTCTGTAGTCGGCGCGGCCCCGTTTGCGGACCGGGTGCGCGTGCCCTTGTGGCTGCTGGTGCTGGTGACCCTGAGCGGCACCATGGCCATGCATATTTTCGTGCCGGCCTTGCCGGTGGCCGGTTCCGCCCTGCATGCCTCGCCCGCCAGCATGCAGCAGACCATCACGCTGTATGTGGTGGGTCTGGCGGTGGGCCAGCTGATCTACGGCCCGATTTCGGATGCCTGGGGGCGCAGACCGGCCTTGCTGATGGGTTTGGGCCTGTATCTGGGGGCCGGCTTGCTGGCCTTGTTCGCTCCCAGCCTTGAGTGGCTGCTGGCCGCGCGCCTGTTGCAGGCCCTGGGTGGTGCGGCCGGCATCACGCTGGGGCGGGCGATTGTGCGCGATACCTCCACGCCCGCGCGCATGACCAAAGATCTGGCCTTGCTCAATCTGCTGACTCTGGTGGGGCCAGGCCTGTCGCCCATCATCGGCTCCTATCTGGCAGAGCATTTTGGCTGGCGTGCCATCTATGTGTTTCTGGTCTGCATGGGCTGCGCCATGGTGATCTGCAGCTACAAGCTGCTGCCCGAGACCAGCAAACAGCGCAGCCCGCTGGCGGTCGCCGGTATCGCCAGGGATTACCGCCGCCTGCTGGGCAATCCCGTTTTTGTCGGCTTCATGCTGGGCGGCTCCTGCTCGACCACGGCACTCTACCCTTATCTGGCCACCGTGCCCTATATCGTGCATGAGCAGCTGGGCTACCCCATCAGCCAGGTGGGCTGGTTTGCCGCGGTGACAATTGTGGGCGCCAGTGTGGGAACCTTGATCACGCGGCGCTTGACCGGCAGCGTCAAACCCGAGATTTTTCTGTACCTGGGCGCAGGCCTGAGCTGCTCCATGGCCGTGCTGCTGCTGCTGGTCTATCAATGGGGGGCGCTCAACGCCACGGCTCTTGTGCTCATCAGCTTCACCATGACCATGGGGGCCGGGCTGGCCAGTCCAGCGGCGCTGTCGCGCTCGCTGAGCTCGGCGCCGGGGCTGGTGGGCTCGGCCGCCGGCTTTTATGGCTTTGGCCAGATGGCCATGGGCGCCATAGGCACCAAGCTGGTGGGCTATGGGGACGATCCCACAGTGGCCTGCGCCGTAACCCAGATCGCCATCACGGCGCTGGCGCTGGCGAGCTACCGCTTTGCCCAGCGGCGCTCTCCAGTCTAAGGCCGGCTCAGCGCATGGCCCGGCGCAGCCAGGCGCTGCTCCAGTCCACGGCCATGCTGAGCGCCAGCATGGCAATGATCACGGTGCTGGCCTGGGCATAGTGAAACAGCGACAGCTCAAAGTACAGCAGCTGGCCCAGCCCGCCGGCCCCCACAAAACCCAGGATGGCGGCCATGCGGATATTCATCTCCCAGCGGTACAGCGTATAGGCCAGCAGCTGCGGCGCAGCGCCGGGAAAAGTGCCGTAGCAAAACGCCAGCAAGCGGTTGCTACCGGCCAATTGCAGGGCGCGGGCCGGGGCGGCGGGCGTGTTTTTCAAGGCCTCGGCATACAGCCGCCCCAGCACGCCCGAGGTGTGCAAAGCCAGGGCCAGGGCCCCGGCAAACGGCCCCAGACCCACGGCTAGCGCCGTGATGGTGGCCCAGACCAGCTCGGGCACGGAGCGCAGCACGTTCAGCACCAGATTCCATGGCGCCCGCCAGCGCGGCAAGGCCAGCAGCAGGCCGGCCATGGCGGCCAGCAAGGTGCCGACGATGGAAATGGCCAGCGTCTCCCAAACGCCTTGCAGCACCTTGAGCAGCCAGGGCTGGCTCAGATCCGGCGGGAAAAAGCCCTGCACGAACTCGCCCATGCTGCTGGCTGCTTCCTGGGTGAACAGGGCCGGTAAATTCATGTCCAGCAGGCGCAGACTGCCCCACAGTCCTGCGATGGCTGCTATCAAAAACAGTGTGCTGCGCCAGCCAAAAGGCAGGGCGTGCGCGGCGGGCACCGCATCGAGTGCGCTGCGCAGCCAGGTCGAGAGCAGATCGGCGGCCGCTACCAGCAGCATGAAGGCCAGCAAGATGCTGGCGGCTTCGCCGCCGTTGAGCATCTTCATGGCCTGATCCATGAGCTGGCCCAGACCGCCGGCGCCCACAAAACCCATGACCACCGAAGCGCGGATGGCGCACTCCCAGCGGTAGACGGTGTAGGAGGTCAGCTCCTTGGCCGCCTGCGGCAGCAGTCCGTAGAGCAGGGCCTGCAAGCGGCCCGCGCCGCTGGCGCGCAAGGCTTTGGCGGGGGCCGGGTCGGTGGATTCCAGAATTTCGGCATAGACCTTGGCCAGCATGCCGCCATAGGTCAGGCCCAGGGCCAGCACGCCGGCAGCCGGGCCCAGGCCGAAGACGCGCACGAACACCAGAGCCCAGACCAGCTCGGGAATGCCGCGCAAGATGGTAAGCACGCCACGTGCCACCGGGTTGAGGGTGACCCGCTCGCGTGCCGCACCGCTAGACAGATAGGCCATGGGCACGGCAATCACCAAGGCCAGCGCCATGCCGGCCGTGGCAATGGCCAGGGTCTCCAGCGCCGCCTGGCCCAGATAAGCCAGGAACTCGGCACCGGTTTCCGGCGGCAGAAAGCTGGCCAGAAAGTTGCCTATCACCTTGAGGTTGTTGGCGTCCAGAAACGGCTGCAGCGAAAAACCCGAGGTCTGCAGCATGGGCCACAGCAAGACCAAGGCAAGCACCAGCCAGGTCAGCCGTCCGCGCGCAGCGGGGTCCCGTTTCGCGAATCGGGCGCTTGAATCCGACACCACGTTTACCGGCATATCATTGCCGAGGCCGCAGAGTCCGCCAGGGCTTGAGCGGCTGCCGGGATGGCGGCATGGGCCGCGCCGCCTGTGCTGTTATGCATGGTGGGCAGAGGTTGAATCTGGCCGTCGGCCGCGGCATACAGCGCCTGCAGCTGCGCCTGCGTCACCTGGGCTGCAGGCAGATCGAAGGCAATGCGGCCGTCGCGTATGCCGACAATGCGCTCAAAGCAGCTCAGCGCCAGATCCACGGCATGCAGACTGGCCACCAGCGTGGCCTGGCGCGCCGCAGCTTCCTGCACCAGCAGTTGCACGGTGGCCAGAGACAGGGCCGGGTCCAGCGCCGATACCGGCTCGTCGGCCAGGATCAGGCCGGGCTGCTGGTAGAGCACGCGGGCAATGCCCACACGCTGCAGCTGCCCGCCAGAGAGCTGATCGCAGCGGGCAAACAATTTGTCTTCAAGCTGCACGCGGGCCAGGGCTTCGCGCGCGCCGGGAATGTCTTGCGGATAGGCCAGCGAGGCCAGGGCTTTCCACAGCGGCCACTGGCCCAGCTTGCCCGCCAGCACGGCGGTGATCACGCGCTGGCGCAAAGGTATGGGGGCAGCCTGGTGCACCGTGCCTATGCGGCTGCGCAGGGCTTTAAGCTGAGCCGCAGAAGTGTGGGCGGATACGGTTTGCTGCAGCACCATCATGCGGCCGGCCGTGGGCAGGTGGCTGCTGCCTAGGGTGTTGAGCAGCGAGGTTTTGCCTGCGCCCGAAGGGCCGATCAGCGCCATGTTTTCGCCTTGCGCGGCAGACAGGGAGATGCCCGAGAGTGCCACAAAGCCGTTGGCGTGGGTCAGACCTGCGTCCTCAAGAAGAAAGCTCATGAGACGGTTCTTTGAAAAAGATAGCGGCTGGCGTATATCAGTCAGACGCTAGCGGGCTAAAAGGCATGAAAAATGCCTTGTGAGAGAGAAATTAGAGCCGCATCACGGCATCGCGCGCCGTGATGCTTTTGGAGTGCTTATTTCAGCAAGCCGGCCGACTTGGCTGCCGCTTCGATGCCCACATAGTTTTCGGGCTTGGTAGCGATGAACTTGCTGGCGCGCTGCAAGTCCATGATGGCCTTGTGCTCGGGCTTGGCTGGGTCCAGTGCCAGGAAGGCGTCGGTCAGCTTCTTGATGATGGCCGGGTCCAGATCGCCACGCACCGTCCAGTTGTAGTCAAAGTAGGTGGGGGTGGTGGCGAACACGCGCACTTTGGAGGTGTCAACCTTCTTGGATTCCACCAGCTTGTCCCACACCGAGGTGTTGAGCACGCCCGCGTCGGCCTTGCCGGCGGCCACAAAGGCCACGGTGGCGTCATGCGCGCCGGAGTAAGCCACGGTCTTGAAGTCTTTTTCGGGGTTCAGGCTGGCTTGCTGCAGGAAAAAGCGCGGCATCAGGCTGCCCGAGGTGGACGAGGGTGCGCCAAAGGCAAAAGTCTTGCCCTTGAGGTCGGCCAGAGTCTTGATGTTGGGATCGGCCGTCACGAATTTGCTGGTGAAAACCGCATCTTCGGCGCGCTGCACGATGGGAATGGCCGTGCCGTTGGTGCGGATCTTCGCTTGCACAAAAGTAAAACCGCCCAGCCAGGCCATATCCAGTTTCTTGGTGGCCAGCGACTCGACCACGGCGGCGTAGTCGGAGACGGGGGTGAACACCACTTTCATGCCGGTGGCTTGCGACAGGTACTCGCCCAGAGGCTTGAACTTGCGCTGCAGCTCGGTGGGCGCTTCGTCGGGAATGGCCGACACGCGCAACACGGCCGGGGTGTCGGCGTGGGCGCTGATGGTCATCAGAGAAGATGCGGCAAAGGCTGCAACAGCCAGACCGCGCAGCGCCGTACGGCGAGCGGCCATGCGGCCAGCGAAGGAGTGCGTCATGAAGTGTTCCGTTCAAAAAGCTACCGCCGTCCGGATACACGGCGGTTTAACAGGTCGCAAGCGGGTGGCTTGCGGCGAATGAGAACCCATAGGCGGTACATCGACCGCTGGCGGCGATTGTTGCGCAAACCCTAAGTCCTCGCGGACCGCTTCGGTTAGGCCCTCGCAGCCGTGCTCCGGCATTACGCCGAAACTTTCAGCGGGCAGCGGCACAAGCCCAGTTCAACTCCATGGCCTGCACCTGAAGCTCAGAGCCTTGGCGCAACAACGCAAGATTTCCTACAGGAAAAAAACCATGTGCTTTGTACAAGCGCATGGCGGGAGAGTCCGCGACCGTGACGCCGAGGCGAACAAGTTGCGTTCCACATTTTTTGGCCCAGGCAAGTGCTTGGGTGAGCAGGGCATGGCCAGCACCCTGGCCGCGCACAGCAGGCTCGACCCACATCTGATAGATGTCGGCAACCCCGGGCTCCGAGTCGGACAGCTTGCACCAGATAAGTCCGCAGACCTGCTCATCATTGATGGCAAAAAGCACCCGGTCCTTGCCTCCGGTGGCCGCAGCAGCAAGTCGTTCGGACCAGTTGTCATCTGCTCTCGCGACCTCTGCCTCCCAAGTGCTGCCGAAGGCGTCGGGCGAATCCTGCAGCGCCTGCAGGCGCACATCACGGTACTTAGACCATTCCTGAGGGGTGACAGCGCGAATGGAGATCAAGAAGTGTCCTCTTTTGCCGGGTTGGCAATGAGCGCTTATCTTCGCATGCCCGCAGGGCGTGCCCAAGTGGCAGCGGCTGGCCTGCCACTTCAGGAAAGGTTTGAGCGGTCTCTGCCACGCCAAGCGCCACGGCATCCATGGAGGTACATGCATGTCGTGGCGCTTGAGTTGGTCAGCAAAGGCTGCTAGATCAAAGAATGGCTTCAATCAGGCTGGGGCCGGGGGTGTTGTAAGAGCGCGAGAGTGCCTGAGCCAGGGATTCCAGATTGCCGACCTTGACGGCGCTCACACCCATGCCCTTGGCAAGATCCGACCAGTCAATGATGGGCCTGTCCAGCGAGAGCATATCTGTGGCGCGCTTGCCGGGAGTACCCGCACCCACGGCCGCCAGTTCGCCGCGCAGGATGCCGTAGGCGCGGTTCACAAAGATCACCACGGTGACGTTGAGATTTTCCCGCGCCATGGTCCACAGCGATTGCAGGGTGTACATGCCGCTGCCGTCGCCTTCCAGTGCCAGAACCCGGCGCTCGGGCGCGGCCATGGCGGCGCCCACGGCTGCAGGCAGGGCAAAGCCGATGGAGCCGCCGCAGCTGGTCAACCAGTCGTGCGGAGCGGCATGTGCCGTCAGCGCATCAAAGCCCCGGCCGGTGGTCATGGCTTCCTCTACCACGATGGCATGGGCGGGCAGGGTGGCAGCCAGGGTTTTGCCAATGCCTTCGGGCGTCAAGGGGCCGGACAGGGCGACGGGCTCCTCCTGCTCGACCAGGTTAGCGGGCGCTAGGCGCTGGGCGTTCAGGGCTTCGCACAGAGCGGACAGAGCTTGCTCCGGGCAGTCTTCCGGTGTGGACAGGGTGAGGAATTCGCAACCTAGCGCCGTCAGGCGGCCAGGCTTGCCGGGGTAGGCGAAAAATGCCACGGGTGGCTTGGCGCCCACCAAAATGATGCGCTTGAATGGGGCCAAGGCGGCCAGGCCCAGATCCACGGCATAGGGCAGGCGGGGTACGCGCACCCGTCCGGCGCCGCGCTCCATGCGGGCGGTATAGAACTCGGCGCGCACCGTGCACTGCGTGGCAGCGGCAATCTTGCCGGCCAGGGTGGTGCATTTTTCGCGCAGGGCGCGGTCGCCCAGCAGGATCAAGGTGGATTGTGGCGCTTCACGCAGGGCTGCGATGATGGGCGCCCAATCCTGGGGCAGGGCTGCGCTGGCGGGAGCCGCTTGCTGGCTTACGGCTTGCGCGCTGGCATGCTGCGGTGCATCGGACGTATCAGGCACTTCAGACCAGGCCACATTGGCCGGCAGCACCAGGGTGGCAATGCCGCCGGGGCGCGCGTTGGCGCGGCGCACGGCTTGGGCGCCGTCGGCGGCAATGGCCTCCGCGCTGGCGGTGGTGTGCACCCAGTCGCTCATAGGAGCGGCAATGCCGTGAATGTCCGAGGTTAGCGGCGCATCCAGCTCCAGATGGCTGATGGCGTGATCCCCGACGATGTTGACAATGCCGGAGCGTGCTTTTTTGGCGTTGTGCAGATTGGCCAGGCCATTGGCAAGACCGGGGCCCAGGTGCAGCAGCGTGGCTGCGGGGCGGTCGGCCATGCGGTAGTAGCCGTCGGCCGCACCGGTGACCACGGTCTCATGCAGGCCCAGCACGCAGCGCATGCCCTCGATCTTGTCGAGAGCGGCCACGAAGTGCATCTCGGAGGTGCCGGGGTTGGTAAAGCACACATCCAACTGGTTGGCGATGAGTGTGTGGACTAGTGTTTCTGCACCATTCATGGGAGAGCTCTCCTGGGGTTGGGGCCGTATGCATGAGCGCAAGGGCCGTGCCGCTGCATTGAAGAAATAAAGACCATAGCGACTTGCGCTTTTACTGCAAGCATTTGCAATGACTTTTATATATTTTTCAGCGCAGCAATTGCGTTGCGCGCTATGTTTTTGCATTCGTTGTGAATACCCGAATCAAAGCCGGCAGTCAGACCGTAGCCCAGGGCTTGGCGGTCTTTGACGCGACGCGTTGAGTCGGCTTGCGCCGCTGACCGAAAATGCCAAGAGGCTGCCGTAAAGCACAAACGGCGCCAGGCAGTGGGTACTGAACCTGGCGCCGCCGTGAGTCCAGAGGCTGGATTGGCGTTGGGCGCGGCTTATTCCGGTTTGTAGTTGATGGACTTGAGCAGCGCGGCCTGTTGCTGGCTGGCCTGTTTGAGGTCGGCCATCAGCTCTTCGCTGGTCGCTGCCGTGGGTTCATCCATGCCCATTTCACGCACGCGCTTTTGCACGGCAGCCTTGCGGAAATGCGCCAAGGTGATTTCGCGCACTTTTTGCTGAATCGCTGGCGGGACATCGGGGCGAGACCAGACGCCAAACCAGCCGGCCTGTGCCAGTTGTGGGTAACCGAGCTCCTTGAAGGTCGGGGTGTCCGGCAGTTCGGCAATGCGCGTGGGGTAATTCACGGCAATCGGCTTGATCTTGCCGGCCTTGATCAGAGGCAGGGAGGTGGTCAGGCCGTCAAACATCAAAGGAATATGGCCGCCCATCAAGTCGGTCAAGGCAGGAGGAGAACCTTTGTAGCCCACATGTTTGAGCTGGATACTCGTCAGCTGTCCCAGCAGCATGCCAGAGGTGTGGCCCTTCATGCCGGTGGCGTAGGACGCAAAGTCCAGACCGCCCTTTTGGGTCTTGGTATAGCTGATGAGCTGCTGCAGATTGGAGACGGGCAGCTCCTTGTTGGCCACCAGAATCAGGCCGGTACGGCTGATCTGGGCCAGTGGCTTCAAGTCCTTGAACGGCTGGTAGTTGACTTTGTAGGCCAGAGGCGTCTCGGCGACGATACCGCCCTGAATCACCAGCAAGGTATGGCCGTCCTTGCCGTTGGCCATCAAGTCATTCACCGCCAGCACGCCGCCGGCACCCGGCTTGGATTCGACGATGACGGTCTTGCCCAGATCCTGCTGCAGACCCTCGGCCAGCAAGCGGGCCAGGGAGTCGGCACTGCCGCCGGCCGGCGCACCGACCACCAAGCGCAAGGGCTTGCTGGGCCAGTCGGCCTGGGCCTGAACCTGGGTGCTCAAGGCCGTGCCCAGCACGGCCATACCCAGTACCAATGTGTTGCGGCGTCGCTTGAAGTTCTGCATGTCTTGTCTCCTTGATGGTTTTTTGTGTGACTTAGAACGGTTTGTCGCCGATGATGGCTGCGCGCTCCATCTTGCGGGGGGCGGGCCAGTAGTCCTGCACGGCGTAGTGCTGGGTGCAACGGTTGTCCCACATGGCAACGCTGCCGGGTTTCCAGCGGAAGCGCACCTGGTACTCAGGGATGGCGGCCTGGCTGATCAGGTAGTTCAGCAGCATGCTGGAGCCGGGCGTCTTGTCCTGACCGTAGCGCACGTTCTCGGGCGTGTGGTAATTGGCAAAGTGGGTGGTGAAGCTGCAAACGTACAGAATCTTCTCGCCGGTTTCGGGGTGGGTGCGCACCACGGGGTGCTCGACCGGAGGATTCATGCGACCGAGTTCCAGACGCTTTTCTTCGGGCATGACAGCGCCGAAACCGTGCTCGATGCTGGACTTGGCCTTCAGGCCGTCAATCTTCTTCTTGATGTCGTCGGGCAGGTTTTTATAGGCCTCCACCATATTCACCCAGATGGTGTCGCCACCGACGGCAGGGCCGTCGACGCAGCGCAGCACACAGCCCATGGTGGGCGTCTCGCGCCACTGACCGTCGGTGTGATATGTGTTTTCGTAGTTCTCGCGCTTTTCGCTGCGATAGATCTGGACCAGGCCGGGGTGATCCGGATCGCTGCCGGCCACGGGGTGGTCTTCCAGATCGCCGAAGTGACGGGCAAAAGCCACGTGCTCGCCGCGTGTGATGTCCTGGTCACGGAAGAACAGCACCTTGTGCTGCAGCAGCAAGGCCTTGATTTCGTTGGCCAGGCCTATGTCGCGGGATGCATCCCCCAGGCTCACGCCAGAAACTTCAGCACCAATGCTGCAGGTCAGTTGTTCGACTTTCATAGCCTTCTCCTAGATTGTGAAAACGGATGCGCCCAGGGTTCGGTGGGACTTCAGGTCGCTGTGCGCCCGGGCTGCATCAGTCAGCGTGTAGCGTTTGTGAATGTCGATGCGGACGCTGCCGGCTGCCTCATGGTCAAACAGATCGGTCAGCAGGGGCTTAAACACTCTGCGGCAGCAAGGCGTTGATGCACGTTATTGCCGCTCAGGGAAAATTTTCGGATTAGCAGGCGCCGGAAGGCTTGACCGATTGCGACAGCTTGTTGCCCTCTTTGACAGAACTGGGAAAACCCTAGCGATCTTTGGCCTGGAAAGCGCACCCCTGGCCTGCAGATCGACACTCTGTCGTTGCTCTGTTTGCTTAACGCTGGGGGGAGGCTAGGGAACTACTCGATTGACCGGCATCGCGGCTATTGATATAAATCAAAAACGCACGCTTATAAAAAAGCATGCGTTTCATAATTTTTGCTGAGCCCAAACGCAGGGCTCAGAGCAATGGATTTGCATTGGTCACGATGACGCCCCGTATCCGCAGTGTCAGCCTCGGCAAATATGCCAAGGTGGCAAATGAGCTTGGTATTGATCCGCTGCGCATGTTTCGCCAGGTGGGGCTGGATCACAGCTGCCTGAATTCTCCCGATCTTCTGGTTCCCGAAGCGGCGTTTGCCCGCTTGCTGGAGACTTCGTCGGCTCAGGCTGGCCAGGCTTCGTTAGGCTTGCTCATGGGGTCGTATTGGCGTTTGTCGGATTTTGGTCCCCTCAGCCTGCTGCTGCAGCACCAGGCCAGCCTGTCTTCCATGCTGCAGACGCTCAAGGACTACAACCACCTGATCAGCAGCACGGTGGCCACTGAAATCGTGACGCAGGGGCGTTACTCCATCATTCAGCTGCACCTGGATACCGAACGCGACAGTCCCGGTCGTCACCCCATGGAATTGGGCATTACCGCCTTGCTGAGTCTGTGCCGCCACCAACTGGGCAGAGGCTGGAATCCGGCAAGCATTCATTTCTCCCATAACTCACCTGGCAGCACCATGAACCACCGCCGGGTGCTGGGAAGCGATATTGTGTTTGCCTCCGATTTTGACGGCATTGTGGTGAGCAACGAGGACATGAAGCTGCTCAATGCCGAGCACGACAGCCTGATGGAAAGCCATGCCCGCAGTCTGATGGACATGCATGCGCCACGGCCGGCCGCCAAATCGTTGGAGCAGCAGGTGCGCAGTACCTTGCAGTCCTTGCTGCCGCATGGTCGCCACAGCATTGCCCATGTGGCCAGCGCGCTCGGCTATACGGCCCGCTCTTTGCAGCGCCACCTGGAAACCCATGACACCAGCTTTCAGGAAGCCCTGGATACGGTGCGCAGGCAGGCGGCCTTGCGGGCGCTGAAAAACCCTCAGCTATCGATCAGCGAGGCGGCGTCTCTGGCCGGTTTTGCCGAGAACAGCTCTTTTACACGCTGGTTCAGCAAGCATTTCCAGCAAAGCCCCAGCAGCTGGCGCCAGCAAAATTCAAGCAGCACACTCTCCTGACACAGTCAGGTTGAGATGCAAAAACGCCAGCCTTCTAAGCTGGCGTTTTTCATTCTTGCGATCAGGGATTATGGCGGCGGCAACTTCGCGGCCAGGCTTGGCTCCTCGGGCTGGGCCTTGGCCAGCAAAAAGTCGATGCAGGTGCGTACAGACTTGGTCTGATGGCGATTGGGCAGGTAGAGCAGATACATATGGGTGCCAAAAATGCTCAGCCGGTATTCATCCAGCGTGGTCAGCACCTCGCCGCTGGCCAGTTTGTCCTGAACAACATAGTCGGGTACCAGGCCCACGCCCAGGCCCGCCAGAATGCCATCGCGCAGGAAGGGGAAATGCTCGGAGATCATGGTGGGCTCCAGCATCACTTCATGGCGCTCGGCACCCAGATAGGCGGCCAGGCGCAGCTGCCGCCCCGTCACGCCGGCGGTAATCAGCGGGCTGGCACGCAAGGCATGCAGGGTTTGAGGCAGGCCATGGGTCTGGGCGTATTCACGTGAGGCACAGGCCAGGTAGCGCACCGTACCCAGGCTGCGCGCCACCAGCGACAGAGGCGGCTCCTGGATCACGCGGATGATGATGTCCATATCGTCGCGCAGATTGTCGGCCCGGTTCTCGAACAGCACATCCAGCACGATGCCAGGGTATAGGCGCTTGAACTCGATCAGCCATTCGCTCATCACGATCTGGCCGTAGCCGCTGGGAACGCTGATGCCCACGCGCCCTTGCAGACTCTGGCCCAGGGCGGTAATGGCCTCACGCGCGGCCAGCATTTCGTTGTGGATATTGCGCCCGTGCTCGTACAGGCGCAGGCCGATTTCCGTGGGCTCCACCCGGCGTGTGGTGCGCTTGACTAGCTGCACCCCTGCGGATTTTTCCAGCTGGGTCAGGTGGTAGCTCACGTTGGCGCGCGTCATCTTGAGCTTGCGTGCAGCCTGGCTGAGGTTGCCGCTATCGATGATTTCAACCAGCAGTGTCAGTGATTGGGAGTCCATGGCTTGATTGTCTGAATTTATTTGACAGTCTGTCAATGATTCATGGGATTGTTAGAAAACATTGTCGCCGTAAGAATGTGGGCAGTTAATCCAAGCCATAACGGAGACATGTATGACCTCTGAAGCATCCACTTCTGTCGTTGAACTCAAGCAAGACGGTGATGTCCTGCTGGTCAGCATCCAAAACCCACCTGTCAATGCCCTGGGCGCCGCCGTGCGCCAGGGTCTGACGGCCGCCATGGAGCAGGCCGATGCCAACGACGCGGTCAAGGCCGTGCTGATCGTGGGCCAGGGCAAGGCCTTTATCGCCGGTGCCGACATCCGCGAATTCGGCAAGCCCCCGGTGGCACCTTTTCTGCCTGATGTTTGCAACCGCATCGAAGCCTGCCGCAAGCCCGTGGTGGCTGTGATTCATGGCGCGGCCCTGGGTGGCGGTCTGGAGATCGCCATGGCTGCTCATTACCGTCTGGCATTGCCTGCGGCGAAGCTGGGCCTGCCCGAAGTCTTGCTGGGCCTGATTCCCGGTGCCGGCGGCACGCAGCGCGCACCGCGTCTGATGGGCGTGAAGGCTGCCACCGAGTTGATGCTCAGCGGCAAGCAAATCGGCGCCCAGGCAGCTCTGGACGCAGGTCTGGTGGACAAGGTCGAGCAGGGCAGTGACCCCGTGGCCGCCGGTCTGGCCTATGCCCGTGAGCTGCTGGCTAGCGGCGCGGCTGTGCGCCCCACCAGCGCCGTGCTGGGTCAACTGGCCGACAAGGCCACAGCCCAGGTCGATCTCGACGCCTTGCGCGCCGATACGGCCAAGAAGTCGCGTGGCCTGTTCTCGCCCCTGAAGATCATTGATTGCGTGCAGGCAGCACTCGATCTGCCCTTTGCCGATGGCCTGAAGTTCGAGCGCAGCCAGTTTCTGGCCTGCATCGACAGCCCACAGCGCGCCGGTTTGATCCACGCTTTCTTTGCCGAGCGTGAAACCGCCAAAATTCCCGAAGCCAAGGCAGCGGCACCACGCCACTTTGCCAAGATCGCCATCATCGGCGGCGGCACCATGGGCGCCGGCATCACCGTCTCGGCACTGGATGCAGGTCTGGCCGTGACCATGATCGAGCGAGATGCCGAATCCATCGCCCGCGGTCAGGCCAATGTGGAGAAGGTCTACAACGGCCTGATCGCCAAGGGCCGCATGAGCGAAGAAGCCAAGGCGGCGGTGATGGCGCGTTACACGCCATCGACGAGCTACGACGACATTGCCGACGTGGATCTGGTGATTGAAGCCGTGTTCGAAGACCTGGAAGTCAAGAAGGCCGTGTTCAAGGAACTGGACCGCGTCTGCAAGAGCGGCGCCGTGCTGGCCACCAACACCTCCTATCTGGATATCGACGCGATTGCCGCCGTCACCAGCCGCCCCCAGGATGTGATTGGTCTGCACTTCTTCAGCCCCGCCAACATCATGAAGCTGCTGGAAATCGTCGTGCCCTCCAAGGTGGCGCCCGATGTGGTGACCACGGCTTTCGAGCTGGCCAAGAAGATGAAGAAGGTGCCGGTGCGCGCCGGCGTCTGCGATGGCTTTATCGGCAACCGCATTCTGGCCACCTACAAGCAGGCCGCCGACTATTTGATGGAAGACGGTGCTTCGCCCTACGAGATCGACGAAGCCGTGCGCGGCTTTGGCTTTGCCATGGGCCCGTTCCAGGTCACCGATCTGGCCGGTGGCGACATCGGCTGGGCCACACGCAAGCGCCGCGCCGCCACGCGTGACCCCAAGGCCCGCTACGTGGAGATCGCCGACCGCATCTGCGAAAACGGCTGGTTTGGCCAGAAGACGCAGCGCGGCTTCTACCTCTATCCCCAAGGCGCCCGCGTGGGCCAGGCCGATCCTGAAGTGCTGGCCATCGTGGATGCCGAGCGCGCCAAAAAAGGCGTGACGGCACGCCCGTTCAGCGCCGAGGAAATCATGCGCCGCTACATGGCCGCCATGGTCAACGAAGGCGCCAAGGTGGTGGAGGAGGGCATTGCCCTGCGCCCGCTGGATGTGGATGTGACCTTTATCTCGGGCTACGGCTTCCCCCGCCATCGCGGCGGCCCCATGAAGTGGGCCGATATGCAGGGCCTAGACAAGGTGCTGGCCGATATCGAAGCCTTTGCCAAGGAAGACGCGCTGTTCTGGAAGCCTGCGCCTCTGCTGCAAAAGCTGGTGGCCGAGGGACGGACTTTCGAGAGCCTGAATCAGGCCGCCTGAAGCCCGTCGGCTCCAACAGCACCATTCAAAAAAGTGAGCTGCTAGCGCTTTATTGATAAAAATCTCAATCAGAAAACATATTGAGATCCATCAAAAACAAGCGCTGGCAGCTATCAAAACATTCAAATATCAAGAGACTCATCATCATGCGTGAAGCCGTTATCGTTTCCACCGCCCGTACTCCGCTGGCCAAGTCGCACCGCGGCGAATTCAATGTGACGCCTGCCGCCCAGCTGGCAGCCTTCTCCGTCAAGGCCGCCGTAGAGCGCTCAGGCATCGATCCGGCCATGATCGAAGACTTGGTCCTGGGCTGCGGCAACCCCGATGGCTTCCAGGGCCGCAACCTGGGCCGTCAGGCCGTGCTGCGCGCCGAACTGCCGCTGAGCATTGCCGGCATGACGATTGCGCGCTACTGCGCCTCGGGCCTGCAGTCGATTGCCATGGCCAGCAGCCGCATCGTGGCCGAAGGCGTGGACGCCATGATTGCCGGCGGCGTGGAAACCATCTCCGGCATCCGCGCCGGCAACAATCTGCCCACCGACATGGACCCCTGGCTGCTCGAGCACAAGCCCGAGCTGTATATGGCCATGATCGACACCGCCGATGTGGTGGCCAAACGCTACGGCATCAGCCGCGAGGATCAGGATGCCTTCTCGCTGCAAAGCCAGCAGCGCACGGCCGCAGCCCAGGCTGCCGACTTGTTCAAGGACGAAATCATCGCCTGTGCCACGCTCATGGCCGAGAAGAACAAGGAAACCGGCGAAGTCACCTACCGCGACGTAGTCGCCACCAAGGACAACTGCAACCGTCCTTCGACCACGCTGGAAGGCCTGCTCAAGCTGGAGCCCGTCAAGGGCGCAGGCAACTTCATTACTGCCGGCAATGCTTCCCAGCTGTCCGACGGCTCCAGCGCCTGCGTGCTGATGGAAGCCAAGCAGGCCGAGCGCCTGGGTCTTGAGCCGCTGGGTGCCTTGCGCGGCTTCGCCGTGGCCGGCTGCGAGCCCGATGAAATGGGCATCGGCCCGGTGTTTGCCGTGCCCAAGCTGCTCAAGCGCCACGGTCTCACCGTTCAGGATATCGATCTGTGGGAGCTGAACGAAGCCTTTGCCTCGCAAGCCCTGTACTGCCAGCGTCAACTGGGCATTCCCGGCGAGCGTCTGAACGTCAACGGCGGTGCGATCTCCATCGGCCACCCCTTCGGCATGACGGGTGCGCGTCTGGCCGGCCACATTTTGCTGGAAGGCCGCCGCCGCAAGGCCCTGAACCCCGCGGTGAAGTGGGGCGTGGTGAGCATGTGCATCGCCGGTGGCATGGGCGCTGCAGGCCTGTTCGAGATTTTTTGATAACCCCCTGAGGCGCTTTGCGCCTTCCCCCAAGGGGGACGACACCAGCGCGGCGGGGCGGCCCTTGCGCGATGTCTCCATCTTGGGGGCGTGCTCGTGCCTGCGACGCACAGCGATTGAATTACTGAGGACCCCGCAATGGATTTGCAATTCACCCCCCAAGAAGAGGCGTTCCGCGCCGAAGTACAGAGCTTCCTCAAGGAAAAACTGCCCAAGCACATTGCGCAAAAGGTCAAGGCCGGTCAGCGTCTGAGCAAGGCCGACCAGGACGAATGGCATGCCATCCTCAATGAGCGCGGCTGGTACGCCAACCACTGGCCCATGGAAAACGGCGGCCCCGGCTGGGGTGCGGTGGAAAAATTCATTTTCGACACCGAGTGCGCGCTGGCTGGCGGCCCCCGTGTCGTGCCTTTTGGCGTGAACATGCTGGGCCCGGTGCTGATCAAGTACGGCAACGAGCAGCAAAAGAACTACTGGCTGCCCCGCATGCTGAAAGGCGAAGACTGGTGGTGCCAGGGCTATTCGGAACCCGGCGCTGGCTCCGATCTGGCCTCGGTCAAGACCACGGCCGTGCGAGTCACTGACGAAACGGGCGATTTCTACATCGTCAACGGTCAGAAGACCTGGACCACGCAGGGCCAGCACGCGAACATGATCTTCTGCCTGGTGCGCACCAACCGCGAAGCCAAGGCCCAGGCCGGCATCAGCTTTTTGCTGGTGGACATGAACACGCCCGGCGTGGAAGTGCGCCCCATCCGCACGCTGGATGGCGACAAGGATGTCAACGAAGTCTTCTTCACCGATGTGAAGGTGCCCGTGGAAAACCTGGTGGGCGAAGAGAACAAGGGCTGGACTTACGCCAAGTACCTGCTCACCTATGAGCGCACTGGTATTGCAGGCGTGGGCTTTTGCATCTCGGCGCTGGCCAAGCTCAAGGTCGTGGCTGCCAAGGCGCACAAGAACGGCAAGCCTTTGAACCAGGACCCGCTGTTTGCCGCCCGCATGGCCAAGGTCGAGATTGACCTGGAAAACATGAAGACCACCAATCTGCGCGTGATTGCTGCCGTGGCCGGTGGCGGCGTGCCCGGAGCGGAAAGCTCCATGCTCAAGATTCGCGGCACGGAAATCCGCCAGGAAATCCTGTCGCTGATTCGTCGCGCCATGGGCGTCTATGCCGTGCCTTATATCGACGAAGCGCAATACGAAGGCTATGAGGATGCCCCCGTCGGTCTGATCGACGAAGCCGCCACCGCAGCTGCCAACTACTTCAACTACCGCAAGCTGTCGATCTTCGGTGGCTCCAACGAAATCCAGAAAAACATCATCTCCAAGATGATCCTGGGCCTCTGATTCGGGCAAGGCAAGGAATAAGCACATGAACTTCACACATACCGAAGACCGCCGCATGCTGGCGGACAGCCTGAACCGCTTTGTTGCCGAGCAGTATGGTATCGAGCATCGCAACCAGCTGGCTTACGGCGCGCAAGGGCACAGCCCTGAGCTGTATGCGCAATTTGCCGAGCTGGGCACGATTGGCGCACTGTTTCCCGAAGACGTGGGCGGCTTTGGCGGCTCCGGCTTTGACATCAGCGTGGTGTTTGAAGCCCTGGGCCGCGGCCTGGTGGCCGAACCCCTGCTGGGCGCACTGGTGGTGGGCCAGGCCCTGATTGCTGCAGGTACGGAATCGCAAAAACAAAAACTCGATGACATCATTGCCGGCGGCGTGATGGCCGCTCTGGCGCACGATGAGCCGGGCGGCCACTATGAACTGAACAATGTGGCTCTGTCGGCCAGCAAGACTGCTACCGGCTGGGTGCTCAACGGAGCCAAGAGTGTGGTGGCCTTTGGCGAAAAGGCCGGGCTGCTGCTGGTTTCGGCCCGCACCGCAGACGCTCAGTTCGACGAAGCCGGTATCAGCCTGTTCCTGGTGGACGGCAATGCCGCCGGTCTGGCCAAGCGCGGCTACAGCCGCATGGAAGGCGGCCGCGCCGCCGAACTGACTTTTGACAATGTGCAGCTGAGCGGCGATGCCTTGCTGGGCGCCGAAGGCCATGGCTACACCGTGCTGGAGCAGGTGCAAGGCTTTGCGTTGCTGGCCCTGGCCGCCGAGGCACTGGGTGCCATGGATGTGGCCAAGCAGCACACGCTGGAATATCTGCAGACCCGCAAGCAGTTCGGTGTGGCCATTGGCACTTTCCAGGCGCTGCAGCACCGCATGGCCGACCTGCTGCTGGAAGTGGAACAGGTGCGTTCCACCGTGGTCAACGCTGCGGACGCCATCGACAACGCCGAAGGCGTGGAGCGCGCCAAGATGCTGTCTGCCGCCAAGTACACCGTGGGTTATGTGGGTGCGATGGTGGCCGAGGAATGCATTCAGATGCATGGCGGCATTGGCATGACCTGGGAGCTGCCACTGGCGCACTACGCCAAGCGTCTGGTCATGATCGATCACCAGTTTGGTGACGAGGACCATCATCTGGCCCGCTTCATCGCCTTGGGTCAGAACGAAGGTCGGAGCGCCTGATCGACCCGGAACCCGCCTTGCAATAGGCTTAGGCTTGAGGGTGCCCGGTGCCTTGCTTGCTGCAAGGCGCCGGCCTTCCAGAGACAGAGATTGGAGAACAGCAAAATGAGCAGCCAACAAGAATTGCCGGACGACATGGACTTTCCCTTGGAAGGCGTGCGCGTACTGGATTTGTCGCGCGTGTTTGCCGGCCCGTTGTGCGGTCAGGTGTTGGGCGATTTTGGCGCCGAAGTGATAAAGGTGGAGCATCCCAAGCGCGGCGATGACACGCGCGACTGGGGCCATCGCGTCGGCAAGACCGAAACCACCTATTACAACAGCATGAACCGCAACAAGCGGTCCATCACGCTGGATCTGCAAAGCGCCGAGGCGGTTCAGATCATTTATGACTTGCTGCCCCAGTTTGATGTGGTGATTCACAACTTCAAGCATGGCGGTACGGACAAGCTGGGCTTGGGCTACGACAAACTCAAGTCCATCAAGCCCGATCTGATCTACTGCAGCGTAGCCGGCTACAGCAGCGAAACACCCGAAGCCAAGCGTCCGGGCTACGACCTGGTGATTCAAGCCGAAGCCGGCCTGATGGCCATCAACGGTGTGGAAGGAACGCCGCCTTTGAAGTTCGGCATGGCCGTGGTAGACATGATGACCGGCATGTATGCCGCACAAGCCGTGCTGGCCGCGCTTTACCGCAAGAGCCGTACCGGTCGTGGCCGCAAGATCGAGATGGCGCTGTATGACTGTGGTTTGACCATCACCGGCTATTACGCGCTGGATGCCATGCAACTGGGCCACGACACACAGCGCTATGGCAATGCCCACCCCTCCATAGTGCCTTACGGTCTGTTTGATGCTGCCGATGGTGCGCTGATCATTGCCGTGGGCAATAACAGCCAATTCGATGCCTTCTGCCGCACGGTCATTGAGCGCCCCGATATTGTGGAAGACCCCCGTTTTTCCACCAATGTGGAGCGTGCCAAGCACCGTGCTCTGATCTTGCCGATGCTGACGGGAATCATCGCTTCCAAGCCCCGCAAGCTGTTGCTGGAGCGCATGCATGCCGCCGGCATTCCTTGCGGCGAAGCTGCCGGACTGCATGAAGCCTTGACCAGCGAGCGTACCCGCCAGGCGGGCGTGTTCCAGCAAATGCCCCATCCCGTGGCCGGCCAGACCTGGGTGTTCGCGCCGCCTTACCGCCTGGACGGGCAGTTGCTGCCCATTCGCCACACGCCGCCTGTGCTGGGTGAAGCCACGCGCGAAGTGCTGCAGCAGTTGCTGAACTTGCCCGAAGCGGAGTTACAGGCGTTGCAGGCCAAGGGCGTGTTGACCCTACCTGTCTGAATTCCTCGATTTCTAGAACAACTACCGGAGACAAATATGCAAACATCCATGGGCCGCCGCCTGGTATTGGCTGCTGCTGCCGCAGCCAGCCTGGGAATGGGCCTGCCCGCGCAGGCCAACGAGTTCCCGAATCGTCCCATCACGCTGATCGTGCCTTTCCCGGCCGGTGGGCCCACGGACCGCCACATGCGCATATTGGCCGACATTGCCAGCAAGCATCTGGGGCAGCCCATCATCGTTGACAACCGACCAGGTGCTGGCGGTACCTTGGGTCCGGCTACAGTGGCGCGCACGGCAAAGCCCGATGGCTACACGATTGTCCAGTTCCCCATGTCGATGCTGCGCATGGCGCATATGCAGAAAACGGCCTGGAATCCGATCACCGACTTTACCTACATCATTGGGGTATCGGGCTACACCTTTGGCGTGGCAGTACGTACGGATTCGCCTTATCGCAGCTTCAACGACTACATTGCTGCGGCGCGCAAGAGTCCAGGCAAGATCGACTACGGCTCGACCGGCATTGGTTCATCCCCCCATCTGCTGATGGAAGAGTTGGCCGAGAAGGCCAAGGTCTCGCTCAACCATGTGCCTTTCAAGGGCGATGCCGATCTGCAACAGGCGCTGTTGGGAGGCCATCTGGCTGCGGAAAGTGGTGCCTCTGGCTGGGAGCCCCATGTAGAAAGCGGCAAGATGCGTTTGCTTGTCACTTTTGGTGAAAAGCGGACCCAGCGCTGGCCCGATGTGCCTACCGCCAAGGAACTTGGTTATGGCGTGGTGTCGCTCTCTCCCTATGGTCTGGCGGGCCCCAAGGGCATGGATGCTGCCGTGGTGCAGAGGCTGCACGATGCGTTCAAGAAAGCCATGGACGATCCGCGCCATACCGAGGTGCTGGCGCAGCTCAATCAGGGGCTGTGGTACCGCTCCGGTGCTGACTATCTGCAATGGGCCAAGGATGCCTATGCCAAGGACAAGGTGCTGATCGAGCGCCTGGGTCTGGCAGCCAACGCGAAATGAAGTCACTTTGGTGTGCATGTTTCATGCCTCCATATAGCCCTGCAAGCCGGCTTATGCAGGAGTGGTTCATGCGGAAGCCCGCATTTTAATTCCTGAATTCATAGCTGCCAGCGCTTGCTGAATAAGTGCTGGCATTCATTTCAATCACTAATCTGTGGAAGTAACAGCAGCATGAAGGTATTGGTCCCTGTCAAGCGCGTGGTGGACTACAACGTGAAGGTCCGCGTCAAATCGGACGGCACGGGTGTAGACATCGCCAACGTCAAGATGAGCATGAACCCCTTTGACGAAATCGCCGTCGAAGAAGCTGTGCGCCTCAAAGAAAAAGGCGTGGTGACGGAAGTCATCGCTGTCTCCTGTGGCGTGACCCAGTGCCAGGAAACCCTGCGCACGGCCCTGGCCATCGGCGCCGACCGCGCCATCCTGGTGGAAACCGATGTCGAACTGCAGCCTCTGGCCGTGGCCAAGCTGCTCAAGGCGCTGGTGGACAAGGAGCAGCCCGGTCTCGTGATCCTGGGCAAGCAAGCCATTGATGGCGACAACAACCAGACCGGCCAGATGCTGGCGGCGTTGGCTGATCTGCCCCAAGCCACTTTTGCCTCCAAGGTGGAAGTCGCTGGCGACAAGGTCAGCGTCAGCCGTGAAGTCGACGGTGGCCTGGAGACCCTGTCTCTGTCCACTCCCGCCGTCATCACCACCGACCTGCGCCTGAACGAGCCCCGCTACGTCACCTTGCCCAACATCATGAAGGCCAAGAAAAAGCAGCTCGACACCTTCAAGCCTGAAGACCTGGGTGTGGACGTCGCTCCTCGCCTGAAGACCCTGAAGGTGGCCGAACCCGCCAAGCGCGGTGCCGGTGTCAAGGTGGCCGATGTGGCAGCCCTGGTCGACAAGTTGAAGAACGAAGCCAAAGTGATCTAAAGGAAGAACGACAAATGACTTCTCTCGTTATTGCAGAACACGACAACGCTTCGATCAAGCCAGCGACCCTGAACACCGTGACGGCTGCCGCAGCCTGTGGTGGTGATGTGCACGTGCTGGTAGCCGGTGAACGTGCTGCAGCGGGCGCTGATGCCGCCTCCAAAATAGCCGGCGTCTCCTAGGTCATCCACGCCGATGGCGCAAGCCTGAAAGCCGGCCTGGCCGAGAACGTGTCCACTCAAGTGCTGGCCATCGCCGGCAACTACAGCCACATCCTGTTCCCTTCGACCGCTGCCGGCAAGAACATTGCTCCCCGCGTGGCCGCCAAGCTGGACGTGGCCCAGATCAGCGACATCACCAAGGTGGATGCGCCCGATACCTTCGAGCGTCCCATCTACGCCGGCAACGCCATTGCCACCGTGCAGTCCAGCGATGCCGTCAAGGTCATCACCGTGCGCACCACCGGCTTTGACGCCGCTGCTGCCACCGGTGGTTCTGCTGCGGTGGAAACGGCGGCTGCCGTGGCCGACTCTGGCAAGAGCGCTTTTGTGGGCCGCGAAGTCACCAAGAGCGAGCGCCCCGAACTGACGGCTGCCAAGATCATCGTCTCCGGCGGTCGCGCTCTGGGCTCGGCCGAGAAGTTCACCGAAGTCATGTCGCCCCTGGCCGACAAGCTGGGTGCTGCCATCGGTGCCAGCCGTGCAGCCGTCGATGCGGGCTACGCCCCCAACGACCTGCAAGTGGGCCAGACCGGCAAGATCGTCGCGCCTCAGCTGTACATCGCCTGCGGTATCTCGGGCGCTATCCAGCATCTGGCCGGCATGAAGGACTCCAAGGTGATCGTGGCGATCAACAAGGACCCCGAAGCCCCGATCTTCTCGGTGGCTGACTACGGCCTGGAGGCCGATCTGTTCACGGCAGTGCCGGAACTGGTCAACGCCAGGTAAGGTATTTTTGCGGGCAAGAGCCACATGTCTTGAAAAAAGATGGGGCGAACCAGCTCGGCCGCACCCATGCCATTGCCCCGATCTCTACAAGTTTCTGGTGCAGCCTGCCCACGGCCTGCTCCAGGAACTTGTCACACACCCAAGGAGACATATGTCCAACGCATTTTCAAGGCGCGCGTTTCTGCAGACCACCACGGCCGGCACGGCCGCTGCGGCTGCAGCGCTTGTCAGCCCTGCCTGGGCCAACAATGCCTGGCCGAACAAGCCGATTCGCATCATCGTGCCCTATACCGCCGGCGGCTTTACCGACCAGATGGCACGTCTGCTGCAAGTAGGCCTGCAAAAGGCTTTGGGTCAGCCCATCATTGTGGAAAACAAGCCGGGTGCCAACAGCATCATCGGTGTTGACCAACTGGCCAAGGCTGCGCCCGATGGCTATACCTTCGGCGTCGTCATCGCCGCCTATTCGGCCAATCCCTCGCTTTATGCCAAGCTGCCTTACAGCACCAAAGACTTGACAGGCGTGTCGCTGATGGGTATTTCGCCGCTGGTGGCGGCTGTGGCTGCCAATGCGCCATTCAAGACGACGGCCGAGTTGATTGCCTATGCCAAGACTCATCCCGGCAAGGTCAGCTTTGGCTCGTCGGGTGCGGGCTCTGCCGCACATCTGACTTCGGAGTTGATGCGCCTCTTGACCAAGACCGACATGGTGCATGTGCCTTACAAGGGTGCATCGCCTGCGCTGGCCGATCTCATGGGCGGACAGATTCCGCTGTTTCTCGATCCGCCTCCCAATCTGATTCAGCCGGCCAAGGCCGGTCGCATCCGCCTGATTGGAGTGGCCAGCGAAAAGCGCTTGCCGATATTGCCGGATGTCCCCACGTTTACCGAGCAGGGCATTCCCGGTCTGGTAGGCAGTACGTGGGCCGCCATGCTGGCACCTGCCGGCGTGCCCAAGGACATCATTCAGCGCATGTCCAAAGAAGTGGCCCGCATCGTGCGCAGCGAGGAAATCCGCACCCGCATGGAAGCCAGCATGGGAACCTTTGCCGAAGGCAGCACGCCAGAAGAGTGCAATGCCTTTATCGCAGCGGAAACCAGCAAATGGGGCAAGGTTGTGCGCGAGGCCAAGGTCAGCCTGGACTGATGGAGCTTGGCGGTAGCGCCCAACGGTTTCTTGTGCGCTACCAAGGGCCTGCTTGCCGCCGCTCGGCCGGGTGCGTCGTTTCAGACGCGTCTGGCTGGCGGCAGGCCGGCCATATTCGGTGATTGAGGAAATGAACTCGAAACACATCGAGGACACTTCTATAATTGATAACTTGCGATCAGGAGACTGGGCCTTGTTTGAGGCCAGTTGAAACGGGAAGTCCGGTGCGTTGAAGTTGCCTTCGACCATTCCGGCGCAGCCCCCGCTGCTGTAAACCTGACAGCCACACGTTGATACCACTGGGTCTTGAAACCCGGGAAGGTGTGTGTGCTGGATGACGGTGAGCCAGAATACCGACCTGTTCGTTCTCGGTCTTGTTCCACGGGGTGTGGTTGTTAGCGGGTCATGGTGTGTCTGCAGCATTGCTGCGCGGCATTGCTCGTCCCGGCTGTCGTTCTCCCTTGGGAATGGGTTTTATCGCCATTTCGCTCGGGGAGAGCATGGACGAACAGTTCATTCACGCACATGCGCAAAGCATGCTGCAGAAAAAAGCCAGCGTGCACGCTGCCATTGCCCGCTCGTCTGATGAGCGCGGTATTGTGCTGCTTGTGACTGGGCCTGGCAAAGGCAAGTCAACCTCCGCTTTCGGCATGTTGTACCGCGCCCTGGGTCACGGCATGCGTACCGGCCTGGTGCAGTTCATCACCGGCACCCATACCTCGGGCGAGATCACTTTTTTGCATCAGCTGGGCTGGATGGGGCAGGGCGCGCCGGCACCTGTGGACTATCACGCCATGGCAACGGGCTGCACCTGGAACAGCACGGATTGGAGCCGCGACAAACAGGCTGCAGACCTGGCCTGGCAGCAAGCCCTGCGCATGCTGGGCGATGAGCAGCTGAGCCTGGTGGTGCTTGATGAGCTGAGCTTCATGCTCAAGTACCGCTACCTGAAGGTCGAGCAGGTGGTCGCCGCCATTGCCGCGCGCCCTGCGGGCATGAGCGTGGTGATCACCGGACGCGATGCCCCGCAGGAGCTTTATGCGCTGGCAGACACGGTCAGCGAGATCGCCGATGTCAAACATGCGTTCCGCCAGGGCGTCAAAGCACAGCCCGGGGTGGATTACTGATGCGCAGTCTGCTGCTTCCTGTGCTGATGGCTGCGGCCTGCGTGGCGCCCGCCTGGGCTCAATCTGCCGGGCCGCGCCTGATGTCCACCAATATCTGCGCCGATGTTCTGGCCCTGAGTCTGGCCGATCCTTCCCAAATCATTTCCCTGTCGCGTCAGAGCCAGGATGCGAAGCGCTTTTCCATGGTCGCCAAGGCGAGCCAGTTTGCCGCCAATGAGGCTTCGGCCGAAGATGTTCTACACCTCAAGCCCGATGTGGTGCTGGCCTCGCGGCGCTGGAATGCCAGGCATCAGCAGGACTTGCTCAAGCAGTACGGCGTGCGCATCGTCACGGTGCCGTTTCCTACGGACTGGCAGGCCATCCTGGACAGCACGCTCAAGATGGGCAAGGCCATAGGGCGCGAAACCGAAGCCAAGGCACTGGTGCAGAACGTGCAGTCGCGCCTGGCAAAGCTGCAGGCCAGCTCGCGCCCGCTGAACGCTCTGTATCTGCGCCCCAATGGCGGAAGTGCCGGCACGCAAACCCATGTCGATGCGGTGCTGGCAGCAGCCGGCTTGCGCAACCACGCCACGGCCTTGGGCCTCAAAGGCTGGGGGCGCCTTGATATGGAGCGCATCTTGATGAACCCGCCTGACGTGTTCATCACGCCTTCCATGGTCAACGACACCGCATATGCCAAATCCGCCTTGAGCCGTCATCCACAAATGAAGGCTCTGCTGTCGCGTATCCCCGTGGTCACGCTCACCGAAAACGACTGGGGCTGCAGCAACTGGCAGCTGATTGAAGCGGCAGAAGCCGTTGCAGCCCAGCTGGATGCCTTGGGCCTGAGCGGCGCAACCGCCAAAGGTGCTCCGGTATGAGCGCCCGGCAGCAGGATTCTCGCCAGCAGACCTGGGCACTGAATCTGGCCTTGCTTTTGGCCTTGACGGCTCTGGCTGCCGTGTCGCTGGGCATAGGTTCGGTCTCCATCGGCGTTGCAGATTGGTGGAGTGCCGTGTCGCAGCCGCAAGAAGTCACGGAGCTGGCGCTGCGTCACCGCGCCATTCTGGAGCAGGTGCGGCTGCCGCGTGTGCTGCTGGCCATCGTGGTCGGCATGTCGCTGGGCACGGCGGGCGCTGCGCTGCAAGGCCTGTTGCGCAACCCTTTGGCCGAGCCCGGTTTGCTGGGAGTCAGCTCCAGCGCCGGTCTGGGCGCTGTTTTGTGCATTTACTTCGGTCTATGGCACTGGAATGCCTGGTTGCTGCCCGTGGTCGCCATGGGCGCTGCCGGTCTGTCTACCCTGGTGCTCTACCGCATTGCCAGCCAAGGGGCCAGCAATCTGACCTTGATTCTGGCCGGTGTCGCGCTCTCGTCGCTGACGGCCGCGCTGACCTCGCTGGCCATCAATCTGGCGCCTACGCCCACCGACATGCAGGACATCGTGCTGTGGTTGATGGGTTCGCTGGCCGACCGCAGCTTTGACGAGCTGCGCCTGTGCCTGCCCTTCATCGCGCTGGGACTGGCCTTGCTGGCCTTCAGTGCCCGCCAGCTGGATGCCCTGACGCTGGGCGAGGATGAAGCGCGCAGCGTGGGAGTGAATCTGCCCCGGCTGCGGGCGCAAATCATCGTGGGTACGGCGCTTTGCGTGGGTGCCAGCGTGGCCGTCACGGGCACGATAGGCTTTATTGGCCTGGTCGTGCCGCATCTGTTTCGCTCTGCCGTAGGCTACAAACCTTCGCGTCTGATGCTGCCCAGCGCCTTGGGCGGTGCCGCCTTGCTGCTGGCTGCCGACATTGCGCTGCGCTTACTCAGCGGTCGTGTCGAGCTGATGCTGGGCGTGGTGACGGCCTTGATGGGCGCGCCCTTCTTTCTGTATCTGGTGCTGCGCGAGCGCTGGAGGACACGCTGATGCAAGTGTTATCCGTGGATTCGCTGCGGGTCGGCCTTGCCGGCAGAGATTGCGTGCATGGACTCTCGTTTGAGGTTCGCGCCGGTGAGCTGTTTGCGCTGATAGGCCCCAACGGAGCCGGCAAGAGCACGGCTTTGCGGGCCATGGCCCAGCTCTTGCCCCACCAGGGAACGGTACGTCTGGACGGCGAGGATCTGGAGCGGCTTTCCGCCGCCCAGCGAGCCAGGCGCATTGCCTATCTGGCGCAAGGCGATCAGGTGGTCTGGCCGCTCAAGGTGCGCGATTTTGTGGCGCTAGGGCGTTTACCGCACCAGCGTGGCTGGGCCAGAAACTCGCAGTCGCACGAAGATGCTCAGGCGGTTGACAGAGCGCTGGACGCCATGCATCTGAGCTCCATGCAGCAGCGCAATCTGGATCAGCTCTCGGGCGGAGAACGCGCCCGGGCGCGTCTGGCCCGGGCATTGGCCGTGCAGGCGCCGCTGCTGCTGGCCGACGAACCCGTGGCGGCGCTGGACCCTTATCACCAACTGAGTGTGATGGAGCTGCTGCGTGCCCAGTGCAATGCCGGCAGCGCCGTGGTAGTGGTCCTGCACGACCTGACCTTGGCCAGCCGCTTTTGCAACCGCGTGCTTTTGCTCAATCAAGGCCGGATCACGGCCTGCGGCGAGCCGCGCAAAGTTTTGACGCCCGCACATCTGCAACAGGTCTACCAGGTGCAGGCCATGCATGGCGAGCATGAGAGCCAGGGCTATGTCGTGCCCTGGAGCTGCAGGCCCAGTACCTGAGCGCCGCTACGCAGCAGCGGCATTTGTGAGAACTTATTTTTTGGAGTAAAGCTATGAACAGCAGCAAGAAAATTCCCGCCACCATCGTGACCGGCTTTTTGGGCAGCGGCAAAACCACCTTGCTACGCCATATTCTGGAGAATGCCAACGGCCGCCGCATTGCCGTGATCGTCAATGAATTTGGCGAGCTGGGCATCGACGGCGATATTTTGCGCAGCTGCGGCATTGGCTGCGACGACGATGGCGTCGAGCAGGGCGGCCAGCTGTATGAGCTGGCCAATGGCTGCCTGTGCTGCACGGTGCAGGAAGAGTTCTACCCCGTGATGCGCCAGCTGATAGAGCGCCGTGACGAGATTGATCACATCCTGATCGAGACCAGCGGTCTGGCCCTGCCCAAGCCCCTGGTCCAGGCCTTCAACTGGCCCGAGATCAAGAATGCCTGCACCGTCGATGCCGTGATCACCGTGGTGGATGTGCCCGCCACTGCGGCCGGCCAGTTTGCGGCCAACCCGGCGGCCGTGGATGCGCAGCGCAAGCTGGACCCCAATCTGGACCATGAGTCGCCGCTGCACGAGCTGTTTGAAGATCAACTGATCTCCGCCGATCTGGTGGTGCTGAGCAAGCTGGATCAAGCCAGTGCGCAGGACCGCGCCAAGGTGGAAGCCATTGTGCGCGAAGAGATTCCTGCGCAAGTCAAGATCGTGGCGGCCGACCATGGCCGCATCGATCTGGGCGTGGTGCTGGGCCTGTCCAGCGCTTCGGAAGAGACCATAGAGCAACGCAAGGGTCATCACGATCATGAGGGCGCGCATGACCATGATGAACACGATCACGAGGAATTTGACTCCATCGTCATCAAGCTGCCCGAAGTCGAGCGCGAGGCCTTGCTCGAAGCCATGGAGCAAATCGTAGCCAAGCACACGGTGTATCGCATCAAGGGTTTTGTGGCTCTGCCCGGCAAGCCCATGCGCCTGGTGGTGCACGGCGTGGGCAAGCGCTTCGACAGCTATTTCGATCGCCTGTGGCGTGCCGCTGAAGAGCGTCAGACCTATCTGGTTTTCATAGGCCACGACCTGGATGAAAACGACATCCGCGCCGAGCTGAATGCTCAGATGGCGGGAGTGCTCTGATGCACCTGCTTGCCGTTCAGCCCGGTGGCTTTGTAGATGACGAAGCCTTTGTTGCCAGCATGGAGCAGACGCCCGGCCAGATCGTGATTCTGAGTGCGGCCGACACCACCTTGGCGCTGCTGGCCGACGCCTATGCGCAGCTGCAATCGGGCGTGGACGGCGAGCAGATGCCCAGTGTTCGCCTCGCCAATCTGATGCATTTGCGCCAGCCGGCTTCGGTGGATCTTTACGTGGACGAGGTCTTGCAGCATGCCAGGGTGATCGTGATCGATCACCTGGGAGGCGAGAGCTACTGGCCTTATGGCACGGACCGCATACGCGACATCTGCCGCCGCCATCGCATTGCGCTGGTCATGTTCTCCGGCGACACCACCGAAGATCTGAATCTGCTGCAAAAAAGCACGGCCAGCATGGAGCAGTGCCGCACGCTGTGGCGCTATCTGCGCGAAGGCGGTGCGGCCAATGCACGCGAGCTGTTTGGCTATCTGTGGCACGCGTTTCTGGAGGGGCCGCAGCAGGCGCTGCCGCCCAGGCCTTTGCCGCCGGTGTCGGTGTATCACCCCGAGCTGACCAGCGCTTCGGCTGAGGCCTGGCAGCAAGCCGGGAAGATGCAATGGCATGCTGGCGCTCCCGTGGTGCTGGTGGTGTTCTACCGCGCCCATCTGCAGTCCGGCAATACGCGCGTGTTCGACGCCTTGTGCGAGCAACTGCTCAAGAAAGGCCTGAATCCGTTGCCGCTGGCCCTGCTATCGCTCAAGGATGCGGACTGCCTGAGCATGCTGCACGCCTTGTGCGCCGAGCACCAGGTGGCGCTGATTCTCAACACCACGGCATTTTCCCAGTCGTCGCTGGAGACGCCTGGTGATCATGCGCTGGCCGGCGACATCCCGGTGCTGCAGCTGATCCTGTCTGGCGGCAACGAACAAAGCTGGCTTAACGATGCGCATGGCTTGCAGCCCCGCGATATCGCCATGCATGTGGCCATGCCGGAGGTGGATGGGCGCATCATCACGCGCGCCATCAGCTTCAAAGGCCTGTCTCACCGCAGCGAGCTGACGCAGTCGGACGTGGTGCAGTACCAGGCGCATGCGGAGCGCATGGCTTTTGTGGTGGAGCTGGCCAGGCGCTGGTGTGCTTTGAGATCCAAGCCCAATGCCGACAAGCGGCTGGCGCTGATCCTGGCCAACTACCCGACCAAGGAAGGGCGCATCGGCAACGGCGTCGGGCTGGATACGCCAGCTTCCGTTATACAGATACTGCAGGAGCTTGAGCGCCAGGGCTATACGCTGGATGGCTTGCCTGCCGATGGCGATGCGCTGATGCAGACGTTGCAGCACGGCATCACCAACGATCCCGACTCGTGGCAGCTGCGGCCCGCCTGGCAAAGTCTGGATCTGGCGAGCTATCAGCAATATTTCGACAGCCTGCCGGAGGCGAACCGGCAGGCCATTGAGCAGCGCTGGGGCGAGCCCCGACAGGACCCCATGCTGCGCAACGGCCGCTTCATGATCGCCGGACTGCGCCTGGGTCAGGTGTTTGTGGGCATACAGCCGGCCCGTGGCTACCAGCTCGATGCCATGGCCAGCTACCACGATCCCGACCTGGTGCCGCCACATTACTACCTGGCTTTCTACCATTGGCTGCGCACGGCCTGGGCCGCCGATGCCATGGTCCATGTGGGCAAGCACGGCAATCTGGAATGGCTGCCGGGCAAGAGCGTGGCCCTGGCCCAGACCTGCTGGCCGGATCTGGTGTTCGGCCCCATGCCGCATCTGTATCCCTTCATCGTCAACGATCCCGGCGAAGGCACGCAGGCCAAACGCCGGGCACAGGCCGTCATCATTGACCACCTGATGCCGCCGCTGACGCGCGCCGAAAGCTATGGGCCCACCCGTGATCTGGAGCGCATGGTTGACGAGTACTACGAAGCCATCACCCTGGACGCGCGCCGCGCCAAGCTTTTGCGCAAGCAGATTCTGGCGCACATCGTGGCCCATGATCTGCACCAGGATCTGGGTCTGGCGGCGCCGCGCTCGCCAGAGGATGAGCAGCAACTGCTCAACAAGACCGATGCCTATCTGTGCGAGCTCAAGGAAAGTCAGATCCGCGACGGTTTGCATATATTTGGCCGCTCGCCGCAGGACAGGCTGGAGCGAGACACCCTGCTGGCGCTGGCCCGCCACCCCGTGGGCAATGGCAAGGGCGGGCAGAACAGCCTGATTCGGGCGCTGGCGCAGGACTTGAAGCTGGGTGCAGATTTCAACCCGCTGGATGCCGACTGGGCGCAGCCATGGAATGGGCCGCGCCCCGAGTTGCTGGCCCAGGTGGACGCCCAGCTATGGCGGAGCACCGGCGACACCCGCGAACGCCTGGAATTGCTGTCGCTATTAATACTGGAGCGCGATGCGCTTATATATAAAGCGCTGGAGGCCGATTTTCCTCAAACCCAGGCCGTGCTGCAGCGGGTGGAACAGGATTTGCGCCCGCGCCTCAATCAATGCGGTCCGCAGGAGTTGCTGCAGCTGATGCGCGGTCTGCAAGGGCGTTTTGTGCCCGCCGGCCCCAGCGGTGCACCCACGCGCGGCAGGCCCGATGTGCTGCCCACGGGGCGCAATTTCTTCTCCATCGATACGCGTGCCGTGCCAACGCCTACCAGCTGGACCTTGGGCCTGAAGTCTGCCAATTTGCTGGTGGAAAAATACGCGCAAGAGCATGGTGAGTATCCGCAGTCGCTGGGCCTGTCGGTCTGGGGGACGGCCACCATGCGCACCGGCGGTGACGATATTGCACAGGCACTGGCCTTGCTGGGCGTACGTCCGACCTGGGCGGACGGCAGCTGGCGGGTCAGTGATTTTGAAGTGCTGCCCATGTCGGTGCTGGGCCGCCCCCGGGTCGATGTCACGCTGCGGGTATCGGGCTTTTTCCGCGATGCATTCACCAATGTGATCCGCCTGTTTGATGCCGCCGTACAGAAAGTGGCGGCGCTGGAGGACGAGGATGCTTTCACCAACCCCATACGGGCCCGGGTGCTGCGCGAAGCCGAGCAACTGCAGTCGCAAGGCATGGCGCCCACGGATGCCCGCCATCAGGCCGGACTGCGTGTTTTTGGCGCCAAGCCCGGCAGCTATGGGGCGGGCTTGCAGGGCCTGATTGACGGCCGCAACTGGGACAGCGATGAAGACCTGGCCACGGCTTATCGCAACTGGGGCGCTTATGCCTATGGGCAAAAGGACAACGGCACGGCCGTGCCAGACACCTTTGTGCGCCGGCTGTCGGATATGCAGCTGGTGGTGCACAACCAGGACAACCGCGAGCACGATGTGCTGGATTCGGACGACTACTACCAGTTCCAGGGCGGCATGGCGGCTGCCGTGCGCCACTTCAGCGGTCAGCAGCCGGCGCTGTATTTCGGCGATCACAGCAATCCCGAATCGCCGCGCATGCGCACCTTGCAGGAAGAGATCAGCCGCGTCGTGCGCTCCCGGGTCACCAATCCCAAATGGATTGAAGGCGTCAAGCGCCATGGCTACAAGGGCGCTTTCGAGATTGCAGCCACGGTGGACTATCTGTTTGCCTTTGATGCCACGGCGCGCGTGGTGCGCGATGACCAATATGCGCGCGTCACCGAGGCTTTTGTGAGTGATGCGGACACGCGAGCCTTTATGCAAAAGCACAACCCTCAGGCCTTTCATGGCATGTGCGAGCGCCTGCTGGAAGCCATACAGCGTGGCCTGTGGCAGGAAAGTGCCGACTATCAACCCTTGCTGGAGCAGCATCTGCTGCAGACAGAACAAATGCTGGAGCAGCAATGAGCACCGTATCAAGAAGCGAGCCCCTGTGTTTCCCGTTTACGGCGCTTGAGGGCCAGCAGCCGCTGCAACTGGCCTTGCTGCTGCTGGCCGTGGACCCGTTATTGGGCGGCGTGCTGGTCGAAGGGCCGCGGGGTACGGCCAAGTCCACCAGCGCCCGCGCGCTGGCCGAGCTGCTGCCCGCCGGGCGATTTGTGAATCTGCCGCTGGGCACGACCGAGGAACAGCTGCAAGGCTCTCTGGACCTGCAGGCCGCGCTCAAACACTCCGAAGTGCAGTTCAAGCCCGGCCTGCTGGCGCAAGCCCATCAGGGCTTGCTGTATGTGGACGAGGTCAATTTGCTGCCCGACGGTTTGGTGGACTTGCTGCTGGATGTGAGCGCCAGCGGCATCAACCGCGTGGAGCGCGATGGGGTGTCCCATCAGCATGCAGCGCGCATGGCCCTGGTCGGCACCATGAACCCGGAAGAGGGGCAGTTGCGTCCGCAACTGCTGGATCGCTTCGGGCTGTTTGTGCGTCTTGCCAATGTGCCCGATGTGGCCACGCGCAAGCGCATTGTGCTGACGCGCATGGCGTTCGACACCGATCCTGTGGGCTTTGTGGCCAGGTATGCCGAGGCTCAGAACCAGCTGCTGGCCCAGATCACGGCTGCCAGGGGCAGGGTGGACGCCATCACATGGCCTGAGGCCGTATTCGACAAGGTTGCGAGGCTGTGCCAGCTGGCGCAGGTGGATGGCGTGCGCGCCGACCTCGTCATGCTTCGCGCTGCCCGCGCCCATGCCGCCTTGCAAGGGCGCTTGGAAGTGAGCGGCGCCGATGTGGACATCGTGGCGGAGCTGGCTCTGGCCCATCGCCGCAACCCGCAGGCACCGCAGGAAACAACGCCGCCGCCAGCTTCGGATGCAGCGTCCGAAAGCCAGCCGGAGCAGCCGCCTCAGTCGCAATCCCAGCCTCAGTCCCAGACCGAGCAGCCAGCAGAAAATTCAGCCGGCAGCGGCTCTTCGGCTGCCGAAGGCTGGGGCGGGATGGCCGCACCCCAGCCGGTGGCGATTCAGACCGTCAAGGAGTTGAGGCCTTTCAACACAAAAAAAGCCTGATGCGTCCTGTTCTTCCCGGCAAAGCCAGAACAGGGCGCGGATTGAATTTCGCTCGAAAAGGGAGTGCGCAAACAAGCCTCAGCCGGCGGCTGGACTGGGTGAAGACTTTGGCTCGCAAAGGTTCGCAAGCGCTGGCGGTTGACCATTTTCGCCATCGCAAGCTGCCTGCCGGAGCATCCGTGCTGCATCTGGTGCTGCTGGATATGTCCTCATCCATGTTGCGTGCCGGCAAGCTGGCCAGAGCCAAGGGCTATCTGCTGGCCTTGATGCAGCAGGCCTACCGCGACCGTGAGCATGTGGGCGTGATCGGCTTTGGCGGGCTGGGTGCGCACTGGGTGCAGCAGCCGGCCAAGGCCCAGACCTTCAACGAAAGCTGGATTGCGCCTTTGGGCGGGGGAGGCGGCACGCCGCTGGAGTCCGGCCTGCGTTTGCTGTCGTCTGCGCTGCATGGCTCAAAGCGTCTGATCCATGTCTGGGTCATGACGGATGGCCGCCTGGCGCAGATTCCAGAGCGCCCGCAAGGCATGGACCTGTGCACGATTGTGGATTTTGAGCTTGATGGTCTGAGGCTGCGCCGCTGCGAGGCTTTGGCCGAGCAATGGGCGGCGCAATGGATTGCCCCCGGTAGCACCCGGTGAAGGACTTTATGCAGGAGAACCTTGCCGGGCGTAGTACCGCCGTAGTCCAGGGCTGGTGCCCTACGGGCTGGTGGCCCATGCAGGCGCAGGACGGCTGGATTGTGCGCATACGCCCCCATTGCGCCTCGGTTAGCGCAGAGCAATGGCTGGTGCTGGCCGAGTTGGCGCTGTCGCATGCCCATCCCGAGATCGAGCTGACCCGCCTGGGCAATGTGCAGCTGCGCGGGGTCAGCGAAGCGCATCTGTCCACTGTGCACTCTGCATTGTTGCAGGCGCATCTGCTGCCCGCAGACGCCGATGCCGATCAGGCGCCTGCCGTGCATTGCACGCCGTTTTATCGTCTTGGCGACCCGACGCATGCGCTGGCCGTCTTGCTGACGCAGACGGTTCAAACCCAGCTAAGCCCCAAAGCCTTGCACGGCAGGGGCCTGGAGGCACTGCCAAGCAAATTTGGTTTGGTGGTGGATGACTCGCGCCGCCGCATGAGTGGCATGGGGGCAGACCTTTGCCTATGGGTGGGCGACGACGGCCGCTATGGGCTTGGCCTGGGCGACTGCGGCCATGGGTATGGCTTCGATAAGGTCGACGATGCGGTCGCCGCTGCTGTCAATGCCGCCCTGTGGTTTGCGCAGAAGCGCAGGGCTTTTACGCCTGCCCCTACGCGCCTGAAGAAACTGCAAATCCCGGATGCGCTGGATCTTCCCTGTCTCAACCAAGCGGAGCGCTTCAGCGATGGGCCCGGCTTGGTTGAGGCGGAGCGCACAGTCCCGGTTCTTCCCGGGTTGCTGCAGGATGGCAGCCGGGTGATGGGCGCTCCTCTGGGGCGAATCGATGCCGCAGCAATGCACAGAGTCGTGCGTCATATGCCTTCGCAAGCCGAGATCCGTGTCACGCCATGGCGCTCGCTGTTGTTTGATGCTAAATCGCTGGCCTGTCAAATTGCCGCTGCCGAGCCTGCGTACTGGATTGCGCAGGCCGACGATGCCCGTCTGCGCGTATCGGCCTGCACCGGTGCGCCGCGCTGTACCCAGGCTCTTGTGACGGTTCAAGAGCTGGCGCTGTGGCTGGCACCGCAAGTGCCAGAGAAGGCGCATTTGCACCTCAGCGCTTGTGCCAAGTGCTGTGCACTCCCGCCAGAGGCCACGGCGGTACTGTTGGCCGTAGCGGGGGCAGACAGCCAGATCACCGAAAGCGCGGACCCGGTTGCCAGCCAGGCCGTGTTCCATGTATGCAGTCCGGACCGGATAGCCAATCCTGTTGCGCAAATTTCGCCTCAGGCCTTGAGCAACAAGCCAAGCCAAATTTCCAAGCTGATTTATGACCTACACATATGAAACCCAGGGTGAAGAGATTTACAGGCAATCCTTCTCCATCATTCGCCGCGAGGCTGACCTGGCGCGCTTTACGGCGTTGGAAGAGCGGGTCGCCTGCCGCATGATCCACGCCGCCGGCATGGTGGAGCTGGCGGCGCATATTCGCTTCTCCCCGGACTTTGCCGTTGCCGCCGAGGCCGCCTTGCAGCGCGGCGCGCCCATTCTTTGCGATGCACGCATGGTCAGCGAAGGCATCACGCGCAAGCGCATGCCGGCCGGCAATCCCATCATCTGCACTTTGAACGATGCCGAGGTTCCGGAGCTGGCGCGGGAAATGGGCAATACACGCAGTGCTGCCGCGCTGGAGCTGTGGCGCCCGCATCTGGACGGGGCCGTGGTGGCTATTGGCAACGCTCCGACGGCGCTGTTTCATCTGCTCAATATGCTGCAAGACCCGGAGTGTCCGCGGCCCGCAGCCATCATCGGCTGCCCGGTGGGCTTTGTCGGTGCGGCGGAATCCAAGGATGCGCTATGCGCGTGGGGTCGGATTCCCTTTGCTGTGGTGCAAGGGCGCCTGGGCGGCTCGGCCATTACGGTGGCAGCAGTCAATGCGCTGGCCAGCGTTGTTGAGTGAGGTTGCAACCATGAATCGTGGAAAGATTGTGTGCGTGGGTCTGGGCCCTGGCGACCCGGAGTTCATGAGCGTCAAGGCGGATCGCTTGCTGCGCAATGCGCGTCATGTGGCTTACTTTCGCAAGCGGGGCCATCCGGGAAAAGCCAGGCAACTGGTCAATGGCATGCTGCATGCGGAGGTGACGGAGTATCCGATGGAGTACCCGGTCACCACCGAGATTCCGCATGACGATCCGCGTTATATCGCCCAGCTCTCGGAGTTCTACCTGGGCTGGCAGTCAAGACTGACGGAACTCACGCGCAGCGAAGATGTGGTGGTGCTGTGTGAAGGCGATCCGTTTTTCTACGGCTCCTTCATGCACCTGTATGTGCGATTGCGCCAAGAGGGCGTGGTGGCTGTCGACGTGCTGCCCGGGATTCCGGGGATGGTGGGCTGCTGGCATGCCACCGGTATTCCCATGACATGGGGCGATGATGTGATGAGCGTTTTGCCGGCCACCTTGCCCGATCAGCAGTTGCGCCAGCACATGGAACGCTCCGATGCTCTGGTCATCATGAAGGTGGGGAGGCACCTGAGTCGCATTCGGGCGCTGCTCACCGACCTGGGAAAGCTGGAACAAGGCTGGCTGGTCATCAACGGCACCATGGCGGATCAGCAAGTCATGCCATTGCGCGATGCGCCGGAGCGCTGCCCGTACTTTGCCATCGTGATTGTGCACGGCCAAGGTCGGCGTCCGGCCAATGACATGTGAGGCGGCAGCCATGCAAAACCAGAAACCACAACGTGGCAGCCTTGGTGTGGTCGGCCTGGGGCCGGGGGCAGACGGCCTGCTGACGGATCAGGTGCGTGCCAGCCTAGCGGGCGCAACCGATGCCTTTGGCTATTTTCCCTATGTCGAGCGTTTGTCGGGAATGGCGCATCTGCAGCTGCATGCCAGCGACAACCGCGAGGAGCTTGAGCGTGCACGCAATGCGCTGAATCTGGCCTCTCAAGGCCGGCGGGTGCTCATGTTGTCTTCCGGCGACCCCGGCGTGTTTGCCATGGCCAGCGCAGTGTTCGAAGTGCTGGACAGTGCAACGCCGCAGGAACTTGAGTGCTGGAGCACGGTCGATATCGATGTTCAGCCCGGCATTACCGCCATGCTGGCCGCTGCTGCACGGCTGGGAGCGCCCTTGGGCCACGATTTCTGTGCCATCAATCTTTCAGACAATCTGAAGCCGGCTTCGGTCATCGAGCGCCGTATCCGCCTGGCGGCGCAGGCCGACTTTGCCATGGCGTTCTACAACCCTTGCTCGAAGTTGCGGCCCGAAGGTTTTGAGCGTGCACTGAAGGTGCTGCGCAGCGAGTGCGAGCCGCAGCGCCTGATCTGCTTTGCGCGCAATGTCAGCCGGGAGGATGAAACACTTCTGGTGCTGCCGCTGGAGTCCGTGAGCGCCGACATGGCCGATATGCGCACCGTGGTGATTGTGGGCAATAGCCAGACGCGCCAGGTCGGGCGGCATGTCTATACGCCGCGCAGCTATGGCCGGCTCGCAAAGCCGTGAGATAGCGATGGGGCTTGGCAAATCCATGGCTGGCTGCGGCGCGCAAGCAATCGGACAAAAAAGCGCGCGAAAGGGCGGGCCTGCATTCGCGCTTTCAGCGAAAGCTGTTCAGCCATTCCATGGCCTCTTGTGCTGTCTCGCACTGGGGCCGAACGGGCAGGCGAGGCCTGTCGACCATGATGACGGGGATCTGCAGCAGTCTTGCCGCTTCGATCTTGGCGTAAGTGTCCGTGCCGCCTGCATTTTTGCTGACCACGCAGTCAATGCTGTGCAGCTTCAACAGTGCCAATTCGGCTTCCAGCTGAAACGGGCCGCGCGCAAGCAGCAGTTCATAGCTGGCAGCGGGCAGGGGCAAGTCGCTATCGCCGGCGTCAATCACCCGCAGCAGAAAGTGGTGGAGCGCAGCCTTGTCCGCAAAAGCCGCAAGCTGCTTGCGACCGATCGCCAGAAAGACATGTTTGCAATGCGGCAAAAGTGCGGCGGCGGCCGCGCTCATGTCGGGCACGTGGGTCCATTGGCCGCCAGGTGTGGCTTGCCATGGTCGGCGCTCCAAAGACAGCAGTGGAATGCCAAGCGCTGTACAGGCGGCAATGGCATGGCTGCTCATCTGTGTGGCAAAAGGGTGGGTGGCATCGATTACATGGCTGATACCTTGCTCTTGCAGGTAGCGCATCAATCCATCGATGCCCCCAAAGCCGCCCACCCGGCTGGGCAGTACGGGCGTGCGACGGGTTTGGGTGGCGCCTGCATACGAATAAATGGCTTGAACACCGGCCTCATGAAGGCGGGTGGACATGAGATGGGCATCAAACGTGCCACCTAACAGGAGAACTTGGGTCATGGCCAATCCGTGGCTTTCTATTATCGGAATACATCCCTCCGGGCGGGATGGCTTGAGCGCGGCCGCTCAGCGGGACCTGGATGATGCCAGTGTCGTCTTCGGCAGTCCACGGCATCTGGTGCTGGGGCAGGTCGGGGAGAAAGGTAGGCCATGGCCGGTTCCCTTCAGCGTGGAGCCCGTGCTGCTGCTGCGCCAGAAGGCAAAGGTCGCCGTTCTGGTTTCGGGCGATCCTTTTCATTTTGGCGCCGGTGCATCGCTGGCAAAGCATCTGGAGCGTGGTGAGTGGCGCAACCATCCGCAGCCTTCCACATTTTCCTGGATTGCCGGGGAGTTGGGATGGTCTCAGGAGCATAGCCATTGCCTTGGTTTGCATGCCCGACCTCTGGAGACACTGAGACCGCTGCTGGCTGACGGCGAGCGTTTCATCTGCCTGCTGCGCGATGGGCCGGCTGCGCACAGTCTGGCATCGTGGTTGTGTGAGCAGGGCTGGGGCAGCAGTCCCATGTGGCTGGTATCAAATGCAGGCAGCGCGGAGCAAAGCATTTGCAGTGCATCGGCTGAGCAATTGCTTGGGCAGCTGCGCGACGAAGCGGCCAGCGCCCCTGTGGCGGCCGCCTTTGAAGCACGCGGCGGTCTGGGGCTGGTGCAGGTTCCAGGCCGCAGCGTGGACATGTTTGTGCATGACGGGCAGATCACCAAGAGCCCTGTGCGGGCCATGACCCTGGCCGCGCTTGCACCGCGCAAGGGCGAGTGTCTGTGGGATCTGGGTGCGGGCTCCGGCTCGGTGTCGATTGAATGGTGTCTGGCCGGTGGAGAGGCCATCTGCGTGGAGCAGCACGTCGCGCGGGTTGCCGGGATTGCGCAGAACGCACAGCGTTATGCGGTTGGGCTGAAGGTGATTCATGGCGACTCTCTGACCTCGCTGGATGCATTGAGTCCACAGCCGCAGGCCGTGTTTGTCGGTGGCGGTTTTGATATGGACTTGTTCAACGCTTTGCGCAGCCGTTTGCGTGGGCCCTGGCGACTGGTGGTGAACGCCGTGGCGCTGCAGACGCAGGCGCTTCTGATGGATTTGCACCGCGAGCATGGCGGGCAGCTGCTGCAGCTGCAGTGGAGCGAAGCCCAGCCCCTGGGGCGCATGCAATCGTGGAACACCGCCAGACCTCTGGTTCAGTGGGTGTGGAGCGCATGATGGCGCTGATCGCTGGCTGGGGATTTCGGGCCGGTGCGCTGCAGCATTCTTTCAGCGATTGCTGGGAGCAGGCATGTCAAGCGCTGGCGGCATCCGAGCTGACACACAGCAACTGGACCCATGCCGTGTTGGCGTCCAGGCTGCATACCCCTGCCTGGCCTGAATTGAAGCGCTGGGCCGCGTCGGCAACATCACATGCAGATTTTTGGGTGTGCGAGGAAGCCAATATTCGGCAAGTCAATACCGACTCTGTCTCTTTGCGCATTGAGCAGCGTTTTGGCGTCGGCAGCGTGTCCGAGGCCTTGGCCATCTACGGTGCCGAGCAACTGGCAGGCAGCGCCGCAAAGCATACAGAGCTTTCGGCAGATCACAGTCCTAAGCGTAGGCATATGCATGAAGCCGTCCGCCTGCTTATGCCGCGCATGGTATCGGCCGACCGGCATGCAACGCTGGCGATTGCACACTGCATGCCGGCTTCTTATTCAATGAAAACAGGAGTTCTTTCTTGACAGTTCACTTTATAGGCGCCGGCCCGGGCGCTGCAGATCTGATCACGGTGCGTGGGCGCGATCTTTTGGCCTCTTGCCCTGTGTGTCTGTATGCGGGCTCGCTGGTCCCTGCGGAGTTGCTGGCGCATTGCCCCGAGGGCGTGCGCCTGGTCAACACGGCACCCATGTCGCTTCAGGACATCGTCGCGGAAATGCAGAAAGCCCATGAACAGGGTCTGGATGTGGCCCGCTTGCACTCTGGCGACCTCAGCATCTGGTCGGCCATGGGCGAGCAGCTGCGTAGCCTGCGCGAGCATCAGATTCCTTATACGGTGACGCCTGGTGTGCCGTCCTTTAGCGCTGCGGCTGCAGCGCTTGGCGCGGAGTTGACGCTGCCGGGCTCCTGCCAGTCCGTTGTACTGACCCGGACCTCGGGGCGAGCCTCCAGCATGCCTAGCGGTGAGGCGCTGGCCGCTTTTGCCGCCACAGGGGCGGTGTTGGCCATTCATCTTTCGGTGCATATGGCAGAGCAAGTCCAGCAGGAGTTGTTGGAGCATTACGGCGCCGATTGCCCGGCAGCCATTGTCTGGCGAGCCTCCTGGCCGGATGAAGTCATTGTTCGTACCTGTGTGGGGGAGATTGCTGCAGCGGCGCAGACCAATGCCTTGCAGCGCAGTGCCTTGATTCTGGTGGGGCGTACCTTGAGCCAGGAGGGCTTCGGGCTCAGCTGTCTTTATGCCGACGACTATGACCGGCGTTACCGTCCTCGCGGCGATGAGCCCCGGTTTCCTGCTGGCGCTGAGGGGATCTGATGCTGGAGCTGTTTCTGATCGGAATCGGCACCGGCAACCCCGACCACATAACGCGCGAGGCAGAGAAGGCGATACGCCAGGCCGATCTGATCCTGCTGCCGCACAAGGAGGATAACAAGGCCGAACTGGCGCAAGTGCGGATGACGCTTTTGCAACATCTGTGCGTGGACTCGAGTCGTATTGCGCACTTCGATATGCCTGTGCGCCGCCAGCAAGGGGACGACTACGAACAGCAGGTCAATGAATGGCATGACGCCATCGCTGAGCGCTGGAGAGCGTGTTTGTCTACCCATCTGCCTGCGGGCCATGGGCATGAGTCTGGGCATGAGCGAGGTCGTGTGGCCTTGCTGGTCTGGGGCGATCCCGCTCTGTATGACAGCACTTTGCGCATTGCTTCGCGTCTGGGCTTGGCCAAGACGCAGGTGAAGGTGGTGCCTGGCATCACATCAATGCAGGTCCTGTGCAGCGCGCATGGCATAGCGCTCAACGATATCGGCGCGCCGTTTTTGGTGACCACCGGCCGTCAACTGCGCGAGGCAGCCTGGCCAGCAGGCGTTGATACGCTTGTGGTCATGCTGGACGGTCAATGCTCGTACGAGCAGGTGGTCGAGCCCGATGTCGATATTTTCTGGGGTGCCTATCTGGGCATGCCGCAGCAAATCCTGATGCAGGGGCGGTTGGCGCAGATCAAGGCCGACATCAGTGCCAGGCGGCAGCAAGCTCGTCAGCAGCACGGCTGGATCATGGATATCTATTTGCTGCGCAGGCGTAGCTGATTCGGTTCGACCGGGCTCTCGCATGGAGGCTGCTTGCATCGCCAAAAAATGATGGGTTCATGAAACTGGCTGCTGACGCGGCGTAAGCTCGGTAGAGTGGCGTTTTCATACCTTGAAAAACATGAATGTTGAGCGTGCAATCGGGAATTTTTCGCTCGACGCGGATAGAATCCGCAACGCTAATCAATTAGCAAACCAACTTCAGGTGCTTGCATGAAGATGCGAGTGAAACGGGAACAAGGTAAGGGCCGAAAAGCCTGAGTCCTTGGCTGCCCCCGCAACGGTATACAGAAAAAATCTGAAGAAGACCGGATTTCTCCGGACTTCAGCCACTGAGTGCTGCTGATTCAACTTCGTTTGAATGGGCTGCTTGGGAAGGTCAGATCTGCTTTATTGGAAACATAAAGAATTCTGTGAGCCCGGAGACCGGCCTGGAGCTGATGGCGGTGCGCTTTGCGCATCTTTCTCACAACTGTCTGCGGGGTGTGGACGGCAGCCTTATTGCGCTTGTCGTCCTGCGGCGACTGGTTGTTATGTGTGCGGCCTTCACATCAGGCGGTATGAGCTTCCGAAGCTATGCCTCACACCACAATGCGCTCGAATGCGCGTGCTCTTCATTCCTACTCCACCCGTTTTGCGTTGACTGCCAGCTGCGCTGCAGTGCAGCTGCTGGCCGGGATGCCCGGCCTGGCCTTGGCCGACGCGACTTTGCCGGAAGTCACTGTCAAAGACGATAGAGAACTGCCCCAGCTGCAGCTCAATCAGACGACGCGTTCCGGCTCCTATTTGGCCGTTCCCGTCAAGGACTTGCCCGCCAGCCTGGATTCTGTCTCTTCCGAGCAAATCACCGAACGTGCCGATGCCGCCGTGGTGGATGCTGTCAGTCGTACCGTGGGACTGACGGCCACCAGCTCTCCTGGCAATGGCGGCCTGTCCTTCGCCAGTCGTGGTTTCAATGGCGTCAATTCGGTTGGCGTGGCCGAGGATGGAATCATGCTGGGTGTTGCTGCCGGCACGACGACCTATCCGCATGACAGCTGGGGTTACGAGCGCTTTGATGTGCTGCGTGGCCCAGGGTCGTTGATGTATGGCAGCGGCACCATGGGCGCAACAGTGAACGCTGTGCGCAAGCAGCCAAGTCGTGAGCGCTCTGTGGAAGCCATGGTCGGCGCCGGCTCGAATGGCAGCGCGCGCGCCGGCATAGGCGCGACAGGGTCCATAGGCCAGGAATGGAGTTACCGTGTTGATCTGTACGGTGAACGTAGCGATGGCGAGCGTGATCTGGGCAGAAGCGACAGCAAGAAAATCATGAGTGCGCTGCGCTGGCAGCCTCGCGCAGACTTGCGCGTGGACTTGACGGCCGATATCAGCGATCAAAAACCCGAACGCTATTTCGGCACGCCGGTGGTGGATGGCCGTCTTGCCACCGAGCTGCGCGACAAGAACTTCAATTTTCTCGATAGCGATATCCGTCTCAAGGACAAGCGCTTCAAGGCCAAAGTGGAGTGGCAGCCTAGTGAGGCTGTGACGCTGCGCAACGAGCTTTATCACTTCAAGGCCGATCGGCATTGGAAGAATATCGAGGGCTATGACTACGATCGCGCAACCGGCACGATTGCACGCTATGACTATCTGGAAATCGGTCACGATCTGGAGCAGACGGGCAACCGCCTGGGGGTAGTCTTTAAACCCGGCCGTCACCAGATCGCTGCAGGTTGGGATATTTCCGAAGCCCGGTTTACCGCTCTCAACAACTCGCCTTACAGTGGCGATTCGGTGGTCTCTGCCTGGAATACCTCCAATGGCTATTGGGACAGCCCGGATGTGTACAAGGCACGGGTCGAGTCCAAGATTCGGCAGAACGCTTTCTACGTGGAGGATGTCTGGAAGCTCAGCGAGCAATGGCAGCTGATGGCTGGTCTGCGCAGAGATATGTATGACTTTGACCGCAAGGATCTGATCAGCAGCGCTACCTTGGATAAATCTCTGGGCGGCACTTCCTGGCGCCTGGGCGCAAGCTATCGCATCAATGAGAGCACCAATGTTTATGCGCAGATGAGCACCGGCCATGATCCGGTTACCAGTCTGCTGTCCCTGAATAAATCCAACTCGGGCTTCAGCCTGACCAAGGGGCGGCAGATCGAGCTGGGTCTCAAGCAGCAACTGGGAAATGGCCGTGGGGAGTGGACGGTGGCGGTGTTTGATATCGCCAAGAAAGACATCATCACCCGTGACCCGAATCGCCCTTCCGAGTCGATTCAAGGCGGAAAGCAGTCATCAAAGGGTGTGGAGTTCACTGCAGCACTCAATGCCACAAAGTCTTTGCGCTTTGAAGGCAATCTGGCCTATGTGGACGCGCAGTTCGACGAGTTGCGCGAAGGAAGCTCTGGCATCAGCCGTGCCGGCAATCGTCCGGCGAACATTCCTCAATATTCGGCCAATCTCTGGGCCCACTACAGCGTGAGCGACTGGCGCGCATCGTTAGGCCTGCGTCATGTGGGCAGCCGCTTCAATGACAATGCCAACACCTCGGTTTTGCCCGGCTATACGGTGGCGGATGCCGTGCTGAGCTGGCAGTTCAACCCCAAAACCCGCTTGAGCCTGGTGGGTCGCAATCTGACCAACAAGACCTATGCCGCGTCTGCTTACGGCAGCACGCAATGGTTGCTGGGCAATCGCCGCAGTTTCGAGATCACTGCGCATATGCGCTTCTAAGCGGTGAGGGCAGACAGAACCATGCCATCTATCAATGCAGCGCTCTGTCTGCTTTGGTTCCCGGTTGCAGCGCTGCTTGCAGGCTGTGATCGGGCTCCAGTGTCGGATCAGGTCCACGCAGCGCAATTGACGGAAAACTCCAACGCAGTTGCTGCGTTGCAGCCGATGCCTCATGACCCGCCATTGGTGCTCGATGTGTGCGGCAAGCCGCAAACCTATACCCAGGTGCCGCAGCGTGCGGTAACCCACGATGTGAACATCACGGAGATGTTTCTTTTTCTGGGGCTGGGGGACCGACTCGTGGGCTACTCGGGCATTCCGTCGCGCAAAGAGATTGCGCCCGAGATCAAACCGGTGCTGGATCTTTTGCCGAATCTTTCATCGCATGACATGAGTCTTGAAGCCATGGTCGATGCCCGTACGGACTTTGTCTTTGCGGGCTGGAGTTATGGATTTCGGGCGGGTGGAGTCACTCCCGAGCTGCTTGCCGAGCATGGTATTGCTTCCTATGTGCTGGCGGAGTCTTGCATTCGGGTGAATGCCCGACAGCGAGTGGGCCTGGAAGATGTGGAGCTGGACCTTGGAAATTTGGCCCGTATCTTTGACGTCGAGGGTCAAGCCATTCCACGGATCTCTCAGCTGAAGACTGCCCGTGAACGTCTGGCCGGACAGATGGCGGCCAACGCCAGCAAACCGCGTGTTTTTGTGTTTGACAGCGGGGAAAAAATTCCAGTGACGGCGGGACGCTATGGCATGCCTCAGGCGATTCTGGATGCCGCCGGAGCCAGAAACATTTTTGACGATATTCCCAGCAACTGGCCGCGCGGTAACTGGGAAGACGTGATTGAGCGAGACCCGCAATGGATTGTCATCGTTGACTATGGCATGCCCAGCGCACAGGGCAAGATGGGCTTTCTTCTCGCCAAACCGGAATTGGCCCAAGTCAGTGCAATTCGCAAGCGCCAGTTTTTTGTGATGAGCTATGCCCAGGCCACTCCCGGACCTCGCAGCGTGCAGGTCGCGCAGCGCTTGGCTGCAACCTTGCACCCTGAGCTGGAGATCACCACGGATGCGCTGACCTGGCCCACGCTCAAACAGAGTCAGGCACAGCCATGAACGGCGACGCAAGCACATTGACCGCTGGATGCATGCCGATGACCGAGACGGTTTCCATGATTCTGCTGGGACGCGGAGGAGTTGGCAGTGCGGCCAAGCAGGAGTTGCAAGCGCTGGCCGAGCAACTCAAACGGGCAGCGCTGAAAAAAGGGCAAAAACTGCTTGTTTGCATCGCGTTTATCGACAGGACAGAGCCTTCTCTGCCAGAAGCGCTGGATGCGCTGTTGGTAAGTGCATCCCTGCCATTGAACAGCATTGCCATCGTGCCGGTATTCGGCCCGGATGAACCTGCCTTGCGCCGCTGGATGCACAAGGTCGTGATGCGCTGGCGTGCCCGGTTTTCGGCCGACGAACCGTTGCCGAGAATTGTTTTCACAGCGCCGTTGCTGCAAACCGCAGGGATTGAGGACTTGCTGTTTGACAAGGTGTATCAAGCCCAGCAGCACGAAGATGTCGTGACGGTGGTCGGTGATGAAGATTGGCAGGCCGATCCCAAAGGATGGTCGCTGGTGCCAGAACACCAGCATCATGTTCTGTGGTGTACGGGGCCAAGATGTGCGGCCAAAGGCGCTTTGTCGCTGTGGCCCAAGCTGGGGCAGATGGTGAGGGAGGATCCTGCGCTGAAGAAGAAATTCATGTTGCTTCAGACCAGCTGCCAGTACCCATGCAATCACGGCCCGCTGATGATCGTTTATCCGGAAGGGCGCTGGTACGGCAACCTGGATGAGACAGAGATTCAAGACATACTGCGTCAGCAAACATCTGATGGTTTACGTGGGACGGTTGAGGTGATCAAGAAGAGCTGACCGCTTCTTCAGAGCAGGGTACTGGGGAAGACTCTTACAAGAGCTGCCATGGAGCTCGTGCACCAGGCACGCATAGTGGAATCAATGGTCTGTTCAAAGCCGGAACAAGGTGCTACAAAGGTTCCATACGGTAGCGAAAGCCTTGCAACTTTGCGGCACTGTTCGCCCTCGGGTGCCGCCATGGGAGGTCGTATGGATGTCATCAACAACTCAGCTGCTCGTTACGTTCGGCTGCGCGAAGAAGAGATGTCTTTGGACGAATATCTCGTCTTGTGCCAACGTGATCCCATGGCCTATGAAAGTGCCGCCCGGCGCATGCTGGCGGCCATTGGTGAGCCCGAGATGGTGGACACGCGCAACGAGCCCCGGCTGTCGCGCCTGTTCGCCAACAAGGTCATCCGTCGTTATCCGGCCTTTGCCGAGTTCTACGGCATGGAGGATTCCATCGAGCAGGTAGTGAGCTTCTTTCGCCACGCTGCACAGGGGTTGGAGGAACGCAAGCAAATCCTGTATCTGCTGGGCCCTGTGGGTGGCGGCAAGAGTTCCATTGCCGAGCGCTTGAAATATCTGATGCAGAAAGTGCCGTTCTATGCGCTCAAAGGCTCCCCGGTGAACGAGTCGCCGCTGGGGCTTTTCGATGCCGTGGAAGACGGCCCGGTGCTGGAGGAACAGTTCGGCATCCCCAGGCGCTGCCTGCAACACGTGCTCTCGCCCTGGGCCGTGAAGCGGCTGGAGGAGCTGGGAGGCGATATCCGCCAGTTCCGCGTTGTCAAGCGCTATCCCAGCATACTCAAACAGATCGCCATCGCAAAGACCGAGCCAGGCGACGAGAACAACCAGGACATCTCCAGTCTGGTGGGCAAGGTGGACATCCGCAAGCTGGAGAATTTTGCCCAGGATGATACCGACGCCTATAGCTACTCTGGCGGCCTGTGCCTGGCCAATCAGGGGCTGCTGGAATTCGTCGAAATGTTCAAAGCGCCCATCAAGGTGCTGCACCCCTTGCTGACGGCTACGCAGGAGAGCAACTACAAGGGAACGGAAGGCTTCGGTGCCATTCCCTTTGACGGCATGGTGCTGGCGCACAGCAACGAGAGTGAGTGGAAAGCTTTTCGCAACAACCGCAACAACGAGGCTTTTCTGGACCGCATCTACATCGTCAAGGTGCCTTACTGCCTGAGGGTCTCGGAAGAAGCCAGAATTTACGAGAAGCTGATTCGTGAATCGTCACTGTCCAGTGCGGTATGCGCGCCCGGCACGCTCAAGATGATGGCGCAGTTCGCGGTGCTGACGCGTCTGATGGAACCGGAGAACTCCAGCATCTTCAGCAAGATGCAGGTCTATGACGGCGAAAGCCTCAAGGACACGGATCCGCGTGCCAAGAGCTACCAGGAATACCGTGATTACGCGGGGGTGGATGAGGGCATGTCCGGCATCTCCACACGCTTTGCCTTCAAGATTCTGTCCAAGGTGTTCAACTACGACAGCACCGAGGTGGCGGCCAACCCGGTTCACCTGATGTATGTGCTGGAGCAGCAGATCGAGCGCGAACAGTTTCCGGCCGAACTGGAGACCAAGTACACCGGCTATATCAAGGAGTACCTGTCGCCGCATTACGCCGAATTCATAGGCAAGGAAATCCAGACGGCCTATCTGGAAAGCTACAGCGAGTACGGGCAGAACATCTTCGACCGTTACGTGACCTACGCCGATTACTGGATTCAGGACAACGAATACCGTGACAACGACACCGGCGAGTCCTTTGACCGTGCTGCACTCAATGCCGAGCTGGAGAAGATTGAAAAGCCCGCCGGGGTTGCCAATCCCAAGGACTTCCGCAACGAGATCGTCAACTTCGTGCTGCGAGCGCGGGCCAATAACCAGGGCAAGAACCCGGCTTGGACCAGTTACGAGAAGCTGCGTCTGGTGATAGAGAAGAAAATGTTCTCCAACACCGAGGAGCTGCTGCCGGTCATCAGCTTCAACGCCAAGGCCAGTGCCGAGGACGCCCGCAAGCACGAGGACTTTGTTGTCCGCATGGAGGCCAAAGGCTACACGCCCAAGCAGGTGCGCCTGCTGTGCGAGTGGTATCTGCGCGTGCGCAAGAGCAGCTGACCGGCCCGCCGGCTTTAACACGCCGGGCCATGCATGGGGGCACAGATGGCATTGCATATCATCGACCGTAGGCTCGCAGGCAAGAATAAGTCGGTGGGCAACCGCGAGCGCTTTGTGCGCCGCTACAAGCAACAAATTGCCGAGGCGGTACGCCGAGCGGTGGAAAAACGCGGTATCCGTCACATCGAGGAGGCCGAAAACATCACCATCCCGCGCAAGGACATCCGAGAGCCGGTGTTTCGCCACGGGCAGGGGGGTATCTCGGATACCGTGCATCCGGGCAATAGCGAGCATGTGCGTGGCGACCGCATCGCCCGTCCCCAGGGCGGTGCGGGTGGTTCCGGTTCTCAGGCCAGCGACAGCGGAGAAGGGGAAGACGACTTCACTTTCACCCTGTCCAAGGAAGAGTTCATGGAGCTGTTCTTTGAAGATCTAGCCTTGCCGCGCCTGTTGCGAACCCATATAGGCAACACGCTGCAGTACAAGACGCGCCGCGCAGGCTATAGCCACGACGGCACGCCCCACAACCTGGCTTTGCTGCGCACCATGGGCGGTGCCCTGGGGCGGCGTATCGCCCTGACCAAGGCACCACAGCGTGAGTTGAAGGCTTTGCAACTCCAACTGGAGGCCTTGCTGGAGCAGGACGATGGCACCAGCGAGGTGGTGGCAGAACTACAGCAGCGCATTGATGCACTGCAGGCGCGCATAGACAAAGTGGCTTTTCTCGATCCCATAGACCTGCGTTTTCGCAACCGCACCCGGGTGCCGGTGCCCAGCAGTCAGGCGGTGATGTTTTGCGTGATGGATGTCTCCGGCTCCATGGATCAGGCGCGCAAGGATCTTGCCAAGCGCTTCTTCATCCTGCTGTACCTGTTTCTTACGCGTCACTACGAGAAGATAGATATCGTCTTCATCCGCCACCACACCCAGGCGGCCGAGGTCAACGAGGATGAGTTCTTCCACTCCCAGGAAAGCGGGGGCACGGTGGTCAGCAGTGCACTGGTGCTGCTCGATCAGATCATTCGCGCGCGCTATGCCGCGGGCGACTGGAATATCTATGTGGCCCAGGCCAGCGATGGCGACAACTTCAATGACGACGGCTCCAACTGCCGCAATTTGCTGGCCGAGAAAATTCTGCCCCTGGTGCGCTACTTTGCCTATGTACAGGTCGTTCAGGAGGAGCAAAATCTGTGGGAGGAATACAGTCAGCTGGCTGCCCAGTTCTCGCACTTTGCCATGCGCAAGGTGTCCGAGCCGGGTGAAATCTATCCGGTGTTTCGCGATTTGTTCAAGAAAGAGGGGGTATCGGTATGAACCTCTCTCAGTATCCTGTCCTGGATCCCCGTCAAGGCACTCATCCCTTGAGACCCGCTACCGCTGGCGAGCGGGTACAACGTGGCGTTCCTCCTGTTCCCTTGCCTGCTGGCAAGCGTCCCGAGCACCCTCTGCCAGACCCTAGCGACTGGACCTTCGAGTTGATCGAGCGCTACCACGCGGCCATTGCCTCCACGGCCGCACGCTTTGGACTGGACACCTATCCCAATCAGCTGGAGGTGATTTCGGCCGAACAGATGATGGATGCCTATGCCAGCGCGGGCATGCCGGTGGGTTATCGCCACTGGAGTTATGGCAAGGACTATCTGGCGACCGAGCGGCGTTATCGACGCGGTCACATGGGCCTGGCCTACGAGATCGTCATCAACTCCAACCCCTGCATCAGCTACCTGATGGAGGAAAACACCACGGCCATGCAGGCCCTGGTGATAGCCCACGCAGCCTATGGGCACAACAGCTTCTTCAAAAACAACTACCTGTTTGGTATGTGGACGGATGCGGGCGGCATCATCGACTATCTGATCTATGCCCGGGATTTCGTTGCCCAATGCGAGGAGCGGCACGGGCTGGAGACCGTGGAGCAGTGGTTGGACTCCTGTCATGCTTTGTCCAATCTGGGGGTGGACCGCTACCGCCGTCCGACCAAGAAAAGTCTGGTCCGCGAGCGTGCCGAACGTGAACAGCGCGAAGCCTATGCCCAGCAGCAGGTGAATGTGCTGTGGCGCACTTTGCCGACTCGTCCGGGCAAGGGCAGCACAGCGCAAAGCAACGAACGTTTTCCCAAGGAGCCGGAAGAGAACCTGCTGTACTTCATCGAAAAAAATGCGCCCCTGCTGGAGCCCTGGCAACGCGAGATTGTGCGCATTGTTCGCAAAGTCGCACAGTATTTCTATCCGCAGCGCCAGACCCAGGTGATGAACGAGGGCTGGGCCACGTTCTGGCACTACACCTTGCTCAACACCATGTATGACGAGGGCTGGCTCACGGATGGCGTGATGATCGAATGGCTGGCCTCGCATACCAATGTGATCTATCAGCCCCCGGCCGGTCACCGCGCATACAGCGGCATCAATCCCTATGCGCTGGGCTTTGCCATGTACCGCGACATTCGGCGCATCTGCCAGAACCCCACCGAGGAGGACAGACGCTGGTTCCCCGACATGGCGGGCACACCCTGGCTGCCGGCGCTGCATCACGCCATGCAGAACTTCAAGGACGAGAGCTTCATCGGTCAGTACCTGAGCCCGCAGCTGATGCGAGACATGCGCCTGTTCTCCATCCATGACGATGCCAGCGAGCGGGAATTGCTGGTCAGTGCCATTCACAACGAGGACGGTTACCGCGACCTGCGCCAGACGCTGTCGCAACAATACGATCTGGGTGCTCGCGAGCCCAATATCCAGGTCTGGAATGTCAATCTGCGCGGCGATCGCTGTCTCACCTTGCGCCATACCCGCCACCGGGGTCGTCCGCTGGCAGACGATGTGCTGGAGGTGCTCAAGCACGCGGCGCGTTTATGGGGCTTTGGCGTGCAGCTAGAAGGCGTCAACGGGGATGGCGAGACGCCGGTATTGCTGCATTCCGTGCCGCCCCCTCCATCCACCTGACTTCGTTCAAGGGTCAGCACGAATGCCGGCCTTCCTGGCCGGCATCGTGTTCATGCAGAGGATGCGACCGCCCTGTTGCTGTCGCATCCCGCCTACCCATCTCAGAAGCTGTGACGCAGGCCCACCATCCAAGCCCGTACATCTTTGCCTGCAGCGACCGGGCTGCCGTATACAGGGCTGAGCGCCATATTGGCCCCGTCATTGCTGACATAAGCCCCTTGTACATAGGCCAAGGTGCGCTTGGAGAACAAATACTCCAGGCCCATCACAAATTGCGTGGACTTGTGGCCTGCGTTCTTGTTGTCCTTGGTGTGATAGAAGGCCGTGGTGATGTTGAGATAGGGCGCTGGGCGCCAGCCGGCGCCGATATTCCACATATCGAGACTGTCGGAACCGCCGGGCATGATCACGTGGTCGGGGTTGCGCGCCACATAGTACTGGCCGCTTACGGTATAGGGGCCGGTGTTGTAGAGCGCGCCTACGGAGTACAGGCGGTTGGTGTTGGCCGTCGGTGAGAAACCTGCGGCGCTTGCTGCAGCAGCGCCGGCACTGGCATTGCCCAGGGCAGCCGTATACAGAGCCGTGGCATTGGGCAGGCCGTTGCCATAACCGTTGTAGTAAAGAGCCGAGAGTTTGAGGCCGCCGCTGTGATAGAAAGCGGCGACGGATTGCTGGGAGTTGGCCTTGCCGCCGCCCTCGCCGAACGAGTAGGCAAAATCAAATTTCAGCTGATTCCAGGTTGGCGTGGTGTAGACGATGGTGTTGTCGTTGTAAATCGTGCCGAAGGCGACATTGGAGTTGTTGCCTATCCAGGAGCGGCTGGCGCTGTTCATGCCGACCAGGGTGGTGAGCGCCGAGCCGAAGTAGCGCATGCCACGGGCGTCGGTGTATTGCATGGCCCAGGCTGAGGGCGAGAACTGACGGCCTAGTTTGATTTCACCGAAGCCGCCCGAGAGTCCGACCACCGAGAGCTGGTTGAAGAAGGAGGTGCTGCTGCTGGAGTTGGCTCCCCCCGTCGTGCCATTGGTGGTGTTGAAAAGGCCTTGCAGCTGAAAGTTCGCACGTAGCCCACCGCCCAGATCTTCGCTGCCCTTGATGCCCCAGTTGCTGGCGCCCAGGCCGCCGTCCTTGGCCTTGACGGCCGAGCCGCTGTGCGCCGTGGTGGGCACATAGCCCACGCCGGTACTGTAGTTGGACATGCTGAGCAGACCCGAATCCACCGTGCCATAGAGGGTGACGCTGGCCTGAGCCGCCAGAGGCAAGGCGGCTGCGGCGCAGCTGAGTGTTGCCAGTGTGGCGAGCGTATAGCGGCCGGGTTTTGTTGCAAGGCTTGGGCGAGAGGGCATGGGTGTTGTCTCCGGAAGTGCGTTTTTGATGGTTTTTGCCTGCACGGCATCGGCTTTGGTGAGGTACAAAGCTTGTTTGTGACGGCTGCCATGCAGTGTCCGGAACGGTGAATTTGAGGTTTCTCTTTCCATGTCATTAAATTCACCAATCGTGCCAGATTGGGGATTCCGATAAGAGGGAAATCAAGCGGTCACGCAGGTGTTAATTGCGGTAGTTGCTCCTAAAATGATAGTTTTTTTTGCTTCTCTAAACGAAAAAAAACCTCTGCAAGAGCTGCAGAGGCATGGAAAAAGACGCTGCAGGCAGCGTCTTGCGCATTCAAAAAGATGGTGTTTGGCGGTTGCCGATTTTTATGCAACCTTGCGCAAAAAGCCTTGCTGGGCGCCGTTGCGGTTGGGGGCAAAGCCGTTCCTCTCCAGCGTCTCTTCCACGCTGTCGTAGAACACGCCGATCTGGCAGATCTCACGCGCTTGCGCCGGCGTGGCAATGGGGCGGCTGAACTCCTTGGCCATGCGCACCAGTTGCTCGATCTGGGCCACCGTGCCCATTTTTTCGGTGCGGGTCTGGTTCCACAGGTTGTCTTCGGTGCCGCAGCGCACATGCAGACCCATGGCAATGCCCATGGCGTTGATGGGCAGCACGTTGAGCACCGAGCTTTCCACGGTCAGCACGGCGCCATCGGGCACGGCGCGCACAAAGTGGGCCAGGCTGTAGATGTTGGGGGCGTCCATGCCGCCGCCAATCGCCACCCAGTTCATCACCAGCGGGCCTTTGTAGATGCCGCGGCGCATCAGGCGCTCCACCGACTCGAAGCTGTTGATGTTGTAGCACTGGAAAGCGCTTTGGATGCCGGCCTCGGACAGGCGGCGGATATGCTCCTCGGCCCAGCCGGGTTGGGCGGGCACGGTCATTTCCTTGTAGGCGTTGAACACCACCGGGTCTTCCATGGACGTGCCCTGGATGTCGCGCGCATCGAACTGCTCGAGGATGTTCATCTGCGAGGTGTTGATGGTCACCGTCACCTGGTCGGGCTTGGGGTCCAGCTCGGCCAGCATGTGGCGGGTGTCGTCGGACAGCCACTTGGCAGCAGCACCATCGGTCTCGGGGGCAAAGCTGATGGAGCCGCCGACCTGGATGATCATCTCGGGCACGCGGGCACGCACGCCGGCGATCAGCTCGTTGAACTTGGACAGGCGCTTGCTGCCGCGGCCGTCGAGTTCACGCACATGCAGGTGCAGCACCTGGGCGCCGGCGTTGTAGCAGTCCACGGCTTTCTGGATCTGCTCTTCCATGGTGACGGCGATTTCGCCGGGAAAGTCACCGGGCATCCACGAGGGGGCGTAGGGCGCAGCGGTGATGATCAGCGGCTGCTGGTTTTCGGGGAAGAGGTGGCCGTCGAGGAAGTTCATGGTGGACCTTTCAAAGCATGTGTTCTGAGTGCGGGCTCAGCACAGGAATGTAGAAGGTCGATCGCTTTGATGGTTGACGATATGGGATGTCAATTTGTCTTTATGGGACATCAAGGGAAAACCTCTAGGGCTGTATTGCTGGCTGACAGCGTGCCTGCCTCAAGCCCTTGCCAGTCCAGCGGCCCAGACATTCAGATGCCGTCTTCTCCGGTGCATTTCACGTAAAGCAAAGGCCCGGAAGCAAAAACTGAGCATCCGGGCCTTTGAGATTCGATTATTTAGCTAAGCCTTTTGTACAAAGCGCTTGCTGCTTCGAAAAAGTGAGTGTCAGAAGCTGTGACGCAGACCCACATCAAAGCCTGAGGCATTGCCGCCAGCCGTGGGGATGGGGCCGTTGACAGCACCGGAAGCCACGGGGAGGTTGAGGCTGCCGCGATTGTCCACGTAGGCGTAAGTGCCGTAGATGGCCGTGCGCTTGGAGAGGTTGTGCACATAGCCCACGGCATACTTTTGCGAAGAGCTGCTGGCGCCGTCGTTGCGTGTCAGGCGCATAAAGCTCATGGGAATAGAGTCATTGCCGACCTTCCACTCTGCGCCCAGTTGCCAGTAACGAACGCGATTGGCGTTGCCGACTGCGGCGAGACGGTTGCCGGTGCGGTTTTCAGCCGCCAAAGCCATGAACTTATGCCCGTTCCACAGATAGGCGGCCGCAATATTCATAGAGGTGTAGTCGTCTGCGATGCGGTTGCGGGTCGTGGTGATTGCGGCTGCAGCACTCCACTGCGTGGCACCATAGCCTACGCGCAGACCATAGAGATTGCCGTCCTGGCGCTCGGGGCCTGCGCCGTTCTCACCGAAGGCGACCATGCCTTGATAGAACAATCCTTGGCAGGCTGGGCCCGAGCAGCCGGGCGAGAAGTAGCCTACGCTGTTGGAAGCGCGAAAGCCCGTGACCGTCGTGCCGTGCAGCACATGGGTGCTGGCGCCCACGCCCACGCGGAAGGGGTCAAAGATAAACGTGTTCCAGAACGCGGGCGTGTAGTCACGACCCAGACGCAGCTCGCCCCATTGCTTGCTTTGCAGATAGACGAAGGACTTGCGGTTGAAGGTCAGACCGCCGCCGCCGCTATTGCCCGAGGCCTGGTTGTTGCTGTTGGTCAGCTGGCCGGTGCCGGTGTCGGCATTGAGGCCAGCCTCCATATCGAAACCGGCAGCCAGGCCGTCGCCCAGGTCTTCACGACCTCTGAAACCCAGGCGGCTGGCTTGATTGCCGCCGGATGTCACCATTTGGCGCGAGCCCGCACCATCGCCCCGATAGGACGAAACGCCCAAATCCATGACTCCATACATTTGTACCGAGGATTGTGCCCATGCGCCCAGCGGGGCGAGGGCACATGCCAGAGTGCCGATAACCAGTTTTTTAGAACCCATTGCAATCTCCTTTAATTTATTTGAACTGCAGAAACGTCGACGAACCAAAAGGGTAAACACACTAAAACTGCAGCCGTGAAAGCACGGATGCCGGGATAAAGACGGCTGCAAACCAGAAAACAAACTGGTGCAGCTCAATCGGGGGGTGAAGTGGTGCAGCGGGGTCGGCCTGTTCAGCAGGTCGCGCAGCGATGGCCACTTGCGGTGCAGTACCGGTAGCGGGGGGCTGGTGCGGGTTCAGTTTTCCGGCTGGTAGCCTATGGACTTGAGCAACGCGGCCTGCTTTTGGCTGGCATCTTTCAGATCGGCCATCATTTCTGCCTTGGTGACAGGCTGGCCTGGCTCCATGCCAATGGTGGCAAGCTGCTTGAGTACGGACTCTTTGCGAAAGTGCGCCAGCGTGACCTCGCGCAGCTTTTGCTGAATGGCCGCCGGAGTCTGGGGGTGAGCCCAGACGGCAAACCAGCCGGGCTTGGACAGTTGCGGGTAGCCCAGTTCCTTGAAGGTGGGCACGTCCGGCAAAGCCTGCAAGCGTGTGGGGTAGCTGGCCGCCAGCGCCCGGATCTTGCCGCCACGAATCAGGGGCAGCGAGGTGGTGACACCATCAAACATCACCGGGACATGGCCGCCCATGAGGTCCACCAAGGCCGGAGGCGAGCCTTTGTAGCCCACATGGCGCATATTGATCTTGGCCAGCTGGCCGAACAGCATGCCTGAGGTATGTCCCTTGAAGCCCGTGGCATAGGACGCAAAATCCACGCCGTCCGATTGTGTTTTGGCATAGGCAATGAATTCCGGCAGGTTCTGGAAAGGCAGGTTTTTGTTGGCTACCAGTACCAGGCCGGTGCGCGTCAGCTGTGCTACCGGTGTCAGGTCATTGAAGGGGTCATAGCTGACTTTTTGTGCCACAGGAGCTTCGCTCAGCGCGCCGTCCTGGATCACGAGGAAGGTGTAGCCGCTTTTGCCGCTGGCCTTGAGTTCGTGAATTCCCAGTGCGCCGGAGGCGCCGGCCTTGGATTCCACAATCACCGGCTGCTTCAGATCCTGTTGCAGGCCTTCTGCCAACAGGCGGGCCAGGGTGTCGGCGGTGCCGCCGGCCGGCCCTGTCACGATCAGGCGTATGGGCTTGCTGGGCCAGCCTTCCGTTTGCGCCTGCGCAGTGACCGCGCTGCCAGCGGCCAGCGCGACGACGGCCAAGCCCAGGCGGCGGCGCAATGCATCGATGGGGGAGGCGGATCTCGTGGTTTTCATTTTTTTGTCTCCTGGAGAGGGTGTGCCAGGCACACCCCGTTGGCTCACACTGTTGAGGTGTGTGCTTTCGCATTGCCGCGATCGTCAGTCTTGCGTCGCAAGCTCCATCTCTTGAGCTTCGATCATGCGCAGCAAGTCACTGATGAGCTGTTTGGCCTTGGGCCAGGGACCGTGGCCCGAGGCTGGATTCAGATGGCCTACCGGGCCAAGCTCCACCAGGCGGCTGCCCCAGTCACGGGCAAATCTGCGCGCACGAGTCAGCTCGGTCAAGGGGTCGTTGCTGCTGGCAGCCAGGATGCTGGGGAAGGGCAGCTGTGTGGTGGGTATGGGCAGCCAGTCATTGGCGGCCAGCACATCCCGGGACGGGTAGCCCGCCGGCATGGGCGTTTCCACATCGGCTGGTGCAGCCAGAACGGCGCCAGCAATCGGCCGGGCGCGGCGCAGCGTCCAGTGGGCGACCATCATGCAGCCTGCACTGTGGGCAACGATGATGACCGGGCCGTCGATGGTTTCCAGTGCACGGTCAATGGCGTCCAGGCGGGCCTGGCAGCTCAGCTTGTCCTGCTCCAGCGCAGGGACGGTGACGCAGTTGGACAGCTCTTGCGCGAGCAGGGTTTGCCAGTGTTCCTGTACATGGTCGCGCAGACCGGGAACGATGAGTATGGTGGGCTTCAAGGACATGGCCGCTGCTTTGCTTACTCGGTGGGGCCGCCAATGATGGCCGTGCGCTCCATCTTGCGGTGGCAGGGCTGATAGTCCATGACCGCGTAGTGCTGTGTGGATCGGTTGTCCCAGAAGGCCACGCTGTTTTTCTTCCAGCGAAAGCGCACCTGATACTCGGGGATCATGGCTTGGCTGGTCAGATGGTTGAGCAGCTGTGCAGCGCCGGGAGACTTGTCCAGACCAAAGCGCACATTGGCCGGAGTGTTGTAGTTGGTGAAGTGCGTGGTGAAGCTGCTGTTGACGAACAGGATCTTCTCGCCGGTTTCGGGGTGGATGCGCACCACGGGATGCTCCGCATCGGGGTACTTGGCTTTGAGGGCCAGGCGGGCCTCGATGGGCATGACGGCGCCAAAGCTGGACTCGATGCTGTGGCGCGCGCGCAGGGGCTCGATCTTGGCCTTGATGTCGTCGGGCAGGTTCTCGTAGGCCATGACCATGTTCACCCACATGGTGTCGCCGCCTACGGGTGGGCATTCCACGCAGCGCAGCACGCAGCCCATGGGGGGCTGCTCGCGCCATGTGGCATCGGTGTGCCAGGAATTTTCATTGCGCTCCAGCGGGCTGTCGGGTGTCTTGTAGATCTGCACCAGGCCGGGGTGATCCGGATGGCTACCCACCACAGGGTGGTCTTCCAGGTTGCCGAATCTGCGTGCAAAGGCCACATGGTCGGCGCGGCTGATGTCCTGATCGCGGAAGAAGATCACGCGGTGCTTGAGCAGCGCCTGGCGGATTTCTGCCAGCAAATCGTCATCCTGGGCTGCTGCGCCCAGGTGCACATTGGCCAGTTCTGCACCAATGGAGCAGGTCAAGGGGTTGACTTCCATGGAACGGGTCAGGGAGCTGCTGCGGATAATCGCAGGTGCGGCGCCGTTGTCGGTTTTCATGGGTTGCTCTCCTTATAGAATTGATGCTTCACAGTGTGAAAAATCCTCTCCGACGGCGCTTGTCATTTCATGACTGACGCTTTGCAATTAGTGCCACCTAGGTGAAACCATGGCGTCTCTTGTCCGCGCAGCCTGTTTGACCAATTACGACCAAGTGGCTCGCGCTTGCGGCTTGAACAGCACGCGCATGTTGTTTGATGCAGGTCTGAGTCCCAATGTACTCAGTGAGCCGGATGTGATGATTCCGGTGGATAAGGTAGGGCGCTTGTTGCAGGCCTCGGCCGCCGAATCGGGCAATGAAAGCTTTGCGCTGTGCATGGCCCGCTCGCGGCTGCTGTCCAATATGGGGCCTGTAGGTCTGTTGATTCGCGATCAGGAGACGCTGCGCGACTCGCTGCAACTGCTGGTGCGCTACCTGGACTTGCTCAACGGGGCCATGACGCTGGAGGTGGACGAGCATGCCGATACAGTGGTGATCCATGAGCTCTTGCTGGGAGGGCGTGCCCATGAGCCCACGCGTCAGCGCGTGGAGCTGGCGCTAGGGGTGATGGTGCGTGCGATTCGACAGCTGATTGGCCGTGACTGGCAGCCCCGCAGGGTGTGCTTCGAGCATGCACCGCCCAAGGACTTGAGCATCCATCACCAGTTGTTTGGCTTGCGTGTCGAGTTCAACCAGGAAATCAATTGCATCGTCTGTGCCAAATCCGATCTGGATACGCGCAACGAGTTTGCGGACCCTGCCATGGTGCGCTATGCGCAAAAGTTGCTGGAGTCTGTTGCGCTCAACAACGATGCAACGGTTCTGGATGATGTGCGCCGCACGATCTTGCTGCTGCTGCCCAGCGGGCGCTGCAGCATTGAAAAGGTCAGCGAACATTTGGGTGTAGTGCCGCGCACTGTTCAGCGGCGTTTGACGGAAAAAGGGCATAGCTTTTCCTCGCTGATGAACGATATCCGCAAGGAACTGGCGGCACGCTATGTTTTTGAAAGCAGCCGTTCTTTGACGGAAGTGGCAGAGTTGCTGGGATTTACCGCGCCCAGCAGTTTCTCGCGCTGGTACCAGAGCCAGTTTGGCTGCAGTGCCAAGGACAGTCGCAACAAGGCGCACAGCGGGCACGGATAAAAAAAGCGGGCCATAAGCCCGCTAAACACACTACCAAGAAAACGGACATTCAGCGCAAGGCCGAATGTATGGGGTTTGCCAAATCAATTGCCTGCGACTTTGAGCTTGCTCAGGATCTTTCGGTTCTGCTCCACGGTGGCCAGCATTTTGGTTTGAAGTTCCTGCTGGGTGCTTTGCTGCGGCGTATCAAAGCCCTGACCTTTCAGCTGGGCCTGAAATTTTGGGGAGCGGGTGATTTTTTCCATGACCTGCCTCACCTTTTGCATCACTGCAGGCGGTGTGTTGCTGAGTGCAAACAGGCCGACGCTGGCGTCCGGCAAGACGAAATCAGGCATGTTTTGCTCGGCGAAGCTGGGAACGTCGGGCAGCAGACGCGTGCGCGTGGGAGAGACCACGCCAATGGCCTTGATCTTGCCGGCCTTGATCAGCGGAGCGGCATTGGTGACCACTTCGAATGTCATCTGCACCTGGTTGCCCATCAGATCAACGATGGCCGGTGCCGAGCCTTTGTAGGGTACTGTCGTGATTTTGCGACTGCTTTTCTCACTCAAAAGCTCGCCCAGCATGTCCGAGCGGGTGCCGGGGCTCAGGTTGGCAATGTTGACGGGGTCCTTGCTCTGGCGCGCATAGTCCAGCACTTCCTGGAGCTTGTTGGGTGGAAAGCTGGGGTTGGCCACCAGCAGATGCACCATGCTGGCGACATCGGAGACATAGGTGAAGGTCTTTTGAACATCAAACGGCGTTTTCACGGTCAGCGGAAAGTCCGTCCAGATGCTGGACGGGGCCACCATCAGCGTGTGCCAGTCCGCCGGGGCATTCATGACCGCACGTTCCGCAATGACGGCAGAGCCACCGGGCTTGTTGTCGACGATGACGGGTTGCTTCAGATCGTTTTGCAGGTGCTCCGCCACCAGGCGGGCAACGGCGTCCGAGATGCCGCCAGGAGGGGCAGGAACGACGATGCGGATCGGCTTGGTCGGCCATTCCTGGGCATAAGCTGCGGTAGCTGTGACCAAGCCAATGAACAGAGCGGTAGCGCAAGTGCGCAAATTTTTAATCATTTTTTGCATGGGTACTCTTGAGCTGCTGGTTGGTTACAGAACAAAAATGGCCGAGCCCACAATCTTTCGTGCTTCCAGATCGCGGTGGGCCTGAACCGCATCGGCCAGTTCGTAGCGCTTGCTGATGTCAACCTTGATGCGGCCTTCAGCCACATGGCTGAACAGCTCGCCAGCCAGCTCTGCACGCTCGACAGGGTCAGCAATGTAGTGCGCCGATGCGGGACGCGTCAGGAACAGCGAGCCCTTGCCGGCCAGGATCTGCGGATTGAACGGAGGGATGGAGCCGGAGGCCGTTCCCAGGCAGACCATCAGGCCTCGTGTCTTCAGGCTGTTGAGCGAGCCTTCAAACGTGTCCTTGCCCACGCTGTCGAACACGGCGTTCACGCCCACGCTGCCGGTGATCTCGCGCACGCGCTTGGCCACGTCTTCATGGCTGTAGTTGATGGTGTGATCGCAGCCATGGGCCTTGGCCACTTCGGCCTTGGCATCGCTGGAGACCGTGCCGATCACGTTCAGACCTTCAAGCTTGGCCCATTGCGAGACCAGCAAGCCCACGCCACCTGCGGCTGCGTGCAGCAAGATGGTGTCGCCCTTCTTGAAGTCCCAGATACGGCGCATCAGGTAAGCGGCCGTCAGTCCGCGCATGGTGATGGCGGCTGCGGTTTCAAAGCTGATGTGGTCGGGCAGGCGAATCAGAGGGGCGGCAGAAATCAGACGCTCTGTCGCGTAGGCACCCAGAGTGTTAAGTGCGCCGGTATAGGTCACACGGTCACCAATCTTGAAATCGGTGACGCCTTCGCCCACGGCCGTGATCGTGCCGCAGGCTTCGCTACCCACGCCTGCGGGCAGAGGCGAAGGATACAGGCCGCTGCGGAAATAGGTATCGGCGAAATTCAGGGCCACCGCACCCTGCTTCAAGCACACCTGACCTGGGCCAGGATCACCGACGCTTGTGGTCTCGACGCGCAGAACTTCTGGTCCGCCCACTTCGTGGTATTTCACAACGGTTGTCATCAATGTCTCCTATAGATTTTGGCAAGGCCATGAGAGAGGTGCTGCACGACGCCTTACTTTTCTCTGGCCGTTTGTAGGGTGGCTGTCGGTGTTGAACCGCCACTTCATGATGGAGCGCGAGACTGGGCGGCACTTGACGGTTTGTGCCTGCGACTTCGCATTTGATGACTATCAAGACCTGTCGTAAACCCGAGGGATGCGGTGAGTAGCTCCGGCAGACATTGACTGTCGCGAATAACAAAGACCGTGTCCTGAAATGAAAAGTGACAGCGGGGGATGCGTTTGATACTGGGTTTCAGCAAGCGGGGGATTCATCTCTCTGCTTCTCATCGTTCAACCCGGAGACAAACAACATGAACTTTCTTGACGGCCACCTGTACCCTGAGAACCAGCAACCTCTGATCATCACGGCAGCACCCTATGCTCCGGGCTGGATTCCTTCGGACTTCCCAGAAGACATCCCCGTCACGATGGAAGATCAGATCCAGAAGGCAGTGGATTGCTACGAAGCTGGCGCTACCGTGCTGCACCTGCACGTACGTGAAGAAGATGGCAAGGGCAGCAAGCGCCTGTCCAAGTTCAATGAACTGATTGCCGGCGTGCGTGCCCGCGTGCCGGAAATGGTCATTCAGGTTGGCGGTTCGATCAGCTTTGCCCCTGAGGACGACGGCTCTGCAGCCAAGTGGCTGTCCGACGATACGCGTCACATGCTGGCCGAACTCACTCCCAAGCCCGACCAGGTGACGGTGACTGTGAACACCACGCAGATGAACGTGACCGAGCACGCCGGCGAAGACGACTTCCGCGGTGTATCGCGTGGCTTCCCCCACCTCTACAACACCTACAAGGACATGATTGTTCCCTCGAACCCCAGCTGGGCCGAGGAGCACGTCCGTCGCCTGAGCGCAGCCGGCATCCAGAGCGCGTTCCAGTGCTACAACATCAACAGCTTCGAAACCATCGAGCGCATGATTCGCCGTGGCGTCTACAAGGGCCCGCTGGTCATGAACTGGGTGGCCATCAGCGGCGGCATGGACCAAGCCAATATCTACAACCTGGCCAACTTCCTGCGTGCAGCACCCGATAACGCGGTGATCACGGTGGAAAGCTCGGTGCTGAACGTGCTGCCCATCAACATGATTGGCATGGCCCTGGGTCTGCACGTGCGCTGCGGCATCGAAGACGTGCTCTGGAAGCAGGATCGTTCGGGCAAGATGAGCTCCGTCGAGCAGATCAAGCAACTGGTGCGCATTGCCGGCGAGTTCGGCCGCCCCATCGCGACAGCCCAACAGGCACGCGAAATCCTGCAACTGGACGTGTTCTACGAAACCGCCGACGAGACTCTGGCCAAGAACGGCTTTGCGCCTAACCGAAAGGGCGGCAACCAAGGCTTCCTGCGCAAGCCGGACTGAGTCCCCCCGCTTTTGAGTGATTTGCTCAAACTTGTTCGCAGGCAAGCCTGGGCGGGTTGCAGGACACGGTTTCAGCGCTTGTGATGACTGTTTGAGCGCCTTGTCTAGCATTTCCTAGCTGACTTCCTGACCCAAGATACCCGCGTTTCGCGGGTATCTTGCTTTTCGGGCAGTGCTGCTGTCTTTGACATCACGGTTGCGAGAGGATTGCGGCAGCCAACCGCTTGACGCCTATTCCGGGAGTCTACGGATCTGTTCCACCTGAGTGCCGATGAGCCGCTGCGGGTGTGTAGCCGTATGAAGTTTGCCATTGGGGCTGCACCTGTTGCTGCTTTCGGTGAAGATTCATTGCTGGCGGGCCGCCTATGAGGGCTGAATGCTCATCCATTCGATAGCAAGACTTCAAGGGAAAAACCATGTTCAAGCGGCGCACCGCGATTCAGGTCCTGGGGCTGCTTTCAGGCATCACGGTGCTAGGCGCTCAACAGGAATCGCTGGCCATGGCAAATAGCAGGACGTCTGGTTCATGCCAGACGAAAGCGAGCCTCATCAGCGCACCTGGATGGCCTTCGGTGCCTGCAGGAAAGTATGGGGGCAAAAACTGCTGGCTGAAGTTCAGCGCAATCTGGCGACGATTGCCCTGAGCATTGCCAAATACGAGCCGGTCTCCATGCTGGTGCGTCAGGCCGATTTGCCGCTGGCTAGGCAGTTGATGGGAAGCCGCGTAGAGCTGGTTGTCTGCCCGCTTGACGATTTGTGGATGCGCGATACCGGACCGGTGTTCGTCATCACGGAAAACGGTGACAAAGCCGCTGTGAACCTGAACTTCAACGGCAGGGGTGAGAAGCAGGACTATGACGATGATGCCGAAGGCGCTTCCTTTGTTGCCGGCCGTGCCGGTGTGCGCGCGATTCAGACCGATCTGATCCTGGAGGGTGGCGCAATTGAGGTGGACGGACAGGGCACGGCCATCATCACCGAAAGCTGCGTGCTCAATGACAACCGCAATCCCGGCGTGAGCAAAAAACAATGCGAGCAGGAACTCAAGCGCTTGCTGGGTTTGGAGAAGATTATCTGGTTGCCGGGCATCAAGGGCAAAGACATCACCGACGGGCATACCGATTTCTATGCGCGCTTCACACGTCCAGGCGTGGTTGTTGCGGGCTATGACCCTGATCCCAAATCCTTCGATCACGCCATGACCCAGCGGCATCTTGAGACCTTGCGCGCGGCAACGGGTGCCGATGGCCGCAAGCTGGAGATTGTGGTGCTTGAAGCCCCTTCACGGCTTAGAGAGAAGTTTGCCAGCGACGACTTTGCCGCTGGCTATATCAATTTCTATGTTTGCAACGGTGCGGTGATTGCTCCCGAGTTCGGGGATGCGAAAACCGATGCCGCAGCCAAACGCGAACTGCAGAGGGCCTTTCCCGGGCGAGAAGTGGTTCAAATCAATATTGACGGCATTGCCGCGGGTGGTGGCGGTATTCACTGCACGACCCAGCAGGAGCCCAAGGTCTAGGGCTGGCTCCACGGTGTTTCTTGATGCAGATCGGGTGCCCTGGGCGAGTTTGCCTTCAAGCCCAGCTATTCTGCGCCGGCCAGATATCGAAGCATTGCTCCCGCGCCCACCACAATCCCTGCAATGGCGATCAGACTTCCTAGGCTGAGCAGAGAGATGGCGCTGATGCCCTGGCCTACGGTGCAGCCCATGGCGGTAACACCTCCTACGCCCATGAGTACTGCACCCAGCAGATGGCGCGCCAAGTCCTGGGTGTTGGCAAATCCCTGCCATTGAAAATCCCGTCGCCACAGAGCATGGATCCAGCTACCTGCGACCATGCCGCAGACAGAAGCAATACCCCAGGTCAGCAACTTGTTCCTGTCGCTGAAGAACAGCAGCCAGTCCAGGGTGTGCGCCACGGGGGTGACAAAGCTGAAGGCCTCTATGCGCCCGCTGTAGGTAGCTGCATACATATGCTCCAGGGTCTCTGGATGCTCGGCAATCTCGGCCACATGTCCACCCAGCCACCAGGCTGCGGTCACGCACAGGCCCACGACCGCACCGCCCAGCAGCGCGTTGCGGCTTCGGTCCGCGCTTTTTTTAGGATTGAGTGCCAGCAGGATCAGCAAACCGCCCAGACCCAGGCCCAGCCCCAGGCGCGTGCCAAACAAGGGCCATCCCGTGGCCCGTGCCAGCAGTTCGGGCAGCAGGGCCAGGGTGCCGAGCTGCCATTGCACGCTGTCCAGCCAGCGAACCCGTACCACGGCGGTGATGCCTTTGAGTGTGGCAAATGCGGCCAGCCCCATGACCAGCAGCACGACCAAGGCCTTGAGGCTGCCGCCGCCCAGGCGGGTGAGGTTTCTGGCGCCGCAGCCTGAAGCCAGCACCATGCCGGCGCCAAACAGCAGGCCTCCCACCAGGGCCGACAGCCATGGCAGTTGCGTGCTGGCATACAGCGTATCGCCCACGACCACGCCACCCCAAAGTATCAGCGCCGTGGCCCCGCACATGGCCACACCCACGGCCATGGCCCATTGGCGCATGCGCATCCAGTCCTGCAGATAGACCACATCGCTGACGGCACCCATGGTGCAAAAGCGGGATTCCCGCATGGAAAAGCCCAGGATGGCAGCCAGCAAAAAAATGACCACCAATACGGTGGTCGACAGGGATTCAAACTCGGCAGGGCTCATGCCGGCATTGGATGGCGCATCGCCTGCTCCGCGTACTGGCATATACCCGCAGCTGGCATGGACGCGGCGCCAACGCTTTGAAATCCTCCGGCTTCAGGCCTGGCCCTGGTTGGGCATGACATTGACCAGCTTGGGCGCATTGGGCGTGTGGGGTTTGAGTACCTTTTGCTCCTTGAGCCAGGGTTCGACAATTTCCCAGATCTGCTTGTTGCCAGCATTCCTGGCCTCTTCGGCCACGGGCGCCCAGCCGGCGACCTTGTATTTTTTGTCGGCCTCCAGCAACTGGCCGTTGAGCCGCATATTGCTGATGCGATGGCCTGCTCCGGCCGATGGGTCGCACTGGTATTGCAGTCCGCCCACGCGCACCATGTCGCCGCCTTGCTGGTAGTAGGGGTCGGGATTGAACAGGTTGTCGCCCACGTCTTCCAGCACGGTCTTGATCGTGGCGCCGCTCATTTCGGTCACGGTGGCATAGGAATAGGTGGTCGCCGTCATGTCCATCAGCCATTCACGGGTGATGTCCTGGCCTACCAGCAGCGAGGTGCCCCAGCGAAATCCGGGTGAGAACGCAATCGGTGCATCCTGCACCGCCATCATGGCGTCCAGCAGCAACTGGTCGCCCGTGCCGTTGAAGTTGCCTCGGCGGTACAGCGTACCGTCGGTTCGGGCCAGCACCTCGGCCAGCTTGGATTCATAGGGCGCACGAATCTTGGTGATCAGCGCATCCATCTCGGCATCGGCAGGCAGGATGTTGGCAAAAATGGGCATCAAGCGGTATTGAAAACCCGAGACTGCGCCGTTCTTCACTTCAAAATCCAGCACGCCGAGGAATTTGCCGTTTGAGCCCGCATTGGTGACTATGGTCTTGCCGCCACCGTTGTTCACTATCGTCGGCACCGGCATGCCGTCGTGAGTGTGGCCGCCCAAAATGGCATCGATGCCGCGCACGCGGCCCGCCATCTTGATGTCCACATCCATGCCGTTGTGAGACAGAACGACCACGACCTTGGCTCCCTTGCCGCGCGCCTCGTCCACCATTTTCTGCATATTGTCGTCCTGGATGCCGAAGCTCCAGTCCGCCACCATGTAGCGCGGGTTGGCTATGGGGGTGTAAGGAAAGGCTTGGCCGATGATGGCGACGGGAATGCCGTTGATCTGACGGATCACATAGGGCTTGAATACCGGGTCGCCAAAATCGGCAGTCTTGACGTTCTGGGCCACGAAATCGAGTTTGCTGCCAAAGTCTTTTTCTATGATTTCCTGCACGCGCTCCATGCCGTAAGTGAATTCCCAGTGACCGGTCATCACATCCACGCCCAGCAGCTTGCAGGCGTCGACCATGTCCTGGGCCTGGGTCCACAAGGAGGTGGCCGAGCCTTGCCAGGTATCGCCGCCATCGAGCAGCAGGGCTCCAGGACGGGAGGCGCGCATGCGCTTGACCAGGGTTGCCAGATGGGCAAAGCCGCCTACCTTGCCGTAGCGCTTGGCGGCTACGTCGAAATCCAGATAGCTGAAGGCATGGGCGCTGGCCGTGCCGGGTGCAATACCCATGGCTTTGAGCAAATGCTCGCCCACCAGATGCGGGGCCTGATTTTTCATCGCCCCCACGCCCAGATTGACGCTGGGCTCGCGGAAGTGAATCGGCTTGAGCTGGGCGTGGCAGTCCGTCATGTGCAGCAGCGAGACATTGCCGAATGCCGGCAGCTCGTACATGTTTTTGTCGGCCAGCGCCGTATCGGCATGGGCATAGCGCTGCAAGCCCATGCCCGAGACGCTGGCCGCGGCCAGCACTTGCAGGAATTCGCGTTTGGAGAGGCTCATAGGTCAAGGAACCGCTGGCCGCACCCGACTGCCAGGCGCGAGCAACGATTCAGTTCATGGTGTGAGAAAAAGGGAGTCAGCGATTGACCGGGGACTTGGGGTCCAGTAGCAAAGCCACCACATCGCGCACCTGCGCTTCGGCCAGAATGCCGGAGTGGCCAAATCGCGGCATGCCGGAGCAGGCGTTATAGGCCTTGGCATTCCAGATCTTGCCCCAGGTGTATTCGACAATCGCCCGGGCCTCGGGGCTGTTGGTGTCCTGGACGCCGCGCAGCTTGCCGTAGTTGTACAAGCTGGGGCCCAGGGTGCCGAACGAAATTTCCTGCGGGCTGATCTGGTGGCAGTTGTAGCAATTGCCGCCGTTGGCGCTGCCTGGTTTGTCCGTCCAGGTCATGCCACGGCCGTTCTGGGCAATTTTTTCGCCTTCTTTCCAGTCACCGATGAACTTGCCGTCCATGGGCCATTGCACGGTTTTGAGGTTGGCGGCTTCAATGGTCTTGGATTGGGCCTCGCTCAGCGGCGTGCCGGAAGCGTCGGCGGCACTGCAAGCGGCGTTGGACTCGTCCTGCTGCAAGCGGTCTACCTTGGCAATGCCTTGATCGCGAAAGGAAGTCTTCACCATTTGCTGGATCATGGTGTCCAGCGTGGCTGCGCTGTCCACGGAAGCGCAACCCAGCACGACGAGCGATGCAGTCACTGCAGCTGTCATCTGCAAGGCGGAGATGTGTTTCTTTTTCAGCATGTCTTTGCCTCCTTAGCGCTTGATGGCCGGAGCGGTCGACATGCCGCCTTTGCCGTTGACACCCATGAACACCCCCAAGGCAACCGTCACATCACTGGCATAGCCGGGGTAGGGGAAGCGCTGCTGGCGGAAGCAATCGTTCAAGCGCCGCTGCATGCTCCACAACTCTCCTGAAGACACGCGGTAGGCCGGCCACGAGCCGAAGCCTTCGGCCGCACCGGGGTTTTTGGTCAGATTGGGCAGATCCTGCATACGGATGCGCTTGCCATCCGTGCCATGGCAGGAGGCGCAGGCAAAGTCATGCGGGCCGCCGCGCAGGTAGAACATGCGCTTGCCTACCTCGTACATCTGCTTTTCCTTGGCATGGCTCTGGGGGATATCCAGCTTCATTCCCTTGGACTGCGAGGAAATCCAGGCCACCAGGCCTTCCATATTCTTTTGCTCGTCCTTGCCAAACGGCGTGGCGGCGATCTTCTGGGCGTCCAGCCCCTGCTGGGTTTGCATGCAGGTCAGCAGGCGCGACTCCAGGTCCTGCACCTTGTTGGTGTCGGCGAAGTGACGCGGCAACTCGACAAATGCACCCTTGACCACGCCTGGGCCCTTGCCGAGATCGCAGCGTTCAAGAGAGGCGTTGTTGGGGCCGCGCTTTTTCTTCCACAGCTCCTCGCCCTTCATCTCGAACAACTCGGCAGGATTGCCGTCCTGCAGCATTTCACGGTACTCGGCAATGCCGTCTGCCGTGCTTTTCTGGGCCATGGCCGGCTGGGCGGCGCACAGGGCTGCCAGCACGGCTGCCGCCAGCGGGGCGGCTTGGGTCATATGTCTCATGGGGGCGTCCTCTCTTTTTGTTGTTCAGCAAGGAGGTGGCGCGAACAGGGGCTTCGCGCCAGCAGGCATTCGCCGGTGTCAGCTGACCGTGGCTTCGTCGCTGCGGGCCTCGCCGCGGTTGTCCTTCCAGTTCACGGTCAGCTTGTCCCCGGCTTTGGCCCCTTTGATGGTGAATTGCAAAAAGGGATTCTTGGAAACTGCCGGCCCCCATTCCGCCGCGAAGATCTGCTTGCCGTTCAGGCTGGCTGTGACTTCCTGGATGAACCAGGCCGGGATGGTCTTGCCTTCCGCATCTTTGCGCTGACCTGTTTCCATTTCGTGTGCCATGAGCACGCGTACCGTGGCCTTGTCACCGGCGGCCTGAGCCCGGATGCGCATTGGATCTGCCATGTCTTTCTCCTTGTTCTGTGATGGATATCAGCCGCCGCAACCGCCCAGGGTCACTTTGACTTCCTTCTTGGCGAAGAAAGCCTTGCCGTCGTTGGTGATGGCCACCGCATACACATCCGAGGACTGGCCCAGCTTGGAGCGGGTCAGGAAGTTGGGTTCCAGTGCGTCGTTGACGGTAAAAGCGGCAACCATGGTGTTGGGGTTTTTTTCCACCAGAATCAGCAACTGCTTGACGTTGGGCAGGGTGGTGGAGGCCCCGATGGGCACCACGGCCCCGTTTTCGGCAATATCCGGTGCGGTAAGCGTCACGTCCTTGCTCTCCACCGGTGCTGAAGCACCCATGGCCTTCATCACTTCAGCCATGGTTTTGGCATCGAATGCCGCCTTGTTGTAGGCCGCATGTGCGGCCTGCGGCAAGACCCCGGCAGCCAACAGCAAACCCAACACGGCTGCGCTATTTTTAAGTGCATCTCTGCGTTTCATCTTCTGTCTCCTTGTAATGGATGGATCATTTGCGCCCAGCGCTTGTCCGTCATGGTTTTTTGGTGCCCGCCAGCCAATTGGCAATAAGTCTGGCGTCATCGTCGCTCAGCTGAGGCTGTGGCGGCATAGGGATGGAACCCCATACGCCCGTGCCGCCGGACTTGATCTTGCCCAGCAGGTAGTCGGCTTGGCCGGAGAATTTGCTGGCAATGTCCTTGAATGCCGGGCCGACGATCTTTTGCTCCACGCCATGGCAGGCAATGCAGGCATTTTTTTCCAGCAGCGCTGTGGGAGCCTGGGCGGCTGCAGCCACCGGCTTGGCTTGCCTGCTTGCACCGCCATCGGTTTCAATGCCATGCTGCGCACCCACCAGGCGGTTTTGCTGTGCCAGATTGCCGTGGTTGTTGCTGGCATGATCCGGCAGGGCAGATCGCACCTTGGGGGGCGGGGAGCAGTTGCTCATGCAGGCCTTGGCCTGTACATCGGGCTTGGCATGGGGCTGGAACTCATTGCCTGGCCACAGCGCATGGGCTGTGCTCATGCCATTGCGGTTGGGCAGCCTGGCTTGTACCTGGGCCATGTTCTGCTTGCTGAGCGTGAAGTCCTCCGGCACGACTTCGCCCAGATTCAACAGGTAGGCCGTCACGGCATAGACCTCTTCCGTGGACAAAGACTTGGGCGCATTCCAGGGCATGGCGCGATTGATGTAGTCCCAGAGCGTGGATACCGTCGCGGCCTTCATCAGCGTGGTACGGCCTGGAAAGCCGGAATCCTTCAAACGGGCCGCGTGGCCGGTCTTGATGTCCTCGGCCGTCGTGCCACCTACCAGCGGGCTGAAGACTTCATTGGCCTCGCCAAACACTCCATGGCAGGAGGCGCATTTGGCTTCCCAAACCTGCATGCCTTTTTGTACGCTGCCCGAACCTTCGGGCAGGCCTTTGAAGTCCGGGCGCACATCAATGTCCCAGGCCTGGACTTCCTTGGGCGTGGCATCGCGGCCGATACCGGGAAATGGGTCTTTGGCATGAGCCGTCGTACCCACGAACAGGGTCGCCAGCGCGAGAGAAAGGGCAGCTACAGCCCGGTCAGTACGGCTGAAATCAGGCAAGCTGGACATTGGCCACCTCCCCATTGGCGTGTACCGCCCACGACTGAATTGCGTTGTTGTGATAGATGGAGCGACTGCCGCGCACGGCGCGCAGCTGCTGGTAGGTGGGCTGGACATAACCGGTTTCGTCCATGGCGCGGCTTTGAATAATGCATTCCTCACCGTTCCACACCCAGTCCAGATTGAAGCGGCTGAGACATTTGTCCATCACCGGGCCTTCCAGCCGCGCGCTGCGCCAGTTGCGGCCGCCGTCCACGCTCACGTCCACACGCTTGATCCTGCCGCGCCCCGACCAGGCCAGGCCCGTAATGTTGTAGAAGCCTTTGTCCAGCAACATCTGCCCGCCCGATGGCGTGGTCACCACGCTTTTGCATTCCTGAATGCTGCTGTACTGGCGATGCTGGCCGTCGGGCATCAGATCCACGTAGTGGATGGCTTCATCCTTGGTCGCGTAAGGCATGTCGCCAACTTCGATGCGACGCAGGTATTTCACCCAGCTCACGCCTTGGACGCCGGGCACCACCAGACGCAGCGGATAGCCTTGTTCGGGCCGCAGCATTTCACCGTTCTGGCCGTAGGCCACCAGTACCTGGCCCGAAGTGATGAGCTCCACCGGAATGGTGCGCGTCATGGACGATCCATCAGCACCTTCCGCGAGAATGAATTTGCCTTTTTTCAGATCTGCGCCAGCCATCTCCAGCAACTGGATCAGGGGCACGCCTGTGAACTCGCTGCAAGACAGCATGCCGTGCGTGTACTGCACCGTTGGCACGGCCACATTGCCCCATTCCATGCCGGTGTTGGCACCGCATTCGATGAAATGAAAGCGCGATACCGAGGGCAGGCGCATGATTTCGTCCATGGTGAAGACCTTGGCGTTCTTCACCAGACCATTGACCATCAGGCGGTGCTTGGATGGATCGATATCCCACCAGCCCTGGTGATGGCGTTCGAAATGCAGTCCGCTGGGCGTGACGATGCCAAAAAGCGATTGCAGCGGTGCAAACGACACCGATGCCTGCTTGGTCTGAGTCAGTCCCGGGCTTTGGCGGCGCTGCACATTGGCCTCGAATTTCGAAGGTTTGCCATAGCCATCGGTGACCACGGCCTGGCCCAGCCCCTTGCTGTGTGCGGGCAACTCCAGAATATTCGGATCACCATCGCCCACGGCTGCTGCGTGCACGGATGTCGTCGCTGCAGCCGTACCGGCCGCTGCCACAAAAGCGCTGCGTATGAAGTCGCGTCGCCCGGCCTTGGCCTCGGCAAACACCGTGCCCACGGCTTGTGCAGGCACGAAATTCTCAGGTGCCTTGCGCACCTTGCCCATCAGGTGATCGAGCATAAGCTCCCTTTCCATGCGCAGACTTCGTTGGTCGGTACAGTGCTGCAGGCCATGTTTATTTGGACCCCGCCAGGATCCAGGCGGCCAGCGTGCTGGCGTCGGCCTCGCTCAGCGCAGCCTGCGCCGGCATGGGAATCGGGCCCCATTTGCCAGAACCTCCGGCCTTGATGCTCTTGGTGATCTGTGTTTGCGCGTCTGTCTGGCCTGCATATTTTTTGGCGATCTCCTGAAACGCAGGGCCCACCAGCTTCTTGTCCACCGCGTGGCATGCCAGACAGGCATTCTTTTGCGCCAGAGCCTGATTGGCTGACGCAATGCCGGGCCACATTGCCGTGGCCACCATCGCCGCACCGCCTAGCCAAGATTTCCAATGCATCACCGCAGTCTCCTTATATTTGTATATAAGCATGTTGTTATGCATTAGTTTCCAGCAAGCGCTGAATTTGTGATTGGGCAATTACCCTCGTTGTTCTGATTTGAGACAGCGCCGACGTTCAGTCAACGCCCACGGACAGCGGCGCGGGCCTGTTCCATGCGCTGCTCCAGATAGGCACCGTAGAAATCGGGGATGGAGCTGCCCACCAGGCGCTCGGCAACCTCTTGGTAACCCCGTCCATAGAACAGTACCGTGGGTGCGACTTCGATGCCCAGCTGCCGTACCACTGAGCCATGGCTGCTCTGTGCGCCGTAGCCGTCACGCAGCGGTTCACTGGAAAGAAAATGGAGTTGCGTGACAAATGCTCCGGCGCGATGTAGTGGCAGCAGATAGTGCTCTCTGACCACCCGGCAAAACGGGCAGCCGCGCAAGGTGGCCATGAGTACCAAGGGCTCTTGCCGGGCCAAAGCGGCAGCCAGATCATGTTGCAAGTCCCTGCTGCTGGGCAGCAGCCGCTCCGATGCGTCTGGCGCAGCCAGGGCAGGGTAGGACATGGCGGTCAAGGCGCTGGCAGCCATGTACTGCAGCCAGCGTCTGCGCGTCGATGGCGCATCTTTCATGGCTTTTCCTGCTCCATCAGCAAAAAGGTGTTGTAGGCATTCATGCGATTGGCCTCCTTGAAGAGCGGGTAGCCAGCGAATCGGGACCAGTCCGTCGCTCTATAGGCTTCTTCGAAAGGATCGAGATTGGCTGCAGCCTTGCCCATGGAGGTGCGCAGATACACCAGATAGTCGCGCGTGAGTTGCATGTCCGGCTTGGGGTGGGTGGAGGCAGGTCCATGCCCGGGCACCATGACTTTCACCGGCAGTTGCAGCAGGCTATCGAGGGCTGCAATCCAGTGTCGGCTGTCGGCCTGACCCACATAGGGGATGCGGTTGCGAAACACCACATCGCCAATGAAGAGCACGCCGCTCTGGGGCAGAAACACCGCCATGTCTTCCGGCGAATGTGCCGGCCCCATGTGCTGCAGCACAAAATCTACACCGCCGATCTGCAGCGTTTGCGTGTCAGTTGATATCCATTGGTTGGCGGAAACCAGGTGGGTGGAATCGTCGATCCAGGGTGAGAGATCCTTGCGCGAGGCCTCAAGCCGCAGTCGCGCGGTCTCCGAGTTGATGTATTCCCTGGACTGCACATGGGCCACGATCTGAGCCCCCAGGGCTTGGAATATCTGCAGACCGTAGATATGGTCGGCATGGTAGTGCGTGACGATCACATGGCTGATGGGCTTGGTGGTGAGGGCCTTGATCTTGTCTACCAATTCCTGCGCCAGGGCGGGCGAACCCAGAGCATCGATCACCACCACGCTGTTGTCGGTGATGACGAAGCCGGCATTGGAGATGAAATTTCGGTTGGCTGGCGAGCCCAGGGCCGACACGCCCTGGACGTAATACGCATTGCTTGCCACTTGCTGGAGCTGCATAGACGCAGCAGATGCTGCCATGGTCCGCGCCTTTTCTGGCTGAGGTGCCTCATGCGCCAGTGCAGGCGTGGTGCACATCATCGCCAACAGCGCCAGAGCTGTTGCAAGCAGCGTGTTTTTTGCCATAAGTCATGTCTCCGCAATGGGGCTATATGCTTGTCAGTGCTACCAAGCACTAGCACTTGCCCTATTTTTCTAAGCTTGTGCGGAGCTAATATAAGCCGTTAGTGATATTTAGAGAACGCCAGCTTTCCCTGATGATCTATTGCAGAACAGGAGACCCGATATGAAAAGCGCCCTTATTGCCCTCGCCTTTGCGCTCAGCACTGCCGTCGCTGCGGCACAGGACATCGTGAAGGTGGTCTATCACGTCAACACCGGCGTGGAGACGGCCGCTGCGATTCTGAACAACATCAACAACGAACTCAAAGCTTCGCCCACGGACAAGATCGTGGTCGTCACCCATGGCCCCGGCATTGATTTCCTGATCAGCGATGCCAAGGACAGCAAGGGCCGCGAATTCAGCGGCCAGGTGAGCGCGCTGGCCGCGCGTGGTGTGGAATTTCGGGTGTGCGACAACACCTTGCAAACCCGGCGCATCGATGCGGCCAGCCTGCTGATGGAAACCAAGATCGTGCCGTCAGGTGTGGCAGAAGTGGCGCGTCTGCAAGCCAAGGAAGGCTTTGTCTATCTCAAACCCTGAGATGCAAGGCTGCAGAAAACAAAAAAGGCGCCGACAGCGCCTTTTTTACTTTCGGCAATGCTCAGTTCTGGTCAATGGCAATCTGCACGCAGATCGTGCGGCACATATGCACCACTTTCTCGTTGGCGATGAAGTAATAGATGCTCACGCCTTCGCGCCTGCGCCCCAGAATGCCGGCTTGGTACAGAGTATTGAGGTGCTGGGACATATTGGGTTGGGTCGTGTCGATTTCCGCGCGCAGCTCGGAGACGTTTTTCTCACCATTGCACAGCGAGCTGATGATTTTCAGCCGCATGGGCGCGGCCATGGCCTTGAAGAGCTCGGCAGCGCTTTCAAAGACACTGTCATCTTCCATATCGGGTGAACTCATTAGGCAACCTACTCCTGAGCAAACAATGAATTTCCTGGCGCGGTTGTGACCCATGGCTCAGAGATCCAGGTGACAGTCTGTCCCAGCCAGCGCATGGAAGTTTATCGGAAACCGAGATAGGGTAGCAGTGCCATTTGGCTGCTGCTTGTCCGGCTTTCTGTCTGCAGGTCGCGCTGAGCTTGCAAAGCGTTGCAGGCCGCCAATGAAAATTGGAGCCAAAGCCCTGTTGCATATCCCTGTGCTCCTGAAGCCGCAGTGCGGCATCTGCCTTGCCAGCTCATCCTCGGCTGCGGTTTCCCCGACAGAAGAATGCAATCAAAGCTACATTCGTCAGCCGATGTTTTGCATAGTGTCTGAAAGCCAATGTTGTTAAAGCAAATTGAATCTATTGTGTTCTTTGTCTCCGATATTGAGGCTGCGGCAGCCTGGTACGCCGAGTTGTTTCAGGCTGAAGTGCAGCACGAAAACTCCCAGTACGCATTCATCCAAGCGCCAGGATGCCTGCTCGGCTTTCATCCACTCGACAGCAAGTGCCCCGGTGGAGTGGGTGGTACGACGGTCTACTGGGAGGTGGCTGATTTGGACGTGGCCATCAAGGCTCTTGAAAGCCGAGGTGCAGTCTTGTATCGAGGCCCGATTTCAACAAGCTTGGGCGCGCGTGCAGCAATGCTGCTTGACCCTTTTGGATGCAGTATTGGATTGAACGCGGGTGCTGGCCATCGTTGATCCCCATTTCGCTCGGAGTTGACCGGCATGCTTGAGCTGACCGGCGGCAACATGCGACCGAGGCTGGAGTTAACTTGCATCCAACAGAAGCGTCGAAAGCTGGTGGAGCCCTTCATAATCAAGACCTAACCCCGACTTGCTCGAGACACCTACCTTTGATCATGGATAAATTGTTGCTGCAGCAGCAAGTGCTGGAACGGCTCGCCGAGGACCTACTGCAAGCCGAACAGGCAGTGCGGGTGGCGCACGAAACGGCGACTCACGAAGAAAATATCGCCGAAAACAAATATGACACATTAGGTCTAGAAGCGGCCTACCTGGCCAGTGGTCAAGCTCGTCGCGCCGAAGCCATTCGCCAGGCGATGGTCAATTGGCGCCAGTTCCGCCCGCTCCCCTACAGCGTCAGCAAAGGTATACAGATCGGCGCGCTGGTCTGCCTGGTGGGTTCCGACGACAGGCAGCAACAGATCTTTCTCGGCCCTGATGGGGGCAGCATGAAGTTGGTCTGCGGCGCTGAGCTCGTTCAGGTCATCAGCAGCCAAACCCCCTTGGGCAGGGCCATGCTGGGTAAGTGCGAGGGTGATGAAGTATCGATTCAGGTTGCTTCAATCCGACAGCAGTTTGAGGTGTTGTGGGTTCAGTAAGCCGCAATCAAGTTCACGCCGAATTGATGAGAAATTAATCGTCCCACCCTCTTTAGGTTCGCTCTTGGCAGGTCTGTGAAAGTCGCAGATCGACCCATTGCGGCCCTTCAAAAAGAAGATAAGCAGCCACTGAATTTTGACAAAAATGTGTGGCGCCTGCCCGCCTGTATCGCTTAGATGCTGCGCTGGTTGACCCGCTTGGACAGTTCTTCGGCGCTTTCGCGGCGCTCGCTGTAGCGATCCACCAAGTAGTCCGAACAGTCTCTTGTCAGCAGCGTGAACTTGACCAACTCTTCCATAACGTCCACTACCCGTTCGTAATATGAGGAAGGCTTCATTCGGCCGGCTTCATCAAACTCGGCAAATGCCTTGGCCACGGATGACTGATTGGGGATGGTGATCATGCGCATCCAGCGACCCAACACCCGCATCTGGTTGACCGCATTGAAGGACTGCGAGCCACCCGAGACCTGCATCACCGCCAGTGTCTTGCCTTGCGTCGGCCGCACAGCGCCAACAGACAAAGGAAGCCAGTCAATCTGCGCTTTGAGAATGCTGCTCATCGCACCATGGCGCTCAGGAGACGTCCAGACCATGCCCTCGGCCCATAAAGCCAGCTCGCGCAGTTCCTTGACCTTTGGGTGATCGTCGGGGGCGCCATCCGGCTGCGGCAGGCCACGTGGATCAAAGATCCTGGTCTCGGCCCCCATCTTGCGCAGCAGTCGCGCTGCCTCTTCGGTCAGCAGGCGGCTATAAGAACGGTCGCGAACCGAGCCATACAGCAGCAAAATACGCGGCGCGTGCGCTGCACGTTGTGCCGGTAACAAGCCATCCAGGCTGGGCTTTTCAAATACTTGTTCGTCGAGATTTGGTAGATCAGAGCTTGCCAATTCGATTTCCTTTCGAGTCAATGACGGCTTCCCCGTCTTCTTTGGAGAATGCGGCCTGTTGGGGCTGCGGCAGGATGTCCAGCACGTCCTCCGAGGGACGGCACAAGCGGGTTCCCAGAGGGGTGACCACTATCGGCCGATTGATCAGGATGGGGTGCTGGAGCATGAAATCAATCAATTGCTCGTCCGTCCATTTAGGCTCGCCCAAGCCAAGCTCGTCATACGGCGTACCTTTTTGGCGCAACACATCGCGCACTGGCATGCCCATGGCTTGGATCAGGCCCACCAGGGTGGCGCGATCAGGAGGCGTCTTCAGGTATTCAATGACCGTGGGCTCTTCTCCGCTGTTGCGGATCAGGGCCAGAACATTGCGGGAGGTACCGCAGGCTGGGTTGTGATAAATCGTGATGTCACTCATAGCGCTAGATTCCATGGCAAAGGTTCATGACGCCACGCTGAGCCGCAAGGCCAGCGCTGCGAGGGTGATGAGTAGCACGGGCATGGTCAACACTGCCCCCACTCTGAAGTAGTAGCCCCAGCCAATGGTTGTGCCCTTCTTGGCGAGCACATGCAGCCAGAGGAGCGTTGCCAGGCTGCCAATCGGCGTGATCTTGGGACCGAGATCGCAGCCAATCACATTGGCGTACACCATGGCTTCCTTGACTGCCCCGCTGGCCGTGGATGCATCGATGGACAAGGCTCCGATCAACACCGTGGGCATGTTGTTCATGATGGAGGACAGTACCGCAGACAGCACGCCTGTGCCCAGTGATGCGGTCCACACGCCACCAGCTGCAAATTGATTCAGCAACACGGCGATGTAATCCGTGAGGCCCGCGTTGCGCAGCCCATAGACCACCAAGTACATACCCAGCGAGAACACCACGATCTGCCATGGAGCGCCATGAAGCACTTTCCTAGTGCTGATGACATGGCCACGCGCAGCCACCACCAGCAAGATCGCCGCCCCCACGGCAGCCACGGCACTGACGGGGACGCCCAGAGGCTCCAGAGCGAAGAAGCCGACCAGAAGCAAGACCAGAACGACCCAGCCGGCCTGGAAGGTGGCCACATCCTTGATCGCAGCCGACGGCGACTTGAGCTGGGCCACGTCGTAGGTGGCAGGAATATCGCGTCGGAAAAACAGCAGCAGCACACCGAGGCTGGCCAGGACCGAGGCGATGTTGACCGGCACCATCACCGATGCGTAGTCGTTGAAGCCGATCTTGAAGAAGTCGGCGGACACGATATTCACCAAATTGGAAACGATCAGCGGCAAGCTCGCAGTGTCGGCAATAAATCCGGCAGCCATCACAAACGCCAGCGTTGCAGCCGGAGAAAAACCCAGCGCCACTAGCATGGCCATCACGATGGGCGTGAGAATCAGGGCTGCTCCGTCATTGGCGAACAAGGCCGAAACGGCACCCCCCAGCAGCACGATGAAAGCAAATAGCTTGACTCCACTGCCACCACCCCAGCGGGCAAAGTGCAATGCGGCCCACTCGAAGAAACCAGCTTCATCCAGCAAAAGGCTGATGATGATGACGGCGACAAAGGTCGCCGTGGCATTCCAGACGATATGCCAGACCACAGGAATATCAGCTAGGTTCACAACCCCCAGCAGCAGCGCGATACCGGCCCCAATCGAGGCGCTCCAGCCAATACCAAGGCCGCGTGGCTGCCAGATGACAAGGGTCAGAGTGAAGACGAAAATCAGAATGGCCGTCAACATGATGAACTGCTCCTAGTTCAGCACTTGCACAAAGCCGCGGCGTCTGGGGTGCAGGCTGCACCCTGGCAGCAGTTCTCGACAAGGTATGAGAGCAGCCCATTCATGACAGGAAACGCGGCTCGATACAGCACGTTGCGCCCCTGCCTCTCCTGACTCACGAGTTCAGCATGGAAGAGTTCCTTAAGGTGAAATGACAGCGCATTGGGGGCGATACCCAACTGCTCCGCCAACGCACTGGGCGTCAGGCCTTCTGGTCCTGCAACTACCAGCGCACGAAAAACGCGCAGACGTGCCTCGTGGGCCAAAGCGGAGAGGGAGCGGATAACTTGGGCTTCTTGCATTTTTCAATAATACAACTATTATTGAATTAATGCTTTGATTCTTATGCTCTGTCATGGCTGATCTAGGGCTATGGAATGACCGCTTTGCGGATACACATCAAATGGCGGCTTGTGGCCGAACTCAGCCGGTCACGACCAGCACTTTGGTCAGCAGCAACCGGCACAGGCGTTCAGTTCAACCGGAATACGCATTGAATCAATCCTCACCGCAATCCTTGCAAGCCATTGATCAATTCAAGGTCCAGAATGCGGCTCGGTGAGCAAGCCGGTTTCAAGCAGCTTTGTATGGATGTTGAGGAAATCCGCCTGAAACAGGTGGGTGGGTTTGTAAAAAGCGACTTTCAAGGTGCTTTGGGAGAGTGCAGTAGGGCTGCAGAAAGCAAAAAGCCCGCTCGATGGCGGGCCGTCTGCTAGTTGAAGTGATTCATCGGAGCTGGCTCAAGCAACTGCCGGTGGAGGGCGTATCAAGTTATGCCGAGCGTCGTGGGGTTGGGAGGTGACCGCCGTCGACATAGATGTTTTGACCTGTAATCCATTCGCCTTGATCGCTGCACAGGAATGCCACCAGGTGAGCAATATCTTCACCTGTGCCCGCGCGCCCTAAAGAGATGTAGGAGGCAATCATGTCATCCCATACTTTGCCCCGAGGTACGTCATCCAAACGACTTGTTTCGACGATTCCAGGGGCAACGACATTGACCCGGATCTTCTTTGGTCCTAGTTCTCGCGCCATGATGGTCGTCAGGCCATTGATGGCCACTTTCGTGGTTGCGTAGGCGGCAGTGTCCGGTGCCAGTAATTGAGCTGCCAGCGACGAAATATTGATAATGGCGCCGCCTTCTCCTTGCTCACCCATTTGTTTGGCGAATGCACGGGACATATAGAACGTGCCGTTGAGGTTGACGTTCATCACTCGCTGCCAGGTCTCGATCGACAGTTCCGTCGCAGGAATTCGATCATTGCCGCGAGTGGCGCCTGCGTTGTTGATCAGAAAATCGACACGACCGAATTCCGCGATAGTGCGTGCCAGCAGTGCATCGATAGACTCCGGGTTGCTGACATCGGAAACCACCGGCAAGGCGCGGCGACCTAGCTGACGGACTTCATCAGCCACCGATTCGATATCGCGCCAATTCACTTCGCGCTCATCTTCTGGGTAGGTTTCGGGTGCGCGGCCTGTGCCAGTCAAGACCACATCGCAACCCGCTTGCGCCAATGCCATCGCAATGGGTCGACCGATGCTGCGCATTCGACCTGCACCGGTGATTACTGCTACTTTGCCTTCAAAACCAGTCAAGGTATATGACATATCGCTTCCTTAGGATGAGAGATTCGTATTACTCAGATTCTTCGATCTGGCTTGATGCTCATGTACTTGAACCCGCAATTGAGAACGTTGCGGAGCTTGAAGAGTGAGTCAATCAATAGGCGGATTCTTCGGGCAGGAAGGTGGAGAAAAATCGTCTGATGGGACTAAGGATAGATTCCCATTGAGGAGCTCCCTCACTGCTGACAGTCTGGTGATCGCTTGCCGACTTGTCAGCTTTGCTGGCGAAGGCTGTGCTAATTTGTGCCGAAGGCCGCGCAACGCAATTCTCAATGCAACTGACTTTCGTCAAGCCCGTACCAAGCCTTCAAACGGCATGATGCATTGCCGCATTTTTTTACATGGCAGGAAATAGGGGACTTTGGCACTTTCTCCAATGAAATCATTGTGGGGAAGTGCATGAAAAACCTTGAGTCTTGTACAAGACTTAAAAAAACAAGCCCGGTTGCGCGTAGAATTTTGTATTGTGGGAATGCATTGCATAACAAGAGTGGCATTCCTTCGGTGTCAGGACCCAGGCGCAAGCATGAGGTTCTGGCACATGGCAGGCTCCCCCTTTTTCACAACCTGAGACACGAGATGAGTACGCAGCAACCCACCATCATCTATACCTTGACTGACGAGGCTCCCCGCCTGGCTACCAGTGCATTCCTGCCTGTGATTCGCGCTTTTGCAGCGCCCGCTGGCATCAATGTGGAGACCAGCGACATCTCGTTGTCTGGCCGTATCCTGGGCGAGTTCCCCGACTTCCTGACCGAAGCGCAACGCGCTCCGAACAATCTGGCTGAACTGGGCAAGCTGACGCTGACGCCTGAAGCCAACATCATCAAGCTGCCCAATATCTCCGCATCTGTGGGCCAGCTGCAAGACGCGATCAAGGAACTGCAGGGCAAGGGCTACGCCATCCCTGACTATCCTGAAACCGCCACGACCGATGCCGAAAAAGACATCAAGGCGCGCTACAACAAGTGCATTGGCTCGGCCGTGAACCCCGTGCTGCGCGAAGGCAACTCCGACCGCCGCGCTCCTGCTGCGGTCAAGAACTACGCCAAGAAGCACCCCCATTCCATGGGCGAGTGGAAGCAGTGGTCGCAAACCCATGTGTCGCACATGGAAGAGGGCGACTTCTACCACGGCGAAAAGTCCATGACGCTGGACAAGGCCCGCGAAGTGAAGATGGTGCTGGAGACCCAATCCGGCAACAGCATCGTGCTGAAGGACAAGGTCAAGCTGCAGGCTGCAGAAGTGATCGATTCCATGTTCATGAGCAAGAAGGCCTTGTGCGCCTTCTATGAAAAGGAAATCGAAGACTGCCGCGAGTCCGGCATTCTGTTCTCGCTGCACGTGAAGGCCACGATGATGAAGGTGTCTCACCCCATCGTGTTTGGTCACTGCGTGAAGATTTTCTACAAGGAAGCCTTCGAAAAGCACGGCAAGCTGTTCGATCAGCTGGGCGTGAACGTGAACAACGGCATGGCCAATCTGTACGAAAAGATTGAAACCCTGCCTGCTTCGCAGCGTGAAGAAATCATCCGTGACCTGCACAAGTGCCAAGAGCACCGTCCGCGTCTGGCCATGGTTGATTCCGCCAAGGGCATCACCAACTTCCATTCGCCCAACGATGTGATCGTTGACGCTTCCATGCCCGCCATGATCCGCGTGGGCGGCAAGATGTGGGCCGCCGACGGCAAGCCTTACGACTGCAAGGCCGTGATGCCTGAGTCCACCTTTGCCCGTATCTACCAGGAAGTGATCAACTTCTGCAAGTGGCACGGCAACTTCGACCCCAAGACCATGGGCACCGTGCCCAACGTGGGTCTGATGGCGCAAAAGGCCGAAGAGTACGGTTCGCACGACAAGACGTTCGAGATCGCCGAAGAAGGCGTGGCCAACATCGTGGACATCGCCACCGGCGAAGTGCTGCTGAGCCAGAACGTGGAAGCCGGCGACATCTGGCGCATGTGCCAGGTCAAGGATGCGCCTATCCGTGACTGGGTGAAGCTGGCCGTGACCCGCGCCCGCAACTCCGGCATGCCTGCCGTGTTCTGGCTGGACCCCTACCGTCCCCACGAAGCCGAGCTGATCAAGAAGGTGGAAACCTACTTGAAGGACTACGACACCAACGGCCTGGAAATCCACATCCTGTCGCAAGTACGTGCCATGCGCTACACGCTGGAGCGCGTGGCCCGTGGCCTGGACACCATTTCGGTGACCGGCAACATTCTGCGTGACTACCTGACCGACCTGTTCCCGATTCTGGAACTGGGTACCTCGGCCAAGATGCTGTCCATCGTGCCTTTGATGGCGGGTGGCGGCATGTACGAAACCGGTGCCGGCGGCTCTGCTCCCAAGCACGTGCAGCAACTGGTGGAAGAAAACCACCTGCGCTGGGATTCGCTGGGCGAGTTCCTGGCCCTGGCCGTGTCGCTGGAAGATCTGGGCATCAAGGAAAACAACGGCCGCGCCAAGCTGCTGGCCAAGACCTTGGACGAAGCCACCGGCAAGCTGCTGGACGAAGACAAGTCGCCTTCGCGCCGCACCGGCGAGCTGGACAACCGTGGTTCGCAGTTCTACATCGCTCTGTACTGGGCCCAGGCTCTGGCCGCTCAGACCGAAGACAAGGAGCTGGCTGCCAAGTTCGCCACTCTGGCCAAGACACTGGCTGACAACGAAGCCAAGATCGTGGCCGAGATGAAGGAAGTGCAAGGCAAGCCAGCCGATATCGGCGGCTACTTCATGCCCGACGTGGCCAAGCTGGACACCGTGATGCGCCCCAGCGCCACCTTCAACGCCGCCATCGCTGCAGTCTAAGCATGGCGTTTTGCAGAGCGAGGCCTGCCTCGCCTGCAAGCTCCCATCAGCCGGTGCGCCTGAAAAGGCCACCGGCTTTTTTGCGCGTCTATCTTGTTTTGCTATATAAAGAGTAGCTTTCTGTGCTTGATACGTAAGCGCTTGATGGCAATTTGACTCAAAAATCCCAAGAGCCTGCCCATGACCTTGTTCCAATGCCCGTGCTGCGACTATTTCTCTCTGAAGGATCGAGGCGAATACAGCATCTGCAAGCTCTGCTTCTGGGAGGACGATGGTCGCAACCCGGATCAGCTTGACGTGTACTCAGGCCCCAATCACATGACGCTGCGCGAAGGTCGGCGCAATTTTCAGGCATTCGGAGCCTGCGATAGGCGCATGCTCAAGAGCGTGCTGCCCGCTGCCGAGCGGGCAAGGTTTGCGCACCACAGTCGCGCTTGATCGCAGGGCTTGGCCGTTTGCTCAATGCCTGGCGCGCCGTGGCCGCAGGCGGCGCAAGCCAATCACCACGCCGGTGCCGCTGAGCAGCAGGCCGCCCAGACTTAAAACAATCAGCAAGCCGTCCCAGAGTGGGCGGCGCTGCAGCAGTGGTAGCCAGTCCCAGCTGTGCAGCATGGCAAACAGCCAGCGTTTGACGCGCTGGCGCTGGTTCAACTGGCCCAGCAACTGACCGGTGCTCGCATCGATATGCAGCCAGGTCTGGCCGGCATCGCCATAGATCACGCGCAGCACCGGCAGCGGCTTGCTGGTGCCGCCCATCATGGTGTGGTCGGCGCGGGCGTAGTAGTAAAGGTCATAGTCGCTCAGCCACTGGCTGCTCAGCACTGCGGCATCGGAGAGCTGTGCCGCGCCTGCCAGCAAAGCTGCTTTGTCATGCTGCAGCGCCTGGGCCGTGTCGGCATTGAGCACCTGTTTGTGGCCCAGGGCATTGACGGCGGTCACCTGGGTCTGGCCCAGCACGCGGCTCCAGCGCAACTCCCGCACGCCGGGGCCGGCAGCGGAGAGCAGCTGCGCAGGCCCTGCCGCATCTGCAGGTAGATTCATGGCCCCCATAGGCCATTTCCCCATATTCACTGTGCGCTGCTTGCTATCAAAGATATGCCATGGGTTCATGGACATCAGACCGCTGAAAATCCAGGTCAGCGTGACGGCGGCAAACAGCAGGCCGACGATATGGTGCCAACGCATCAGGCGTGAGGGGTAGGGCGTGCGCTGGCCGCTGCGGTAGGGCCGGGCAAAACGCCAGCGCATCACGCCCACCACCGTGCCGCTGATGGCCAGCGCAATGCCGGCGATGGACAAGGTGTTGACCACATCGGCCCAGATGCCGTCAAACCAGTTGCCGCGCAGCAGATAAAGCCAGTGCAGCCAGGCGCCCACGTAGTTCCAGCCGCGCTCGGTGGCCGTGGCATCGCGCAGCACTTCGCCGGTTTGGCTGGAGATATACAGACGGGTCTGGGCCGCATCGTCCAGCGCCACCACATGCAGGGGCCGGTGCGCATCCAGACCACGGCTGTGGGTGAAGGCATCTTGCTGCACCTGGCCCTGGTAGCTGGCGGCGATGCCAGGCGCGAACGCCGCCGCCGCTGCCATGGCCTGTGCTTGCCCCGCCGGCGGCAGCACGCTGCCGGTGTAGGCATCAATCACCGTGGCCGTGCTTGGGTGATGGTCTTTGCCCTGCTTGCCTGCCGCAATCACCCAGTAACTGGCCCGACCCGCGCTGGCCATGGACAGGCGCAGGTCGCTCACTGCTGTGCTGATGCCCGCCTTGCTCAGCGCCTGCTGAGGTCTGAGCAGCTCGGGGCTGGCCTGCAGCTCGGGCAGATGCAGCAGCCGCTCGGCTTCGGTGAGCTTGGGGTAGCCCACATACATCATCACCATGCCGGAGAAAAACCACAGCGCAAACAGCAGGCACATGCCTATGCCCAGCCAGCGGTGGGCCAGAAACAGCCAGCGCTTCCATGAAATTTGCATGGGCTGCCCCGTTTCAGTAGCTCAGGCGCAGCGCTATATCGGCGCTGCGGGCGGCACCCAGATAAGCCATGGTGCTGCTGAGGCTGGCGGCGTAGCTGCGATTGGTTGCATTGCGCAGCCGCGCCTGCAGCGTCATCTGGCGGTTGATCTGGTAGTCCAGACCCAGATCCAGCAGCGTGACGCGCGGCCAGTAGAAGGTATTGGCCGCATCACCGTAGATGCGACCCACATGGCGCAGACCGGCGCTCAGCAGCAGATCCGGCGTGGCGCGATAACGGGTCCAGAGATTGGCGACCGTGGCCGGGGTGTTGACCGGGTGCTTGCCGGCCATGGAGATGCCGTTTTGCTGGTAATTGTCATAGCGCGCCCGGGTGTGGCTGTAGTCGGCGCGCAAGCTCCACTGCGCAGACAGGGCCAGCGCCACGGCGGCTTCCATGCCGCGCGAGGACTGCTCTCCCACCAGCAGGGTGCGGGTGCTGTCGCTGGGGTCTTGCGTGGCGATGTTGTGTCGCTCGATCTGGTAGGCGGCCAGCGTGGCCGAGCCCTTGTCTTGCATAAAGCGCCATTTCGCCCCCACTTCGAGCTGGCGGCCGGTGGTCAGGCCGGTGTTGTTGATGGCATCGGCAAAGCTGGCCGTGGCCAGCGTGCCCGAGGGCGGATCGGCGGCGGTGGCGTACTGGGCATAAAGCGCGGCTTCGGGCGTGGCATCCCAGACCAGGCCGATGCGGCCTGTGGTGGGGCGGTAGCTGCGGCTCCAGCTGGCAGGTGCGCTGGCCGTGACTTCGCGCCGATTGCTCAGATCCAGATCCAGGCGTTCATGCCTGAGGGCCGTGAGCACATGCAGCGTGGGGGCGATGGCGGTGCGGTTTTCCAGGTACAGGGCGATGTTCTGGATGCGGTTGTCCCGGTCGGCCCTGAAGCCGGGCTGCATGCCGGGGATGGAGTAGAAATTTTCGGTCGCAAAGTCGTAGGGATTGACGGTGCTTACCGTGCCCGAGAGGCTGGTGGGGTAGCGGGTCTGGCGGTTGACGCTGACATCCAGGCCAAACGCCCAGTCGCTGCGCAAGCCGGCCAGTTGGCTTTGCAGCCTGCCTTCCAGCCGGTCGCCGATCAGCAGTTGCTCATGGCGCTGCAGCAGCGCGCTGGAGCGGATGACGGCGCTGTTGCCGGCGTTGAAGCGGTAGCTCTCCACATTGCGGTACTCCCGCTGGGCGCTATAGGCGTAGAAGGTGTTGCTCCACTGCAGTTGCGGGTTGACACGGCCTTCGGTGATGGAGCGCAGCCATTGCACGCGCTGGGCATACAGGCCGTCGGCGCTGTTGTAGTTCTTGTCGCGGGTGGCCGGGTCGATGCTGACCTCGCCCTGGATGGGGTTGCGCAGCGGCGTGCCCCAGTAAGGTCGGTCTACCCGCTCATGCTGGTATTCGTAGGCCAGGGTGTGGGTGAGTCCGCCGCCCAGCTCGGAGCGCAGCGACAGCGCTAACTGCGTGGCATGGCGCTTGACCTGATCTATGCTGCTGCCGCCTGTGCTTTGGTTCAGGTCCAGCCGCAGATAGTGGACGTTGGCGTCATCTGCGCTGCCCACGCGGCGGTTCAGTCCCAACGAAGCCTGCTTGAGTCCGTTGCTGCCCAGGCGTATCTGGCCTTCGGTGAACGAAGTGCTCTCCGGCAGCTTGGTGATGTAGTTGAGCGTGCCGCCCACCCCGCCTGCGCCATACAGAAAGCTGGACGCGCCGCCTATGGCCTCGATGCGGTCGTAAATCCAACTGTCTACCGGGCGGGCCGCAATGCTGTACTGCACATTGATGCCGTTGAACAGCTGGCTGACCGAGCTGCCGCCAAAGCCCCGGTAGCTCACGCCGGGATTGCCGGGCGGGCTGTAGGCCGTCACACCGGGAATAGCGGCCAGTGCCTCCTGCGTGTTTTGCGCACCGCGCGCTTCCAGCTCGCTGCGATCAAGAGTGTGCACGCTGGCCGGTAGCTCTTTGGCGCTCAGGCCCAGGCGGCTGGCCGTCGCCGATTTTGCATCGAGCGCCAGGCTGGAAAAAGCCTCGTGCCAGCCTTCGCTGACCTCCACGGTGGCCAGCGTGGGCTCGGCGGCATGGACATATCCGCTGAGCAGGGCCAGAACGGCGCAGCTGCTGGCAGAGAGTGCGGGAAGAGAGAGCTGGGGAAGAGCGCGCGCACGAGCGCGCCCGCCAAAATGACGGGAAGAAGAACGGATCACGAAAAAACTCCTGGCCGGGCACTGAAGAGCACAGTGCAGACAAAAGCCGAGTCCGCCCTCAGGGACGGCTCAGCCAACCGAGAAAGGTTTCAGGAGTTAGCAGGAGGCCCGCGTGCGGGCAGGGGTGCGCGGGTGACGGAAGCAATATGCGCTGCCACCAGGGGGCGCAGCGCATGGGACAGCGGCTGTGCCATGGGCGGCAGATCGCCAAAATGCAGGGGTGCAGGCCCGGCAGCAGGCAGGCACAGTGCGCAATCGAGGGTGTTGTGCTGGCCGCTATGGGCCGCGCTCTGCGCATTCTCACCAAGGCTGCTATCTGCGCTGGTGTCATCGCTGACGCTGTTGCCGACAGCGCTGCTGACATTGACCCAGCGCATCTCGCCCGAGGTGGTGCAGATCAGTTCCATCGCCTGCGGATGGATGAACGGCGATGCGCTGGCGGCGCCCAACGTCAAAGCAAACCAGGCCAGGATCAGCCGGGAGAGCCAGAAGGAGGTGCGCAGCTGGTGCATGAAACGATTATGCCGGTTTGCGATGTGGGTCCGCAGATTGCGGGCCGAGAAAAGCACAGACATATGCCTGTTGCGACAAGACTTGGTCGGTGCTGGATTTTCAGTCTGAATGGGCTCTAGTGCTTGTATGTAGAGCGCTAGATGCTATCAATACAGGAATTTTTTGATGGGCTTCAGCGCGGTGCGAAGGGAGCACCGCCCAGCTTGGCTCCGGCCTTGATGCCGCGCTTGGCGAACCAGCCCTGGTTCATTTCCAGCACAAAGCGCACCGGCTTGGCTGAGCAGTGCGAATCATCGGACTGCGGTTTCATATCGGCCAGATTGACGATGGTGCCGTCATCGGCCACAAAGGCGGCGGTCAGGGGCAAGAGCGTGTTGCGCATCCAGAAGCACTGCACGCCGGGCTGTTCGAATACAAACAGCATGCCTTCCTGCTGGGGCATTTCCTTGCGGAACATGAGACCGATCTCGCGCTGCTGTGGCGTAACGGCCAACTGTGTATCGATGCGGTACATGCCTGCCGTCAGATCGGTGCGACGCAGATTCATCTGGGGAGAACCGTCCTGGGCGTTGGCCAGGCTGCCAAAGCCCAGCAGGGCGCTCAGGGCAAGAGCTGAAGAAACAACAAAGGGCAGGCGGAGAGCAAACTTCATGGCAATCAAGGGCCTTGTAACTGGGTCTGGCAAAGGTCGGTGCGCGAGGCGATCATAAGAAAAGCCCGCAGACTCGTTATTCTGCGGGCTTTTTAGTGTGCGTCCCTGCATTTGAAATGTGGTGGCGCTCAGTATCAGTTGTGCTTGCGGCAGGCCGCTATCTTCACATCGCCTTGTGCATTTTCTTGGAAGAATGTTTGACTTGTTTGTGGCTATGGGTGGACTTGGCCTTCATGTGCTTGGCCGCAGGGGCTGCGGCCTTGGCGGGCGCTTGAACCGGGGCTGCGGGTGCTGCTGCCTGGGCGAAGGCGCCTGCAGCGAAAGTACCGGCAATCAGGACAGCGAGTAGTTTTTTCATGTCTGCAAATTTCCTGGGTTCAGTTGAGGTTGCGACGCGGACCATCCGTGCCACAAATATTCAACGCCGGCGCTGTGCCGGCGTTGACAGAATCTGGCGATGAACTGCGTAAGAATTTTGTGAGCGCCAGTGATGCCAAAATCGGGCCATAGACGCATTAACGATCAGGTTGCTGCGCCGCATAATTACCAATTCAGGAGATTCGCAACAATGAGCACTTTCCAGCACATCCAGATTCCGCCGCAAGGCCAGAAGATCACGGTTAATGCCGACCATTCGCTGAACGTGCCCGATCAGCCCATCATTCCTTTCATCGACGGTGACGGCGTGGGCGTGGACGTGACGCCGGTGATGCGCAAGGTGGCCGATGCGGCCGTGGCCAAGGTCTACGGTACTAAGCGCAAGATTGCCTGGATGGAGATTTTTGCCGGCGAAAAAGCCACCCGCGTCTATGGCCCCGATATGTGGCTGCCCGAAGAAACCGTGGCCGCCGTGCGCGACTATGCGGTTTCCATCAAGGGCCCGCTGACCACGCCCGTGGGCGGCGGCATCCGTTCCCTGAACGTGGCGCTGCGCCAGGAGCTGGATCTCTACGTCTGCCTGCGCCCCGTGCAGTATTTCAAGGGCGTGCCTTCGCCGCTCAAGCAGCCCGAGAAAACCAATATGGTGATCTTCCGCGAGAACTCGGAAGATATTTATGCGGGCATTGAGTTCGCAGCGGGCAGCGAGAATGCGCAAAAGCTCATGCAGTTCCTGTCCAAGGAGCTGGGTTCCAACAAGATCCGTTTTCCCGAGACTTCGGGCATTGGCATCAAGCCCGTTTCGCGCGAAGGCACGGAGCGCCTGGTGCGCAAGGCCATCCAGTACGCCATCGACAACAACCGACCCAGCGTGACCCTGGTGCACAAGGGCAACATCATGAAGTACACGGAAGGCGCTTTCCGTGACTGGGGCTATGCACTGGCGCGCCGCGAGTTTGGTGCCGAGCTGATCGATGGCGGCCCTTGGGTCAAGCTCAAGAACCCAAAGACCGGCAAGGACATCATCGTCAAGGACTCGATCACCGATGCCTTCCTGCAGCAGATTCTGATGCGCCCGGCCGAGTATTCGGTGGTGGCCACGCTCAATCTGAACGGCGACTACATCTCGGACGCGCTGGCCGCGCAAGTGGGCGGCATAGGCATTGCGCCCGGCGCCAACATGTCGGAATCCATTGCCTGTTTTGAAGCCACGCACGGCACGGCACCGCGCTATGCGGGCAAGGATTATGTGAATCCCGGCTCCATGATTCTCTGCGCCGAGATGATGCTGCGCCACATGGGCTGGCGCGAGGCGGCAGACCTACTGGTGCAGTCGCTGGAAAAAGCCATTCAGAGCAAGCATGTGACCTATGACTTTGCGCGACTGATGGATGGCGCAACCCAGGTTTCCTGCTCGCGCTTTGGCGATGTGGTGATTTCCATGATGGACTGAGGCCTTGACGCCTGAATAAAAAAACGCACCTTCGGGTGCGTTTTTTTCATGGCTAATACCTTGCGTGTACCTTCAGAATGCCTTGGCGGCGAACACCAGGCAGGTGGTGCTGGCATGGGCGTAGAGCTTGCCGTCGGCTCCGACGATGCGGGCTTCGGCCGTGGCCAGCTGGCGGCCGCTGTGAATCACCTGGCCTATGGCGCGCAACGGCCCGGTATGGGCGTGAGCGGCGCGCACGATGTTCACGCTGAGCTCGGCTGTGGTGTATCCCGTGCCGGCTGGCAAGGTGGTTTGCACGGCGCAGCCCAGGGCCGAGTCCAGCAGCGTGGCAAACCAGCCGCCATGCGCCGTGCCCATGGGGTTGTAGTGCTTGAGCTGAGGTGTGCCTTGAAATACGGCTTTGCCGTGGGCCACCTCGATCAGGGCAAAGTCCAGCGTCTCCGCGATATGCGGGTAGGGCAGCTCACCGCTGAGCATGGCTTGCATGATTTCCAGCCCGGTCTTGCCCTGCAGCTGTGCCGGCGCAGCCACGCCGGGCTGGCCGCCGCCTGCCAGCATGTGGCTGACGACTTGTTCCTTGTGCGCTTCCCAGTCTCCGTGAGCAGTTTGACGACTGGGGTGGGTGGCGATGGCTGTATCCATGGAAATCTCTTTAAAGTTGCATATGCAATTATTGTAGATACAATGGTTCCATGAGCGCAACCCTGATCCAACCCGATGTCGCCCCGGCCGTGCAGCCGCAAGGCTGTACCAACTTCAAGCTGCGCCAGCTGCTGCGCCGGGTATCGCAGCGCTATGACGCCGAGCTGGCGCAGGCCGGGCTCAAGACCACGCAGTACTCGCTGCTGTCGCAGGTGTTGCATCGCGGGCCGATTCGCCCCGGCGATCTGGCGCGCTTCATGACCATGGATGCCTCTACGCTGACCCGCAATCTCAAGCCCCTGGTGGCCGCAGGTTGGCTGGAGGTGGCCGCTGGCGAGGACGGACGCAGCCGCCTGGTGCATATCACCGACGCCGGGCGCGAAAAGCGGGCACAGGCCCAAAGCGGCTGGCGCCGTGCGCAGCTGCAGCTCAATGCCCAGCTGGGTGTGGAACGTGTGCTGGCCCTGCATGCGCTGATCGATGAGGCGCTGCCTTTGCTGGCCGACGATGCGCCACAAGAGAATCTTCAGGAAAGCGGAGACCATGATGCGTGAAGCCCAAACCAAGGATCAAGCCGGTGATCGAAGTCTTATCGGCGCTCTGTCGCCAGGCCAGCGCCAGTGGAGCGTATGGCTGGTGCTGCTGGCAGCGGCCTCCACGTTTGCGCTGACCATGGGAACGCGCCAGAGCATGGGCTTGTTTGTCAGTCCGCTGAACAGCGCCACCCAGCTGGGCCTGGCGCAGATCAGTCTGGCGTTTGCCTTTGGCCAGCTGTGGTGGGGGCTGACCCAGCCCTTTGCCGGCGCCATGGCCGACCGTATTGGCGCAGGCCGCGTGCTGCTCATCGGCGTGCTGCTGGTGGCGGTGGGCACCTTTATCACCCCTTATATGACCAGCACCTGGGGCCTGATTTTTGCCGTGGGCGTGCTCTCTGCCGGGGGCGCCGGCATGGCCGGCCCCGCCGTGCTGATGGGCACCACCGCCAGGCTGATTCCAGAGCGCTACCGGGGCATGGCCACGGGCATCGTCAACGCCGGCGGCTCCACGGGGCAGTTTCTGATCACGCCGCTGGCCGGTGCCTTGATGATTGGCATGGGCTGGGCCAATGCGCTGCAGGTCATGGCCGTGCTGGTGCTGGTGGCACTACCTGCCATCTGGGTGCTCAAGGGCAAGCCTGAAGTAGTGGCCCCAGCGGTTGCAGCGGCGACGCCAGGTGCTGCCGAAGCCGCCAAAGCTATGGGCAGCCGTGCCGTCATCGCCCAGGCCTTGGGCAATCGCAGCTATGTGCTGCTGTCGGTAGGCTTTTTTGTTTGCGGCTTTCATGTGGCATTTCTGGGTACCCACCTGCCAGGCGTGATTGAAAGTTGCGGTCTGCCTGTGCAGTTTGGTGCCTGGGCGCTGGCCATGCTGGGGCTTTTCAACATCATTGGCAGTCTTGCCATGGGCTGGGCCGTAGGGCACTGGCGCATGAAGTCGCTGCTGTCTCTGGTCTATGCCGTACGTGCCGTGGCGGTGCTGGCCTTCATGCTGGCGCCCAAGACCGGGGCCGTGGCACTGATCTTTGCTGCAGTGATGGGGCTGACTTTCCTGTCCACGGTACCGCCCACCGTGGGTCTGGTTGCCAAGTTCTTCGGCACCCGCCATATGGCCATGCTCTTCGGACTGGTGATGCTGGTGCACCAGATGGGTGGCTTTCTGGGTGCCTGGCTGGGCGGCAAGGTGTTCGAGGCCACGGGCAACTTCGACATTGTCTGGATCATCGACATTCTGCTGGCCGTGGCCGCCGCCCTGATTCATCTGCCGATCCGCGAGGCGCGCCTGGCCAAGCCGGCTGGGGCGGCGCTTGCGGGCTGAGGCAGCCGCTCAGCGTTAGATCTAGGGCTAGGGCAGGGCCTGGGCAATGGATTCGGTCTTGGCACCGGCCAAGCGTCCGGTCTGAATTCCCCAGGCCCACATGGCCGCACCGGCAATCAGCGCAACCACAAACGAGGCCTGAGGCCCCCAGTGGTCTATCACCCAGCCGGCGGCTGCCGCGCCCAGGGCCACGCCCATGGCCAGGCCGGTGAGCAGCCAGGTCATGCCTTCGGTCAGCCGCTGGGCGGCGACTTGCTGCTCCACCAGACCCATGGCCACGGTAATCGTGGGGCCGAAGGTAATGCCGGCCAGCAGCACGGCCAGGGTCAAGGCCGTGAGATTGCTGGCCAGCAACAGCGGAATGGCGGTAATTGCCACCGATGCACCCACCCACACAATCTGGCGGTTGAGCGGCATCTTCAAGCGCATGACGCCAAATACCAGGCCCATCACGCAGGAGCCCAGTGCGTAGAAGGACAGCACCACGCTGGCCATGGCGGGTTGGCCCTGATGGGTGGCAAAGGCCACGCTGGCCACATCGATGGTGCCCACGATGATGCCTTGCGCCAGCATGAACAGCGCCAGCGTACGTACCACGGGCTGGCGCAGCAGCGCCTTTTGCCGGATATGGGCGATGCCGGGGTTGACCGGTGGTTCGGTGCGCCGCTGCATGGCAAACAGGCTCACGCCCACGATCAGCAGCATTGCGGCCGCCATGGGGCCGGCCTCGGGAAAGAGCACCATGCTCAACCCCACGGACAAGGGCGGGCCGACAATAAAGCTCAGGTCATCAAGCACGGCTTCCAGCGCATAAGCCGTCTGCAGTTGGGGGGTGCCGCGGTACAGTACCGTCCAGCGGGCGCGGAACATGGCAGGCATGCTGGGCAGACTGCCCACCAGCGCGGCCAGCAAGAGCAGCAACCAGTCCGGCCCTTCCCAGTGGGCGCAGGCCAGCAGGGCAAACATGGCGCTGGAGCTGATGCCTGCCGCAATCGGCAGCACCTTGCCTTGACCATGGCGATCCACCAGCGCGGAAATGCGCGGTGCCAGCACCGCAATCGACAGCGCAAAGCAGGCGGCGACCGCACCGGCCAAGGTGTAGGCGCCGCGCTGCTGAGAGAGCATGGTGATCAAGCCTATGCCCGTCATGGACAGCGGCAGGCGGGCCAGCATTCCGGCAAGTACAAAGCTCGTGGTTCCGGGGGCGGAGAACAGGCTGCGGTAGGCGTGAAACATGAAAACCCTGGCACTTGAATGCATTGACATACGTTTTGTATGTAAGTTTGCATTTTACGCAGTCATTGCGCGCAGCGTATCATTGGCATACGGTTTGTATGTGAATGGAGTCGGGTATGAGTCAGATTCGCCAGAGTCGATCCAGCATGATCGAGGCGACCCGCGCCAAATTGCTGGCGGCGGCCAGGCAGGCGTTTGCCACGCACGGCTATGCCCAGGCTTCCATGGATGATTTGACGGCACAAGCGGGTCTCACCCGCGGGGCCCTGTACCACCACTTCGGCGGCAAGAGCGGGCTGCTGGCGGCGGTGGTGGCGCAGATGGATGCGGAAATGGATGCCCGGCTGGAGCTGGTGCTGCGCGCCCATGCCACTCCCTGGGACGGCTTTCTGGCTTATTGCCGCGCCTATCTGGCCATGGCCCAGGAGGCGGAGATTCGCCGCATCGTGCTGCAGGATGCGCGCTCCGTGCTCACGGGCACGGACCAGGGCGAGCAACACCAGAAGTGCATACAGTTCATGGCGAACTATCTGCAGCAACTGATCGATCAGGGCGTTATCAACCGCGCCAACCCGCTGGCGCTGGCCCGCCTGCTCAATGGCTGCCTGGTGGAGGCGGCCTTCTGGATTGCCGAAGAAGGTGCGCCCGCCGCCCGCCTTGACGATGCCCTGCAAGCGCTGGATTTGATGCTGGAAGGGTGGAAAGCAGCTTGAACCTGGCTTTTTGCATTTGCTATGAATATATGAGCATCATGCGATTTTTTATAAAGCGCTTGCGCCGGTTTTTAGCAAGATACGAGTGTTGAGTCATCTCGTCTCGCATCAAGCAGGCTGGCGCTGATGCGTTATCGCTACCGCAATGCTTTGGCATCGCGTCGCACGATTTCATCGACCATCGCCGTGAACTGGCGCGCCAGCACATTGCGCACCACCAGAGTGCCCACCACCGGCGGCACCGCAAAATCGGGCCGCAGACTGGCGCTATAGGACAGCCGGACTTCACCGCTGGGCAGTGCTTCCAAGGTATAGCTGCCACTCATTTCCTTCAGATTGCCGCCCACCGCCCTTGCCGTGATTCGCAGCGGCGGCACTTCGGTGACGGCCAGCCGGACCTCGATGGACTGCTGGAAGAACAAAAAGGCGAGAGCGCCCGTCTGCTCCACCAGCAGCTGCTCGCCATTGCGCTGCACCACCCTGGAGCTGCTCATATAGGGTATGAATTCGGCCAGATGGTCGTAATCGCTGATCACGCTCCAGGCCGTGCTCAGCTGAACCCGCATGGTGGCCGACGCGTTCACCGTGATAACGCCGTTCTGGCCCGAAGTCTCTATGTTCAGCTCCTGGGCCCAGGATGCGCTGCAGATCCAGAGCAAGCCGGCGATGACCCAGCGAACAAGCAGGGCGCAAGCGCTCATGGCAGCTGGCTCCGCCCAGCAGATTCAATCGCCTGCACGTCAAAGTGCAGCACGAGCCGGTCTTGAACCTGAATGGCTCCACCCAGGATGGAAAAAGGCGTGATGCCGAAACTGGATTGATCAAAGGCCAGCATGCCGCTGACTTGCAATCCCTTGCGATTGGTCTCTACCCGCGCCGGCACGCTGAAGCTGCGCTTGACGCCGTGCAGCGTGATGTCCACCGCCAGCAGCGCATCGCTTGCGAGCGCAGCGGCAGATCGCACCTGGATCAGCGCAAACGGAAACTGCTGCGTCTGCAACACCTTGCCCAGCATATTGGCGCGGGTGGCAGCAATGTCGGCGGCGCCAGGCTGGGTGTCGAACCCGGCCTGGGCGCGCAGGTCGGAGTCGTCCACCGACAGGCTGTCCAGCGCCAGGTAGAGGTCGGCACGGCCCAGCTCGGGTGCCACCAGGCCTTGAAGCTCCTGAGCTGCCACCACATGGTCGTGGCCCAGCTTGGCCAGCGTTCCGCCACGGCGAACGGTGATGACGACCCGCGAAGACCGGGGATCAACCTGCAGCACGCGCTGGCCCTGGGCCGCAGCTTGCGCGTAGCTCGCCGCAGGAAAGTCTGCGGGAGCCTGAATGGATGGCGGGGCCGGCGGCGACTCCAGCTCCAGTTGCGCGCAGGCGCTAATCAAAGCCGCTATCAGCGCCGTCAAGGCTGCGCTCAGTTGCATTCGCAGTGGCCAGCGGTACTTCATGAGGCCTCGCGCAGTTGGATGCGAAATTTCACCTTCACATCGGCGGCGATGACATCGGTTGCCGCCCATTCTCCCGTGCCAATGCCAAAAGCTGCGCGTTTGACTATCAGCTCGCCTTCCATGGTGGCGGCGCCGCTCGCTGCACTCCAGGTAAATGGCAGCTCCACCGGCTTTTGCACGCCTTTCAGGGTGAGCGTGCCGCGTGCCAGATAGCGGCCGGCTTGCACGCGGCGTATATCGCTGGCATGGAAGCGGGCCTGCTGATGGCGGGCGAAGTCGAACCACTCCAGGCCGGCGATGGCCTGGTTGATGTCGGCATTGGCCATATCCGCACTGGTGACACGAACGCTGACGTCCAGTTGCCCGGGGCTCGGTTGCCCGGCACCCGCTTGCTCGGCGCCCGCTTGCTCGGCGCCCGCTTGCTCGGGATCAAAGCGGAGCCTCACATCGAAGTCCTTGAAAACGCCGGGCGCCGGCCTGTTTTCGAAACTAGCGATGAACTCCAGCCGGTTGTCCTTGGCCGTATCCATCTTCCATTCGGCAGCCTGCGCCTGCGTCAGGCCTATGGCGGCCAACAGCCCGGCGAGGCAGAAAGCGGTTTTTCTCATGGAGTTGTACTCCCAAAAAAGAGCATGTGACTTGATACGGTGAATGACATGATGCGATCCGGCCCGCTTATGGCGTCAGAGCCTGCGCCACAACGCTGCGGCCTTTGCCTTCGCGCTTGGCCTGGTACATGGCCTCGTCAGCGGCCAGCAGCAAGCCTTCGGGCGTGGCCGCCGTTTCCGGAAACAAGGCAATGCCAATGCTTGCCGCCACGCAGATGCTGAGATCGTCCAGAAGATAGGGCGCTGAAATGCGTTCAATCAGCTGCTCCGCGAACCGGTACGCATCGGCGCGTCCCGCATCAATCAGCAAGAGGGCAAATTCATCGCCGCCCAGTCTGGCCACAATGTCGGACGACCGGGCGGCCGTGCCAAGGCGCGTTGCAACAGCGCGCAGCAGCTGATCGCCGACGCCGTGGCCGTGCGTGTCGTTGACGGCCTTGAAGCCATCGAGGTCGATGAAGAGCACGGCCATATGCATCTTCATGCGTTCGCACAACAGCAGCTGCTGGTTCAGCATGTCGTTGAACAGGGCGTGATTGGCCAGACCGGTCAGCTTGTCATGCTGGGCCTCATACTGCGCCGCTCTCAGCACAGAAGATGCTTCAGCCAGTGCTTTGGCCACTTCATCGGCCTCGCGCAGATACACGGCTCCGATCTTCACGGTTTGACCATAGCCCAGTGCCAGCGCCGGTGCCGTCAAGCTGGCAATCGATTGGGCTATCACCCCCCCGACAAACCAGGCAAAAGCCAGGGCCGCAGTGGCCAGCAGCAGGGAAATCGCCAGCACCCACTTCAAGGAGTCCCAGAGTTTCTGCTGAAAGTAGGCCTCTGGAATCGTCATATAGCTCACCCATTGGCTGGCTGCGGAGTGCGCAAAAAGCAGTACGGCGGGCACACCTTCGGCCGTGGTGGTGGGAAAGCTGCCCTCTTTGCGATGCTCCATTTGCGCCAGCAGCTGAGCCGGGACTTTGTTGCCGACCAGGCCGTCTTCTCCGGTGGAGCGCGCAACAAGAACCCCGTTGCCGTCAAGCACGCCGGCAATCTGTCCCGGCAGCGTGCTCTCGGTGGGCAAGATGGCCGCAATGCGGTGCGGAAACATGCCTATGGTCAGTGCATAGATGGGCTTGCCCTCATGACGGACCGGAATCTGGATGGCGAAATGCGGCTGTTTGCTGACCGCACCAACGAAGAGATTGGTGGTGATGGCGGTATCGGCCTGAAGAATCTTTTCGAAGTCAGGTGTCCGGCTCATAGGAAGCTTGGTTCCGTAGGGCCGCAGCGTGTTGATGATCTGCTGACCGTTAGGCCAGCTCAGGACCACGTTGTCTGCGTTCTGCTGCGCCTGGACTGCCGTGGCCTGGCCGTAGAACGTCGCGTAGTCCCCGGACAAGAGCGCGGGCGAGGTGCCCAGGGCTCTGACCGCACCTTCGGCGGCGATCATTTCACGGTCCAGCGATCCGGTGAGGGCCCGGACTCTGGCTAAGGTGTCATTGAGAAGTTGCTGGCGCTCTGCTTTGAAGGAGTAGTAGGCCAGCCCGGCTTGTGCCAGCGCCGCCGGAATCAGGCAAGCCAGGACCAGAACGATCAGACTGGAGCGAATCGAAGGTTTTGCACCGAGTATCTTCATCAGTCTTGCACCATTCCCATTGCTGGCCGTCTCGGAACAAATGTCCTGTCTGCAGGCTGGCGAGGAAACCCGTGCGCAATACGGCGGCCATGCGAGCCACTGCATATCGCGGTGGCTGGACAGACGCTGTTTTCGGCCTCTCTTGCCGGCAGCTCTTGCGGGACCCGCTCAGTATCTGCGAAAAATGCTGCTTGCAATCCATGAGCCGCAAGCGCATCGGCCTGCTTTCTACCCTTGGCGATGTAGGCTGAGCTCGGTTCAATGCTTGAGGGCGCAAGATGTGGTTTTGAGTTTTGCTTCTAAAAATATAGCGTCAAGCGCTTGTTTAATAAGAACTTGACGCTGTTTTTATCAAAATCCCGGAGAGCTGCAACCTTTAGAAGGCGACGGCGTTCTTTCCTTTGAGTTGCAGCATGTCTCTGGTTTCCTGCGGTGTGGCGATTTCCAGATTCATGCCGTGCAGAATCTGCACGATACGCGTCACCTGTTGCGCATTGCTGGTGGCCAGACGGCCCGGACCATCCCATAGCGAGTCCTCGAGGCCCACGCGCACATTGCCGCCCATGCTTGCCGACATGCTGGCCAGCGGCATCTGACTGCGGCCGGCACCCAGTACCGACCAGTAGTAGTCGTTACCAAACAGTCGCTCTGCCGTGCGGCGCATGTGCATGACATCGTCGGGATGCGTGCCTATGCCACCCAGCAGACCGAATACCGACTGGATGAAAAACGGTGCCTTCAGAATGCCGCGATCGATAAAGTGGGCGGCCGTATAGAGGTGGCTGGTGTCGTAGCACTCGATTTCGAAACGGGTGCCGTTGTCGGCGCAGGATTCGAGGATGTACTGGATCTCTTTGAAAGTGTTGCGGAACACGCGGTCCTCGGAGCCCTCGAGATAAGGGCGCTCCCAGTCGTGCTTGAACTCTTTTTGCCGGGCCAGCATGGGGTAGAGGCCGAAGTTCATCGAGCCCATATTCAGCGAGGCGACCTCGGGCTTGAGTTCCAGCGCCGGTTGCAGACGCTCTTCCACCAGCATATTGGGCGCGCCGCCGGTGGTGAGGTTGATAATGGCATCGGAGCGCTGCGCAATTTGCGGCAGAAATTGTCTAAACAGCGCGGGGTCCTGGGAGGGCTTGCCGTTTTCCGGAAGGCGTGCATGCAGATGGACGATGGCTGCGCCGGCTTCTGCGGCGGCAACGGCTTCATCCTCGATCTGTTGGGGCGTGATGGGCAGGTAGGGCGACATGGAGGGCGTGTGAATGCCTCCGGTGATCGCGCAGGTCACGATCACTTTGCTTTGGGGTGCGGCCATGAAAAATCCTTGGTGATGAAGCTGTGTTGAATAGGGTGAGAAGGCGCTTACATCGCTGTCTTGCCGCCGTTGACCTGCAGAATCTGCCCCGTGATGTAGCTGGCGCCGGGAGAAGCCAGGTAGAGGATGGCGTCAGCCACTTCCTCGGGCTTGCCCACGCGTTGCATGGGAATCGTGCCGGCCACCAGGGGCACGTTCTGCGCACCGCCGGCGATACGATCCAGCATCTCGGTGGCGATGGGGCCAGGGGCGACGGCATTGACGCGGACCTGGTACTGGCAGGCTTCCAGTGCCGCAGACTTGGTGAAGCCTTCGATGGCATGTTTGCTGGCCACATACATGGGGGCGAGTGCGTTGCCGCGGCTGCCCATGGTGGAAGACAGGTTCACGATGGAGCCGGACTGCTGCTTGGACATCAGGCGCAGCTCATGCTTGAGGCACAGAAAAGTGCCGAGCGCATTGGCGTTGAACGCGGCGGCGTAGGTTTCTACGGTCTGCTCCATGATGGAGCCGCGCGTGCCTTCCAGGCCCGCACTGTTGACCGCCACATCCAGGCGGCCGTAATGCTCTACACAGGCGGCCAGCAACTGAATGACCTGTTCCTCGTTGCTCACATCGGCGCGAACAAAGACGGCTTGTGCACCCATTTCGCGCAGCTCGGCCTGGAGTTGAGCGCCGGCTTCGGTATTGCGCCCGCTGACCACAAGTCGAGCGCCCTGGGCGGCAAACGCCACTGCGGCGGCGCGGCCTATCCCTGCGGTAGCCCCGGTGATGAGAACCACTTGATTCTGGAAGGTGGAGGACATGCTGGTTTTTTCCTGTAGTTGGAGTAATTGGGCGAAGGCAATGCCGGCCTGCCCAAAGCGGCGGCCAGCAGGCGTCGAGGTATGGCTCGGTGGGGGCTCAGTTGGGTGCCAGAGGTGGCGAGGCAGGCGCTGTTTGCGCTTGATGCCGCGCCACCTCTTCCAGCAACATGGGCGCAGCCATGCTGTTGGCGTGCAGGCCGAGCACGCTCACCCCCTGCAGCACGGCGGCAATTTCGTCCTGGCTGGCGCCTAGCTCCAGGGCGCGGCGAATGTGGCGGCGCGTGCCCGGCCCATACATATGGGTGCATGAGGCATCCACGGCGATGGCAAGGAATTCCCAGACTTTGGGCTCTATCAATCCCTTGGCCATGGGGTGCATGGCCATGTCCAGGAATTTTTCGGTCCATATCGGGTCCAGCTCGGTAAAACTGTTCCACTCCGGATTCCAGTAACCATTGGCGCGCAGGCTGTCGCTGATGGGGGTGGAAGATGGGATGTTGCTTCTGTCGTTCATGTCTCGGCCCTCAGGGTTTGTAGTTCATGGCACGCAGCGCAACGCCGGTGCGTTCGTTCTCACGCTTGAGCAATTGCTCCAGTTCGGCCACGGTTTGCGCGGGGTTGCCGGCATCCATGCCAAGGGCTGCGAGCTGTTGCTTGACGGCGGTTGATGCCATGGCCTTGTTCAGCTCCTGGCGCAGGCGCTCACGGATGTCGGCGGGCACATCGGGCGTGGACCACACGCTGGTGCCCATGATCTGGCTGAGCTGGGGGTAGCCGCTTTCGGCCAGCGTCGGGACGTCGGGCAGAAACGGCGAGCGCTGCGGCGAAGTGACCGCCAGCGGACGGACCTTGCCGGCCTTGACCAGAGGCAGGGAGGTGCCCAGGCCATCGAACATGAACTGAATCTGGCCGCCCATCAGATCGGTCAACGCCGGCGGAGAGCCCTTGTAGCCCACATGCACCATATCCAGGGCCGCGGCCTTGTTGAACTGCATGCCCTTGATGTGCGAGATAGTGCCCGGGCTGTAGGAGGCATACGAGGTCTGGCCCGGATGGGACTTCACATAGCTGACCAGATCGGTGATGTTTTTGACGGGCAGACGTGGGTCGGCCACCAGCACCAGCGGCACGCTGGCCACCTGCGCTACCGGCACCAGATCCTTGAAGGGGTCGAAGCGGAATTTGTAGCTGTACGGGTTTTCAGCCACCAGAGAGTTGGGCGAGAGCACCAAGGTATGGCCGTCGCGTGGGGCCTGCAGCATGGCTTCCACCGCGATGATGCCGCCGGCACCAAGCTTGTTTTCAATGATGACCGGCTGCTTGAGGTCTTGCCTGAGACTCTCGGCAAGCGTGCGGGCGATCATGTCGGAAGCGCCGCCTGCAGGGGCGGGCACCATGATGCGGATCGGCCGGCTAGGCCATTGGCTTTGCGCTACGGCTTGCGCGCAGGGCAGGGCGGCCAGCAGCGCCGCCAAGCAGGTGCGGCGCGTGAGCGTATGGAAGGATTGAAAGCTCATTTGTCTCCAGGATTGTTGTAGTCATCCTCACGCAGCGGCCGCTTTCGCTGTGCGGCTCGCTGGTGTGCTGCGGCGCTCTGGCTTCAGGCGGCCTTGCGCAAAAAGCCTTGCTGGGCGCCGTTGCGGTTGGGGGCAAAGCCGTTCTTCTCCAGCGTCTCTTCCACGCTGTCGTAGAACACGCCGATCTGGCAGATCTCACGCGCTTGCGCCGGCGTGGCAATGGGGCGGCTGAACTCCTTGGCCATGCGCACCAACTGCTCGATCTGCGCCACCGTGCCCATTTTTTCGGTGCGGGTCTGGTTCCACAGGTTGTCTTCGGTGCCGCAGCGCACATGCAGACCCATGGCAATGCCCATGGCGTTGATGGGCAGCACGTTGAGCACCGAGCTTTCCACGGTCAGCACGGCACCATCGGGCACGGCGCGCACAAAGTGGGCCAGGCTGTAGATGTTGGGGGCGTCCATGCCGCCGCCAATCGCCACCCAGTTCATCACCAGCGGGCCTTTGTAGATGCCGCGGCGCATCAGGCGCTCCACCGACTCGAAGCTGTTGATGTTGTAGCACTGGAAAGCGCTCTGGATGCCGGCCTCGGACAGGCGGCGGATATGCTCCTCGGCCCAGCCGGGTTGGGCGGGCACGGTCATTTCCTTGTAGGCGTTGAACACCACCGGGTCTTCCATGGACGTGCCCTGGATGTCGCGCGCATCGAACTGCTCGAGGATGTTCATCTGCGAGGTGTTGATGGTCACCGTCACCTGGTCGGGCTTGGGGTCCAGCTCGGCCAGCATGTGGCGGGTGTCGTCGGACAGCCACTTGGCAGCAGCACCATCGGTCTCGGGGGCAAAGCTGATGGAGCCGCCGACCTGGATGATCATCTCGGGCACGCGGGCACGCACGCCGGCGATCAGCTCGTTGAACTTGGACAGGCGCTTGCTGCCGCGGCCGTCGAGTTCACGCACATGCAGGTGCAGCACCTGGGCGCCGGCGTTGTAGCAGTCCACGGCTTTCTGGATCTGCTCTTCCATGGTGACGGCGATTTCGCCGGGAAAGTCACCGGGCATCCACGAGGGGGCATAGGGCGCAGCGGTGATGATCAGCGGCTGCTGGTTTTCGGGGAAGAGGTGGCCGTCGAGGAAGTTCATAAATGCCTTTTCAAGCTAAATACCGGGAATCCGGATGTATGAGACGCAGGGTTTACGGCTGCTGTCCTGGCGAAATGTAGGCAGGAGCTGCATTAAATGCTTGCCGTTCTGGGACAGCCATTTATCCTATTGGGACACCAAGGGGAAATCTCTATGACTGTTTTGATGCGCAGTGCGAGCTTGACGCACTACGCCGATCTCGCATCCAGCGTCGGACTGGTACCGCACGAAATGCTGGCGGCCGTGGGCCTGCCAAGGTCTTGCCTGGACAACACCGAGTTGCGCGTTCCCGCAGCGTCCGTCATGCGCGTGATGGAGCTTTCGGGCGAAATGTCGGGCGAAGAGGCGTTCGGCCTGCGCCTGTCTGTGACGCGCCGGTTGTCGTCATTTGGCGTGGTCGGCATGCTGGCCCGTGACGAGCCGACGCTGCGCCAGGCATTGGATACCCTGACCCGTTACCTCTATCTGCACAACGAGAGCCTGAGCACGCAGATTCACGAGTCCGGCGGCGTGACCGTGATCGAACAGCATTTTCTGCCCTCGGTATGTGCCGCACGCCAGTCCATAGAGATGGCCATCGGTGCGCTTTATCACACGCTTTGTCTGGCGCTGGGCAAGGACTGGAGGCCGCGCAGCGTGAGCTTTATGCATCCGCCGCCGGCCAATATGGCCTGGCATCGCAGCATTCTGGGCGGCAACCTGCTTTTCTCTCAGGATTACAACGGCATTGCGCTGTCAACGGCCGATATGGATGCGCCTTTGCACACGGCCGATCCCGTCATGCGCCAGCAAATGCGCCAGCTGGTGCGCCAGGATCTGGAGGACAGCCGCCACTCGCCTAGCTCCGAAGTGGAGCAACTGATGGTGGCCTTGCTGCCCACAGGGCGCTGCAGCGCGGAGCAAGTGGCTCTGCACCTGGGGGTGGACAGGCGCACCGTACATCGCCGGCTGGCGCAACAAGGTCTGAGCTTTACCCAGCTGCTTGATCGCATACGCCATGAGCAGGCGCAGCGGCTGATGGGCTATGGCGACCGCAAGCTCTCCGATATCGCGCCCCTGCTGGGCTTCAGCAGCCTCAGTGCTTTTTCCCGCTGGAGGCGTATTCAGAAAGACAGCGCGCTAGCCAAGTCTGACAGCTGAAAAGAAATTTCAAGTAAAAAGAGCTTTCAGCCCTTGTTGATCATGGGTAGGAAGCTCTTGTTTTCAGAGCGCCGGATGGCGCTTTGATCTGCAGTTATCGCGAAGGGTCAGAACGCGTCCATGGGCAAGGCCATCACGCTGGCAGCGCCGTTCAGCACTGCATCGGCCTGACCGGCCACGCGGCTCAGAATGTGCTCGGCATAGAAGCGGGCGGTTGTCAGTTTCGCCTGCATGAACGCGGTTTCCTGTCCCTTTTGCAACAGCTCCTGGGCTACCAGCACCGAGCGGCCCAGCTGCCAGCCGGCGACCAGGTTGCCGGTCAGCAGCAGATAGGGGACGCTGCCCGCATACACGGCATTGGGGTCGGCCTTGGCCTGAGCGACCACAAAGTCCACCACCTGCACAAAAGCCTGGCGTGCCTGGCCCAGGTTCTTGGCCACGGCCAGTGCCGTGACCGTGCCGCTGGCATTGAGTTCGGCTTCGGTTTTCTCGATCTGGGCGGCAATAGCCTTGGCGCTCTGGCCCCCATCGCGGCCGGTCTTGCGGCCGACCAGGTCGTTGGCCTGAATGGCGGTTGTGCCTTCGTAAATGGTCAGGATCTTGGCGTCGCGGTAGTACTGGGCGGCGCCGGTTTCCTCGATAAAGCCCATGCCGCCATGCACTTGCACGCCCAGGCTGGTGACTTCCAGGCTCATCTCGGTGCTGTAACCCTTGACCAGGGGCACCATGAATTCATAGAAAGCCTGGTTTTGCTGGCGTACCTCGGCGTCAGGGTGGTTGTGGGCCGCGTCATAGGCTGCGGCCGCCACCGTGGCCATGGCACGGCAGCCCTCCACGCTGGCGCGCATGGTCATGAGCATGCGGCGCACATCGGGGTGGTGAATGATGGCGGCGCTGGCCTTCACGGAACCACCGACGGGACGGCTTTGCACCCGCTCCTTGGCGTAGGCCACGGCATGCTGGTAGGCGCGCTCGGCCACGGCAATGCCTTGCACGCCCACGGCGTAGCGGGCGGCGTTCATCATGATGAACATGTATTCGAGGCCGCGGTTTTCCTCACCGACAAGGTAGCCCACGGCGCCGGGTCCGGCGCTGTCTGCAATGCTCGCCGCCGTGCCGTCGCCAAACTGCAGCACGGCCGTGGGCGAGGCCTTGATGCCCATCTTGTGCTCGATGGAGACGCAGTGGACATCGTTGCGCTCGCCCAGAGAGCCATCGGCATTGACCAGGAACTTGGGCACGACGAACAGGCTGATGCCCTTGACGCCTTCGGGGGCCCCTGCGACGCGGGCCAGCACCAGGTGGACGATGTTGTCCGCCATATCGTGCTCGCCATAGGTGATGAAGATCTTGGTGCCGAAGACCTTGTAAGAACCATCAGCCTGGGGTTCGGCCTTGGTGCGCACCAGGGCCAGATCGGAGCCGGCCTGGGGCTCGGTCAGATTCATGGTACCGGTCCATTCGCCGGTGACCAGCTTCTCCAGATATCGGGCCTTGAGCTCGTCGCTGCCGGCCGTCAGCAGGGCTTCAATCGCGCCATCGGTCAGCAGCGGGCACAGGGCAAAGCTCAGATTGGCGCTGTTGAGCATTTCGATGCAGGCCGCACCAATGGTCTTGGGCAGGCCTTGGCCACCAAAGTCCGTGGGGTGCTGCAGACCTTGCCAGCCGCCTTGGGCGTATTGCTTGAAGGCATCGGCAAAGCCGGGCGTGGTGGTGACGACGCCGTCCTTGAAGGAAGAAGGATTCACATCGCCGGCCACATTGAGGGGGGCGATCACGCCCTCGCACAGCTTGGCGCATTCTTCGAGCACGGCCTGGGCGGTTTCCAGACCAGCATCTTCAAAGCCGGGGATCTGGGCGACCTGTTCGAGCTGAGCCAGGTGCTCCATGTCGAACAGCATGTCTTTGATAGGTGCGGCGTATGTCATCGTCTTGGCTTCCTTCTAGTTCCGGGCACAGGTCCAGGCCTGTTGAGTTGACGTTTACGTAAACGGCAGCAATTCTAGAGTGCGCAGCCGCTCAAAGCAGCGCTGTCTTTGTCGCCATGGCGCGCACCAGGTCATGCAAACAGAGGGCGATGGCCGCGCAGGCCTTGCCAGCAGCCACTTTCAGGCGGTTGAGGGTGTCCTAGGGGTTTACCTTGGTTGTCGCTAGAAGGAAAAAGTTTGGCGCGTTTAGAGAAATATGTTTTCGAGTTTTTTTCTACATTTGAATTAAGCGGAAGTGTCAGTTCCATTGATTAATGAAATATGAAATCGATATTCAGCTCTGTTTATAGGTATTGAGTTAATCGATCGAAAATAAAAACTGTGCCCTGATAACGGAGACTACGCGTGCTTTCCACTGAAGCAGATTCCCATGTCAAGCAAAGCAATGATTACGCCGCATGCCCCGCGCGTGCCTGGTTTGCCTTTGTCATGATTTTCCTGCTCATGCTCTCTGACTATATGGATAGGCAGATTGTGGTTTCGCTGTTTCCGCATTTGAAACAAGAATGGGGATTATCGAACAAGCAATTGGCCGCCCTGTTTTTGCTTATCTCCGTGATGGTGGCCGTGGGCAGTTTGCCCGTGGCCAGGATGGCCGATCGCTTTGGCCGTGTGAAAAGCATTGTGGTCATGGCATCCGTGTGGAGCATGGCCGCCATTGCCTGCGTGTTTGTGCGCAATGACTTCCAGCTTTTTACGGCCCGCACGGTGGTGGGCCTGGGCGAGACGGGTGATGGCGCTGCAGGTACGGCCCTGCTCAAGGGCTTGTTTCCCAAGCGCTGGCATTCCACCTTGCTGGGCGCATTCTTTGCGGCTTCCGCACTGGGCGGGGTGATTGCCGATCACTGGGGCTGGCACGCAGCTTTTTCTTCTGTAGCAATTTTGTCTGTCGTCTGTTTTTGGAAAGCCTCGCGCAGCGATGAGGCCGATATGGCTCTGGTGCTGCGGCAGGAGGCGGTCGGCAAGCGCATGGAAAACACCGCAGTACTGCTTCCCTTTACGGCGGCGCAGGCCTGAGGTGTTTGACTGGATTTTTGATGGCGGTGTTGGCGGTTGCCTGGTGGAGCCGCTGCCCGCAGTGTTTGTTGGTATTTGACAGGAGTTTGTATGGCTAAAGTAATCCGTTATCACGAAGTTGGCGGCCCCGAAGTGTTGCGCCAAGAGGAAATCGAAGTCGGTCAACCTGGTCCAGGTCAGGTCCGTCTCAAGCAAGGTGCTGTGGCTCTGAACTTTGCCGATACCTATTTCCGTTCCGGCCTGTATCCCGCTCCGCTGCCAGCCGGCATTGGCAGCGAAGCCTGTGGCACCATCACGGCCGTGGGTGATGGCGTAACCAACTTCAAGATTGGCGACCGCGTCACCTATACCGGCGCGCACAACACGCTGGGTGCCTACAGCACCGAGCGCCTCATCGACGCAGCACCGCTGATTCGCCTGCCCGACGCGATTGACTTCGAGACCGCAGCCGCCATCACCATGCGCGGACTGACGGCCGCTTACCTGATGCGCCGTATCTGGGACTTCAAGAAGGGCGACACCATCTTGCTGCACGCAGCCGCAGGTGGCGTGGGCTTGCTGGTCTCGCAATGGGCCAAGCTTGAAGGTCTGAACGTGATCGGCACGGTCTCCAGCGATGCCAAGGCCGAAGTGGCCAAGGCCCATGGCTGCGATCACACCATCAACTACAGCCATGAAGACGTGGCCAAGCGCGTGCGCGAGATCACCGCCGGCGTGGGCGTGAACGCCGTGTTCGACAGCGTGGGCAAGGACACGTTTGAAGGCTCGCTCAACAGCCTGAAGACACGAGGTCTGATGGTCTGCCTGGGCACGGCCTCCGGCCCCATCCCTCCGTTCAATCCACAGATGCTGGCCGGCAAGGGCTCGCTGTTCCTGACGCGTCCCGCATCGGCTCACTACATTGCCGATCCCAAGGAGCGCGACGCACTGGCCGGCGAGCTGTTCAGCCATGTGGCCGAAGGCCGCATCAAGGTTGACATCAGCAAGCGCTACGAACTGGCCGATGCGGTTCAGGCCCACCGCGATCTGGAAGCACGAAAGATTGTGGGCTCGGCCATCTTTACGCTCTAAATCCACCACACCCGGAGGAGACAAAAAATGAAAGTAGAACAACTGACCTGCGCCATAGGCGCGGAACTTACGGGCGTGAATCTGGCCGATGCCGTGCAGGACGCGGACCTGTTTGCCGAAATCCGCAAGGCGCTGCTCACGCACCGTGTGCTGTTTTTGCGCGACCAGGACATCAGCCGTGCCGAGCATGTGGCTTTCGCGCGCAAGTTCGGAGAGCTGGAGGACCATCCTGTGGTTGGCTCCGATCCGGAAAATCCGGGCCTGTTGCAAATCTACAAAACGCCGGCCAGCCCACCTGATCGCTACGAAAATGCCTGGCACTCGGACACGACCTGGCGCGAGGTGCCGCAGTTTGGCGCGGTGCTGCGCTGCATAGAGTGCCCGACGGTAGGCGGCGACACCATGTGGGCCAATATGGTGCTGGCCTACGAAGGTCTGCCAGAGGGCGTGAAGGCTCAGATTCAGGAGCTGCGGGCCCGCCACAGCATCGAGTTCAGCTTTGGCGCGGCCATGCCGATGGAAAAGCGTCTGGCCCTCAAGGCCCAGTACCCCGACCCCGAGCATCCCGTGGTGCGCACCCACCCGGAAACCGGCGAAAAGCTGCTGTATGTGAACGGTTTCACGACCCACTTCACCAATTTCCACACCCCGGCCCGCGTACGCGTGGGTCAGGATCACACCCATGGCGCTGGCGAGCTGCTGCGCTATCTGGTCAGCCAGGCGCAAATTCCTGAGTACCAGGTGCGCTGGCGCTGGAAACCCAACAGCATTGCCATCTGGGACAACACCGCCACCCAGCACTATGCCGTCATGGACTATCCGGCCTGCCATCGCAAGATGGAGCGGGCGGGAATCATCGGCTCCAAGCCTTTTTGAGCGTTAGGCAAACGTACGGCCAGCCAGTCTGGCCTTCTCTCTTATTACCTGCATCACCATGAATACCGGCTCTTATCCCGCAGACCTTACTTTTCTGATCGTTCCCGGCCTGCGCGACCATGTGGAAGATCATTGGCAGACCCATCTGGCCAAGCAGCTGCCCAAGTCCGTGACCGTGCCGCCGCTCGAGCATGACAAGCTCAGCCGTGCTGCGCGCGTCCAGGCGCTGGACGATGCGCTGGCCACGATTGAGGGTCCGGTCATCATCGTTGCCCACAGTGCCGGCTGCATTACTACGGTGCACTGGGCTCAGCAGCAGGGGCGTAAGATTCGTGGCGCGCTGCTGGCCACACCGGCAGATGTGGAGAGCCCCATGCCGGCTGGCTATCCCACGCTGGAGCAGCTGCAGGCCAATGGCTGGAGCCCCATGCCGCGCAGTCCGCTGCCGTTTCCTACCCTGGTTGCGGCCAGCCGCAATGATCCGCTGGCGCAGTTCGAACGCATGCACCAGCTGTCCATGGATTGGGGCGCGCGCCTGGTGGACCTGGGCGAAGTCGGGCACCTGAACCCCGCTGCAGGCTATGGCCCCTGGGACGGTGTGCACGCTCTGTTGCAAGAGCTGGTTTGAGGAGATGGTCATGAAGCAAAACTTGCAAATCGATTTCTCGCTGGATCTGATCTGCCCCTGGTGCTGGATTGGTCTGCGCAATCTGCTGACGGCACATGCGGCCTTTCAGGCCAAGCAGCCTGAGCTGCAGCTTGATCTGCACTGGCATGCCGACACCTTGCTGCCCCAGATTCCTGAGCAGGGTCTGCCTTACCAGGCTTTCTATGAAGCCCGTCTGGGCGGTCCCAAGGCCGTGGAAATGCGCCGCGCGCAAGTGCGTGCCGCTGCTGAGGCGGCTGGCCTGCAGATCAACCACGCTGCGATCGAGACCTTCCCCAACACGCGCCTGGTTTGCGCTCTGGTCAATTACGCCCAGACGCAGCTGGACAGCCAGGCCATGATCGGCTTTGTGGAATCCATTTTTGCCGCCTATTTTGTGCAGGGGCGCAATATTGGCGATACCGCCGTGTTGCAGCAGCTGGCCCATACCGCCGCGTTGAACTGGAATCCAGCCGAGTTCGATGCGCTGCAATACCAAAGCGGTTTGCAGCACAGCGGCGGCGTGCCGCATATGGTGTTCAACCAGCGTTTGCAGGTGACGGGAGCTGTGGCCCCCACCGAACTGCTGCGCGCCATGGAGCATGCCTGTGCTGTCGACCGCGACTTTGCCTGATACGGCGCTGATTGCCGCAGGCGAGGCCAGGGATTTGCCGCCCGGCGGCCGCAAGCTGGTCTTCGCCCCGGGGGGCGAATCCATCTTGCTGCTCAATGTGGAAGGCGAGTTCTATGCCCTGGAAAACAGCTGCCCGCATGCGGGCGCTTCCATGGCCAGCGGCAGCTGCGAAGCCCATGTGCTGCGCTGCCCGGCTCACGGCCTGCAGTTCAACATCAAAAACGGCCAGTGCACGGCGTCGCCCGGGTTGCTGATTCCCATGTATGAACCCCTGATACTGGACGGCAAGCTCTGGCTAAGGCCGCCATCCAAGGCTTGAACGCCGCGCTTTGTTTCCTCTGATTTTCTTTGGGCAAGACGAATGACCATGACCGCAAATCTCAATCTGCTGACGCCAACACCCTCGGCGTACACCTATCCCCTGCTGATCAAGCAACTGCTGATCAATGCCATGAGCCTGCATGGGGAGCAGGAGATCACGTATCGCGGACAAATGCGTTACAGCTATCGCGACTTCAGCCAGCGCATAGGCCAGCTGGCCCATGCGCTCACGGCCCTGGATGTGGGCGCCGGCAGCACTGTGGCCGTGATGGACTGGGACAGCCACCGCTATCTGGAGAGCTACTTTGGCATCCCCATGATGGGCGCCACCCTGTTCACCGTGAACGTGCGCCTGTCACCCGCGCAAATCCTCTACACCTTGAACGATGCCGACACCGATGTGCTGCTGGTGCACACGGATTTTCTGCCGGTGATCGAGGAAATCCGCGCCCAGCTGCCGCGCATACGTCATATCGTCGTGCTCTCGGACGACGGCGCGCTGCCTGCTACCTCGTTTGACGTGGCCGGTGAGTACGAGGCCCTGGTGTCCAGTGCTGCTGCCGACTACGACTTTCCCGAGCTGGACGAAAACACCAAGGCCGTCACCTTCTACACCACCGGTACCACGGGCGATCCCAAGGGCGTGTGCTACAGCCATCGCCATATCGTCATGCATGCGCTGGCCACGGCGCTGAGCATGTGCTCGCCCATGGGCGAGCAGCGCCTGCATCGCGGCGATGTGTACATGCCCATCACTCCCATGTTCCATGTGCTGGGCTGGGGCTTCCCCTATATCTCCCTTATGTTGGGCTTGCGCACGGTGCTGCCGGGCCGCTATCTGCCGGAAGTGCTGCTCAAGCTGCGCGAGACCGAGAAAGTCACGTTCTCGCACTGCGTGCCCACGATTTTGCAAATGCTGGTGACGGGTGCTGACAAGACGGGCCAGGATTTGAGCGGCTGGAAGGTCGTCATCGGTGGTTCGGCCCTGCCGGCCGGCTTGTGCGAAGCCGCACTGGCCAAGGGCATGGATGTGTTTGGCGGCTACGGCATGTCGGAAACCGGCCCCGTGGTCTCGCTGGCGCTGGCGCCTACCCACGCCAAGCTCAGCGCGCAAGACGATGTGCGTCTGCGCAGCTCCACCGGCATGCCTTCACTGATGGTGGATTTCCGCGTGGTCGATGAAGACATGAAGGACGTGCCGCGCGACGGCGTGACCCGTGGCGAAGTCGTGCTGCGCTCGCCCTCGCTCACCCCGGTTTACTTCAAAAAGCCCGAAGCTTCGGAAGAGCTCTGGCGCGGCGGCTATCTGCACACACAGGACATTGCCGTCATGCATGCCAACGGCATGGTGCAGATCGTCGATCGCCTGAAAGACGTGATCAAGACCGGGGGCGAATGGGTGTCTTCCATCGAGGTGGAAGGCCTGATCACCCAGGTTCCCGGAGTCAGCGAAGCTGCCGTGATCGGCGTGCCCGACGCCAAATGGGGCGAGCGCCCCATGGCCTTTGTGGTGGCTGCTACCGGTGTGAAGGCCGAATTCATTCGCGAGCATCTGCAAAGCCATGTGCAGGCCAAGCGCATCAGCGCCTATGCCGTGCCCGAACTCAGCCGCATCTGCCTGGTCGCCGAGATTCCCAAGACCAGCGTGGGCAAGATCAACAAAAAACTGCTGCGCGAAGCGCAGCCCACTTCGGCTTAAGCCAAAAAGGTCTTAAGCCATTGCCAGGAGCGCGTTATGCGCTCCTGTTTTTGATAGATAAATGGAAGAGCCATCATGAGCACCAAAGACATCTTTGTCGTCAGCACCGCCCGTACCGCCATAGGCACGTTTGGTGGCGGACTCAAGGACGTACCCAACACCCAGCTGGCCACCACCGTGGTCAAGGCGGCCATTGAGCGCGCCGGCATTGCGGCCGACACCGTAGGCCATGTGGTCATGGGCAATGTGATTCCCACCGACACCAAGGACGCTTACCTGTCGCGCGTGGCGGCCGTCGATGCCGGCTGCCCCATCGAGACGCCGGCTTTCAACGTCAACCGCCTGTGCGGCTCCGGCCTGCAGGCCATTGTCTCGGCGGCGCAAGCGATTGCCCTGGGTGACTGCGAAGTGGCGATCGGTGCCGGCTCCGAATCCATGAGCCGCGGCCCTTACTTCGACATGGCTTCGCGCTGGGGCGCACGCATGGGCGATACCAAGAGCATCGACTACATGCTGGGCATTCTGCACGACCCCTGGCAAAAACTGCATATGGGCATCACGGCCGAAAACGTGGCCGAGCGCTACCAGATCAGCCGTGCCATGCAGGACGAGCTGGCCGTGCTGAGCCAGCAACGTGCGGCCGCCGCCATTGAAGCCGGCCGCTTCAAGGAGCAGATCGTGGCCGTGGAAATCGCCACCCGCAAGGGCGTGGTGCGGTTCGACACCGACGAACATGTGCGCGCCAGCACCACGCTGGAGACGCTGGCCGGCATGAAGCCCGCCTTCAATAAGGAAGGCGGCACCGTCACCGCCGGCAATGCCTCCGGCATCAACGACGGCGCCGCTGCCGTGCTGATGATGAGCGAGCAGGCCCTGAAGTCCGCCGGTGCCAAGCCCCTGGCCCGCCTGGTGGGTTATGCCCACGCCGGTGTGGAGCCTGCCTACATGGGTATTGGCCCTGTGCCCGCCACCCAGAAGGTGCTGGCCCGTACAGGCCTGAAGATTCAGGACATGGACGTGATCGAAGCCAACGAAGCCTTTGCGGCCCAGGCCTGCGCCGTGATCCAGGAGCTGGGCATGGATCCGGCCAAGGTCAACCCCAATGGCTCGGGCATCTCCCTGGGTCACCCCGTGGGCGCGACCGGTGCCATCATCACCACCAAAGCGATTGCCGAGCTGCACCGCACGGGCGGCCGCTATGCCCTGGTGACCATGTGCATTGGCGGCGGCCAAGGCATTGCCGCGATTTTTGAACGCGTGTAAGTCTTTAGTCGACTGAGCAAAAAAAGGCCTGCGGAGTGATCCGGCAGGCCTTTGTTGTCTATGGACTTGATAGCTGTCAGCGCTTGATCAACAAGTCATTCAATGCAAAATTGTTTGAGAAGCTAAAGAGATCATGCGCAATAAGCTATTGAATCAATAGCGACTTAAATCGCGCTCGGAACTGTGCCTTCTCGGGTGCTTGCAGGCCGTCAGCTGTTCTTGGCCTGGCGAACCAGCGAAGGTGTAGCTTGGTAGACCTCGGGGAATGACCGCTTGAGATCTTCGATCTTGGGCAGGTCATTGATGACGATATAGGGCTGGTTCGGGTGCAGCGTCAGGTAGTCCTGGTGGTAATCCTCGGCCGCATAAAAAGGTTTGGACATTTCGATCGTCGTGGCCAGCGGCTTGCCATAGGTTTTGGCCTGGTTGAGCTGGGCTATGTATTCCTTGGCAATGCGCGCCTGCTCGGGATTTTGCGCAAATACGGTGGAGCGGTATTGCGTGCCACGGTCAGGGCCCTGGCGGTTCAGCTCGGTGGGGTCGTGCGCCACCGAGAAATAGATTTGCAGCAGCTTGCCGTAGCTGATGAGTTGGGGGTCGTAAGTGATGCGCACCGCTTCGGCATGGCCGGTGCGGCCCGAGCCCACGTCGTCATAGCGCGCCGATTTGGCCTCACCGCCCGAATAGCCGGAGACCGCATTGCTCACGCCTTTGACGTGCTGGAACACGCCTTGAACGCCCCAAAAGCAGCCGCCGGCAAAGACGGCGTTGTCGCTCCCTGCCGTTGTGGCGGCGATATCGCTGATGGGAGCCGGTATCCGGCGCGGTGTTTGCGCCAGTGAGGGTGCGGCTTGCAAGAGCAGTGCCGCAGCAGCCAGGCTGCAGGCTGCGAGAGTGCGGGATTTCATGAAAACTCCTTTTGCAGGTGGCTGTTGCGGGCGGCGCAAGTTGACACCAGGCAGAACCAGGCAGAGCTGAACGTCAACCTGGGCGCTCAACCCGCTGCAGTTCAATAGGCGGGTAGAGCGATTCCGGTTCAGCGCTTATTTGGACATGGAGTCCTTGCCCATGGCATCTTTCTTCATGCCGTCCTTGGACATGGAGTCCTTGCCCATGGCGTCTTTCTTCATGCCGTCCTTGGACATGGAGTCTTTGGCCATATGGTCTTTCTTCATGCCGTCCTTGGACATGGAGTCTTTGCCCATATGGTCTTTTTTCATGCCGTCCTTGGACATGCTGTCCTTAGCCATGTTGTCCTTGGACATATCGCTCATGGCAAAAGCGGAGGCTCCAGCAAAGGCAAGGCAGGTGGCGAGTACGGTAGTGGTGAGCTTGTTCATTTGGATGCTTTCAGTTGCGTTGTCATTGTCAAAAGATAGGTCCGGTTCTTGGGAACACGGCCTCGCGCTTTCTTTGGCGGCCGAGGGGGCTCCCTCAGCTGCCTCCGAACCAGTTGTAGCCCTGGTCTTCCCAGTAGCCACCGGAATAGGTGTTGGTCACGAACATGGCCTGAATGTGCTTGGGGTTCTTGTAGCCAAGCTTGGTCGGCATGCGCAGCTTCATGGGGAAGCCGTATTTGGGCGGTAGCGGCTGGCCGTCATAGCTCAGCGTCAAAAGCGTCTGCGGGTGCAGCGCGGTAGGCATGTCAATGCTGGTGTAGTAGTCGTCGGCGCACTTGAAACCCACGTACTTGGCCGTGGTGTCGGCACCGATATGGCGCAGAAAATCAGAGAAGCGCACGCCACCCCATTTGCCTATGGCACTCCAGCCTTCAACGCAGATATGGCGCGTGATCTGGTCCTCCTGTGCCATGGCTCGCAGCTCGGCCAGCGTCCAGGCATGCTTGTCTGCGACCAGGCCCGTCACTTCCAGCCGGTAGCTGGCCTCGTCCACCAAGCGTACTTCGTCTTCGCTGTAGTAGGCATTGAAAGGAAAGGGGCGCGTGATCTCGGCATCGGTGTAGGTGGGCGCCAGCTGCGTGGGGCTGAAGATCAGGGCTTGCACCTTGTCGTTGAAGCGCGAGATCTTGCCCAGTGCGGCTTCCACGTGGGCGTCATCGCTGATGCTGCAACCGGTGAGCAGTGACAGGCCGCCCAGCGTGAATGAACGCTGCAAAAAAGCGCGGCGGGCAGGCTGGTCCAGCTTGCTGGCAATCTGCGCACGGGCTTCGCGCACTGCGGCATCGGCATCTACGCCGCTCAAGGTAGGGGCTTTGAATATTTTCATAGTGTTTTGGGTGCGCGGCCGCTGATCATGGTGAGCAGGGTGCGGGGCACCAGGGCCACCATCACCAGATGCACTGCAACAAAGGCCACCATGGCCGTCATGCCCACGAAGTGAATGCGCCGTGCAAATTCGTAACCACCCAGCAGTTGGCGCAGCAGGGGAAATTGCACCGATTTCCACAGCACCAGGCCGGACAGCACGATCACGATCAGATCCAGGATCACGAACAGATAGGCCAGCTTTTGCACGTGGTTGTACTGGCGCGGGTTGGCGTGCGAGAGCCTGCCCTGAAGTGCCTCGATCAGGTCGTGCGCCACGCCCTTGATACTGAGGGGCAGGAATTTGCGCTGCAATCTGCCGCTGAAAATATTGAGCGCCAGATACAGCAAGCCGTTGAACACCAGCAGCCACATGGCGGCGAAGTGCCACTGAAGCGCGCCGCCAAGCCAGCCGCCCAGGGTGATGGCCGGCGGGATGGTGAAAGGGAAAAAAGGCGAAGCATCGTAAATGCGCCAGCCACTCATGGCGAGGATCACCACGGCCAGGGCGTTGAGCCAGTGCGTGAGCCGCATCCACAGCGGATGAATGGGCCGAACATCAGCCGTGTCGGCGAGAGGGGCGATGATGGTGCTGTTCATGTAGGCCATTGTTGGGCGCACCCCATGGCCGATGTATCACGCAAAGTTCAATTAATTGTGATAACTCCCCAGCGCGTATCGCGAGAAAATGCCTAGCTATGGAATCAACCAAGCGCGTACTGATCGTCGAGGACGACCTCCACATTGCGGAGCTTTTGCGTTTGCATCTGCGCGATGAGGGATATGCCGTCGAGCATGCGGCCGACGGCCATGCGGGCCTGCGTGAACTGGAACGCAGCAACTGGGATGCACTGGTGCTGGACCTGATGCTTCCGGGCATTGACGGCCTGGAAATCTGCCGCCGGGCCCGGGCCATGGCACGCTACACACCCATCATCATCATCAGCGCCCGCTCCAGCGAGGTGCACCGCATTCTCGGGCTGGAGCTGGGTGCGGACGACTACCTGGCCAAGCCTTTTTCGGTGCTGGAACTGGTGGCCCGCGTCAAGGCGCTGCTGCGACGCAACGACGCGCTGGCCCGTAATGCACGCATGGAGTCGGGCAGCCTCTCGATTGCCGAAATCGACATTGAACCCCTGGCCCGGGAGGTACGGGTCAGCGGCAAGCTCATTGAGCTCACACCGCGCGAGTTCGATTTGCTGTATTTTTTTGCGCGCAGCCCCGGCAAAGTGTTTTCACGCCTGGACCTGCTCAACCAGGTCTGGGGTTATCACCATGATGGATATGAGCACACCGTCAACACCCATATCAACCGGCTGCGCCTGAAGATAGAAGCCGATCCGGCGCAGCCGCGCCGGATTCTCACGGTTTGGGGGCATGGGTACAAGCTGTCTGCCTCTGCCGGCGAGGAGGGCGCCTCATGATGGCCTGGGCCTCCTTGTCAAGACGGCTGTCGGCCGTGTTTGCAGCCTTGCTGCTGGTGTGCTGCGGCGCCTCGGTCTGGCTGCAGGTGCGCTCCAATGGCAAGCATGAGCAGGAGGTGATTCAGCGCCTGTCCAGTGGACTGGCAGCCCATATTGCAGGGAATGCGGAACTGATGAAGCCCGGCGGCCTGAATCAGGAGGCCGTGAAGGATTTGTTTGGCAAGCTGATGTCCGTCAATCCCAGTGTGGAGGTCTATCTGCTGGGGTTGGACGGACGCATCGAGGCCCAGGCCGCACCGCCAGGGCATTTGAAGCGCGACAAAGTCGATCTCAAGCCGGTTCGTGACCTGCTCGCCGGCGCAGCGCTGCCCATTGTGGGCGACGACCCGCGCAGCCTGGATGCGCGCAAGGTGTTCAGCGCCGCCCCGCTGCGCATGGGCGGGCGTGATGCAGGCTATGTCTATGTGGTGCTTCAGGGCGAGGACCATGATGCGCTGGTCGCCAACACAGCGGCCGACAACGTGCTGCGAACCACGCTGTGGCTGACGGGCCTGGGCGCTCTGCTGGGCCTGCTAGCGGGGTTGGCCGCATTTCGCCTCATCACCCGGCCGCTGCGCGAGCTGACGGCGGTGGTCAAGCGTTTCGAAACCGAAGGCATTGCGGCGCTGGAAAACGAAGCCCCCAGGCTGGAGCGTCTGTCGCAAGGGCACGACGAGATTGCGCAACTGGGCCAGGCCTTCATGCAAATGAAGCAGCGCATTGCCGAGCAGTGGCGCGAGCTGACGTTGCAAGACCAGCAGCGCCGGGAACTGTTTGCCAATATCTCTCACGATTTGCGCACACCGCTGACCTCGTTGCATGGCTATCTGGAGACCTTGATGCTCAAGGCTGCCACGCTTGACGAGACCGAACGGCGGCGTTACCTGGAAATTGCACTGGGCCAGAGCCGCAAGGTCGGGCGCCTGGCCCAGGAGGTGTTCGAGTTGGCAAGACTGGAGTACGGCGTGGTCAAGCCCGAGAGGGAAAATTTTGCCTTGGCCGACCTGGTGCAGGACGTGTTCCAGAAATTCGAACTGGCGGCAGAAGCCCGTCAGCAAAGGCTCAGGCCCGATATTGCGCCCAATCTTCCCGTGGTGTCTGCCGACTTGGGCATGATTGAGCGTGTTCTGACGAATCTGCTGGATAACGCTATTCGCCATACGCCCACGGGTGGTGAAATCGTGGTGCAGCTGAGTTCCCAGAACTCTGGCGTGGCGGTGCAGGTGAGCGATACCGGCGCCGGCATACCGGCCGAGCTCCAGCAGTCCTTGTTCATACGCCCGGCCTTTATGAGCGGCGCAAGCTCAGAGCGATCCGGCAGCGGCGGCCTGGGTCTGGTGATCGTCAAGCGTATTTTGCAATTGCACGGCAGCGATATTCAGCTGGTGCGCTTGCCGGACAAGGGCGCGGTATTTCGCTTTCAACTCACCGGGGCAGGGTACTGAGAATATGCAGCGTGTCTTTCCTGGGAAGGATAGGTCTGAGCTGCCTGGTCAACGTGTCGGACTCATTTTCCAAGGGCGTCAGCAATCACTCATGACTGACTGATGACGAAGATCGGTGATCTTGTCATAGCGCAAGGAATGATTAACTAGCTTGTGACTATGTCCGCTTGCCTGTAATCTCTGGGCACAATTGTCTATCTGCATCTCTTTAGCCAGATTACGGATGCCTTGGTATCCAGCAAGCGGAGATTGACCTATGACGAATCCTCAGCCCCAGTCGACGCGCTCGGAAGAGTTGCGTAGTTTTGTCTTTATGACGGTGGTGATGGCCCCAGTGCTCTCTGGTGTGCTGATTGCCAGCTTTGGCTTTCTGGTCTGGATCTATCAGATGCTGATCGGCGGGCCTCCGCACGCATGAGGGCATTACGCATGCCCGATACGAACGATGAGTTGCATATCACCAGTCTAGTGGTGCATGTAATTCCCCAGGCATTGGCGCAGGTGGCCCACGGGCTGGCCGCCATCGACGGTGCCCAGGTGCATGGAAGCCACCCCAGCGGCAAGCTGGTGGTGACGCTGGAAGCACCCCACGCAAGGGAAATTCTGGATCGTGTGTCTCAAATCGAGCAACTCCAGGGGGTGATCAACGCCTCACTCGTCTACCAGCATGCGGAAAGCTGGCAATCACTCAATCAAGGGGTAGAACATGACTAGCACCAGGCGCGACTTTGTCCGTCAATCCGCTGCTGCCGCTGCAGGCGCTGTGGCCGGCATTCCCATTGAAGTTCTGTCGCAAGGCAGCGTTGCGGCCGCAGATGTCGGACTGAAATGGTCCAAAGCTCCTTGCCGCTTTTGCGGTACCGGCTGTGGCGTCATGGTCGCCGTCAAGGAAAACCGCGTGGTGGCGACCCAGGGCGACCCGGAAGCAGAGGTCAACCGAGGACTCAACTGCGTCAAGGGCTATTTCCTGTCCAAGATCATGTATGGCGGCGATCGTCTGACCCAGCCGCTGCTGCGCATGAAAAATGGCCGCTATGCCAAGGATGGAGAGTTCCAGCCGGTGTCCTGGGATACGGCATTCGATGTCATGGCCGAGCAGTTCAAGAAAACAATCAAGGCCAAAGGTGCCGATGCCGTGGGCATGTTCGGCTCCGGTCAATGGACGGTCTGGGAGGGCTATGCGGCCTCCAAGCTGTTCAAGGCGGGCTTTCGCACCAACAATATCGACCCCAATGCCCGCCACTGTATGGCCTCGGCGGTCGCCGGCTTCATGCGCACTTTCGGCATGGATGAGCCCATGGGCTGTTACGACGACATCGAAGCCGCAACCGCTTTTGTGTTGTGGGGCTCCAACATGGCCGAGATGCACCCGGTGCTCTGGACGCGGGTGACGGACCGTCGCCTTTCCACGCCGGGCGTGAAAGTGGCCGTGCTGTCCACCTTCGAGCACCGTTCCTACGAACTGGCGGATCTGGAGCTGACCTTCAAGCCCCAGACCGATCTGGCGATTCTCAATTACATCGCCAACCACATCATTGCCACGGGACGAGTCAACAAGGAGTTCGTCTCCAAGCATTGCAACTTCAAGCTGGGCAACACTGACATAGGTTACGGCCTGCGCCCCGAGCATCCGCTGCAAAAAGCCGCCAAGAATGCGAATGATCCCGGCGGTGCCAAGCCCATGAGCTTTGAGGAGTACGCCAAGTTCGTCTCCACCTATACCCTGGACTACACGGCCAAGCTCACAGGCGTTGCGGCCAACCGGCTCAAGGCCCTGGCAGAGCTGTATGCCGACCCCAACAGCAAGGTGGTGTCGTTCTGGACCATGGGCTTCAATCAGCACACACGTGGTGTCTGGGCCAACAATCTGGTCTACAACATCCATCTGTTGCTGGGCAAGATTGCCACACCGGGCAACAGCCCGTTTTCGCTGACGGGCCAGCCCTCGGCCTGCGGCACGGCACGCGAAGTGGGAACCTTCTCCCACCGTCTGCCGGCAGACATGGTGGTGACCAATCCCGAGCACCGCAAGACGGCGGAAACCATCTGGAAGCTGCCCGAAGGCACGATCCCGCCCAAGCCCGGCTACCATGCGGTCGAGCAAAACCGCATGCTCAAGGACGGCAAGCTCAATGCCTACTGGGTCATGGTCAACAACAATATCCAGGCCGGTGCCAATCTGGCACAGGAGGGCTATCCAGGCTATCGCAATCCCGAAAATTTTGTGGTGGTCTCCGATGTCTACCCGACGGTCACCGCCGTGGCGGCCGACCTGATCCTGCCTACGGCCATGTGGGTGGAAAAAGAGGGCGCTTATGGCAATGCCGAGCGTCGCACGCACTTCTGGCATCAATTGGTGAAAGCACCTGGCGAATGCCGCTCCGACCTGTGGCAGCTGATGGAATTTGCCAAGCGTTTCAAGGTCGAGGAAGTCTGGCCCGAGGAACTGCTGGCCAAGAAGCCCCAGTTGCGTGGCAAGACCTTGTTCGATGTGCTGTATCGCAACGGTCAGGTGGACAAGTTTGCTCTGGCCGAAATGGACCCGGCCTATGAGAACGATGAGGCCAAGCAGTTCGGCTTTTATGTGCAAAAAGGCCTGTTCGAGGAATACGCCACCTTCGGTCGCGGCCACGGCCACGATCTGGCACCGTTCGACGAATATCACAAGGTGCGTGGTTTGCGCTGGCCGGTGGTCAACGGCAAGGAGACCCGCTGGCGCTACCGTGAAGGCACGGATCCGTATGTGAAGCCGGGCACTGAGTACCAGTTCTACGGCAACCCTGACGGCAAGGCCAACATCTTTGCTCTACCCTACGAGCCAGCCGCGGAAGCACCTGACAAGGACTATCCGTTCTGGCTCTCCACGGGCCGGGTGCTTGAGCATTGGCACTCGGGCTCCATGACCCGGCGCGTACCCGAGCTGCACCGTGCCGTACCCAATGCGCTGTGCTATATGCATCCCGACGATGCCAAGGCCATGGGCTTGCGCCGGGGCAGTCAGGTGGAAGTGGCTTCACGGCGTGGCTCCATGCGTACCCGTGTCGAAACCCGGGGCCGCAACAAGCCGCCGCGTGGCCTGGTCTATGTACCTTGGTTCGATGCCAGTCAGCTGATCAACAAGGTGACACTGGATGCAACCGATCCGATCTCGCTGCAGACGGACTTCAAGAAGTGTGCCGTGAAGATCACCAAGGTGTGACGAAAGGAGTGTGGGTCATGAATTTCATCCGTCATTTCGTTCGTGCTTTGGTCGTGCCCCTGATGCTGTGCACGGGCATGGCCTGGGGTCCATCTGCTGTTGCCGAGACGTTCTACGATGCGGCGCGCGGAACCACGCCCATCATGCAAGCCACCAAGCCGCCGGTGCTGGGCAATGCCATCAATGACGATGTGCGTCGCACGCGCAACTACACCTGGCAGCCGCCCACGATTCCGCATCGTGTGGACGGCTATCAGGTGGACAAGAATTTCAATAAGTGCATGGATTGCCACTCACGTACCAAGGCCGAGATTTCCCAGGCCATACCGGTATCGGTGACGCACTATATGGATCGTGATGGCCGCATGCTGGGCCAGGTGTCCACGCGGCGCTATTTCTGTCAGCAGTGCCATGTGGCCCAGGATGCCGTGCGCCCCCTGGTCAGCAATACCTTCGAGGATGTGGACACCGTGATCCTCAAGGCCATGCAGGCCCAGTCGGGCAAGGCATCCAAGAAAAACTGACGCTGCGGCGCACGAGGTCCCTTTATGTTGACACTTCTCAAGCGCTACTGGGCGGTGATCCGTCGCCCCAGTGTGCATTTCAGTCTGGGCTTTCTGACCATAGGCGGCTTTGTTGGCGGCATTTTGTTCTGGGGTGCATTCAATACCGCCATGGAGCTGACCAATACGGAGAAATTCTGTACCGGTTGCCATGAAATGCGGGAAAACGTGTTTGCCGAACTCAAGAGCACGATCCACTACACCAATCGCTCTGGCGTGCGCGCCGTGTGTTCCGACTGCCATGTTCCGCACGATTGGACCGACAAGATTGCCCGCAAGATGCAGGCCTCCAAAGAGGTCTGGGGCAAGATCTTCGGCACCATAGACACGCCTGAAAAATTCCAGGCCAAGCGGCTGGAGCTGGCGCAGCATGAATGGGCGCGCCTGAAGGCCAATGACTCACTGGAGTGCCGTAACTGCCATAACTATGACTCCATGGACATGACGCGCCAGAGCCTGCGTGCCCAGAACATGCACAACACCTATCTGGCCAGCAAGGAAAAAACCTGTATCGACTGCCACAAGGGTATTGCCCATAAGCTGCCCCATATTCCCCCCGGCCAAGGTCCCAGCGATTCGCCCGGTCAAAAGGTGCCTGGGTCACCGCTCGCCTTGGCTCAGTAACGGCATGCAAGGTTTTGACGCGGTCACTTGCCCGCGCCTCTCGCGCTCTCTTTCGGTTTCCAGCCTGGGCTGCATACGCGGCGGCCGGGTACTGTTTCGTGACCGAAGTCTGGAACTGGAGTCCGGTCAGTTGCTGATGCTGAGAGGTCATAACGGTGCCGGCAAGAGCAGCCTGCTGCGTTGTCTGGCCGGTCTGCTGCCCTGGCGTGCGGGCCGCCTGCACTGGGGCGGCAAGGAGGTGCGCGCAGCAGATGCCGCTTACCAGGGGCAACTGGCCTATATGGGGCATCAGGCTGGAATGAGCGATACCCTGACCGGGCTGGAGAATCTGCGTTTTTCGCTGCAGTTGATGGCCGTGCCATGGGATAAGAAGGCGGTGCAGACGGTCCTTCAGGCTTTGACGCTGAATGATGTGGCATCGCGGCCCTTTGGTCGCTTGTCGCAGGGGCAGCGCAGGCGTCTAGGCCTGGCGCGGGTATTGCTGAGTCAGCGTCCGCTGTGGCTGCTGGACGAGCCCGACAACTGCCTTGACATGCAGGGCGAACAATATCTGGGCCAGGCGTTGGAGCAGCATCTGGCAGGAGGCGGTATGGCGGTGGTGGCATCGCATCGCAACCTGATATTGCCGGCATCCGCCATGTCGATACTGGATCTTTCCTCGCCGGTGCAAGCCACTGCAAAGAATGTGCAGGAGGCTGTTTGCTGAGAGCTGTTTGCGCAAGAGAGTTGAAACTGGCCGCCCGAAGGCCTGCCGATGTTCTGGGGGGCTTGTTCTTTTTCGTGTTGGTGGGTAGCCTCTTTCCGCTGGCTTTGGGGCCTGATACGGCTTTGCTCAAGCAGATCGCCCCGGGCATGGTGTGGGTGGCAGCCTTGCTGGCCGTGCTGCTGGGCCAGCACCGCCTGTTTGAGAGCGATATGGCCGATGGCTCACTCGAGCAGTGGCTGCTGGCACCTGCAGCTTTACCCTTGTTGGTAGGTATCAAAGTGGCCACGCATTGCTTGCTGTGCGTGGTGCCATTGCTGCTGGTTGCTCCCTTGCTTGGCTGGCAATATGGCCTGGATGGCGATGTGATTGCCATTTTGCTGGCCTCGCTGGCGCTGGGAATGCCCAGCCTGTGTCTGCTGGCTGCTCTGGGCGCTGCGTTGACGCTGGGCGTGCGAGGGCAGATGTTGCTGGCTTTGCTGGTGCTGCCGCTGAGCATTCCCGTTCTGATCTTCGGCAGCCACGCCGTGGCCCAGGCCCAGCAGGGGTTGAGCGCCGCGCCTGCCCTCAATTTGCTGGGCGCCTGGCTATGTTTGGCGATTCTGGCCGGCCCCTGGGCCATAGCAGGCGCTTTGCGTCTGGCGCTGGAGTGATATGAATTCCCTGATTTCCAAATCGTCGTCGCCATCTGCCGCTAGCAGCCGTGGCGGCCGATGGCGTCAACTGGCCTCGCCACCGGTTTTCTACCACTGGGCGGGCCGGGTCTGGCCCTGGATGGCCGTTTTGGCTGCCTTGCTGGCAGCCACTGGCCTATGGGTCGGGTTTGCACTGGCTCCTACCGATAGTCAGCAGGGTGAGGTGTACCGCATCATCTTTCTGCACGTTCCTGCAGCCTGGATGTCCATGTTTATCTATCTTGTGGCCGCCGCTCATGCGGCTTTAGGACTGATTTACGGCACGCGCCTGTCGCCTTTGCTGGCCCGTGCCCTGGCGCCCACCGGTGCGCTGTTCACAGCCATCGCCTTGTGGACGGGGGCCGCCTGGGGCAAGCCCACCTGGGGCGCATGGTGGGTGTGGGATGCCAGACTGACTTCGGAGCTGATCTTGCTGTTCCTGTACCTTGGGTATATAGGCATGGTCTCGGCCATAGAGGATACGCGCCGTGCCGACGGTGCCGGTGCCATCGTGCTATTGGCCGGAGTGGTCAATATTCCCATCATTTATTTCTCCGTCCAGTGGTGGAGCACCTTGCACCAGGGGGCAAGCATCCGCATGGATGCGGCGCCCAGCATGACCTACACCATGCTGGCCGGAATGTTGCTGATGGCTCTGGCCTGCTGGGCTTATACGCTGGCCGTGGCCCTGGTGCGAACCCGGGCCTTGATTCTGGAACGCAGCCGTGAGGAGCATCTGTAATGCAGGACCATGCATTTTTCATCGCGCTGGCCTATGGGGTGAGCATTGCGGCCATAGGCCTTGAACTGGTTTGCCTGTACCGCCGCAGCGGCCGCGCCCGTCGCGATTCGCTTGACGCGCTCGAATCCAAGGAGCGTCCATGAAGCCACGTCAGCGTCGTCTGTTGTGGGTGCTTGCCGGGCTGGTTCTGGTGTCGTCCGCCGTTGCCCTGGTGTTGCGTGCGCTCAACTCCAATGTGATGTTCTTCTATAGCCCGAGCCAGGTTCAGTCTGGTTCCGTGCCGCACGGGGCGGCTTTTCGTCTTGGCGGACTGGTGGAGCAGGGTTCCTTGCAGCGCAGCGCAGACGGGTTGCTGCTGAAGTTTGTGGTTACTGACGAGGTGCAGCGCGTTCCCGTGCAGTATCGCGGTCTGCTGCCCGATCTGTTTCGCGAAGGCAAGGGCGTGGTGGTCTCGGGCAAGCTTCAGTCAGAAGGGTATTTTCATGCCACCGAAGTGCTGGCCAAGCACGATGAGAACTATATGCCGCCTGAGGCCGCCCACGCGCTCAAGAGTGCGGCTGACAAGGCGGCAGAAAAAGGAGGGCGGCCATGATTGCGGAGCTTGGTGTATTTGCCCTCGTGCTGGCTTTGGTTGTCGCAGCCTTGCAGGCCGTTCTACCCCTGGCTGGAGCTCATTGGGGCTTGAGCAGCTGGGTGCGTCTGGCCAGACCGGCTGCCGCTTTGCAATGCCTGCTGTGCGTGCTCTCGGCTGCCAGCCTGTTCTGGTGCTTTTGGCAAGGCGATTTTTCCGTGCTGTATGTGGCGGCCAATTCGCACAGCGATCTGCCCATGGCTTATAAGCTGGCGGCGTTCTGGGGCGGGCATGAAGGCTCCATGCTGCTGTGGCAGCTGATGCTGTCTGGCTGGACTCTGGCCGTGGCCTGGCGTAGCCGCGATCTGCCACCGGCTTTTGTGGCCCGCGTACTGGCGGTGCTGGGCTGGATCAGCGTAGGCCTGCTATTGTTTTTGCTGTTTCTCTCCAACCCGTTCACCCGTCTGGTGCCGGCGGCTCCCGAGGGTAAGGATCTGAACCCTTTGCTGCAGGACCCCGGCATGGTGCTGCACCCGCCTTTGCTCTACATGGGTTATGTGGGCTTTGCCGTGCCGTTTGCCTTTGCATTGGCAGCGTTGATCTCTGGCGAGCTGGGTGCCGCTTGGGCGCGCTGGTCGCGTTCGTGGACGCTGGCAGCCTGGGGCTTTCTGACCCTGGGCATTTTGCTGGGCAGCGCTTGGGCCTATTACGTGCTTGGCTGGGGAGGCTGGTGGTTCTGGGACCCGGTGGAGAACGCCTCGTTCATGCCCTGGCTGATGGGGACGGCCTTGGTGCATTCGCTGATAGTCACCGATCAGCGTGGCGCTTTCCGCAGCTGGTCGGCGCTGCTGGCCATCTGTGCCTTCTCTTTGTGTCTGCTGGGCACTTTCCTCGTGCGCTCCGGTGTGCTGACCTCGGTGCACGCTTTTGCCGTGGACCCTGGGCGAGGGCTTTACATCCTCTGTTTCATCGTGGCCGTGGTGGGCAGCTCGCTGTGGCTGTTTGCCTGGCGTGCCCCTGAACTTGGGCGTGGTTCAGGGCAATTTTCCATGCTCTCGCGCGAGAGTTTTCTGCTGATCAACAACGTGCTGTTCAGCGCCGCCGCGCTGGCCGTGCTGATCGGCACCTTGTATCCGCTGGCGCTCGATGTGCTGAGCGGCGAGAAAATTTCCGTGGGGCCTCCTTACTTTGAAGCCGTGTTCCTGCCTCTGGTGCTGCCGGCTTTGGCGCTGATGGGCGTGGGCACGGCGGCACGCTGGAAAAGCAACTCCTCTGGTGAGCTGTGGCGCCGTCTGCGCATGGCCGTGGTGATGAGTGCGGCCTGCGCACTGGTGCTTGCGCTGAGCAGCGGCTGGTGGGGGCTGCAACTGTCGCCTGCGACCTTGCTGGGTTTGACGCTGGGGCTGTGGTGTCTGCTTAGCACCCTGGTTCATCTCTGGCAGCGTCTTTTCCAAGGGCTGGAGAAAGGCCAGTTAGGCCAGCGTCTGGCACGCCAGAACTGGGGCTGGTGGGGCATGTTGATGGCGCATGCGGGTGTGGGCGTTTTCGTGTTGGCCGTCTGTCTGGCCGATGGCGTTGAAAGCCGGCACGAGACCACAATGGCACAAGGTGAAACCGTCGAGCTTGGTGGCTATCAGTTTCGCTTTGACAGTCTGGGACCGGTTGCCGGCCCCAACTACGACGCTCAGCGAGCGCAATTTAGCGTCGGCAAACCGGGGCAAGCCGCGTGGATCATGCTGCCAGAAAAGCGCGTCTATCGCGCCCAGGGCATGGCACTGAGTCAGGCCGCTATCGACAGTGGTTGGACGCGCGATGTCTTCGTCGCACTGGGTGAGCCGCTCGACGACCAAGGCTTGCGCTGGAGCGTGCGTCTGCAGATCAAGCCTTTCATGGATTGGGTGTGGATTGGCACGCTGATGATGGCTTTGGGGGCGGGGTTGAGCCTGATGGATAGGCGTTTTCGCATGAGCTCGCGTCGCACGCACAGCCAACTGAGTAGCACTGCATTGCAAGGGGCCGCCTGATGCGTTTTGTCCTGCCACTGGCGATTTTCCTGGGGCTGGCAGTCATGCTGGGCCTGGGCTTGCAGCGCGATCCCCGGGCCTTGCCGTCTGCCTTGCTGGATCGGCCGGCGCCGGCCATCGCTTTGCCTCTGCTTGAAGATCCCGGGCAGCGTCTGGAGCTGGACTCCATGCGCGGCCAGGTCTGGTTGCTCAATGTCTGGGCCTCGTGGTGTGCGCCTTGCCGTCAAGAACTGCCCGTGCTGCTGGCGCTTTCTCAGCAGGACCAGGTGTCGGTTTATGGCCTGAACTACAAGGACCAGCCCGACAAGGCCCGCGCGCTGCTGCGCGTGGCCGGCAACCCTTACCGAGCTTCGGCAGTGGATGCCGATGGTCGCGTGGGCATGGATTTCGGTATACAGGGCGTGCCCGAAACCTTTGTCATCGACGGCCAGGGCCGGGTGCGTTTTCGCCATACGGGGCCGGTGACGCCTGAGGTCTGGCGTGATCATCTGCTGCCCGCGATCAGGAGTGTGAAATGAGGCTTCGTGAATGGCTGGTGGCCGCAGCCGTGGCCTGGGCCTGCACCCAGGCTCAGGCGTCACAGGACCTGCAGGATCGGGAAATGGCGCTGGCTGCGCAACTGCGCTGTGTTGTCTGTCAGAACCAGACCGTGGCCGAATCACGGGCGCCCATGGCTCAGGACATGCGCCGCGAGATTCGTACCCAGCTTGAGCAAGGTCATAGCAATGCCGAGGTGATCGCATTTTTTGAGCAGCGTTACGGCGCTTTTGTGCGCTACAACCCGCCTTGGAAACCGTCTACCTGGCTGCTGTGGTGCGGTCCTTTTGTTGCGGCATTGGGCGGATTTTGGCTGCTGCGGCGCACCTTGCGCCGTGGTCGCCCCGAGAATGCGCCGCTCACCCAGGCTCAACGTCAGAGAGCCCGGCAATGGCTGGATGAAGAAATGCCGGATGATGGTAAGAAAGAGGGGCAAGCATGACTGCCATGCACTGGTTGTGGCTGGGAGCCATTGCTTTGATGCTGATGAGTTTAGCGGTATTGCTGCCGCCGCTGCTGACAGAGACGGCACCGGCTCCAGCCGAGCGTGATGAGGCAATGCTGCGACGCCTGTACCAGGCCCAACTGGCCGAGCTGGAGCAGGAACGGCAGGGATCGCGCCTGAGCGAGACCGATCATGCCCAGGCCGTGGAAGAGTTGCAGCGCCGCTTGCTGAACGAGCTCGAAAGGCCCAAACGATCGGCCGCCTGGCGCCAGAGCCCCTGGGTCAAGCGTGGCAGCGCCCTGGCGCTGGCCGTGCTGCTGCCGGTGGCTGCATTTGCGCTGTATTTGCAGGTGGGTGATCCGCAGGCCGCAGCCCGGCTGACACAGGAGCAGCCCGATGCGCACGATGGGCAAAATGATCAGGTGCAAGCCATGGTGGATGGACTGGCCCGCCGTCTGCAAGAGCAGCCGCAGAATCTGCCCGCCTGGGTGATGCTGGCCCGCTCCTATGAAACTCTGGAGCGCTACGACGACGCGGCCAAGGCCTGGCGCCAGGCCGTGCAAGAGGCGCAGCGCAGCCAGATGGATGCAGAAGTCCAGGCCATGCTGTGGGCCGATATGGCCGATGCCTTGGCTTCTGCGCGTGGCGGCAGCCTGGATGGAGATGCAGGCCAGGCCATTGCCCACGCGCTGAAGCTGCAACCAAGTCAGCCCAAGGCCTTGGCTCTGGCGGGTAGTGCGGCCCTGCGTCTTGGTGAGCTGGGGCAGGCACGCAAGCACTGGCAGGCTTTGCTGGCCCTGCTGGAGCCGGGCTCTGATTTGGCGTTGCGTGTGCAGGACGATTTGCTCAGGCTGGAAACCTTGTCGCCGGAAGGCGGGCGGTCGGTGGCAGCCAAGGCCAAGATTCCAGAGGCATCGCCGAGCCGACTCAGTGGCGAGCTGCGCTGGTCTGCTGGACAGACAGCTCAGGCCGCGCAGATTCAGGACACGCAGGCCCAGGTCTTTGTGGTGGTGCGTGCCGACGGCCATCCTCGACCGGTGGCAGTGCTGCGCCTGCCTGCTAAGGCTTTGCCCACGCATTTCACATTGGGCCCTGAAAATCTCCTCGATCCGTCCGTCGATCTGTCGGCTTTTGCTGCGCTGCGAGTGCAGGCGCGGCTGTCGCTTGACGGCCAGGCTATGCCCAAGAGTGGCGATGTCTACAGTCCCGCTTTGGTGGTAGCACCCGGGGCCTCAGCCCTGGTGTTGGAGCTTGGGGCTGCTCCCTAAGCTCTAGCAAAGAGGCGCTGTCAGGCGGCAGACATGGCGCGCTACTGGCGTTGATTCGCGCCGCTCAAAAGTGCCTGCGTTGTCGGACAAGACCTGAAGCTCTGCCATCACATGGAAATTTCTTTACGCTTGCTTTACAATTGTAGTAAATGCAAGTGAGAATCATTCTTTATCTTGTAGGCTGCTAGCCCGCACGCGGTTTCTTCCGATCTAGCCACAGCATTCACTGCCTCTCGAAGTGATCCAAAAGCGATCTCTGTCGAGGGCCTCCCATGGTTCGCACCTGAATTGCTCATGCTAGATCGTTCGTACCGTCCCGCCAGCGGGGCTTTGCCATTTTCGTTTCGCAGCACTGCTGTTGCAGCAGGCCTGGTTTGCCTTCTTCCCCACGTCAGCTTCGCGCAAAGCGGATCTTCAGCTGAAACTGCTTCCACTTTGGCGGAGGTCACGGTCACCGAGAAGGCCGCCCCCAGCGTGTATGGGGAAGCTGTCGATTCCTATATTCCCCAGGGCGTCGAGGTCGGCAAGACGGCTCAGTCCTTGCGCGAAATTCCGCAGTCGGTGACCGTTGTCACCCGCCAGCGCATGGATGACCAGGCCATGCGAACCCTGGATGACGTGATGAACTACACGACCGGGGTGACGCGTGAGGAGACCTGGCTCGATACCACTTACCTGTCGCGCGGCATGTCGATCTCGAATATGCGATTTGATGGCGGCGCTGCAGGCTCTACACGCTCGGGCAACCGTAATCTGGACATGGCGCAATTCGACAGCGTGAGTCTGCTGCGCGGTGCCGATGGCATGTTCGGTGCCGGAGAAGCCGGTGGTGTTCTCAATTTCACTTACAAGAGGCCGCTTGCCCAGCGTCAGACGCAGATGCTGCTTTCCGGCGGGACTTTGAACAACTATCGTGCAGAGATCGATACCACCGGGGCGTTGAACCAGTCCGGTAGCGTGAGAGGGCGCTTTGTTGCGGCCAACCATGATCGCCGTGAAATGGCGGAACCCTCCAAACTCAAACGTCAGATGCTGTATGGCGCGTTGGAGTTCGATCTGACCTCCAGCACCATTGCAACGCTGGGCGCCAGCTACCAAAAAGATCGCAACACCGGCTTCAATGCCAGCCTGCCGCGTTATGCGGACGGCACCGATATCGGTTTTCCGCGCAACACCAACTTTGGCGCGCCCTGGAATTGGATCAATCGAGAAAACACCACGGTGTTTGCCAAGCTTGAGCACCAGCTCAATGCCGAGTGGTTGCTCAAGACACAGCTGAGGCATACGCGCTTCAATGAAGGCATCAATGCGGCCGAAATTGAAAGTGCTCCGGAACCCGGCACCCTGTTGGGTACGGACTGGTGGATACATCAGGCCAAGTCGCGCGAGCGCGAGACCAGTTTCGACATCAATCTTCAAGGCGGCTTTGACGCATTTGGCCAGCGCCACGATGTGATCCTGGGCTTCGATCAGCACCGCTCCAGCAACTTCTATCGCAGCCTGTGGCCCAGAATCGGGCCAGCCGATGTGTTCAACCGGATTCCTCCGGCAGATCCGGGCTATCCGCTGGGCGAGTGGGCCAATGGTTCCCAGACTCAGGCGCAGAAATCCGGCTTCTATGGTTCGGTACGACTCAGACCCATAGACCGCTGGGCCGTGATTCTGGGCGGCCGCTATGTGCTGCAGGACAGGAACACGCAGCATGACATGGACGGTTCTCTGACCTCGAAGAGTCGTGAATCCAATGTGTTCGTTCCCTATGCCGGACTGGTCTATGAGCTTTCCAAGTCGGCCAGCCTGTATGCCAGCACGGCAGAAATCTATCAATCACAGGCCGGAAAATTTTCGGCACCTTTGCCAGGCTCACCCCTGGATCCTGTCCGTGGGCGTACCTATGAGCTGGGCATCAAGGGAGAACTGAACAAGGACCTGATGGCCAGTGCCGCGCTGTTCCGTACCGAGAAGAGGGGCCAGGCCGTCTATGACCCGGCCTATCCGCAAACGGACTGGCGCGGCGGTTGCTGCTATTTTCGTGACGGCTATCAACTGAGTCAGGGTCTTGATCTGGAGATGACCGGGCGCATCACTCCCAATTTCCAGGTGGCTGTGGGCTATACCTACAACAGCAACCAAGACCGGCGCAAGGACAACGCTCAGTTCAGCACCGTGACTCCACGGCATCTGTTCAAGGCCTGGGCGGACTACCGCATGAGCGGCGCACTGCGCGGCTGGAGCCTGGGCGGCGGCGTGGTGGCGCAAGGCTCCAACTTCAGGGCTTCGGGCATCAGTGCCTACAACCCGAGCACCGGTCGTTATGACGGTGCCTGGACGCCTTACAACTTCACTTCGCCTGGCTATGCCGTTTGGTCGGCACGGGTGGGCTACGCCATCAACAAGGACTGGAGCGTGGCCATGAATGTGGGCAATCTGTTCGACAAGACTTACTACAGCACCGTGGGTTATGCGGGCTACGGAAACTTCTATGGCGAAAAGCGCACGGTGACCGTGTCCCTCAAGGGTCGCTTCTGATTAGGTGTGCGAGATGGATCAATCTGCTGAAAAGCATTCGGGCTTGAGTTTGATTTCGCGCCTCGCTGCCGCGGTCTTGGGGGGCTATGCGCTCGCCAGCGCCTGGGTGGTGATGTGCGGAGCTCTGGGCGCTGCTCGCGTGGAAGCCGTTCTTGGCGGCGTGCAATCGAGTTGGCTATGGTATGTAGCCGCTGTGATCTGGGCTTTCTCGCCGGTGGCACCTCGTCGGGTATGGGCTGTGCTGGGCGGGGCGACGGTGGTGCTGCTGAGCGCAGCGGCGTTGCTTACTGCTGTGAGAGGCTGACCCATGGCGCAGCAAAAAAAAGCTTTTGGTGCCGGGCAGGGCGGCTTTCGTCAGGCCCAAGCCTGGCTGCACACCTGGTGTGGCCTGTGGTTTTCCTGGCTGTTGTATGCCGTGTTTCTGACCGGGACTCTGGCGGTCTTTGAAGAGCCGATTACCCATTGGATGACTCCCGAGCACCATGCCGAGGAGGCTGCGGCCTTGCTTGATCAGGCTGGCTCTGCTGGTCCGGTGGCAACTTTGGGCCAGCGCTTGGGCTGGGCGACGGCCTATATGGAGCGGCAGCACCCAGGTGCTGGCATGTGGGAGCTGTGGCCCGCCGACGCCAAAGGGGCAGGGGAGTTGCGCGTGTACTGGTTTGATGCCAAAGGCCAGTATGCGGCTGTCAAACTGGATCCTCTGACCGGAGCATCACTGCAAGGGTCAGAACCGGCGCCGGCGCGCCAGACCCAGGGCGGGCATCACTTTGTGGATTTTCACTATGAACTCCATGCCGGTCAGATCGGCTTGTGGATCGTGGGAATTGCAGCCCTGGCCATGCTGGTCGCCCTGGTCAGCGGGGTGATCACTCATAGGCGGATTTTCAAGGACTTCTTCACTTTCCGTGCGCACAAGGGCCAGCGCAGCTGGCTTGATGCCCACAATGCCGTGGCCGTGTTGACGCTGCCGTTCCAGCTCATGATTGCCTATACGGGAATTGCGATCTCCGGCCTGACCTTTATGCCGGCCGGCATTGCCACCTATTTTGGCGCGAGCAGCGAAGGTACGAAGGCCTTTCAGACGGCGCTCAACGAGCCCGGCAAGCCGCAGCGCTCAGGTAAGGCCATGGCTGTGCCTGATCTGGAACCCTTTGTTTTACGTGGCCAGACGTTGATGGGCCAGCCTGTTCGAGCCGTGGTGATTGATTACCCGGGAGATGCTTCGGCCCGCATCGGCGTGTATGGATGGAACGATGCTGACGAGCTGCGCCAGCGCCTGAGTCCTAGCAGCGGTCTGGCCATGTTTTCCGCCGCCACAGGTGAGCTGCTGCAGCTGCGCCAACCGGGCGGGGTGGATGGTGGCGCGGCTTTGCTGACGCAATCGGTGATGGGCAGCTTGCATATGGCAAGCTTCGGAGGTCTGGCCCTCAAGTGGGTGTACTTCATCTGCGGTCTGGCGGGCAGCGCCATGATGGCTACGGGCGCCATCTTGTTCGTGGTCAAGCGCCGCGCCAAGCACCTGGGCGAGTTTGGCAATGCAACAGCCAGGGTCTACCGCTTGGTCGAGGGACTCAATGTGACCGCCATCGCCGGGCTGGTCATCGCCTGTGTGGGTTTCTTGTGGGGCAATCGTCTAGTGCCTCTGGGCTTGCCGCACCGCGACGATTGGGAGCTGGGCGTGTTCTTTGCGCTGTGGCTACTGACTTTGGCCCATGCCCTGCTGCGCGCGCCCGCAGCGGCCTGGAGAGAGCAAATGGCCGTGCTCTCGCTGTTGTGCCTGCTGCTGCCACTGCTTAGCTTCTGGAGCACGGGTGAGCATATGGGCTCGTATTTCCAGGCTGGCGACTGGGAAAGCGCAGGCGTGGAGTTGTTTGTGTTTGGCGTGGGTCTTGCCGCGGCCTGGGTGCTGCACGGCTTGCTGCGCGCCCCGGTGGTGAAGAGCAGGCGCCAGCAAAAGCCGCAATCCAGTGCGCCGCCGTATGCACCTGCCGGTGTTTCCCCATCCCCTGCGCACAGGCCCAGTAACGCCGTGCAAGAAGAGGAGGCCGTATGAGCATGTTGTCTGCATCTCTGCAAGCCTGGGCGCTGTCGTTTGCCGGCATGACAGCGCTGGCTTTTGCCATGGATCGCCATTACGCGCAGTGGACGGCGTTGGATGAGGTTCCTGCTGCACAGCGTCGGCTGTGGCGCTGTGCAGGTGTGCTGCTTTTGGCGGGAACCTGGGTGCCTGTCGTGTCGGGTTGGAGTGCTTCCGTCAGCACGGTGGTGGTTCTGGGCTTCTGGAGCCTGGGTGCCTTGCTGACGGCCGGGTGGCTGGCAGTGTCTGCCCGCTGGTTGGCTCGTGCTGCCATGGCGGCTGCTGTGCTGGGCATAGGCAGCTGTCTCTGGTCCTTGATGTTTTGAATGTCAAACAGCCGCTCAGAGGTCTTCAGCGTTGAACAGATTCGTCTGTATACGCCGAGGGCACTCCGTGTGCAGCTTGGGCCGCAGCGCGCGTTGCCAAGCTGCGGTTTTGTTATTTTCTGGAAAGCGCTACGTTGATGCAGCTTGGTGGAGTTAAACGCTGGGGCGTGCTTGCCCTGATGGTGGTTGGTGGACTTGGTAGTGCTTTATGGTGGGCCAGTCGTCCCCGCACCGAGTACCAGAGCGCCGTGGTGACACGCGCCGATGTGGAGGCCACGGTCACGGCCATAGGTATATTGCAACCCCGACGCTATGTGGATGTGGGGGCGCAGGTCTCGGGGCAGATCACGCGGCTGCTGGTGGCGCCTGGTGCTCAGGTGGAAAAAGGTGCTTTGCTGGTGGAGATCGATCCCAGCGTGCAGCGCGCAACGGTGGATGCCGGCCGGGCTTCGCTTGCTGGGCTGCGTGCCCAGTTGGCCGAGCAGCAGGCCCAGCACCGCTTGGCGCGACAGCAATGGAATCGCCAGCAGCAGATGGCACGCGAGGCAGCTACACGCGAAGAAGATGTGCAGTCCGCAGAAGCTCAGCTGGCAGGGGCGGCCGCACGAATTGAGCATCTCAAGGCGCAAATAGACAAGACCCAGGCGAGCTTGAAGGCCGATGAGGCCAGGCTGGGCTACACCCGCATTTATGCCCCTATGGCGGGGACGGTGGTGTCACTGGATGCGCGCGAAGGTCAGACCTTGAACGCCACCTATCAGACGCCCAACATCTTGAGAATTGCCGACCTGAGCGCGATGACGGTCTGGACCGATGTGTCCGAGGCCGATGTGCGCCGCGTCAAGGATGGCATGGCGGTCTACTTCACCACGCTGGGAAGTGCGGGCCAGGACAAGCCACGCCGCTGGACCAGTCAGGTGCGTCAGGTCTTGCCCGCACCTTCGGCCAGTGCAGCCGCCGCAGGTGGATCGGCTGCCGTGCCTGCGCCCGTCACCAAGGCGGTGGCGTATACGGTGCTGTTTGATGTGGACAATCTTGATGCCGAGTTGATGCCGCAGATGACGGCCCAAGTTGTTTTCGTCACAGCACATGCCAAGCAGGCATTGACGATACCGTTGATGGCATTGCAGGCGACGGCGCAACAAGATGGCCATGCCGTGCGCGTGCTGGGTGCCGACGGCAAGCCGCAGTTGAAAAACGTGCGCACCGGCGTGCGAAGCCGCCATCAGGTGCAGGTGCTTGATGGTCTGCTTGAAGGTGACAAGGTGGTGACGGCTGAAGCCACCAGCGAAGGCGGACTGCGGTGGCTGCAATGGTGAGTGTTCTTGCAGAGCCGGTAGCCGATGAGGTCAAAGTCGCGCAAGTGGTGAGTACAGAGCCTGAGAGCGGCCCACCCCTGATTGGCTTGCGCGGCATTTGCAAGCACTATGGCGGCGCAGAGAGTGGTCAGCCCGAAGTCACGGTCTTGCGTGGAGTCAACCTTGAGATCCGGGCCGGAGAGTTCGTGGCCGTGGTAGGTAGCTCGGGCTCGGGCAAGTCCACGCTGATGAATATTCTGGGCTGTCTGGATAGACCCAGCAGCGGGACCTATTGTTTTCAGGGCCAGGATGTGGACGGCCTTGACGCCGATGCGCTGGCCTGGTTGCGCCGTGAGGCTTTTGGCTTTGTGTTCCAGGGCTATCACCTGATCGCCAGCGAGACGGCGCGCGAGAACGTGGAAATGCCGGCCATCTATGCAGGCCTGTCCCAGGTCGAGCGTGCACAGCGCGCCCAGGAATTGCTGGAGCGGCTGGGTCTTGGCGAGCGCATGGACAACCGGCCCCATCAGCTCTCGGGTGGGCAGCAGCAGCGCGTCTCCATCGCCCGCGCGCTGATGAACGGCGGCCGTATCATCCTGGCCGATGAACCCACGGGTGCGCTGGATTCGCATAGCGGAGCACAAGTCATGGCTTTGCTCAGCGAGCTGGCCGATGCCGGGCACACTATCATCCTGATTACCCACGACAGGGCGGTGGCCGCACAGGCGCGGCGGGTGATTGAAATCCGTGACGGCAGCATTGTGAGCGATAGCGCAGCCCAGCCTCAGGGTGCAGAACGGCAGCCAGCCGCGCAAGCCGAACTCCAGCCGGTCTTGCCTTTGCCTGTTGCAGGGGCGGCCCCGCCTTTGGCTTCGATTGCGAACGCCCGGAGTTGGTGGGCCGATATGCAGGAAGCCTGCCGCAGTGCCTGGCGCGGAATGCGCAGCAACCGTGCCCGCACCAGCCTGACCTTGCTGGGCATTGTGATTGGCGTGGCCTCGGTGATCGTGATGCTGGCCATTGGCGAAGGTGCTCGACGCCAGGTCTTGGAGCGCATGGGCACCATGGGAACGTCGATTCTCTACATAGGAAGCAAGCCCCCCGCCACGGGAGGTCCAGCGGGAGAGTTGAGCGCAGAGGATTTACAAGCGGTGCGCGAGTTGCCGGAAATTCGCCGGGTGCTGCCGGTGATAGGGGACCCAGTGACGGTGCGCTATGGCAGTGCCGACAAGCAGATCTATGTGTTTGCGGCCAGTCATGAGATGCCGGCCGCGCACCACTGGAGTGTGGCCCAGGGTCGCTTTTACACCGATGCCGAAGACCATGACTTGGCGCCGCTGGTGGTGTTGGGCCACAAGGCCTGGCGGCATTTTTTCCCCGATACACCCAATCCCTTGGGTCTGCAGCTCATCATCGGCAACTCCGCCTTTGAAGTGATTGGCGTCATGAGCGAGCGCGGCGCAGAGTCCGGGGCACAGGATTACGACGATATGGTGTTCATCCCCTACCGAGCCGGGCGGGCGCGTGTCTACCAAAGCCAGACCCAGCCCGACTATGTGGTGGTGGAAGCCATGTCGTCGGCCCAGGTGAACGAGGCCGAGACGGCGATGCACCAGCTGCTGCTGGCCCGGCATGGAGGCCGCGAAGATTTCGGTATTGGCAATGCTGCAGCGCGCATTCAGGCGGAAGTCGCCACGCGCAAGAGCATGACCATGATGCTGGGCCTGATCGCTGCCGTTTCTCTGGTGGTGGGCGGCATAGGCGTGATGAATGTGATGCTGATGACCGTCAAGGAGCGCACGCGCGAGATAGGAATTCGCATGGCTGTGGGCGCACGCCAGCGCGACATCCTGCGCCAGTTTCTGACGGAGGCCAGTTTGGTGACGCTAGTGGGTGGAAGCGCAGGGCTGCTTGCCGGCCTGGTGATCGGTGTGGTGCTGATCCTGGCCGATGTGCCCATGGTCTTTTCCGTGAAAGCCATGCTGGGTGCGTTTGCCTGCGCCGTGATCACAGGGCTGGTGTTTGGTTTTATGCCTGCCAAGACGGCAGCGCGCCTGGACCCGGTGCGGGCGCTGGCAGGAGAATGAGGATGGCGATGATCAAGACGGCTGCCGCTGCAGCGGGGGTTCTTATGCTGGCCGCATGTAGCGCGCCAGCGGTGCGGCAGGAAATTCCACAGGAAGTCGCAGTGGTGAAGTTGCCAGCCCGGTGGCAGCTTGCATCAGATGTCAGCGCCAACAAGGCAAGCGTGCATTGGTGGCAAGGTTTTGGCAGCCCAGAGCTGACAGGCCTGATTGACATGGCCAGGCAGCAAAGCTGGGATGTGGCGGCCGCCGTCGCCAGGGTGAACCAGGCCGCTGCCGGCGTACGCCAGGCAAGAGCCGGCTTGTTCCCAGAGCTTACCGGCAGCCTCAACGCTGCGGGCTACAGGCGCCTGGACGGTGCCCAGCATACGGCGTCAGATCGCATGGGCGCCTTGTTGTCTGCCAGTTATGAAGTGGACTTCTGGGGGCGCAATCGTGCCTTGCGCGATGCAGCCCAATCCGGCCTTCAGGCCAGTGTGTTTGACCGGGACACGGTGCAACTGACCGTCACTGCCGGGGTGGCCGATGCCTGGCTGCAGGTGGTTGCCTTGCGCGAGCGCATTGGCATTGCGCAAGCCAACCTCGCAACCGCACAGCGCCTGCTGCAACTGGTGGAGTCCCGGGGCCGCTGGGGTGCGGCCACTCCCTTGGAGTTGGCTCAGCAGCGCGGTCTGGTGGCGGTGCAGCAGCGGGCTCTGGCATCGATGCAGCAGCAAGAGGCGGATGCGCAAACAGCGCTGGCTTTGTGGTTGGGCCAAGCGGAGAATCTGCCGCTATCTCAGACCAGCCTGACGGCCTTGCAGGTGCCCGCGATTGACCAGGGCCAGCCGCTGGAGATGGTGACCCGCAGACCTGACATCGCCAGAGCGGAAGCGCGGCTGGCGGCTGCCGATGCGAATCTGCAGGTGGCCAGAGCAGCGATGTTGCCGCGCTTGACCCTGCAGCTGGATCTGGGCTCGGAGAGCGACAGACTGCGCAAAGTGTTCGACAACCCTTTGTATTCTCTGAGCGCGAGCCTGGTCGCCCCTATCTTTGACGCGGGCCGTCTGGCGGCAGGTCGAGATCAGACGGCTGCCAGGCGCGAAGAATTGCTGATTGCCTATAGGCAGAGCATTGTTCAAGCGTTTGCGGAGGTGCAAACAGCCCTGAACGGCTTGGCCTGGACGCAGACGCGGGTGCAGGCGCAGGCCGAAGAGCTGGAGCAGGCCCGCAAGGCGCTGACCTTGGCAGAAGCCCGCTACCGTGCGGGTGCCGAGTCGCTGCTGACGCTGCTTGATGTACAGCGATCTTTGTATCAGGCCCAGGACATGGCCGTGCAACTGCATCAAGAACGCTTGCAAAAAAGCGTGGCCTTGTACAAGGCCCTTGGCGGTGGTTGGGGCCGAAGCGTTTGAACGGAAGTACCTTGATTTGGGGAGGTGCTCTCCAGATTTGTCCGATGAGTAGGTCCGACTTGTTGCGCAATAACGCTTGGCTGCTTGTTTTTCAGGCGGAGCTGGACAGAAGCTAGACAGCTGCTTGCCCGCTCAGAATGAAATTGCGAAAGGCTTTTGCGGCGGAGCGCGACACCAGGGCGCCATTCCATATGGCAACAACCTGCTCGACTTTTCTGTCCAGTTTGAAGGGCAGCACGCGCACCAACCCCTCCTGCTCCAGCTGGGTCGCGATGTGTTGCGGATAGACCGCTAGAAAATCAGCTGTCTGCATCAGTCGGGTCGTCATGGACACGTCGCTGACCCGCACGCCTTTTGTAGGCGGGGCTTCTCCCAAGGCTCGAAACGCAGCTTGCAGGTGATAGAGCATTCGCCCACCCTGAACGGGCAAACACCAGGGATGCTCGGCCAACTCCTTGGCCGTAAGCCGCTTTTTCTCGAGCAAGGGGTGATTCACGCTGGCTACCACGAGCAGCGCTTGCTCGGCAATCATGGGCGCGCGGCACAAGGATTCCTGTTCAAAGCGCGGATCGTCGTAGGCAAACACCAGATCGAGTACACCTTCGTCGAGCTGATCGATCAGCTCCAGGATTCCGCCTTCCACGATGGTGATGTCCACATTCGGATGGCTCTCGCGGAATGCGCAAATAGCTTGCGCAACGTGGGCGTGTACCGAGGTCGTGCGAAAAGCCAGGCTGAGCTGGCCTTGCGTACCCTCCTTCATGGCTTGCAGCGACTCCGCCATGCGACCGAGTTGCCTGATGACGATGCTGGCGCCGTCCAGCATTTCCCTGCCAATTTCGGTCGGCCGCATTCCCCGGTGCCCACGTTCAAACAGGGGCATGCCCACAATCTCCTCCACTTCCGCCAGCGTCTTTGACACAGCCGCCGGGCTGACATGGAAATGCTCTGCCACCCTGGCTGCGGTGCGCAGTTCTCCCAGCGCCTGAATGACGCGCAAGTGACGGAGCTTCAGGCGTGCCAAAAGCGATTGGACGGGATGGACGGCAGACTGCATGAAATTCTCAGATGGTTAACCAAATGCTCAACACCTATCAATATTAATTCGCTTTTGGCTAAGAAGCGCCTGGACTATATTTTCCTGAACGCGAGCGAAATCATGCGAGCCAAGGAAATAAACATGCGCTTTGTCATTGCCCTGATGCGGCATGAAACCAATACCTTCTCCCCCATTGCCACGCCGCTCACGGCCTTTAACCGTGGCTCGGATACAAATGGACCTGCGGTTGGTGAAAATGCCATCCGCTCCTGCGAGGGCACGAACAATGCTGCTGCCGCCTTTATCGACATAGTGCGCAGGCAGGGTGACGAGTTCGTCATGCCGCTGTTGGGCAATGCCGTGCCCAGCGGGATTGTGACGGCCGAGGCCTTTGAATTCATGAGCGAGCGCATCGTGTCCGCGGTGCGTGAGGGATGCGATGCCGTGATGCTTGATCTGCATGGCGCAATGGTGGCCGAAGGCTTTCCGGACGCCGAAGGCGAGCTGCTCAGACGCATACGGGCTGTGGCACCCGAGATACCGATTGCGGTGGCGCTGGATTTTCACGCCAATTTCAGCGATGCCCTGGTGAGCAACGCAACGGCTATTGCCGGCTATTGCACCTATCCGCACGTAGACGTCTACGAAACCGGCGTGCGTGCCGCACGCACGCTGATGGCCAAGCTGCGAGGCGAGGTGCAGCCGGTCATCCTCAGTCGCACGCTGCCCATGCTCACCCACATGCTGCGCCAGTCCCCCAGGGAGCAGCCCATGAAGGACATCATGGACCGTGTCCTGGCCGCGGAGCTTGATGGCGAGGTGCTCAATGCTTCCGTGTTTGGCGGCTTTCCACTTTCGGACATTCCCCATGTCGGGCTGACCGTGCTGCTGGTAGCGGATGCCGGACGGCAGCAGGCGGCGCAGCAGTTGCTGGATGAGCTGACACAGATGGCCTGGGAGCGGCGCGCCGATTTTGTCTATCCCATCGAGCCGATGGCGGAGTCGGTGGCAAGCGCCAAGATGCTTGAGGGTGGGCCGATTGTTCTGGTGGATCATGGCGACAACTGCGGTGCAGGCGGGCCTACGGACCAGATGGCCGTGCTGGCGGAAGTGATGCGCCAGGGACTTGATGATGTGGTGGCCGGCCCTTTCTGCGACCCAGGTGCTGTAGCGCAAATGATAGCGGCAGGCGTAGGCCAGACCATCAGCCTGGAGGTGGGCGGCAAGACCGACATGCCTGCCATGAAGCTCAAGGGGCAACCTTTGACACTGACAGGGCGCGTGAAATGCATCACCGATGGCAACTACCAGGTCACCGGGCCCATGTTCACCGGCGTGCATCTCAGCCTGGGGCGGACTGCGGTTCTGGATATGGGCGGCATCCTGGTCATGGTTTGCGAGAAGCCGCAGGAGCCTTTTGACACGGGGGTGTTCACCCACGCCGGGATCGATCCGGCACGCAAGAAATACATTTTGATCAAGTCACGCCAGCACTTTCGCGCCGGCTTCGGTCCCATTGCCCAGCACATCGTGCTGGTGGCAGGGCCGGGTGTGTGCAGCTCTGACTACAAGCTGTTTCCTTTCGAGAACCTGCGCCGACCCATCTATCCGCTGGAGCTGGATACCGAGCTGGAATTCTCAGCGTCCTGACATTCCCTTCATAAAAACCAATCGAGGCAAATCCATGGAACGTTTTTTCTCCTTGCGCAAAGTGACTGCCATGCTGGCCGTTGCGTGTGCGGCAGTAGCCCCCGGCGTCGCTGCTGCCAGCGATACCGACAACACCCCCACGCGAATCGTCATCGGCTTTGCGCCGGGCGGCGCGCTTGATGTGCTCGCGCGCTCGATCGCGGACAAGCTGCGCGTTTCGCTGGGTGGAGTCGTTCTGGTGGAGAACAAAACGGGCGCATCCACTCGCCTGGCCGTTGAAGCGGTCAAACGGGCGCCGCCGGATGGAAAGACAATTTTGATCTCGCCAGCGCCGCCTTTTGTTCTGTTTCCTATGACCTATACGCGCCCCGGCTACGATCCCGACAAGGATTTCATCCCCGTGGCCTATCTTGCGGACGTACCGTTGGTCGCATCCACCAGCGTCAACCAGCCGTTCAAGACCATGCCTGAATATGTCAGCTGGGTGCGCAAGCATCCGGAAACTGCCGGGTTTGGCATGGCTTCGATGGGCGGCGCCATCCATTTTGGTACTCTTGCGATGAGCAAGTCCTTGAATCTGCCCCTGACGCCAACCGCCTACCGCGGCGCGTCGATGATGGTTACCGATGTGATGGGTGGCTCGCTGCCCATAGGCATTGACGCCATTGCCAGCCAGGTAGGACTGCAAAAGTCCGGCAAGCTGCGTTTCCTGGGTGTGACCGGCACCAAGCGATCGACTTTGCTACCTGATGTTCCCACGCTCAAGGAAGTCGGTATCCCCGGATTCGACATGGCCTCGGGATGGTACTCGGCCTTCGTACCGACTGGCACACCTGCAGCAACCGTCAGCCGTCTTGAGAAAGCCTTCATAGAGGCGGTCAAGGATCCGGCCTTGCGCGCGAAGATGGCCGTGGCTGGTATGGAAATTAACGGCTTGCCTGGCGCGGAGGCAGGCAAGATCATCCAGACGCAGCGCGCGCAGTGGAAGCCCATAGTTGAGGCCTCAGGCTTTGTTGCCAACGACTGAGGGCTGGGCCATATGCGCTGACCTGCCTTGGTCGGGCGCGGTGTGAATTCACCCCCTCCGATGCAGGTAGGCATCAAGGCAAGATCCTGATCGCAAGACGGCCGAGCAAGCTGCTCGGCCGTCTTGCCTTTCACTGCGGATTTACAGCTTGCGCAAGCGTGCGGCCGCTTCGATCAGGGTTTCGTCCTTTTTGGCAAAGCAAAAGCGCACCACACGCTGATCGAAGCCATCGCCATAAAAGGCCGACAGCGGAATGGCGGCGACGCCTACTTCCTTGACCAGCCATTGGCAGAAGTCGGCCTCGTTCAGGTCGGATACCGACGAGATATCGGCACACAGAAAATACGTGCCCGCCGTGGGCAAGAGCTTCAGGCGTGATCCTTGCAGGCCGCTGGTGAACAGGTCACGCTTGGCTTGGTAGAAGGCGGAGAGATTGAGATAGGGCGCCGGGTCTTGCATATAGCTGGCCAGGCCAGCCTGCATGGGCGTGTTCACGGTGAACACGTTGAACTGGTGCACCTTGCGGAATTCGGCCGTGAGGGCGGCAGGCGCGGCCACGGTTCCCACTTTCCAGCCTGTGACGTGATAGGTCTTGCCAAAGCTGGAGACGATGAAGGCGCGCTCGGCCAGACCGGCAAAGCGGGCAGTGCTCTGGTGCTGGGCACCGTCAAAGACCATGTGCTCATAGACCTCGTCGGAAATCAGCAGCACATTGGTGGGCGCAAGCAGGGTCTGCAGCTGGCGCATCTCGGCATCGGTCCAGATGGTGGCGCTGGGGTTGTGCGGGCTGTTGATGATCAGCAGCCGGGTGCGCGGCGTGATGGCTGCGGCGATTCTTGCAAAGTCCGGGCGGAAGGTGCCCGGCGTGAGTGGTACACGCACGGCCACGCCGCCTGCCAGCTCGATATTGGGCACATAGCTGTCGTAGCAGGGGTCGAGAACGATGACTTCGTCGCCCGCATGCACGGTAGCCAGGATGATGGTCAGAATGGCCTGGGTGGCGCCCGCCGTAATGGTGATTTCAGTGTTGGCGTCGTATCGGCGGGCGTGAAGTGCTTCTATTTTTGACGCGACTGCTTCACGCAAGGCCGGCCAGCCGCTCATGGGTGGGTACTGGTTGTGGCCGGCGCGCATGGCGGCGTCGACGGCATCCAGCAACTGTGGATCGCAGCCAAAGTCAGGAAAGCCCTGGCCTAGATTGACAGCTTTGTGCTCTGCAGCCATGGCCGACATGACGGTGAAGATCGTGGTGCCCACATGGGGCAGCTTGCTGGGAAAGGTAGGAGTCACGGCAGTTCTGCAAAACTGGCCTGCGTGCAGCTCGCCGCAGACCTGACAAACATTCTGGAGGAGGGGTTTACAGCCCGAAATCGTCCACGCTGCCGCTCATGGCGCGGATGATGAGGTCGCGCGAGAGGCGGTCGCTCAGCAGCTCGGCAAATTTGTAGACGAAGTTGCGCAAGTATGCGCCGCGCTTGATGGCTACGCGCGCCACGCTGGAGCCAAACAAATGGCCCACGGGACGAACCACCAGGTCATTGGTAGGCTCGTCACGCATGGCCATCTCGGCCACGATGCCAATGCCCAGACCCAGGCGCACATAGGTCTTGATCACGTCGGCATCAATCGCTTCCAGCACAATGTGCGGCTGCAGCCGACGCATTTCAAAAGCGTGGTCGATCTTGCTGCGGCCGGTGAAGGAGCGGTGATAAGTGATCAGGGCTTCGTGGGCGATGTCGTCCAGCGTGATGCGCTCTTTTTGCGCCAGCGGATGGCCTGTGGGCAAAACCAGCACGTGCTGCCATTCATAGCAGGGCAGGGTGACCAGGTCGGGGTAATCTGCCAGTGATTCGGTGGCCATGCCGATTTCGGCAACTTCGTCTATCACCATGCGTGCCACTTCGGCGGGCGTGGCCTGGTGCAGACTGATGGTGACCTTGGGGTACATCTCGCGCAAGCGAGCCACGGCAGGAGGCAGCACATAGCGCGCCTGGGTGTGCGTGGTAGCGATGCTGAGTGTGCCGCTGTCCTGGGCGCTGTACTGCTCGCCAATGCGCTTCAAGTTGCCTACTTCGCGCATGATGAGCTCTATGCTTTTGAGCACTTCCTGCCCGGGCTCGGTAATGCGCTTGAGGCGCTTGCCATGGCGGGCAAAGATATCGATGCCCAGTTCTTCTTCCAGCTCGATGATGGCCTTGGAGACCCCGGGCTGGGACGTATGCAAGGCCTTGGCAGCCTCGGTGAGGTTGAGGTTGCGGCGCGCGGCCTCTTGAACAAAGCGAAATTGGTGCAGATTCATGGCGGCACAGACTAAAAGCTGGCGTCATTATGCTTCAAATATCTAAAGAATCTTCTTTTTATTTCAAATCTGCGTATTCATGTTGCGTTGCTCCGGCCCGCAGACCCACACATTCAGCGCAGGCGCGAACAGGAACCGGTTCAGGTGCTGGTGATGTACATGGCCACGTCAACCTCGTCCATCTGTTCAGGCAAGAGAAAGCGCTCTGCATAGCGCCTGTAGACACCTGAGGTCAGGAACAGATCGAACAGCACTGGGTCAATATGCCTGTCCTTCTTGAAAAAAGACAGGATCTTGATGGCCTCCGACAGCGTTTTTGCCTTCTTGTAAGGGCGGTCGCTGGCCGTCAAAGCTTCGAAGATATCGGCGATGGCCATGATCCGCGATGGAACGGAGAGATCCTTGTCCAGAAGCTTGCGAGGGTAACCTGTTCCGCTCAGGGTTTCGTGGTGCGTGCTTGCGTACTCAGGCACCCGCTTCAGGTGCTTGGGAAAAGGCATGTTGTCCAGCATGACGATGGTCTGGATGATGTGCTCGTTGATCTTGAAGCGCTCCTCTTCCGTCAAGGTGCCGCGCGAGATGCTCAGGTTGTAGACCTCACCTTGGTTGTAAAGGTGTTGCGGTACCTTGACCTGAAAGCCGTATTTGGCGTCCGGGGTGCTTTCGGCCGTACGCGGGACAATATGATGGGGCTTGTCAGCGAGCAAGCGCTCTTGGGCCGGCAACGTGGGGGCTGGCTGGCTGGTCAGGCGATTTTCTTCCTCCTGCGACAGGCCGAGGCGGTCGTCGAAATGCCGCATCCAAGTCATGCTTCCGATGGCCGCGATGCGCTCTACGCGTTCCGGGGCCATGAACTCCCCACCTACATTGGATTGCGCGACGAAGGCATAGTCTGCAAGCAACTGCGTTTGCTTTTGCTGGAAGATTGCATCGGCCTGACTGGGGGGGACACCGCGCTCCCAGATGGATTCCAAGCGCTCGATCATGGCATCGCGCAACAGCACTTCGAAGCGTGTTCGAATTTCGTGAATACGGTTGTAGATGGTTTCCAGTTTGGTGGCCTTGTCCACCACATACTCTGGCGTGGTCACCTTGCCGCAGTCATGCAGCCAGGCGCCGATGCGGAACTCCTGCCACTCGTCTTCGTTGCGGAAGCTGAAGTCTGCCAGGGGGCCGTCATTGACCTTGCTTGCTTCCTCGGCCAGCATCACGGCCAGCTCGGGTACCCGCTCGCAATGTCCGCCGGTGTAGGCACTCTTGGCATCGATAGCGCCGGCGATGATCTTGATCATCGAGTCCATCAGCTCTTTCTGAGCCTGGATGAGCTGCTGGTTCTCGATGATGATCGCCGCCTCCGCAGCCAGGGCCTCGGCATACTTCACGGTGTCGCTGTCGAAGCGGCTGAGCCGACCCGTTTTAGGATCCAGCGCGTTCCTCAACAGGATGACCCCCAGCACCTCTCCCTCATGTGCGCTGAGCGGCAGCGTCAGGAGCGAGCGGATGTCATGACCGGAAATTTCTGCAAGCTTCAATGCCTCCGTGAAGTCGAAGCGCTTGTCCGATGCAACATCGTCCACGACGACGGTCTTACCGCTCCATACGGCATCCGCGCTGGCGGAGTGATGGCAGGACTCTCCCGTGCTGGCGTCGCGCAAGTTCAATTCCAGCTCGGGCATCGGTATGTCGTCGGTGAGCATGGTGAGCCGCAGCGTCTGATGATCGGTTTTCAGGAACAAAGCGGCGGACTGACAGTGCGCAATGTCGCGTGCGCCAAGCAACACATTCTTGAGTAGCGTGTTCTTGTCCTTCTCCCTGCCCAGCAGAATGCCTATGTCCACCAGGCGGGTGAGCTTTTGAGTCGCAGCCTCCAGGGCCTCGGTGCGTTCCTTCAATGAGTCGTGCATGACTTCCTGTGCCCTGCTAAGAACATGCACTTCGTAAAGCCGCGAGGGCACTGGTTCGGGCTTGGTCGAGAAGTCCAGTTGTCGAATGCGCTCTGATTGGCGCGTCAGGGCGGTCAGTGAGCGCGTTACGCCGCGTGTGCCCAGGTAGGCGATTGGGATCAACAACACGATGGCCGCTAATGCGGCCCACAACACGTTCTGCTGGGTCTTGAGAACAATTCCAGTGAAATCGCTCAGGGGCGCGATGACATAGATGCGGTAATTTGCTCCCTGCACAGACGTCATGCGGCGCGATGTTAGCATGAAGTTCTCGCCCGCCAGCTCTATGGTTTCAGCGAGCAAGTCCTTGGATGGACGGCCCAGGTCTGCAACGGCCTTGAGGTATTTGTTGTCCAGGTCCCGCAGGGAGACGATTTGGCCCGGCGGGAGGTCGCCATACAGCGCACCTCCCTTGCGCTTGGCCAGCACGCGAAGCTCTTCATCGGTGACCAGTACCGTGGCATGGGGGCTGAGTTTCAAGCGATTGAGGATGTCGTTGAACGCTGTCAACGTGATGTCGCTGCCGAACACCGCAGTGCCGTTGGGCGTGGGGGCCGAAAATGTCAAACCGTGAGATGCTGTTTCCACAAAAATATAGGGCGCGCTGACTTGTACCGTCTTCGCGTTTTTGGCCTGGGTATACCAGACCCGTTGGCTGGGCCGGTAAGTCGTGGGTGTGGTGCGCTCTCCCAACACCTGGCCGTCTTGGTCCCGGAATGACCAGTTTTCCGTGCGCAGATTGGCTCGAATGGTTCGATACGCTTCGAAGGTGCCGGGCGGGGCATACAGGTCGGCTTCTATTGCCGGGTTGGACCGTACGGCAATCACCTGAAGAAAATCGTCATTCGGAAAGCCGAAATAGGCTGAGAAGCGGATGGGCATGGTTTGCAATGCCCGTGAAACCGTGGGTAAGAGATTTTCAGCATCCTCAAAGGCGGTGTCGGTATTGGGCAAACCCACATCGCTGGTTGACATGATCTCCACGAAGCGCTTTTCCGTCTGCAGTGACTCTTCCAGTTGGAGGAATACCTTGTCTGCGATCAAATTGAACTTCTCTTCTGCGCTGCTGACGGCCAAGCCTTGGAATTGCCCGAATACCAGCGCCATGAAGACAGCAGTCAGGAGCAGGATCAGAAGAGTGCTGGCCGAAACAATCCAGTGCTGAAATTTGATGCGCATTGGCATTGGAGATCTCACATGGTTTTGTGGATGAATGGCTGGGCAGGTCCGATACGTGTTGTTGCCAAGCTCGTTCCGGGCGGCTGGATTTGTGGCTTTTTTCGGTGAGGCTGGTGCTGTAGAAGGGCAGTGTCGTGTGCGTCAATGCCGGTCTCGTGCAGAGCGCCATGACCCATGATAGTCCCGCAGCTACGGTAAAGATCGACACAGCATGGCGGTCTTTGTGCAGATAATCCCTAATCGATTTTAGAGATTAAATAGATTTAAGCTATTTTTTCGAGTTCGATGAAGCAAAGCGCCCTGCAAAAAGTGATGCCCGAGCGACAAGCCAGCTTTGATCGCTCAGCAGAATTTTTTGGGCGAGGATTCAATACCCTCTGCGCTAAGCGTTATCTGGCGCTGTCTGCAGTTGGCCGGGCACCGATGGCTTTGAGTGCCATATCGGCCAGCAAGGCCGTTATGCGAGGGTCTTCTCCGGCAGCGGTCAGCACTTCAAAGCGGCAGTGAGGGTGCTGCTGGCGCAGAACCTCAATCAGGCGCGGAATGTCTTCGCGCGCATGCTTGCCTGTGCCCAGAAATAGCGGCAGCACGGTGAAATAGTTGACGCCTTGGCTCAGTAGTTCGGCAGCGGCCGATGGCAGATCCGGAGCGCAGGCGTCCAGATAGGCGCACAGGCAAGGCAGCTGGGGCTGCTGCTCGGCCACGGCTTGCTGTACGGCCTCAATTGGCTGACGCCACAGAGCATCGCGCGAGCCGTGGGCCAGAAGGATCAGCCCGGGTTTGGTGGCCGGGCTTGTTTGAGGGAAATGGCTTGAGTTTTCCATCGATCAACGTCTGAGTACCAACCAGCCAAAGGCTGAAAGCGATAGCGCGGTGTAGAGCAGGCCCGGTGCTGCGGCGGTCAGCCATGGCCACCAGGTCTGCAAGGTGCCGATATAACCAAACACGTTGTTGAGCAGGAAAAAGCTAATGCCAGCCATCACCCCGCCAAAGACATAAGTGGCAATGCCGCCTGAACGGAAGTGCAGATAGGCAAAAGGCAGGGCCAGCACCACCATGACCAGACAGCTCAAGGGATAGAACACCTTGCGCCAGAACTCGATTTCGTACTTTTGCACGGCTTGGCCGTTGGCATCCAGATGGCGTATGAACTGGAACAGGGCAATGGTGGACATGCTGTCGGGCTTGAGCAGTGCACCGGAAACCATGGCCGCAGTGACCTTGGTGGGCCAAGCCATGGATTTATGCGTGCTGCGAACCAACTTGGTGTTGTCGCCTTCGGTAGACAGACGGCTTTCCTGCACGCCCTGCATCAGCCATTGATCGTTGTCTTCATCCACCTGGGCAGCGGTCGCATTGAGCTGGCGCACGATGCGGCCGTCGCCGTCAAATTCGAATACACGAACGCTGACGAAATCGCCTGGAGCCTTGACAGCACGCACATTGATGGCAATGGAGTGATCGCCCTGTTTTTCCTTGAGCCAGGCGCCGGTGGCACCCCGGGTGAGCTGGCCCTTGCTCAAAGCGCGCAATTTTTGCGCCACATTGTCTGCTGCGGGGGCGGCGTAGTCGCCAACGATCACGGTGACGGCTACAAAGAATGCACCCAGAACCAGCAAGGTGCGCAAGGCCAGCCAGGGGCCCATGCCGCTGGTGCGCATGATGGTGAATTCCGAGCTTTGGGCAAAGCGCGCCATGACGAAAATGGTGCCTATCAGCACGGCAATTGGCATCAGCTCGTAGAGATGGCCTGGAATGGCAAGCGCCACGAACAGCAGCGCCTGCGTGATGTCGTAGGCCGAGTTTCGGCTGACCCAACGCATCTCATCGACCAGATCGAAAAAGAAGAACAGGGCCAGAAAGGCCAGTGTTACGTAGAGGACGGCAGCCAGGATCTGGCGATAGATCAGCCCGCGCAATACTTTCATCGTGCGGCTCCCGTGGCGGATTTGCGGCTCAGCAGATCACGCAATGACCAGCGCTTGTGGCGTACCAGCAAGATGAACATGCTGGCGACAAAGGTGGTGCCGTGCAGCAGCAGCAGCAAGGCGGTCATGCTGAGTTTTCCGGAGGAGACCCAGCTTTCGCCCAGGGTCATGAGGTTGTAATAAACGATAAAGGCGAACAAGGCAATCATGAGGCTGGAGCTATTGCCAGCACGGGGGTTCACGCTGGAGACGGCCAGTCCCAGAATCACGAAATTGAGAGCCGCCAGCGGCAGGCCCAGGCGCCAGCCCAGCACCGAGCGGGCAATCGGTTCGTTACGCTGCATCAACTCCATGGTGGGCATGCTGCGAGCGGCCTGCTCTTCCATGGAGATGGGGTTCTCGCCGTCGATCTGGGTGCCGTATTCCTTGAAATCGCTGACCTTGACCGTGCCATCGCTGGCGCGGGTTTCCATGCGCTGGCCGTCCATGAGAATCACCACACGCTCGCCATTGATGACTTCCAGGCGTGCACCCTTGGCCGAGGTGACGGATTCGCGTCCCGGATCATTGGAGACAATGAATACATTGCTGGCCGCCATGGCACTTGGCGCATCCTTGTCGATGAAAAAGACCCGGTTGCCGCCTGCGGATTCCTGGAACTCACCGGGTGCAATCCGGTCAATGTCGCTGCGCTGCTGAAACTGGGTCTTGATCTGCTCGATCTGGGCATATGACCATGGCAGCACGCCCAGGGCCAAACCGGTGGTGACCAGGATGACCGGCCAGGCGAAACGCAGCAGCGGCCGCAGCAGCGATGCCAAGCCCTGGCCGGAAGCAAACCAGATGACCATTTCGCTGTCTCGGTACATGCGTGACAGCGAACCCACGATGGCCACGAACATGCTCAGTGCAAGAATCGTGGGTAATTGCCCGAGCACGGTAAAGCCCATGACCAGCATTACGTCGGAAGGGCTGACACTGCCCTTGTAAGCTTGACCCAGGGTGCGGATCAGCATCATGGTCATCACCACAGTGATAAGAACCACGGCCGTCGCCCCAAAGCTGCGGGCCAGCTCTTTGCGTATGGATGAATCGAATAACATTGGCTAAAAGGAAAATGCCGATTATGAACTTTGAACTGAAGGCTCTGACCGCTGCCGCTGCAGCGCGTGAGAAATGTGACTTGTTGCTGGTGCTGGTTTCCGAAGAGGCTGCATTGGGCAGCGATGCCATCGGTACCTTGGCGGCCCATGCCATTAAACACGGTGATTTTGCCTTGTCTTGCGGCAAACAACTGCAGATGTACCAAGTACCCGCAGTGGCTGCCCGTCGCGTGGTGTTGTTGGGCGCCGGCAAAGGCACGGCCAAGGACGTGCGCAGCGCACTGGCGGCTTGCGCATCCCTGCTCAAGACGGAAGGCATTGCCAAGGCGGTGCTGAGCTTCTCCTTCGAGGCTTCGGCGCAGGCGGTTGCCGCGGCCGTACAGGTGTTGGCTGATGCCACTTATGTCTACACCCATACCAAGCCCCAGGCCAAGGCTGTGGCGCTGAAAAAAGTGTTGCTGGGTGTACCTTCGAAATCGGCAGCCCTGTCTGCCGCTTTCGATCTGGCTGTAGCGCAGATGGAAGGTGTTGAAACTGCACGCGAGTGGGCCAATCGCCCCGCCAATCATGCAACGCCGACCTTGCTGGCCAATGCTGCGCGCGGCATTGCCAAGTCGGCGCGCATGAGCTGCAAGATTCATGGCCCGGCCGAAGTTGCCAAATTGGGCATGGGAGCCTTCATGGCCGTGGCCCAGGGCTCGCGTGAGCCTTTGCGTCTGATCGAGCTGCATTACAACGGTGCGGCCAAGAACGTGGCCCCGATTGTGCTGGTAGGCAAGGGCATCACCTTTGATACCGGCGGCATTTCGCTCAAGCCCGCAGCCGAGATGGACGAGATGAAGTTCGACATGGGGGGCGCTGCCAGTGTGCTGGGCGTGTTCCAGGCGCTGGCCAAGCTGCAGCCGGCAATCAATGTGGTGGGCGTGATTCCTGCTTGTGAAAACATGCCCGATGGTGCAGCCGTCAAGCCCGGCGATGTGGTGACCAGCATGAGCGGCCAAACCATTGAGATTCTCAATACCGATGCCGAAGGCCGTCTGGTGCTGTGCGACGCACTGACTTACGCTGCCCGCTTCAAACCCAGCGCCATGGTCAATATGGCCACGCTCACCGGAGCCTGCGTGGTGGCCCTGGGTGGCGTGCGCAGCGGTCTGTTCACGGCAGACGATGCTTTGGCGCAGGCGCTGCAAAACGCCGGTGATGCGGCCCATGACCTGTGCTGGCGCTTGCCGCTGGATGACGAATATGCCGAAGGTCTGAAGAGCAATTTTGCCGATATGGGCAATGTGGCCGGGCGCGCCGGCGGCGCAATCACTGCTGCCAAGTTCTTGCAGAAATTCGTGGGCGACATTCCCTGGGCGCATCTGGATATCGCCGGTACGGCCTGGAAGAGTGGCGCAGCCAAGGGCGGTACAGGTAGGCCCGTGGGCTTGTTGCTGCACTATCTGCTGGCGCAGGAAAGTGTTGCAAAGGCCGCGACCAAGACCGCAGCCAAAGCTCCGGCTAAAACCTCGGCAAAGACTTCGGCGAAAACATCAACCAAGGCCTCGACCAGATCATCTGCCAAAACTCCGGCGACCAAGCCTGTAGTGAAGGCGATAAAGGCGGCAGCCGCGAGCTCTGACTCCACAGGCGCGACCAAGCCGCGTGCCGTGCGTGCCAAGCCAGTTGTTGCTGGCGGCTCCGCCATCTGATGAACCATCCGCCGGTGTTCTGGTCCAGCTCTGGAGTCCGGAGCACTGGCGGGAGTGTGATGTGACTGAAATCGCTTTTCATTTCAACGCGCCTGACAAGCAGGCCTATGTCTGCCGTTTTGCGCGCAAGGCCATCAAGCATGGCGCCCGCCTTGTTATCCTGGCCGAGGAGGCGCAGCTTGCCAGCCTCTCGCCCAAGCTGTGGGCTGTTTCGCCCACGGATTTTCTGGCCCATTCACGTATCAGCGACGGTGCGCAACTGGTCTCGGCCGCTCCCATTGTGTTGACAAGCTCGTTGCAGGACTTGCCCCATCACGATGTGTTGGTCAACCTCACCCGGCAGGTGCCGGAGTCTTTCGAGCAGTTCGCACGCGTGGTGGAAATCGTCTCGTCCGTGGACGAAATGGACCGCCATGATGCGCGCGAGCGCTGGAAAGACTATGCAGCGCGTGGCTATGCCATCGTGCGGCATGACTTGAATCTCAAGGGGTAGGCAATGAACTCCACACCCAGAATTCCGCCACGCTTTGTTCCGACCTTGACCGAAGTGATAGATGCAGAGCGTGAATCGGCTGTTGCAGAACAAGACGCCGCACGCGCGAAAGAAATGCCGTTGCGAGAGCCGGCACCGCAGCCCGAGTTGGCGCCAGACACGCTTGGCGCCTTGGCTGTGCCCAAGCAGGCCGCAGCTTTTCATTCTCCCTGGCTTGCTGACGGTCTGTATGCCAAGCGCGGCGCGGTAGCTCTTCCCAAGGAGTTACCGCCGCTGCCCGAGGCTTTGCCGCCTCAGCCCTCGTTTTCGCCAGCCGAAGTGATTGAGGCCGCGAGCCAGGAACCGGCCGCTGAAGCTCAAGTTGAAACGGCAGCATTGGTTCAAGCCGAACCGCATGCGCTGGATATTTCGAACCTTGCCGAGCTGGGGTCAGAGCCTGTCAGAGAGCATGAGTCGGCGCCTCCCCAGGCAACTGGCTTGCCTTCGCCCCAGCAGCCGCAGCAAGGGTTGGTTGCGAATGCTCTGGCTTCTGCGGTAAGCGAAGAAGATCTGGTTCATCGCCTCATGCAAAGGGTTGATCTGGTGTTGGAGCAGCGCTTGCGCGAGGCCATCGCGCAAGTGGTGCAGGAACAGACCCGCACCATGGTGCTTAGATTGCGGCAAGAGGTGGAAACCGTGGTGCGCCAGTCTGTCTATGAGGCTACGGAGGGCGAACTGTCAAAGCAAGTCAGCCTGAAATCCGAGCAGGGCACGGAGAGCAGGCACTGATCTCCGAGGCTGGCAGCCGCTTTCACTGTCTGAGCCGGATAGGGCCTGAGAGCACCTCGGGGTTGAGGATGTGGGTGGCATTGCCGGCCACAAAATTCACCACATTCTCAAAGGCGGCGCGGAAGTAGAGCTCGTAGCTGTCTTGCTCCACATAGCCTATATGCGGCGTGCAAATGCAGTTTTCCAGACGCAGCAAGGCATGTCCTTGCAAAATGGGTTCACTCTCGAATACATCGATGGCGGCCAGACCGGGGCGGCCACGATTGAGCGCGCAGAGCAAGGCCTCAGGCTCTATGAGCTCGGCGCGTGAGGTATTGACGAACAGGGCGGTGGGCTTCATGCGGGCCAGGTCCTGAGCCGTGACCACGCCGCGCGTAGCTTCATGCAGGCGCAGGTGCAGAGACAGCACATCGCTTTGCTCAAAAAAAGCTTCCTTGGATGCGGCGGCCGTCAGGCCATCATCCACAGCTCTTTGCCGGGAGGCTTCGCTGCCCCAGACGCAGACCTGCATGCCAAACACCTTGCCGTAGCTGGCCAGCAACTGGCCTATGCGGCCATAGCCCCAGATGCCCAAGGTGCGGCCACGCAGCACATTGCCCAGACCGAAGTTGGTGGGCATGGAGCCGGTCTTGAGTCCCGATTGCTGCCAGGCTCCGTGTTTGAGATTGGCAATGTACTGCGGCAGGCGGCGCATAGACGCCATGATCAAGGCCCAGGTCAGCTCGGCAGGGGCGACCGGAGAGCCTACGCCTTCGGCAATGGCCACGCCATGGTCGGTACAGGCTTTGACGTCGATATGGGCGCCTGCCTTGCCCGTCTGGGCGATGAGCTTGAGACGCGGCAGTTTTTCCAGCAACTGCCGGGTGATGGGCGTGCGTTCGCGGATCAGAACGATGATGTCCGCGTCGCGCAGCCTGATGGCCAACTGGCCTACGCCCTTGACCGTGTTGGTGTAGACCTTGGCATTGAAAGGCTCCAGCAACTGGGCGCATTCGAGCTTGCGCACGGCATCTTGATAATCGTCCAGAATAACTATGTTCACTACCGGAATCCTTTGGTAAGTGGCTGAATTGATTGGATAAATCCAATGCATTCAATGCGCTAAAGCTTTGGCTGCCCCAATCTGCGCCAAAACCAACGCCGCCAGGCGGCCCTAGGCCCGCCTTACTCACTCCATAGCTTAGCGTAGCTTTTGGCATCACTTTACGAAGTATGTCACTTGAAGAGGATCTGCCCGGTATTTTGACGCCGTGCTGCAAGAGTATTGATAGCAGAGACTCTATTGTCCTTCCGGCTGATTCGGGGGTAAGGTCTGGGCGCTGTGAGCGGATCTCGAGATTGGATGGCTGGGAAGCCAGCAAGGAAAGCTGAAGCCGCCGGTGTGCTCATGGCATCAATCGCTGTTGCTGATGGTTTTTGAGTATTTTTCAAGATGCTCAAGCAGACGCTCATACAACTCGTCCGTGGCCATGGAATTCAGGACCTCGGTCTTGGCCTCTTCGGCATGCAACTCAAAACGTAGACGCAAAGTCTTGAAATGTTCGGGATTCAGGGTTTCGATCACTGCGAACAGCAACGCTTCCTGGGCCACGAGCTGACTTTTCATTTTTCTCAGCTCGGATCCTTGACTGCCTAAAAAATCCATCTCGCTCCCCCATTTGATTTTTATCAATTTTAGGAGCAAAAGCCGGCCATGGTGACCAAGGCGAAGTGCTGCCGCAAGCCATGTTGAGAGCCGCAAAAGCGCAAGCTGGCTGCAGCCTCGTGCAGGCGGAGGTGAGATAAAGCGCCAAAGTGCCCTAACTCCATTACGGCCTATCGGCTTCAAGCAGCTCCGATCGGACTCAGCCCCGACATCAAGGCAAAATTGGAACTTCCAGCTGCTGGATGCGCTCTGGAACCAACACAAGGGGCTTTGTATGACACGAATTCTTCCGATGTTGTTGATCGCCGTCAGCCTGATGAGCGGCGGAGCCTTTGCCCAGGAACGTGTCGCGCTGCGCAGCAGTGCCAGCTCCTCGGTCAGCGGGCAGATCAAGGGGGACGATAGCGCTCAATATGCGCTGGCTGCCGGGCCTGACCAGCAAGTGACGGTCAAGCTGGTCACCAACAACCCCAGCAATTACTTCAATGTCGAGAGAAAAGGCAGTTCAGAGGCGGTTTGCCAGGGCGCATTGACGGGCAATGTCTGTATGTTTCGCCCGGAGACAGGGGCAGACTATGTCATCCATGTATTTCTGATGCGCAATGCAGCGCGGCGTGGTGAACAGGCGCAGTACACGCTTTCCATGGAGCAAAGTTCTTCAAGCACCGGTCAGTCGGCGCCGGCCGCCGATATGCAGGCTGCATCGGCAGCCATGGCTGCGTGCAAAAGCGCTCTGGCCTTGAAGAGTGGGGCAAATTCCTTGTTCGTGCTACCGCTATCGCATGTGCCTGCGGCCGGAGGCTATGAAGTCTTTCTCATGCTTCAAGGCGTGCAGTGGCTGTGTGCGACGGATTCCAGGGGGAATGTGAATCGTCTTGAGCAACGCTGAGCGCCTTTGAACGTCTCATGCAGCGGGGCTGTATTACGGCGTCAGGGGGCGGTGATCGTTGCCCGCAACGGCTCAGGCGTGCCAGACCTGTTCTGCGCCTGCCATGCGCTCAAGCGCCGCGCAAACATCGGCCATGCGGCCGGAAATCAGCAGGCACTCGGGCTGCTTTTGTGGTTCGCGCTGCACGATTCTCAGCAGGCGCGGCTGGGTGCTGTCAGCCGCTTGCAGTGGCAAGGCCAGTTGCTGCTGCGCGGCCACTGGCTTGCCGTAGCGACCTGCGCTATTGCGGCGGCGGGTACGGCTGCTGCGCAGGGTAATCACATTGGGGTAGGCGCCGGTGCCTTGAAACCGCTGTGCTTGCTTTTGCTCTTGTGCGCTGCCGGAGCTGGATCCGTCTACGTGGTCTGGCCCGCTGTCATTGCTTGCAGCCCATGCGGCTGAGGGCTGTCCTGCGGCAGTGGCGACGGGAAAGATTTTCCAGGCAAAACGTGTCAAAGACAGCAGTGGTGCGGTGAATCCCATTTGGCAACTCCTTATCAAAAGCCGTGAGGCATGAGCAGGGCAGGATTGCAAATTTCAGGCAAAGCTCCGCTCAGGGCGAAGCTGCAAGGCTTCGCGCCTACCACCTGGGCTGGAGAAAACAGGGGCTGTGCGCAGCGGTAAGGCCTGGCGCGCAGCGGCAGTAGTTACATGAACATGCTGTTGCGGATCAGACCCACGGCCAGACCTTCGATGGCGAACGACTCTTCGGGCGCCACATGAATCACCTTGTAGTCGGGATTTTCGGGCAGCAGCTCAATGCCCTGGGGTGTGCGCTTGAAGCGCTTGACCGTCACATCGTCACCCAGGCGGGCCACCACGATCTGGCCGTTGCGTGCCTCGGTGGTGGCTTGCACGGCCAGCAGATCGCCATCCATGATGCCGGCGTCGCGCATGGACATGCCGCGCACCTTGAGCAGGTAATCGGGCTTGGCGGCAAACAGGCTGGGCTCGACCGCATAGCTCTGGTCTATATGTTCCTGGGCCAGAATGGGCGAGCCGGCAGCCACGCGGCCCACCAGTGGCAGCACCAGCTGTGCCATGGAGGACAGCGGCAGGGAAAAGCTGGCGCCACGGGCCGCATTGATGTTGCGCACGGTGTCCGCACGCAGGCGAATGCCGCGCGAGGTACCGCTGACCAGATCAATCACGCCCTTGCGGGCTAGGGCCTGTAGATGCTCTTCAGCGGCATTGGCGGACTTGAAGCCAAAAGTGCTGGCGATCTCGGCGCGTGTAGGGGGAGCGCCGGTGCGGGAAATAGTCGATTGGATGAGGTCCAGAATCTGCTGCTGGCGGGGAGTGAGCTTGGGGTGGTCTAGCATGCTGGCATCCAGTCTTGGTTCGATAGGCTCAGGCTTGAAGGCCTGGGTCTGGAATTCTGATCTGTTGGTTTATACAGTAACTGTATTTTTAACCAGTTTTTTGTGGAGAGCAAGTGGCAATTCCTAAGATTGTGATTTTGGGCACCGGGGGAACGATTGCGGGCCAGGCGGAATCGAGCACGCAGGCCGTGGGCTACAAGGCCGGGCAGATCAGCGTGGAGAGCTTGTTGGCTGCGGTGCCGGATTTGCCACAGTTGGCTGCGGCTCCGCTGGCCGCCATGCAGCTGGCCCAGATCGACAGCAAGGATATGGATTGGCCGGTGTGGCGCAGCATGCTGCGGACCGTGGCCGAGGCGCTGGCCGATGCCGATACGCAGGCCCTGGTGATCACGCACGGCACGGACACGCTGGAGGAAACCGCCTGGCTGCTGCAAACCGTGCTGCAGCCCATCAAGCCGGTGGTGCTGACCTGCGCCATGCGCCCGGCGACTTCGCTACAGGCCGATGGCCCGCAAAACCTGCGGGATGCGGTGGCCGTGGCCGCCAGCGCCGTGGCTGGCGTGTGGGTGGTTGCGGCCGGCGAGGTGCATGACGCGCAGCAGGTGCTCAAGGTGCATCCTTACCGCCTCAATGCGCTGCGCTCCTATGAGAGCGGACCTTGTGCCGTGGTGGAAGAGTGTGCCGTGCGCTGGCTGGCCCAGCCCGTGGTCGCCAGCCAGGCACAGGCTTTGAGTAGCACGGCGTTCCAGGACTTGCTGGCCCACAGCGAGCTGCCCTGGGTGGAATTGCTGACCTCCGGGGCTTTGCAAAGCGGACGCAGCGTGGATGCGCTGGTGGCCGCCGGCGTGCGCGGTCTGGTGGTGGCAGGCACGGGCAATGCCACGATTCATGCCCAAATGCTTCAGGCGCTGGCACGGGCACAGCAGGTTGGCGTGGTGGTGTGGAGCAGCACCCGCTGCCTGGAAGGCTTGCCCGTGGGCTTTACTGAGCTGCCCTCGCAACCTACTGTGGTCAAGGCGATGGCAGGGATTTCGGGCTGGCTGCGCGCTGGCGCAACGGAGGGAGAGCCGGATGTGATCCTGCTCGCGCCGGGCAAGGCCCGCGTGGCGCTGATGCTGGCGCTGGCATTGCAGTCGGGCAGTGATTCCTGAACTGATAGCGGCTGGCGCATGCAGAGTAAGCGCTAGAACGCAAAAAAGCACCTCGATGAGGTGCTTTTTTGAATGCGCGCCTTAACGACGCGCTTGCCGAGGCTGGCTTATTCGGCCAGAGCCGCAAAAGCGCGTGCCGTGATTTCTTCCACGCTGCCAGTGCCGCTGATGGCGCGGTACTTGGGAGCTGCAGCGGCGTCGGCCTTGGCCCAGTTGCTGTAGTAGTCCACCAGAGGGCGGGTCTGGCTGCTGTACACATCCAGGCGCTTCTTGACGGTTTCTTCCTTGTCGTCTTCGCGCTGCACCAGGTCTTCGCCGGTGACATCGTCCTTGCCAGCCACCTTGGGTGGGTTGAACTTGACGTGATAGGTACGGCCCGAGGCGGGGTGGCTGCGGCGGCCGCTCATGCGCTCGATGATGGCCTCGAAAGGCACGTCGATCTCCAGCACGTAATCGAGCTTCACGCCGGCAGCCTTCATGGCGTCGGCCTGGGGGATGGTGCGGGGGAAGCCGTCGAACAGAAAGCCCTGGGCGCAATCGGGCTGGGCAATGCGTTCCTTGACCAGGTTGATGATCAGGTCGTCGCTGACCAGCTGGCCGGCGTCCATCACCGCCTTGGCTTGCAGGCCCAGAGGCGTGCCGGCCTTGACGGCAGCGCGCAGCATGTCACCGGTGGAGATTTGGGGGATACCATACTTTTGGCAGATGAAGGCGGCCTGAGTGCCTTTGCCGGCGCCGGGTGCACCCAACAAAATCAGTTTCATGGAGATCCTTGAGGAGAGTAGAAATTCTTGGCTTGCCAGAGGTGGTGGGGTGGTCACCAGTTTTGCCCTCCGGCTATATTTTTTCGCGGGCAAGGATAGCACGCACAAGACCAACACAGGCTTACACAAGTGGCTAGCGACTGTCACAAGTGCGGCCTGGGAAGGCTTTGTTGCTACCTTTGAGCGATGGCTGTAGTTGTAGCTGTGGAATCTGGCGCCCGCATGCGCTATTCGGACTAAGTGGAAATTATAGCGGGAAGCGCTTGATTTATATGGGTTTTATATTGAATTCAATATGCTACCCATATGTGTGGAGCGCCAACTGCTTTTGTTTTGATAGTGAACCAAGGGAATTCCCTTGGCGTGTCCGGCTTCAGGCAAACAGGGCGCGCACGCGCTCCAGATCTTCGGGCGTATCCACGCCGGCGCCTGGCGCATGGGGCGTGATATGCACGGCAATGCGATGGCCGTGCCACAGGGCGCGCAGCTGCTCCAGCTGTTCCATGGCCTCGGTGGGGGCGGGCGAGAGGCGGGGGAATTCGCGCAGAAAACCGGCCTTGTAGCTGTAGATGCCTATATGGCGCAGCGGCGTAAAGCCCGCATGACCGGCTTGGGCCGCAGCACCGCTTTCAGCGTTCCACCAGGCTGTATCGGCGTGATCACGCGAGAAAGGGATGGGCGCGCGGCTGAAATAGCTGGCCAGACCCTTGGCATCGCAGACCACCTTCACCACATTCGGGTTGCGGTAGTCTGCCAGGCTGTCTATGGGGTGGGCGGCTGTGCCCATGCTGGCTTCTGGGCGCGCCAGCAGCAGCTGGGCGACGGCGTCGATCAGGGCCGGGTCTATCAGCGGCTCGTCGCCTTGCACATTCACCACCACATCGTCACCCGACAGGCCTAGCTGTTCGCAGGCTTCGGCCAGGCGGTCGCTGCCGCTGGGGTGGTCGTTGCGGGTCAGGATGGCTTGCACGCCATGCTGCTGGCAAGCCGCCACGATGCTGGCATCGTCTGCCGCCACCACACAGCGGGTGGCGCCGGCCAGCGCCGCGCGCTGGGCCACGCGCACCACCATGGGCAGGCCGCCAATATCGGCCAGGGGCTTGCCCGGCAGGCGGGTGGAAGAGAGGCGGGCAGGAATCAGTACCGTGTAGCTCATGGCTTAGCGGTCGTCTTCGAGTTCTTCGTCCGACAGCGTACGGGCCTCGTTTTCCAGCAGCACGGGAATGCCGTCGCGCACGGGGTAGGCCAGACGGGCGCTGTGGCTGATCAGTTCCTGACGCTCGCGGTCAAAGCGCAGCGGGCCCTTGGTGACGGGGCAGACCAGCAGTTCAAGAAGTTTGGCGTCCATGGGAATCCTGCAAAAGTGTGATGAGTTGAGGCGGGGCGGCCTGTATGGGCTCAATGATAGTCAGAGCCGAGCACTGAGACGGCGCCGCTGCCGCAATTTTGGGGGCGAGCGGCCAGGGCGGGATGCGCATCCAGCAGCTCCCAGAAGGCCTGAGGCAGCTGCAGCTGCAGGGGCACGGCCCAGGCCTCGGGGTGGGAATTCCAGAGTTTGATCGCGTCTTTTTCGGTGCAAATCAAGGGCTGGCCATTATCCAATCTGCGCGAGAAGCTCTCAAAATCATAGTGATCTGGCAAGGCTTGGGTGACGGCAGGGGCAATGCCCTGCTGTGCCAGCATGGCAAAAAACGATTCGGGTCTGGCTACGGCGGCCACGGCTTCCACACGCTGGCCGGCAAAGCAGCTCAGCGCGATCTTCTCGCCTTTGCCGTTGACGGCGGTATCGGCCAGTTGGCGTTGCAGCGCAAATGCCGGGGCGCTGCCCAGGGGGCTGGGTGGCTGGCCGGCATACAGACTGGCCGTCACGGGGCGGGGCCATTTTTCGCGCAACGGGCCTGCAGGCAGCAAAAAGCCGTTGCCCACGCCTTCATCGTTGAAAACGCATAGCTCCACATCGCGGGCCAGAGCCAGATGCTGCAGGCCGTCGTCGCTGACGATGACATCGACCTGCGGATAGGCGGTGCGCAGGGCGCGGGCCGCTTCAATGCGCTGGGCGGCGACAAACACGGGAACGCCGGTAGAGCGGGCCAGCAGGGCCGGCTCATCACCGACTTCGCTGGCGCAGCTGTCGGCGCGGGCTTCGCGGCAATCGCGGCTTTTTCGGCCATAGCCGCGCGAGATGATGCCGGGCTGCCAGCCGCGGGCCAGCAAATGGGCCACCACGGCCTGGGTCACCGGGGTTTTGCCCGCGCCGCCTGCAATCACATTGCCGACCACGATAACGGGTAGGCCCGCGCTTTGTTGGGTTTGCAGCATGCGCTGCGCGTTCCAGCCTTGCAGCGCGCCATACAGCGCGGACAGCGGCCACAGCAGCCAGGCGCCCACACCCCGCCGGCGCCACAGGGCGCGCAGACCGCTGGAGGGCAGGGATGGAGAGGAGGTGCTTGGGGCTGTAGGCATGAAGACGGGGATGGAAAAGCCTGGCCGATCATACGGCGTGGCAGGCAGCTGCTGCGCAAATGAAAAAGCCGCCAGTCAAGGCGGCTTGTGTGACAGGTGTGCTCTTATTTGGCCGTACCTGCGGCAGCCGATGTCTGTGTGGCAAAAGTGATTTGCGACAGTCCGGCGCGGCGGGCCGCCTCCATCACGCTGACCACGGACTGGTGAGGGGCCATGGCGTCGGCGCTGATGATGACGATGCTGTCCAGGCCGGCCACGGCGGCCGTGGTCAGGGCCTGGGCCAGCACGGCCACGCTGCGGTCTTGCACGGCGGCTTTGTTGATGGCGTAGCGGCCGTCGGCAGCCACGGAGACGATGATCTCCTTGGGCCGGTTGCGCTGCTGCTCGGCATTGGCCACGGGCAGCGTCAGCTGCAGCTCGGTGAACTTGCTGTAGGTGGTGGACAGCATCAAAAAGATCAGCACCACCAGCAGCACGTCGATGAAGGGGATCAGGTTGATCTCTGGCTCATCGCGATGGCGGGGACGGAAGTTCATGTACCGCTCACTTGGCTAGCTTCAGGCGCGACAGATGGCGCACAAAATGTTCGGAAGCCAGCTCCATGCTCAGCAGATAGCCGTCTACGCGAGCGCGGAAGTAGCGCCAGAAGACCAGGGTGGGGATGGCCACAATCAGGCCAAACGCCGTGTTGTACAGCGCAATCGAGATGCCGTGAGCCAGCTGGCCCGGGTTGCCGCCACCCGTAGGGGCGCCCGACTGCGAGCCAAAAATTTCAATCATGCCAATGACCGTGCCCAGCAATCCCAAAAGAGGAGCGGCCGAGGCAATGGTGGCCAAGGCGCTAAGGTATTTTTCGAGCTTGTGGGCGGCCGCGCGGCCCGCGCCTTCCATGGCAGCGCGCAATTCGTCTTCGCTGCTGTCCGGGTGGATTTGCATGGTGCGCAGACCTGCGGCCAGCACTTCGCCCAGCGCCGAGCTTTGTGACAGCTGCTGCGTCAACTCCGGCGTGGGCAGGTTGCGCGAGGATACGGTGATGGCCTCGTTGAGCAGATTGGGCGGTATGACCTTGCCCGTCTTCAGCGAAGCAAAGCGTTCAAAAATCAGTGCCAGAGCCAATATCGAGCAGGCAATCAAAGGCCAGATAGGCCATCCTGCGGCTTGTATGATCGACAGCAACGTTGCTTCTCCCTAGTCGTTCGCAATTGCAGTCGGCGATTATGGCTCAGGGCAGTTGCAGTTGGGTTCGTATTTGCGCGTGTTGATGCGATTGTCTTGAAGAGCGGCTACCGGGTTTGCGCCAGGACAAGCCGGCCCTGATTCAGCGGCTGACAACGGGTCTGCGCCAGATTCGGCGGGCGTTTCCCTCTGATTTTGTGTCGTGATTCTGACCCATCTACGACCCATGGCGGACCTGTTTTTCACGCATATGGCACAAAATTCTGTGGATAACTTTGTGAGCTAAGCCGGAGTGATCACTTCATGCTGCACTGCAATAGGGCGCGGCATGGATTGTGTCCATGCCGTGAATATTGAGAAAATTGTTTTAAATCAAATGCTTGCAAGTTGTTGTTTGAATGATTTCGACGTTTGTATGCGCAATGTCGCCCCCGAGGCTGGACGCCGACATCTGTGGACAAAAATCAGCCACCCCGATGCCCACCTCTTTGTTTGTAAGCCCGCATGAATACGATGTTTGACTGCTCCAATCCAGCCAGCGCGCCGCGTGTGTGGGAAGTTGGTGCCCTGTGCCACGCCATTGGTGATGCTTTGCAGGCCAGATTCAATCCGGTGGCCGTGCGTGGCGAGATTTCGGGCTTTTCGCGCGCAGCCAGCGGGCATTGCTATTTCAACCTCAAGGATGCCGGTGGGCAGATTCGCTGTGCCATGTTTCGCCGCAATGCCGAACAGATGGGGTTCTACCCCCGCGATGGGGAGTTGGTGGAGGTGCGCGGGCGTCTGGGGGTGTATGAGCAGCGTGGCGATCTGCAACTGGTGGTGGAGCAGTTGCAGCGTGCCGGCCAGGGTGCCTGGTTCGAGCAGTTTCTGCGACTCAAGGCAAAGCTGGAGGCCGAAGGCCTGTTCGATACGGCCCGCAAGCGACCGCTGAGCACCATGCCCCGTGGCATTGGCGTGGTCACCTCGCTGGGGGCTGCGGCCTTGCATGACGTGGTCACGGCCTTGCGCCGCCGGGTGCCGCATATTCCGGTGGTGATTGTTCCGGCCCTGGTGCAGGGCGCTCAAGCGCCTCAGTCGCTGGTCGATGCGCTACAAAAAATGTACCAGCTAGCGCAGTCTGGACAAGGGCAGGAGGGTGATTTGGCCCAAATATCGCCGCTCATAGACTGCATTTTGCTGGTGCGCGGCGGCGGCTCTATGGAGGATCTCTGGGCCTTCAACGACGAGCAACTGGCCCGCACCCTGGTGCAAAGCCCTGTGCCTCTGATCAGCGGCGTGGGGCATGAGACCGATTTCACCATTGCCGATTTCTGTGCCGATCTGCGCGCGCCCACGCCCACGGCCGCTGCCGAACTGGTGGCCCAGCCGCGCGAGCTTTGGCTGGGTGCCCTGGATTTGCTGCAGGACCGGCTAGACAACGCTGTGCAGCGCGTGCTCGATAGAAATGCCCAGCGCCTGGATCTGGCCGCCCAGCGCCTGGGCCGCCCCAGCGAGCAGCTGTCGCGCAATCATTTGCAACTGGCCCGTCAGGCCCAGCGCCTGCGCCATGCCATGCTCTTTCAATTGCAGCGTATGACGCAGAACCAGCAAGCGCTGCAAGCCCAATTACCTCAAAGCTTGCAGCGTCGTCTGGAGCAGCAAAAGCAAGGCCTGGAGCGCATGGATTTGCGCCTGCAACTGCTGGACCCGCGCCTGGTGCTGCAGCGCGGCTATGCCTTGTTGACCGATACCAAGGGCAAGCCCGTCACCCAGGTCAAGCAGGCCCCGCCCGGTGCGGCGCTGAAAGCCCAGCTTGCCGACGGGGCGGTGGATGTGGTCGTCACCCAGCCGCGCCTGCTTTGAGGCAATTCAGACGCGGGCGATCAAATCTCTTTATCAGGCTGTGATGATTTGCAGAGGTTTACTGCTCTGCTATCCCACGGCGGCAGGCTTTATCCGGTGAGCGCTTGCTTGCAAAACGGCTAGGCCCCGGGCGCTGCATAGTCTCGATGAACGGCGGCAATGCCCGTAGTTGTTTCTACAATGGCTTGCCGCGCGTCTTGTGCATCCCTGCAATGCCGCATTGAAGGGGATGGCAAGCACTCTCTTGTGCAATACTTGAATGCTGTAGTACAGCATGTGCTCTGGCTTGCCGGTGGCATAGGCGCTGTATGTCTGCTGCTCAACCACAATTTCAACCACGAGGAAACCAAAATGGAACGCACTCTGCCCCCACTGCCTTACGCCATTGATGCTCTGGCTCCTGCCTACAGCCAGGAAACTCTGGAGTTCCACCATGGCAAGCACCACAACGCGTATGTGGTCAAGCTCAATGAACTGCAAGCCGGCACCGAGTTTGAGAACATGGAGCTGGAAGAGGTGATCAAGAAGTCTTCGGGCGGTATCTACAACCAGGCAGCCCAGATCTGGAACCACACCTTCTTCTGGAACTGCATGGCCCCCAACGGCGGTGCAGAACCCACAGGCGCTCTGGCTGATGCCATCAACAAGAAGTGGGGCTCCTACGCCGACTTCAAGAAGGCTTTCGTGGCCTCCGCCGTGGGCAACTTCGGTTCTGGCTGGACCTGGCTGGTCAAGAAGGCCGATGGCTCGGTGGACATCGTCAACATGGGCGCTGCCGGCACCCCTCTGACCACGGGCGACAAGGCCGTGCTGACCGTGGACGTCTGGGAACACGCTTACTACATCGACTACCGCAATGCCCGTCCCAAGTTTGTCGAAACCTTCTTCGACAAGCTGGTGAACTGGAAGTTTGCCGAAGCCAACTTCGCCGCCTGAGCGGTGAGATGATGCATGGCTAGGGCCTGTTCAGGCCTGAGCCTGCCATCGCCAAAGCCTCCGCAAGGAGGCTTTTTCATGCCTTTTAGCTTCAAACGTACTTTGATAAAGCGCGTGAAGCTATGTTTTTGATAGTGAGAAGGCCATCTAAGGGGATTTCATGGTGCAGAGCAGTCGCATGCAGGTCTATTTCATCTGCCATGGCGCAGGCCCCTGGCCCTGGGTGGCTGAAATGCAGGCCTGGCACGCGCAGATGGCAGACGCTTTGCGTGATATTCCGCGCCAGCTAGGCCGCAGGCCGCGAGCGGTATTGCTGATCTCGGCCCATTGGGAGGAGCCCGTATTCACCGTGCAAAGCGCGCAGCAGCCAGGCATGTTGTATGACTATGGCGGCTTTCCCGCTCACACCTATCAAGTGCAGTACCGCTCGCCCGGCTCGCCGGCATTGGCCCAGCGTGTGGAGCGCTTGCTGGAGCAGGGCGGTATTGCGGTGCGCCAGGACGGGCAGCGCGGCTATGACCACGGCATGTTTGCCCCCATGCAAATCATCTACCCCGAGGCCCAGGTGCCTGTGGTGCAGCTGAGTCTGCGCAGCAACCTGAACGCGGCCGAGCACCTGGCGATGGGTCGCGCCCTGGCAGCGCTGCGCGACGAAGAGGTGCTCATCATCGGCAGCGGTGCCAGTTATCACAATATGCGCACCTTTGGCACTGCGGGTCACGTGCCTTCCAAGCGTTTTGACGATTGGCTGGCTCAGACCATGCTGCAAACCACGCCCGCCGAGCGCAGCCAGCGGCTGGCCGACTGGGAAAGCGCTCCCGGTGCCCGCACGGCCCACCCGCGTGAAGAGCATCTGCTGCCGCTGATGGTGGTCGTCGGTGCGGCGCAGCAGGACGCGGCGCAACGGGTTTATTTTGAAGAGCGGTTCATGGAGTCGGCGACCCTGTCCAGCTATTGCTTGGGCGCTGTGGCGGACAAAGACACAGTTGCAGACATGCTCTGACGATCCGGCCAGCTGATAAGGGCGCGCTGCTGCGTGCGATGCATCCAGGCCTGCGCGCCCCCGAGTGACCCTGAAGTCCTAGCCGCTCACCGGCGTGCAAAGCTCAATCAAGCAGCCATCAGGGCTGCGCACATAGGAAACGGTCTGCCCCCAGGGCTTGGCGCTGGGTGCGGCCAGTTGCACGGCTCCTGCCTGTATCGCCCGGGCATGTGCGGCCTCCACATCGTCAGTGAGCAGCGCCAACTCCATGCCCAGCGGTTGCTCTGACTCTGACGCCGCGATATGGCCTCCAGGAAAATTGCCATGACCTAGCTCATGCGCGGCAAACGCCAGTGTGGTCTCGCCGGTGGCCAGTTCGCCGTAGCTGCCGGATTCGTGCAGAAACTTCACTGCAAAACCAAAAGCTGCCGAGAAAAACTGCAAGGAGGCTTGGACGTTGGGTACGTAAACAATGGTGTATCCGAGCTTCATGATGTGGCGCTAATCCGTAGAAAGTGATGCAAGGCCGGCCTGCCGAGGGCGTTCCTATCCGGCGCAGGGCTTGGGTCGAATGATGGAGCCGTTGGGTTTTATCACCTATTGAGCGTCTCATGCTCCTTCTAATGGCCCGTTCAGAAATTCTTCGCGGTCTTGGTCCATGCTGTCGGCGGCAGCTTGCAGGTAGGCGCCAAAACTTGGTGCAATCCAGCTGATGTGATCGGGATCGTGCACATAGGCAATCACCTGGCCCACCGTGCCCTCGGGGCCGGGGTGATGGTCAATCAGCAAAACAATGTCCCCGTAAAAGCTGGCAAACGGTTGCCAGCCCGTATGCCACCAGCGACCGGTCAGGCGCCTGTCGTCAGAAGCCGGCCCGGCCAGATCCCACATACGTTGAGCGCGCTTTTCCATGGCCTGTGCCTGGGCGATGGACCGCTGTGGGGTGAGAAAGTCCAGGGCATCGACGAAGCCAGGTCTTTGAAACATGGGCTGATCGCTGTCGGTGCTGCTGCCCCGGGTGATGCGCCACAGCGCGGTCAGTTGGGTATCCAAGGGGCCAAGCACATCGGCCAGCGTGGCCAGGTCCGCCTCTGATGCCGGTGGCATCCGCTGGAACGGCAATTGGAACTGTTCATACACGGCGTGCAAATGGGTGAGGTATTGCTCAGCTGTCATAGCTTCGATCGAGGATGGAGTCTGACCCAAGCCATGTTTCTTGGGCGCTACAGATCAAGGCGAAAAGAGTTCGGGATTGCATGAATTACAAAAATACCTGATCTCAGTGATTGCTGATGTAACGGTTGCTCGGTAGTATTCTTAATACATTTTTTGACAATTAAGACTTTTGAACACTTTTTGAGTGTCATAGCGCAGATCACTGCCAGGTCTTGTTGTCGAGCCATCTTTGCCACCCTCCCCATCGCAGATATGAACACCCTTGCTCATGACCGGCCAGAGACAAGTTTCCGTGGCCGTGTCCGGCTGACCGCCTTGCTGGGATCTGCCATTTGGCTGACCGGCTGTGCCAATTTAACCAGCCAGGCGCTGTCCACGGCAGAAATACAGTCGCAGGTTCAGGCAGACAAGCAAAGCCTGGGCAAGGATGCGGTTGCGCTGACCGGTCCTGTCAGCCTCGAGGAGGCCATTGCCCGTGCCATCAAGTACAACTCTGCCCAGCGCCTGCGCGGCATGGAGGAGGCTGTGGCCCAGGGCACGGCCGATGTGGCCAAGTTCGATATGCTGCCCAAGCTGGTGGCTTCGGCCGGTTATCGTTATCGCGACAAGGATCTGATCAGCCGCAGCACGGATTCGGTGACTGGGGCCCCTTCTCTGGCTCATCCCTATATATCCTCGGACAGGGAGTCCACGCTGACTTCGCTGAGTTTTTCCTGGAGTCTGCTGGACTTTGGCCAAAGCTACTACGCTGCGCGCCAGCATGCGGACCGGGCCCAGATTGCGTCTGAGCGCCGCCGCAAAGCGATCCACACGCTGATCCAGGATGTGCGCATTGCTTATTGGCGCGTGGCTGCGGCCCAGGCACTCGAGTCCTCGCTCTCCATCGCCGCGCAGGAAGCCGACAAGGCGCTGGAAGACTCACGCAAGGTGGAAGCGGAAAAACTGCGCTCACCTTTGGACCCGCTGCGCTATCAGCGGCAGCTGCTGGAAAACATACGCCTGCTGGAAGCCGTGCAGCAGGAGTTGTCTTCCGCGCGCGTGGAGCTGTCCTCACTGATGGGCATGCCGCCCGGTGCGCTCCAGCAGCCGCTGCGCGTGGTGGAGCCGGCCATGTCCAACGCCAAGCGCTGGCTGGAGCAACCCGTGGAAAAGCTGGAAGACAGGGCCCTGCTGCTCAACCCCGATTTGCGTGAGAGCCTTTACAACGCCCGTATTGCCAACGAGGAAACCAAGCGCGTGATGCTGCGCATGTTCCCAGGCCTGTCCTTCAACTACGGCGCCAACAAAAGCAGCGACAGCTATCTGATCAATGACCGCTGGCAGGACGCGGGTCTGCAGATTTCCTTCAATCTGCTGGGCTTGCTGGCCTTGCCGGCCCAGCGCCAACTGGCAGATGCCGGCGTCAAACTGGCCGATCAGCGTCGCCTGGCTACCCAGATGGCGGTATTGACTCAGCTGCATGTGGCCCGTCTGCAGTTCGCCAATGCCGTGCACCAATATGAAAGAGCACAAACCATTGCCGATGTGGATCAGCGCATTTCCGAGCATGTGAGCAATCAGTTGCAGGCCGAGAAGATCAATGCGCTGGAGCTGGTTTCCCAGCGTACGGCCACCATCCTTTCGGTACTACGTCGCTATCAAGCCCTGTCCAATATGCAGGCTGCAAGCTCCCGCCTGCAAGCCACGCTGGGCATGGAGCCCGTGATTGAAGGCACGGACAGCATGCCCTTGCCCGAACTCACGCAGGCCGTGGCCCGATCGCTGCAAAGCTGGGAAGCAGGGCAGATTCAATGATGCGTTTCGTGCCTCGTAATGCTCTATGGATGCTTTTAGTCCTCTCCATGGGCGCCCATGCCCAGCCCAGTGCGCCCACGCCGATGCCCAAACCCAAGGCCGCTTTGCCCAGCGTTCTGGAACAGCGCGAGATACGCGCCCAGTTGGCGCCGCGTCGTTACACCACGCTGGCGGCCGAGATCGGTGCCAAGGTGCAGCGCCTGCCCGTAACGGAAGGCGCGGCCTTTCGCCAAGGCCAGCTACTGGTGCAGTTTGACTGCAGCCTGCCGCAAGCACAGCTCAACAAGGCCCAGGCAGGCGTTGACGCCACCGAAAAAACCTGGAAAGCCAACCAGCGTCTGGCGGAGTTGAACTCAGTCGGCAAGGTGGAACTGGATGTCTCTCAGGCCGAATGGAACAAGGCCAGGGCCGAAGTCTCAGCCAACCGCAGTCTGCTGAGCAAATGCCAGATCACCGCACCCTATGCAGGTCGGGTGGCCGAGCAAAAAATTCGCGAGCAGCAATATGCCCAGCCAGGCCAGCCCCTGCTGGACATCATTGACGACAGCCTGCTGGAGCTGGAGTTTCTGGTGCCCTCGCGCTGGCTTACCTGGCTGCAGCAGAGCACGGAGTTTCAGGTGCGCATTGATGAAACCGGCAAGGCCTACCCCGCCAAGGTGCAGCGCCTGGCGGCAAGAGTGGACCCGGTCAGTCAGTCCATCAAGGTCAATGCTGCCATTCATGGCAAGTTTCCCGAATTGATAGCCGGCATGAGCGGGCAGGTGCTGTTGGTACCACCTGCGGCTGCTAAGCCTTAAATATTCAAATAGAGGAGCGGTTTGCGCCCGTATTCAAATGGTTTCGAAGAGCTTAAATCTCGAAAGCCTTTGTTTGTTTACGCATGCTGCTCATGTTTTCGATAGTCAGATCACGAGATACCGCCCGCACCCAGTGTGGGCTGAACTGACGCTCGGAAGCCGCACAACTGGTCAGAGCTACGCCAGCAGCCACAGCAAGGACATTGGATGACCCGCAAACACCGCCAACTCTGGAACCGTCTGACACAGGCGCTTACGGCGAAGATCGTGAAGGCCGACGCTCCACGCCATCCGCAGCCTGCCAGCGTCGTGCGCCCGCTGGCGCTGGAGCAGCGCTTTATGTTTGACGGTGCAGCTGCTGCGGATGTGGCGCATGCCGTGACAGATGCTGCGATACCCGTGGCTGCAGAGCACACGGTGGACACGGCCAGTGCATTGCGGCATGCACTGACGGCAGATGCCCAGAGAGCGACCGAGGGTGCGCGAGTGGCAACACAGCGCCAGGAGGTGGTGTTTGTGGATGGTCAGGTGGCCAACATGGCGGAGCTGCTGCAAGGCCTGTCGGGTAGTCCCGAGGTCGTCATCCTCGATTCGACCAAGGACGGCCTGCAGCAGATGGCCGACTACCTTAAGGGCCGCGAAGGTCTGGATGCCATTCACCTGCTGTCCCACGGTGCCGACGGCAACGTGCAGGTGGGCAATGTCTGGCTGGCCGGCTACAACCTCGCCGAACACCGCGCGGCACTGGAAAGCATCGGTGCGGCGCTCAAGGTCGACGGCGATTTGATGTTGTACGGTTGCAAAGTCGGCGAAACGGAGCAAGGTAAGGCGTTTATCGGTGAACTGGCAAGCATCACCGGTGCGGATGTCGCGGCGTCCGCGGATGACACCGGCGCTGCGATCCTGGGTGGCAACTGGACGCTGGAGCGCAGTGTCGGTTCGATTGAGACCACCGTACTGGGCGCGCAACTGGAAGGTTACACCGCGGTGATGGCCGCCCAGTTTACCGGTGGCGCCAACGCCAGCGCGCCAGTACTGGGAGTAGGTGCCCTGTCGAGGATGGTTGTCGGTGATTTCAACGGTGACGGGCGAGCTGACATCCTGTTCCAGACCTCGAACACCGTCAACGCGCCGTGGAAGTTCGCCGCCGGCAAGTTCGGTGGTGGCTTCACCATTGTCGACCGCACCGACATCACCTCGCCGTTTCGCAACATTGTTTCGATGGTCGACATGGCCAACACCGGCTCCAATTACTATGCCGCCGACTTCGACAAAGACGGTGATATCGACCTGCTGGGTGTTACCGTTACCCTCGGTCCGGCGTTCCTGTATCGCAACAACAACGGTGTGTTCGAAAGTACAACCCCCACCGGTTTCGGTGGCGCGCAATTCGGTTCGCGCCTGGTCGTGGGTGACTTCAACGGCGACGGTGCCGCCGACATCCTCTACCAGCCCGGTACTGTCGACAACCTGAACAGCTGGCGCTATGCGCTGAACAACGGCAACGGCACCTTCACCGATGTGGCGCAAAGTGCTTCGCCGTTCGCTTCGTTCGCGCTGCCGACCTACAGCAACTTCAACTACCGGGTGATCGACTTCGAGGGGGACGGCGACCTCGACATCATTTACATGGCTGCTGCCAACTCCGCATCGCTCTTTCTCAACAACGGCAACGGAACGTTCAGTCTCGGGGCGGGTGGCAACATCCCGATAGCGATTTTTTCCCAGCGCGCGATCTTTGGCGATTTCGACGGCGATGGCGATGCCGACATGTTCTGGCAGATGGCCGCCAACGGCACCGACTGGAACTATGCCGAGAACCTCGGTGATGGCATTTTCGCCCCTACTGTGACCCGGGCCAACTCGCCCTTCAAGGGCTTGCAGATGGTGGATTTCGGTACCACCAACTTCCGCATCGGTGATTTCGACGGTGATGGCGACACTGACCTGCTCGGCACCTTTGCTGGAGTCGGCGCCAGCGTTTATTACCAGGACGGCACCTCGCCCAAGCTGCTGAGCAGCACGCCGACCGACAACAGCGGCGCGGTCTCGCCGTCTGCCAACATCGTGCTGACCTTCGACCAGAGCGTGACCAAGGGCAGCGGCAATATCAAAATCGTGCGCACCAGCGACGGTGTGGTGGTACAGACCATCGACGTGAATAGCGGTGCGGTAGCTGGCAGCGGTTCCACCTGGACCATCGATCCGCCGGCAGACCTTGTCGGTGGCGTGGCCTATGCAGTGCTCATCGACAGCAAGACCTTTGTCAATGCCTCCGGCAGGGTCTACATGGGTATCCAGACCAAAACCGCGCTCAACTTCGTCACGTCCAGCATTGCGTCGCCCGTGATCACCGGCCTAGATGGCGACAGCATCACCTACACCGAGAAAGGTGCGCCGGTGCTGATCGATCCGAGCGGCAATGCTGAGGTAACCGACGCCGATTCGCTGAACTTCTCCGGCGGTACACTCACCGTTACCATCAATTCGGGCCGTGTAAACAGCGAGGATGTGCTCGGCGTCATGCACCAAGGCATTGGAGCTGGGCAGATCGGTGTGTCCGGTGGCCTCATTTCCTACAGCAACAACATTGTCGGCATCGCTAGTGGCGGTACCGGCAGCGATCCGTTGGTCATCAACTTCAACAGCCTCGCTACACCCACTGTGGTCAGCGCCTTGCTGCAGCGGTTGTCCTACAGCAACAGCAACACCACCGATATCGGCACTGGCGCGCGGAACATCCAGGTCACCCTTGCCGATGGCACCGGCGGTGTCAGCAACGTCGCCAACATCAGCCTTGCTATTACTGCGGTGAACGACGCGCCGACGGCTACGATCACAGCGTCCAACCCGACCTTCACCGAGGGCGGCAGTGAGGTCGCGGTGTTCAGCAGCACCGCTATCAGCCCCGTCGAGGCTTCCCAGAGAATCGATCAGATCGTCTTCAGGGTCTCAACGTCGGCAACAGCAGTTCCGAGAGGCTGCGCATCGACGGTACAGATGTGCTCCTGAGCAACGGTAACTCGGTGAACACCGTGACCAACAGTCTGTCGATTGCGGTGACGTATGCCAGTGGCACCGCTGAGGTGACCATAAGCAGCGCAGCAGGGCTTACGGCAGCGGCGGCCAATGCCCTCATCAACGGCATGACCTACGCCAACGACAGCAAAGCGCCCATTGGTACCAGCCGTTCGGTGGTGCTCTTCAGCGTGCGTGACAACGGTGGCGGCAGCAACACTACCAACGTTGGCACGACCAGTGCGGTTACCCTGGTTGCGGTGAACGATGCGCCAACGCTCTCGGGCGGACCGTTCTTCCTGACAGGCACGAATGAAGACACGACGTCCACTGGGACCCAGATAAACACGGTACTGGCTGGCCTGAACTACAGCGATCCGGACTCCGGCGCGCTGCTCGGGGCAGCAGTTACCGCCACCACCGGTAACGGCACCTGGCAGTTTTCCCTCAACGGCGTCAGCGGTTGGACCGCCTTTGGCACGGTATCTAACAGCACTGCGTTGCTGCTGACGGGCAACACGTATGTCCGTTACGTCCCTGATGGCGCCAATGGCGAGGCTGCGACCTTGACCCTGCGCGCCTGGGACCGGAGCAGCGGCACGGCGTCCTCCAGCTCTGTGCCTCGCACAGCCGACACCACTTCTTCGGGGGGCAGCACCGCCTTCTCCAGCGGCACGGCGTCGGCTTCGCTCACTGTTACCAGTGTGAACGACGCACCGGTACTGACCAGCGCGTCGCCGACCTTGCTGGGTCTGACCGATGGCCAGATCAACAACCCCGGCGTGCTGGTCAGCTCGCTGTACTCCACTAACTACACCGATGTCGATACGGGTGCGATCAAGGGCATCGCCATCACCAGCCTGAGCGCAGGCAATGGCAGCTGGCAGTACAGCCTCGATGGCACGACCTGGAACAACGTCGGTGTCGTCACCGTCAGCTCGGCGCTGCTGCTGCGCTCCAGTGACCATGTGCGTTTCGTGCCGGATGGCGTCAATGGCACCACCGCCGACTTCACGTTCCGCGCCTGGGACCAGACCGGTATCACCAACGGCATGCAGGGCACCAAGGCCAATGCGTCCGCCGCTGGCGGCAACACGGCGTTCTCCACCGGACTCAACACTGCCAGCATCACTGTGACTGCGGTCAACGATGCGCCGACGCTCACTGGCAGTGGCGGCGGCCTGACCTGGACCGAGGGCAACAACACCACGTCGCTCCCGGTGGTCATCGATAGCGGCTTGACCATCACCGATGCCGACGGCCCGTACATCGCCTCGGCGACCGTGCGTATTTCGAACAACTACAGCAACGGCAATGATTACCTGGCGCTGGTTTCCGTTTCGGCGACCATGGGCAATATCATCGGCACGTGGGATGCCGGCACTGGCACCCTGACCCTAACCTCTGCTGGCAACCAGGCGAGCCTGGCGCAGTTCCAGGCGGCGTTGCAGGCGGTGACCTTCACCAACCTGTCAGACTCGCCCACAGTGGGGACCCGCACCGTAGAGTTCAAGGTCAATGACGGTAGCCTGGACTCCCTGAGCGTCTCCCGTAACATCCTCATCAGCGCCGTGGATGACGCACCGCTGATCAATGTGCCGACGAGCATCACGGTGCTAGAGGACATCGCCACGGTAATCAGCCAGATCAGCATCAGCGATCCTGACTCCAGCAACATCTTCATGACCCTGAGCGTCACCTCCGGCACCCTTGGAGCCCTAGGCGGCGCTGGCGTGACCGTGGGCGGAACCCCTACCGCAATGACCCTGAGCGGTACCATCGCCAATGTCAATGCCTTCATTTCCAACAACCGCGTAACCTACACCACGGCGGCCAACACCACGGCCGACGTGACCCTGACCGTCGGGGTCGACACTGGCAGCGTCGGTACCGACACCAAGACCATCACCCTCTCGGTCACCCCGGTGAACGACGCGCCGGTGGTCACCGTACCGGTGTCACTCACTGTAACCGAGGATGTACCCGGCGGCGTGACCAACATCAGCTTCAGCGACGTGGACGCCGGCAATGCTTCGGTCACTGCAACCTTCTCGGTGCCAAGCGGTGTCCTGCGCGCCGTCTCCGGCAGCGGGGTCACGGTGGATGGTTCGGGTACCGGTACGCTCACGCTGTCCGGCAGCCTGAGCGATATCAACACCTTCATCGCCGCCACCCGCGTGTCGTTCCAGACTGCGCTCAACAGCACCGACAGCGTGCTGCTGACGGTTTCGATCAACGACAACGGCAATACCGGCGGCGCTGCGCAGACCGATAGCAAGACCGTGATCATCAACGTCTCCGCGGTGAACGATGCGCCGGTCAACAGTGTGCCGGGTGCTCAGACCATCAAGCAGAACGTGGTCCTGGCGTTCAACACCCTTAAAGGCAACGCCATTTCTTTCAGCGATCCGGATGCCGGCAGCAGCAACGTGATCGTGATCCTGAACTCGGTGAACGGCACCATGTCGCTGACCGCTGCCGGCGGTGTGAGCTTCGTGACCGGCGATGGCGTCGATGACACCTCCATCCGCATGCAGGGGACCCTGGCTGATCTCAATACCACGCTGCAGAGTCTGACGTTCAAGCCGACCACCGGCTTCCTCGGCAATGCTCAAATGAGCATCCAGACCAACGACATGGGTTTCTCCGGCAGCGGCGGTGCCAAGACCGATTTCGACCTGATCCTCATCACCGTGGTTCCGGCCAACCCGGCGGTCACCAGTGTTTCTGCCCAGGGCCTGGATCGCACCGTCAAGATAGGTGACGAAGTGCTGGTCAACGTGGTCTTCGACCAGGTGGTCAACGCCGATACCAGCGGCGGTATTCCGAGCCTGTTGCTGGAGACCGGACTGCTGGATCGCAATGCGGTTTATGTGAGCGGGACGGGCAGCAACACCCTGGTGTTCAAGTACACCGTACAGGCCGGTGATAGCAGCGTCGACCTTGATTTCCAGAGCACCGCCGCGCTGCAAATGAACGGCGCGGTGATCAGCAACAACACCAGCGATCTGGCGATCCTGACCCTGCCGACCATAGGCGGTGCGAACTCTCTGGGCGGTCGCAGCAATATCGTGGTCGATGGTGTGGTGCCGGTGGTGGCCAGCGTCGGCATGCCGTCCGATGGCAGCTACATCGTCGGCCAGAACCTCGATTTCACAGTCAACTTCAGTGAAAACGTGGTGGTCAGCACCGTTGGTGGCACCCCGCGCATTGCCGTGACCCTCGACACGGGCGGCACGGTATATGCAGACTATGTGTCTGGCTCCGGCAGCAGCGTCCTGGTGTTCCGTCTGGTGGTGGCGAGCGGGCAGCTCGATAGCACTGGTGTCACGCTTGGCAACAGCGTGGACCCTAACGGCGGCAGCATCCGTGATGCCGCTGGCAACAATAGCGTGACCGCGTTGAACAACATCGCCAGCCCGGCCAACGTCAAGGTCGACGGTGTGGTGCCGACGGTGGTCAGCGTGGCAGTTCCGGCCGGTGGCAGCTACAAGGCGGGCACCGAGCTGTTGTTCACCATGGCGGCCAGTGAGGCGGTTCAGATCGGTGGGCTTGCGCCACGGCTGGTGCTCAATGTGGGCGGCGCGACCCGTTATGCCACCTATATCTCGGGCAGCGGTAGCGCGCAGTTGGTGTTCAAGTACACCGTGCAGAGTGGTGACACCGATACCGATGGTATCGCTGTCAACACCCTAGACTTGCGCGGCGAATCCCTCACCGATCTTGCCGGCAATAACCTGAATCTGACGCTCAATGGCCTCGGCAGCACTGCTGGCGTGCTGGTGGACACCACCGCACCGAGCGCCAGCGGCATTGTCCATGTCGACGCGACGCCGACCAACAACGGCTCGGTCAGCTTCACCGTGACCTTCAGCGAAGACGTCAGCGGTGTGGATGTCAATGACTTCGCTCTGACTCTCACCGGAAGCGCCGGCGGCACGATCTCTACTGTGACCCGGGTCAACGGCACAACCTGGACTGTTCTGGTGAACGGCTTGAGTGGTTTAGGAACGCTGGGGTTGAACCTCAACGGCAGCGGAACCGGTATCGTCGATGCTGCGGACAATGCGGTGGTCGGTGGCCTCTCCGGTGCAGTCTATGCCGTCGACCGTATTGCGCCGAGTATCACCAGCGTTGATGTCCCGGCCAACGGCAGCTATGTGGCCGGGCAGAACCTCGACTTCACCGTGCATCTGGACGATGTGGTGCAACTCGACACTACTGCGGGTTCACCACGTTTGGAGGTCACTCTGGACAATGGTGTCACGGCCTATGCAACTTACCTGTCCGGCGCAGGAACCAATGCTCTGGTATTCCGTTTGACGGTTACCGGCGGCCAACTTGACAGCAATGGCATCAGTGTCGGCAATAGCATGCAGCTCAATGGGGCGACGATGCGTGATGCCGTGGGTAACGATGCGATCACCTTACTCAAGAACGTTGCCAGTACCTCCGGCGTGCGTGTTGACGCTGTACGCCCCACGGCGACCATTGTGGTCAGCGATGCGGCGCTCAAAGTGGGCGAAACCTCGCTGGTGACCATCACCTTTAACGAGACGGTGACCGGATTGACCACGGCGGACTTCACGGTCGCCAACGGCACGCTGTCCGGCTTGAGCAGCAGCGATGGCGGCAGCACCTGGACGGCGACCTTGACGCCTGCGGCCGGCATTACCGACACCAGCAATCTGATCACGCTGGACAACACCGGCTATATGGATGCCGCCGGCAACAGCGGCACGGGCACGAGTGACTCCAATAGCTACGCCATCGATACCTTGCGTCCCACGGCCGGCATTGTGGTGGCCGATAGCGCTTTGTCAGTGGGCGAGACCTCGCTGGTCACCATCACCTTTAACGAGGCGGTGACCGGTTTGACCACAGCGGACTTTACGGTTGGCAACGGCACGCTGTCCGGCTTGAGCAGCAGCGATGGCGGCAAGACCTGGACGGCGACCTTGACGCCGACGGTCAATCTCGAGAACACCGTCAATCTGATCACGCTGGACAACACCGGCTATGCGGATGCTGCCGGCAACAGCGGCACGGGCACGAGTGACTCCAATAGCTACGCCATCGACACCGTGCGTCCCACGGCGACCATGGTGGTCAGCGATGCGGCACTCAAAGTGGGCGAAACCTCGCTGGTGACCATCACCTTTAACGAGGCGGTGAGCGGATTGACCACGGCGGACTTCACGGTTGCCAACGGTGCGCTGTCCGGCTTGAGCAGCAGCGATGGCGGCAAGACCTGGACGGCGACCTTGACGCCGACGGTCAATCTCGAGAACACCGCCAATCTGATCACGCTGGACAACACCGGCTATGCGGATGCTGCCGGCAACAGCGGCACGGGCACGAGTGACTCCAATAGCTACGCCATCGACACCGTGCGTCCCACGGCGACCATTGTGGTCAGCGATGCGGCACTCAAAGTGGGCGAAACCTCGCTGGTGACCATCACCTTTAACGAGGCGGTCACCGGTTTGACCACGGCGGACTTTACGGTTGCCAACGGTGCGCTGTCCGGCTTGAGCAGCAGCGATGGCGGCAAGACCTGGACGGCGACCTTGACGCCGACGGTCAATCTCGAGAACACCGCCAATCTGATCACGCTGGACAACACCGGCTATGCGGATGCTGCCGGCAACAGCGGCACGGGCACGAGTGACTCCAATAGCTACGCCATCGACACCGTGCGTCCCACGGCGACCATGGTGGTCAGCGATGCGGCACTCAAAGTGGGCGAAACCTCGCTGGTGACCATCACCTTTAACGAGGCGGTCACCGGTTTGACCACGGCGGACTTTACGGTTGCCAACGGTGCGCTGTCCGGCTTGAGCAGCAGCGATGGCGGCAAGACCTGGACGGCGACCTTGACGCCGACGGTCAATCTCGAGAACACCGTCAATCTGATCACGCTGGACAACACCGGCTATGCGGATGCTGCCGGCAACAGCGGCACGGGCACGAGTGACTCCAATAGCTACGCCATCGACACCGTGCGTCCCACGGCGACCATGGTGGTCAGCGATGCGGCACTCAAAGTGGGCGAAACCTCGCTGGTGACCATCACCTTTAACGAGGCGGTCACCGGTTTGACCACGGCGGACTTTACGGTTGCCAATGGTGCGCTGTCCGGCTTGAGCAGCAGCGATGGCGGCAAGATCTGGACGGCGACCTTGACGCCGACGGTCAATCTCGAGAACACCGCCAATCTGATCACGCTGGACAACACCGGCTATGCGGATGCTGCCGGCAACAGCGGCACGGGCACGAGTGACTCCAATAGCTACGCCATCGACACCGTGCGTCCCACGGCGACCATTGTGGTCAGCGATGCGGCGCTCAAAGTGGGCGAAACCTCGCTGGTGACCATCACCTTTAACGAGGCGGTGAGCGGATTGACCACGGCGGACTTCACGGTTGCCAACGGTGCGCTGTCCGGCTTGAGCAGCAGCGATGGCGGCAAGATCTGGACGGCGACCTTGACGCCGACGGTCAATCTCGAGAACACCGCCAATCTGATCACGCTGGATAACACCGGCTATATGGATGCCGCCGGCAACACCGGCACGGGCACGAGTGACTCCAATAGCTACGCCATCGACACCTTGCGTCCCACGGCGACCATTGTGGTCAGCGATGCGGCACTCAAAGTGGGCGAAACCTCGCTGGTGACCATTACCTTCAGCGAAGCGGTAACTGGTTTCACCAATGCCGACCTAACCATCGCCAACGGTACGTTGAGCGCAGTCAGCAGCAGCGATGGCGGCAGCACCTGGACGGCGACCTTGACGCCCACGGTGGGCATTACCGACACCAGCAATCTGATCACGCTGGACAACACCGGCTATGCGGATGCTACCGGCAACACCGGCACGGGAACGACGGACTCGGGCAACTACGCCATCGACACCTTGCGTCCCACGGCGACCATTGTGGTCAGCGATGCGGCACTCAAAGTGGGCGAAACCTCGCTGGTGACCATCACCTTTAACGAGGTGGTCACCGGTTTGACCACGGCGGACTTTACGGTTGCCAACGGGGTGTTGAGCGGTTTGAGCAGCAGCGATGGCGGCAAGATCTGGACGGCGACCTTGACGCCGACGGTCAATCTCGAGAACACCGCCAATCTGATCACGCTGGACAACACCGGCTATATGGATGCCGCCGGCAACACCGGCACGGGCACGAGTGACTCCAATAGCTATGCCATCGACACCTTGCGTCCCACGGCCGGCATTGTGGTGGCCGATAGCGCTTTGTCAGTGGGCGAGACCTCGCTGGTGACGATCACCTTTAACGAAGCGGTCACCGGTTTGACCACGGCGGACTTCACGGTTGCCAATGGGGTGTTGAGCGGCTTGAGCTCTTCGGATGGCGGCAAGACCTGGACGGCGACCTTGACGCCTGTGGCTGATGTTGAGCACACGGACAATCTAATTACCTTGAACAATGCAGGTGTGAAGGACGCAGCAGGCAACACCGGCACAGGCAGCACTGACTCCAACGTTTATGCCGTTGAAACGCTTGCCCCTGCCGTACCAGAGCTTTCACTGGATCAATTCACCTTGGTGAATGGACAGCAGATCTCACCCACAGGTGTTGTCTTTGTTTCTGGGGTGGAAGCAGGTGCTCGTTGGCAATATTCACTGGACAACGGTGTGTCCTGGAATGTTGGCCAAGGCGGCGCTCTGCAACTATCGGGTCTCGGTGCACACCGGCTTTTGGTTCAGCAGATAGACACAGCAGGCAATACGTCCCGCGAGGCTTTGCTCAACTTCGTCGTTGAGCCATTGCTACCTCCTGCGGTACTGCCGCAAACTGCATTGGCAGCCAGTGATTCGGGGATGCCGATGACTCAGGGGATTGCTGCCAACTTATTTCAGCCATCAGAGGTAGCTGAACCGAGCATTGACTTTCTCCATTCCGCGCCGACATTACTTCACCCAACATCTTCAGCGCAAAATTCTGGAATATCAGGGGCAGAGAGCGGGGCGGGATATGGATTGACCGCTTTGCAAGCTGTCACAGGCTTTGGTGACTGGATGGGTTCGCCTCTTCCTGCCTCGGGAGAGGCAATCCGATCCGGGCTTGATGGAACTCCTGAGCTTCTTTCTGCTCTTGCTGGAACTGGCTCCAGCCTGAATCTGAAGGCCTTGCTGATAGCTCCAGAAAGCTCATTCGATACATCTTCACTGCAATTTAGTTTATCCGGGCAACAAGCCTTGCCTGGATGGATTCAATTGGACCGTAATACAGGTCAGCTGTTGATCAATGCGCCTAAAGACATGAACGCCACACTTGTTTTGCATATCAAGGTGAGCGATGGACAGGGGCGTGAGTCCGTTCAAACTTTCAAGCTGGTGATCGGTACTGCTCGTACTTCATCAGTCGTGCTCCCCGGACGTGCAGGGCTGAGCGAGAAGATGGCAAATGCAGCGAAGCATCAGGCGGGGCACAGAATGCCTATGTATTCCCGTGGTTGATGAAATCATGCGCAAAGCCACCCGAGGAGTAGTGCGGTGAACGCAGCTGTGTTACCTCAGAACGTGAACCCGGCGATGCTGCTGCTGGAGTTGGGTCATCGCGCTCGGGCTGCGCGCAGCAGTGCCGAACTTGGCTTCATGCTGGTCAACGATAGCCGTTTGCTGGCCCCTTATCGCCAAGCCTGTTTATGGATAAGCCACAGCGGAGTGACTGCGGTGTCTGGTGTGGTGGAGCATGATAAAAATACGCCTTATGCCCAGTGGTTGAATGAGCTGTGTCGTTTTTTACATGCTCAGCAATCAACGCAAGTGCGCAGCGTTGATATTTCTCAGCTTCCCCCTGAATTGGCCAAATCCTGGAGCGAATGGCTCGGAGCGTATGCGGTATGGGTTCCTTTGCTTGAGGACGTTGCGGCGGCTCTTCCCCGTGGGGGGCTGCTGCTCTCAGGTTCCCATCCCTTTGAAGCACAGCGCCTTCCACTTCTCGCAGAATGGAGCCATATCTGGTTTCACGCTTATGAGGCATTGAAGGCCGGCCAGTCTAGGCTTTGGCGAAAGTCTGTGGCTTCCAGCGCTGTCGCTCAAAAATGGTGGTTGAAGAAGTCCACTTGGGCGTTGGGTGGGTTGCTTGTACTAAGTGTTCTACCTGTGCATATGAGCGTTCTGGCGCCAGGGGAGCTGGTTGCCGCTCAGCCCGTGGTTCTCAGAGCGCCCCTGGACGGGGTCATAGACCAGATTCATGTTCAACCCAATCAGATCGTGCGCAAAGGTGATCCTCTGTTTGGCTTGGATGAGGCTCAGATCAGCAGTCGCCTGGATGTCGCACAGCAAGCATTGCTGACAGCCGAAGCCGAATACCGACAGTCTGCTCAGTTGGCCCTGGGTGATGCACGCTCCAAAGCGCAACTGGCAGCACTGGTTGGCCGCATTGGCGAGAAGCGCAGCGAGGTGCAATACCTGAACGATCAACGTGATCGCAGCCGGGTGTTGGCGTCTGAAGATGGCATGGTTTTATTTGATGCGCCCATAGAGTGGCTGGGTAAGCCTGTGCAGACTGGCGAGCGGGTAATGCGTATCGCCCGTCCCAATGAGGTGGAAATCGAGGCCTGGGTTCCTGTCAGTGACGCCATTCCTCTGAAGCAAGGCTCTCCTGTGAAACTGTATTTGGCGGCTAACCCCATGGCAGGGCTCGAAGGCAAGCTTAGATACATGGCGTATGACGCCAGCGCCAGGCCTGATGGCAGCTATGCCTATCGGATGCGCGCTGCCATGCCTTTTGAGGAGGGCGCACGCATTGGCCTTAAAGGGACTGCCAAACTGCAAGGTGAATGGGTGCCGTTGGCCTATTGGGTTTTGCGCAAGCCCTGGGCCGTGCTTCGCCAATTCATTGCTTGGTAGGCGAGCATGAATAGTGCTTGGCCCAGTCTGCGTGAGGAGCTTGATTTGCTCCCCGGACCCGTGCTGCCTGATGGCCAGCCGAGCTGGACTTTGCATGACCCGGTGCGCAATCTATTCTTTCAGCTTGATTGGGCCAGCTTCGAAGTGTTCAAACGCTGGCATTTAGGTACTGCGCAATCCATTGCGCAGGACATCATCAATGACACGACATTGACACTCCGTGAGGAAGATGTGGCTGCGCTTTTTCAATTTGCACAGCGCAATGACCTACTAGAGCCCGAGCCGAATTGCGCCGCAAAGCTGGCTCAGCAATGGCAGTCCAGGCGATCAAGCTGGATGCAATGGTTGCTTCACAACTACCTGTTTTTCCGGGTGCCGCTGATCAAGCCTGATCGGTGGCTGGGGCGTTGGGCTCCGCGACTGGAGTTCTTCTTCGGTCGTACGTTTGGCTGGGCCAGTATGCTGGCTCTGGTCGCGGGAATTTGGGGTGTTTCACGCTCCTGGGGAGAGTTCACGGCCACCTTGGTTGACTCATTGACTTGGCAGGGGCTACTGGCCCATGGACTGACGCTGGGGTTTGTCAAAGTGCTGCATGAACTGGGTCATGGCTTTACGGCCAAACGATTTGGCTGCCGTGTTCCCACCATGGGCATAGCGTTTCTGGTGTTGTGGCCGGTGGCTTACACCGACACCAATGAGGTCTGGAAACTGACTCGACGTGACCAGCGTCTCAAGGTGGCTGGTGCAGGTATCGTGACGGAGCTCGTCATCGCTGCATGGGCCTTGTTGGCCTGGGTCTGGTTACCCGATGGTGTGCCAAAGTCCATGGCTTTTCTACTGGCCACCACCACCTGGGTCAGCACCTTGGCGATCAATGCCAGCCCTTTCATGCGCTTTGACGGCTATTTTTTGCTATCGGATTTTTTGCAAATGCCCAACTTGCATTCACGTGCTTTTGCGCTGGCGCGCTGGGATTTGAGAGAAAAGCTTTTCAATCTTGGTGAGCCGGCGCCCGAGTCCTTCACGGATTCAAAACGCCGTTGGCTAATTGTGTTTGCCTGGGTGACCTGGATTTATCGACTAGTCTTATTTCTGGGTATTGCTGCCTTGGTCTATCACTTTTTTATCAAGGCACTGGGCATCTTGCTATTTTTGGTGGAAATTGTGTGGTTCATTGCCAAGCCCCTTTGGTCCGAAATTTCAGCCTGGTACAAGCGCTGGCCGCAGATTATTAATAGTCGAAGAGCCCGTTGGAGTGCCGTAGGGGTGATCGCTCTCGTCGTTCTCTGCTGGCTGCCATTGCCTACTCCGGTTCGTACGCAAGGTATGTTGCAATCCGCCGAAGTATGGCCTTTGCATGCACTCGAGGCATCGCAGTTGCAACAGCAACTGCTGCCAGAAGCACAGATGACTGAAGTGAATGCGCCGATCTTTATGCTGGATTCGCCGTCTCTAAAAGCTGCTCAAGCCCAAAGCGATGCTCAGCAGACTCAGTATTTGCAGCAAATGGCTGCTGCGGGTTTTGACTCCGAACTACGTCGGGATTGGCAGGTTCTGCTGGAGCGCCAAACACAGGCGACGGCTCAGCAGTTGGCGATAGAAACCGAAGCCAGTCGCTATCGCCTGAGCTCGGCAGGTACGGGCGTGCTGAGAGATGTTGATCCAGACCTTCGCCCTGGTGATTGGCTGGCACGCCATGAATTGTTGGGTAAGGTCGTAGGCGCTCAGTTGGAGGTTCTTGCCTATGTGCAGGAAGAAGATGTTCAGCGCCTCCGCATAGGTGATAGCGGGATTTTTATCTCTGATGGTGGAGCGGGGCCCGTGCTGGATTTGAAGGTTCGCAGCATTGACCAGGACGCAAGCCGGGTGCTTTCAGAAGCAAACTTGTCTACGCTTGCCGGTGGCAATATTCCGGTGAGAAGCATGCAGGGTGCGCTCTACCCAGAGCGTCCCGTCTACAGAGTTGTGTTGGATGTGACAACGCCGTCTGCTGGAGAGGCTGCTTCCCAACACCGCTGGCGAGGCAAAGTCAGCATCCATGGCCGCTGGGAGGCCATCGCCTCTCAGTTTGTCAATACAGCTGCAAGCGTGTTTTGGAGGGAGGCTGGTTTTTAGTTTTAGTAAAAGGTTGTTGAGACTTGGGTTGCGGTACGCACGATGTTTGGTAGAAACGGTGCGTGCTGGTCAAAGACTCTAAAAGTCTGCATGGCGACATGAATACATAAAGAAAAACCCCGCTATGCAAAACATAGCGGGGTTTCCTTATTTGACTTGGTGCCGGAGAGACGAATCGAACGCCCGACCTTCTCATTACGAATGAGCTGCTCTACCGACTGAGCTACACCGGCAATAGAAAAATATTATAGCGCGAAAATCAGGCTTCTGTGTGGTACTTGGTCACGCGCTCGACTTCGTTCTTGGAGCCTAGGACGACGCTGACGCGCTCGTGCAGCTGGGTGGGCTGTATGTCCAGAATGCGCTGGCGGCCGTTGGTGGCGGCGCCGCCGGCTTGTTCGATCAGCCAGCTCATGGGGTTGGCTTCATACATCAGTCGCAGCTTGCCGGCCTTTTGCGGTTCGCGCTTGTCCCAGGGATACATGAAGATGCCGCCGCGGCACAGGATACGGTGCACGTCGGCCACCATGGCTGCCACCCAGCGCATGTTGAAGTCCTTGCCGCGCGGGCCTTCCTTGCCTGCCAGGCATTCGTCCACATAGCGCTTGATGGGTTCGTCCCAGTGGCGCATGTTGGACATGTTGATGGCAAATTCCTTGGTGTCTTCAGGAATCGTGACGTTTTCTTCCACCAGCACGAAGGAGCCTTGCTCGCGATCCAGAGTGAACATGCTCACGCCATCGCCCACGGTCAGCACCAGGGTGGTCTGGGGGCCGTAGATGCAGTAGCCTGCAGCCACTTGGCTGGAGCCGGGCTGCATGAAATCGTTATCGTGTACGCCGGGGTGGCCTTCGGGCTTCTTGAGCACGCTGAAGATGGTGCCGATGGAGGCGTTGATGTCGATGTTGGAGGAACCGTCCAGCGGGTCGAACATCAGCAGGTATTCGCCTTGCGGATAACGATTGGGCACCACATAGATGCCTTCCATTTCTTCCGAGGCCATGGCGGCCAGGTGACCGCCCCATTCATTGGCTTCGATCAGCGTTTCGTTGGCGATGATGTCCAGCTTTTTCTGCACTTCGCCCTGGACGTTCTCGCTACCGGCCGTGCCCATCACGTCACCGAGTTCGCCCTTGTTTACGGCAAAGCTGATGCGCTTGCAGGCGCGGGCCACCACTTCCAGCAGCAGGCGCAGCTGGGGAGGGATGCGGCCGTCCATGCGTTGTTGTTCGACCAGATAGCGGGTCAGGCTGACACGTCGTGTCATAAGCGCTCCTTGAAAGGAAACAGGGCGCCGCATGCAGCGCCCGAATGGTTGAAATAGGAAAAGGCTAAAACTTTAATCTGCCAGCGCGCGGGTGATGACCTCGCGTACGTCGTTGGACAGATTGGGCTTTGCAGCGACGCGCTCGATGGCGGCATGTGCCGCCGTGCGGTAGGGATCGGCCAGTTTTTTCCAGCGATCCATCACACGGGCCAGACGCGCGGCCACCTGGGGGTTGAAGGCGTCGATCTCGATCACGCGGTCGGCCCAGAACACATAGCCTGCCGCATCGCTGCGGTGGAACGCACCCTGGTTGTTGCAGAAGCTGAAGATCAGGCTGCGGGCGCGGTTGGGGTTCTTGATCTGGAAGTCCGCATGCTTCATCAGGGCCTTGACGGCGGGCAGCACATTGCCGCCGCGATCGCAGGCACCGCCTTGCAGCGAGAACCATTTGTCGAGCACCAACGCATCCTGCTGGAACATGGCATGAAAGCGCTGCAGGGCTTGCTCGGCCAGCGGACTGGCGCTGTAGAGCAGGGCAGACAGGGCCGCAAGGCGGTCTGTCATGTTTCCTGCATCTTTGCAGCGCTGGTAGGCACGGCCGGGCCAGACGCTATCGCCGTTGCGCACCGCTGTCAGGCACAGCATGGTCAGGGCGCGACCGGCCAGCGCGCGGCGTCCGGCGCTGACATGGTCAGGCGTATAGGCGCCGGTATCGCGATGGGTTTCCCACACCGCTTCCCACTCGCTTTGCAGCGCGCCTGCCAACTGCAGTTGCATGGCTTCGCGCACGGCATGCACGCGCTGCGGGTCGACCTCGGCCAGCTGTTCGGCGATATAGCCTTCCGATGGTAAGGTCAGCATCAGGTCCTTGAACGCGGTATCGAGCTGGTCGTTGCACAGCACATCGCGCAGGGCTTGCACATAGTCTGCAGGCAAAACTTCAGTGCCAAATTGACCGCTAGTGCTTTCTGCATCTGCGGCAGCTGCTATCGCCTTGAGAGCGTAACGCAGGCCCAGGCGCTGGCTGGCTTCCCACTGATTGAAAGGATCGCTGTCGTGGGCCAGCAGGGTCAGCAGCTGTGCATCGCTGAACTCACAGTCCAGCACCACGGGGGCGCTGAAAGCGCGCAGCAGCGAAGGCACGGGAGCTTCGCTCACGTTGGTGAAGACAAAGCTTTGCGTGGCTTCGGTCAGTACCAGCATGCGGCTGGTGCTGACTTGTGCCGCTTCTTCGCCTTGCAGTTGCAGCGCAATTTCCTGGCCGCTGACGGTGATCAGACCCATTTGCACGGGAATCACAAACGGCAGCTTCTGGGGTTGGCTCACGGTGGGTGCGCAGCTTTGCGACAGCGTCAGCGTGTAGGTTTGCGCCGCTGCATCGTACTGGCCCACGGCCTTGAGCACGGGCGTGCCAGCCTGGCTGTACCAGTGGCGGAACTGCGGCAGATGCTGGGCCAGAGGCGAGTCGGGGTTGGCATCGGCAATGGCTTGCGAGAAGTCGTCGCAGGTCACGGCCTGGCCGTCGTGGCGCTCGAAATACAGCTTCATTCCCTTGGCAAAGCCTTTGAGGCCCACCAGGTTGTGCTGCATGCGCACGACTTCGGCGCCTTTTTCGTAGATCGTGACCGTGTAGAAGTTGTTGATCTCGATATAGCTGTCAGGGCGCACCGGATGGGCCATGGGGCCGGCATCTTCGGGGAACTGGGCTGTGCGCAGCACGCGCACATCGTCGATGCGCTTGACGGCGCGCGCAGAGGCGCTGCCCGCCATGTCCATGGAGAACTCCTGGTCGCGAAAAACGGTCAGGCCTTCCTTGAGCGAGAGCTGGAACCAGTCGCGGCAGGTGACGCGGTCGCCTGTCCAGTTGTGGAAGTATTCATGGCCGACCACGCTCTCGATATTGAAGTAATCGGTGTCGGTGGCCGTGGACTGGTTGGCCAGAACATACTTGGTGTTGAATATGTTCAAGCCCTTGTTTTCCATGGCACCCATGTTGAAGTCGCTGGTGGCGACGATCATGAAGCGCTCCAGATCCAAGGACAGGCCAAAGCGCGCCTCATCCCATGCAATGGAGTGCATGAGCGAGTTCATGGCGTGCTCGGTCTTTTCCAGATCGCCGGGGCGCACAAACACCTGCAGCAGGTGGTTGTTGCCGGCACGGCTCTTGATCTGTTGCTCGCGGGCGACGAGCTTGCCCGCCACCAAGGCAAACAGATAGCTGGGCTTTTTGTGCGGATCGACCCACTTGGCAAAGTGGCGGCCTTCTTCCAGATCGCCGGAATCGACCAGATTGCCATTGGACAGCAGCACCGGATACAGGGCTTTGTTGGCGCGCAGCGTGACGGTATACATGGCCATCACATCGGGGCGATCCAGGAAATAGGTGATGCGGCGAAAGCCTTCGGCTTCGCACTGCGTGAAGAACGTGTCCTCGCTCACATACAGGCCCATGAGCTTGGTATTCCTGGCCGGCGCGCAGGTGGTGAAGATTTCCAGCTCCACGGGCTCCAGGCCTTCGGGCAGGTTCTCCAGTACCAGCTGGTCGCCGTCCATCTTGAACGAGGTGCCCGCGCCGTTGACCAGCACGCGTGCCAGATTCAGCTCGTCGCCATCCAGGCGCAGAGGCTGGGCCGCCACATCGGGATTGCGGCGCACGTGCATCTTGCTGAGCACGCGGGTCTTGGCAGGGTCCAGGTCAAAAGTCAGATCCACCGTGTCTATCCACCAGGCGGGAGCCTGGTAGTCAGCGCGGTAGATGGCGGTGGCAGGGGCTTGCCCGTCACGCAGTTGCAGCATATCGATTCCTTTCGAAGGGATCAGAGGCCTTGCTTGAGCGAGGCTTCGATGAACACGTCCAGATCACCGTCCAGCACCTTCTGGGTGGCAGAGACTTCGACGTTGGTGCGCAAGTCCTTGATACGGCTGTTGTCCAGAACGTAGGAGCGGATCTGGTGACCCCAGCCCACATCGGTCTTGGTGTCTTCCAGCTTTTGCTGCTCTTCCATGCGCTTGCGCATCTCGAAGTCATAGAGCTTGGAGCGCAGGCGCTGCCATGCCACATCACGGTTGCTGTGCTGGCTGCGGCCATCCTGGCATTGCACTACGATGCCGGTGGGCATGTGGGTCAGACGCACGGCGGAGTCGGTCTTGTTGATGTGCTGACCACCGGCGCCAGAGGCACGGTAGGTGTCGGTACGCACATCGGACGGATTGATGTTGATCTCGATGGAGTCATCAATCTCGGGGTAGACGAACAGCGAGGAAAAGCTGGTGTGGCGCCCGCCCGAGGAGTCAAACGGCGACTTGCGCACCAGGCGGTGTACGCCGGTTTCCGTGCGTAGCAGGCCGTAGGCGTATTCGCCTTCCACCTTGATGGTTGCGCTCTTGATGCCGGCCACGTCGCCCGGAGTCTCTTCCTCCACCGTAGCCTTGAAGCCCTTGCGCTCTGCGTACTTGAGGTACTGGCGCAGCAGCATGCTGGCCCAGTCGCAAGCCTCGGTACCACCGGCACCGGCCTGGATGTCGATAAAGCAGTTCAGCGGATCGGCTTCGCCACCGAACATGCGGCGGAACTCCAGCTCTTCGATCAGCGGCTTGAGCTTGGCGGTTTCGGCTTCGATGGTTTCAAGGCCAGCTTCATCGCCTTCTTCCTTGCTCATCTCGAACAGCTCGGCGTTGTCGGCCAACTCAGTGGTGAGCTTTTCCAGCGTCAGCACGACGGAGTCGAGCGACTTCTTTTCCTTGCCCAGTTCCTGTGCCTTCTTGGGATCGTTCCAGACGGCAGGGTCTTCCAGCGAGGCGTTTACCGTGCGCAGGCGTTCGTACTTTGCATCGTAGTCAAAGATACCTCCGGAGATCGGCCGTACGAGCGGCCAGATCTTCGAGGGTGTTGCCGATTTGGTTGATGCGTTCTGCTTCCATGATGTACCTATCGTGTTCTTTGAGAATTAGCCTGCGATTTTCGCATGCTGAGGGGCTGTGAGGACGCAATGCCCGTGCACACGGTGTTTTTGCACTCGAATCAGCGCGATGGTGGCCGGAGTTTGGCCCTTGTATTTGTGGCAGACGCTTGCAAATAGGAGCAGGCCGGCCATCAGTGTTCCTGCGACATATTGTGGGTTTTCCTCAGCTGCCCGATTGCGCCTGGCGGGTTGTCCACTGCATCACGCCCGCCGTCGTCGGCCGGGTCTCGCTCCAGCTGCGCCAGCAGCCATTGCCTGAAAGTGGCCAGTGCAGCACTTGGCTGGCGGGATTTGAGGTGGGTCAGCCAGTAGGCGCCTGTATCCACTTCCTGCATGAAAGGGCGCACCAGCCGGCCCTGCAGCAGCATGTGTTCAAACATGCGCGCGGGCAGCAAGGCCACGCCCGCTCCTTGGGTGGCGGCTTCGGCCAGCGTCAGCGATGAATCGAACATGGCGCCGCGCGCCAGCGGGGCGGGCAGCTGGGCCGCGGCAAACCAGCCGTCCCATTCATGGCTGCGGTAGGAGCGCAACAGCGTCTGGCCTGCCAGATCTGCGGGCTGGCGCAGGTGCTGGGCCAGTGCCGGGGCACACATGGGCGAGAGCGGGGCGCGCAGCAGCATGTGCGCATGCGTGCCGTGCCAGGAGCCATCGCCAAAGCGCACGGCAGCGTCTAATCCTTCGCCAGCCAGATCCACCCGGTTGTTATGGGTAAGCAGGCGCAGATCGATATAGGGATGTAGCTGCTGAAACTGGCTCAGGCGCGGAATCAGCCAGCCAATCGCAAATGTGCCGACCACGCCCACCGTCAGTATCTCGCGCGGGCGCGGTTCGGCCACTTGCTGCAGCGATTGCTCGATGCGCTCAAAGCTTTGCGCCACCACGGGCCACAAGGCCTGGCCTTCATCGGTGAGCGCCAGACCGCGGGGCAGGCGTCTGAACAGCGGCTTGCCCAGGCGCTCTTCCAGATTGCGTATGTGCTGGCTGACTGCCGCCTGGGTGACATGGAGCTCCTGGGCGGCGCGGGTCAGGTTCAGATGCCGGGCGGCGGCATCGAACATGCGCAAGGCGTTGAGAGGCAGTTGCATAGCGCCATTCTGATTTAGTTAAAAGTTTTTCTTATGACAGATGTCAAATATTACCGATGGTCTTTGTTTTTACCGCGCTATATGCTGCAACTTGTAGGACGTAATCAGTAGAGGAACTTATGCAACGACGCAGCGTATTGGCATCCGCGCTGGCATCAGGGTTGAGCTTGGGCTTGGGCGGCTGTGCCTTGTTGAACCGGCGACAAGCCAGAGCGGCCAATCTCTTGGCTGAAGAGCTGGCGCAGATAGAAATTCAGGCGCAAGGCCGTCTCGGTCTTTATGTGATCGACACCAGCTCGGGCGCGACGGCGGGCTACCGCAGTGACGAGCGCTTTCCCATGTGCAGTACCTTCAAGACGCTTCTGGCAGCGCGCGTGCTGTATCTGGCGCAAAAAGGACAAATCGAGCTCTGGCGCAAGCGATATTTCTCGCCCTCGGAGCTGGTGCCATGGTCGCCGGTGACGGAAAAGCGCGCTGGCGCTAACGGCGGTATGACGCCCCTGGAGTTGTGCGAAGCGGCCGTGGTCTTCAGCGACAACACCGCAGCCAATGTGCTGCTTGATGCCACAGGCGGCCCGGCGGCATTGACCGCCTGGCTGGCCGAAATAGGTGACAAGACCACTAGGCTGGATCGCCGCGAGCCGCAGCTCAATACGGCCATTGCCGGAGACGAGCGCGATACCACCACGCCTGCCGCCATGGCGCAAACCCTGCAAACCTTGCAGCGGGGTGACGTGATCGAAGGGTTTGGCAGAGCATTTTTGCGACAATGGCTGATAGAAAGCCGCACGGGCGACAAGCGCCTGCGCGCCGGCATGCCCACTGATTGGAAGTTTGGGGGCAAGACCGGCTCGGGCGAGAACGGCACAGCCTGCGACAACCTGGTGGTCTGGCCCACGCCCCAGTCCTCGCCGATTCTGGTGACGGCGTATCTGACGGGCAGCAAACTGGACGGCCCCGGGCGCGATGCCGTGCTGGCCAAGGCCGGGGAGGCGGTCAAGCGCTGGTATTACGCCATCTGACGGTGAGCTGGCGCAGCAACAAATCCCGGCAAGCCCGGGATTTGTTGCTTTTGAAGCGCGTTCAAGGCCCCTGGGTTTTCAGTTGTCCATATCCTTGCGCTGCACCGGCGGCTGCTGTGCATTTCTGCGGCTGGCGCCGGCGCGGCCGGCCTTGCTCCAGTCATAGGCGTGGCCGTCGGGCGTCTGGCCGTTCTCCACAGCTGCCACGCCTATGGGACCCACCATGGCGCGCAGCTCTGACGAGATGGTGACGTGGGCGTTGCGCGTGTCGCCGCGCAGCAGCTGGCATTGTTTCAAGGCTTCGCTCATCTGGGCGTCGCTGAACGGCTGGCACAGGGCCTGCCATGCAGGCTCGGCTCCTTCGGGGCTGCTGTTGTGCAGGTAGTAGACGACGATGCTCATGGCCGGTTGGGTAGAAATTGCATACCGCAGTTGTACCTCAGTCCAGAGCCGTTCATGCAGACCGCAGTGCTTTAACCGCAGGCTCCGATATGGCCGCAGGCCGTGCAAAAAGAGCAGCCGTCCTTCTTGATCACCGCATGGGCGCCGCATTCCGGGCATTTGCCGCCCATAAGGGGTGAATTGGAGGGGGCAGGCGTGGCAGCCGTGCTGGGCGCAGGCTGCGGCTGGCCGCGGTTGGCGATGATGCTTTGAATGGCATAGGCCAGCAGCGCCACCTCGCTGTCATGCCACAGCGGGATGCGGCTGCCGTCTTCGCGTGTCTTATGGCCGTAGCGCACTGGGCCTCTATCCCAGGCGACCTTGCGCAGATCGGCCAGAGCCTTGTCCAGAAAGCCGCCGCGTGCGGCCAGGCTCAGACTGCGCATGGTGGCGGTAATCCACTGCTGGCTTTCTCCGGTCTGGCCCACGGGCATGAAAAATTCGATGGGGCGCTCCACGCCGTCTATGACCACAAAGCTCACCACCAGATACAGGCGGCGGGCACCGTCGTGGGTGAAGTACTCGATCTTGTCCACCACGGCGTTCAGCGGTCCTTCAGGGCGGCGTTCGATGACGGCGTTCATTCCTGAATTGATAGCTGGTGGTGCATTATCCGATTGGGCTGGGACTTGATTCTTATCAGGTTCCGGGGCCAGAGCCAGCACGGCGCCCAGCGTATCGTTGGGCCGGTAGGTGGCGCAGCCTTTGAGACCGGCCTCCCAGCACTCCATATACAGGTGCTTGAAATCTTCGAATGGGTAGTCGGCCGGGATATTGACGGTCTTGGAGATCGAGGTGTCTATAAACGGCTGCACCGTGCGCATCATGGCCACATGCTCGCTGGCACTGAGCTCCAATGCGCTCACAAAATAATCGGGTAGCGGCGCGTCTTCGCCATGCAGGGCTTTGTAGAGGCGGTAGGCATGGTCTTGCACGCTATAGAACTGCTCGCCGCCATCGGCAGTGCGCTTTTTGCGGGTGTAAGTCCAGGAAAACGGCGGCTCTATGCCATTGGAGGCATTGTCGGCAAAGGCCAGCGAGACCGTGCCTGTGGGCGCAATCGACAGCAGATGGCTGTTGCGCAGGCCGTGCTTTTTGATGGCGGAGCGCAGCTCTTTGGGCAGGCGCTTGGCAAAACCGCTTTTGAGGTATTGCTTGGCGTTGAACAGCGGAAACACGCCTTTTTCCTGCGCTAGCTCCACCGAGGCGGCATAGGCGGCATCGCGCAAGGTGCGGGCAATGGCTTCGGCCTGGGCCAGGCCCTCGGCGCTGGCGTAATGCAGGCCCAGCAGAATCAGCGCATCGCCCAGTCCGGTAAAACCCACGCCGATGCGCCGCTTTTGCTGGGCTTCGCGCTGCTGCTCGGGCAGAGGCCAGACGGTGGCGTCTAGCACGTTGTCCAGCATGCGCACCTGAACGGCTACGGCGGCGGCAAAGCCCTCCAGATCGAAACAGGCCTGGCTGGTGAACGGCTCCCGCACAAAGCGGGTGAGTATGACCGGCCCCAGATCGCAGCAGCCATAAGGCGGAAGCGGCTGTTCGCCGCAGGGGTTGGTTGCCGAAATCTGCTCGGCATACCAAAGGTTGTTGTCCTGGTTGATATTGTCCAGAAACAGAATGCCGGGTTCGGCAAAGTCATAGGCCGAACGCATGATGGCATCCCACAGCTGGCGGGCCGGCAGGCTTTGGTACACCCACACACTTTCTTTGCCGGCTTCCCTGAGGTGCGCGCCCGCCTGAATCTGCACCTGGCTAGGCATGGCGACATGTACCAGATCCCAGGACGCATCTGCCTTGACGGCTTGCATGAAGGCGCTGCTGACTCCCACCGAAACATTGAAATTGTTCCAACGCCCCTTGACACGCTTGGCGGTGATGAATTCATGCACATCGGGGTGGTCAATGCGCAGGACTCCCATTTGCGCCCCGCGTCGGGCGCCTGCGGATTCCACCGTGGTGCAGGAGGCATCGAACACATCGATAAAAGAGCAGGGGCCGGAGGCCAGGGAGTTCGTGCCCCGCACCAGTGCACCGCGCGGGCGCAGGTTGGAAAAATCGTAGCCCACGCCGCCGCCCCGGCGCATGGTCTCTGCCGCCTGAGAGAGGGCGGTGTAAATGCCGGGGTTGCCCTGGGCATCAAAACCATTGGTGGCATCGGCCACCGGTTGCACAAAGCAGTTGATCAGCGTGGCCTTGGTATCGAGGCCGGCTGCGGCCATGATGCGACCCGCGCCAATGGCGCCACGTGCCAGATTGGCGGCAAACTGCTGCTCCCAGTGGGCCTGCAACTCGGGCGCTTCCACCGCCGCCAGGGCCTTGGCCACGCGGGCAAACAGTTCTTGCTCTGACTGCTCACCTGCAGCCAGATATTTTTCGGCCAGCACATCCTGGCTGATGGCCTGGGGAGGGAGGGATTTCATGGCGTATCACTTGCTTGAGTCGGATACGCCTTTGTACCCAGTTGGTACAAAAAAGCTGTGACGCAGCGCAACAAACGCCCTGTGCTTATTTCCTGGTGAATGGTCACTCAGGCTGGCGTTGGCGCAAAGCTGAGCGACAGACCGTTCATGCAGTAGCGCAGTCCTGTCGGGGGCGGTCCGTCGTCGAAGACGTGACCTAGGTGACCACCGCAGCGCCGGCAGTGAGCTTCGGTACGCACCATGCCAAAGCTTCGGTCCTGGCGGGTGGCCACCGCCTTGTCCAAGGGCTTCCAGAAGCTGGGCCAGCCGGTGCCGCTATCGAATTTGGTAGTAGATGCGAACAGCGGCAGCGCACAGGCCGCGCAGGAGAAGGTCCCCGAGCGATGCTCCTTGTTCAGCGGGCTGCTGCCAGCAGGCTCCGTGCCCTCTTGTCGCAGCACGGCATATTGCTGCGGGCTGAGCCGGGCCCGCCATTGCGCATCGGTGTAGCTGACCTCGAAGGTCTCGGTCGCTGCGGTGGCGCGGAGTTGGAAAACTCCGGCATAGAGCGCAGCAGCAGAACTTGCTGCGCCCAGGATCAGGTGGCGTCGGGTTGTCATGGCATAGGCTTTCTGGAGTCAACGCCAATCAGCTTACAAAGGCACGATCTCGAAGTCCTCACGCAAAGTTAAAAGATTCGTGATAACTGCCGGCTTTTGGTTTGTGCACTATTTGAAATAAATAATAGTCGATGGTGTTCTGGAGATATTCGAGCAGAGCTAGAGCTTCGATGTCGATTGCATCGACCGGTGAATCCACAGTTCTTTCATACGGTTTACTCGGGTTTATAGAATGCTAAACGGCATTTCTGCTTGCAGTCGAAGTTGATTCATATTCGACTCACCTTGCGCTTTATTCGTGCGGTGCACGCCATAGCGCAGTTGCAAAGACAGATGCTTCGCAGTTCCATGCTGTACGGTGTATCGAAGCTGAATATCTCGCTCCCAGTGTTTGCCGTTGACTCCTGAATAGCCGAGGTAGTTGGCATACACGATGTTGAGATGGCTGTTGTCGATGCCGGATCCCCGGGTGTAGGCTAGGCCCAGGCTAAGTCCAGGGGTTGCGATGGTTGAGAGGTCTGCGTCGTACTTGAGCTGCCAAGAAGCTTCGCCCGGACCATTAAAATCGGACAGTTGCATTGCGTTTCCCAACCAGATGGAGCCTCGATTCACATAGTCAAACGGATTATTTCCGTTGACTTTCTGGTAGCCGATTCCGAATTTGTGAGCGCCTATGCCGTAGGTGCTCATCAGACTCCAGGTTGTGGTGTCGATCTCGCCAGATTTTGCTTTACCTGTATCGGTGCTGCGATAGAGATTCAGATTGAACGACAGCGAACGCTTATCTGAAAGAGGAAGCTTGTAGAAACTTCCCAAATACGCGGTGTTCCAGTTATCCGCGTATTTCCCGTAATAGCTGCTAAGCGTCAGATGGGTGACGGGGGTAGCCCACGCCCCACCGATAAAACTGAATGCTCCACTGGTCGCGCCTGAGTAATTAGCCAGCAAGTCAGCGCCGTTCTTGCGCGCATTGCGATCGGCCCAGCCAGTAAAGCGCCCAGCTTGTAGCGTTAGTGTAGGGATGTCTCTGCTGATGACTTGCCAGCCTCGATTGCTCTCCGGCAGCAAGCGAGTATCGGATGAACTGAAAATCGGCGTCTTGGTTCGCATCTCGCCCAGTTTCAGTTCCGTGGATGAGATCCGAATTTTTAGCGCAGCACCGGCGCGTCCAAAGCTATCGGTAACCTCTTGTCCATCCTTGGCCACATAGCGTGGTGTGACACGCGCGTGGTTCGCTTCAGTGCCCAGATTCGCGGCTCCATAGGCGTGAGCATCCAGTCCCAGACCAAAGAGTCCGCGGGTATAGCCGGATTCATAGGTGAGCATCAGACCGTATGCCGACTCGCGAGAAAGTGTTTGGCCTCTCTGTCCACTGACTGCACGAAAACGACTTCCTTTTTGATAGTCGAGCTGTTCAAAGAGCATGCGGTTTTGCATGTGGAATGCGCTGCCTTGGACAAAGCCCTTAGCCTCTTCCTGTGTCGCAGCGAAAGCCGTGCTACTCACCAAGAACAACGAAGTAGCTGCGGCTAGGACGAAGGTGATGATGTGGGGAGTCACGATAGATTTTTCAGAAAAGGCCATGCGCATGTGCTTCTATGCTTTTGAGCAGATAGGCCGTTTGCTAGAGATGGATGGCGTTCAAAGCACGCCGGATGCAGGTAAACAAAGAATTGATATGATAGTGATAATTCAATATCAATAGGGAAAGTAGTTTGTTATCCTCTCCGTCTTCGCTAGCGAGTGCTGGCCGCCTGCAATCGGTCGATGCGCTGCGCGGTCTCGTCATGCTGTTCATGCTGCTCGACCATGTCCGTGAAACCTTTTACCTGCATCTGCAAGTTCAGGACCCGATGGTGGTCGCTGATACCCCCCCGGGCCTGTTTTTCCCTCGTTTGCTGGCCCATTTATGTGCGCCGGTGTTCGTGTTCCTGACAGGACTGGGGGCGTACTTATATGCCATCCGCCATGCCGAGACAGGTCAGGCTCGCGCAGCGTCGGGCTTTTTGTGGCGGCGTGGCCTGTTTTTGGTGCTGCTGGAGGTGACGGTCGTCAACTTCGCCTGGACCTTCCAGTTCCCGCCCGCCAAAGTATTTTTGCAGGTGATCTGGGCGATTGGTCTTTCCATGCTGGCCCTGTCGGTACTGGTGTGGCTGCCACGCAAGGCCTTGCTGCTGCTGGGCTTCATGCTGGTGGCAGGGCACAACCTGTTCGACAGCCTGCATTTCCCTGCGGGCCACGTGATGCATGCACCCTGGGCCATCTTGCATGACCGTGGCTGGCTGGAACTGGCAGGAGTGCAACTGCGCACGTCCTATCCGCTGCTTCCCTGGATTGGCGTGATCGCCTTGGGCTATGGCATCGGTCCGTGGTTTAGCAAAGCGTTCGACACGGCACAGCGCAGACGCTATTTGCTCATTGCAGGCGCAAGCTGCCTGCTGGGCTTTGCGGTGCTACGCACGCTCAACTTGTATGGCGATGCACCTTGGTTCACCGGTGCGAACACGCTGCAGACAGTGATGTCCTGGTTCAACGTCACCAAGTATCCGCCGTCCCTATTGTTCCTGCTGTTGACGCTCGGTATCGGTTTGCTGCTGCTGTGCGCATTCGAGAACGCCGCAATTGGCAACTGGCTGAAGCCTCTGGCCACGTTGGGAGCTGCACCCATGTTCTTTTATGTGCTGCATCTGTACGTGCTCAAGTTCATGTACTTGGCGGCAGTGACGATCTGGGGTGTCAACCAGGGGCAATTGTTTGGGCTCAGTAGTTTGTCGTGGCTGTGGGTGATCTCGGCGCTGCTGGCCGTGGCCTTGTATCCCGCAGTGCGCAGGTTTGCCGCCCTCAAACAGCGTCGGCGTGACATCACTTGGCTCAAGTACCTGTAGATGCTGGTCAAAGAGCGAGTCACGGCACAATATTGCCTCCTGCCGCTTCCATGACATAGCCTCGCCACGATGAATTCCTCCATGCAACGATCCACGAAGCAGCGCGCGGCCATTGAGCAGGCCATGACAAAGGCCGAAAGGCCGCTGACTCCACAAGAAGTACTGGAGTTGGCGCAAGCAACGTTACCTGGGCTGGGAATTGCGACCGTGTACCGGGCGCTCAAAGCGATGGCTGAAGAGGGTTTGCTGCATGAGGTTCACTTGCCGGAGCGCACACCCATGTATGAAGTGGCGCACCACGGCCATCACCATCATTTCCAGTGCACGGTTTGCCAGCGGGTGTTCGATGTGCATGCCTGTCCCGGAAACTTAGCCGGTTTGGCACCTCCCGGCTTTTTGGTTGATAGCCATGAAATTACGCTTTATGGCCGCTGCAGCGATTGTGCCGCGTGAGCTCACTTTCAACTGTCCAGGGCGTGTTTGCCGCACCAGTGTTTGAACGATAGACAGGAGACTCGATCATCGCCGGTTCTGCGCTATGGCAGCCGTTCACAGGCAGACCTAGATAGCCTGCAGCGGGCACGCTCCGTGTCAGTCAAGCAACGTCAGAAGCTTGATTCCATAAAAAAATAGCTGCCAGCGCTTATGCATCAAGCGCTGGCAGCTATTTTTATGTCGGTTGGTGCTTACAGCTTCTTGACCAGCACCTGGCTTTTACGGCTTTTGTTGTATTTGGCTTTGCGGGCTTCGGGCAGCCATTCGGGGTCCACGGGCTGAAAGCCGCGCTTGATGAACCAGTGCATGGTGCGGGTGGTCAGCACAAACAGGGTGTCGCAGCCCTGGGCGCGGGCGCGCTGCTCTATGCGCTTGAGCAGCTTTTCGCCATCGCCCGTGCCCTGGCTCTTGGGCGAGACGGTGACCGCTGCCATCTCGGCCGTTCGGGCTTCGGGGTAGGGGTGCAGGGCTGCGCAGCCGAAGATCACGCCGTCGTGCTCGATGACGGTGTAGCTGGCGATGTCGCGTTCAATCTCGGTGCGGTCGCGCTTGACCAGGGTGCCGTCGTTCTCGAACGGTTCGATCAGCTGGATGATGCCGCCCACATCGTCAATCGTGGCCTCGCGCAGCTCTTCGAGCTTTTCGTCGATGACCATGGTGCCGATGCCGTCGTGCACATAGATTTCCAGCAGCAGTGCGCCATCGACCGTAAACGGCAGGATGTGGCTGCGCTCCACGCCATGCTCGCAGGCTTGTGCGCAGTGCTGCAGGTAAAAGCCCACGTCGGTGGGGTGCTGGGCCGGTGGCAGCTGGGCCAGCATGCGGCGGGCGGCGTCCAGCGGCAGCTCGGTGTCTATGGGATTGCTTTCGTCGGCCGGGCCTGTGGGGTCCATGCGGATGCCGGGTACCTCCGACAGAAACAAGAGTTTGTCGGCCTTGAGCTCGATGGCTACGCGCGTCGCCACTTCTTCCATGCTGAGGTTGAAGGCCTCGCCCGTGGGCGAGAAGCCAAAGGGCGAGACCAGCACCATGGCTTCCGAAGCCAGTGCGCTGCGAATGCCTTCGACATCCACCTTGCGCACCAGGCCCGAGTGCATGAAGTCCACGCCGTCCACAATGCCCACGGGGCGGGCGGTGAGGAAGTTGCCCGAGATCACGCGCACGCGGGCTCCGGCCATGGGGGTGTTGGGCAGGCCTTGGCTAAAGGCGGCTTCGATTTCGTAGCGCAGCTGGCCGGCAGCTTCTTGCGCACAATCGAGGGCGATGGAATCGGTGACCCGCACGCCGTTGTAGTAACGCGGCTCCTGGCCTTTGAGGCGCAGTTGCTCGTTCACCTGAGGCCGGAAGCCGTGCACCAGCACGATCTTCACGCCCATGGCCTGGATCAGCGCCAGATCCTGAACGATGGAGCTGAGCTTGCCAGCGGCAATGGCTTCACCGGTCAAGCCCACCACAAAGGTCTGGTGTCGGAACTTGTGGATGTAGGGGGCCACAGACCGGAACCAGGGGACAAAGGTGAAGTTGAAAACGGTGGACATGGCGGTGGGGAGAAAACCTCGGAAGTCAGAGTCAAAAGGCCTGCGTTGCCATCGGATGGGGCACGCAAGCCTGCGGCGCAAAGTGTAGCGGCTACTAGCGCGCTCGAGCCGCTGGCGGCGTGGATTTCTCTACGCAGAATCCGCAGTTTGCGGCGCAAAAACAGGTGTGCTTTCAAAACCATAGCGGCTGGAGCCTGATATGGGCTTGTTTCAGGTCGAAAACCGCATAAAAACAAGATATATCAATCGCAGGCAGCTTTGTATTTGATAGCGCAAGCAAATGCGCTCATCCAGCCGCATTGGCCTTGACGGTTTGGAAGCGTCGGATGCCCAGCAACACCAGCACCACGGCCACCAGCGGCAGCATGCCGATGTTGATGCCGTTCCAGCCCGCGCTGTGCAGCAGCTGGCCCGAACCGAAGGAGGCAAGGGCCACCGTGCCGAAGACCAGAAAATCGTTGAGCGCCTGCACCTTGGCCCGCTCGGCCGGGCGATAGCACTCGGTCAGCATGGCGGTGGCGCCGATAAAGCCGAAATTCCAGCCCACGCCCAGCAAGATCAGCGCGCCCCAGAAGTGAAAGATGTCCAGTCCCATCAAGGCCAGAGCGCTTGCCAGCCCGATCAGCAACAGGCCTAGCGCCGTGATCTGCCGTTTGCCAAAGTGGGCAATCAGGCGGCCGGTGACAAAGCTGGGCGCAAACATGGCCAGCACATGCCATTGAATACCCATGGCTGCCTCGCCAACGCTGTGGCCGCAGCCCACCATGGCCATGGGGGCTGCCGTCATCAAAAAGGCCATCAGTCCATAGCTGACCACCCCGGCAGCGCAGGCCACGATGAATTGCGGCGTGCGGGCAATCTGGGCCAGCGGCCTGGCCTGGCCCGCCGCCTGCGTCTTGGCCTGGGGCGGTGGCAGGCGCAACGACATCAGCAAGGGAAGGGCTAGCAAAGCCAGCACGGCCTGGCTGTAAAAGCTGCCGGCAAACGGTGTGGCGGGCTGCAGATCGCGGGTCCAGATCACCACCTGCGGGCCGATGATGGCGGCGATCAGCCCGCCAATCATCACGCGTGAAATGGCCTTGGCTTGCTCGCCGGGGTCGCCCACCAGGTCGGTGGCCGCAAAACGGTAGCTTTGCACGCAGGCCGCATAAAAGCCGGCCAGCGCCGTGCCCAGGCAAAACATCACAAAGTTGGACTGCGCAATGCCTTGAGCGGCCACCACGCCCGAGATCACGCCCAGGAGCGCGCCCAATACATAGGCGGCGCGCCGCCCCATGCGGTTCATCATCCAGGCGGCAGGCAGGGTGGAGAGCGCCAGACCCAGCTGATAAATGCTGACCGGCAGGGTGGAGGCCGTGGGATTGCTCGACAACTGCTGCCCCACCAGCCCGCCCAGCGAGATGATGATGGGCGGGGAGGCGCCTCCCAGAGACTGGGCTGCGATCAGTAGGCCCATGTTGCGGGCGGGCTGCGTCGGAGGCGGTGTTGGAGTTTCAGTGTGCATGGGGTGCGCCAAAGGAGCGGGCTTGCGGCAAGATACAAGCCATCTTGCCGCAAGCCTATGGCGGATGGGCTCCAATGCGGTCAAATCGCCTGAACCCAATGTGCGTATTGCGCTGGTTGCTATTGTTTTTTTACGATCTGACGATGCACTTTCTGTTTCGCTTTCTTTCACAGCGTTCCTGGCGGGCCGGCGCCGCGTTGCTGCTGGCCTTGAGCACGGTGCTGTTGGCGGCTACTCAGATCCAGGCGCAAACCCGTGACAAAGCGGGCGGTGACCTGGGCGGGAACGCAGGCGAGACAGCGCAGGTCGGGCCGGTGTTTGAAGCTCCTACCTGGGCTGCGCAGTACCAGGGCCAGATTGCGGGCAAGCGCGTTGAGGTTCAGCTGTGGCGGCTTGGTGATGCGCTGATGGGAAGCTATTGCTATCTGCCTTGTCGGCCCGAGGGGCGTATTGATCTGCAGGGAATGGTTGAGGCAGGAGCCGGCAGCCGCCTGACTGAAACACCGGCGCTAGCGCCCAAGGGCAGTGATGAGGCCGCGCCCAGCGGGCAATGGCTGCTGACGCCGCTGACTGGCAGGGCTCCGGTGCAGATTCAAGGCCGTTGGCAATCGATGGACGGCAAAAAGCAGTGGCCGCTGCGGCTGCAGCAAAGTCAGAGCGCATTTGCGCATGCGCCGCAGCATGAGCTGCGCCTGGTGCTTGAGCGGCCCATACGCTCGGCCAAGGATTGCGATTTTCCGGACAACGAACTGCAAGTCAGTGCCATACGCATCTATGGCCAGGGCCGTCTGCTGCAGACCCTGGCGACGCAGGCCTATGGCAGCTGCGGGCTGGTGCAGCCACAGTGGGTGGACGCCAATTTCGACGGCTGGCCCGACCTGACCCAGGCCCTGGCTTTGCCGGCCGGCCCCAATATTGCGCACACCACCTGGCTGTATGAACCGGCGCAGCAGCGATTTGTGCTGGCGCCGCCAGCTTTGCAAGACATCACCTCGCCCAGTTTTGATGGCCAGGCCGCTCGCATTTACAACTATTGGCGCGGCAGCTGCTGCAGCCATGGCGTGGATATTTATGCCTGGCAGGGCGGCCAGTTGGTGGCGGTGGAACAGGCTCAGAGCTATGTGCTGCCGGTGCGCCAAAACGGGCGCTTGATGGGTTGCTACATCATGCCTGCCTATGAGCGCGGCCATGTGGCCTGGCCCGATGCGCTCTACCAAACGCCGACCGGCCTGGCCATGGGCAAGGCGCCTGGCCCATGGTGTGATATTGCTGCGGATGCGCTGCCGCAGCAAACCCAGCTGCAGGTACTGGCCCCGCCGCAAGCCGGCCGCTCGCCGCGCGTGCAGGCGGCCTATGCCATGAGCTATCTGCGCGTGGATACGCCCAAAGGCCCGCGTTACTGCCCCGATCTGCCGGTGTTTGATGCCGATGCGCGCAAAGTGTTGCGCGTGACGCTGACACAAGACGCCGAGCAGCTCTGCGAGCTGGAAAAGCCGCAGTGAGCGCCCAGGCTCACCAGTAAGAAGCAAGTTGGGCTGATATGGCGCCGGCCCGCTCTGCCGTGAGTCAGAAAAGCACTTCGCCCAATATCCAAAGAAAAATGCCAGTCAGTGCTTGAACTGACTGGCATTGCTTTAAAGCCTAACTCTCTAAAAGCCAGCGCCCATCAAGCGCTGTTTGCTATGCTTTTTACTTCAGCTTGTGTCCGCATTCGCCGCAGAACACATCGTCTGGAGTGACACGGGCCTGGCAGCTAGGGCAGTGGTTCGCAGCGGCGGCGGCCTGCTGGCGCGCTTTTTCTGCCGCTTCGGCTTCGGCTTCGGCCTTCAGACGTGCTTGCTCGGCTTGTTCACGTGCAGCTTGTTCGGCCGCTGCGCGCTTTTGGGCGGCCTCAGCTTCAGCACGCTGGTGCGCTGCTTGAGCCTCTTCGCGTTGGCGGGCGGCTTCGGCTTGTTCGCGTTGGCGAGAGGCTTCAGCTTCGGCCTGCAGGCGTTCGGCTTGCGCCTGGGCGCGCAGTCTTTCTTCCTGCTCTGCACGGGCCAGTGCTTCGCTGGCAGCGCGCTCGCGTGCCGCCTGCTGGACGGCTTGCTGCTCGGCCTGTAGACGTGCGGCTTCGGCCCGTGCCGTTTCGGCTTCGGTCTGGCGGCGCGCAGCCTCTGCGGCTGCCTGCGCGTCCAGTGCCTGCTGCTCGCTGGCTTGGTCTGGGGTATGCATGGCGCCACTGACGGCGGCGGCACCGGCTAGGCCAGCGGCCGTTGCTGCAGCATTAGCAGAGCTGGTGCTGCCCGTGGGGGACGCGTCGGCTGCTGTGGCAGCTGCGGCTTCCGCGCTGGCCTTGGCGTCGGCGCGTTCCTGCATTTTTTGCGCTGCAGCTTGCTTGGCACGCTCGGCAGCAGCCATGGTGCGCTCCTTGGCTTCCTCGGCTTTTTTGCGCACATCGCCAATCAGGCCGTCCAGAGCGCCTTCGGCTTCGGAGGAGTCCACGCTTTCGCGGGCCTGCAGATAGATCAGGTTCATGCCCATGATCATGACCTGGGCCAGCATGGCACCGACCACGCAGTACAGCACGCCCAGACCGGCCATCAGGCCCAGACCGGCGCCGCTGCCCATCATGCTGGCCATGGGGCCCATGCCGCCATAACCACCCATGCCACCGTAGCCGCCGCCCATGGCTGCACCCATCATGGCGTTGGCGCCACCGGTAATGCCCAGAGCCAGGCCGGTCAGGCTGATGGTGGCCGGCATCAGGCCGGCGAACAGCATGATGGAGACCAGACCCAGAATGACGTAGAGCACGACTTCCATGAGCACGACTTCCACCAGGCGGGTGCGGGCAATGCTCACCACATTGGCCAGTGCGGCCTTGAGGGACAGGCCGCTCCATAGCGCGGGAGCCATCAACGGGCCAATGACCCAGATCAGCGCAATCAAAATGGCTGCCGCCGTCAGCACCAGCACGGGGTGGGCGACAAAGGCGATGAAGCCGCCGATGAACGGGATCTTGCAGATGTAGTAGATGACGGCGGCCACAATCATGTAGGCCAGAAAACCGACCAGCAAGATGATGCCAAACAGCAAAAACTTGGGTAGGCACATCAGTCCGGCCGAGGCGGCGGCGCCAAAGGAGCGCACTGGCTCATTCTTGGCCTTGTCCATGAGCATGATGCCCACGCCCGACGAACCGGCCATCAGCACCACAAAGGCGAGCAGCATCATGATCAGGCCGAGAAAGCCTCCGGCGCTGATTGCCAGCCATTGCGCCAGACTGATGACGATGGCGGTGGACAGCAGCGTCAAAAAGCCCAGCAGCAGCGGCCGCCACTGCGTCAGGCCTTCGGCCGCACGCGCCAGCGTGCCGAAGCGAACCTCTCCCAATGATTGAACTTGTTTCATGTCCCGTCCTGTCTTGAAGGTGGATGGTTTACCAAGGGCGGCCATTGCCGGATCAGCTCTGGGTACAGGGCTGCCGGCAGGGCGGGTGATTGCTGTTTAGGCTTGAATCATCAGAGCTGGCCGCGGATTTCGCCGGCCTGGATGGTGTAGCGCTCTATGCCTGCGGGCAGGCTGGCATCGCTTTGCTTTTGCACGCTGACGGGTTTGCCATGGCTTGTCTGGCTGGTGCCGGTCTGGGTGTTCACGCGGCCGGCTTTCACATCGGCTTCGGATTGCGTCACCACAATCGCCGAGGAGCCTCGGTTGTCTGCCAGCTGGTTGGCCAGTTCCTTGAGCGTATCCATGGCCCGCGTGTATTCGGGTCGGCCCTTGGCGGCCAGCGGCATATCGACGCTGACGGAGGAGAAACTGATCAGGCGCCTGGTGGAGTGGCTCTGGCTGTCGGTGATCTCTATGGGCTTGGTGCGAACCGGTCCGGCCACGCCGCGCAGATTGACGGGCAGGTTTCTCATGGCCTCGATGGCCCTGGCCTGCGCGCTCTGGGCTTGCTGGGTTTCCTGATTCAGCGCGGTTTGCAGGCGGCCGAAACGATCGGCCTGAGCGCCCGTGCTGGTGGCAGGTGCTGCGCCCGCTTGCTTGGCGCAATTGGGGTCAGCGGAGTTGGTGACCTGAGAGAGCATGCAGCTGAGGCCGATGGAGGCTTCCTCCAGCGTGGCGCAGCCGCTGGCCAGAACGGCGGCGCAGGCAATAACAGTGAGTTTGAGAGAACGCATGGCAGGACTTTCAGAGAGAACGCGGGTGCCATCGTTGGCTTGAGCCCTCAGCAACCCGGTGAAAACAGGCATCAGCGGGCAGCAGCCGGGTCGGTCGGCACGCTGCGGGCTATGCATTAATCGAGCAGGTCATCCAGTGATGGCGGGCCCTTGGGCTGTGGCTTGGGCTTGGCTACGGGTCTAGGCGCGGGAGCTGGGGCCTCGACCGGCCTTGTCTGGCTGCTGTCGGCTCCCGTGCCCTGCGCCGGGATTGCGGGGGCTTGAGGGGCAACGGTTGGCGCAGGGGCGGTCGAGGCTTCGCCACCTGTCGAAGCGTCGGGCGGCACAACAATGGTGGTGGAGGGATCGACGGGCTTGGCCGTTGCGCCTTGCGGGCCTACCAGGGCATCGGCCCTGGCCTTGTCCTCGGCCGAGATGGCGTTTTTGTCTGCAGCTGGAACAGGCGTGCTTGGATTGCCGGAGCTGCCGGGAAACGCGCTCATATTGCGGGCCAGCAAGATGCCACCTGCGATGGCTGCTGCTACCAGAGCCAGGGCCGACCATTTGATCCAGGCCCGGCTGCTGCGTTGCGGCTCTTGCGGAAAGGCCGGCGCGCTGTAGGCGTGCTTGTCTGGCGCTGGTGGCAAAAAGCCGGGAACTGGTTCCGATACCAGATCCGATACCGGCGCCGATGGCGCAATGCTTGGCTGATTGCCTGAGGCTGCGGCCTGAAACACAGGCTCCTGGCGTGCCGGCGCGGATGATGGCGCGGGTGGTGGCGGTACCACGATATTGGCTTCGGGCAGGTGCACGGCGGGCTGAGGCGTCGTGGCTGCCGCAGCGACGGCAAAGGAATTTCCGCATTGCGGGCAGAACCTGGCCAGGGGCTTGCAAATTGCCTGGCACTGGCCGCAGATTTTCTCCACTGCCGGTGCGGGAGATTTTTCGGCTGGTGCAGCTTCGGGTGCAAGCACTTGCTTGCTGCCACAGCGATTGCAAAACTTGGCCGAAGGGCTCAACGCGTTACCGCACAGTGAACAATTCATTTGCTGTTGAGATCAAAAAAAGTGGTTTGCATGGGGGCAAGCAGGGCTATATCTGGCTTGCATCTTACTATCTGAATAAGCGCCGGTGCCCAGGCATGATTCGAGAAATGCTCAGCGCCATGCAATATCCGGGGCTGCGAAATATGGGCCAAGATATAGCCGATACCCAGGCTTGGGGTGGCAAGAAAATAAAGTGGATGGCTTGAATATTCAAAAGATTTGGGCCAGCGAAAACGTCTTTATGGCAGGCGTGAATATGGGTAGAAAATCATTGGCTGATTTCGTTCAAATAATGCTCCATATTCAAGACCGCGTGCGGGCCGCGATATGGGCGCTTACGGGGCGCGCTCCAGCGTCAGCACCTCGATGGCCGGCGGAACGCCCAGGCGCATGGCAAAACCGGCCCACAGACCTGCACCGCTGCTGACCAGCAGCTTCATGGCGCCCACGTCATACAGACCGCGCACAAAGCCCTGGTTTACGGGCGCCACCACCCATTGATCCAGGCCGCGTATCAAGCCGCCATGGGTATGGCCAGAGAGCTGCAAATCAATGCCATGGGCGGCGTTGTCGCGCGCAAATTTGGGCTGGTGGGCCAGCAGCATATGAAACTGTGCCTGCGCCGCTTGGGCCTGGCGGGCCACGGCCTCCACGTCGGGCGGTACGCCTTCGGGCTGGGCCGGGTCGGCGTTATGGGGCGAGGTGCGGCCGTACACCGGATCGCCAATGCCGGACAAGGCCAGCTTGGCCCCGTTGATATTGAGCAGCTGCATGCGGTTTTCCAGCACATTCAGGCCCAGACGGTGAAACTCCGCCATCCAGCTGTTGTAGCCGCTGTAGTACTCGTGATTGCCGGGCGCCAGCCAGACCCCGTAAGGCGCTTTGAGCTGGGCCAGCGGCGCCACATTCGCGCGGCCGCTGTCTACATCGCCGTCCACCATATCGCCGGGCAGCACGATCAGATCGGGCTGAGCGCCAAGGGTCCGGTCCACCACCGTCTGTACGTAAGTGCTGTTATTGACCGGGCTGGCATGGATATCGGCCAGCACGGCAATGCGCAGGCCGCTGAGCTGCGGCGGCAGATTCTTCAGCGCCACGGTTTGTTCCTGGATTTGTGGCGGCTGCAGCGCGTTGTGCACGCCAAGCGCAGCCAGTGCCCCTGCAGCCATCAAGGCCGCGCCGGTCAGTTGGGGGCTATGCAGGCCACGCGCCAGCGCCTTGGCTCCGCCCAGCTTGGACAGCAACCAGCTCGCATCGCGCAGCAGCACCAAGACCAGGGCCAGCATCAACACGGCCAGCACCCAGCCGCCGGGCACCTGCCAGGGGGCAATGCTTGCATAGGGGGCGGCCCCGCTTTGCACCAGCTTGAGCAGCAGCGCAGGAAACAGGCCCAGCACTACCGTGACCAGGATGGCCACTAGACGCGTGCGGCGGGCCAGAGAGTTGAGGGGCCACCACAGCCACAGGGCCAGTAGCGGAATGAAGAGCGTAGCAAGAGAAACCATGGAATCAGCAGTAAAGCAATCGGGGCCGAGCATAGCAAGTTCATGTGGCAAAACAGCGCGGCGCCATGGAATTGCGCTGTGCGCCCGGCAACTGCGGCTGCGCGCAGGGATAATCACGCCCCTATGTCTTTGAAGATCACCTTCCCCGAGCAACTTCCCGTATCCAGCCGCCGTGACGAGATCATGGAGGCCATGGACCGCCACCAGGTCATCATCGTCTGTGGCGAGACGGGTTCGGGCAAGACCACGCAGCTGCCCAAGATCGCGCTGGCGCTGGGCCGGGGCAAGGTCAACGCCGTGCCCGATGAAAAAGGGCAGGTGCGCGGCCACTTGATCGGCCACACCCAGCCGCGCCGGATTGCGGCCTCATCGGTGGCCAAGCGCATTGCCGAGGAGCTCAACACCCAGCCCGGCGAAGTGGTGGGCTACAAGGTGCGTTTTCAGGACACGCTGCAAAAAGGCGCCTCGGTCAAGCTGATGACGGACGGCATCTTGCTGGCCGAAACCCAGACCGATCCGCTGCTCAAAGCCTACGACACGCTGATCATCGACGAGGCGCACGAGCGCAGCCTGAACATCGATTTCTTGCTGGGCTATCTCAAGCAGATCCTGCCCAAGCGCCCCGATCTCAAGGTGGTGGTGACTTCGGCCACGATTGATGCCGACCGTTTTGCCAAGCATTTCGAGTCCAAGAACGGCCCCGCGCCGGTGATCATGGTCTCGGGTCGTACCTTCCCCGTGGAGATGCGCTACCGCCCCTTCGAGGAAAAGAAGGAACTGGACCTGAACGACGCCATTGCCGATGGCGTGGACGAGCTGTGGCAAGGCGGCAAGGGCGGCGACATTCTGGTGTTTCTGCCCGGCGAGCGCGAAATCCGCGAGGCGGCCGACCATTTACGCAAGCATTTGCAGCACTCGCCCGTGCTGCGCAGCGCTGAAGTGCTGCCGCTGTTCTCGCGCCTGTCCCAGGCCGAGCAGGACCGCATTTTTGACGGCCATACGGGTCGCCGCATTGTGCTGGCCACCAATGTGGCAGAAACCTCGCTCACGGTTCCTGGCATTCGATACGTGATTGATGCAGGTACAGCGCGCGTCAAGCGCTATTCCTTCCGTAGCAAGGTGGAGCAGTTGCTGGTCGAGCCCATTTCGCAGGCCGCCGCCAACCAGCGCGCCGGCCGCTGCGGCCGTGTGGCCAACGGTATCTGCATACGCCTCTATGACGAGGCAAGCTTTGCCAGTCGCGATCGGTTTACCGACCCGGAAATTCTGCGCTCCTCGCTGGCCGGCGTGATCTTGCGCATGAAGGCGTTGGGCCTGGGCGATGTGGTGCATTTCCCGTTTCTGGAAGCGCCTTCGGGCCGCGCCATTGCCGACGGCTACCAGTTGCTGGCCGAGCTGGGCGCGGTGGACGACCACGGCCAGCTGCTGCCCATGGGCAAGGAGCTGTCGCGTCTGCCGCTGGACCCGCGCGTGGGCCGCATGATTTTGGAGGCACGCAGCCGGCGCGCTCTGGCCGAGGTGCTGATAATAGCCTCGGCCCTGTCGGTGCAGGATGTGCGCGACCGCCCCATGGAGGCGCAGCAGCAGGCCGATCAGGCCCACGCCAAGTTCGACGACGACAAGAGCGAGTTCACCGGCTATCTGCGCCTGTGGAAATGGCTGTCGGATGCGCGCGGCGGCAAGGTGGTGGCCAAGAGCCGCGCCGAAATGGCAGCGCAAAGCAAGCCAGCAGCAAAGCCCAGCGCCCGTAGCCAGGCTTTTCTGCCGGTCAGCCAGCGTGCCAGCGGTGCGCAGGTCGAAGGCACCGTGGAGGAGAGGCTGGCGCTGTTCAACCCGGCCGAGACCGAAGAGGGCACGCACAAGATCAGCAACCGCCAGTGGGAGCAGTTGCTGCGCCAGAACTTCATCAACATCCGCCGCGTGCGCGAGTGGCGTGACATCCATTCCCAACTGCTGACCGTGGTCAAGGAGCAGAAATGGCTGCTCAACAACGAGGCCGCTGGCTACGAGGCCGTGCATCTGTCCATGCTGGCCGGTTTGCTGGGCAATATTGGCTACAAGGGCGAGGAAAGCGAGTCCTATTTGGGCGCGCACGGCATCAAGTTCCACCCGCATCCGGGCGCGCATCTGTCCAAAAAGCCCGGTCGCTGGATTGTGGCGGCCGAGCAGGTCGAGACCTCGCGCCTATACGGCCGTGGCATTGCGGCCATCGAGCCTCAGTGGCTGGAAGAGGTGGGCGCCCATCTTTTGAAGAAGCAGCTGCTGGACCCGCACTGGAGCAAGAAGCAGGCCGATGTGATTGCACTGGAACGCGCCACCTTGTACGGACTGGTGGTCTATAACGGCCGCCGCGTCAGCTACGGCCGAGTCGATCCGCACGAGGCGCGCAACCTCTTCATCCGCCAGGCGCTGGTCGAGGGCGAGTGGGAAACCAAATGGCATTTCCTGCCCGCCAATCTGAAGCTGATGCGCAAGGTGGAAGAGCTGGAGCACAAGAGCCGCCGCCAGGACGTGCTGGTCGATGACGAGCTGATCTTTGCCTTCTACGACCAGCAGCTGCCACGCGATGTGTACAGCGGTGCCACCTTCGATCACTGGTTCCGCCAGCAAAGCAAGGGCAATCCCGATCTGCTGCGCCTGTCGCGCGACGAGCTGATGCGCCACGAGGCCGCTGGCATCACCACCGACAACTTCCCCAAGCTGGTGAAGCTGGGCGGCGTGGACTGCGCGGCCAGCTATCTGCACAGCCCCGGCGATCCGCGCGACGGCGTGACGGTGACCGTGCCGCTGTTTGTGCTCAATCAGGTGTCGGAGGAGCGGGCCGAGTGGCTGGTGCCCGGCATGCTCAAGGACAAGATTCAGGCGCTCTTGAAGAGCCTGCCCCAGCGCCCGCGCAGCCGCTTTGTGCCGCTGCCCGAGAGCGCGGCGCGCCTGGCCGAGCTGTTTACGCAGCCAGACCACTGGGCAGAAAACACGAAGAACAGTGGGCTGATCGACGTGCTGCTCAAGCAGGTGCGCGATGAAACCTCGCTGGATGTGAAGCGGGCCGACTTCAAGCTCGATATGCTGAGCCCGCATTTGTTCATGAACTTCCGCATCACGGACGAGCACGGTCGCCAGCTGGGCCAGGGTCGCAATCTGGGCGCCTTGAAAGCCGAATGGGGGGCCAAGGCGCGCGGTGCTTTCCAGGCGCTTGCCTCATTAAAGATAGCTGCTGGCGCTGAAGCTGCTTCGACTTCAGATACAAACAAGCCTCAAGATCAAAAGAATCAAGCGCCAGCCGCTTCGCAATCGAGAGCACCTGCAGGCAAGCCAGAAAAATCGGCGCCTGCCCAGGCCTCGGATGCGCGCTACAAGGAGTGGAGCTTTGGCGAGCTGCCCGAGCTGATGGAAATCAAGCAGGGCGGACAGACGCTGGTGGGCTTTCCGGCCTTGATCGACCATGGCGATTCGGTGGGCATCGAAGTGTTTGACGAGCCCGAGGTGGCGGCCGCCAAGCACCGCGTGGGCCTGCGCCGCTTGTTTGCGCTGCAGATTCGCGATGCGCTGAAATACCTGGAAAAAAACATTCCGGATCTGCAGAAAATGGCCGTGGCCTATATGCCGTTGGGCACACAGGAAGAGCTGCGCAGCCAGATCATTGACGTGGCGATAGACCGTGCTTTTCTGCAGGAGCCGCTGCCGGCCAATGAGGCCGACTTCAAGCAGCGCGTGCAGGAAGGCCGCGGCCGCCTGACGCTGATCGCCAACGAAGTGGCGCGCATGGCTGCGACGATTTTGACCGAGTACGCTGCTGCCGCGCGCAAGATCAAGGACACGAAGAATGCACCAGAGGCTACGAAGGACGGGGGCGAGCAGCTACAAAAGCTGATGCCCAAGAACTTCATCGCCATCGCGCCATGGAGCCAGTTAGGCCATTACGCGCGCTATCTCAGGGCCATCACCACGCGCCTGGATAAATACCGCGCCGACCCGGCCCGCGATGCCGCCAAGCTCAAGGAGTTGCAGCCCATGGAGCAGCGCTACTGGCGTTTGCTGGCCGAGCGCAAGGGTCAGGTCGATGCCCGCATGCAGGAGTACCGCTGGATGCTGGAGGAGTTGCGCGTGAGCTTTTTTGCGCAGGAGCTGCGCACGCCGTATCCGGTCAGCACCAAGCGGCTGGACAAGGTCTGGCAGCAACTGCAAAGCTGAGATCGGCCGGGGGCGGTAGGGCTTGATAGCCGAGCTGCCCCAACCGTCTTAGGCATTGCAACTGCAGTCGGTGCCTCAGTCTCCGCGCGTACCGCTGAGCACGGGAAACTCGGCGCTGGCGGCGTTGCTGCTGCCGGATTGAGCCTGGCGCAGCAAGGCCAGCCGCCGCGTCATGCTTTCAATCTCAATGGTCTGGCTGGCGATGATCTCCTCGGCCAGCTGGCGGGTCAGCGGGTCGCGGCCATGCTTGAGCACAAGGCGGGCCATATCGACGGCACCCTCATGGTGGGGAATCATCATGACCAGAAAGTCCACATCGGCATTGCCGCTGTAGCCCGGACCATGCATGTCCCGCATCATGCGGGCCATGCCGGCATCCATCTCGGTTTGAAAGCCGGGCGCGGTGCCGGCGTCCGCGCCCGCGTCCATGGCGGCATGGTGATGATGGTGGGCGGTCTGCGCCAGGGCGTTGCCGGCCAGCAAGGCCGAGGCACAACTCAGCGCGAGATGCAAGACCAGGCCAAGCCCTGCTCCCCGGCCCGTCCTCATGCGGTCTGGCCTTTGACGCCGGTGCGCACATAGACCAGATTGATGCTTTTCTTGTTGCGCAATCCGCCCGAGGGCAGAGCCAGATTGCCCAGCGGGATCTGTGCAATGAATTGCGGCTGGAACGGGTCGCTGACATCAAAAGCGCTGCAGACGGTCTGGCCGGCATTGGGTGTGCCGGGCAACTCGTCTTGCTCGTGCGCCACATAGAGCAAGGTGTTCTCAGGATTGGTCCACAGACCATGGGATTCGCGGCCGTGGCTGAAAAAGCTGGCGACCATCTTGCGCTCGCCGGGCTTGGCGCTGCGGTCGATGATGGCGATCTGGCTGGAGGCCACGCCGCCGGGGCCGCTATCGTCCACCCGGGCCAGGCTGGCATAGACCACGCTGCCCTTGGCGTTGGACACAAATTCCACATGGTTGGGGCGTCCTAAAGTGCCCAGGGCCACGTTGTCCAGAAGCTCGAAACCTTGGTGCGTGGAGCGGCAGGACACGGCGTCCATCAGCTTGTGGGAGAACCAGACCTCCTTGCCGTCGGGTGTGGTCTTCATGAAAGGCGTGAAGCCCAGCTTGTCCTGGGCGCTGATATCTAGCGTGCGCAGATGCTTGGGTTGCGAGTAGCCGTCGGCGCCGGGGTTGACGCTGAACACATCGACCTTGGCCACTTTCTGGCTGGCGACAAAGGCCAGCGTGCCTTCGCGGTTGAACCAGACCTGCGCCGGGCCGTTGAGCGTGGGCAGGAACTGGCGCACCGCAGATACCTCGGAACCCCGCAGCTGGCGCAGGGCGCGGCCCACATCCAAAATGGCAATCCGGTCTTCGCCGCGCAAGGTGACCCAAAACTCCTTGCCGTTGCGGCTGAAGGTGGGCTCGTGCGGTTCGCGCCCCACGAGGATGCCGCTGGACAGGCGTTCCGCATTGGTGCTGGGGCCGGCGGCCGGGTTGGGCGTGTTGCCGATCACGCGCTTTTCCAACGCGTCAATCAGATAGACATTGCTGGAGCCGCGCCCGCTGGTGGCGAGCAAGCGACCATCGGGCGAGGGCACGGCGCCGTGAGCGTCGATGCAGCCGTGGTAGAGCGGCTTGTGGATCATTGCCGCGTGGGTGGGGGCGACGCCGGCCGTGACGTAGCGAAACGGCGGGCGCGCATCTTCATCAAAACTGGTCAGATTGATGGTGGTCTCCACCGTGTTGCTGCGTGGGTCGATGACGACCACGGTGTTGGAGTCTTCGTTGGTGATAAACACCCGATCGCGCACATCAATTCCCGCCCCTGTGTTTTGCGCAAAGCTGGCGGGCAGGGCCGCGACCGTGGCTGCGGCAGCCGTCGCTGCGGCAGCCGTGTATTTGAGAATTTCTCGGCGATTGGCGTGCATAAAGACTCCTGAAAATGTCAGTTGGTGAAAGAAGCGCGCAGGGCGAAGACGACCCGGCCTGGGTGCTGGCCGGTGATCGGGTGAGCAGGGGTGGAGGTAGGGGGCGGCTTGGCCGGTGCGCAGATTCTTCGTGCATTCAGCCCCGAAGTAACGGCCGCCCAATCGTTGCTTAGTTGTTGCTCAGCGGTCGTTTAACTGTCGTTCAACTGCCGGTAGACCTCGGTAGCCACGCGCGTCAGTTCGGCGCGGTGAGAGCCGCCAGAAATGGCGTAGCCCAGGTTTTTGTCTACCCAGTAAAAGACGTTGACCGGACCGTCGGTACCAAAGCGAAAGGCGGTTTCGGGCCGATTTGCGGCCTTGGGTACTTCGCGGGTGACGTAGAGCGTCAGGCGCTGGCCGGTGCTGTCGTGGTACATGAACTGCGCGACCGGCCCAGTGTCGCCGGGCAGCAAGCGTCCGCCAATCAGCTCATAGCCAACAGCATGCAGGCTTGGCGGCTTGATTTCGATTCCGAGTCGCTTGGACAGCCAGCTTGCCAGTTGCTGCTCCTGGTCGGCATCGACTTCCACCGGGCGCCGTACATCGGGGCTGTACACCACATGGGCCACGGCCGCCCGCAGTGCAAAGCCGCTGAGATCGCCGCTCTGGTAGGCGACAGCGGCAGGGTGTGCGTTGAAGGCCAGCCGGGCGCTGCGGCCGTCGTCTATGAAGCCGCGCGCCACCCAGGCCGAGCTGGCGCTGAGTACGGCAATAGCCAGGCCTGCGACAAGGCTGCGCCAGGGCCATGCCGTGGATTTGGGGCCTAGCGGCAGGCGCAGGGGCAGCGGTTCCTCAAGCACGGGATTGAGCAGATGGCGCAGCGACTGGTTTTGCGTCTGCCAGTCCTGCACGCGGCGGCGTTCATCGGGACGCGAGCTCAGAAACTGCTCGATTTCGGCGCGTCTGGCCGTGGAAAGCTGCTGATCGGCATAGGCGTGCAGATCGGCTTCGGTGATCGGTGCCGTGCCGCCGGGGTGAATGAGTTGGATTTTGTCCATGTTATTTCACGCGCTGCAGTTTGCTGCTGACTTCGCGTCCTTCCATTTCGGCGCGCAAACGTTCCCTTGCCCGCGACAGCCGTGACATCACGGTGCCAATCGGCACCTGCAGCACGCTGGCCACGGCCTGGTAGCTCATCTCTTCCACGCCGACCAGCAGCAGCACCTCGCGCTGGTCATGCGACAGCTTTTGCAGCGCCCGGTCCAGATCGCGCACTTCCAGCCTGTCCGATGCGCTTGAGCGTTCGGGCTGTTCGGGCAGTGCATCCCCAGTGGCATCTTCGGGCGTGCGGCGCTGGCTGCGCATGCGGTCCACAAACAGGTTGTGCATGATGCCGAACATCCAGGCCCTGACATCGCCGCGTCTATGCCACAGGGCGAAACGCTCCCAGGCGCGCTCCAGCGTGTCCTGCACCAGATCGTCGGCACGTTCCCGGTCGGAAGTCAGGCCGCGCGCATAGCGGCGCAGGCTGGGAATGCAGGCAACAATATCCGCTTCGTCTTGAGCGCGCATGGAGCTTGAGTGGTGTTTTTTAAAGGTTGGCTTCACTGGATAGACGCAGCCGAGCCGGCGTTTATTCCCTGCCGTGTTGAATTTCCTGTTTTTAATTTCAGGCCCTGGCAAGGCCAGATAGCGGTTCCAAGCCAGCTTTGAGCAGCTTGATAGGGTTGTAGCCCAGATATATCAATCGCAATTAGCTATTGATTGAATAGCAAAATACGCTTTATTCGGCCCTGACCGGATTGAGCGCTTCTATCAAATCATGGGCCGATACATGGCGTGCCGCTCCGAAGCCGGCTACATGGCGGGCCAGGGTGGGGGTGATGCAGACAAAGCGAAAGTCTCCCAGCGCTGTCATGGGTTCCGCTTCGGGAAAACGCTCCAGATAGCTGCTGCGTGCGCCTTGCCAGAGCACGCTGTCGTGGCCAGGGGTGGACGCCACGCCCTGAATGCTGACGCGCTCCAGCGCATGCACGCCTTGTCCGGCCACTTCATCGGCCGTCATCAAAAGACTCACGGCCGGGTGCAAGGCCATGGCTTGGGTATGGCCGGCCAGGGCGCTGACATGCAAGACGATGCAGCTGAAGCGGCTGTCCCAGGCCCAAGGTACGAAGGAGAGCAGGGGCGCGGGCAGGGCCGTGGACTGCGCAAAATCGGTCGCTGGCTGCACGGCCAAGGCGGCGGTGCGCCGGCTGACAAGCAGCGCGCGCATAGATTGCTGAAGGCGGGATTCATGTGTCATGAGTCGATGGTAATCGTTGTTGCTGCGGGCCTTCGGTCGCCTGAGAGCTGGCGCCAGGTGAATCTTGATTGCTTTTATTTTGATAGCTAGATGCGCAATTGATGTAATGGCTGCAGGGCGAATGACCTAGATTTTGAGGTCGCCTTGGTGACGCTTTCCTGGTTCAACCCCGATGTGATTCACGGGCAGTCGCACTAGCCTGCAGTCTGCGTAGTCCAAATGGACTAGCGTCTTCATTGCACCTTGGTGCCCGCCATCCTTCTTGAACTGCACGTTGCCCATGTCTGCTCATCACACGTCCTGGCCTTCCCGTTTGCCGCATTCAATCACTGTTCCCACCACCAGCCTCTGGGAGAATCTGGCCATCAATGCCCGCCGCTATCCGGACAAGGCGGCGCTGGTGTTTCTGGGGCGCAGTACCAGCTACCGCGAGTTGTGCGAGGGAACCGAGCGCATGGCGGCCTATCTGCATGGCCTGGGCGTGAAGCAGGGCGACCGCGTGATCGTGCTGATGCAAAACACTTCTCAGCTGGTGCTGGCGCATTACGCCATTTTTCGTGCCAATGCCGTGGTGGTGCCGGTCAACCCCATGAATCTGGCCGAGGAGCTCAAGCACTACATCACGGATTCGGGCGCCAAGGTCGCCATCACCACGGCCGATCTGGCGCTAGAACTGGCCAAGGCCAGCAATGCCTTGCCTGCCGAGCAGCGACTGGCCCATATGGTGGTGACGCGTTTTGCCGACGGCTTTGATGCCGATATCCAGGGGCTGGATGCTCCGCCCGAAGCCTGGCGCAACTGGATGCTCAGGGACTATGCCGCTGCCGATATGCAAGGCGGCGAGGTCCATGCCTGGCAGCAGGCGCTGGCCTGCAGTGCGCAGCCACCCGCCCACGTAGTGGGGCGCGACGATCTGGCCTTGCTGCCCTATACCAGCGGCACCACCGGGCAGCCCAAGGGTTGCATGCATTTGCACCGCAGCATCAATCACAACGCGGTGGCGGGCACGCTCTGGGGCAGCGGCTGCAGCGAGAACGTGGTGCTGGGTGTGGTGCCCATGTTTCACATCACGGGCATGGTCTCGGTGTTGCACAGTGCCATCTACATGGGTGCCACGCTGATCATCATGCCGCGCTGGGACCGCGAGCTGGCGGGCAGGCTGATCTCGCACTACCAGGTCACCAGCTGGACCAATATCCCGACCATGGTCATCGATTTGTTGGCCAGCCCCAACTTTGCCTCGTTTGATCTGTCCAGCCTCAAATACATAGGCGGCGGCGGTGCTGCCATGCCGCAGGCGGTGGCTCAGCGTTTGCTGGATCAGTACGGCCTGCGTTTTTGCGAAGGCTATGGGCTGACGGAAACGGCGGCCCCATCGCACAGCAATCCGCCAGATCGCCCCAAGCAGCAGTGTCTGGGCATTCCCTTCATGAGCACGGACGCCCGCGTCATCAGCCCCGACACCTTGCAAGAGGTGCCGCAAGGTGAGCAGGGCGAGATTGTGGTCTGCGGCCCAGAGGTGTTCGAAGGCTATTGGCGGCGCCCCGAGGCCACGGCCCAGGCGTTCTTCGAGTTGGACGGCAAACGCTTCTTCCGTACTGGCGACTTGGGGCGGGTGGATGAGGACGGCTATTTCTTTATTACCGACCGCCTCAAACGCATGATCAATGCCAGCGGCTTCAAGGTCTGGCCGGCCGAGGTGGAAGCACTGATGTTCCGTCACCCTGCCATTCAGGAAGCCTGCGTCATCTCTGCCAAGGACGCCTATCGCGGCGAGACCGTCAAGGCTGTGGTCGTACTGCGCGCCGGCCATGAAAGCACCACCGAGCAAGACGTTGTGCAGTGGTGTCACGACAATATGGCAGCCTACAAAGCGCCCCGCATCGTGCAATTCATTACCGCCTTGCCCAAAAGTGGCAGCGGCAAGGTCATGTGGCGCTTGCTGCAGGAGCAGGAGGCGTGAATCGGTTCATGTGTTGAGTGCGGCGGCAGCGCATTCTGTAGCCGTTGCCGCAAAGCAGCGGTTGCCGCCAGAAGAAGTCCGTGTGGTTGGAGCCGGGCAGCAGTCATAAATAATGAATTAATCCTTTACATTTCATGGCAATGTCCTTACCACATTAAGTGAAAATAATTATTTTAATTTGGTGGTTAATTGGTGGTTGTTGCATCTGTCTGATGGGTATTTTAAATTTCAGAATTTTTCCCATTGATTTTTTCAATTTTCATGGGTGTTTTGCACGTCTTGAAGGCATTCATTCGTCTGAATCATTGTTTTGTAAATTACACTTTAGAACTGCATTGAGGTAGCGGAACGATTTTTTTTAGTAGTGGGCGCTTATGCGCCCTCATTTTTTTGCAGGTGCTTCAGGCGGGTTTATGGCAGAGACAGAAAAAATTGCAGGCAGCTCTGCGTACGGGGGAAGTAAGGCGTGGGTTGCCGCAGCCCATGTCTGGCAAGCGCTTTTTCTGCGCGAGGCGATGGTCAGGCTGTTTGGCTCCCGCTTTGCGTGGGTGTGGCTGTTGGTTGAGCCCATTGCCAACGTGCTGTGGCTGGTGTTGATCTTTACCTTCATTCAGGTTCGCCACATAGGGGGTGTGGCAACCGCACTGTGGCTTGCCGTCGGCATGCTGGTGTTCATGACCTTCAGGCGCACGCTCAGTCAGGTGCAGAACGGTGTGGATGCCAATCAATCCCTGTTTGCCTATCGACAGGTGCGCCCGCCTGATGTGGCCTTGGTGCGTGCGGCCGTGGAAGGCGTCAGCATGTTGATCATCAGCGCTTTGGTGTTTGCCATTGGCGCTTTCATGGGCTGGATGGCCTGGCCCGATAGTGCATGGAAAGTACTGGAGGCCTTTGTTCTCGCCTGGCTATGCGCTCTTGGCCTGGGCATGATTTTTGCGGTGATGGTGATGCTGGTGCCCGAACTGGAACGCATCATCGGCTTCATCATGATGCCTTTAATGATGATTTCTGGCGTGATGTTGCCGCTGTCTGCAATTAAACCTCCGTATGTGGATTGGTTGCTTTACAACCCCTTGGCCCATGCGATTGAAGCGGCTCGACTTGGTTTTGCGCCTTACTACCACGCGGTGGGCGGTCTGGATCTGGCCTATGCCTATCAATGCGCTGTGGTGCTTGTCTTCACGGGGCTGCTGCTGTTCAGGCGCTTCAATCAAAGGCTGGTGACTCAATGATTGAAGTCGTTGACGTACATAAGCGTTACTACACCGATCACGGCAATGGGCCCTGGGTGCTGCGTGGCGTGAACTTCACCATTCCCGCAGGCTGCAGCGTTGGCTTGATTGGAGGCAATGGTGCAGGCAAGTCCACGTTGCTGCGCATTATTGGTGGAGTGGACTACCCATCCCAAGGTGTTGTGCGAAGGCACTGCAATGTGTCCTGGCCAATGGGTTTTGGCGGTGGTCTGCAAGGCAGCATGACGGGCCGTCAGAACACCAAATTTGTGGCGCGGATCCACGGCATGGGACATGACTTGCCGCGCATTTTGCAACAGGTGCAGGATTTTGCCGAAATCGGTCCGGCCTTTGAGCAGCCCATCAAAACCTATTCATCGGGCATGAAATCGCGGCTGCAGTTTGCGCTGTCGCTGGCCTTTGATTTCGATGTCTATATCTCCGACGAAGTGACAGCCACTGGCGACCGAGCGTTCCAGGATAAGGCCGCTCAGGCTTTCAAGGACAAAGTGGGCAAAGCCAGTTTGATCATGGTCTCCCACAGCGAAAAAACCTTGCAGGACTTTTGCCAGGCCGGTGTTTGGTTGCACCAAGGCAAGGCCCAGTGGTTTGACCAGATTGACGACGCGCTGCAAGCCTATCGCGACAGTATTTCCACCCGTACCCCATGAAGCAATCTTTTCTCTCCGGGAGCCGTTGGTCGCGCTGGCTCCGTTCCTCCCCTCTCAGTGCAGTGACTTTAATGCTCTGCATAGGCTGCGCTGTTTACTGGCTGGTGCTTGCATCAGATCGTTATGTCTCTGAATCGCGGCTGATTGTGCAAAGCAGCAATTTGCCAACCGGAGGCTCGTTTGATCTGGGCAGCCTGCTCTCTGGGGGGGGAGCCGGCAATAACCGCAGCGATCAGCTGCTGCTGCGCGAGTATTTGCGCTCGCCAGACATGGCCGAGTTGCTGGACAAACAGCTGCAGTTGCGTGAGCACTTCAGCGCCTCTGGAGACTGGATCAGCAAACTGTGGTCGGCGGACGCCAGTCGTGAGCATTTCTACTGGTATTACCTGAGGCGTGTGGAGGTGGAATACGACGAATTTTCCGGGGTCCTCGTCATCAATGCCCAGGCTTTTTCTCCCGAAATGGCTCAGAAAATTACAGGCAGCCTGCTTCAGCAGGGCGAGCTGTTCATGAACCAGATGGCCCATGCCGTGGCGCAGGATCAAGTTAATTTTCTGGAGGGGCAGGTTCGCGCGCTGGAGACCAAGGTGCGTAGTTCACGCCAGGCCGTGCTCGAGTTTCAAGAACAAAAAGGGCTGATCTCGCCGGAGGCCGCTGCACAGGCCATTGCCGTCATTGTGGCCAATATGCAAGGCCAGCTGGTCGACCTGCAGACCCAGCGCGGGGCACTTCAGGCCTATCTGGTGGCCGACCACCCGAGCATTGTTTTGCTCAATCAGCGAATTGATGCGCTAGAGAAGCAGATGGCGCTTGAAAAAGACAAGCTTGCAGCGCCTGGCGGCAAGACGCTGAACCGCACGGCAGAAGCATTTGCCCAGCTCGAGCTTCAGTCCAAGTTTGCGCTGGATATGTACAAGACCGCTCTCACGGCGCTGGAGCAGGGGCGCCTGGAAGCGACTCGCACCTTGAAAAAAGTTGCCGTGCTGCAACAGCCTAATTTGCCAGAGCGCTCCATGCGCCCTCAGCGGCTATACAAGACCAGCATCTGGATCATTGGCATTTTGCTTATGGCAGGTATCGCTCATTTGTTGTTGGCCATCGTCAAGGATCACCGCGATTGATGCTATGTATTTGATAGCTTCTGGCGTCTATCAGCGCTGGAGCTCACGAAGAAAACTATCAAGAATGTTCAAAAATATGGCGAGTCGCGCTACTCCACTGGTAGCGAATCAAAAAAACGAGTGCTTAAAGACATTGGTTGCCACCCTGCTGTGGGGCGTTGCCCATGTTCATCCAGCACTGGCACAAACCGATCTCGGACTTGCGCAGGCTTTGTACGGAAGCAATGCGGCTGTGGCAAGCAACGCAACCATCCCAGGCAAGGAGGGCAAGGACTTAGCCTCAGTTGCAAAGCCCGCAGATGTGCGTGTGTTGGTTCCGGCACCTCAAACACAAGACCAATTGGAAAATCAGTCCAGTGATGTGTTTGGCGCGCAATTGTTTACCGGAGCCTTCAGCCAGCCTGGTGCCAGCCAGTTCAACCCGGACTACGCCATTGCCATTGGCGACCAGATTCAGGTGCGTCTGTGGGGCGCATTTGCCTTTGAGCAAATGCTGACGGTAGACCCACGCGGCAATATCTTCTTGCCACACGCGGGGCCGGTCACCGTGGTTGGAGTGCGTAATCGAGAGCTGGAAGGCCTGGTGCAGGCTGCGGTGCGCCGCACCTTTCGCAACAACGTGAGCAGTTATGCCAGCTTGGCGGCTGCGCAACCGGTGCGTGTGTTTGTCGGTGGCAACGTCAATCGCCCCGGCCTCTATAACGGTACCAGCATGGACAGCGTGCTGCGTTATCTGGACATGGCCGGTGGCGTGGACCCTGAGCGAGGCAGCTATCTGCAAGTGCAGGTCAAGCGCGGGCAGGAGACTAGAGCTACCGTCAATCTCTATGATTTTTTACTGCAAGGCACCATGCCCATGGTGCAACTAGCGGATGGCGACGTGATCTTTGTGCCGCCGTATGAGCAGCGGGTCAAGGTCAAGGGTTTGGTTGCCAATGCCAAGCGCTTCGAATTTTTGGGTAGTCAGCAGACAGTGGCTCAGCTCATGGCGCTGGCCAAGCCCCAGGCCACGGCCACCCATGTTCGTGTCACGCGCAATACCGGCAATATCCGCAATGCCGAGTACTACCCCTTGAGTGAAGCCAACCAAGTGGCGCTGGCCAATGGCGACGAGCTGGAGTTCACCGCAGACAAAAAGCCGGGAACCATTACCGTGCGTGTGGAAGGCGAGCACAACAGCGCGCAGGAATATGTGCTGCCTTATGGCTCACATATGAGTGTGTTGTTGGATCAGATTCAGTCCAATGTCAATTCAGACATGGGTAGCGTGCAACTGTTTCGTGAAAGCGTGAAACAGCGCCAAAAGGAAATGCTGGCAACCAGCCTGCACAACTTGGAGATGAGTCTGCTGACCGCGCGCAGTGGCAGCAGCGACGAGGCCCGTCTGCGCAAGGATGAGGCAGAGCTGAGCCTGCAATGGGTCAAGCGCGCCAAGGAGGTTGAGCCCGTGGGGCAGGTGCAAATTGCCAAAGCCGGCCAGCTCGGCAGCATGCTGCTGGAAAACGGCGATGTGATCCGTATCCCTCGCAAAGATGATCTGGTGCTGGTCAGTGGCGAAGTGCTGTTCCCGAACGCCGTGGCCTACGACGCCAATCTAAATCTGCAAACCTATATCAACCGTGCCGGCGGCTTTACGCAAATGGCCGACAACGCGCGCGTGGTGGTGGCCAGACGTGATGGCTCGTATGAGCAGGTGGATACCGACAGCCTGTTTGGCCGCACCGATATCAAAGCCGGGGACCAGATTCTGGTGTTGCCCAAGGTGGACGAGAAAAAGCGCCAGTTCTGGAAGGATATGACGCAGATCATTTATCAGGTTGCTATCAGTGCCAAGGTTGTATTAGGTTTGTAGTTTGTTTTTTTGATAGCAGTCAGCGCAATTTAGAGGCGTCTTAACGTCGGTTTTCCTCTTTCCGAGTTGGCGGAAGTGTTTGGGTAATGGAGCTTTCAGGCGAATTGCTTGTTCAGAGTCTCCATGCCTACCTTATAGAGAAGTACACATGAACAAGATCATCATCGTCGGGCACCCTCACTCAGGCCATGAAGAGGTACAACGCCTATTGGCGGAATGCGGTATGGCATCCCCATTGCCTTCGCGCCGTGAAAACCTGACACCCGTACAGATCAGCCAAACTCTGCTCAAGGTCCATGGCGCAGTACCCGTGGAGCAGCTGCAGACTGCGCAGCAGTTGCAGCAAATTCGGGTGGCACCTGTTTGGCAGGGCATGGTGCTGGACCTGATGCTCGCCAATCTGGATCAAACCTTGTGGGGTTGGGCGGACACTGGTGCTGTCTATCTGCTTGACTATTGGAAAGAGCAAGATCCGCAAGTCGTCTTTGTGCTGGTGTACGGCACTCCTGAAACAGTCTTTACTCGTGCGCCACTGGAAAAGGCTGCAGCCTCCGAGGAAGAGTTTCAGCGCCGCATCGATGCTTGGGTGAGCTACAACGCAGCGCTGCTGCACTTTCACCTGCGCAACCCTGGTCGCAGCGTGCTGGTGCATGCTGCTCAGGTGCAGGCATCGGCCAACAGCACACTGCACCATATCAGCGCGCATATCAAAGCACCTTTGCAATTGCCATTCGGTCTGCTGGCTGCTGCTGCCAATGGCACGCAGCAAGAGACGCTAGCAGAAGCTGACACCATAGAAAGCCTGACTGCCAAGCTTCATACCATGCAAGGCAGCCAATTCAAGAAAGCGCGTAAGCGTTTGCGTGCGCAATTGGAGGCGTTACAGGCCTCAGCCCCTACGGCCGCAGAAGGCCCGGTGGCTGTGCAACACCATGGCGTTGTGGTATCGGCAGTGGATCTGCCCCAATGCGCTGAACCTGGCGTATTCGAGCAGGGCTATGTGGGCAACGATGCTCTAACTGAACTGTTGGCCCGGCAACTGCTGCAAGCTCATCCTGAAGCTATGCAGCTGTATGAAGAGCTCCAGGCTGCCGCCACATTGGCTCATGGAATGGATGTTCAGCCCAGTACAGCCGTGCCCGCATTGCAATTGGAGAGCAGCCAAGCTTCGTATCAAGCCTGGCAGGCCTTGGTACAACAGCGCCTGCAACTGCAAGAGCAAACCCGGCGAGCTCGGATTCAGGCTGAACAAATCAAACTGATGCAGCAGCAAGTGCAAGAGGCGGTCAACGAGTCACTGGAGAAGCAGCTGTACCTGCAAGCCCAACTGCAGCAGACGCAGGAATGCCTAAAGGGACAGCAGCAGCTAACCCTGCAGCAAAAACAGGCCTCCGACGCAGAAAATCAACAGTTGCTAGCACAGTTGCATCAGATACAGGAATCGCTGGAACGCCGAACGGTTCAAGTGCAACAGCAGGAAAAGACTTTGGCGGAATTGCCCAAGGTCAAGGCTGATTTAAAGGCCGCGCAGGAAAAATCATTCACGCTGCAGGCCGTTGGCCAAGAAAACCAGATGCTGCTGGAGCAACTGCATAAAGTGCAGGAAGAGCTGGAAAGCCGTTATTTGCAGGCTCAGAAGCAGGAAAAGACTTTGGCAGAACTGCCCAAGGTCAAAGCTGAACTGCAGGCCGCACAGGACAAGGCCAATAAGCTGCAGCCATATCAGTCCCAGGCTAACAAGTTGCAGAATGATCTGAAAGTCGCGCAAGACAAGGCTTTGCAGTTGCAGCAAAGCGAAGAGCTACTGAAAAAGCAACTCCAAACCGAACTTGCCAGGGTAAGCGCTGCTGATTTGAAGGCTTTGCAGGAAAAAGCAGGCAAGTTGCAGCAAGTGGAAACTGCAGCAAACAAACTCAAAGTCGATCTGCAGGCTGCGCAGGACACTGCCAAAAAAATGCAACCGTATCAGGCGCAGGCTAACAAGCTGCAGACCGAGCTGAAAGCCGTCCAAGACAAGGCCTTGCAGCTGCAGCAAAGTGAAACCAAGCTGAAAAAGGAACTGCAGACCGAGCGTGCCAAGGTCCCTGTTGCGGAACTGCAAAAAGAAAATGAATTACTGTTGTCGCAACTGCACAAAGTCCAGGAAGAACTCGAGCGCTATTTCATGGAGAACAGGCGGTACAAGGCAGGCTCTCAGCCCAAGGCTTATTACGGTGCCGCTGATCGGGTCAAGCAACAGCTTCCGTACCGCTTGGGTGCATCAATGATCAAAAAATCAGGCAGTGTCTCTGGCGTGCTCTCCATGCCTTGGGCTTTGCATGCTGAGGCAAAGCGCATTCGTGCGGAGCTGGATGCAACTGCTGAAAAGCTGCCCCCTGTGAATCGACCAACTTTTTGTAGATAGTTCACAGCCTCCTATTTCCGTTCAAATAGGAGTCCATATGAACGCACAACGCTACCCAGAAGAATTCAGGATTGAGGCCGTCAAGCAAATCTTGGAACACGGCCACAGCGCAGCCGACGTCTCACGCCGTTTAGGCGTGAGCACGCATAGTCTGTATAAGTGGATTCGACTGCAGCAAATCCCCGCAGCTCAGCGGCAGGAGCAAGTCAGTCAAAGCGAAGAATTACGCCGTATCAAAGCAGAACTCAAAAGGGTCACCGAGGAGCGTGACATCCTAAAAAAAGCGGCGGCGTACTTCGCTCGCCAGTGCGACTGAAGTACGCCTTCATTGCCAAGCACCAGTTGATTTACAGCGTTGTGCGCATGTGCCGGGTGCTGCAATTGCACCCCAGTGGTTACTACGCTTGGAGGGTTCGGCCGCTCAGTCAACGTGCGGCCGATGACCAGCGTCTATTGGGCCTTCTAAAGCAGGCATGGCTAGAAAGCGGTGGCGTATATGGCTACCGCAAGTTGACATTGGACATGCGTGACTTAGGCGAGACCTGCAGCAGGCACCGGGTAGCAAGACTGCTGCGCTGTGAGGGATTAAAGGCTCAGCGAGGCTACGGACGACGCCCTCGTGTGCGAGGAGGTGCTCCAGCAGTCGTGGCTCCCAACTTACTATCGCAGCAGTTCACCGTGCATGCTCCGAACAAAGTCTGGGTGACTGATATCACCTATATCAGCACTCATGAGGGGTGGCTGTACCTGGCAACGGTAATTGACCTGTTCTCACGCCAAGTTGTTGGCTGGGCAACAGGTAGCCGCATTGATACCCAGCTGCCCTTGGATGCATTGCATATGGCGCTCTGGCGTAGAAGACCATGCAATACCGTGACCGTGCACTCTGACCAAGGCTGCCAATTTACAAGCCATGAATGGCAGCGCTTCCTTGCTAGCCACAACCTGCAATCGAGTATGAGCAGGCGAGGAAACTGTCACGACAACGCAGTTGCTGAAAGTTTTTTTCAGTTGCTTAAGCGGGAGCGCATCCGCAGAAAAACCTATCCTACGAGGCAAGAGGCGCACAGCGATGTCTTCAGCTACATCGAAATGTTCTACAACCCCATTCGCAGACATTCGTCTGCTGATGGTCTGTCTCCAATAGAGTTTGAGAGACGTAATTCCGTGAGGCTGGCAGCTATCTAAAAAAATCTGGTCGATTCACTGTTACAGAGTACATAGATGCACATGAAGTCGCTCACGTTCAGCGCCATTTGTCTTATCGACTGGGCGAGACATGGGTACAGCGTACACAGTCGTTGAGTGGCTGGGTAACTCTTCCTGGTGCTTTATATGCTCAGGTGAGGGCATTCAGAAAAGAGCGTCGCTAAAACAATAGGCCGTATCGACGCTGTCAGTGCTGACTAGTGGAGACTTGTATTCAGGCTGAAATTGCGCCCGATTGCCGAGTGCACAGCAGAAACCTGCAAACAATGAATAAAAAGCTAAGTAGCCTTATTTCCTGCATGGAGTGTCTTCAGGATCTGCTGCCTGCGCAGCATATGACTTTCGTGGGAGCAGGCGGTGGCAAAGGTGTCTGGGCGCAATCGTTGCATGACGGAGGCATTTCACGCACCTTGGTTGAAGGTGACCCCCTGAAATTTGCAGCACTGCAGCGTTTGTATACCTCATGCTCAGAGGGTGAGGTATTTTTGATTAAACAGGTCGTGGCACCTAAGCAGGAGGTCGTGGCTTTCTTCTTTGCAAACCTGGAGCTTGAAAATGGGTTGCTGGCACCAGAAAGTTTGCGACACCTCTGGCCCAATTTGTGTACGGTAAATACAGAGCAGGTAGAGGCCATGACGCTAGCTTCATTGTTAAAGACTCATGCTTCGCATCAGTGGCTGATCCTGGATTGCCTGCCCGTAGCGACCATGCTGCAAACTTCTGAGGAGGTCTCGCCTCCGCTGGATGTAGTGCTTGCGCGAGTTGTCTTGCCCGAAGAGCAACAGCCCGGTCAACTGGAAGGTGCTACTTTGGCGGTGCTGGCAAGGGCCTTGCCAGGCTTTAGGCAACTGGCCCTGCAGTCTGAGCATCACCCAGATATTGCCTATGCGCTTTTTGCTCGTGACTATCAACGTGCTTGGAAGAGTGCTGAGCAGGCGCAGTTGCAATTGCAGTCAAACATCAAGGCGTCGAAAAAGTTGCAGACTGAGTTGCTTCAAGAACAAGAGCTGCCAGCACAGGTAAATAAGGGGGTGGAATCGAATTTAGCCCAGATTACAGAAAATCTGAAGTTGGAGAGCCTAGCCAAACAAGCCAGCATCAAAGCGCAGGAGCAACTGCAGGCTGAGCTGACTCATAAACAAGAGCCGCAAGCGCAACTACAGGCAGCATTAGAGGCTGATTTGGCTAAAACAGCTCAAGTACGCGATGCAGAAATGCAAGTGAAAAACAACCTGCAAGCCCAGTTGAAGGAATTGGAGGTCAAGCAGCATGAAGCCCAGCAGTGCCAATCTCTGTTGGATGAGGTGCTGTACAGAGCTGAAGTACAACTTAAATTGGTGGAAGAGCTTTTGTTGTCCGATACCGAGCAAAAACCGATGCTGTCTGATAGGGTCGACGGCCCCTTTGTAAATAGCCCTCGTAACGCTGAATCATGACGCTCCTGCAGCAAGCCAACCATGCCATGCAGGGCCGAGACTATGCTGCCGCTATTGCCTTGTATGTCCGTGCACTGCAGCAGTGCGCGCCTTTGGCGCCGGTTTTGCAGGGTAACTTGCATCGGGCGCAAAAAGCTTATCGTGCACAGCGTACTAGTCAGGGAGGGCAAGAATTTCCCCGTGTGCTGGTGAGTAGTTGGGACCTTTCTCTGAACGCCACGGGTCGTGCTACCACATTGGCGCAAATCTGGGCGGGCATAGGGCGGGCGGAGGTCATTGGGTGTCTTTATCCCCAGCAAAAATCGCAGATCTGGGAACCTCTTCAAGACTTTCCTTTGTCCATCCACCCATTGTATGTAGCGACCGGGCAAAGCTTTGTACAGCAAGCGTTGGATTTTGTGCTGGCCCACCCTTGTGATCTGCTGCACTTATCTAAGCCGCGTTGGCCTAATATCTTGTTGGGCTTGCTGTACAAACTTGTTTGGGCTTGCCCTGTGTTAATGGATGTGGACGATGAAGAGCTAGCTTTCGCCAAGGCTATCAGTCCTGTTACGCTGGAAGAATACTTGCAAACAACCCCTCATCTGCCCAATACCCCATCCAGTTTGAGGAGTGCCACCAGCACCCGCCTAGGCGTAGGATTGACCAAGGTGTTTGATGGTATCACCACAGTCAACCCCGCTTTGCAGCAACGTTATGGTGGCAGTATTGTTCATCATGCACGCGATGCAGCTCAGTTTGCCCCCAGCACTCAGCGTCGTAGCCAGGCCCGTGCGAGGCTGGGAATTGACCCAGGGCATACCGTGATCCTTTTTGCAGGCACGCCGCGCGCTCACAAGGGCTTGCTGGAAACTGCGCAAGCTATTGCCGAGCAGCGGCACAGTGATTTGGTGTTTCTCATTGCGGGGGACTTTCCTGACAACTTGTCTAGCCTGAAACAGCAAATTGCTAGCTTGCCTGACGTTCAAACCATCATGCTGCCAAACCAGTGTTTTCAAACACTACCAGACACACTGGCCGCAGGTGATATTTGTGTGTTGCTGCAGGACATGGACAGCGTAGCTGCACAGTATCAAACCCCGGCCAAGCTCACGGATGCTCTGGCCATGGGGCTGACCGTGTTGGCCACGCCCACGCCTGCGTTGGCAGATTTGGCGGCACAAGGCGCTTTTACACCTGTGCCACCGGGGCAACTCCCTCAGGTGCTGGCCGCGACTCTGGCCAAACGGCAAAACCAGCGTTCTAACCAACCAGTGGCCCACCCCTTGTTTGAGCAATTTCTCACCACCACTGCCAACCAGGTAACGCTATACCAGTTATGGCAAAAGACTTTGCAATCCAGTCAGCAGGAGTTGAATACCCGTTTGCTTGAAGTAGCAGCTCTGTTGCCTGGGATCTGTTTACTAGCTAGTGGAATAGGTGAAGGAGGAGAAAATGGATAAGTCCCATCGCGTTTCGCTAGAAAATGCTTATTCTCTATGGATGTTTGGAGAATGGGAGGAATTGGTAGATTTAAAAAATTATCTGGATAAAAACAATAAATCTTATGTGCATATTTTATGTCTAGCTGCAGGTTCTGAAAAAAGAAAATGATGTAATTATTTTTGGATAGACTTCATAGTAAAATTGAAGAAATAATAAATATTGAAATCGATAAGAAAAAATAAAATTGATAATTGCTTCTGGTGTTAAAAATATTCTGGGTTATACATTTAATAATAATCGAAAGAATTCGAGAATATATAAAATTGGCGCCTACCCTAAAGGTATTGCATGCATAATTAATTTTCTATAAATCATAGTAATATTGATTTGAAGATTTGGGGGTATTGCTGAAGTTAAGTAAAAAAATTGTACCACCTGATGTTATTGTTGGAGTGAGTTCGGTGCACTGGGGTCAGTTCTTGAAATTTTTGGATAATGATGTGAGATTTAAATGACTTTTATTAAAGAAGCGAATTTGGCTTTTCGTCAAGAAAAATATAAAGAGGCTGTTGAACTTTATAAAAAGGCTATTTCTAAAAATCCTGAACTAAATAATTATATAAAGATAAATATCGAATTGGCAAATCGACGGATTGGTATAGAAGAAAAGGAGGTTGCAACTCCTGTTGTCACGGATAAAAATAAGATTTTTCAGGCTCGGTCACCATACAGATACAGGCTGGAGCAGTCTGACGCTACCTCTATTCGTGGGTGGTGCGTTAACGAAAAAAAATCAAATGAAATTTTCTACGTCGATGTTCTCCTGGATGGCCAATTTTTTCTAAAAGTTAAGAATGATGGTCGCAGACTGGATTTGAAAAAAAAGGGCGTTTCTGAGGGGTTCGGTGGATTAGAGTTTACGAATCCGGTAATTCATTTAAGGGAAGGTCAACATACGATTTCCCTTAGGTTCCCGGACGGCACTCTTTCGGAGAGCATTGTGGTACAAGCACCAGAGGGTGATCCGAAAGTAATACTTCTCGGCGCAAAGTTCCCTCAGCGTGGTTTAACCATCATTGTTCCTATTTATAACGCTCCAGATGATGTGGAAGTTTGCATTAAGCGCTTGCTCGCTTACACACCACAGTTTGCAAAAATTCTCTTGATCGATGACTGTTCTCCTGATCAGCGCGTGAGTCGTATTTTGGCTGAGCATGATTGTGAACGCGTTCGTATTCTGCGTAATCCAGAGAACCTTGGCTTTACGCGCACAGTGAACCGCGGAATTGACGAGGCTGGGGATGATGATGTCGTTTTACTGAACTCGGACGCTCGTGTTACACCTGGCTGGTTGGAGGGAATGCTGTTGGCTGCTTGTTCTGCGCCCCGCATTGCTACAGTGACGGCCATGTCCGATCGGGCCGGGGCCTTTTCAGCTCCAGAGATGGGTAACGATAACAAGTTACCCGAGGGCGTGGACGAAATCACCTACGCGCGTGCTTTCCGCCGCCGTAGCTTGGGGTTGTACCCAAAGGTACCAACCGGCAACGGTTTTTGCATGTACGTTAGCCGTGAATGTATCAATAGTATCGGCTCATTGGATGCACAGGCTTTTCCACGTGGATACGGTGAGGAAAACGACTTCTGCATGAGAGCATGGCGTGCGGGGTGGAGCAATGTGATAGACGACCGAACCTATGTTTTCCATGATCGCTCTAAAAGTTTTGGTGAATCAAAGATTGATTTAATGAAAGCAGGGCGTGCGGTGGTGGATGTACGCTATCCTGAATATAAAAAAGCTATTCGGGTATTCGGCACCAGTGAAAAGATTGCATTGGCGCGTAACCGTGCATGCTTGGCAATGCAGGATGCTGTGGACTCGCAAGGAGTTGGCTGGATTCCGCGTGTTCTTTTCGTCACTGCCACGCAGACTGGGGGGACACCCCAAACCAATCGAGACTTAATGCAGGCACTTTCTGGGGTGTTTGAGGGCTGGGTTTTGCGATGCGACAGTAAAATACTGGAGTTGAGTCGAATGAGTGACGACGGAGTTACCTCTCTCGAGCGTTCACGCAGATTGCATGAGCCGGTGGATCCCGTAACCCACAATTCTTCCGAATACGACGCTGTTATATCCAGCTGGCTACAAGAGTTTGGTTTTGATCTTGTGCATATCCGACATTTGGGTTGGCATGGACTTTCGCTTCCGCGCATAGCGCGGCAATTGGCTATAAAGGTTGTCTATTCCTTTCATGACTTTTATGCGCTTTCGCCTTCTTTAAAGCTGATAGACGATGCAGGTATCTTTTTAGGTGATACCTTTTTAGAGGAGGGCTCTATTCATCGTGAGAGCTTATGGCCTAAAGATTCACTGCCAGTCCCGACGGGAAATTGGTTGCATTTTTGGCGTGACAGATTTCAGAGTGCGCTGGAGCATTGCGATGCTTTCGTGACTACGGCAGAAAGCGCGAGAAAGTTGATTTTGGAAGGAATGCCACGGCTACCAGCTGACCGGTTTGTAGTAATTCCCCACGGACGTGACTTCCCTCAATTTCATCGCATTCGCGAAAAACCAAAGTCGGGGGAGCGGATACGCATTCTTGTTCCTGGAAACATTAATGCAATGAAGGGCCTTGAGATCATTCGTGCATTGATTGAGCACGATAAAGCTGGGCGACTGGAGTTTAACATTCTAGGTCGAATAATTGGAGACGTTCCAAAAAATGGAGTTGTAGTTTTAGGTGCTTATGATCGACAAGATTTCTCTAAAAAAGCACTTTCCGTTCGTCCACACTTTGGCGCTATCTTTTCCATATGGGATGAAACTTATTGCCACACATTAACTGAGTTGTGGTCTGTAGGTCTTCCGGTCGCAGTGTTTAATTTCCCGAATGTGGCAAATCGTGTGCGTCGAAGCGGTGCCGGCTGGGTCCTGGATCACAGTAATATTCCCAAGCTGTACGAAGAAATTCTTCACTTTGCTCTTGATGAGAGGGAATACGAAAAAACGGAAAAGGCACTGACGGACTGGCAAAATGGCTACGGCCTAGCCAACAGTACCACTCAAATGGCGGCAGGATATTTGAATATCTACAGTGACGTACTTCGTGAAAGCGCCACGAATAAGCAAGTACTGTCGCCATATGGCCGTAAGCGTGTTGGTGTTGTGTGTCCTGCCAGTGCTGATTTGCGCCATGCGCCCGGTTCTACCCATATACGTGTATGGGAGCGTACTCGCAACGCCTTAGCTCGTAACGTCACCTATATTAAAATGACCGTGCCCATGCTGCTAGCGAGTGCAAGGGAGAAAATGCTGGATGGAGTCATAATCCAGAGAACAGCAATCGCAGAGGAGATGGTTGAAAATGTTATAGCTGAGCTTGCTAAGTCAAATATTCCATACTGTCTGGAATTAGATGATGATTTGCTGGCTGTACCTCGGGACAAAGATCCTCATGGAGTCTATGCGAATTATGCTTCTGCTTTGCAGCGGCAAATAGCATCAGCTGCTGCAATAACGGTTTCGACTCCTACGCTAAAGAATAAAATCAAGACGATGCACCCTCGTGTGTTTTTGCTGCCTAACCAGCTAAGCGATCGTTTGTGGCGTAAAGAGCTTAAGAAGCAATCGGTGGATAACACCATACGTGCTTTATATATGGGCACAATGACTCATGATGATGACTTGATGGTGGTATTGCCGGCCCTTGAGTCTGTGGCTAAAGTGTCTCCACAGTTTAGGCTTACACTTGTGGGAGTTACTGCGCGGAAAGACTTGGTGAATGGGCGGCCTTGGCTTGAAGTTTTAGATGTTCCTGCGAAGGACTATATAAATTTTACGAAATGGATACATGATCAGGCGCAGCGGTTTGATTTTGCTATCGCACCGCTGCGTGAAACAAGTTTCAATGTTTATAAGTCTGACTTAAAATTGCTCGATTGTGGAGTTTTGGGGTTACCTATCATTGCTTCAGATATAAGTGTGTATAGAAATGCGAATGCTCCGGGGGTTCGTTTGGTTCGCAATGAGGAGCTTGCATGGACGCAGGCTTTGCTTGATCAAATTGAATTAGGGTTAAATAACCGCACTTTGGGGGAGCAACTTCGGCAATGGGTACTTCGAGAGAGAATGCTTGCAAAGACGTTATCCGATTTTGATGCATTTGTGCTGGAATTACTTGCTACTCAGGGAGTCAAGTATTCTGGGGAGACTTGAAGAATCTGTCTCTTGTTAATAATGCTAACTTATAAATACAAGACTTATTTTATGAGGTCTTTGCACACTGTTGGAGATTGATCGATGGATAGTTTGGCGATATACAGTAACTCGAGTGTTTTTGAAAAAGCGCACGATTCGGAATTCAATATTAAGGTAAACTTAAGTAGTGGTTCCTTCAAATACGGTCAAGAAGATATTAAATTCACTAATCTGCTCAACTTGACTTCTGCTCTTGAAAAAAGTTTTTCTTTCGATAATGTGATTGTTTATGGATCAGTACTCAGCTACTCTTCTGAGATAAATGTCCGGACGATATTTGCGGGGCTTCTTGGGATTACAAAGAAAAGTCTCAGGTATATAGACGCAGATGAGAATATCACTAGTAGAGTAGGTCTTTTGTCAAGAGTATTCAATGCAATTGGTGTGAGACCAGAGTTTAGTAAGCTTAATGGGTTTGCTATGTTGGAATTTCGCAGGGATGTATCAAATGCTTGGGAGGATTTTGAGCGTGCACTGGTTTGTAAGGTGGTTAGTCAAAATATGCTTTCCACTCAGGAGTTTATAGAAGGGGTCTCAAAATCAATTGAGAAAAAGAAGCCGTATAGTTTTATTAGGGTTAATCACTGCGAAAATCGATTGCTAGGCTATGGTGTTTCTTACTCTCAGGAAGAAGCTGAGATAACCTACCAAATCCAGTTTGGATATAATCTTGAAAAGAATGACACCTCAGCTATTTCACATATGCTACGCGGTGCCGTCGCAGATGCTGACTCAATAGGGTTGCCAACTTTAAAGAAGTTATCCTCTAATAAACTACACATTCTTGAGAATAGTACCTACTTTCATCTTCGGTATTTTAATTGCTACTTGAAAAAGAGCTACACGTCTGTCAATATTCACTACGAATTAGGACGGGCGCTCGAATTTAAGAGGCTCTTATGTCAAGTAAATAAGATATATGCAATTACATGTCGAAATTTGGCGAAACTTGAGTCATCTTTAGGGCGTGAAGTTGAAGTAATAAAAATTCCTGCTGAGTATGTTTATTCGGAGAATAGCAGCAATCAGAAGCACTACCCAGACATATTCTTTCAAGTTTTGAATCGTATAAGTAAATCTATAAAACCAGGAGACCTGGTACTGGTTGGTGCAGGTATTTTGGGTAAGATATACTGCAATGAGGTCAAAAAAGCAGGTGGTGTGGCGATTGACTTGGGCTCTCTTTTTGATGCAATTTCTGGTATAAATACACGAGGAAATGGATTTAATGATGACTTTTGGTGGAATGTCACCGATTGAATATAAAATAAACTCTCTTGCGGATGTTAATTCTCAGGAGGAGTATATAGTCATAATTGGTGCTAGCAATAGTCTAATGAAAAATGGTTGGGCCTTCCATTTTTCAAGAATATTTAGCGGAAATAGAATTATTAATTTGTCATTAGGTGCAACTTGCTCAAGTTATATAGCATTTGTATTCCTGATGTTCCGCGATATTTTGGATGGGGCTAAATACGTAATAGTAGAGCCATTCGTTAACGATGTGTCATTTTTTGGAAATGGGGATATTTCCATTCAGACACTATCAACGTGTATGGATTATTATTACGGTAGTGGTATTGGTCTAAGTGATAAAACAATTATTTTACTACTTCCGACTCGAAAGAGAATTTTTGATATCGAATTTAATCCTGTATACAGGGCGCACGTTCAAATGGCAAGGAGATCAAATGCAAAATTATTAGATTGTCATCCTTTTTTTAGCACACTTAGTGAAGACAATCTTGATAAAGCCTTTGATGACCCTGCTCACCTTAACTCCGATTATGCTTTTGAAATAGCTAATTGGGTTGTTAGTTATATAAATAATCAACCAAGTTACCGTATTTCGTCTGACTTTGAATTCAGTAGGAAATCCGATATTTTTTATATTGATGTAAGTGATTCAGAGTCTTCTATTTTTAGATCAAACTCACTATTTGCATCTAAGTTAATGAAATTGGAAAAAAAGACTTTTATTGATATTTCACCTGATTTGAGTTTGTTGGGTATTCTCCATTGGTCGGAATTCCATGAAAATTGCTTTAGAATTAGCTCTTGTGGAAACGTGCAGCAAGGTTCTCTGAAATCAAAATATTTAAAGCTAACATCTTTTCCTTTTAATATTAGGGGGCCATTTGTTTTTGGGAATGAGAGTGAGCACCCGGTTGGATTGGGTGGGTTTTTATTATCCAATAATACCCTGTCGGATTTTTGTTGCAATGAGGAGTATCTTGATGACGACAAAAAACATTTTGACCGATTTCACAAAGTCTTGCTTGAATGATAGAGATTTAAAGTTTCTGATAATAGTTATTTAATCACATAAATGGTGATTTTCTATATCAAATTTCAATGAAATATATTTGCACTCATTGATTTGGGAAATTGAAGGTGCACAATGTTATTTCATGGCAATAATTTTGGCTATTTGTTTTACTTTGATTAAAGGTTCCGGTATTTATGTCAATTTTCATAACTGGCGGTGCAGGTTTTATCGGCGCCAACTTTGTTCTCGATTGGCTGGCACATGTGAATGAGCCCGTGGTCAATATTGATAAACTGACCTATGCGGGCAATCTGGAGAATCTGGTCAGTTTGAAGGACGATGCCCGCCATGTGTTTGTGCAGGCCGATATCGGCGACAGTGCAAAACTGGCGCAATTGCTGGCGCAGTACCAGCCTCGTGCCGTGGTGAACTTTGCGGCCGAGTCGCATGTGGACCGTTCCATTCATGGCCCCGGGGACTTTATCCAGACTAATGTAGTGGGCACTTTCCGCTTGCTGGAGGCGGTGCGCGCCTATTGGAATGGACTGGAAGGCGAGGCCAAGTCCGGCTTTCGCTTTTTGCATGTCTCCACCGACGAGGTCTATGGCACGCTGGCACCCACGGACCCTGCGTTTACCGAAGAGCACAATTACGAGCCCAATAGCCCGTACTCGGCCAGCAAGGCAGCCAGCGACCATCTGGTGCGAGCCTGGCATCACACCTACGGCCTGCCGGTGCTGACGACCAACTGCAGCAACAACTATGGTCCGCTGCATTTCCCAGAAAAACTCATCCCGCTGGTCATTGTCAATGCGCTGGCAGGCAAGCCGCTGCCCATCTACGGCGACGGCATGCAGGTGCGTGACTGGCTGTATGTGCGCGACCATTGCAGCGCCATCCGCCGTGTTCTCGAGGCCGGCCAATTGGGCGAGACCTATAACGTGGGCGGATGGAACGAGATGGCCAATATCGACATCGTCAAGACCGTGTGCGCATTGCTCGATGAGTTGCGCCCGCGCGCAGACGGCAAGCCCTACGCCGAGCAGATCACTTATGTGGCCGACCGGCCCGGCCATGATCGCCGCTATGCGATTGACGCCCGCAAGCTGGAGCGTGAGCTGGGCTGGAAGCCTGCCGAGACCTTTGAGACCGGCATTCGCAAGACTGTGCAGTGGTATCTGGGCAACCCGCAGTGGGTGGCCAATGTGCAGTCGGGTGCCTATCGTGACTGGATGCAGAAGCAATACACCAGCGAGGCTTCGGCATGAAGCTGCTGCTGCTGGGCAAGAACGGCCAAGTTGGCTGGGAGCTGCAGCGCAGTCTCGCGCCCTTGGGTGAAGTGATTGCACTGGATCGGCAGATCGTGAATGACCTGTGCGGCGATGTCAGTGATCTGCAGACACTGGCGCAGACCATTCGCAGCGTGCGCCCCGACGTGATCGTCAATGCCGCAGCGCATACGGCGGTGGACAAGGCTGAGAGCGAGTCGGACCTGGCCTTGCGCCTGAACGCCGAGGCGCCCGAAGTCATGGCACAAGAGGCCAAAAGCCTGGGCGCATTGCTGGTGCACTACAGCACCGACTATGTGTTCGACGGCAGCGGTACGGCTGCGCGCAAGGAGGGTGATGCCACGGGACCGTTATCGGTCTATGGCCGCAGCAAGCTTGAAGGCGAGCAGCGGATTGCCGCCACGGCTTGTCGGCATCTGATTTTTCGCACCAGCTGGGTCTATGCGGCGCGTGGAGGCAACTTTGCCAAGACCATGCTGCGCTTGGCGCAGGAGCGTGAAGCGCTCAGCGTGATCAATGACCAATGGGGTGCGCCGGCCGGTGCCGATCTGATTGCCGATGTCACCGCTCACGCCGTGCGGCATGTTTGCGCTCATGAAGGCGATGGCGGTCTCTACCATTTGGTTGCCGGAGGAGAGACCAACTGGCATGCCTATGCCAGCCATGTGATTGAACAGGCTAAACGCCTGCGACCTGACCTGGACTGGAAGGTGAAAAGTATTGCTGCCGTTCCGACCACGGCCTTCCCGACACCGGCTGCACGACCTTTGAACTCGCGTCTGGATACGCAAAAACTGCAAACCACCATGCAATTGCATCTGCCTGCATGGCAGCAAGGCGTGGATCGTATGCTGCGAGAGATTCTGTAATTTCTAAGAAATCTGCTTCAAGTGCTTATCTGATAAGCGCCTGCTGCTATTAATTGATACATCATGACGACACAGCGCAAAGGCATCATTTTGGCGGGCGGCTCCGGCACACGCCTGCATCCCGCCACCCTGGCCATCAGCAAACAACTGCTGCCGATCTACGACAAGCCCATGATCTACTACCCGCTGAGCACGTTGATGCTGGCAGGGATCCGAGACATTTTGATCATCAGTACGCCGCAGGATACGCCGCGCTTTGAGCAACTGTTGGGGGATGGCAGTCAATGGGGACTGAATCTGGAATACGCAGTGCAACCCAGCCCGGATGGTTTGGCTCAAGCGTTTCTGATTGGCGAGAAATTCCTCAACGGCGCTCCCAGTGCCTTGGTCCTGGGTGACAACATCTTCTACGGTCATGACTTCCAGCCGCTGCTCAAAAAAGCGGATGCTCAACATGAGGGTGCGACGGTGTTTGCCTACCATGTGCAAGATCCCGAGCGCTACGGCGTGGCCGAGTTTGATGCCAACGGCAAAGTGCTCTCGCTAGAAGAAAAGCCAAAGCAGCCCAAGAGCCATTACGCCGTCACCGGCCTGTACTTCTATGACGAGCAGGTGGTGGAGCTGGCCAAACAGGTCAAGCCTTCGGCGCGTGGCGAGCTGGAGATTACAGACCTCAATGGCATGTATCTTGCGCAGGGCAAGTTGAACGTGGAGCTGATGGGGCGCGGTTATGCCTGGCTTGATACCGGAACCCACGATAGCTTGCTGGATGCGGGTCAATTCATTGCCACACTGCAGCAGCGCCAAGGCCTGAAAGTGGCCTGTCCGGAGGAAATCGCATATCGCCAGAAATGGATTGATGCTGCTCAACTGGAAAAGCTGGGCCAGGCGCTGGCCAAGAATGGCTATGGGCAGTATTTGCTGCAGGTACTTAGGGAACGCCTGCCGTTGTGAACGTGGCGGCAGTATTGCGGCTTTATGCCTGGCATTTAGGGAGAATATCAAAAATGCCGGGTTTATTGGATTGACGAGATACCAATATGCAAGTGATTCAGACAGCGATTCCTGAGGTGCTGATTTTTGAGCCAAAGGTTTTTGGCGATGCACGCGGCTTTTTCTTTGAAAGCTTCAATCAAAAAATATTCGATGATGCGGTGGGTCGGTATGTGGATTTTGTGCAGGATAACCATTCGCGCTCCAGCAAGGGCGTTTTGCGTGGGATTCATTACCAGATTCAACAAGTCCAGGGCAAGCTGGTTCGCGTGAGCAGCGGCAGTGTGTTTGATGTGGCGGTGGATTTGCGAAAATCCTCTCCGACATTTGGCCGCTGGGTGGGTGTGGAGCTTTCGGAAGAAAACCAGCGTCAGTTGTGGGTGCCTGAAGGCTTTGGCCATGGGTTTGTTGTTACGAGTGAGCGCGCAGATTTCCTCTACAAAACCACTGATTTTTACGCACCAGCGCATGAGCGCAGCATTCGCTGGAACGATGAGGATTTGGGTATTCAATGGCCGGATCTGGGTCAGGAGCCGCTGGTTTCTGCCAAGGATGCATTGGGTGCGTCGTTTTTCGAGGCCGAGGTTTTTGAAATGGATTGGAAAAAATGACAAAAATTGCCATCGCTGGAACCGGTTATGTAGGCTTGTCTAATGCGGTATTGCTTGCCGCTCGGCATCAAGTAGTGGCACTGGATATTGATGAGCGCAAAGTTTCTCTTTTGAATGAGAGGAAATCGCCCATTGTGGATGCTGAAATTCAGGAGTTCCTGGCTCATAAGAAGCTAAATTTCAGAGCGACTTTGGATAGGCATGAGGCTTACAAAGAGGCAGACTTTGTCATCATTGCTACGCCAACGGATTACGACCCACAAACGCAGTATTTCAATACCCAGTCGGTTGAGGCGGTGGTGCGTGATGTGATGGCCATCAACCCCAATGCGGTGATGGTGATCAAGTCCACCGTACCCGTGGGTTTTACCAAGCGTTTGAAAGAAAAAACGGGTAGCGAAAATATTATTTTCTCGCCGGAGTTTCTGCGCGAAGGCAAGGCCTTGTACGACAATCTGCACCCCAGCCGGATTGTGGTGGGCGAGCGATCTGAACGCGGTCAGGTTTTTGCGGATCTGCTGCGCGAAGGGGCGATCAAAAAGGATGTGCCGGTATTGCTGACGGACAGCACCGAGGCCGAGGCGATCAAGCTGTTTGCCAATACCTACCTGGCCATGCGTGTGGCTTATTTCAATGAACTCGACAGCTATGCCGCCGTGCACGGATTGGATTCACGCCAGATTATTGAAGGCGTAGGATTGGACCCCCGAATTGGCGCGCATTACAACAATCCCTCATTTGGCTATGGGGGCTATTGTCTGCCTAAGGATACCAAGCAGTTGCTGGCCAACTATGCCGATGTTCCCCAGAGCCTGATGCATGCGATTGTGGAGTCCAACCGCACACGCAAGGATTTTGTGGCTGAGGACATTCTTCGCCGTGCACCTAAAGTGGTGGGTATTTACCGCCTGGTGATGAAAGCCGGTTCAGACAATTTCCGCGCTTCTTCTGTGCAGGGCGTGATGAAGCGCCTGAAGGCAAAAGGTGTGGAGGTTGTTGTGTATGAGCCTGTGCTCGATGCGCCGGATTTCTTCAACTCCCAGGTCATCAAGGACTTGGCCGAGTTCAAGCAGATGGCGGATGTGATTGTGGCAAACCGACTGGTTCCGGAAATTGCCGATATCTCAGATAAGGTCTATACGCGCGATTTATTCGGCGGTGATGCTTGAGGCGTTTTTTGCATTGAAAAGATAGATAAAAATGAAAGTCACAAAAGCGGTTTTTCCAGTCGCGGGCATGGGCACTCGTTTTTTGCCTGCCACCAAGGCCAGCCCTAAAGAAATGCTGCCGGTGGTTGATAAGCCACTGATTCAGTATGCGGTGGAAGAGGCCCTGGCTGCGGGCATCAAGGAAATGGTGTTTGTGACGGGGCGCAGCAAGCGCAGCATTGAAGACCATTTTGACAAGGCGTACGAGCTTGAAAATGAGTTGGAGTTGCGCGGTAAAACTGAAATGCTCAGTTATGTGCGCAGCCTGATGCCTTCGGATATGAAGTGCGTTTATATCCGCCAGCCTGAGGCCTTGGGCCTGGGCCATGCGGTGTTATGTGCGCAACCGGTAGTGGGCAATGAGCCGTTTGCGGTACTGCTGGCCGATGATTTGCTCGATGGCGAGCCGGCGGTGATGCGCCAGATGGTGGACGTGTACGACTACTATAAGTGCTCGGTGCTGGGGGTACAGCAGGTGCCGCGTGAAGATACGCGCAGCTATGGCATTGTGGATAGCAAGCCTTTGAAGGAAGACCTGGAGGCTGTGCACGCGATTGTGGAAAAGCCCAAGCCAGAAGAGGCTCCTTCCACGCTGGCTGTGGTGGGCCGCTATGTGCTCACGCCGCGTATCTTCCACCACCTGGCCAGATTGGGTAAGGGTGCCGGCGGTGAGATTCAGTTGACTGACGGCATCGCGGCTTTGATGAAGGAAGAGCAGGTACTGGCCTACCGCTACCAGGGCAAGCGCTACGACTGCGGCTCCAAGATCGGCTATCTGGAGGCTACGCTGGCCATGGCGCGCAAGCACCCTGAGGTGGGGCCTCAGTTTGAAGAATTGCTTCAAAGCCTCAAAGTTTGATTTTTCAAAAAAGATAGCTTTAACCGATTGCACAGCAAGGGTTGTAAGTCATTTTTACTCGTATTCTGGGGAATGATTGAAAGCAGCGCTTGCCTTGAGAAGTGGGGCAAGCGCCTGCGCAATGCAAACGCGATTAAAAACAATGACATTGAATGCGGATACCACTATTTGGCAGGGGTTGCAGGCCAGGGCGGCGGCTTGTGAGCGGGAGCTGAACCTTGCCCATGCCTTGCACGATGCGGGGCGTTTTGAGCGTTTGAGCCTTCAAGCGCCCCATGTCTTGCTGGATTGCTCCAAGTGCCTTTGGGATGAGGCAGCACTGGCGGCTTTGCTGCAATTGGCCGAGCAGGCTGGCGTGGCGCCGCGGCGTGATGCCTTGTATGACGGTGCGGTGGTGAATGAGACTGAGCAGCGACCGGCCTTGCATGTACGTTTGCGCGCGCCTTTGGTGCCGCAAGGGGGCGCTTGGGTGGTTGAGGATGAATGTCATGCTGGCCTGCGTGACATGCTGGCCTTGGCGCAGCAGATTCGCACCGATGCGCGTTTTACCGATGTGGTGCATATCGGTATTGGTGGCTCCGGCCTGGGGCCGGAGTTGATGCTGCAGGCCTTGCAGCCCTGGTATGCCGGGGGGCCGAGAGTGCATGTGGTGTCGAATCTGGACGGGCATGACCTGCATCAGGCGCTGCAATGCTTGGTGCCGGCGCGCACTTTGTTCATTGTGGCGTCCAAGTCCTGGTCTACGGCTGAGACGCAGCGCAATATGGCGTCTGCCAAGGCGTGGCTGTGTGCGGGCGGCGATCTGCATTGGCCGAATCATTTTGTGGCCGTTTCCTCACGCGAGGATGTAGCGCGGCAAAGCGGTTTTACGCAGACGCTGCATATTCCTGAAGGCATTGGTGGGCGGTTCTCGGTCTGGTCGGCCGTCGGGCTACCGGTGGCGGTCGCTGTAGGCCCACAGGTGTTCGAGCGCTTGCTGCAAGGCGCTGCAGAAATGGATGCGCACTTTGCACAGGCACCGTTGGAGCACAATGCTCCTGTCTGGTTGGGTCTACTTGATGTGTGGTATGCCAGTTTTTTGCAGATGCCGGGGCGCTGCGTGGCACCTTATCACCATGGGCTGCGCCGTCTGCCTGCCTACCTGCAACAGCTGGAGATGGAAAGCAATGGCAAGCAGGTGCGTGCAGATGGCAAACCCGTAGGCTGTCTCACGACCGGTATGGTGTGGGGAGAGCCAGGCAGCAACGGTCAACATGCATTTTTTCAGTGGCTGCATCAGGGCACGCAGCGTATTCCTGTTGAGTTCATCGCTGCGCGCACTGCCGAGCACGGTTTGCCCGAGCATCAGGAAGCACTGTTAGCCAATGCGTTGGCGCAGGCTCAGGCTTTGATGCAGGGTGCCAGAGCCGGAGAGGGGCAGTTACTTGGGCATCAGGATTTCCCGGGCAATCGACCAAGCACTTTCATGCTGCTGGATGCTTTGACGCCCGAGTCACTGGGAGCATTGCTGGCCTTGCATGAGCATCGAGTGTTCGTGGCCGGCACGGTTTGGGGTATCAATAGTTTTGACCAGTGGGGAGTCGAACTGGGCAAAACTTTAGCCAAGGATTTGCGTGACCGCATGGATAGTGCTGAGCTAGAGGGTCTGGATGCATCTACTGCTGGCTTGTTGTCTTTTTGTTTGCAGGGTAGTTTGGTGAGTGTGTCTTGATGACGGGTATGTTGCGCGCTTTGACCCATCTGGGTAAAGGTGAGTTTGCGAAGAGCCTGGCTGCTGTTGATCGCGGCTGGAGTGGTTTGAATAGCTGGCAGCCGCTGGCGTATTACCGCTTGGGAATGTACCGAACGGTGGCTGATATGCCACTGCCTTCTGGAGACTGGCGTTATGCCTTTCCTCAGCTTGTGTCACTGGCTGCCTGTGGCCAACATGAGCAAGCGCGTAGCTTGATGCAGACATTGCATTGGCACAGGTTGCCACAGCCTCTCAGGCAACGTCTGCGCGTGTCAATGGCCGATGCATTGGCTCCGTTGATGCCCCTAGAGGCCTTGCAGCTGTTTGAGACTGGGGGCGAGCGTACTGCTGCACATCCGGCATTGCATGCGGCGCTGCTGCTATGCAACGGGCGACTCTTGGATGCGCAAGCAGTGCTGAAGTCAGCTTTGGCAACTGGGCAGGCAAGCCGCTGGCCTGAGCTGCATCTTTATCAAACGATGGCTGAGAAGGGTGAGCCTCAACTGCAGTTGCAAAGGCTCAATGCTTTTATGGTGGCCTTTGGCTTGCCAGCGCTGGAGCTTCGCGATGGAAGTATCGCTCCAAGCCCTTGCAATGTGATGCTCTCGAAAGAGCTGCCGTCCTGCAACGGCCCTTTGGTCAGTGTGCTGATGACGACTTTTCGAACCAAGGAGCGCGCCAGCGTTGCAATCGAATCCTTGCTGAATCAGAGCTACCGCAATCTAGAAATCATTGTGGTGGACGACGCTAGCGGCGATGAAACGCCAGATTTTGTCGATGCATGGGCCCGTCGGGATGCTCGCGTGCGGCTGTTGCGGCTGGACACTAATGGGGGTACCTATCTGGCCAAGAGCATGGGGTTGCAGTTGGCGCGTGGCGAGTTTGTGACTTGCCATGACTCGGATGATTGGTCGCATCCGCTGAAGATTGAACTGCAGGTGCGGCCACTGCTCGAAGATGCTTCGCTGGTGGCAACAACCTCGCATTGGGTGCGAATGACGGATGACGGTATGTTCTATGCACGGCCCGTCCATTCCCTGATGAGGTTGAATCCATCGTCGCCACTGTTCCGGCGCGAGCTCGTTTTACAACGCATGGGGGCCTGGGATTGCGTCCGAACGGGGGCAGACAGCGAGTTTCTTGCACGCCTGCGCTTGGTGTTTGGCAAGAGGGCCATTAAGCGAATTGCGAAGCCACTGGCGTTGGGGTCGCACCGCGTAGGCTCATTAATGACGGCCGGTGACACCGGTTATTCTGAAACCGGTGTATCGCCCCAGCGGCTTGCCTATTGGGAGGCATGGTCCGCTTGGCACCTAGACTGTTTGCGGCACGATGAATTGCCTTGTTTGCCACTGGATATGCAGGCGCTTGCCAAGGACCGCCCGTTTCCCGCACCTGCCGAAATTTGTGTGAGTGCGCAGCAAAAAGAAACGACACAAGGACAAATGTGGTTGCAAGCCCACTGTCACTAGCAGTGCTGCATTCTTTAGTCATCACACTGTGAATCAAAAAATCGGCATTTTTTCTGCTGGAATTCTGAGGATTCCACTTCTCTCTGTGTTGCTCAAGGCAACGCCGGAGCGTGCACGCCCTTGGCGCAGATTAGTCGTGGATGTGATCGCAGGCTGGGGGCTGCGCCCAAGCACTAAGAAAGCTTTGCGCTATGCCCGCAAGCATGGGCTCCCTTATCTGGCACTGGAGGATGGTTTCCTACGCTCTTTCGGTACGGGCGAGTATTACCCGCCGCTATCGCTGGTAGTTGATGACGAAGGCATTTACTACGATTGCACCCGGCCTAGCGCGTTGGAGCGTTTGCTGTGCAGCGATGCAGATGTGCTGGCCCCAGACGCAGCGCCGGTGCGCCAAGCGCGCGCCGCGCTGCTTTCGGCTGGTTTGAGCAAATACAACCACGCGCCGGATTTGCCTGAAGGCGTTTTGCGTACCAGCGATGTGCTGCGGGTGCTGGTGGTGGATCAGACAGCAGGCGATATGAGTGTGAAGCTGGGTGGGGCAGATGCTACAACCTTTAAGGCAATGCTCGCCGCCGCGCAGGCTGAGAACCCCAACGCCACCGTGTATGTCAAGACTCACCCGGAAGTGTCCTCCGGCCGCAAGAGGGGTTATCTGGCAGATGTGCAGCCTGAGGAGCGCACCGTATTGCTGCGCGATGCAGTGAACCCTATGAGTTTGATCGCCCAGATGGATAAGGTCTACGCTGTCAGCTCCACCATGGGATTTGAAGCCTTGCTGGCAGGTAAGCCGGTGACTTGCTTTGGTGTGCCTTGGTACGCAGGCTGGGGGGTGACGGATGATCGTCAGATGCAGCATCCTGCTATGGCTCGGCGTGCTGTTCAGCGGCGCACGGTTGATGAACTGTTTGCTGCAGCCTATATGCACTACACGCGCTACCTGAATCCGGAAACGCGGCAGTTGGGTTCCATTACGGATGTGATGGAGTGGCTGGAGTGCCAGCGGAGGATGGCAAGGCGCTTTTCCGGTCGAATGATTTGCATAGCGTTTCCGCGCTGGCGTGCGTGGAACTTTAAAGAAAGGCTTTCCTTGCATCAGGGCCGGGTGCTGTTTGTTCGTCATGCAGCAGCGGCTGCCAAGTTGCAGCCGGCAGGTGCAGATTGCTTGGTCTGCTGGGGTAGGGTGCCGCCCGACGGAGTGCAGGAGTTGGCTGAGGCATCCGGCGTTCGCCTGCTGCACATGGAGGACGGCTTTGTGCGCTCCGTAGGCCTGGGCTCGGACTTGATTGCGCCGCATTCCTTTGTGCTGGATGCGCAAGGCATTTATTTCGACCCAATCCAGCCTTCCGAACTGGAGGACTTGCTCAATACGCGGGCTTTCACCGCTCAGGATCTGGAGCGTGCCAGGAATGTGCGCGCTTTCATCGTCAAGCACGGCATTACCAAGTACAACCTGGAACCAAATCTTTCCGTGGATTGGCCGATAAATGACAAGCAAGTGGTTTTGGTGCCGGGCCAGGTGGAGGATGATGCTTCCATTCGTTTTGGTTGCGATGTCAAGGGCGTACATACCAACTTGGGCTTGGTTCAGGCTGCGCGATTAGCGTTCCCCTCAGCGTTCATCGTCTTCAAGCCGCACCCCGATGTCAGCAGCGGCAATCGCAATGGGCATGTCGACAAGGCTCAAGTGTTGAAACATGCCGATTACATAGAGCTTGATGCTTCGGTCGTCAGTTGTATCGAGGCTTGCGATGCAGTGGTGACGATGACGTCTTTGACGGGCTTTGATGCCTTACTTCGTGGCAAACATGTGTTGGTGCATGGTCGGCCTTTTTACGCAGGCTGGGGGCTGACCGAGGATGTGCTGCCGGTTCCAAGGCGGAAAAGACAACTTTCGATAGATGAATTAGTTGCCGGAGCTTTGCTGCACTATCCCTTGTACTGGGATCCGTTGCTCAAAGGCTACACGACCTGTGAGGCGGTTTTACTCAGACTGTTGGAGGAGCGCGATGCCCGTGTTGCAGACGGCTCTCTTCAGAAACTCAGGTATGGATCGATCCGACGCAAGCTAAGAAAAATTACCATTTTGTTGCAATCTTCTTTTTTTAAGAACAAATGAATCAATATGTCACCGCTATGATCGCTACTCGAGATTCTGGCTGTTTGACTTGAGCTGACTTTGTGCACACATACGCGGTGCATTTTTTGCGATTTTTTGAGGGGCTGTTTTGGAGAGCGCAAGCAATTCAAGCTTTAAGCATAAAAAAGTATTGCTGCTGCAGGGGCCGGTAGGCCCATTTTTCTCAAATCTGGCTAGAGATCTGCGAGATGTGGGTGCTGAAGTTCTTAAATACAACTTCAATGCGGGGGACTGGCTGTTCTATCCCATGGGTGCAAGGAGCTTCAAAGGACAGATCGAAGACTGGTTGCCTGAGCTTAAGCGCTTCATTCTTGCGCAGCAGATTGATGCCGTTTTGTTGTTCGGAGACTGCAGGCCTGTGCATGTCGGAGTCCGAAAGCTCGGCCAGCAAATGGGCTTTGCCGTGGGAGTGTTTGAAGAAGGCTATTTGCGGCCGGATCATGTGACCTTTGAGCCTATCGGAGTCAATGGTCATTCCCAATTTCATACGGCATTGGAATCTTGGCTCAGTTCCGTGGTGGCTGAAAGTGCCAGTTCATCGGAGCAGGATGAGCCAAGTGAAAGCATCAAGGCGACGGATAACTACCAGAAGGTAGGACGCTCCTACTGGCATGCTGCCATGTGGGGCATGTTGTATTTCTTTGCGGCGTGGCTGGCGCAACGATTTTGGAACAACGATTTGCACCATCGCAAGATGTCGGTCGCTGATGCTCCTTGGTGGTGGTTGTCCTTTGGGCGCAAGGCCTGGTATCGCTTTGCCGAGCGCGGTATTTCGCAGAGGTTGATAGGCGAAAGGCACGAACAGTTCTTTTTGGTGCCGCTACAGGTGCATAACGATGCACAAATCACCGTGCATTCGGACTATGAGTCGGTTTGCGGTTTTATCGACCATGTCATGAACTCCTTTGCTGCCGCATTGCGTCGCTCGGCAGTGGTGTCAGACAGCATTCCGCTGGGGCTTACCACGCTGAAGGATCATTTGCTCGTGTTTAAGCACCATCCTATGGACCGAGGTCACAGGGACTATTCGAAAGTCATACGCTTGCTGACAAAGCGATATGGACTTGAGAAGCGAGTGCTCTACATACACGATCAGCACTTGCCCAGCTTGCTGAAAGCGGCCCAAGGGGTTGTGCTGGTCAACAGCACCACGGGTTTGTCCGCTCTGGGGCATGGAGCGCCGGTCAAGGTCTGCGGCAGTGCCTTGTACGACATACCCGGTCTGACTTATCAAGGGCATCTGAGCGAGTTCTGGCTTGCGGCACAGTCTGCTACGCCGGACAAGGAGGTTCTGAAACGCTTCAAGAGGGCTTTGCTGGAGAGAACGCAACTCAATGGCAATTTCTATAAGAAGCTGTCCGTATGTCAGTGGCGCTGTGGCGTCATGCTCCAGGGGAAGATGGCTCAGCGCCTGTGGCCTTTGCAAAATGCGGTATCTCCGCAACCTGTCTCCATCCATCCGCACGAGCCATTGGTGCAGGGGATGAAAGCAGAGCCATGAGCGAGAAAGAAAATGCAGCCCCGTCGCGGTTGGTGGTGTTTGTTGGCGGATTTGATCCGAGAGGCGGACGCTACTACCACCGCTTGTGCGCTCAGCAGGCACGGCTCCAGGCGCAAGTGGATCAGGCTGAGTATGCAGTGGGCGAACTCAGAGCGCTTCAACTGGATGAAGCAGGCAAGGCACATTCGGTGTGGACCCTGGCCGGATCTTCTGCTGACGCTAGCGAGTATGTGTTTTTCGACTGGACCGATCATATACGCGCGCATTGGCCCAAGTCGCTTTATGCCGTGTGCAAGGCAGGTCTTAGAACTTATGGGGAGGCGCTGATTAGTTGGCGCAGCCTTCGTTCGTTGGGTGCTGCACTTCCCTATACCTTGCTTGCCTTTGTCTATCCGTTGATCTTCATGCTGCTGCTCGGTTTGTTCGGGGTAGCAGGTTTTTATGGCACTTGGCATGCAGGCGCCGACTGGCCCTGGTGGAGCCGGGCCCTGGCTTGTCTGGGTGTAGTTTCTGTGGTCGCGTGGGGCGGAAAAAAACTGGATGGTTTGTTGCACATCAGCTGGCTGCTCAGAATTTTTAACTTTGCACGTTCGAGTGCCAGAACTTCAGAGTCCGGTGCGACAGAACACGAGCGCATTCACGATATGGCTCAATGGCTTGCGCAACGAGTTCGGCAACAACCCGATTTGGAGTTGGTTGTGCTGGGCTTCAGCGTTGGAAGCGCTCAGTCCATCAAGCTGCTGGATGCACTGTCGGATGTATTGCGTAGCACTGAAGTGCAACCAGTGAAAGACCGGGTGACACTACTGACCTTGGGCAACTGCATTCCCTTGTTCTCGTTCTTCCCGACGGCCAGTGGTTTTCGTTCAAGTGTGAGCAAGGTCGCCGCTGACCCGGAAATTTACTGGGTGGACATCTCCTCCCCAGGAGACAGCGTAAGCTTTGGCATGTGCGATTTATTGCAGTTGGCGTTACCCGACGCGTCTCCTGCGAATGAGTCTTACGTCAATCCTCGTCATATGTGCACTCCGCGCTTTCACAAGCTGTTTGAGCCTCGCCGTTACCGCTTCATTCGGCGCAACAAGATGCGCATGCATTTTCAGTATCTGATGGCCTCCGAAAAAGCCGGAGCTTACAATTTTTTTGCCATGCTCACCGCGCCCACTACTGTGCGCAAATACGTAGAAAAGTTTTTGGTTCGATGAATCGTTTTTGCCCCGTGTATCCCAAACCGCATCCTGAGAAAGCCTCCAAGCTCAGGATGTTTTTGCATGCCCGGCGTTCCTGGATGGATGCCTTGTTTGAACGCAGCTACTCCATGCAAATGGGTGAGGTTCATCTGCCTGGCGTGGATCTGTACATGGTTAACGACACCAAGGAAATTAAGCGTGTGATGCAAACGCAGGCGCAGGACTTTCCTAAAAGTCATCTGCTGCATGAGTCCTTGAAGCCTCTGCTTGGTGACAGTATTTTCACTACTAATGGGGCGCTCTGGCAGAGTCAGCGCTCCATGATGAATCCCGCTTTTGAGCAGGCACGGCTGAATGTCGCATTCCCGCGCATGCTAGGTGCGGCCAACGCCATGCTGGAGCGGCTGGCCGAGCAGCAAACACAAGTGCCTTATGACATAGAAGTCGAAATGACGCATGTCACTGCCGATATTATTTTTCGCACGATTTTCTCCACGCCCATGCAGGGCGCTGATGCGCACCAAGTGTTTCATTCATTTGCGCACTACCAGGCACTGGCACCCAAATTGATGCTCCCGGCGCTATTTGGCATTCGCTGGCTCAAACTACCCTGGCTCAATTGGCAAAGTAAAAAATCCGCAAGGAAAATCCGCAATCTGCTGCATTCCATGATCAAGCCGCGTTATGAGGCACATATGCGTGGCGAATCTGGCGAGCACGAGGATATTTTGGCGGCCTTCATGACCGCCAAGGATCCTGAAACCGGCAAAGCATTTACTGAATCCGAATTGGTGAATCAGGTAGCCATGCTGTTTTTGGCCGGCCATGAAACCTCGGCCAGTGCTCTGACCTGGGCTTGTCATCTTTTGGCCAATTCGTCCGATATTCAGGCGAGAGCGCGCTTGCAAATCGATGAGGTGTTTGCCGGGCGCGAGCCTACGCAGGCAGATATGAAAAGCCTGCCTTTGCTATGGAATATTTTCAGGGAGACTTTGCGCCTGTTCCCTCCGGTGGGTTTTTTTGCCCGGGAAAATACCAGTGCCTGCCCTATGCGCGGGAAGCAGCTCAAGCCGCACAGCACGGTGGTGGTGGCTCCCTGGCTGCTGCAGCGCCACCGCAAATGGTGGAAGGAGCCCGATGCTTTCGATCCAGACCGCTTTGACAGACAGGAGAGCAAGGAGGCCATCAAGCACGCATATATGCCGTTCAGCATGGGACCTAGAGTCTGCTTGGGGGCCGCTTTTGCGTTGCAGGAAGCGGTTCTCATCTTGGCCTGTTTGTTGAGAGAGTATGAGCTTTTGCCGGTGGACGACCATGTGCCCCAGCCTGTGGGACGCTTGACAATCCGTTCTGAAAACGGAGTGCAGGTGCAACTGAAAAAACGCAACCCGCTAGAGCTTGCTGAGGGCGCGACGGGTGTATCGGCATGAAAGAGCGCTTAGCGGGGTTTGCGCTGATGTGCGCCATTGTGCCCATGGCATTTTTGGGCTACCTGCTCTTGGTCATCGTGGGTTTTTGCGGCAAGGCGGAGCGTGGCCGTTCGGGCGTCAGAGCCTTGGATCACTTTGTCAACGCAACCTTGTTCAATGGTTATGCATGGGAGAGTGTCTCGTCACATGCCTGGCGTGAACGCGAGAACAAATCCTGGGCGCGCGCAGTCATCAAATTGACCGATTGCTTCCAGAAAGACCATTGCATGCGGGCTAACAAGCGTGAGCAGCCGGTGGTGGACTTGATCCTTAAAAAAGGACTGGATAGACAAACGATTCGCTAGCATTTACCCGGGCCGATGAGGTGGAATGTCAGCCAAATCATGGCTGGAAACGTTGCTTGTAGATGACGGCACGAGTTGAGAGCTAGCTTGGTTCCAAGTCTCAGCCTTCAACCCAGCCTCCCATTCCGTGCACTTCACAACGACTTCAGTCCCCTATGTCTATTCATCGATTTTCTGTGCGCGGCTTAGCTGTTCTGGCATTGCTGCTGGGGGCCGCTGCGGCCCATGCCCAGGCCTATATCAGCGGTGCCATATCCGGGCAGCTGGCACCCGGTGTCTACGGGCGGGTGGATATTGGCAATGCGCCGCCGCCGGCGCTGATGTATGCGCAGCCCATGCTGGGCATGCCCGGCGCCAGGGCGATGCCCCATGCGCAACCGATCTATCTGTGGGTGCCTCCCGATCATTCACGCAATTGGCGCCGCTACTGCGGGCGCTACAGCGCTTGCGGTCAGCAGGTGTATTTTCTGCGAAACGCACCCCCGCATTGGCGTGAAGCGCGACGCGATCGCCATGACCATCATCACGGCCGTGGCTGGGAGCGTGAACGCCATGACGAGCGCCGCTGGCAACGTGAGGAACGCCGCGAAAGAGATTGGGACAGGGACGGGCGGGGCGGACGCGGTCACGGCAACGGTCATGGGCGCGGGCATGGTCGTCATGATGATTAAATCCAAGGGTTAACCATTGTTTTTACTGTTGCTTACGCACAGCATTTAAAACGATGAATTCCTGATTTGATAGCGCTTACCTCTTTTGTTTAAAAGAGGTAAGCGCTTTTTTATTGCCTATCTTCGTTTGGAATATGAGACGCCTTGGCTATGCTTTGCAGGCATAGCTGCTAGCCCGGCAGCTGGCTAGTCTGGCCGGGTGATGACGCACACAATAGCTTTATCTGTTGTTGAGTCAAAGCTGTCATGCTGCAAAACGTCCATCCCTGCATGCCGAACTGCGGGGCTATCCCTTCATTCAAGCCCCTGTATCTGGATCAAGGTCGATCTGCGTCTGCGTTGCATGCGGCCATGGCTCTGAGGGGGAAGGCATGAGCATGGTTCTTCGCGGTATTTCTTCCATGGCCACACGCCAGGTGCTGGCCGAACTGGCGGCAGCATGGCAGGCGCGCGGCGCAGAGTCCGTCACGATTGAATCCGTAGGCGGCGTGGATGCCGCCAAGCGTGTAGCGGCGGGCGATGAAGCATTTGACGTGGTCTTTCTTGCCAATCAAGCCATCGACAAGCTGATCGCTAGCGGCCGCGCCGTGGCCGGCAGCAAGGTGGATCTGGTGCTGTCGAGCACCGTAGTTGCCGTGCGGGCAGACGCGGCACAACCCGACATTTCCAGTGAAGATGCTTTGCGCGCCGCCGTGCTGGCTGCGCCCAGCATCGGCTATTCCACAGGCCCCAGCGGCGTGGCCTTGCAGCAATTGTTCGAACGCTGGGGTATTGCCCAGCAGATCCAGCCTCGCATTGTTCAGGCGCGCCCCGGCGTGCCGGTGGGCTCGCTGGTCGCTTCGGGGGAAGTGGCCTTGGGCTTTCAGCAACTGAGCGAGCTGATTCACGTGGCCGGCATCGCCATCGTCGGTCCGCTGCCTGCGGCTTGCGCCATAGACACCGTGTTTTCAGGCGCCGTGGTGGCGGGCTCGCACCAGGTCGGGGCTGCCGAGCGTCTGCTGGCATTCATGGCTTCGGCCGAGACCGCAGAGGCCAAGCGGCGTCAGGGCATGGAGCCGGCCTGATTGCACAGCGGCCGCTGTCGGGAATGGCAAGGCCATTTCCTGGCAATTGATTTTCACCATGGAACAAGACAAAGGGCAGATATAGCCCTTCGTGACAGACGCACAGAAGTCTTCGCCGAAGGCTTTGGCGCCCGCCGCGAGATTGGAGCGTGAGGCGACAAAGAGAGGCAACCGAGAACCAATATGACTTCGCAACATTCTTCTGGCAGTGCGGCTTCGTCCGTGGCCAATGTACAAACGGTGCTCAACGAGCATCCGTTTTCCGGCTTTCAATGGGTGATTTTTGCCCTGTGCTTTTTGATCGTGCTGCTTGATGGCTTTGATACTGCCGCCATAGGCTATATCGCTCCTTCGTTGATCTCGGAGTGGGGCGTAAGCAAGCCCGCTTTGGCGCCCGTGCTCAGTGCGGCCCTGTTTGGTCTGGCCGCAGGCGCCATGTGCTCCGGCCCGCTGGCGGACCGGCTGGGCCGCAAGGCGGTGCTGGTGGGTTCGGTGTTTGTGTTTGGAGTGGCCTGCCTGGCTTCAGGCTATTCGCATGACATCACCACCTTGACCGCGCTGCGTTTTGTCACCGGCATCGGCCTGGGCGCCGCCATGCCCAATGCCGTAACCTTGATGAGCGAGTACTGCCCCGATGCCCGCCGTGCCACGCTGACCAATGCCATGTTCTGCGGTTTTCCGCTGGGGGCAGCTTTTGGCGGCTTTCTGGCCGCCTGGATGATTCCGCATTTCGGCTGGCGTAGTGTCTTGCACCTGGGCGGCATTGTGCCGCTGGTGCTGGCCGTGCTCTTGCTGCTGTTGCTGCCCGAGTCGGTGCGCTATATGGTGGCCAAGGGCCATTCGGCCGAACGCATTCGCAAGGTGCTCACCCGGATTGCCGGCAATGCCGTGCAAGGCGTGCAGCGCTTCATCATGACCGAAAACAAGCCCGTGACCGAAGGTCAGAGCGGCATGGCCGTGGTGCTGTCCAAACAGTACCGTGTGGGCACCATCATGCTGTGGGTGGCTTACTTCATGGGTCTGGTCATCTTCTATGCGCTGATGAACTGGATGCCGGTGTTGTTCAAGGAAGGCGGGCTGGACCCCAAGACCGGTACGCTGGTGGCGGCGCTGTTCCCACTGGGCGGCGTGGGTGCGGTGGCTTTTGGCTGGCTGATGGATCGCTACAACGCCAACCGCATCATTGCCGTGGGCTATGCGCTGACCGCCTTGTCCATCTGGTGGATTGGTCAGGAAGCCGGCAGCCTGGGCTGGCTGGTGGTCTCGGTGTTTGTGGCCGGCACCATCATGAATACGGCGCAATCTTCCATGCCTGCCTTGGCCGCGGCTTTTTACCCCACCAGCGGTCGCGCCACCGGCGTGGCCTGGATGCTGGGCATAGGCCGCTTTGGCGGCATTGCCGGTTCGTTTCTGGTGGCTGAACTCACGGTGCGCCAGATGAGCTTCAGCCAGATTTTCACCGTGGTTGCCATTCCCGGTTTGATTGCCACAGCGGCCCTGGTCATCAAGCAGCTGGCAAGCCCCAAGTCGCAAGACGGATGCTGATTTTGACGACCCCCTATTTGATTTCCTTCTCATTCAGGAGCGCATAACAATGATCATTGACGTACACGGTCACTACACCACCGCCCCGGCTGCGCTGGGCGCATGGCGCGATCTGCAGATTGCCGGCTTGAAAGACCCGTCCCAAGCCCCCAAGGCGGCCGATCTGAAGATCAGCGATGACGAGATTCGCGAAACCATAGAAACCAATCAGCTGCGCCTGATGAAGGAACGAGGCTCGGATCTGACCATCTTTAGCCCCCGTGCTTCCTTCATGGCTCACCACATCGGTGACTTCGAGACCTCCAGCAGCTGGGCCGCCATCTGCAACGAGCTGTGCTTTCGCGTCAGCGAGCTGTTCCCCGAGCACTTCATTCCTGCCGCCATGCTGCCCCAGTCGCCGGGCGTGGACCCCGCCACCTGCATTCCCGAGCTGGTCAAGTGCGTGGAGCAATACGGCAATGTCGGCATCAACCTGAACCCCGACCCGTCGGGCGGCCACTGGACTTCGCCCCCGCTGTCCGACCGTAGCTGGTACCCCATCTACGAAAAGATGGTGGAGTACGACATCCCCGCCATGGTTCATGTCTCCACCAGCTGCAACAGCTGCTTTCACACCACCGGTTCGCACTATCTGAACGCCGACACCACGGCCTTCATGCAGTGTCTGACCAGCGATTTGTTCAAGGACTTCCCCACGCTGAAGTTCCTGATTCCCCATGGCGGTGGCGCCGTGCCTTACCACTGGGGCCGTTTTCGCGGTCTGGCGCAGGAGATGAAAAAGCCGCTGCTGGAAGAGCATCTACTCAACAACATCTTCTTCGACACCTGCGTCTATCACCAGCCCGGCATCAACCTGCTGACGGAAGTGATTCCCACCAAGAACATCCTGTTTGCCAGCGAGATGATCGGTGCCGTGCGCGGTATCGATCCGCAAACCGGCCACTACTACGACGACACCAAGCGCTATATCGAAGCCACGCAGAACCTGACGGCCGAAGAAAAGCAGCAGGTCTACGAAGGCAATGCCCGCCGCGTGTTCACGCGCCTGGACTCGGCCCTCAAGGCCAAGGGCCTGTAAGACTTACCGTATAGAAAAAAGGAGCAGCTAGCGCAGGCCGCACATAGGTTTTAGCTTGTAATCAAATTGAAGTTGATTCAACGCAAGCGCTAGCAGCTCTTATTTTTGATTCAATCACTGCGAAGCAAAGAGGTATTCCATGTACGAACTCGGAGTCGTTTATCGCAATATCCAGCGCGCCGATCGCGCTGCCGCCGACGGCCTGGCCGCTCTGGGCTCGGCTACCGTGCACGAGGCCATGGGTCGCGTGGGGCTGCTCAAGCCCTATATGCGTCCCATCTACGCGGGCAAGCAGGTTTCGGGTACGGCAGTGACCGTGCTGCTGCAACCCGGCGACAACTGGATGATGCATGTGGCAGCCGAGCAGATTCAGCCCGGCGACATCGTGGTCGCTGCCGTGACTAGTGAATGCACCGACGGCTATTTTGGCGACCTGCTGGCCACCAGCTTCCAGTCGCGCGGCGCTCGCGCTCTGATCATCGATGCCGGCGTGCGCGATGTGAAGACGCTGCAGGAGATGGACTTCCCGGTCTGGAGCAAGGCGATTTCCTCCAAGGGCTGCATCAAGGCGACGCTGGGCTCGGTCAACATCCCCATCGTCTGCGCCGGCATGCTGGTGACTCCCGGTGACGTGATCGTGGCCGACGACGACGGCGTGGTCTGCGTGCCTGCCGCCAAGGCTGCCCAGGTGCTGGACGTGGCCCGCAAGCGTGAAAGCTTTGAAGGCGAAAAGCGCGCCAAGCTGGCCTCGGGCATCCTGGGCCTGGATATGTACAAGATGCGCGAGCCCTTGGCTGCCGCAGGTCTCAAGTACATCGATTAATAAATTGAGAGCAGGGTGTGCAGGCTACTAGTGCGCATCCAGCCCAAAAGGATTCAAACATGAGCCAATTTGAAAAAACCCCTGGCTGGATGGACTGGTACGCCAACCCCAGCAAGCCCAGCTTCAAGCTGCCCGCTGGTGCTGTGGATGCGCACTGCCATGTGTTCGGCCCCGGCAACGAATTTCCTTTCGCGCCCGAGCGCAAGTACACGCCTTGCGATGCCAGCAAGGCCCAGCTGTTTGCGCTGCGCGACCACCTGGGTTTTGCGCGCAATGTGGTGGTGCAAGCCACCTGCCACGGTGCGGACAACCGTGCCATGGTCGATGCCTGCAAGGCTTCGGGCGGCATGGCCCGTGGTGTGGCCACGGTCAAGCGCAGCATTTCGGACGCAGAGCTGCAGGAGCTGCACGACGCCGGTGTGCGCGGTGTGCGCTTTAATTTCGTCAAGCGCCTGGTGGATTTCACGCCCAAGGACGAGTTGTTGGAGATTGCCGGCCGCATCGCCAAGCTGGGCTGGCATGTGGTGATTTACTTTGAAGCCGTGGATCTGCCCGAGCTGTGGGACTTCTTTACCGCACTGCCCACCACCGTGGTCGTCGATCACATGGGTCGCCCCGATGTGAGCAAGGGCGTGGACAGCGAAGAGTTCGCTCTGTTCCTCAAATTCATGCGCGAGCACCAGAATGTGTGGAGCAAGGTATCCTGCCCCGAACGTCTGTCTGTGACCGGGCCCAAGGCGTTGAATGGCGAGCAGAATGCCTACCAGGATGTGCTGCCGTTTGCGCGCCGCGTGGTGGAAGAGTTCCCCGAGCGCGTGCTGTGGGGCACGGACTGGCCGCACCCCAATCTGAAGGACCATATGCCTGACGACGGTCTGCTGGTGGACTTCATCCCCCATATCGCGCCCACGGCCGAGCTGCAGCAAAAGCTGCTGGTGGACAACCCCATGCGTCTGTATTGGCCGGAACTGGCCTGACACCCCCTGAGGCGCTTTGCCTAGGCGGCGCCGCACCTTCCCCTCTCTCGATGCGTTGAATCGGGAGGGGGACGACAGCCTCGCTGCGGGGCGGCCCTTGCTGGCTGTCTCTCGCCTGGGTTGTGCCAGTTTTTGAAGGGCAGGGCAACTTGCCCTTGATAAGGGTTAAGAGGAGAAATTTATGGCATTGGAAAAACCATACCTGGATGTGCCCGGCACCATCATTTTTGATGCCGAGCAGTCCCGCAAAGGTTACTGGATCAACCAGTTTTGCATGTCGCTGATGAAGGCCGAGAACCGCGAGCGTTTTCGGGCCAACGAGCGCGCCTATCTGGATGAATGGGCGATGACGGAAGAGCAAAAACAGGCCGTGCTGGCGCGCGACCTGAACTGGTGCATGCGCACCGGTGGCAACATCTATTTTCTGGCCAAGATCGGCTCTACCGACGGCAAGAGCTTTCAGCAAATGGCGGGCTCCATGACCGGTATGACCGAGGACGAGTACCGCGCCATGATGATTGCCGGCGGCCGCTCGGCCGAAGGCAATCGCTATGTGGGCGAGGACGGAGACGCACAGGCGCATCGTCAACCGCAAGGTGCTGCGGGCGCAGCCGGTAACAAGAACAAGGAAGGCAACTGATTCATGGCTCGCATTACTGCATCTGTTTTCACCTCGCATGTGCCCGCCATCGGCGCTGCCATGGATCTGGGCAAGACCGAGGAGGCCTACTGGCAGCCTTTGTTCAAGGGCTATGACTTCTCGCGTCAGTGGATGAAAGACAACAAGCCCGATGTGATTTTTCTGGTCTACAACGACCACGCCACGGCTTTCAGTCTGGACTGCATTCCCACCTTTGCCATCGGCACGGGCGCGGAGTACGAACCCGCAGACGAAGGCTGGGGCCCACGCCCCGTGCCCAAGGTGCAGGGTCACCCCGAGCTGGCGGCGCATATTGCGCAATCCGTGATCCAGCAGGACTTTGACCTGACCATCGTCAACAAGATGGACGTGGACCACGGCCTGACCGTGCCCTTGTCGCTGATGTGCGGCGAGCAAGACCCCAAAACCGGCTCCTGGCCTTGCCCGGTGATTCCGTTTGCCGTCAACGTGGTGCAATACCCCGTGCCTTCGGGTCAGCGCTGCTTCAACATCGGCCGAGCGATTCGCAAGGCCATCGAGAGCTACGACGAGGACATCAATGTCCACATCTGGGGCACAGGCGGCATGAGCCACCAACTGCAAGGCGCGCGTGCCGGCCTGATCAATCAGGAATGGGACAACAAGTTCCTGGACCTGCTGATCGAAAACCCCTCGGGTCTGGCCCAGCTGCCGCATATCGACTATGTGCGCGAGGCCGGTTCCGAAGGCATCGAGCTGGTGATGTGGCTGATCGCGCGTGGCGCCATGTCCGACGTGGACAGCCCGGCACCGCTGCCCAAGGTGGCGCACCGTTTCTACCACGTGCCTGCATCGAACACCGCGGTGGGGCATCTGATCCTGGAGAACCAATGAGCGTGCCCCCACGTTCATGGCTTCGCGTATTCACTGCCCCTAACCAATAAGGAACAAGGGGCCTTCGCCTCCTTGAGGCGGCTCTACGGAGACTCATTTATGTCTAAAACCATCAAAGTCGCCCTGGCTGGCGCAGGTGCCTTCGGCATCAAGCATCTGGACGGCATCAAGAACATTGACGGCGTGGAAGTCGTCTCCCTGGTCGGTCGCCGTCTGGACCAGACCCAGGAAGTGGCCGACAAATACGGCATCAAGCATGTGGCGACCGACCTGGCCGAGAGCCTGGCGCTGCCCGAAGTCGATGCCGTGATTCTGTGCACGCCCACGCAAATGCACGCCGAGCAAGCCATTGCCTGTCTGAAGGCCGGCAAGCATGTGCAGGTTGAAATCCCTCTGGCAGACAGCCTGAAGGACGCGCAAGAAGTGGCCGAGCTGCAAAAGCAGACCGGTCTGGTGGCCATGGTGGGCCATACCCGCCGCTTCAACCCCAGCCATCAGTGGGTGCACAAGAAGATTGAAGCCGGCGAGTTCAACATCCAGCAAATGGATGTGCAGACCTATTTCTTCCGCCGCACCAATATGAACGCCCTGGGTCAGGCGCGCAGCTGGACGGATCATCTGTTGTGGCATCACGCTGCCCATACCGTGGACCTGTTTGCCTACCAGGCCGGCAGCCCCATCGTCAAGGCCAACGCCGTGCAAGGCCCCATCCACAAGGATCTGGGCATTGCCATGGACATGAGCATTCAGCTCAAGGCCGCCAATGGCGCCATCTGCACACTGAGCCTGTCGTTCAACAACGACGGCCCTCTGGGCACTTTCTTCCGCTACATCGGCGACACCGGCACCTATCTGGCGCGCTACGACGATCTGTACACCGGCAAGGATGAAAAGATCGACGTCTCCAATGTCGATGTGTCCATGAACGGCATCGAGCTGCAGGACCGTGAATTCTTCGCTGCCATCCGCGAGGGCCGCGAGCCCAACTCCAGCGTGCAGCAGGTGTTCAACTGCTACAAGGTCTTGCACGACCTGGAGCAGCAGCTGAACGCTGAATAAGTCCTGGTGACTTGTTGAGCTGTACAAAGGCTGGGGCTGGGCTCCGGCCTTTGTTGTTTGAGCCTGGATATTGGTAAGCTTGTCGAAATTGATAGCTGTATGCGCATGTCAGTCAAGCATTACAGGCCAAAATCACTCAAAATCAGTCTCCATTGCCGCCCGATAGGCATTCAAAGGATTCCCTCTATGCAAACCCGTCAACTAGGCCCATTCACGGTCAGCAATGTAGCTCTGGGCTGCATGAATTTCAGCCATGCCTATGGCGCATCGCCCAGCGTGGAGCAGTCCCATGCCGTGCTGCATGCAGCGCTGGATGCCGGCGTCACCTTGTTCGACACTGCGGCGCTTTATGGTTTCGGCGCCAATGAATCGCTGATCGGTCCGGTGCTCAAGCCCCACCGCAACCACATCACCTTGGCCAGCAAATGCGGCATGGCCGGTGTGCGCGGTGATGACGGCGTGATGCGCCGCGTGATCGACGGCCGCCCCAAGACGCTGCGCCAGAACTGTGAAGACAGTCTGCAGCGCCTGGGCACCGATGTGATCGATCTCTACTATCTGCACCGCTGGGACAAGAACGTGCCCATAGAAGAATCGGTGGGCGAGATGGCGCGCCTCAAAGAGGAGGGCAAGATCCGCGCCCTGGGCCTGTCCGAAGTCGGTGCCGATGCGCTGCGCCGCGCGCACAAGGAACACCCGATTGCGGCCCTGCAAAGCGAGTATTCGTTGTGGTCGCGCAATGCCGAGCTGGGCACGCTGGCCGCCTGCAAGGAGCTGGGCATTGCCTATGTCGCCTTTAGCCCCGTGGGCCGTGCCTTTCTGACCGGTAAGCTGCAGGAAGTGGGCGCTCTGGTCAAAGGCGATATCCGCGCCACCATGCCGCGTTTTGCGCCCGAGAGCTATGCGCGCAATCTGCGTCTGCTGGCGCCCATGCAGGCCGTGGCCGAGAAAGCCGGCTGCACGCTGGCCGAGCTGGCCATTGCCTGGGTGCTGCACCAGGGCGAGCAGGTGATTGCCTTGCCCGGCACCACCAGCGTGGAGCATCTGCACGAAGACATTCGCGGCGGCAGCGTCAAGCTCAGCCCCGAGTTGCTGGCCGAGCTGGATGACATCTTCAGGCCCGAAGCCATTGCCGGCGACCGTTACGCGCTGCAAGGCCAGGGCGAGGTGGATACCGAGAAATTCGGCTTTGAAAAGCGCCCGGCTTAAAAACAGCGGTCAGTGTGCGCTGGGCAGGGCATGCAGCGGTATGTCCCGCTCCTGGGCCAGTTGCATCAGCTGCTTGCAATTGAGGGCGGCCAGAAACTGCGCCACGCCGGTGTGGATTTCCGGCTTGTGCATATCGCTGGGGTGGCGGAACAGAAGGTCTGCGGCTTCGCACAGGCGCTGGGCAAAATGTGGCTCCAGCGCAGCCACGGCAACCATGCCATCGGCGCAGGGGTAGATGCGATAGCCGGCGTGGCCGCCGCCTACGTCACCCGTAGGCTGGGTCAGGCCCCAGTGCCAGGGCAGGGCCAGCCACTGGGCGGCCTGGGCCAGGCCCACTTCTCTGAACACGCCGCGCCCGCTGCGGCTGCTGACCAGCACGGCTTGCAGCACGGCTTCGCTGGCCATCAGCGCACCTGCCATATCGGCAAACAGGCTGGGCGGCAACTGGGTGCTGTGCACCAGTCCGGCTTCGGCCTGGTAGGTCAGGTCGTGGCCGGGTACGTCGGCCAGTGCTCCTTCGCTGCCCACCACGCGCACCAGTGACAGCCGGGGATGGCGCTGCTGCAGCACCGCCCAATCCATGCCCAGTTTCTTCAGCGCCGAAGGCCTGAATGAGGTCAGCAGCACATCGGTTTGTGCCAGTTGCGCGTGCAGGCTGGCTTGGCCGGCTTCAGTCTTGAGGTCGGCCTGCAGCACGGTGATGCCCTCATGCATCTGCCCATAGGCTTGGGGGCAGTAGAGCTGCATGGGGTCGGCGCCACCGCCACCGTCTTTGCTGGCGCTGGACAAGGGCTCCAGCTTTCGGCATTGCGCTCCCATGCCGGCGCAGCGCCACAGTGCCGCAGGTCCGGGCAGATTGAGCGCCAGGCTCAGAATGCGCACGCCTTGAAGCGGGGCAAAGCTTTGGGAGTCGTCCATGGTGTTCATCAGTTCATTGCAGCCTTGAGTAGTTGCTCTTGTATCGCGTGTGTGGCTAAAGACCTGGCGCTTTCAGGACAGTGTGTTGCGCCAGCCAGCCTCCACAAGGGCATTGCTCTGTGGCAAGCTTGGCCCATGTTGAAAAAGCTGCACTGGCTGTTGCCTGGGCAGCGCTGAACGGATCTTATGCGTCGACGTACGCTTGTTGCCCTGGGCTCCACAATGGTGGCGGCATCCGGGGCTTGGATGGCTTATTCCATGACCACAACCTCACCCACTGTTTTGCCCCAAGAGCTGCTGCAACAACTCAAGCCCTCGCCGCGCATGCCGGTCATGTTTCTCGGCCATGGCAGCCCCATGAATGTGATCGAAGACACGCGCTGGCGTCAGAGCTGGAAAGCGCTGGGCGCGGAGTTGGCCGCCAAAGGCATTGCACCGCAGCTGATCTTGTGCATTTCCGCGCACTGGCTGACGGAGTCGGACTGGGCTTTGACCGGCATGGCCCAACCGCGCACGATTCACGATTTCGGCGGCTTTCCCCAGGAGTTGTTTGATCAGCAATACCCGGCGCTGGGTGCACCTGAGGTGGCCAGGCAACTGGCTGCCGAGCTGCATTCGCCGCTTGATGGCTCGGCCTTGCGGGTGGATGAGAAATGGGGCTTTGACCACGGCACCTGGTCGGTGCTGCTGCCCATGTTCCCCGAAGCCAAGATTCCCGTCATGCAGCTGAGCATGCCTTATGGTCTGCCGCCGGAAAAGCATTTCGAGCTGGGTGTTCAGCTACGGGCGCTGCGCGAGCGCGGCGTGCTGATTGTGGGCAGCGGCAATGTGGTGCACAACCTGCGTGCGCTGCGCCGCGATGTGGCGGATGACCAGGCGTTTGACTGGGCCCAGCAGTTCGATGCCCAGGTGCAGCAGCACTGGGACAGCGGCAATCTGGCCGATCTGTCCACCTTTCTGGACTGGGGCCCGCAGGCACGTCTGGCCCATCCCACCCACGATCACTATTTGCCGCTGCTGTATTCGGCGGGCGCGGTGCACGAGGGCGAGTCGCCGCGGGTTTTTAACGACGCTTTTCAATATGGGGCGCTATCCATGCGCTCGGCCATCTGGGGCTTGAATACTTGATGAGATACCAGATTTGATAGCTGCTAGCGCATGAATTCATTGAGTTTCAGGCCTTTATGGGCTTGAAATAAAGACTGATCAAGCACAGGCAGCTATAGAAATAAAGTAGTTGAGAACCGGCGGAGCATAAAAAAAGAGCAACGGATTCAACGTCCGTTGCTCTTTGCTTTTCAGGGCTGCGACCGCGGCCCTGAGTGGTGCATCAGATCACCGCGGCGATGGCCTTGCAGACATACTCGATGTTCTTGCTGTTCAGGGCGGCAACGCACATGCGGCCGGTGTCGGTACCGTACACGCCGAACTCGGAGCGCAGACGCACCATCTGGTCTTTGGACAGGCCGGAGTACGAGAACATGCCGATCTGGGTGGTGATGAAGCTCATGTCCTGAGTCACGCCGGCAGCCTTGAGGCCGTCGACCAGCTTTTGGCGCATTTGCTTGATGCGCACGCGCATCTCGCCCAGCTCGGCTTCCCACTGGGCGCGCAGCTCAGGGGTGTTGAGCACGGCAGCCACCACGGCGCCACCGTGGGTAGGAGGGTTGGAGTAGTTGGTGCGGATGACGATCTTGAGCTGCGACAGCACGCGAGCGGCTTCTTCCTTGTCGTTGGCGACCACGGACAGGGCGCCCACGCGCTCGCCGTACAGGCTGAAGCTCTTGGAGAAAGAAGTGGAGACGAAAATGTTCAGGCCGGCGGCCACGAACTTGCCGATCACGGCGCCGTCTTCGGCGATGCCGTAGCCAAAGCCTTGGTAGGCCATGTCCAGGAAGGCGACCAGGCCCTTGGCCTTGACCACTTCAATCACTTGATCCCACTGGGCGGCAGTGATGTCGTAGCCGGTGGGGTTGTGGCAGCAGGCGTGCAGCACGACCACGGTGCCGGCAGCGGCAGCGTTCAGGTCGGCCAGCATGCCGGCGAAGTCGATGGAGCGGGTGGCTGCGTCGTAATAAGCGTAGTTCTCGACTTCAAAACCGGCGTTCTGGAAGATGGCGCGGTGGTTTTCCCAGCTGGGGTTGGAGATCAGCACCTTGGCATTGGGGTTGAGCTTCTTGAGGAAGTCGGCACCAATCTTCAGGCCGCCGGTGCCGCCGATGGCTTGCACGGTGGACACACGGCCGGACTTGACCACGTCGGATTCGGCGCCGAAGACCAGAGCCTTCACGCCGTTGTCGTAAGCAGCGATACCGTCGATGGGCAGATAGCCACGTGCCGTGGGCTTGTCCATCATGGCCTTCTCAGCGGCTTGCACGCATTGCAGCAAAGGCAGCTTGCCGTTGTCGTCGAAGTACACACCCACGCCCAGATTCACCTTGTTGGCGTTGGTGTCGGCAGCGAACTGATCATTCAAACCCAGAATAGGGTCGCGGGGGGCCATTTCGACGGCGGTAAACAGAGACATGAAAAATCCTTGATGGATAGAAATAAGTCAGGTCACCCCCAACTACTCTAGGTTAGGCTTGAGGGTTGGTCTGCCATTCTACCCGCGCTAACCCTATGCGTCATGGACATGACATCATGCAAGAACAAGATATGACTGATGCGCCGCAAGGCAGCTTTGTGCACTACCCCGACTCGCCCTTCGAGCTGTTTCAACCCTATCCCCCGGCAGGGGACCAGCCGACGGCGATCGAGCAACTGGTCAATGGCGTCAATGACGGCGAGTCATTTCAGACGCTTTTGGGCGTGACGGGCTCGGGCAAGACCTTCACCATGGCCAACGTGATTGCGCGCCTGGGCCGGCCCGCCATCGTGTTTGCGCCCAACAAGACACTGGCCGCACAGCTGTATTCAGAGTTCCGAGAGTTTTTCCCAAAAAATGCGGTCGAGTACTTTGTCAGCTACTACGACTACTACCAGCCCGAAGCCTATGTGCCCCAGCGCGACCTGTTCATTGAAAAGGACAGTGCCATCAACGAGCACATCGAACAGATGCGGCTGTCGTGCACCAAAAGCATCATGGAGCGGCGCGATGTGGTGATCGTCGCCACGGTGTCCGCCATCTACGGCATTGGCGAGCCCGAGAGTTATCACCGCATGATCATGACGGTGCGCACCGGCGACCGCATGAACCAGCGCGATGTGATTGCCCAGCTGATTCGCATGCAGTACCAGCGCAATGACTCGGATTTCAGCCGCGGCACCTTCCGGGTGCGCGGGGACACGATCGACGTCTTCCCCGCCGAGCATTCGGAGCTGGCCGTGCGCATCGAGTTGTTCGATGACGAAATCGAAACCCTGCAGCTGTTTGATCCGCTCACGGGCCGCGTGCGCCAGAACATTCCGCGCTTTACCGTCTATCCCAGCAGCCACTATGTCACGCCAAGAGACAAGGTGCTGGTGGCCGTGGAGACCATCAAGCTGGAGCTGGCCGAGCGCCTCAAGCAACTGGTGGAGATGGGCAAGCTGGTGGAAGCCCAGCGGCTGGAGCAGCGCACGCGCTTTGACCTTGAAATGCTGACCGAGGTCGGGCATTGCAAGGGCATCGAGAACTATACCCGTCACCTGTCAGGCGCAGCCCCCGGCGATCCGCCCAGCACGCTGACGGACTATCTGCCGCGTGACTCCATCATGTTTCTCGATGAGAGCCACCAGATGATCGGCCAGCTCAACGCCATGTACAGCGGTGACCGCTCGCGCAAGACCACGCTGGTTGAATATGGCTTTCGCCTGCCTTCGGCGCTGGACAACCGTCCGCTCAAGTTTGAAGAGTTCGAGCAGCGCATGCGTCAGGTGGTGTTTGTTTCGGCAACGCCCGCCGATTACGAGAAAACCCATGCCGGTCAGGTTGTGGAGCAGGTGGTACGGCCCACGGGTCTGGTTGATCCTGAAATCGAAGTGCGCCCGGCCACACACCAGGTGGATGATGTGCTGCAGGAAATCCGCCTGCGCGTGGACAAGCAGGAGCGCGTGCTCATCACCACGCTGACCAAGCGCATGGCCGAGCAATTGACGGAGTATTTGACGGACAACGGCGTTAAGGTGCGGTATCTGCACTCGGATGTGGACACGGTGGAGCGTGTGGAAATCATCCGTGATCTGCGCCTGGGCGCCTTTGACGTGCTCGTCGGGATCAATTTGCTGCGCGAAGGCCTGGATATTCCGGAAGTGTCGCTGGTGGCGATTCTGGATGCTGATAAGGAAGGCTTTTTGCGCGCCGAGCGCAGCCTGATTCAAACCATAGGCCGCGCGGCGCGCAATATCAATGGCAAGGCCATCTTGTACGGTGACCGCATCACGGAGTCCATGAAAAAGGCGATCGGAGAGACCGAGCGGCGCCGCGCCAAGCAGGTGGCGCACAACGCAGCTCACGGCATAGAGCCAAAACAGATTGTCAAGCGGGTGAAAGACCTGATTGATGGTGTTTACAGCGAGAAAAGCAGCAAGGAAGCCGAGCGTATCGAGCAGCAGGCCCTGCAGCGGGCACGTGTCGAGGATATGTCCGAGAAGGATGTAGCCAAGGAAATCAAGCGCTTGGAGAAGCAGATGCTGGAGCACGCGCGCAGTCTGGAGTTCGAGCAGGCAGCCCGCATACGTGATCAATTGGCCCTACTAAAAGAGCAGTTATTTGGGGCTGCGCCGTAGGAGGCGTCCGGCAAATTGAAGCTGCTTGCGTGTTGCTGTGAGTTGTTACCCGACAAAAACAATGGGGAATGTGCTATACTCAACGCAAACACTCAACAACAAACTTCCCTCTCAGAAGGGCTCTGAACCTATTAACAGGACGGAGTAAGGGCGGAGACTGTGCCTGCCGGGTCTCTATAAAAGCACCACGCAGGCGTTTCTGTAACGAACAATCCTGATTGAAGGAGCTCGGAATGCGTCTCACAACTAAAGGCCGTTTTGCGGTCACCGCGATGATCGACCTGGCCCTGCGCCAGAACAATGGCCCCGTCACGTTGGCTGCCATCAGCCAACGCCAGCAAATTTCGCTGTCCTACCTGGAACAGCTGTTCGGCAAGCTGCGTCGCCACGAGCTGGTGGAATCCACTCGTGGCCCCGGCGGCGGCTATACGCTGGCTCGCAAGGCAACCGATATTACCGTGGCAGACATCATTGTCTCCGTGGATGAACCTATCGACGCTACCCAGTGCGGCGGCAAGGAAAACTGTCTGGGCGAAGCCGGCCGCTGCATGACTCATGAGCTGTGGGCTGCTTTGAACCAGCGCATGGTGGAGTTTCTTGACTCCGTCACCCTGCAGAAGCTGGTGGACGAGCAACTGGCCAAGGGCATCCAGATTGAAGACAAGCCTGTGGTGCGCCGTGCGATTTCCACAGCACCTGTGGTCAAGCCTATCCGCGTGAATGCACCTAACTCGGTGTTCGCTCTGGGTAACGCCTTCGCCAAATCCTGATCGCACTCAGCGGTCAGCGAAGGTCTGCAGCACTCTCAAGGTGCTGCCAAGCAAAAGCAGGGCAGGGTGATATGCATGGCTGTGCGGCATATCCACGCTGTCCGGGTGGGGCTTTGCGCCCATCAGTTCCTCTCACGATTTGTCAGCCGAATAACTAGATTGAGCCAGTCATGGACATGACCCCGCACCTTCCTATTTACCTTGACTATGGCGCAACCACGCCAGTGGATCCCCGTGTGGTGGATGCCATGATTCCGTGGCTGCGTGATCAGTTCGGAAATGCGGCTTCGCGTAGCCATGCCTGGGGCTGGGCTGCTGAAGAAGCGATTGAAAAAGCCCGCCAGCAAGTGGCTGACCTGATCAATGCCGATCCACGCGAAATCGTCTGGACCAGCGGCGCCACCGAGTCTGACAATCTGGCCATCAAAGGTGCTGCCCATTTCTATCAAGGCAAGGGCAAGCACTTGATTACTGTCAAGACCGAGCACAAGGCTGTGCTGGACACCATGCGCGAGCTGGAGCGTCAGGGTTTTGAAGTGACCTATCTGGACGTGAAGGAAGACGGTCTGCTCGATCTGGAAGTGTTCAAGGCGGCGATCCGCCCCGACACCATTCTGGTCAGCGTGATGGCCGTGAACAATGAAACCGGTGTGATTCAGGATCTGAACACCATTGGTGCCATTTGCCGCGAAAAAGGCATCATCTTCCATGTGGATGCTGCACAGGCCACGGGCAAGATGGTGCTGGATATGCAGGCCATGCCCATCGACCTGATGAGCCTGGCATCGCACAAGAGCTATGGCCCCAAGGGTATCGGTGCTCTGTATGTGCGCCGCAAGCCCCGCGTGCGCCTGGAAGCCCAGATGCATGGTGGCGGACACGAGCGCGGTATGCGTTCGGGCACGTTGCCTACCCACCAGATCGTGGGCATGGGCGAGGCCTACCGCATTGCCAAGGAAGAGTTTTCCAAGGACTACGAGCACGCCAAGCGTCTGCAGCAGCGCCTGCTTGATGGCCTCAAGGACATGGAGCAAGTGTTTGTGAACGGTGATCTGGAGCATCGTGTGCCCCATAACCTGAACATGAGCTTCAACTTCGTCGAAGGCGAATCGTTGATCATGGGCATCAAGGGTCTGGCCGTATCTTCCGGCTCCGCCTGCACATCCGCCAGCCTGGAACCCAGCTATGTGCTGCGTGCCCTGGGTCGCAGCGATGAGCTGGCCCATAGCAGCCTGCGCATGACCATTGGTCGCTTCACGACCGAAGAAGAGATTGACACCGCCATTGAAGCCATTCGCACCAATGTAGCCAAGCTGCGCGAATTGAGCCCACTGTGGGAGATGTTTAAAGACGGCATCGACCTCAGCACTATTCAATGGGCGGCACACTAAGCAAAGATCAGAAGTTCAAGAGGTAGACACCATGGCTTACTCCGAAAAAGTGGTTGACCACTATGAAAACCCCCGCAACGTGGGCTCGTTCGACAAGGGCGATGACTCCGTAGGCACGGGTATGGTGGGTGCACCTGCCTGCGGCGACGTGATGAAGCTGCAGATCAAGGTCAATCCCGAAACCGGCGTGATCGAAGACGCGCGCTTCAAGACTTATGGCTGTGGATCGGCCATCGCTTCCTCTTCCCTGGTGACCGAATGGGTCAAGGGCAAGACGCTGGACGAAGCCGCAGCACTCAAGAACAGCCAGATTGCTGAAGAGCTGGCTTTGCCACCCGTGAAGGTGCATTGTTCCATTCTGGCCGAAGATGCCATCAAGGCCGCTGTGAGCGACTACCGTGCCAAGCGCACGGTGGCTGTGGAAGCCTGAGATCATGGCGATCTCTATGACTGAGGCGGCTGCCCGTCATGTGAGCCGGTATCTTTCCCGCCGTGGCAAGGGCATTGGTGTTCGCCTGGGTGTGAAGACCACAGGTTGCTCCGGCTTGGCTTACAAGCTGGAGTATGTGGATGAGGTGCAGGCTGATGATGTGGTTTTCGAAGATCACGGCATCAAGGTCCTGATTGATCCCAAAAGCTTGGCCTATATCGACGGTACGGAGCTTGACTTCGTGCGCGAGGGGCTGAACGAGGGCTTTAAATTCCATAACCCGAATGAGCGTGATCGTTGCGGCTGCGGCGAGAGCTTCAGAATTTAACTGCCCCTGAGCCGCTTTGCGGCTTCCCCTGGCCGGGCGCCCCCAAGAGGGACGACCTCTCGCCGCAAGGCGGCGCTTGCTAGGTATCTCTGGCCTTGGTCAGCTCCCTGGTTTTGAATAAAGGAAGCCGCCTCAGCTTTGCTGCAGGCGGCTTTTTAATGCCATGAATCTGCAATCCGACGACTTTGAATTGTTTGCGCTTCAGCGCCAGTTTGCGCAAGAGCGCAGCGTGATCGACACACGCTGGAAAGAGCTGCAGCGCGAAGCCCACCCCGATCGCTTTGCCGCACAAGGGGCTGCAGCTCAGCGCGTGGCCATGCAGTGGTCTGTGCGCATCAACGAGGCCTATCAACGTCTGAAGGATCCGCTCAAGCGAGCCGCCTATCTGTGTGAGCTGAATGGCGCACCTGTGCGGGCGGAGGACAACACCGCCATGCCGGCCGCATTCTTGATGCAGCAGATGGAGTGGCGGGAAGCGCTGGAAGAAGCCGATAGCGAAAAGGAGCTGGATGCGCTCGATGCTGAGGTGCTGGCAGCGCGCCGCCGCATGCTGGCCGAGTGTGGCCGTTTGCTCGACGAAGCGCATGACCCGGCTGCGGCCGTGGCTCAAGTGAGAGCCCTCATGTTTGTTGCGCGATTTGCCGAGGACATAGAGCGCCGCCGCGATCAACTGGGACAATAAGACCCAGCAGTTCTCTCTGCGATGTATTCCTGCAGATGCAAAGAGAAAGTCCGATCTTGAAAAGGCCATCCCCGCTGGCCTGTCACCTTCATAAATAGAATTTCCATGGCGCTTTTGCAGATTTCCGAACCCGGTCAATCTCCTGATCCCCACCAACGGCGTATCGCAGTCGGTATCGACCTGGGAACTACCCATTCGTTGGTGGCCGCCGTACGCAACGGTGTAGCCGAGTGCTTGCCTGATGAGCAAGGCCGCGTGCTCCTGCCTTCCGTGGTGCGTTACCTGAGCGGCGGCCGTCGTCAGATCGGCTTTGATGCCAAAGAATCGCAGGCCGCAGATGCAGTCAACACCATCAGCTCGGCCAAGCGCTTCATGGGTCGCAGTCTCAAGGACATCGAGTCACCCGAGAAACTGCCTTACCAGTTTGCTGCAGACAGCCTGAGCAGCGGTGTGATCGCTATCGAAACCGTGGGCGGCGCCAAGACGCCCGTGGAAATCAGCGCTGAAATTCTCGCCACGCTGCGCTTTCGCGCCGAAGACACTTTTGATGATGAGCTGTATGGCGCCGTCATCACCGTGCCCGCTTACTTTGACGATGCCCAGCGTCAGGCGACCAAGGATGCGGCCAAGCTCGCCGGTATCAACCTGCTGCGCCTGATCAATGAGCCCACGGCTGCGGCGATTGCCTATGGCCTGGACAACGCGGCGGAGGGTGTTTACGCCGTTTACGACCTGGGCGGCGGCACTTTCGATATCTCCGTGCTGCGCCTGTCCCAAGGCGTGTTTGAAGTGATTGCCACGGGCGGTGATTCGGCCCTGGGCGGTGATGATTACGACGATGCGCTGGCCGCTTTTGTGGCTGATAAAACCGGCGTGCAGCTGCAAAACGCAGCCGATAAGACGGGTTGGCGCATTGCCGCACGCAACTGCAAGCAGGCGTTGACAGATGCAGAAACTGTAGCATTTACCGCTGATCTGTCTTCGGGTTCACTAAGTTTTGATGTCAAGCGTGAGGATTTCAGCGCGGCGACTGCTCACCTTACTGCTAAAAGCCTGTCTGCCGTGCGTCGTGCACTTAAGGATGCCGCCTTGACCCGCGATGAGGTGCAAGGCGTTGTCATGGTTGGGGGCTCCACGCGCATGCCGCAGGTGCGCCAGGCCGTGGCCGATTTCTTTGGCAGCCAGCCGCTGACCAATCTCAACCCCGACGAAGTCGTGGCCCTGGGCGCCTCCATCCAGGCCAATCAGCTGGCGGGCAACAACACGGCAGGTGATCTGCTGCTGCTCGATGTCATTCCGTTGTCTCTGGGCGTGGAAACCATGGGTGGGCTGGCTGAGCGGATCATCACCCGCAACGAAACCATTCCTACGGCACGTGCTCAGGATTTCACCACCTACAAGGACGGGCAGACCGCTTTGGCCATTCATGTGGTGCAGGGCGAGCGCGATCTGGTGGCCGATTGCCGCAGCCTGGCCCGCTTCGAGCTGCGCGGCATTCCACCCATGGCTGCTGGTGCGGCACGCATTCGCGTGACCTTTACCGTGGACGCCGATGGTCTGCTGGCGGTGAGCGCCAAAGAGCAGATCAGCGGAGTGGAGGCGAGCATCAACGTCAAGCCTTCCTATGGCCTGTCGGACGATGAAATCGCCCGCATGCTGCAAGACGGTTTTGCCACTGCCCAGCAAGACATGAAGGCTCGTGCCCTGGTGGAAGCCCGTGTGGATGCCGATCGCATGCTGCTGGCCACGCAAAGCGCTTTGCAAGCCGATGGTGATGTGCTCAGCAGCGAGCAGCGTGAGCTGATTGAGGGGCTGTTGTCCGCCCTGCGTGCCAGCGTGGGCAGCGATGATCCTGCCGTTGTTGAGCACGCCACACAGGCTCTGGCCAAGGGCACGGAAGCCTTCGCCGCCGAGCGCATGAACCGCAGCATCCAGCAGGCTCTGGCCGGCAAGAACGTGCAGTCCCTTTAATTCGATCCGCAGACATTAGCAGTCAGTCATGCCCATTATCAAAATCCTTCCCCACGCCGAGTATTGCCCGAACGGAGTCGAAATCGAGGCGCCTGTCGGCACCTCGATCTGTGAAGCCATGCTGGACAATGGCGTCAACATCGAACACGCCTGCGATATGAGCTGTGCCTGCACCACATGCCATGTCATCGTCAGAGAAGGCCTGAACTCGCTCAATGAAGCTGAGGAAGAAGAAGAAGACCTGCTTGACCGTGCCTGGGGCCTGCAGCCTCAGTCCCGCCTGTCGTGCCAAGCCATTCTGGCGCGTGAAAATGTGACGGTGGAGATTCCCAAGTACTCCATCAATCACGCCAAAGAAAACCACTGAGCACAGCAAAGAAAAGGGCAGGCATGTCGCGCCAAATTATTCTGGATACGGAAACAACAGGTTTATCGGCGGTCGATGGTGACCGACTGATTGAGCTGGGCTGTGTGGAGATGGTCAACCGCAAGCTCACCGGCAATAACTTGCACCTGTATTTCAATGCCGGGCGCGACAGCCACCCCGATGCCTTGCGTGTGCACGGCATCACCACGGAATTTTTGGCCGACAAGCCGCGTTTCGAAACCAAGATCGACGAGATCTGGGAGTATCTGCAAGGTGCGGAACTCATCATTCACAACGCACCTTTCGACTTGGGCTTTCTGAACAACGAGCTCAAGCTGGCCAAGCGTCCGCCGCTCAAACAGTGCATCTCTGGCGTGATCGATACCTTGGTCATGGCCAAGGAGATGTACCCGGGCAAGCGCAACTCGCTGGACTCGCTGTGTGATCGACTCGGCGTCGACAACTCCGGCCGCACGCTGCACGGCGCCTTGCTGGATGCCGAGTTGCTGGCCGATGTCTATATCAACCTCACCCGCGGCCAGGACGCGCTCATTGTTGCTGAGGAGCCTTCGGAGGCCGAGGCCGCAGGTGCCATCGCCATTCCTTCGGTGGACTTGAGCACTTTCAAGCTGCAAGTGGTTCGAGCCAACGAGCAGGAGTTGCAGGCACATGCCGATGTGCTGACGCAGCTGGACAAATCCAGCGGCGGAAAAACCGTTTGGCGCCAGCTCGAGGCCTGAACTGAAATAGCAGCTTGCCTGTTTGCCAGGGTCGGACTATCGGCGGCTGCCCGAATTTTTGTGTGGCCTGTCGGACTTCGGCTGCTGAAGATGCGGTTTTCGCACTCAGCGCGAAATGGAGTAATGCGGCCTTCCCATTCCGAATTGGCAGGGCTCGCTTCCGGCTGTAGTTGCGCAGAGCCGGACTCAATCGATGGGCCGGTGTTTCTTTGCTGAGAGCGAGCTCCGGTGCCTGATGGGTTTTCTCAGGCTTATGCACCCACGTATGTTGCGCTGGAGTGACGATCCTCATTGCAGTTAAAGAACGGCATCAAGCGGCTCCAGCTCCTTCGCCAAGGCTACCCATTGGACGCGTACCTAGCGTCTTATTTAAGCCGAACTCGCTCAATGGCAGTCGCGCTTACTGGGCGTTGACCGCATGCCCGATGAGGTTGCACTCGGCAGTGACCTCTTTTTGTGCGTTTCCGCGATCGGTTGATTTGCTGTGGCACTCCGTGAGCGCGAGGCCAAGCTGGACTACCGCGCCTTAGGTATTTGACTTCGATGGTCATCAGGAAAGTCCTTTGCCCCTAATGCAAGCGATGACGCATCCTGCACGCCTTGATTGTGTAGTGCGGCAGACGATCTGCAGCCAGAACTGGTCTCGGTCGCCCACAGACCAAGCTTTTTTGGGATTTCCTATGCTGAAATTTTATGCAAAGCACTCCCGATGAGTGATTTTGCCAAGCGGAGACTGTGCATATCGGTTGGCTCTGTGCTTGGTATTGGTGTACTCGGTCTCGGTAATCTCTTTAGTTTGTAATTTGACAAAATTTCATGATCTGTTGGGTACGATTTTGAATCGGTCAATAACCTGTTTTTTGTAACTAAAAATGTATCTTTATTGCGATATGTGCCTCTGTAGCGCAGAGTCAGAGTACTCTTGCGAGGAGCACTCGAGGTGCGCCTCATGCCGAAGAGTTCAGGTCTTTTAGTTTGAGACTATTGGTTTTTATTGTTGTAAATTGTTTAGCAATCGATATGATCAGCTCCATAGCAAGGTTATGCGTAAAGAATATCGGCCAGAAACCGGTAGCTCCGCCTTGCTCGTGAGTGGAAAGGAAGCCCTCCGAATGATTTCTGCCTGACCCATGCAAGCGCCACAGCCTATTTGTCAGGTCTCTGTCTCAAGACAAAACACGATGTCTTCTTGCATTGCAAGACAACTAGGTTGAAGACGCAGGAATTGTGGGATTCCATCGTTTTCGAGTTTTCTGGTCGGTGTTGATTTCCACCCACAAGTGACCCACTAGCCCCTGGCTTTTCCATCTCAACCTGACCCACGCATTAACCCTAGCCTGCTGCTTTCTTGTGCAGCAGGAGACCAGGAGTGATTGACGTGGCCACTTTGAGTGTCATCAGACGCTGGGCTCTGCGTGAGCACCTGTCCATCCGAGAGATCGCCCGCAGAACCGGGCTTTCTCGCAATACCATCCGCAAGTATTTGCGCTCCGATGTTGTGCAGCCTCGCCCTGCGCAGCGCACCATCGTCACCAAGCTAGACCCATTCGCCAGCAAACTCTCGGGCTGGCTTCGTACTGAAGCGAATCGCTCTCGCAAGCAGCGGCGCACGATCAAGCAGATGTACGAAGACTTGCAGGCTCTGGGTTATGCGGGATCCTATGGTCGGGTAGCCGCTTTTGCCAGAGCATGGAAGGTTCAGCTCCATGCAGCTGAACAAACAGCGGGCCGAGGCGTATTTGTTCCACTGATCTTTGCTGCTGGCGAAGCCTTTCAGTTTGACTGGAGTGAGGATTGGGCTGTCATTGCGGGTGTGCGGAGCAAGCGGGAAGGGGCTTACTTCAAGCTCAGTCACAGCCGTGCGTTTTATCTACGGGCCTATCCGCTTCAAACCCATGAGATGCTTTTTGATGCCCACAACCGGGCATTTGCGGTGTTTGGAGGTATCCCCAGGCGGGGCATCTACGACAACATGCGCACAGCCGTCGATCGTGTCGGCCGTGGCAAGCTCAGAGAGATCAACGCCCGCTTCAGCGCGATGGCCAGCCACTTCCTGTTCGAGGCACAGTTTTGCAATCCCGCCTCGGGATGGGAGAAGGGACAGGTTGAGAAGAATGTACGAGATGCCCGTCATCGCATCTGGCAATCTGTACCGGCCTTTCCTACGCTCAGTGCCCTCAACGTTTGGCTGGAGCAGCGATGTCAGGCGCTATGGCAAGGGATTACGCATGGCCAGTTGCCTGGCTCAGTCGCAGATGTCTGGGCGCTAGAGCGCTCGGCATTAATGCCCATGCCTCGACCATTTGATGGGTTTGTCGAACACGCTAAGCGGGTCTCGCCCACCTGCCTGGTGCACTTTGAGCGCAACCGTTACAGCGTACCGGCCTCTTACGCCAACCGGCCCGTGAGCTTGCAGGTCTACGCCGACCGCTTAGTTGTCGTGGCCGAAGGCCAGGTCGTCTGCGAACACCAGCGCATCATTGAGCGCAATCACCAAGGTTCTGGTCGTACGGTTTATGACTGGCGTCACTACCTGGCCGTGTTGCAGCGCAAGCCCGGTGCATTGCGCAACGGTGCTCCGTTTGCAGAGCTGCCAGAGGCTTTCAAACGGCTGCAAGCTCTGCTGCTCAAGCAGCCTGGCGGCGACCGTGAGATGGTGGAGGTCCTAGCCTTGGTGTTGCAGCACGATGAGCAGGCGGTTCTGGCGGCAGTGGAGTTGGCCTTGGAAGCAGGCGTTCCCCGCAAGACCCACATCATCAATGTCTTGCCTCGCCTGCTTGACGGAACACCGCAGCCTGAACCCATCTATTCACCACAAGCCTTGACCTTGCTCGTCCACCACCAAGCCAACGTTGTGCGCTACGACCAATTCCTACGGAGGCACCATGAGCCATGACCAAGCCATCGCAGCGATCATCATCATGCCCAGTCAACTCAAGATGTTTGGCATGGCCCAGGCCATCACTGAGCTTGCCGAGCAAGGCTCTCCAGCCTTTGAAGCGGCACATCCCATGCTGGCTCAACTGCTGAAGGCCGAGAGCGCAGAGCGAGAAGTTCGCTCCATTGCCTATCAACTCAAGGCTGCCAAGTTCCCTATCTACAGAGATCTGGCGGGATTTGACTTTGCCCACAGCGAGGTCAATGAAGCCTTGGTACGCAGCCTTCATCGCTGTGAATTCATCGAGAAGGCCAACAATGTGGTGCTTGTCGGCGGACCCGGTACTGGCAAGACCCACATTGCTACGGCGCTGGGTATCCAGGCCATCGAGCACCACCGCCAAAGGGTGCGCTTCTTCTCTACCGTGGAATTGGTCAACGCCTTGGAGCAAGAGAAGTCCCAAGGCAAAGCCGGACAGCTCGCCCACAGGCTGGTGCATACGGATCTGGTGATACTCGATGAGCTGGGCTATCTGCCCTTCAGCTCATCTGGCGGATCGCTACTGTTCCATCTGCTCTCGACGCTTTACGAGCGCACGAGTGTGGTGATCACCACCAACCTGAGCTTTAGCGAATGGGCCAGCGTGTTTGGCGATGCAAAGATGACTACGGCCCTTCTGGACCGTCTGACCCACCACTGCCATATTCTGGAAACAGGCAACGACAGCTACCGCTTCAAGCACAGTTGTGCAATCCAACAACCGCTCATCAAGAGGGAGAGAAGCAAAACCTTATCCACATCTTGAGCCTACGGCTCAAGCCAAAGGGTGGGTCAGTTTGAGATGGAAATAGCGGGTCAGTCTTGCGTGGAAATCAACAACCACGCTGGTGGTCACATTGAGCAATGGCTCAACGGTGACCTTCGGCACCAACTACGTGCCTGGTACGGTGGTGCAGTCCACGCCATTTGCGGTGCAGGGCGACGACGTCTATAAGGATGGTGAAAGCACCACTATCTCCGTGACCGGCACGACCGGTGGCAACTTCGAGAAACTCGATACTACGGATAAGGCCACGGTGACTGTCAAGGACACCACCGACACCACCAAGATCACGCTGAGCTCGACCTCCAGCGTGATCGAAGGCGGCAAGATCGTGGTCACGGCCTCGGTGGACCATGCTGTGACCGGCAGCCCCTTGGTGATTGAGATCAAGAACAGCGCCGGTGTCGTGGTGGGTACCGTCACGATCCCTGTGGGCTCGACCACGAGCAGCGCGCTGAGCGTGGACAGTCGTCCGGACGATGCTTACAAGCAAGGTGAGACCAGCGAAACCTTCAGCATCAAGGGAACCACCGGTGGCAACTACGAGGCACTGGGGACAAGCAGTACGACCATCACCAAGGTGGTGGACGATATCGACAGCACCACGGTTTCCATTAAAGCCATCGTTACCAAGACTTCCGAAATTGATGTTGGAAACGTTGGCAGCAGTGGAAGCTTCAAGGTGACTGCAATCGGGGCTGACGGCAAGCCTGGCACCATTTCCAAAGTTACTGGCACCAACCACGATGGTTTTGGTGTGGCTGGTGCGGCTTCCGGGGATGACAAGGAGTTGGGTGTAAAAAATGGCGTCAGCGAAAAAATAGCGGTTGAATTCAATAATGAAGTGAAAACTTTCGATGTTCAGTTCGCATGGCGAGCGAACATTGAAGTGGCGAAGGTTGAATTCTTTGACAAGAGCGGTGTTTCTGTTGGCTGGGCTATTGTCTCGGGAGGTGGAACGTCTACCTTGGCGAAGATTGAGTATTTCGATTCGACCGGAAAGCTGACCAAGACCGTAATGGCGCCAGGAGGATCCGACCAGGTGGACTTGGCTTACACCTTTGAACCAGGTACTGGGCAAACATTTACCAAGGCGGTTTTCTCAGCAGTTGGAGCTGATTCAGATTATTTGATTCACTCGATCAAGTACAAGGAAGTGGTGGATGGAGATGCAGGCAGCATTGCCGGCCCAAGCTCTGTGATTTTTGAAATTCAGACCTCCAACCCGCCAGATGTCAGTAAGTATGATTTTGTGAATACATTCCCTGTCGCCAAGGTGGATATCGGTGGGAAAATTTATGATGTCAATCTGGATATTAATGGCAGAGGAACAGTATCTGTAACTACGGATGGCACCGCAGATCTCAAGGCAAAAGTCATTTCGGTTGATGGCAATTTTGAAGGTGTCGATACGTCATCTGGCCTGGATTTGCAAGTGGGTGTCAATGCGGTCAATGACAATGTCATAACCAATATCCTCAGTTCGCAAGTAACGTTGAAGGCTGCAGTTTTGACGGCCAATGACGTCACTGGAAAGAATGGTTCTATTCAGGGAGATAAGACGCTTTCTACAGGCTGGACTGGTGCCGATTTCATCAGTGCTACTAAAAAGACTATCGATTTCGATGCGAATGAGGATGTTGTCGGCAATCAAAAGCTGGTGATTGCACGATCGGATTTCTTCAATAACTCTGCAATTTCCTCTGCATTGGTCGCTGTTGATGGATTCTTGGCTAAGAATTACAATAATTCCATCAACGATGGCGATTTTATTACTGTGAATTTGAAGGCGGGTGAAAAGCTGATATTTACCAGCGACGCGACCGGTATTGAAGCGAAGTATATTTACTCGGGAAATACAAGTGATTTTTCGAATGGGCAATTCACAGCCAAGGCTGATGGTGATTATCAGATTTATCTGCATAACACTTCAAGCGACGCAAAAGACTATCTTTTGACCTTGAAAATTGATTACTCGGGTGCTATTGCACACGATACATATACTTTGAAAGATGCAAGCAGTGACGATACTGCCAATATCAATCTGAGCTACCAAGCCGGTAATTCTTTGACAGGAACGGATGGCAGCAACACCCTGCTGGCCGGCACTGGCAATGACACTTTGAATGGCGGCAAGGGTAATGATGTGCTGGTGGGCGGCAAGGGCAATGACACGCTAATTGGCGGTGAGGGCGACGATATCTTTGTCTGGGTGAAGGGAGACCAAGGTAGCAAGGCTGCACCCGCTGCCGATGTGGTCAATGACTTTGGCATGGGCACCGATACGAAGGGCAAGGATGTGCTGGATCTGCGTGATTTGCTGCAGGGTGAAGAAGGCAGCAACGACCTGTCCAAGTTCCTGAACTTCTCCAAGTCCGGTACCGATACGGTGCTCAAGGTGTCTACCGACGGGACTCTTGGTTCCGGGCACGATCAACTGATCACCTTCAAGGGCGTGGATCTCACTGCAGGTCATGCTTTGGCCAGTGCAAGCGATCAGAATGCCTTGATCAAGGATTTGATCGATCAGGGCAAGCTCAAGATCGACCACAGCTGATAGCCGGCACAGCCTGAGGGCAGGCGTGAAAGTCTTTAAGGTTCAGACTTTTGCGCTTGCCTTCACTGGCTGAGGGCATTGGCGCAATGAATTCCTGGCTGCCAAACAACGGGAGCAAGAGTTCAAAAAACATAGCCATAACCGCAATATCTAAAGGTATTTGAGGCAGTCTTTCAATGAAAGATTGCTTTTTTTACTGGCTGATTCGATTGCGCACTCTGTCTTGCCCCTCTTTGCCATCTTCCAAGGGTAGGTCATCGCGCCTGTCATGCCGCGTCGCGCTTTTGTATGGATTCGGTCGCACTGGATGACTGGATGCTGCGGAGCCGTCACTGTGGAACTGTTGCGTGAGAAAGCTGTGCTGACTTTGCAGCTGGTCTAACTCGTTTTCTGCGTCCAACGCTTTGCGCCACCGAAGGCATTGCTCTTGCGAGCAATGCCTTTTTTGTGTGCCTGTTTCGAAGCACAAAAGTGCTTTGTTTAGAGTTCCTTGAAGTCTTCGCTTAAGCAACTTGTCAAGTTGGTGAATCCCCTTTTTATTTTTACTGATCAATTGCTTTGTGAAAATAAAAAACGCCGCTAAGCTGACCTCATGCAAGAAAGCAAAGACATAGCAACACCGCCGCGAAGAGGTAGAGGCAGGCCGCCCAAGAGTGCTCAGGAGCGCAATGAGGGCAACCGTCGCAACGAGCTGATTCTGGCCGCCGGCCGGCAGTTCAGGCTCAAAGGCTTTCACGGCACCAGTACCCGTGATATCGCAGCTGCCGCCGGCATGCAGAGCAGTGCGATGTTCTATTTTTTCGAGAGCAAGGAAGCCATGCTGCACGAGGTGATGCGCAGCGGCATGGATCAGGCCATGCAAAGCCAGAGTGCGGCGCTGGCAGCGCTTGGCAGCCGCGCCAATGCACTGGAGCGTTTGCGTGCGCTGGTGCGCAACCATCTACAGGTGCTGGTGGGGCCGGATAGCGACTTCATTCCCGTCATGTTGTACGAATGGCGCGTGCTCACGGTGGCGCAGCGACTGGATGTCTCGGCGCAGAAAGATCTGTACGAGGGGCAGTGGATGCCGGCGCTCAATGCCTTGCATAGAACCGGCCGTCTCAAAGCCCAGCCGGAGATCGCGCGACTCCTGATTTTCGGGGCACTCAACTGGACGGCGCAGTGGTACTCGCCTCAGGGCAGTTTGAGTCTGGATGCATTGACAACCGAAGCCTTGGCTCTGTTTATGGGAGAACGGTGATGTACGGATCTATCTTTCAGGCGGCGTTGTTTGCGGAGCAGGTCGCGGTGGTGACGGGCGGCGGCTCCGGCATAGGCCGCTGTGTGGCGCATGAGCTGGCGTCCCTGGGGGCCCAGGTGGTGCTGGTCGGGCGCAGCGAGGCCAAGCTGCAGGCCGTGGCAGACGAGATCGCCGAGGCCGGCGGCCGCGCCAGTTGCCATGCCTGCGACATCCGGGACGAAGCTGCCGTGAAGGCCATGGTGCAGGCCGTGATAGCCGAGCACGGGCGCATCGATGCCTTGGTCAACAATGCCGGCGGCCAGTACCTGACGCCGCTGGCAGCCATCAGCGCCAAGGGTTGGCAGGCGGTGATAGACACCAATCTCACCGGCGGTTTTCTGGTGGCGCGTGAATGCTTTAACCAGTGCATGGCCGCGCAGGGCGGGGCGATTGTGAACATGGTGGCCGATATGTGGGGCTCTATGCCCAATATGGGGCATAGCGGCGCGGCGCGTGCCGGCATGGTCAGCTTGACCGAGACCGCGGCACTGGAATGGGCTGGCAGCGGTGTGCGGGTGAATGCGGTGGCGCCGGGCTATATCGCCTCCAGCGGCATGGACCATTACCCGCCCGAGGCCGCGCCTTTGCTGCGCAAGATGCCGGCCACCGTACCTGCAGGGCGCTTCGGTAACGAGGCCGAGGTTTCTGCCGCCGTCGTGTTTCTGCTCAGCCCCGCCGCCAGCTTTATCAGCGGTAGCGTGCTGCGTGTAGACGGTGCCAGGCCTCAGATGCGCATGGGCATGGCGGCCGGTGGAGCTTCTGCCGAGGTGCAGCAGCGCCCGGCGGTACGGCCTTTCGCTGGTTTTCCTCTCTATCAGATGCCCAAGGTGTTCCAGTCATGAGCCAATACGCATCTCAATGGAATGCCGCCGGCGCGCAGGCTCAGGCGCGCTCCGAGGCCACGCTGGCGCGCATTGCGGCCATGCGGGAGCTGGAAGAGCGCGCGGCACAGGCCTCGTTCAAATCCAAGCCCCAGTTTGAAAAACGCGGCCAGTTGCTGCCGCGTGAGAGGGTGGGCTTGCTGCTCGATGCCGGCGCGCCCTGGCTGGCACTGTGCAGCTTGGCAGGCTATATGCAAGACAGCCCGGACCCGGCCAGATCCGTGCCCGGCGGGGGAATGATTGCCGGCATCGGCTTTGTCAGCGGTGTGCGCTGCATGGTGGTGGCCAGCGATTCGGGCATTGAAGCTGGTGCGATTCAGGAAAAAGGCCTGGATAAAATCCTGCGCGTCCAGGAGATTGCCCTGCAAAACAAGCTGCCCTTCATCCACCTGGTGGAAAGCGCAGGCGCCAATCTCATGCGCTACCGGGTCGAAGGCTTTGTGCTGGGCGGCGGCCTGTTTCGCAATCTGGCACGCTTGTCTGCTGCCGGCATACCGGTGATCACGGTGCAGCATGGCTCGGGCACGGCGGGCGGGGCCTATATGCCCGGGCTGTCGGATGTGGTCATCATGGTGCAGGGCCGCTCGCGGGCTTTTCTAGCCGGTCCGCCGCTGCTCAAGGCCGCCACCGGCGAGATTGCAAGCGAAGAGGAGTTGGGCGGTGCCCAGATGCACACCAGCATCTCGGGTCTGGGCGAGCATCTGGCCCAGGACGACCGCCAAGCCCTGGCCATGGCGCGCGACGTGGTGGATCGCTTGTCTCAATGGAAATGCCATGAGACGCATAGTCAGAAGGCGCAACATGCTCATAAGAAAATAGCAAACCCGCCTCTGCTGAATGCCGAGGATTTGCTGGGTCTGATGCCTGCCCATCACCGCGAGCCGGTGGACATGCGCGAAATCATTGCGCGCCTGGTCGATGGCTCGGAGCTGCTGGAGTTCAAGCCCGGCTACGGTGTGGCCACCGTCTGCGTCCAGGCGGACATTGGCGGCCATGCGATCGGCATCGTCAGCAACAACGGCCCCATCGATGTGGCCGGTGCCAACAAGGCCACGCACTTCATTCAATGGATGTGTCAGCTGGGCCAGCCCATCATCTATCTGCAGAACACCACGGGCTTCATGGTGGGCAAGGACAGCGAGCAGGGCGGAATGATCAAGCACGGCAGCAAGATGATTCAGGCCGTGACGAATGCCAGCGTGCCGCAGATCACCATCCAGTGCGGTGCCAGCTTTGGTGCCGGCAACTACGGCATGTGCGGCCGTGGCTATGCGCCGCACTTTCTGTTCAGCTGGCCCGGCGCCAAGACGGCGGTGATGGGAGGCGAGCAGGCCGCCCGCACCATGCAGATCGTGAGCGAGGCCGCGCTGGCGCGCAAAGGCCTTGCGCCAGACCCCGAGCAATCGCAGCAGCAGTTTGAGCAAATCGTCGCCATGTTCGAGGCCCAGGCCGATGTCTTCTACACCAGCGGCCTGCTGCTGGACGACGGCGTGATCGATCCGCGCGATACCCGCGAAGTGCTGGCGTTTTGCCTAGACACCATGGCCCAGGCGGCGCAGCGCAGTCTGCGGCCCATGCAGTTCGGCGTGGCGCGCATGTAGCCGGCCCGGATCGGGGCGCCGTGGCGCTCGCTCCCTGTGATTTCCAGATTCGAACCCCCTTTGCAATCGACGGAGACAGACCATGCAGTTCACCCACGAGCACGAGCAGGTGCGAAGCACCCTCAAGCGCTATATCGATGAGCAGATCAATCCGCATGTGGATGAATGGGAGGAGGAGGGAATCTTTCCCGCGCACCAGGTCTTCAAAGGTCTGGGCAATCTGGGCTTGCTGGGCCTGAACAAGCCCGAGGCCTATGGCGGCTCGGGTCTGGACTATTCCTACAGCCTGCTGATGGCCGAGACCCTGGGTCATATCCGCTGCGGCGGCGTGCCCATGGCCATTGGCGTGCAGACTGATATGTGCACGCCGGCCCTGGCGCGCTTCGGCAGCCCCGAGCTGTGCCGACAGTTTCTGAGCCCGGCGATTGCCGGCGACATGGTGGGCTGCATCGGCGTGAGCGAGCCAGGCGCGGGCAGCGATGTGGCCGGGATCAAGAGCGTGGCGCGCAAGGATGGCGACGACTACGTCATCAGCGGCCAGAAGATGTGGATCACCAACAGCATCCAGGCCGACTGGATGTGCATGCTGGTCAACACCAGCGACGGCCCCATGCACAAGAACAAGACTCTGGTGATGGTGCCCATGCGCGACGGCCCCCATGGCAAGCTGACCCGGGGCATAGAGGTGGCGAAAAAGCTGCGCAAGATCGGCATGAATTCCTCGGACACCGGGTTGATCTACTTTGACGAGGTGCGCGTGCCCCAGCGCTACCGCGTGGGCGAGGAAGGCCATGGCTTCATCTACCAGATGCAGCAGTTTCAGGAGGAAAGGCTGTGGGCAGCGGCCAGCGGCCTGATGGCTCTGGATGAATGCATACACGAGACCGTGCAATGGGCGCAGCAGCGCCAGATGTTTGGCGCGCGTCTGATCGATCAGCAATGGGTGCAGTTCAAGCTGACCGAGCTGCAGACCGAGGTGGAAGCCTTGCGCGCGCTGACCTATCGTGCAGCCGATCTCTATATGCAGGGCAAGGATGCGCTGCAACTGGCATCCATGGCCAAGCTCAAGACCGGGCGGCTGACCCGCGAGGTGGCCGATACCTGTCTGCAATTTTGGGGCGGCATGGGCTTTACCTGGGACAACCGTATCTCGCGTCTGTATCGCGATGGCCGCCTGGCCTCGATCGGCGGCGGTGCGGATGAGGTGATGATGGGCATCATCGCCAAGACCATGGGCATGGTTCAGCGGCCTGCCGCCTGAAGGGGATGGACATGTCCGAGCTGCTCTTGATCGAACGCCGGCCTTTGGGCCATGGCTTTGCCGAATGCTGGCGGCTCAATGCCCCCGCCACGCGCAATGCCCTGAGCGATGAAATGGTGCAGGCCTTGCTGCAGGCCTGCGCGCGGGCCGAGGCTGACCAGGGCTTGCGTGCCATCGTGCTGACCAGCAGTGGCGCTCACTTTTGCGCGGGCGGCAGCCTGAGGAGTTTCTCCGGCGCCATAGGCAAGCCCTGCGAAAGCGGCGCGACAGACCCGCTGATTGCCGTCAACCGGGGCTTTGGCCGCTTGCTGCAGGCCTTGGCCGGCTTGCCGCAGCAGCTGATCGTTGCCGTGCAGGGTGCGGCCATGGGCGGCGGTGTGGGCCTGGTGTGCACGGCCGATGTGGTGCTGGCTTCGGCCGATGCATCATTTGCCACCCCCGAGGTGACGCTGGGCATTGTGCCGGCACAGATTGCGCCTTTTGTGCTGCGCCGCCTGGGCGAGGCCAGAGCCCGCGAATGGTTGCTGGGCGGTCAGCGCTGGACGGCGGATCAGGCTTTGGCCGCAGGTCTGGTCAATCAGGTAGTGGCCGGTGATTTCGAAGCGCAGATCCAGACCAGACTGGCGCTTTGCAGCGCGGCGGCGCCCGGAGCGGTGGCGGCAACCAAGGCCTTGCTGGCGGCCGTGCCGAGCCAAAGCCTGGACGCGGTACTCGATCAAGCGGCCCAGATTTTTGCACAGGCCTTGCGCGGCACAGAGGCGGCTGCCGGTCTCCAGGCCTTTGCGAACAAGCGGCCTGCGCCCTGGGCGTCCGGCCAGGAGGTGAAAGCATGAAGCGCATCCTGATTGCCAACCGGGGTGAGATTGCCCGGCGCGTCATTGCCACGGCCCGGCGCATGGGTCTGGAAACCGTGGCCGTGTTTTCCGAGCTCGATGCCAAGGCCTTGCATGTGCAGGAGGCGACCCTGGCCTATGCCCTGGGCGGCAAGACCTCGGCCGAAAGCTATCTGAACCTGGCTAGGCTGCTGGAGGCGGCACGGGCCACCGGTGCTGACGCGGTACACCCAGGCTATGGCTTTTTGAGCGAGGATGCCGGCTTTGCCCAGGCGGTGCAGGATGCGGGCCTGATCTGGATAGGCCCGCCGGCGGCAGCCATTCGCCAGCTGGGCAGCAAGGCGGCGGCCAAGGCCCTGGCACAGGCCAACGATGTGCCCTGTCTGCCCGGCTATGCCGGCGAAGATCAGAGCGATGCGCGCTTTGCCAAAGAGGCGCAGGCTATAGGCTTTCCCGTCATGGTCAAGGCCGTGGCCGGAGGCGGCGGGCGCGGCATGCGCCTGGTGTCCAGTGCGGACCAGCTGGCAGCTGCAGCGGCCAGTGCACGCTCCGAAGCGCTGGCCGGCTTCGGCAACGGTGACTTGCTGATAGAGCGCGCCGTCATGCATCCGCGCCATGTGGAGGTGCAGATCTTTGCCGATGCGCACGGCCAGGTCCTGCACCTGGGCGAGCGCGATTGCTCAGTGCAGCGCCGCCACCAGAAAATCATAGAGGAAGCGCCCAGCCCGGCGGTGGATGCGGCCTTGCGCGAGCGCATGGGCGCCTGCGCCGTGACGCTGACCCGGGCCGCAGGCTATGTGGGCGCGGGTACGGTGGAGTTTTTGCTTGAAGGCAATCACTTCTTTTTGATGGAGATGAACACCCGTTTGCAGGTGGAGCATCCGGTCACCGAAGCGCTCACCGGTCTGGATCTGGTGGAGTGGCAGATTCGCGTGGCCCGTGGCGAGCCCTTGCCTCTGGGTCAGTCCGAACTGCGCTTTCAAGGCCATGCCATGGAAGTGCGTCTATGCGCCGAAGACGAAATGTTCAGGCCGCATACCGGTCAGATCCAGCACCTGAAAGCGCCAGCTGCTACATGTTTTGAGGTGGGCGCACTGCGCTTTGACCATGCTTTGCAGCAGGGTAGCGAGGTCTCGCCTTTCTACGATGCCATGCTGGGCAAGCTCATCGTGCACGCCGCCACGCGGGCCGAAGCCATCGAGCAGCTGACCGGCGCACTGCTGAGGCTGGAGCTGCTGGGTCTGCCTACCAACCGGGCGTTTCTGATCGAGTGCCTGCAGGATGAAACTTTCAAGGCTGGCAAGGCGCTGATCTCTTTTCTGGCGACAGACGCCGATCGCTTGCAAACCCGGCTTCATGAGAAGGAGGGCCGGGCACAGCAAAGCCTGTCCGTGCTCTGCAGTCTGGGTGATGCACCTAGCCGCCTGGCCTGCCCCTATCCCCAGCCCAGACGGCTGCGCCACCGCGGGCAGACGGCTGATCTGTACGTCAAGGCGCTGGGCCGCCAGCAATGGCAGGTGCAGTACGGCGATGGGCGCCAGGATCAGTTGCAGGCTCATCCGGTGGCGAGAGGCGAGGACGCACATGGCTGGCAGGTGGCTTTGGGCGACTGCAGTCAGATGCTGACCGGTGTCTGCTTGGAGGGCCTGGAGGGGCAAACCCGCTGGCATATGCAGGCCCATGGCGTGGACTGGTGGGTCGAGGATGTGAGCTATTTGCCGCCCGCTGCTGCCGGTGGCGCAAGTGTGGCGACCGAGCTGCGCGCGCCTTTCAACGGTAAGTTGCTCAAGCTGGCCGTGCAGCCCGGCCAGAGGCTGCAGGCGGGCGAGGCGGCGCTGGTCATCGAATCCATGAAGCTGGAGCACAGTCTGGCGGCCCCGGCAGCGGTGGTGGTGGCCGAGGTGCTGGTCAGCGAAGGCCAGCAAGTGATGCCCGGTCAGGTGCTGCTGCGGTTTGCGGCGGCCGAGCCAGCGGCAGAGTCAGCGGTACCACCAGCGGCACAGCAGGAGTAAGACATGGCGGCAGATATAGAAGAGCGCGAAGATCGTGAACTTTTGGCGGCCACCGTGCGCCGCTTTGCGCGCGAGCAGATCGCGCCCTATGTGACGCAATGGGACGATGCGGGCGAGTTCCCGCGCGAGCTGTACCGTCAGGCCGCAGCTCTGGGTTTGCTGGGCCTGGGCTATCCGCAGGCACTGGGCGGCACGCCTGCATCCAGCGGCCTGCGTGCCACGCTGTGGGTAGAGCTGTGCCGCCACGGCGGCAGCGGCGGCGTGCTGGCTAGTCTGCTTTCCCACAATATCGGCCTGCCGCCGGTGCTGGCTCTGGGCAGTGCGGCGCTGCAACAGCAAATCATTGCGCCGGTGCTGGCCGGGGAGCAGATTGCCGGCCTGGCCATTACCGAGCCCGGCGGCGGCTCGGACGTGGCGGCGCTGCGCACCAGGGCGCGGCGCGAAGGGAATGAGTATGTGATTGATGGCGAGAAAACCTTCATCACCTCGGGCATGCGGGCCGACTGGCTGACGGTGGCGGTGCGCACGGGCGATGCCGGCGCACCCGGCGGCGGCATCTCGCTGCTGGCCGTGCCGGGAAACAGCCGGGGTCTGTCGCGCTCCAGGCTGGAAAAAATGGGCTGGCAATGCTCGGACACGGCCCATCTGCATTTCGACGGGGTGCGCGTGCCGGCCAGCCATCTGCTGGGCGAGGAGGGCCAGGGCTTCAAGGCCATCATGCACAACTTCAACAGCGAGCGCTTCGGCATTGCCTGCGGGGCGCTGGGCTTTGCCATGGCCTGTTATGACGAGGCCCTGGCCTGGGCGCAGCAGCGCAAGGCCTTTGGCAGCACGCTCAACCAGCATCAGGTCATACGCCACAAGCTGGTGGACATGCAGCAGCGCATACGTTCCACAGCCGCCTGGGTGGAGGCCGTGGCCGCGCGCGCCGATGGCGGCGATACCGGCCATGACTGGGTGGGCGAGGTCTGCGTGCTGAAAAACCATGCCACGCAGGCCATGCAGTTTTGCGCCGATACGGCGGTGCAGATTCTGGGCGGCATGGGATTCATGCGCGGCACGGTGAGCGAGCGCATCTACCGCGAAGTCAAGGTGCTGACCATTGGCGGCGGCACCGACGAGATCATGAAGGAGCTGGCTGCGCGCCAGTGGCAGATTTAAGCGTCAAATCGGGCTGTAGCGCCTATCCACAATGCGCAAGCAGCTTCTAAAAAAGGAGCGAATCGTGTCTGAAAAAGCCATCATCACCTGCTCGGTCACCGGGGTTCTGACGGACCCGAACCAGCACCATGTCCCCGTCACTCCCGAGCAGCTGGCTGCCGAGGCGCGCCGCGCCTACGACGCCGGTGCTTCCGTGGTCCATGTGCATTTTCGCCAGCAGCAAGAGGGCAAAGGCCATCTGCCCAGCTGGGACCCCGTGGTGGCCAAGGCTTGCGTGGATGCCATGCGCGCCGCCTGTCCCGACATCATCATCAACCAGACCACGGGCGTGGTCGGCCCCAACTACCAGGGGCCGCTCGACTGCCTGCGAGCCACCCGCCCCGAGATGGCGGCCTGCAACGCGGGCTCGCTCAACTACCTGAAGGTGCGCAGCAACGGCAGCTGGGCCTGGCCGCCCATGCTGTTCGACAACCAGCCGGCCAAGGTGCAGGACTTTCTGGACGTGATGGCCGAGACCCAGACCTTGCCCGAGTTCGAGTGCTTTGACGTGGGCATTGTTCGCTGCGTCGGCATGTATGTGGAAACCGGCATGTACCAAGGCCTGCCCGAGTACAACTTCGTGATGGGCGTGGAGTCCGGCATGCCGGCCGATCCGGATCTGCTGCCCATCTTGCTCAAGCTCAAGATCAAGGATGCGCCCTGGCAGACCACGCTGATAGGGCGCAGCGAAATCTGGCCGGCGCATTTGCGCACCGCCGAGCTGGGCGGCCATTTGCGCAGCGGCCTGGAAGACACGTTCTATCTGCCCGATGGCAGCAAGGTCGCGTCCAACGCTCCGCTGATAGAGCAACTGGCCCGCTATGCCCGCGATGTGGGCCGCGAGGTGGCAACACCGGCCGAAGCACGCCAGATGCTGGGCCTGGCCGCGCTGTCCGAAGTCTGAACGACTTGCCAAGGAACTCAAGTCATGACATTCGACACAATGCCGCCCACCGTGGGCCATGCCCTGGCGCAGACCGCAGCCCGCCATGCGGGAGCGGCTTATATAGAGCATGGAAAGTCCTATAGCTGGCCCCAGGTGCAGACCACGGTGACTGTGCTGGCGCGCAGACTGCAGGCCCTGGGCATTGGGCGCGGCGACCGCATAGCCATCATCTTGCCCAATTGCATGGCATGGATTCATACCTATCTGGCCGCTGCCCAGCTGGGCGCGGTGGTGGTGGGGCTGAGCGTGCGCTACCGGGGCGAGGAGCTCGATTTCATGCTCGGCGACAGCCAGGTCAAGGCCGTGCTGGCTCCGCTGGAGTTTGCAGGCTTCGACTATGTGAAATATCTCAACGCCGCCCGCGCGCGCTTTCCAAACCTGCAACTGCTGCTGTTCCTGGGCGAGGTGGGGGAAGGCCAAGGGCTGGATTTTCACTCCCTGCTGCAAGCCGGTACGGGCGATGAGCAACTGCCGCTGCCGCATGCCGCCGAGCCCGACGACCTGCTGATGATCATCTATACCTCGGGCACCACGGGTCGGCCCAAGGCGGCGGGGTTGACGCACCGCAGCCAGCTGGCCTCGGCCGGGGCGCAAAAAGCCCATACGCAGGCCCATGCCGAGGACAGGGTGCAGCTGGCCATGCCGCTCAACCATGTGGGAGGCATCAGCTGCGGCGTGTTGACGCTGCTGCTGGCCGGCGGTTGCTGCGAGCTGGTGCCCATGTTCAGCGCCGATGCGGTGTTGGAGATGACGCGCCGCAACCCACCCACCATGCTGACCGGCGTGCCTACCATGCTCACGCTGCTGCTGATCAACCCCGGGCTGGCCCAGGCGGATTTCAGCCGTCTGCGCCTGGTCATCGTGGGCGGCTCGAACGTGGAGCCGGCCTTGCTAGAGCATCTGCAAGCGGCTTTTCCGCAGGCCAGCTTCATGAATCTCTACGGTCTGTCCGAGTCCTCGGGCGCGATTGCCATGACGCCCTGGCAGGCCGACCAGCAGGCCTTGCTGCAATCGATTGGCAAACCGCTGGCCGGCGCCGAGTTGATGGTGGCCGGGGCCGACGGCGCGCCGCTTCCCGCCGGTCAGGTGGGCGAGCTGTGGTTTCGCGGTGCCGGCGTCATTCCCGGCTATGTCGGCGCCCAGAGCGACGGCGGGGCTTTTGATGCAGAGGGCTGGCTGCATACCGGCGATCTGGGCTATCTGGATGTCCAGGGACTGATCTATCTGATGGGGCGGCAAAAAGACATGTTCATTCAGGGCGGCTTCAATGTGTACCCGGCCGAGGTGGAAGCGGTGATCGGCACCCACCCCGAGGTGCTGATGGCCGCCGGCATCGGCGTGCCCGACCCGGTGATGGGCGAAGTAGGCCGCTACTACGTGATGCAAAAGCAAGGCAGCACGCTGACCCCGGAGCGTTTACAGGATTTTTGCCGCGAACGCCTGGCTGATTACAAGGTGCCCAGGCAGATCGTGTTCCGCGACCGGCTGCCGCTGACACCGGCAGGAAAGATCCAGAAAGCCGTGCTGCGCTCGGAGCTGACCCCGGCCTGAGCCAGTTCCTCTTCACCCAGGAGTTTGAACATGAATGTGCAATTTGACTTCGCCGGTCGCCATGTGATGGTCTTTGGCGGCACCACGGGCATCAATTTGGGGATTGCCCAGGCCTTTGCGCGCCAGGGCGCGCGGGTGACGGTGGCCAGCCGCAAGCAGGCCAATGTGGATGCGGCGGTGGCCACGCTGGGTGCGCAAGCTCTGGGCGTGGTGGCCGATGTGCGCGATGACGAGGCCGTGGCCGCAGCGCTGCAGCAGGCGGTGGACCGCCATGGGCCTGTCGATGTGCTGGTTTCGGGCGCGGCCGGCAATTTTCTGGCCCCGGCCGATCAGATGTCCTCCAACGCGTTCCGGGTGGTGGTCGATATCGATCTGCTGGGCAGCTTTCATGTGGCGCGCCGCGCCTTGCCGCATCTGCGCAAGCCCGGTGCCAGCCTGATTTTCATCACCGCACCCCAGGGAGCGGTGGCCATGGCCTACCAGGCCCATGTGTGCGCGGCCAAGGCCGGGGTGGATCAGCTCACGCGGGTGCTGGCGCTGGAATGGGGAGCGCAGGGCGTGCGGGTCAACGCCATCTCGCCCGGGCCGATTGCCGGCACCGAAGGTATGAAGCGCCTGGCGCCCCAGGGCCCTGAGGGCGATGCCATGGTGAAGGCCATGGTGCCGCTGGGCCGCATGGGCACGCCCGAGGATATTGCCCAGCTGGCCATGTATCTGGGAAGCGATGCGGCCAGCTATGTCTCGGGCACGGTGATTGCCTGCGACGGCGGTGCGCAAGGCAATCTGGCGCCCATGATTCTGGCGGCCGCCCAGCATGCCGCAGCGACCGGCAGCCAGCCAGCCCGCTGAAAGGCCGAGACCTTCACGACAGGTGTGAATAAAAAACAGAAAACAGGTAGGCAAGGACTTCTGACCCCCAACACTCCAAGGAGACAGGCAATGATCGATATCCAGCTCAGTGATACGGCCCGGCGCATTCGGCGGGTGGCTCTTGGTGATTTGCTGCACCGGACAGCGCGCAAGCATGGAGGGCGAACTGCCCTGGTTGACGGCGAGCAGCGCCTCAACTATGCCGAGCTGGACGCCCGCAGCTCGCGTTTTGCCCACTATCTGCTGAGCCTAGTGGGGGAGGGCAAGCAGATAGGCATGCTGTGCGCCAACTCGATTGACATGGTGGTGGCCTGCAACGGCATTCACAAGGCCGGCCAGGTCTGGGTGCCGGTCAACATCAAGCAGGATGTGACTGTGCTGGCCTATATCCTCCAGCATGCCGAGGTTTCGGCCGTGGTGGTCGATCAGGAGCTGTGGGCCGCGCTGCCGGGGCTGGCCGAGTTGCTCAAGCAGCTGGCCGTGCCTCTGATCTTTGCCCGCGCCCAGGCCGGCAGCGACTTGCCCGGTCCCACACTGGCCCAGGCCGAAGCCGGGCACAGCGAGGTTTTGCCCGAGGTGGCCATAGACGACAACCAGCCGGCTCTGCTGATGTATACCAGCGGCACCACGGGCCATCCCAAGGGTGTGTTGCACTCCCATCTGTCGGTCTATACGGCGGTGATGGGCAATATCGATGCCATACGCTATAGCGAGACTGATGTGCTCAGCGGCTGGCTGCCGCTGTTTCACTGTGCCCAGCACACGCTGAGCATCACCGCCTCCACCACGGGGGCTTGTGTGGTGCTGACCCGCCAGTTCGTGCCGCAGGAAGTGGCGCAATTGGTGATCAAGGAGGGGGTGACGATTTTTGTAGGCCTGCCGCTGATGTATGCGGCGGTGCTGGCAGATCCGAACTTTGCGCCCACCACCATACGCCACTGCATCTACGCCATGGCGCCGATTCCCAAGCCGCTGGTGGCGCAGATTGCGCAGCGCATGAGCCAGACCATCTCTCTGGCGACGGGCCAGACCGAGATCTATCCGGCCACCATGACCTTCTATCCCCTGCAAAACCCCGATGCCGATGCCAATTTCTGGGGCTCCTCGCTCAATACCTGCGAAGCCGCCGTCATGGACGAGGAAGGGCGCTTGCTGGGCCCGGGCCAGATGGGCGAAATCGTGCATCGCGGCCCCAATGTGATGCTGGGCTATTTCAAGGATCCCGAAGCCACGGCAGCGGCCCAGAAATTTGGCTGGCACCACACGGGCGATCTGGGCATGTGGGACGCACAGGGCCGCATGCAGTTTCTGGACCGCAAAAAAGACATGATCAAGACCGGCGGCGAGAACGTGGCTAGCATCAAGGTGGAGGCCGTGGTGCTGGCCCACCCGGATGTGGCGGCGGCGGCGGTGTTCGGTCTGCCGCATCCGCACTGGAGCGAGGCCATCTGCGCCTTTGTGGTGCGCAAGCCGGGTACGGCTGCGGATGCCGAGTCGGTGCTGGCCCATTGCCGCAAGCATCTGGGCGGCTTCGAAGTGCCCAAGCTGGTGCATTTTGTCGATGCCTTTCCGGCCACGGCCACGGGCAAGGTGCAAAAGCATTTGATGCGCAAGCAGTTCGTGTCAATGGCCCAGCAGCTGTGGGGCGAGGGCTGAGCGGCCCGACGTGCATTGAGCGCCAAGGGCTGCGCTGCAGCCCTTTTTTACGTCCGGGTTGCCCTGCTGCGGCACACTGCGGGGCAAAGGACCGAATGCCATGAATCCCATGACCCCCAAGCTCGAAGCCATGTTGGCCGCAGGCAAGGACTCCGCCATGCTGCGCCTGACGCTGGGCAAGAACTATCTCGATGATGGCGATGCCGCCATGGCGCAAACCCATTTGCAGCATGCGACGCAGCTCGATGCCGCTTATTCCGTGGCCTGGAAGCTGCTGGGCAAGGCCTGCCTGGAGTTGGGCGATGCTGCGGCCGCGCGTACGGCCTGGGAGCAAGGGCTTGCGGCGGCGCAGGCCAAGGGCGATGCCCAGGTGGTCAAGGAAATTGGCGTTTTTCTGCGCCGGCTGGACAAGGCCGCGCAGGCTTGAACCCTGAACTGCTTTCAGGCGTTCTCTATAAAGCCAGCCGCCGGGGCCTGGCCCAGAGCCGTGACGGTTTCGCGGCCGTCCTCATCGACGCTGCGCATGATGAACGAGGTCTGGCGCGAGCGCAGGGTGTGAATTTTCCACTGGCCGTTCTCGCGCCGTAGTTCGTTGCGGTACTCGCAAGCCATATTGACCACGGTGCGCTCCTTGACGTTGATCTGGCAGAACTCCAGATCCCACACTCCGGTGGCCGTGTCGGCGCCGGTCAGTCGGATGTCGGCGTTGTGGCCGTGGTGCATGTCCATGATGGCCGGGTTGTTCACGGCCAGTCGGGTGAACAGTTCCACCCAGGCTTCGCGGCCCTCCATGGGGGCAAAGCCCTGGGCTTCGATCACCGCACCGTGCTGCACAAAGCAGTCGCGCACCACCTCGGGCTGTTTGCGGTCGCAGGCGCGCAGATAGCGGGCCTTGAGCGCCTGGATGGCGGCCAGGTCTTCCAGTGCCTGGATGCGCTGCTCCAGTTGCTTCAGCTGCGTCGCGCTGCTTGGCGTCATGTCGGCTCTCTTTTTGTCCTGGTCGTGAAGCGCTTATTGTGGACAGCGGGGCCGGCTTGCAAACCGTCTGTTTGGACGAGGGCTGCAGCCATCCAATGACTATAAAAAAATAGCTGCTGGTGCATACGGGATATGCGCCAGCAGCTTGTTTGATAGGAATTTCAGTCAGTGCTGAAACTCAGGCCATGTCAGTGCGCCCCGGCCGCAGCATCGGCGCCGCCGGCGCTGGCTTCAGGTCGTTTGGTGAACCAGATCAGGATGATCAGGCTCAGGAACAGAAAGGACGAGGCCAGAAAGATATCGTCTGCCGCGCGGGTGAAGGCCTGCTGGTCGATCAGACGATTGATCTGGACATAGGCCTGCTCGGCGCTGAGTCCCTTGGCCTGTAGCTGCTGCACCGTCATGCCGAACACGCCCTGGCCCTGAACCAGGGACTCCGTCAGATGGGCATGGTGCATGGCGGCGCGGTTCTCCCAGAGCGTGGTGGCAATCGAAGTGCCCATGGCCCCGGCGGTGATACGCACGAAATTGCTCAAACCGGCGGCGGCCGGAATGCGCTCGGGCGCGATGCCGCTCAAGGTGATGGTGGTCAGCGGAATAAAGAAAAACGCCATGGCCCCGCCCTGGATCAGCGTGGGGATGAGGATGTGGCGAAAATCGGTTTCCACCGTGAACTGCGAACGCATCCACAGCACCAGCGCAAACACCATAAAGGCTGCCGTGGCCATTTTGCGCGGGTCCCAGACCGCCACTTTTTTCCCCACCAGCGGGGTCAGCAAGATGGCGAGCAAGCCCACGGGCGCCAGTGCCAGGCCAGCGGCGGTGGAGGTATAGCCCATCCATTGTTGCAGCCACAGGGGCAGCAGCACCACGTTGCCGAAGAACAGGCCGTAGGCAATCGACAGCGAAATCGAACCTGCTGCAAAGTTGCGCCGCTTGAACAGGCGCAGATCCACCACCGGGTGGGCGTCGGTCAGCTCCCAGACGATAAAGACGGCAAAGCTCACCACGGCCAGCACGGCAAACATGATGATTTCACTGGAGGCAAACCAATCGAGCTCCTTGCCCTTGTCCAGCATCAGCTGCAGCGCACCCACCCACAGCACCAGCAGGGCCAGGCCCACGGTGTCTATGGGCAGCTTGCGCGTGGGCGTCTCGCGCTTGCGGTAAATGCTCCAGGTCATGGCGGCCGAGAGCAGGCCTACGGGCACGTTGATGTAGAAAATCCAGGGCCAGGAGATGTTGTCCGTGATCCAGCCGCCCAAAAGAGGCCCGACCACCGGGGCCACCAGGGTGGTCACCCCCCACAAGGCCAGGGCGGTTCCGGCCTTGGCCGGTGGGTAGCTGGCCAGCAGCAGCGTTTGCGACAGCGGAATCATGGGGCCGGCCACCGCGCCTTGCAGCACGCGAAACAGCACCAGGGTCTCCAGCGATCCGGCAAAGCCGCACAGCCAGGAGGTCAGCACAAACAGCAGCACGCTCATGGTGAACAGGCGCACGGCGCCAAAGCGCTGCGTGAGCCAGCCGGTCAGTGGCACCGAAATGGCATTGGCCACGCCAAAGCTGGTGATGACCCAGGTGCCCTGGCTGGGGCTGACGCCCACATCGCCGGCAATGGCCGGAATGGCCACGTTGGCGATGGAGGAGTCCAGCACGTTCATGAAGGTGGCCAGCGACAGGGCAATGGTGCCCAGCACCAGTTGCGCACCGGTCAGAGGCTGGGGCCGCCCAGCCATGGCCGCCGGTGGCGGCAGCGGTGCCGCGCTAGGGCCTTGGCCCTCGGGCGTTGCAGAAGAGGTCGTGCTCATGGCAATGCCTGCTTACTTGCCGGCCGCTTCAAGGGCTGGCGCTGTGGGTACCGCAGCCGCTGCTGGTGTGGCGGATGCGCTGGCGCGGTCATCCACATGCTTGAGGCTTGGCACGGTATCGCCGGCGATGATGCGGCCTATGCGCTCTTCGGCCTGGGCCAGCGTGCCTTCATAGACGCGGGTCTGGGCCACGGGCGTGGTGCGCGGGGCGTTGGCCAGGGCCGGGCCATTCTGGTCACGCTGATCGACCTTCACATCCATGGACAGGCCCACGCGCAGCGGGTGCTGCTTGAGCATGTCTTGCGCCAGGCTGATGCGCACGGGCACGCGCTGCACCACCTTGATCCAGTTGCCGGTGGCGTTTTGCGCCGGCAGCAGCGAAAACGCCGCGCCCGTGCCTGCGCCCAGGCCGACCACCGTGCCTTGGTAGCTGATCTTGTCGCCATAGACGTCAGCGGTCAGCTCGGCCTTCTGGCCTATGCGCAGATTGGCCAACTGGCTTTCCTTGAAGTTGGCATCCACCCACAGATCGTGCAGATCCACCACCGTCATCAGCGGCGAGCCCGCGGCTACGCGCTGGCCCAGCTGCACGCCGCGCTTGGCGACATAGCCGTCCACGGGAGAGAGCAGGCGCGTGCGCTGCAGGTTCAGATAGGCTTCGCGCACCTTGGCGGCAGCGGCCATGACGGCGGGGTAGTCCTCGGCCGTCGTGCCTTTGGTCTGGGCTTCGGCTGCCGTCAGCTGGGCCTTGGCGGCGCGCACGGCGGCCTGGGCGGCGACCACGGAATTGCTGGCTGCTGTAGCCAGGGCCTTGGCATGGTCAAACTCTTCCTTGCCCACGGCGCCGGTGGCGGTCAGCGGGCGGCGGCGTGTCACATCATCGCTGGCGCGGGCCGCTTCGGCCTGCAGGCGCAGCAGATCGGCTTCGCGCTGGGCCACTTGTGCGGCCAGCGGGGCGTTGTTTGCATACAGGGTGCGGGTCTGGCGCGCGGTCTGGGCCAGTTGCGACTCGGCCTGCGACAGGGACACCAGGGCATCGGAAGGATCGAGCTGGACCAGCACCTGGCCGGCCTTCACATAGTCGGTATCGTCGGCGCCAATGCTGATCACGGTGCCGCCCACCTGGGGCGTGATCTGCACCACGTTGCCGGCCACATAGGCGTTGTCCGTGGTCTGGTAGTTGCGGGCCACCATCCAGTGCCAGCCGCCCCAGGCCACGGCGCCGACCACTGCAGCCGCAGCCACGATGGTCAGGCCTTTGCGGCGGCCCGCGGGGTTGGCGGCGGGGGAAGCCGAAGCTGCAGGAGTCTTGGAAGCTTGGTTGTTATCGGTCATTTCGGGCGCTTTGTTATCTATGAGTCTGGTTTTGCGACCGGGCCTGTGCCTTGGGGCATGGCCCTGGTAATGGTTTCGTCAGTCGGCTGTTCAGCGTTCGCTCAGCTGCAGGCTGCTGTCCTGCCAGCCCCCGCCCAGGGCCGCCATCAGGGCCACACGGGTGTCGAGCTGGCGTGAGAGCAGGTCTACCGCCAGGCGGCGCTGGTTGATGAGCTGGGTTTCGGTGTTGAGCACGGTGATCTGCGTGCCCAGGCCGGCCTGGTAGCGCTGCACGGCAAAGGCATAGGCTTGCTCGGCCTTGGCCAGAGATTCGGTTTGCAGCACTTGCTGGCGCTGCAGCGATTGCACCGAGGCAATGGCGTCGCCGGCCTGCTTGACGGCATCGAGCACCACGCCGTTGTACTGGGCAATGGCGGTATCGAGATCGGCCTGTTTGCCGCGCAGCTGGGCGCGCAGGCGCTTGCCGTCGAAAATCGGCAGGCGCAGCGCGGGCGTCACGCCCATCTGGCGCGAGCCGGCCTGAAAGAGATTGTCAAAACCCAGCGCATTGAGGCCCACAAAGGCGGTCAGGTTCACGTCGGGATAGAAGTCGGCCTTGGCCGCGTCAATACCGCTACCGGCGGCTTCCACCCGCCAGCGGGCTGCCACCACATCGGGGCGGCGGCCCAGCAGATCGGCTCCCAGCACCTGGGGCACGGTCTGCAGCTTCAGGGCCGAAAGCCGGGGGCTGAGTGTGGCCTGGGCATCGGGGGCCTGGGCGCAGAGCACGGCAATGGTGCGGCGCGCCAGGGTGATTTGCTCGGCCAGCATTTCGATTTGCGTGCGTGCATCGGGCAAACCGGCCTGGGCCTGGGTCAGCTCCACCTGACTGTCCAGCCCGGCCTGGGTGCGCTGCTGACTCAAATTCAATAGCGACTGGCGCTGATCCAGCGTGCGCTGCGCCACATTTTTCTGTTCAATCAGGCGGGCCAGGGCCACATAGCTGCGCGCCACCTGGGCAGCCAGCTGGTTGGCGGCGGCAGCGCTATCGGCCTTGGCGGCACGGGCCTGGCCCAGGGCAGACTGCAGCTCGGCCGAGTGCTTGCCGAAAAAGTCGGGCGCCCAGGACAGGCCGGCCTGCACATTGGCGCTGTTGTAGACATGGCCGGCAATGGGGGCCGGAATCATGCCGTTGGCCGTGTAGCGCTGGCGCGTGGCATCGGCGCTCAGCGTGCCGCGCACGTCGGTGGCCGTGCCGGCGGCGTCGGCCAGTGCGGCGGCCTTGTCAAAGCGGGCATTGCTGGCTGCCAGGCTGGGGCTGCCTTGCAAAGCCTGGCCTACCAGGGTGTTGAGCTGGGCGTCGCCCAGGGCCGTCCACCAGTCGGCAGCGGGCAGGGCGGCATTGGCGGCCTGATCCGGCGTCTGGCCCGCTTGCTGATTGTCGGCAAGGCCTAGCTGGCTGGCGTTCAGTTGCGGGGCCGCAGCGTGGCCGGGCCCCTGGGAGGCGCAGCCGGCCAGCGTCAGTGCTGCGCACAGCGCCGAGGCGGCGAAAAAAGAGGATGGCGCAAAGCGCGCAGTGTGTCTGGACAAGGACATGGAAATCAGCGTTTCTTGTTTTGTATGGTTTTCAAAAGCTGGGAGAGCGAAATCGGGCAGACGAAGCGGGTGGCAAGTCTCAGGTGGCAGCGCTAGGCGGGCCATCGTCCGACTGCGCAGCGGCTGCTGGCGCTGGCGCCGCGCCGGCGGGGGCTTCGCGCAGTGCATCGCCATTGGCCAGCATGCGCTGCAGCATGGACAGCATCAGCTCGCACTCGCTGTGACTGAAACCTGCCAGATGGCAGTTGAGCACTCTGGACAGCACCTTGGGCACTTCTACCGCCACGCGGCGGCCTTCGTCGGTCAGCACCAGATGCACCACGCGGCGGTCGGTGGTGGAGCGCTCGCGTCGCAGCAGGCCTTTGGCCTCGATGCGATCCAGGGCGCGGGTGACGGAGGCCGGGTCCATGCCCAGATCCTTGGCTAGCGCGGCGCTGGTCGTGTCCTGGCAGATCAGCAGCTTGTACAGCGGCAGCCATTGCACATAGGTCATGCCGTGTTCGGCCAGCTGGGCGTCGGCCAGCTGCAGGATGGAGCTGAGCACGCGGCGCATGAGAAAGCCCACGCTTTGCTGGGGCGCGTACTGGCCTGACTGGTAGAAGAACGTGGCTTCGTTCTCGGGATCGATGATGGGGCTGCTCATGTGTGCGGTGACAGTGCTGGCATTGGATAATGTTTGACTGGTCAATGATTGTGGAGGCAATTATTGCTCAGGCTAGTTTCTTTGTGCAGCCCCTGGCTTCAAAAAATCCTGCAGCGCACATGGTCAAAATACTGAATGCTTCAAAAACAATAGCTTTATGCGTAGATGTAAAAAGGGCTATGTGCCGATATGAGCTGAAACAAGCGCGGGCCGGCATGAAGCCGCAGCCAACAAAAAAGCCCGGCCTGCATTCGCAGTACCGGGCTTGACTTCGGAGGCCTAGGGGCGCGGATCAGGGCAGGGGAACGCGCAGCACGATCACGATCACCAGGCCCAGGGCCAGATTCAGCGCCACCCACTGGCGAATGCTGGCCAGGGCTGCGCCGCCGGCTTTCCAGTCCTTGGCCTTCACGGCGGTATCCAGGCGTTTGAAGAGCGCAAAGCGCAGATGGCCGAAGACGGCCATCATCACCAGGCCCAGCGCGCTCATCACCATCCACGACAGCGGCATATTGAACTTGCTGCCGGCCTGGGCGGCCATGGAGTGGATGCTGCCGATCATGCCCACGCCGGTGGCCAGCACCAGCACCACAATGACCGTCACGGCCGCGAAAAAGCGGCGCAGCACCTCATGCATGAGCTGCACGCGCTCGGGCGGCTGCAGGTTTTGCGCGGCAGGGCGCAAAAAGAAATGGGCAAAAAACATGCCGCCCACCCAGATGATGATGGACACAAGGTGCAGGGCTTTGAGAAGAATGAAGAGCATGGTGGTGGGTGTTGGTAATAGGCTTGTAATAGAAGGAGGGCGCAGAGCCGCCCATTCTTGCAGCAAGCGCGCACAGGCTGCGGCTGCTGCGGTATTTGGGCATGATGTGGCCCACCCCATCGCTCAAGTCTTTGCCCATGCTCCTGATTCGCCCCGCTGTCACCGCCTTGATCGCCTGCCTGGTCTGTGCGCTCGTGCTGCCCTCGGCACGGGCCCAGCGGCTGGCGCTGAGTTTTGATGACGGCTACAACCCCGATCAGCTGGCCAATGCCCGCGAACTCAACAATCTGCTGCTCAAGACCCTCAAGGACAACGAGGTCAAAAGCATTCTGTTCGTGGCCGGTGCCCGGGTGGACAGCCAGGACGGCATGTACCTGGTGGCGCAATGGATGCAGCAAGGGCATGAGGTGGGCAACCACAGCTATTCCCACCTGAATCTGGCCAGAGCCGATGTTTCGCTCGATGCCTATCTCTCCGATATGGAGCGCAATGAAAGCCTGCTCGCCCGTTTGCCCAGCTGGGCGAGGCGCTATCGGTTTCCATATCTCAAGGAAGGCGATACCCTGGCCAAGCGCGATGGCGTGCGACAGTGGCTGTCCGCGCACCACTATGGCTCGGGCGCGGTAACTATCGATGCCAGCGACTGGTATTACGACCAGCGACTGCGCGCCTGGATGGCCGCGCATCCGGGCCAGTCGCCCCAAGCGTTCAAGCAGCCCTATATCCGCCATGTGCTGGATCGGGCCCGCTATTACGCGGGGCTGGCGCGCCAGACCATGGGGCGCGAGGTGGATCATGTGCTGCTGCTGCACACCAACACCATCAACGCCTTGTTTCTGGACGATGTGATCGCCGCCCTGCGCGAGGCGGGCTGGAAGCTTATCGACCCCAGCGAAGCCTATGCTGACAGCGTTTATGAACAAGCCCCTGATGTGCTGCCCGCCGGGGAAAGCCTGGTCTGGTCGCTGGCAAAAAAACAGGGCCTCAAGGGCCTGCGCTATCCGGCCGAGAGCGATGCCTATGAAAAGCCTGTGCTGGATGCGCTGGGGCTTTGACGCTCTTATTGCGGCACAAAGACCGCTGGCCGTTTTTCCATGAAGGCGTTCACGCCTTCTAGACTGTTGGGGTTGCGGGCGCAAGCCAGCATGGCGTCGCGCTCGGCATCCAGATGCTCTTTCAGGCCATGGTCCATGGCCGAGTTGCAGAGTTTTTTGATGCCTGCCAGTGAATTGCCCGGGCCGGCGGCCAGGCTCTCGGCCAGCTGGGTGGCGGCTGCCAGCAACTGGTCGGGCGCATGGAGCTCGTCAAACAGGCCCAGACGCAGGCATTCCTGGGCGTTCAGGACCTGGTTGCTCATGAGCAGATACTTGGCCCTGGCCGCACCGGCCCGCCGCGTCAGATAGTAGGAAACGCCCAGATCCGGGCTCAGGCCTATGGCCGAGTAGCCGCCGCGCAGATAGGCGTTGGTGGAGGCCAGCACCATATCGGCGCACAGACCCAGACCTATGCCGCCGCCGCCCACCGAACCCTGGATGGCGCTGATGACCGGCATGGGCAGCTGGGCCAGCTGGTGCATGGTGGGATGGAGCAACTCCAGCATCTGCGCAATCATGGGTTCCAGCTCGCAGCGGTGCTGTACAAAGGCGGCGATGTCGCCGCCGGCGCTGAACTGCTTGCCCCTGGCGCTGATGAGCACCGCACCTATGGCGGCGCTGCCGGCTTGCCCGACCACCCGGGCCAGCGCCTGGGCCAGGCTGGCGTCTATGACATTGGCGCGCTCGGGGCAGTTGAGCACGATATGACCCACGCGGTTGCGGATCTCCCAGTGAAGCGGTGTAGTGCTCATCAGGCCACCTTTCTTTCTCTGTCCGTCCAGAACGGCGCGCGCAGCGTGGTCTTGAGTATCTTGCCCGCGCCGGACAAGGGCATGGCTTCAATGAAGGAGACATCGCGCGGACATTTGTACGTGGCAATGTGCAGCTTGCAAAATTCCATCAGCTCGGCGGCTTCAAGCGCCTGGCCTGGCTTGCGCACGATGAAGACATGCACTTGCTCGCCCCATTGTTCATGCGGCACGCCGATGACGGCACAGGTGGCCACGGCAGGATGGGTGGCGATCACGCTTTCCACTTCCACGCTGTAGACGTTTTCGCCACCGGTGACGATCATGTCCTTGAGTCGGTCCACAATGAAGACATAACCGTCCTCATCCATGCGGCCGCCGTCGCCCGTGTGCATCCAGCCGCCGCGGATGGCGGCCGCAGTTTCGGCGGGCTTGTTCCAGTAGCCCAGCATCACGCCGGGGCCGCGCACCGTCACTTCGCCCACCTCGCCCAGCGGCAGCTCCCGGCCGTCGGGGTCGACAATCCTGACTTCGCAGCACACGGTGGCCCGGCCCGCGCTGCGGTGCCTGCCCTTGGCGCGCCCGGCCTGGCGGTGCATCTCGGGGCTGAGTATGGTGGCAATCGGGGCCAGCTCCGTCATGCCGTAGGCCTGGGTGAAGCCGGCATTGGGCAAGGTTTTCATGGCCCGGTCCAGCACACCTTCGGAGATGGGCGAGGCCCCGTAGAGCAGCATTTGCAGCCGGCTCAGGTCGTACCGGGCCACATCGGGATGATCCACCAGCATCTGGACCATGGTGGGCACCAGCAGCACATCGGTCACGCCTTCGCGCTCCATGGTCTGAAGCACGTTCACGGGATCAAAGCGCGGCACCATCACATGGCAGCCGCCGCAGGCCAGCAAGGCGTTCATGAAAGCGCCGTCGGCCAGGTGGAACATGGGAGCGGCATGCAAGCCTATGCTGGCGCGGCTGGTGATGCCTTCGGTGACGGCGGCAATCGCATTGGTGTAGAGGTTGCGGTGGCACAGCATCACGCCCTTGGGCGAGCCCGTGGTGCCGCCGGTATAGAACACTCCGGCCAGATCATCGCCGCTGCGCAGCGCGTCTTCCACGGGCTCATGAGCGGCAACCAGGGCCTCGAAGGACAACAGACCTTCGGGGGGCGGGCCTTCTCCCATGTGGATCAGCGTCTGCAGGGCCTGGCTGCGCTGGCGGATTTCAGGCAGCAGCGGCAAAAACGTGTCGTCGACCAGCAAGATCCGTGTCTGGCAGTCGTCCAGCGAGTAGGCGATTTCACCGGCGCTCCAGCGGATATTGATGGGGTTGACCGCCGCACCGGCCCAGTAGCTGGCCAGGTAGTACTCCAGATACCAGTCGGAGTTCAGGCTCAGAATGCCCACGCGGTCGCCGGCCTGCACGCCCAGCGCGCGCAAGGCGCCGGCAAACCGGGCCACCCGCTGGCCCATGGCTTCGAAACTGCGCTTGCGGCCGTTGTAGATGGTGGCCGTGGCATGGGGCTGCTGCTGCATGGAGCGGCGCAGACTCTGGGTGAGATACATGGCAAACCTTTCTGGCAGTGGGACTACGAGGTGGTGGGGGCACACAAAATGCGGCCGCTTCGTGCTGCGGCGCCAGCTCAATGGGCAAACAGCTTGCGGGCGATCAGGTCCTTCATGATTTCGTTGGTGCCGCCGTAGATTTTCTGGATGCGGGCATCGGCATACATGCGGGCAATCGGGTACTCCTGCATATAGCCGTAGCCGCCAAACAGCTGCAGGCATTCGTCCATCACCCGGCATTGCTGTTCGCTGCACCACCACTTGGCCATGTAGGCCGCCTCGTTGTCCAGTCTGCCGTCCAGCAGACGCTGTATGCAGTCATTGACAAAGCTGCGCACCACATGGGCCAGCGTGGCGCATTCGGCCAGCTTGAAGCGGGTGTTCTGAAAATCGGCAATCGCCTGGCCAAAAGCCTGGCGCTGGCGGGTGTAGTCAACGGTCAGCTCCACCGCCCGCTCTATGGCGGAGGCGGCCGCCACACCGAGCAGCATGCGTTCATAAGGCAGCTGGCTCATGAGCTGCTTGAAACCCTGGCCTTCCACACCGCCCAGCAGGTGGCTGGCGGGAACGCGCACGTCTTCAAAGAACAGCTCGGCGGTGTCCGAGGCATGCTGGCCTATCTTCTCCAGTCGGCGGCCCACACGAAAGCCCGGCAGCTTCTCGGTCTCCAGCACCAGCAGCGATACGCCGGCGCTGCCCGCATCGCCGGTGCGCACTGCCACCACCAGCAAGTTGGCGGTGAACCCGTTGGTGATGAAGGTCTTGGAGCCGTTGATGACATAGCTGTCACCTTGCTTTTCGGCACGGGTGCGCAAGGCCTTGAGGTCCGAGCCCGCGCTGGGCTCCGTCATGGCAATGCCGGTCAGCATCTGGCCGCTACACAGCAGGGGCAGCCAACGCTGCTTTTGCTCCGGCGTTCCATAGGCTTTGATGTAGTGCGCGGCAATGGTGTGCACGCCGGTGATGGCCGGCACCTCGGCCCGGGTCAGCTCGTCCTGCACCACCAGCTGGTAGGCCAGATTGCCACCACCGCCGCCCCATTGCTCGTCCATCTCGGGCAACAGAAAACCGTGCTGGCCAAAGCCGCGCCAGACCTCGCGCGGCACATAGCCCTGGGCGCGCCATTGGGGCAGCTGAGGGCATAGCTCGCGTGTGATGTAGCGGCGAACCTGCTCGCGAAAGGCTTCGATCTCGGCATCCATCCAGGGATGCTGGTGCAGTTGCGGCAGCATGCTCAGATCCCCGTCAGGCCGCCGGTGCACATCAGGGTCTGGCCGCTGATGTAGTCCGACTCGGGTTGGCAAAACAGATAGACGGCGCCGGCGGCTTCCTCGGGCGTGCCGCCGCGCCCCAGCGGGATCATCTGCTCCATGGCCGCCATCAGGCCGGGGTTGACGCCTATCTTGATGTCGCGTCCCTCGATATGCGCGGTGTCGCCGTCGGCCGCCGAGCTGGTCAGCCGGGTCTTGATCAGGCCGAAGGCCACGCAGTTGACGTTGACGTTCATGCGCCCCCATTCCTTGGCCAAAGTCATGGTCATGCCGGTAATGCCGGCCTTGGCCACGGAATAGTTGCTCTGGCCGGCATTGCCGAACAGCCCGGCCACCGAGGAGATGTTGACCACTTTGCGCATCACGCGCTGGCCGGCTTGCGTCTCGGCATGGGCCAGTTGCTTGATCACCGGCTGGGCCGCCCGCAGTATGCGAAACGGGGCCGTTAGATGGCAGTCCAAAATGGCATACCACTGCTCGTCCGTCATTTTCTGGACCACGTTGTCCCAGGTGTAGCCTGCGTTGTTGACGATGATGTCCAGCCCCTGGTAATGCTGCACGGCCGTGTCTATGAAACGCTCGGCAAAGTCGGTGTGGGTCACGCTGCCCACGCAGCTCACGGCCTGGCCACCCTGAGCACGGATCAGTTCCACCGTCTCCTCGGCCGGGGCGGCGTCCAGATCGTTGACCACCACCCGCGCTCCCTCGGAGGCCAGCTTCAGCGCGATGGCGCGCCCTATGCCGCGACCCGAACCTGAAACCAGAGCCACTTTGTCCTGCAGTTTGGCATTCATGCCGCTCTCCTTTTTTCGGATATTCATGGCAAAGCCACCCAGGCATCGCCCGAGATCTTGGTCTGCCCGTGCTGGTTGGTGCTTTGCAGCTGTACCCGCACGCAGCGGTCGCTGTCGCGCTTTTCGGCAATGCGCCCGCTGCAGCTGACTGCATTGGCCAGATGGGTTATGCCCAGAAACCGCACCTCGAACTGGCGCAGCTGGGACTGGGGTGCCCACTGGGTGAGCAAGCGCCCCAGCCAGGCCATGCCCAGCATGCCGTGGGCAAACACATCGGCCATGCCGGCCTGGCGGGCAAAGTCGATGTCGATATGAATCGGGTTGTGATCGCCCGAGGCGCCGGCAAACAGGGCCAGCGTGCTGCGCCGGATGGGGGCCAGCTGCAAGGCGGGCAGCAGATCGCCCACCTGGATGGTGTCGAATCGGGGTGTGCTCATGCGGTATTCCTCAGTGGCGAACCACGATGACGGAGCGCATCTCAGCCACCAGCTCGTGGCGTTGATTGGTGGCGCGTGAGGATTTGACGACAAACTCCAAGGCTCCGTTTTTCTTGGCGTAGATGTCGTCCACGGTGGATTGCACGGTCAGGGTGTCGCCGGCGCAGGCCACACGGTGGTAGCTGAAGCTTTGCTCGCCATGCAGGATCTTGGCAATCGGCACCCCGAGCCTGGCCAGCAGCTGATCTACCGCACCCGAGTCCAGCTCGGCGGCAAACACAAACGTGGGCGGTGCGGGCAGGTCGGCATAGCCTGCGGCCCGCGCGGCATCCACATCGGTGTAGAGCGCTGCGGTCTCGCCAATGGCCTTGGCAAAGAAGCGCAGACGACCCCGGTCCAGGGTGATCGTGGAAGCCGGCAGTTCGTGGCCTATCCATTTCTTGTCAATCATCCGGCTCTCCTTACACGCGCTCGTAGAGCGTTACCACGCAGGCCCCGCCCAGGCCCAGGTTGTGCTGCAGGGCCAGGCGGGCATTGGCCACCTGGCGGTCTGCGGCCTTGCCGCGCAACTGCTGAACCAGCTCGGTGCACTGGGCCAGGCCCGTGGCGCCCAGCGGGTGGCCTTTGGAGAGCAGGCCGCCCGAGGGGTTGGTGACATATTTGCCGCCATAGCTGTTGTCGCCGTCGCAGACGAATTTTTCGGCCCCGCCCACGGGGCACAGGCCCAGGGCTTCGTAGCTGAGCAGCTCGTTATGGGCAAAGCAGTCATGCAACTCCACCACCTGCACATCTTCTGGGCCTATGCCGGCCTGCTCATAGACTTGCCGTGCGGCGGCCTGGGCCATGCCAAAGCCCACGACTTCGCGCATATCGTGGGCCGCGAAAGTCTCCGGGCCGTCGGTGGTCATGGCCTGGGCGCGTATGCGCACGCTGTGGTCCAGGCCGTGTTGTCTGGCATAGGACTCGGAGACCACGATGGCGGCGGCCGCGCCGCAGGTGGGCGGGCAGGCCATGAGGCGGGTCATCACGCCGGGCCACAGCATGGGCGCGGCCAGTACCTCCTCCTCGCTCACTTCGGTGCGAAACAGGGCCAGCGGATTGCGCGCCGCATGGCGGCTGGCCTTGGCGCGGATTTTGGCAAAGGTCGACAGATGGGTGCCGAACTCCTGCATATGGGCTTTGCCCGCGCCGCCAAAGTAGCGCAGGGCCAGGGGAATATCGCTTTGGCCGACCAGGGCATCGGTTTCCTGGTCGAAGCGGTCGAAAGGACTGGGTCTGTCGCTATAGACCGAACCCAACGCGCCGGGGTTCATCTGCTCGAAGCCCAGGGCCAGCACGCAGTCGGCCGCGCCGCTGGCCACGGCCTGGCGGGCCAGAAACAGCGCCGTGGAGCCCGTGGAGCAGTTGTTGTTGACGTTGACGATGGGAATGCCGGACATGCCCACCTCGTACAAGGCGCGCTGACCGGCCGTGGAGTCGCCATAGACATAGCCCACATAGGCTTGCTGCAGGGCGCCATAAGCCAGGCCGGCATCGGCCAGGGCCAGCCGGGTGGCGGTGGAACCCATCTGAAAGTAGGGCTCGCTTTTGCCCGGTTTGGCAAAAGGAATCATGCCGACGCCCGCCACAAACACATCACGGCTCATGAAATTGCTCCTGGTCGCTTGAAAAGAGATCAGCCATCGTAGAAATTACCGATGCGCCAGCCCATGGCGGAGGGCATCGTTCGTATGTCAAAAGACCTCAATCTTCAAAGCGCATGCCAGCGAAGCCCGCGACCGCAACCGCTGCCAAGGCAGCCCCCTTCACCGTCTCCATGGCCCTGGTGCGCGGTATCGTGGCCGGTGCCAGCCGTCGCGGCCACAGTCCCGACGGCTTTCTGCTGCGCGCAGGCATTGCGCCCGGCTTGCTGGCGCAAGAGGGCGCGCGTGTCACTTCCGATCAGTACATTGCCCTGATGTGGCGGGTGCTGGAGGCACTGGGCGACGAAGCGCTAGGCCAGTTCTCGCGCCCGCTCAAGCGCGGCAGCCTGGAGCTGATTGCCAGGCTGGCGCTGACCGAACGCCATGCCGAGCCTGCGCTGCGCCGGATGTGCCAGGCCTTCAGCCTGCTGCAGGACAACCTGGAACTGAGCCTGGTGCGCGAGGGCACGCAGGTCGGTATTTGCCTGCAACCCCTGGGCTCGGAGCCGCAGCCGAATTTCCGGCACGAGTTTTCCCTGCGCGTGCTGTGGCGCATCACGGCCTGGCTGCTAGGCGGCTCGCTCAAGGTGCAGCGCTTTGACTTTGCCTTTGCCCGCCCCGACTATGCCGGCGACTATGGCGAGACTTTTCCCGCTCCGCTGCGCTTCGATCAGCAGGCCTCGGCGTTCTGGTTTGATGCGGCCGTGTTGCAGCGCTGCTGCAGCCGCGACGAGCAGGCCTTGCAGCGCTTTGTGGCCAGTTGGCCCTCGGCGGCCGTCATCCACAGCCGTGGCGGCGACAGCATAGAGTCCAGGGTTCATGCCCATTTGCTGCAATCGCGCCCGGCCTGGGTGGGGCTGGAGGCCGCGGCCTGCGCCCTGCATATGTCGCCGCCCACGCTGCAGCGCAAGCTGGCGTTGGCAGGCACCTCGTTTCAGGCCATCAAGGACGAGCTGCGTCGCGATATCGCCGTCTCGCGCCTGGGCACCAGCCAGGCCAGCTTCACGGATCTGGCTGCCGACCTGGGCTTTGCCGACGCTGCCGCCTTTCAGCGTGCCTTCAAAGGCTGGACCGGCAGCCCGCCCGGAATGTACCGCTCGCGGCCGCTGCAGGCCTGAAATGTGCAGTTTTAGAGGGAAATTGACTGGGGGCGCCGGTTGGATATGCGCAAGATGCTATGATTTTTGAAGTCCATGGAACTTGGCTTCCCGGGCGGCGGAGCGCGTTATGATTCCCGCCATTGCCTATCGGTTGCGTGTTGCGGGTTTGGTCGTTTTTCAAACCATCTGCGGCGCAGCCGGTTTTTCCGTTTCTGACTCCCACATAAAGCTGCTCGCTAGACCGCCTCTGACACCGTGCGCCTGAATTCCATCAAGCTCTCCGGCTTCAAATCCTTTGCCGAACCCACCAACTTCGTCCTGCCAGGCCAGATGGTGGGCGTGGTCGGCCCCAACGGCTGCGGCAAGTCCAACATCATGGATGCGGTGCGCTGGGTGCTGGGCGAGAGCAAGGCCAGCGAGCTGCGCGGCGAGTCCATGCAGGACGTGATCTTCAACGGCACCACGCACAGAAAGCCTTCGAGCCGGGCCAGCGTGGAGCTGACCTTCGACAACAGCGACCACCGCGCCGGCGGCCAGTGGGGCCAGTTTGGCGAAATCGCCGTCAAGCGCGTGCTCACGCGCGAGGGCAACAGCAGCTACTTCATCAACAACCAGCCCGTGCGCCGCCGTGACGTGCAGGACGTGTTCCTGGGCACGGGCCTGGGGCCGCGTGCCTACGCCATCATCGGCCAGGGCACGATCAGCCGCATCATCGAGTCGCGGCCCGAAGAGCTGCGCTTGTTCCTCGAAGAAGCCGCCGGCGTCTCCAAGTACAAGGAGAGGCGCCGCGAAACCGAGAACCGCCTCTCGGCGACCACCGAAAACCTGACCCGCGTGGAAGACATTCTGCGCGAGCTCAACGCCAACCTTGACAAGCTGGAAAAGCAGGCCGAGGTGGCGGCCAAGTACAACGGGCTCAATGCCCAGGTCACGCTCAAGCAGCATCAGCTGTGGTTCATGAAGCGCAGCGAGGCCGAGGCCGAGCAGGACCGGGTGCGCGTCGAAGGCCTGAAGGTCGTCAACGAGCTCGAAGAGCGCATGGCCGACATCCGCAACAACGAAAGCGGACTGGAGACCCTGCGACAGGCCCACTACGACGCCAGCGATCAGGTGAATCAGTCCCAGGCCAGGCTGTATGAAGCCACGGCCGAAGTGGGACGGCTGGAGGCCGAAATCCGCTATGTGGTCGAAGGCCGCCAGCGCGTCACCCAGCGTCTGCAGCAACTGGCCGAGCAGGTGTTGCTGTGGAACAGCCGCAACGAGGAAGCCCAGGGCGAGATCGAGAATATCGAAGGCCAGGGCATGAATGCCGAAGAGCAGGCCGAAATGCTGGCCGCCCAGGTCGAAGAGCAGACCATGCGCCTGCCCGATCTGGAAGATGCGCTGCGCCATGCCCAGAAGGCCGATAGCGACCAGCGCGGCTCGGTGGTGCAGGTGCAGCAGCAGATTCAGGTGCTGGCCGCCGAGCAGCGCAGCCTCGACGAGCAGCGCCGCCAGTTCGAGAGCCGTTTCGAGCGCCTGCGCACCGACCGAAACGCACTGCAAACTCCCGATGAAGCGCGCCTGCTGAATCTGCAAGCTCAGTTGGCCGAAGCGCAGGAGCTGGCCGAGATGGCGGCTGCCGTGCTCAACGAGCTGCAGGAAAGCGTGCCCCAGCTCGACGAGGACCGCCGCACGCGCCAGCAGGCCGTGAACCAGGAAAACCGCCGCCATGCCGATCTGTCGGCACGTTTGGAGGCCCTGAAAGCCCTGCAGGAAAAAGTCAAGACCGACGGCAAGCTTCAGCCCTGGCTGGCCAAGCACGGTCTGGACGGCATGCAAGGTCTGTGGAGCCGCATCGCCATTGAGTCCGGTTGGGAAAATGCCCTGGAAGCCGCGCTGCGCGAGCGCCTGGGCGCGCTGGAAGTGGGTCGCCTGGATATGGTGCGCGGCTTTCTGGGATCGGGTGGCCACGATGCGCCGCCGGCCCGTCTGGCCTTTATCAGCCCGCCGCAGGCAGGCAACTCGCCAGCGGGCGGCCGTTTCTCGCGCCTGTCCGATCTGCTCAAGGTCAGCAACACCGGCCTGCATGCGGTGCTGGTGGACTGGCTGACGGGCTGCTTTACCGCGCCCACGCTTGATGAAGCTCTGACCCAGCGCGATCAGCTGCAGGCCGGCGAAATCATTTACGTGCCTACCGGTCATGCCGTTACCGCACATAGCGTGACCTTTTATGCCCAGGATTCCGAACAGTCCGGTCTCTTGGCCCGGGCCCAGGAAATCGAGCACCTGGAAAAAGAAGTCCGCGCCCAGGCGCTGATTGCCGAAGAGTCGCGCTCCACCCTGGTAAGAGCCGAAAGCGCCTATGCCGATGCCTCGCAGCGTCTGGTCTCAGCGCGCCGCGAAGCCACCGAGGCCCAGAGCCGCGCCCATGAGCTACAGGTCGAAACCTTGCGCCTGTCCCAGCTGGCCGAGCAGGCCCGCGCCCGCAATGCGCAGATCACGGCCGACCTGTCCGAGGTGGAGGCCCAGCTGTCCGATATCGAGGAGCGCAAAGTCTCGGCCGAGGCCCGCTTTGAAGAGCTGGATATGCAGCTGGCCGACAGCCAGGAGCGCCATGCCCAGCTGGGCGACAAGGTGCTGGAGGCCGAGCGCCGCCTTAACGAATCGCGCGAGCAGCTGCGCAGTCTGGAGCGCCAGGCGCAGGAAGCCACGTTCTCGCAGCGCAGCCTGCACGCACGCCGCTCCGAGCTGTCGCGCACCATCGAGACCGCCAGCCAGCAGGCCAAGGCCTTGGCCGAGGAGCAGCAGCGTGCCCAGGATGAGCTGGCACGCCTGACCGATGCGGCCGCCCAGGGCGGCTTGCAGGATGCGCTGGATTTGAAGATGCAGCGCGAAAAAGACGTGGCCGAGCGCCGCAGCGAATACGACGACCTGACCAACAAGCTGCGCGCCAGCGACGAGCGCCGCCAGAGCCTGGAAAAAGCGCTGGACCCGCTGCGTCAGCGCATCACCGAATTCCAGCTCAAGGAACAGGCTGCGCGTCTGGGTCTTGAGCAGTACAGCAATTTGCTGACCGAAGCCGAGGCCGATCTGGCGGCCGTGTCCCAGTCCATTGCCGAGGGCAATGTGCGCATGCACGGTCTGCAGGGCGAAATCGACCGCTTGCACCGCGAAATTGCGGCCCTGGGTGCGGTGAATTTGGCAGCACTCGACGAGCTGGCGCTGGCCAGCGAGCGCAAGATCTTCCTCGATGCGCAGGTGGACGATTTGACCCGCGCAATGAACACCCTGGAAGAGGCCATCAAGAAGATCGACGCGGAAACGCGGGAGCTGCTGTCCGGCACCTTCGAGATCGTGAACCGCCACTTCGGCCGCATGTTCCCCGAGCTGTTCGGCGGCGGTCAGGCCAAGCTGGTGATCACGGGCGACGAAATTCTGGATTCCGGTGTGCAGGTGGTGGCGCAGCCGCCCGGCAAGAAGAACCAGACGATTCACCTGCTCTCGGGCGGGGAGAAGGCGCTGACGGCGATTGCCCTGGTGTTTGCCATCTTCCAGCTCAATCCCGCGCCTTTCTGTCTGCTGGACGAGGTGGATGCGCCGCTGGACGACGCCAACACCGAACGCTATGCCAAATTGGTGTACAGCATGAGCAAGGGCACGCAGTTCCTGTTCATCAGCCACAACAAGATCGCCATGGAAATGGCCGGTCAGCTGATCGGCGTGACCATGCAGGAGCAAGGTGTTTCACGAATTGTTGCCGTGGACATGGAGTCCGCTTTGTCCATGGCTGAGCTATCCTGAGGGGGATGCTCCTCGCAGTCCCTATCCCAACCTGTTGACCGTTTGAACCTCTTTTTTCCAAATGAGTAACTTGCAAATCAGTCTGGCCGTTGTGGGCGTTGTGCTGCTGGTCCTGATCGTTGCCTACAACTCTTGGTCTGCCCGCCGCAACGCGCCCAAGCGCTCCGAGCCGGTTGACGAGGCAGCGCAGGCCGATCCCTTGCGCCACGAACCCGGCATGGACACCGTAGGCCACACTTCCGACCTCACCAAATACCAGCACGAACCCGTGCTGGGCGACTTCAGCAAGGCCGTGCCCGGCGCGGAGCCGCTGCCCATGCCCGAGGCGGGCGGTCGCTTTGCCGAGACCGATGCCGAGCTGGCCAGGCTGGTGGCCCAGGAGGCCCATGCCGAGCAGCAGCGTCACGTTGTGGCCACGGCCCATGGCGAGATGGAGGATGAGCTGCAGTCAGGTGCCACGGCATTGCGCGCCGATGCCGCCATGGCCCAGCAGGCAAACATGGCAGGCGCCAAGCAGGAGCCGGTGTTTACCGAGGCTCCGCTGGCCGCTTCCGTGCCGCCGGCCGCTTCCATGGAGCGCCGCGGCCATCTGGATGCGCTGATCGATGCCATCGCCCCGATCCAGGTCGGTCAGGCCGTGCCCGGCGAAGTGGCCATGCAGGCCCAGCCCAGCACACGCCGCGCCGGCAACAAGCCTTTTGCCATCGAAGGCATGAACCAGCAGACCCGTCAGTGGGAGCCGCTGCAGGCCGGTCAGCGCTATCTGGGTTTCCAGTCCGGAGTGCAACTGGCCAACCGCACGGGCGCACTCAACGAGATCGAGTTCTCGGAGTTCGTGGCCAAGACCCAGCGCTTTGCCGACGCCTTGAGCGCGCTGCCCGATCTGCCGGATATGCTCAACGAAGTCTCGCGTGCCCGCGAGCTCGACCAATTCGCCAGCGAGCACGATGCCCAGCTGAGCTTCATGATCCGCGCCCGTCAGGCCTCCTGGAGCGCCGGCTATGTGCAGCAAAACGCCGGCCGCCAGGGCTTTGTGCCCAGCTCCATGCCCGGGCGCATGGTCTTGCCTTCGCCCAATGCCGGCATGCCGCCGGTGCTGGTGCTCAACTATGATCCGCAGGCGGCGGTGGCTGACGATCTCGATCAGTCCGTGGTGCGCGAATTCCTGATCAGCCTGGATGTGGCCCAGGTGCCGCGCGGCGAACAGCCTTTTGCCCATCTGCGCCAGGTGGCCGAGCAGATGTGCCAGACCATGGACGGCGTGCTCTGCGACCAGAACGGCTATCTGCTGCCGGTCTCGGCGCTGGACCCGATTCAGCACGATCTGGAGCTGCTGTATGACAAACTCGACAGCCACGAGCTTTCTGCAGGTTCGCTGCTGGCGCGGCGCCTGTTCAGCTGACAGCCCAGGGCCAGATTTTCTGGCCCCTTTTTTTGATTTCCCCCGGCGGATAGCGCATGACCGAGAACCTAGACCTTTTTTCCGCTGAACCGCCTGCCAGGAATGTGCCAGATGCTGCGCAAAGCATAGCGCCAGAAAAAGTGCTGGCCAAGGTGGCCGAGCTGCGGGCCCAGCTCAACCAGTGGGCGCACGAGTATTACGTGCTCGACGAGCCCAGCGTGCCCGATGGCGAATACGACCGCCTCTACCAGCAGCTGGAAGCCCTGGAAGGCGCTTACCCGGCTCTGATCACCCCCGATTCGCCCACGCAGCGCGTGATTGGCGCGGTGCTTGACGGCCTGCAGCCGGTGCGCCATGCCGTGCCCATGCTCAGCATCCAGACGGAAACCGACAATCAGGCCAGCGGCGCCCAGGCATTTGACGCCCGCGTGCGCAAGGAGCTGGGGCTCGATGAGAGCGCGCCCGCCGTGGAATATGTGGCCGAGCCCAAGTTCGATGGTCTGGCCATGAATCTGCGCTATGTGAACGGCGTGCTGGTGCAGGCTACCACGCGCGGCGACGGCGAGGTGGGCGAGGATGTGACGCACAACATCCGCACCATCCGCAAGATTCCGCTGTCTCTGCCCAAAGACCAGGGCGTGCCGCCCGTGGTCGAAGTGCGCGGCGAGGTCTATATGGGCCGCGCCGATCTGCAAAAGCTCAACGAGCGCCAGAGCGCTGCCGGAGCCAAGACCTTTGCCAATCCGCGCAATGCGGCGGCGGGGTCGGTGCGCCAGCTCGATTCGGGCATTGCCGCCCAGCGGCCGCTGTCGTTTTTTGCCTATGGTCTGGGCGAGATCACGCCGCCTGCGCAAGGCGGGCCGGATTTCGGCACGCATTACGCCATGCTGCAAACGCTGAAATCATGGGGATTTCCGGTCGCACCCCAGGTGTGTGTTGCGCGCGGTGCTTCTGAACTGGTAGCGTTTCACCAGCGCCTGGGTGCCGAGCGCGATGCTCTGCCTTACGAGATCGACGGCGTGGTCTACAAGGTCAATTCTCTGGCGCTGCAGCGCCAGCTGGGCTTCAAGTCACGCGAGCCGCGCTGGGCCGTGGCCCACAAATATCCGGCCCAGGAAATGCCCACGCTGATGGAAAGCATCGATGTGCAGGTGGGGCGCACCGGCAAGCTCACGCCCGTGGCCAGACTGGCGCCCGTGGCCGTGGGCGGCGTGATCGTGACCAACGCCACCTTGTCCAACATCTTTGATATCCGCAAAAAAGGCGTGCGCGTAGGCGATACCGTCATCGTTCGCAGGGCTGGCGATGTGATTCCCGAGGTGGTTGGGCGCGTCATGACCCCCACGCTCGGCACTGGCGTGTCCTCGCTGCCCCCCGAGGGGGCTGGTTTGGCCTTGGGACGGCCCGGCGGCCAAACCGTGCCCGCTGCTCGCCAGCCTTATGTGCCCAACTTTCACATGCCCAAAAACTGTCCCATCTGCGGCAGCGCCGTGGTGCGCATGAAGGGCGAGTCCAACCACCGCTGCACGGGCGGGCTGTTCTGCGGCGCGCAGCGCAAGGAGGCAATCCTGCACTTCGCGGCCCGTCGCGCCATGGACATCGAAGGCCTGGGCGACAAGCTGGTCGATCAGCTGGTGGACGCCCAGGTGGTCAAGGTCCTGCCCGATCTGTATCGCCTGGGGCTGACGGCACTGGCGTCTCTGGACCGCATGGCGGAGAAATCGGCCCAGAACGTGCTGGCGGCGCTGGAGAAATCCAAGCACACCACGCTGCAGCGCTTTTTGTTCGGCCTGGGCATACGCAATGTGGGCGAGGCCACGGCCAAGGATCTGGCGCGCCACTTCGGCACGCTGGACGCCATCATGGATGCCGATGTCGAGGCCTTGCTGCAGGTGCCCGACGTGGGGCCGGTGGTGGCCGACAGCATTCACACTTTTTTTGCCCAGCCCCATAACCGCGAGGTGGTGGAGCAGCTGCGGGCCTGCGGCGTGCACTGGGAAGAGGGTGCACCGCCCGAGAAGGCGGCCCAGGTGCTGGCCGGCATGACGGTGGTGTTGACCGGCACTCTGCCCACGCTCTCGCGCGACGAGGCCAAGGATATGCTGGAGGCGGCCGGGGCCAAGGTCTCCGGCTCGGTGAGCAAGAAAACCAGCTATGTGGTGGCCGGGGCCGAGGCCGGCAGCAAGCTGGTCAAGGCCCAGGAGCTGGGCGTGGCCGTGCTGGACGAAGCCGGTATGCTGGCGCTGCTCAAGGGCCAGACGCCGGCATCGCCGGCCGCCTGATGGACAAAGACAATGCTGCGGCAACGCAGAACAAGAGGGATGTATCACCGTGATTGCACGTAAACCCGTGGTGGGCGTGGCTTTGGGCAGTGGCTCGGCACGCGGTTGGGCCCACTTTGGCGTGCTGCGCGCTCTGCGCGAGGCCGGTATCCAACCCGATATCGTCTGCGGCACCTCCATAGGCTCTCTGGTCGGAGCCGCTTATGCGGCCGGGGAGATGGACCGTTTCGAGGAGTGGGTGCTGGGCCTGGGCATGCGCAAGGTCTTTGGCTTTATGGACTTCAACCTGGGCAGCGGCATGCTCAAGGGCGAGAGAATCATCGAGTTCTGGCGCGAGCATTTTGTGCAGGAAACCATGGAGGAGCTGGCAGCCCCCTTTGGCTGTGTGGCCACCGATCTGCATACCGGCGCCGAAGTCTGGCTGCGCAAAGGCTCGATTGCAGATGCCGTGCGCGCCTCGATTGCTCTGCCCGGCCTGTTCACGCCGGTGATTCGCGACGGACGCTTGCTGGTCGATGGCGGTCTGGTCAATCCCGTGCCGGTCTCGCTGGCGCGGGCCATGGGCGCCGATGTGGTGATTGCCGTGGACTTGAATGCCGACCTCATGCGCCGCAACAGAAATGCGGTCGGCATGGGCGCCGCCGCGGCCAGGCCCGGCAAACCGCAGGCCCAGCAAGCGGCCGAGCCGGAACCGGCCTTTACCGATCTGGAGCCGCCAGCGGGCATGTTCAATGCCAATGTGCCGCCCATGGGCTGGAGCGGCAAGTGGAAAAGCTCCATGACCAGCGTGAAGTCGTTTTCCTCCTCGGTACTCAAGCGCGGCATTCACAAAAACGATGAAGAGCTGCAGCAGAACATTCCCTCGCTGCTCAACGTGGTCATGTCCAGCGTCAACATCATGCAGATGCGCATCACGCGCAGCCGCATGGCGGGCGATCCCTCCGAAGTGCTGATCGCGCCCAAGGTGGCGCATATCGGCCTGCTGGACTTTCATCGTGCCCGGGAAGCCATCGATGAAGGCTATGCGGCCGCCAAGGCGGTGCTGCCGAGCTTGAAGGACTGGGGCGTCTAGAGTCGCTGTGCCGGCTTTGATGCGTGGCTGACCGCTGCTCTAGCGCGTGGCTTGCGCCAATATTGCTATGGTTTGTCTAGCTAGAGGCGATTGATAATCAAGGGCTGGGTCGGTTTTTTGTTCCAAAAAATGCGGTGAATGGCCTGGTCGCAGCTGAGCCGTCCAGGCGCTGTAGCTGCGCAGCGCCATGGCATGCAACTGGCCCAGATGGACAGGCAGCTGAGACAGAATCTGCGCCTCGCTCTGCACCCCGGGGCCGTGCGCCAGCAGCAATTCCTCATGGCCGGTGCGGCACCACTGCTTGATGCTTTGCTCCGTCACCTCCAGGTGGCCTTGAAACGCCCAATGGCGCCCATGGCGGAAGCCCTTGTTCAGGCAATGCGTGCCCACCATGGTGCGGCTGGCGCCTTTGGGGATTTCAAAAGTGTCGTAATGCCAGTTGAAGATGGTGGCCTGGCTGGGCAGGCGCATCTGTTGCTGGGCTTCGCGCGTGGTCCATATCGAACTCCAGCCTATATTGGGGCAGGGGTTGCGCCAGACGCGGGCACCCATGGCGCGGGCCAGCATCTGCGCGCCAAAGCAGTGGCCCAGCACCGGCACATCACAGGCCAGTGCGTTTTGCAGCAGGCAGCGTTCATCCTCAATCCAGCGCAGCTGCTCGTTGGCACAGTGGTTGCTGCCCAGTACGATGATGCCGCTGTAGTCTCGCGCACGGGCCGGTGCCGAGCCCTCGGCGCAGGGGTCTATCAGCACATAGGCCAGGTCTTGCCGGCGCAGATGATCGAGCAAGATGCCAGGGCCTTGCGAAGCTTCATGCTGGAGGATGGCGACAGGTTTCATACAAAAAGGCGGGGCACAGCCGCCCGTGGTGGTGAGGCCTTGAATATAGGAATCACGCCATCAAGCCCTTGTATGGATTGCACAGCTTGCTATCAAGACTGCATCAAGAGCATGGGTTGAGAGCAGTTTGATGCAGGCTTTTAAGTGGGGTTTGGCGGCTTTGCTATGATTAACTGTATAAATTCACAGTTAAGCCGATTTCATTCCTCTCAGGTGATCGCTTGAGCACGCCGCCCCCCCATCGCTTTTACTATCTGCACAACTTTCAGCGTGCGCTGGACTGGTTGGGCCAGCGCTATGGCGATCTGCTGAGCGTCCAAGAGCTGCAGTTCATGACGCGTTTTGCCCAGCTGCCCCAGGCCTCGCAAGCGCTGCTGGTGCGCATGATCATGCGGCGTGGGCCCTGGTTCAGGGCCGATAAGCTGGTGTACGAGGAAATCCCAGCGCTGGCCGATGCAGCACAGCCATTGCGTCAGGAAGGCTGGATTGACGATGCTCAGCCCATGACGGCGGCCGAGCTGTTTGGCTTGCATACCAAGCCCGAGCTGCTGCAGATTCTGAGAGATTTCCCCAGCAGCCTCGTTACCAGCTCCGGTACCAGTCCTGCTATCAGCTTCACCATCAGCCCCAGCCTGCGCAAAAGCGAAATGCTGGCGCTGGTGCAAAGCGCTCAGCAGGGTGACAGAGCTTATGCCCAGTGGCACCCGCAGGCCGCCGAGCCGGTCTGGCGCCTGATGGTGGGCGAGCTATGCGAGCGCTTCAGGCTGATGTTCTTTGGCAATCTCTACCAGGACTGGTCGGAGTTTGTGCTGGCCGATCTGGGCGTGTTTCGCTACGAGAGCGTAGCGTTCGATGCCGGCTCGCGGGCGTTTCAGCAGCGCTGCGATGTGGATGTCTATCTGGCGCTTTCGGCCTGTCGCCAGGCGCTGGACGAAGGCGCAGACGTGGCGGCGCTCAATGAGTCGCTGGCTCAATACCAGAGCGCCAACCCCTGGCTGGAAAAGCGCCGCGCCAAGCTCTTGATGCAGCTGGGCCAGGCCTGCGAGCGGGCACAGAACTGGACCCTGGCCCAGAGCCTTTATGCGCGCTGCAACTACCCGGGCGCGCGCCACCGCCGGATTCGGGTGCTGGAGCGGCTTGAACAGTTCAATCAAGCGCTAGCCCTTGCAGAGCTTGCACAGTCTGCTCCTGAAAGTGAGGAAGAGGCCCAGCGCATTGCCCGCATGCTGCCGCGGCTGCGTCGCAGCACAGGGGCGGGCGCAGCCCAGGAGAAACGCCGGCGCGCGGCCGCACTGGCCCCTGCCGTGGCTGGGCTGTGCTCTGATGTGACGCTGGCTTTGCCGGCCGAGCCGATGGCCGTGGAGTACGCGCTGCGCGATCACTGGCAGTCCGGGCAGGCGCCGGTGTTCTATGTGGAGAACGCGCTGATCAACTCGCTGTTTGGCCTGCTGTGCTGGCCCGCCATCTTTGCGCCGCTGCCGGGCGCGTTTTTTCACCCTTTTCAAAGCGGCCCGGCCGATCTGAGTGCCCCCGATTTTGTGCCGCGCCGCCAGGCGCTATTCGATGCCTGTTTGCAGGCGCTGGCAGACGGCAGCTACCGCCGCGTGATTGCCCAGCGCTTTGCCGAAAAGCAGGGCCTGCAGTCGCCGTTTGTCTTTTGGGGCACGCTGAGCGAGGAGTTGCTGGCTCTGGCGCTGGACTGCATTCCGGCCGCCCATCTGCAGCTGTTTTTTGCCCGGCTGCTGCAGGATGTGAAGGGCAACCGCACCGGCTTTCCCGATCTGGTGCGCTTTTGGCCAGCGCGGGAGCAGGAACGGCCGCGTTATGAACTGGTGGAAGTCAAGGGGCCAGGCGACAAACTGCAGGACAACCAGATTCGCTGGCTGGCGTATTGCACGGATCACGGGCTGCCGGTCAGCGTCTGCCATGTGCAGTGGAGTGATGGACTGCCTGCGGAGGGCGCTTGAGCGCTGAAGCCACCGATCACAGCAGCGCGCCAGCCGTGGTCGGCGTTCGCGCTCTGTGCGAATTCACGGCCCGTAGCGGCGATCTGGACCTGCGCTTCACGCCATCGCCCACTTCGCTGGAAGGCATGGAAGGTCATGCCACGGTGCGCCGCCGCCGCGCTGCGGGCTACGAGTCAGAAATCAACCTTGGCGGGCAATACCAGGAACTGTGGGTTCAGGGCCGGGCCGATGGTTTTGATGTAGCAGCCTGCCGGCTCGAAGAAATCAAGACCTATCGCGGCACGCTGGACGGCATACGCCCCAACCACCGCGCCTTGCACTGGGCCCAGGCCAAGGTCTATGCGTATCTGCTGTGCCAGGCGCGGCAGCTGGCGCAGATCAATGTGGCGCTGGTGTATTTCCATGTGGGCAGCGGCGAGGAAACCGTGCTTAGCAGCCTCTACACCGCCGATGAGTTGCAGCTGTTTTTCGACAGCCAGTGCCAGCGCTACCTGGCTTGGGCGCGCGGCGAAGCGGCGCATCGGGCGCAGCGCAACACCGCCTTGCAGGCGCTGGACTTTCCGCATGCGCAGTTTCGCTCCGGGCAGCGGCAGTTGGCTGTGGCCGTGTATCGCACGACAGTATCGCCAGCGTCAGCGGATAGCCAAGGCGATCAGTCACGCGATAGACCAGGCGATGAACCAGGCGACGCAAAAGCCTGCGGGCGCAGCCTGATGGCTCAGGCCTCTACAGGCATTGGCAAAACCCTGGGCACGATTTTCCCGCTGCTCAAGGCCATGCCCGGCCAGGGGCTGGACAAGCTGTTTTTCCTGACCGCCAAGACCACAGGCCACGCCCTGGCGCTGGATGCGCTGGCACAGCTGCAGCAGACTACAGCGCCCGGTGTTTTGCGGGTGCTGGACCTGCAGGCCAGAGACAAGGCCTGCGAGCACCCGGACAAGGCCTGCCACGGCGACTCCTGCCCGCTGGCCCAGGGCTTTTACGACCGCCTGCCTGCGGCACGCGAGCAGGCGGTCAGCCTGGCTGTGCAGGATGCTCCGGCCGTGCGCTCGGTGGCGCTGGCCCATGGCATCTGCCCCTATTACCTGATGCAGGAGCTGGCGCGCTGGGCCGATGTGGTGGTGGGTGACTACAACTATTACTACGACAGCTGCGCCATGCTGTATGCGCTGACCCAGGCCCAGGGCTGGAAGGCGGCCGTGCTGGTGGACGAAGCCCATAACCTGCTGGACCGTGCGCGGCGCATGTACACGGCCGAGCTTTCGCAGTTTGCGCTGCATGCGGCGCGCAAGCAGGCGCAGGGCAGGGTGAAAAAAGCGCTGGACGGCCTCAACCGGGCCTGGAATGCCTTGAACAAGGCGCAGCATCACAACTACCAAAGCTATGCCGAGCCGCCAAGCAGTCTTTTGAACGCCGTGCAGCGTGCGATCAGCGCCATTGCCGAAGTGCAGGCCGATCAGCCCCTGCCGCCTGCCGACCCGGTGCTGGCCCTGTATTGGGAGCTGCTGCAGTTTCAGTCGCTGGCCGAGTCCTTCGGGCCGCATGCGCTGTTCGATATCAGCCTGGCTACGGTGCTGCCGCGCCGTTCCGCTTATGCAGGCTCTGCCGCCCGGGCGCCGTTTTCCACGCTGTGCATTCGCAATGTGGTGCCCGCTCCCCATCTGCTGCAGCGCCACGCGGCCGCGCATACCAGCGTGCTGTTTTCGGGCACGCTGAGCCCGCCGCAGTTTTACTGCGACATGCTGGGCCTGCCCGCGCATACAGCCTGGCTGGAGGTGGATGCGCCGTTCAAGGCCGAGCAGCTCAGCGTGCAGGTGGCCGGCCATATCTCCACCCGCTGGCACGACCGCCAGGCCTCTTTGCAACCGATTGCCGATATCGTGGCGCGCCAGTTTGCGCTGAAGCCGGGCAACTATCTGTGCTTTTGCAGCAGTTTCGACTATCTGCAGCAGGTGGCGCAGGAGTTGGCCAGGCTTCACCCCGGCCTGCCCATGTGGAGCCAGACCCCGGCCATGGACGATGCCAGCAGCACCCAGTTTCTGGCGCGCTTTGTACAAGGCGGGCGGGGCATAGGCTTTGCGGTGCTGGGCGGGGTGTTTTCAGAAGGTGTGGACCTGCCCGGCAGCCGCTTGATAGGCGCTTTTGTCGCCACGCTGGGCCTGCCCCAGGTCAACCCGGTGAACGAGGCCATGAAGCAGGCGCTTGACGACTATTGGGGCCGTGATGCGGCACATAAACAGGCGCATAGGCAGGCCCAGGGCTATGACTACACCTACCTCTACCCCGGCCTGCGCAAGGTGGTGCAGGCTGCCGGCCGGGTGATACGCACCGAAAGCGACCGCGGCGTGGTGGTGCTGATGGACGACAGATTCCAGAGAGCAGATGTCCAGGCGCTGCTGCCCAAATGGTGGCGGCTGGAGCATGGCGGCTTTAGCTGAAGCGGCTTACACCGCCAGCAGCTCCCATCCGGCTTCGCTGATCGCCAGGCGGTGCGTCAGCTGCAGAGCCTGCAGCAAGGCTTCGTCGTGCGAGACCAGTACCAGCGTGCCCGGGTATTGGCAGAGCATGGCTTGCAGCGCCTGTTGCGAGGGCAGATCCAGGTGATTGTCCGGCTCGTCAAGCAGCAGCATCTGCGGCGCTGCATCGCGGTAGAGCGCGCAGGCCAGAGCGGCTTTGAGGCGCTCGCCCCCGCTGAGCAAACGGCATGGTTGATCCATATGGCTGGCATTGAGCCCCAACTGGGCCAGGCGCATGCGCTGTAATCCCTGCGGCGTGCGTGGTGCTGCCTGTTGCAGCTGAGTGATCACCGACAGCTCATCGTCCAGGCTGCTCAGCCGCTGGTCCAGCCAGGCAAAAGAGGCAGTCATCTGGCGCCTGCCTTGCAGCGGCTCTATCTCGCCTGCCAGCACCCGCAGCAGCGTGGATTTGCCGCAGCCATTGGGCCCGGTGATGGCGATGCGCTGGCCCGCCTGCAAGCGCAGCGAAACCGCTGGTAGTTGGGAACTCCAGGGCAGTTGCACGGCGTCGAGTGCTGTCACCACACGCTCTGGCGGCAGCAACTCCTGCAGCGGCGGCACATGCAGGTAAATGCTGGCGGCCTGCCAGTCAATGGACTGGGCTGCCTCGCGCACGCGCTGCTGCGCAGCCTCTCTGGCCTGGGTCTGTTGCTGGGCCAGCCGCCCGGCCGTGGCCTGGCTGCGTGCTTTTTGCGTGCCCAGCAGCAGCTTGGCCTGATTTGCGTTCTTGCCGGCCCGGTTCGCCGCTGCCTGCTGGCGTTGCTGGCGCTGCTGTTGCTCATGCAAGCTGCGCTCTTGGCGGTCGCGCTCGAGCTTGGCCTGGGTCAGCGTCTGCAGCGCGGCCTGTTCCTGCTGCCGTTTGCTGTTCAAGTAAAAATCATAGCTGCCACCATAGAAGGTAAGGGCGTTTGATGCCAGTTCGGCCATGCAATCCATGGCGTTCAGCAAGCTGCGGTCATGGCTGATCAGCAGCAGGCCGCCACGCCAATGGCGCAGCTGCATGGCCAGGGCGCTGCGGTGGGCGGCGTCCAGGTGGTTGCTGGGCTCATCCAGAATCAGGAAATCCGCACCCGATAGCTGAGCGCCCACCAGGGCCACGCGCATGGCCTGGCCGCAGCTTAGTTGCCGGGTAGGGGCGTCTGCATGCAGGCCAGTCAAATGAGCGGCGTGCAGCGCGGCCTGCAATTGCGGGCGTATGTCCCAGCGCTCGGCCAGCAACTCGTAATCGTGGTCGGCGCAGCTGCCTTGCTCTATGCGGGCTAATGCGTCAAATGTGGGCTGCAGGCTGGCCAGAGTGGCCACGGTCTGATCAGCGTTGGTTTGGAGCAGATCTTGCGCCAGATAATGCACGCGGCCCGAACGGGCCACGCTGCCGCTGCTGGGCGCGGTCTCGCCGGCCAGAATGCGCGCCAGCAGGCTTTTGCCCACGCCGTTGCGACCGACCAGGCCGGTGCGTTGCGCGCCAAAGCTGGCGGATAAATCAGAGAAAAGCGTTTTGCCCGTAGGCAGCACATAAGAGACGCCATGAAGCGTCAAACGAGGTTCGGTCATAAAAACCCAAGCGATGAATGCCAGACATCCCCTGTGCCATGGAGGCCGCTGCAAGTCGTGCACGCGGTGAAACAGGGAGTGGGGAGGTGGCCGTCAGCAAGACGGCGGCATCAATAGCGCATGGGTGTAAGACCTCGTGAATGGTGCAAAGTGGGCGATTGTAGGCAGAGCAGGCCAGCGGTCAAGCCGTCGGTGGTGCGAGCGCCACGCTGCACCACGTGCAATTTGCCAAAAGCGGCGGCTGGCAGTGGCATGATGCAGCGCAGGCCCTGCAGCCGGAGAGATCTGTGAATGAACTGAAGATTGTGCAATGCACACATGAGCGCCACGCGGGTGCGATTTTGGATATCTTGAACGACGCCATCGTTCATTCCACCGCGCTTTATGACTACCAGCCGCGCACGGCGCAAAACATGGTGAGCTGGTTTGAGGCCAAGCGCGCCGGCCAGTGGCCGGTAATAGGCATAGAGGACACCGAGGGCCAGTTGCTGGGCTTTTGCAGCTACGGCAGTTTTCGCGCCTATCCGGCCTACAAGTACACGGTGGAGCATTCGGTCTATGTGCACCCCGAGCACCGCGGGCGGGGCCTGGGCAGGCAGCTGATGGATTTGCTGATTGCCGAGGCCCGCCGCCGTGGCGATGTGCACACCATCGTGGGTGCCATCGATGCCGCCAACGAGGGCAGTATCGGCTTGCACAAACGCCTGGGTTTTGCGCATGTGGGCCAGATGCCGCAGGTGGGCTTCAAATTCGGCCGCTGGCTGGATCTGGCTTTTTATCAGCTGACGCTACAGACGCCGCTGCATCCCGTGGATGGTTAGTTTGCTATTGAATCAATAGCTTGCAGCGCAATTGATAAAAGCGCTGCAAGCTGTTTTTCCCGGTGTTCAACGCTCAGCCATCAATCCCAGACGGGTGTCAGTCCCTCGGGGTTGACCTCGCGGCCGTTGCGCTCCAGCTGGGCGATGCGCGCCATATCGTCGGCATCGAGTTGGAGCTCGCGCGCCTTCAGATTGCTGGCCAGATTCTCGCGTCGGGTCGATGAGGGAATCACTGCATACCCCAGCTGCAGCGCCCAGGCCAGTGCGACCTGGGCCACAGTGGCCTCATGCTTGGCGGCAATCTCGGCCAGCACCGCATCCTTGAGCACCTTGCCATAGGCCAGCGTCATGTACGAGGTGGTCTGAATGCCTTGTTCGGTGAGAAACGCCGTCAATTGGCGGTTTTGCAGATAGGGACTCAGCTCGATCTGGTTGGTGGCAATTTCGCCCGCGCCCACGGCGGCAATGGCCTGGCGGGTCAGCTCGATGTTGAAGTTGGAAATGCCGATTTGTCGCGTCAGCCCCTGGGCCTTGGCCTGGGCCAGTGCGCCCATGAATTCCTCCAGCTCCACGCCGTTGCCGGGCGCCGGCCAGTGGATCAGCGTCAAGTCCACATAGTCGGTGCGCAGCTTTTTCAGGCTGTCTTGCAGGCTGGGGATCAGCTTGGCCTGGCTGTAGTTGTCGGTCCAGATCTTGGTGGTGACAAAGAGCGCATCGCGTGCCACGCCGCTTTCGGCAAGCGCCTGGCCCACCTGGGCTTCATTGCCGTAAATCTGTGCCGTATCCACGGCGCGGTAGCCCAGATCGAGCGCATTGCGCACGGAATCGATAACGACTTGATCTTTGAGGCGGAAAGTGCCGACGCCAAATGCGGGAATACTCATGTTTTTGTCCTTGAAGAAGACGCCAAGTCTGAAGCATTGGGCGGCAAAGATGAAGCACCGTAGCGCACAAGCACTTGTGCCATGGCGGAACAAATGGTGAGCGGCAGCTCGATTTGAGTGGTTTGAAAAAACGGCGAGGCGCTGCGTTGGGCCGGCCGTTTTTTCCTCAGGCGCTTGCTTTACTCGCCCAGCGCATCCAGCGCGCGGGCCGAATACACCATGGCCGCACCGGCATTGAGAGCCACGGCCACGCCCAGGGCTTCGGCAATTTCTTCCTTGCTGGCGCCGGCAGCCTTGGCGGCCTTGGTATGCACGGCAATGCAGCCGTCGCAGCGCGTGGTCACGCCCACGGCGATGGCAATCAGCTCGCGGGTTTTGGCATCCAGATGGCCGGTCTTGCTGCCGGCGGCGGCCAGGGCCTTGTAGCCTTCCATGGTGCCGGGCGACAGCTGTGAAAACTCGCCCAGTCGGCCCGCCAGTTCCTTGCGGTATTCGTTCCAGTCCAGCATGCGTGACTCCTTTGCGCTTGGCGCGTTGAACCCGATGAAGCTCCCAGATTACCGCGATGCAGTCTTGTTTTCCATGCCGGGCTGGAGCGGATGGCGCTGCAAAGTATGAAATTGCGGCTTAAAACGGATTTGTTGGATGCAGGCCGGTGTTTAGACGCAACAATGCGCGTTGTTAAACAAGGAGTTCCCGTGAACCAAGCCAATCCACATGCTGCACTGATCGCCAGCTACCGCAAGGTCGCTGCCGAGGCAGCCAAGAAAACCGCACTCATCCAGGTGGTGGCAACCAAGGGCCCCAGAGCGATTGCAACGGCAAGTGAAACAGCGTCCAAAGCCATGCGCCGTCGTGATGTGCTGGCATCCAAGCTCGCCAAGCTGGGCGTGGTGCTGGCCGACTAAACAGCCCTGGCCAAGCCGCCTTGCGCTGCATATTGCGTGCGGCGTCGGGGCGTCAGGCTTGGTGCTCTATCCAACCCACGCGGCCCTGGCCGCTTTCATTGAGTCTGGCCATAAACTCCTGCGCTTGCGCCTCGGGCAGGCAAAAGTGCAGCGTCACCAGACTGCCATGCTCCACCTGCAGCAGCTCGGCCTCTGCTTGCTCGATCTGGCGGCGCACCAGACCTTCCAGTGCATAAGGCACGGTGCAGCACAGCGTCTGCATGCGGCGAATCGCCACTTTTTCGGCCGTCAGCAAGGCTTGGGCGACAGCATCGGTATAGGCGCGCACCAGTCCGCCTGCTCCCAGTTTGACGCCTCCAAAATAGCGCACCACGGTGGCCAGCACGCCTTCCAGATCCTGATGGCGCAGCACGTCCAGCATGGGCCGTCCCGCCGTGCCGCTGGGCTCGCCATCATCCACGGCCGCCGATTGACCGCCGGCCAGCAAGGCCCAGCAGACATGGGCTGCGCCCGGGTGCTCGCGCCTCAAAGCATCGACCACGGCCTGTGCACTGGCGCGGTCCGTCATGGGTTGCACGCAGCCGATGAAGCGGCTTTTCTTGATCAGCAAATCACTGTGGGCGGGGGTGCGTAGAGTCTGGGGCATAGCGGGCCGCAGCATAGCCGCAAAAGCCGGTGCGTACAGCTTGGACGCTTGGTTTGCTGCCTGTAGTCAAGGCCGTGCCGCCAAAGCGGCAGGGCAATGGCCGGGGCTGACGTGCCCGCCAGATGAGGTAGACACGCCACAGATTCTTTTTCCTACACTGTTTGCAGGGCGACTGGCGTACGCTTTGCAGCAAAGGAGACTGCCATGACCACACCGCATCGCATCGAGCTTCCTGCCAATGAACATACTTTTGGCCGCGAACATCTGTCTCCGCCCCCTCTGGAATGGGAGCAAGGCAATGGACAGTGGGTGGCAGGTGTGCAGCCCGAAGAGGAGGTCGACTGGGTGCAGCGCATTCGCGACGTGGGCGAGTGGTAGCTGGCCAGCCGTCGCTCCGGTTTGAATGTCTTGCTCTTTCCATGAAAAATCCGGCGGCTCACCCAGGTGGCAGCCGGATTTTTCATGGGCGACTGGCTTGACAATGCGGGCTGCCTCACCGTTTCTTGCCGCCACGCCTCCTCACCATGAATGCCGTCAATCCAAGCGCGAATCAAGTCCAGGCCTCGCACTGGATGCTGCTGCCCGCAGCAGCCCAGACGGCCGTGCTGCCCGTGGCGCTGGCCGATGTCACAGCCTTGATGGAAAAAGTGGGGCGCAGCAGCAGTGATGGCGTGGCCGAGCAGATCTTGCATTTGCTGGGCCGCCAGGTGCCGCTTGCCCAGTGCACGATTTTTTCCTTTCAGGGCATGGCGCGCCCGCGCGTGGTGGGCATGGGCGACAGAGCGCGTACCGGTGCATTGCCCATGATTTCGCAGGACTACAGCGAGCGCTTTTACCCTCTGGACGGCTCCCAGCAGGTGATGAAGGCCGAGCTTGCGCGGCTGGCCAAGGACCCGCATGCCAAGCCACGCGTGTGGCTGCACCGCCAGGGGCCGGGCGATGTTCAGCACCCCGAGTACCGCCAGATCTGCTACACGCTGCCGCGCATTGCCGAGCGCGTGTCCTTGCTGTACTTGCAGGAAAACGCCCGCTGGCTGTCGGTCAATCTCTACCGGGGCGAGGAGCACGGGGTGTTTGATGCGGGCGCGATTGCGCTGATCGAGACGTTTGCGCCCCTGGTCATGCAGGCCATGCGATTGCACTACGCGGGCCAGACGCTGCAGGACGATCTGGTCGGCCTGGTGTTGGCACGGCTGAGCAAGCGCTTCGAGCAGCTCACGCCGCGCGACCTGGATGTGGTGCGCGCCCTGGCCCAGGGGTTGGATGCCGATGCGCTGGCCCAGTGCCTGGGAATTACCGTGAGCAGCGCCCGCACCTATATCAAGCGCGTCTGCGCCAAGCTGGGCGTACAAGGCCAGCGCGAGCTGTTTGCCTTGCTGATGGAGCCGGCAGAGGTTTAAAGCTGTTTTGATAGCAGCTTGCGCATGATGCGCCTGCTCTTGAGTCTTGTTTTATTTAAAATCCTTTGGCGCATGGCAAGCCGGCGCTTTCATGTCCTCATATGGTGACATCCCGATAGAGCGGCTTTTCTACACTTGGCTTCAAGCCCGTGAGAAGGCCGATCAAGGCGCGCCGGAAAAACGCAAGCCAAGCGAACAGACGGCCGCGCAGCCTCAGGAGACAAGATATGCACCAGCCTTATGCCCAGCCTCGCCGCTCGATTTACTACCAGTACCGCGTCAACCAGCCCTGGCTGCCATCCGAGCACCCAGGCGCGCAAAGCCATCCCATCGTCATCGTCGGTACCGGCCCCGTGGGCCTGACCACGGCGCTGGAGATCGCCCGCCACGGCCAGCGCTGCGTGGTGCTGGAATCGGAGCTGCAGGTATCTGAAGGCAGCCGCGCCATCGTGTTCACGCGCCGCTCCATGGAAATCCTGCAGCAGGTCGGCGTGGCCCACCGCGTGACGGAGACCGGCTTGCCCTGGTGCTTTGGCAACAGCATTTACCGCGGGCAGCGTGTGTTCCGCATGGAAAACGCCCGCGCCGACGATGACCGTTTCTTTCCCATGATCAATCTGCAGCAGCAGTATCTGGAGGAGTATCTGGTTGATGCCGTGCAGGCCCATCCGCTGATCGAGCTGCGCTGGGGCAACCGGGTCAATCGGGTGGAGCAGGTGGGCGGCAAAGCCGTTGCCGAGGTGGACACGCCTGAGGGCTGCTACCCGCTGGAAGCCGACTGGCTGGTGGCCTGCGACGGCGCGCGTTCGGGAATTCGCAGCGCCATGCATCTGCAGATGGAAGGCGCTTCCTACGAAGGCCGGTTTGTGATCGCCGATATCCGCATTGACCTGCCTTTGCCTACCGAGCGCCTGGCGTTTTTCGACCCCAGCTGGAACCCCGGTAACACCATACTCATGCACCGCGAGCCGCATGGTATCTGGCGTGTGGACTATCAGCTGCCCGCCGGTGAAGACCCCGAAGATGCGCTCAAGCCCGAGTCGCTCAAGGCCCGCATCGATGCCCAGCTGGAGATGATAGGTTTTGGCGGGACACCCTGGGAGATGGACTGGAGTTCGGTCTACTCGGCCCGCGCTCTGACCTTGCCCAATTACGTACACGACCGCGTGATCTTTGCCGGCGATGCCGCCCATATGCTGCCTATTTTTGGCGTGCGCGGCGCCAATACCGGCTTTCAGGATGCGCAGGCCCTGGGCTGGCGCCTGGCCCTGGTGGCCAAGGGCGCGGCCAGCCCTCAATTGCTGCAAAGCTATAGCAGCGAGCGCGTGGGCGCGGCCCGCGAGATTGTGGAGGAAGCCGGCAAGAGCACGCGCTTTATGGCGCCGCCCACCCGCGGCTTCAGATTGCTGCGCGATGCCGTGCTGTCGCTGTCGCTGAGCCAGCCTTTTGTCGGGCCGCTCTACCACTGGCGCACCTCGCGCCCGCACGAGTACGCCCAGTCTCCGCTCAACAGCGTGGGTGACGACAATCTGCTGTTCAAGGCCGGCCCGGCCCATGGCGCGCCGCCCGTCAACGTGCGTTTTGCGGCCGACAGCTATCTGCTCGACCATCTGGGCGGCGGTTTTGATCTGCTGTACTTCAACGATGGTGCGGCCGTTCCCGCCGAACTGCGTCGGGTGGTCGATGGCGTGAAGGCCAGAGGCGTGGGCGTGGGCCTGATTGCCGTGAGCAGCCAGCCGGTGGCGGCTGTGGAGGGAGCAGATCTGACACTGCACGATGGGGACGGCAGCTGCCGCGCCCGCTATGGCGTGATGGCCAAGGGTGCGGCCTATCTGCTGCGGCCCGACCAGCATGTCTGCGCCCGCTGGATGGCGCTGGACGCCAACCGCCTGCAAGCTGCTTTCAATCTGGCGCTGCCCGCCTGAACCACGAGGAGAATCCCATGACAACAGCAAACACTTTGGCTTCAGCGGCCGGCCTGGATATCGGCGCTCTGGAAACCGTGTACGACCAGCTGGCCACGGCGATCGATGCCGTGGGGGCGGAAAAATCCGAACTCTTTCTGGTCAAGCTGGCGCTGCTGGCCGCCAATCGCCTTGGCGATGCCGGGCTGGTTGGCGAACTGATTGCCGCCGCTCAGCGAGATCTGTAAGCCGCTGCGCAGCAATGCCGTTTTAAAAGCCCGCCGGTGCAACTGCCTGGCGGGCTTTTTTGTTGCGTTGTATGGCTTGAACTCTTGAATTGCCGGTTTTTTGTACTTATTTATTGAGCAACTAGGCTGGCTATAGAAGGCCGATGGGGTTACAAGGGTAGGCAGGCCTGTATTTTTGCAACAGGCAAGCAAGGCCGCTGGCGCTTGAGCCCGGTTTTGCATGCCGCGAATACCGCTTCGGCAGGCCGGTTTTCAATTGCTTTACCGTTGATCAGGAGATGAATAAATGAAACTGAGCAGCACCGCCTTGGGTTTGAGCATTGTTCTGGGTTTGGCTGGCGCACCTGCCATGGCCAAATCCGCGGCCGAGTGGCAGGCCCTTACCGCAACGACAGCCGTGGGCATCACGCAGGCCATGGAAAAAGCCCAGACTGTGGCTCCCGGCAAAGTCATAGAGGCCGAGCTGGAAGCCGGCAAGAAAGGCGCGACGCCCTACTACTCGGTGACGCTGGTGTCGCCGGCCAACGAAGAAATCAAGCTGCGCGTGAATGCCGCCACCGGCGATGCAGCGATTGAAAAGAATAAGGGCAAGGCCGAACGCAAGCACACCAAGTATCTGGCCGAGGCCCAGATCACGCTGGCCCAGGCCGTGGATGCCGCCGTGGCCCACACGCCAGGCAAGCCTGTGGAGGCCCAGTTGGATTCGGACTGGGGCAAGACCAGTTACAAGGTCAAGCTGCTGCAGGCTGACAATGTGGTGACCAGCGTCAGGCTGGATGCCGAGACGGGCAAGGTCACCGGTACGAAAAAAGACTGAGTGACCGTCGGGAAAACCGGTCTTGCTATGGATTTGAAAGTGGGTTGCGCATGCGCTGACTGGATTTGACCTCTGTTAACGCTTGATTTCCAGTCAACGAATGCGCTGCCTGCTATGAATTTCAAAGTCCTGCCCCTGCATTTGCAAGACCTTGCACATGCAAGGCCAGGGGGAGAAACGTACACTGACCGGTTCTTTCCCCGTACTGGCCGCTAGAGCCCACTGCACATGAACGCCCCGGTTGATGTTTCCTTTTTTCATCGCGATGCCAAACCGCTGACCAGCTACAAACCGTACTGGGCCAAGCGCTTTGGCCCGGCGCCGTTCCTGCCCATGACCCGTGCGGAGATGGATCAGCTTGGCTGGGACAGCTGCGACATCATCCTGGTCACGGGCGACGCCTATGTGGATCACCCCAGCTTCGGCATGGCGGTCATCGGCCGCGTGCTGGAGGCTCAGGGCTTTCGCGTGGGCATCATCGCCCAGCCCGACTGGACCAGCGCCGAAGCCTTCAAGGCGCTGGGCAAGCCCAACCTGTTTTGGGGTGTGACGGCCGGCAACATGGATTCCATGATCAACCGCTACACGGCTGATCGCAAGATTCGCTCCGACGATGCCTACACGCCCGGCGACGTGGGCGGCAAGCGCCCGGATCGCGCCGCCATCGTCTACAGCCAGCGCTGCCGCGAAGCCTACAAGGATGTGCCCATCGTGCTGGGCGGCATCGAAGGCTCGCTGCGCCGCATTGCCCACTATGACTACTGGAGCGACAAAGTGCGCCGCTCCATCGTGGTGGACAGCAAGTGCGACATCCTGCTGTACGGCAATGCCGAGCGGGCTCTGGTCGAAGTGGCTCACCGCATTGCTTCGCGCGAGCCGGTGGAGAACATCACCGATGTGCGCGGCACCTCGTTTTTCCGCCGCGCCTCGGAAGAGGGCTGGTTTGAAGTCGACTCCTCCACGGTGGACGAGCCCGGCGAAGTCGAGCCGCATATCAATCCCTATATGACCACCAGCGAGCAGGCCGAGGCCCAAGGCCAGACCTGCTCCAAGGAAGATGGCACGCAGGGAGATACTCCTGAAAATGTAGCTTCCGGCGCAGGCGCATCTTGCGCTACAGGCCAAAAAGATGCTGCATCGGTGGCCCAGGTGCAGACGATTCAATTCGTGCCCAATCTCTCGCTGCGCAGCAAGTCCAAGCTGCCTGCGCGTGACCGCACCGTGCTGCGTCTGCCCAGCTACGAGGAAGTCAAGAGCGATCCCATCCTCTACGCCCATGCCAACCGCGTGCTGCACCTGGAAACCAATCCCGGCAACGCCCGCGCGCTAGTACAGGCCCACGGCGAAGGCCTCACGGCCCGCGATGTGTGGATGAACCCGCCCCCCATTCCGCTGACCACGGCTGAGATGGACTGGGTGTTTGGTCTGCCATACGCCCGCAACCCGCACCCCAGCTATGCCGACAGCAAGGGCAGCCATGATGGCGAGACCAAGATTCCCGCCTGGGAGATGATCCGCACCTCGGTCAACATCATGCGCGGCTGCTTTGGCGGCTGCACCTTCTGCTCGATCACCGAGCACGAAGGCCGGATCATCCAGAGCCGTTCGGAAGACTCCATCATCCAGGAGCTCGAAGAGATTCGCGACAAGGTCAAGGGCTTTACCGGCACCATTTCCGACCTGGGTGGCCCCACGGCCAATATGTACCGCCTGGGCTGCAAGAGCCCGCAGATCGAAGCGGCCTGCCGCAAGCCCAGTTGCGTGTTCCCCGGCATCTGCCAGAACCTGCACACCGACCATGCTCCGCTGATCAAGATCTACCGCCGTGCGCGCAAGCTGCCCGGCATCAAGAAGATTCTGATCGGCTCCGGCCTGCGCTACGACCTGGCCGTGAAGTCGCCCGAGTACATCAAGGAGCTGGTACAGCACCATGTGGGCGGCTATCTGAAGATCGCGCCCGAGCATACCGAGGCCGGCCCGCTGAACAAGATGATGAAGCCCGGCATCGGCAGCTATGACAAGTTCAAGCAGCTGTTCGAGAAATTCAGCGAAGAGGCCGGTAAAAAGCAGTTCCTGATTCCCTACTTCATTGCCGCCCACCCGGGCACCAGCGATGAGGACATGATGAATCTGGCCATCTGGCTCAAGAAGAACGGTTTCCGCGCCGATCAGGTGCAGACCTTCTACCCCAGCCCCATGGCCACCGCCACGGCCATGTACCACAGCGGCCGCAACACGCTGACCAAGGTGCGCCGCCAGATGCGCGACGAGGCCGAGGAGCGTGTGGACATCGTGCGTGGTGAAAAACGCCGCCGTCTGCACAAGGCCTTTTTGCGCTATCACGATCCGAACAACTGGCCCATGCTGCGCGAGGCCTTGAAGGCCATGGGCCGTTCCGATCTGATCGGCAACGGCAAGCAGCATCTGATTCCTACCTTCCAGCCCATGGTGGACGGCAGCTATCAAAGTGCCCGCAAGAAAAACAGCACCCAGTCCGGCAGTGGCGGTGGCATAGGCTATACCGTCAACAAGGAAGGCAAGGCCGTGGCTGTGCGTCGCCGCACCCAGGAATCGAACGAGCCTCAGGGCGATGTGCGCTTCAGAACCGCCCAGCCCAAGCCCGGTCAGATGCTGAGCCAGCATACCGGCCTGCCTCCGCGCGCCGGTGTGAAGGGTGGCAAGCCCGCAGGCAAACCGGCGTTCAAGGCAGCGGCCAAGCCCGGCTCTGCACCGCGCAAGCCGCGCTGATCCCTCCCAATAAAAAAGCCCGGTCATCCGGGCTTTTTTATGGCTTACAGGGTGTGCGTGCTCATTGCGTGATCAGTTCTTCGCACCACTGGGGCAGCTCGCCGCCGGAGTTTGGCAGAAAGTACTCGGGCACCAAAGGGGTGGGGCGGGCAATGGCATAGCCCTGGCCGTAGTCCACACCCATGGCCTGAAGAGCTTGCGCAATCTCGCGGCTTTCCACGAATTCGGCCACGGTTTTCTTGCCCAGAATATGGCCTATGCGATTGATCATCTCCACCATGGCATGGTTGCTGGGCTCTTGCAGCATGTCGCGCACAAAGCCGCCGTCGATCTTCACATAGTCCACCGGCAGTTGCTTGAGGTAGGTCAGCGACGACATGCCCACGCCAAAATCGTCGAGCGCAAACCGGCAGCCCAGGGCGCGCAGCGCCTGTATCAGTCGGGTGGCATTGCTGAGGTTGGCAATGGCGCTGGTTTCGGTGATTTCAAAGCACAGCAAATGTGGCGCAATACCGTGCAGCACAATCTGCTTTTTGACAAAGTGCAGCAGCTCCTCGTCATCCAGGCTGGCGCCCGAGAGGTTGATGGCACAGGTATCCACGGGGCGGGAACCCGCCGGACGCCGGGCCAGGCTTTGCAGGGCGTGGCTGATGACCCAGCGGTCCAGCATGGGCATCATGCCGTAACGCTCGGCAGCCGGTATGAAGGCGCCGGGGCCGATGATCTGGCCTTGCTCATCCTTGAGGCGCAGCAGCACCTCGAAATGCATGCCCCGTTCGTTGGGATTCTGTAGCGGTGCAATGGTTTGCGCATACAGGCAAAACCGGTCCGAATCCAGTGCCGAGCGCACGCGCATTACCCATTCCATTTCGCTGACATAACGGTTGTAGGAGCCGTCGTTGTGGGTGTAGACAAAGACTTTGTTGCGTCCTTTGTCCTTGGCCTGGTAGCAGGCCATATCGGCCAGACGCAGCAAATCGGCTGCGCTGCTGGCATCGCCTGGGATGTGCACCAAGCCCATGCTGAAGCCCGTGCGCAGAGTTTTGTTGCCCCATTGCACCTGTAAGGTCTCGGCGGCGGCGCGCAATTTTTCGGCAATCGCCATTGCGGCCTGAGGCGGGCAGTTCTCCAGCAGAATGCCGAATTCATCTCCGCCCATGCGGGCCAGCGAGTCTGATTCGCGCAGGTTGCTCAGCAGCATGCGGGACACCTCGCACAACACCTCGTCTCCAGCGTGATGGGAGCTGGTCTCGTTGATGAGCTTGAACTGGTCCAGATCGATGTACAGCAGAGAGCAGGGCTTGATCTGATGGCGGCCCTGGTTGAGCAGATGCTGCAGCCGGCGCTCGAATTCACCACGGTTTTCCAGCCCTGTCAGCGTGTCATGGCTGGAGTTCCAGGACAGCTGGTCCATGAACTGCTGCTCCCGCGAGACATCGCGCAGCACAATCACCGTGCCTGTGACCAGACCGTCGCTCTTGATGCTCGAGCCCACCACCTTGACCGGCAGCGTGCCGTGATTGTTGCGGCGCAGCCAGTGGGTCTGCTCGTCGCGGCGCGTGACCTCGCCGCTCAGCAGTTGCTTCAATAGCACTTCACTGCTGTAGCTGGAATCCAGGGAGTAAAACTGAAGCACATGCTTGAGTGAGCGGCCAATCGGGCTTTGCTGACCTGCACCCAGCAAACCGATGCCAACCGGATTGATATAGGTGAGCATTCCGTGGGCATCCGTGGTGATCACGGCATCGCCCAGAGCCGCGAGCGTGACTTGCGCACGTTCTTTTTCGGCATCCAGCACCGACTGGGTTTGCTATCGCTGGCGCAGCGCACGGTGTGTGCTCAGACTCCAGACCGCGACCAGCACCAAGGCCAAGGTGCAATTGATGCTCAAAAGAATGTAGACGATGCGGCGTGAACTTTGCCCCAGTGAATCGGTAAAGGCCTTGGCTGCAGGGGATGCGCCGCTGTTGATCAGACCGATCTCTCGCTTCCAGGTCCTGATGGTCTCTTTGGTTGGCGGCTTGCTTTCGCTATAGCCTTGCTCGACTTCTGTTGCCAACAGCCCCAGTTGGGCCAGGTACTCATCACCCTGTTTCCAGTAGTAAATGGGTTCCTTTATCAATTTGAAATGCCGAAAATTGCGCAGCAACCAGATCAGCGAATTGATGTCATCGGGGTGATTGGCTCCTTGCAAAAGGCCTTTGCGTGCTGCCGCCAGATCTGGCGGATTTTTCTCCAACGCCTCGCGGGCATCGGAATCTCCGCGTGGCACCAGCATGGCGCTGTGGTATTTGTCCAGATGCTCGCGGTTGCCGGCTTCGGCATAGCGTGTCAAATAGTAGATGGCATCTTTTTGGGATTTGGACCAGAAGCTTTCGCCGGCAACAATGCCGCGCACGGCAGACAGCATGTAAATGCTGGTGCCGGCCGTGATCACCAGAATGGCCGTCAACAGTGCGAACGGCCAGACTCTTTGCCAGAAGGCCAATCTGCTACCCCTAGGTTGAGTGCTCTGTTGCATATTGAGTAGCGCTGATGGGTGTGGTGTAAGCGATGCGCGAAAACAGGTGGAAATACCTGAGTTCGTGCCTTTCGAGTCCAGGCAACTCAAGCCGGCATCTGCAGTGCAATCTCAAGATTTGCGCATTCATCCGAGCCTTCTGTAAATAAACCCCCGTTTTTTACGCTTGAATGTTTTAAATTGTTTAACTTGTATATTTTTGCTTATCTCGCAAGCCATGTGCAGCCAGTGATTCAAAGCCGGCAGCGTATGGCGCAATGTCGCATTTCTCAGTGTTGTCCTATGTCAACCTGGCCCGTACTGCCTTGTCTTATCGCTCGTTTGACCTCGGTGAAAAGCCGAAAAAGAGATAGCAAGAGATATCCTTATTTTGCGGTAGCTGGGTAACAAAGTGTTTGTAGGACGATGGCGGTAAATGCCAGGGTGATATGGCTCAAGCGTTATTACCACGCTTTTAGGTATTTATCCGGTATCCACGTAGTGGAGTGAGACTGTCTGCTTTTTCTTGAATTTGAAAGACGGCTGGTCCAGTTCCATTTCGACGGTAGCAGCCGCCAACCGCTTTATGCGGCGGCCTGAAATGCCTGCATGCCCTGCATGCAGTACTGTAGAAAACGGTTGGCTGCAGGCGACAGATGCCGGCCTGTGCGCGTGATCAGCTGCATTTCCGCATTCTGGAAGGTGGGACTGTTGACGGGAATGGCGCACACGCGGCCTTGGGCCAGTTCGGTGGTGATGGAGCAGGGGGGCAGCAAGGTCACGCCCTGGCCGGTAGTCACAAAGCTGATCAACACGCTGATCAGATTGCTGGTGAGAGCGGGGCTCAGGCGAATCCTGTCCGTCTGCTCGGCATATTCCACCAGCTGGCGTATGCCGTACACGCCTTGCAGCAAGGCGATAGGCCATTGCGTCAGCTCCTGCAGCGAGGTGCTTTGTGCCTTGCTCAGGGCGTGATGGGGGTTGACGATGGCATGCATGGGCTGGCGCGCCGAACCCCGGGCGGTGATATGGCTGTCGGCCGGGGGGTAGTAGACCAGACCGACTTCGGCCTCGTCCTCGCGCACGCGGCGCATGATTTCGTTGGTGCCGTAGATCTCCAGCGAGATGGACACGCCGGGATACTGCTGGCGAAACTGGCGAATCGGCCCGTCAATCAGTTCCTGGGCAAAGCCTTCGCCGCTGACCACCTGCACGGAGCCGCTATGCAGGCCGCGCAGCGCATCCATCTTGGCTAGCATGTCGTGGCGATGGGCCATATGCTGGCGGTAGTAGTCCAGTATCAGCTGTCCTGCCTGTGTAGGCACGACCCCGCTGCGGTGGCGTTCCAGCAGGGCTACGCCCAGAGCCTCTTCCAGCAGGCTGATCTGGCGGCTGACGGCCGAGGGAACAATGCCCAGCTTCTCTGCCGCTGCACGCACCGAGCCGCAGGTGACGGCCTCATAAAGATAGTGGGCGCGAGAGTCTTGGTAGGCAGGCATGAAGCAGGGCTTGAGTGATCCGGGGTTCTGCTAGTGTCCACTTTTTTAGAACAGAAAATACAAAGTCATGAAATATATGCATTGATATATTCACCGCCAGTACAAGGTAGAGGCTTTGCGGCTCTGCCTTTGAATCATAGCAAGTGCTCGCTGTATGCATATACAGTGGCCGAAAAGGAAATCGATGAGTACCGAGATGCAGCGAGCCAAGACGGCGTTGAACCTGGGCAGTGTGGTGCAGATATTTGCGCTGGCGCTGGTGATAGCAGCCCTGTCCGAATGGCTGGGGCCTTTGCCGATTGAACTGGGCGTGGGTCGGGTGGTACTGCTGCCCATGATCTGGGCGCTGCTGATAGGTCTGGTGCTGGGCTTGCTGAACAAGCGTCTGCCTTCGCCGCTGAAGATCAGCCTGTACAGCCAGCATCTGGCAGCGGCCATTCTGTCTTCGGCGCTGTTTCTGTTCATCGCCAAGCTGGGCTTGCTGGTAGGCGGTTCGCTGCCGCAACTGGCGCAGGTAGGCTGGGGTCTGGTGCTGCAGGAACTTGGCAATCTGGTGGGCTGCATCATGCTGGGTATGCCGGTGGCGCTGCTGCTGGGCATCAAGCGCGAAGCGATCGGTGCCACGTTCTCCATCGGCCGTGAGCCCGGCTTGGCCATTGTGGGCGAGCGCTTCGGCATGGATTCGCCCGAAGGTCGCGGCGTGCTGGCCGAGTACATCACCGGCACCTTGATCGGCGCGATCTTCATTTCCGTGCTGGCCGGCTTTGTCTCGAGCCTGAACATTTTTCACCCGCTGGCGTTGGGCATGGGGGCCGGCGTGGGTTCGGGCAGCATGACGGCTGCTGCCGTGGGCGCGATTGCGGCTCAGCATCCGGAAATGGCTGACCAGATCGCCACCTTTGCGGCTGCTGCCAATCTGATTGCGACCACGGTGGGCACTTATCTGACGCTGTTCATCTCCTTGCCGCTGGCAGTGCGCGCCTACCGCTTTCTGGAGCCCATCCTGGGCCGCAACCGCAAGGCGGTGGCAGTGGAGCAAAGCGTGACGGCCGAGCCACAGGAAACCGTGCACGCACCCATGCTGGGCCTGGGTATGCGCCTGGCCTCGTGGCTGCTGGTGGGCGCCATGGTGCTGATTGGCAACCGTATCGGTTACGGCGTTCCCATGCTGGATGCACTGCCGGGTGTGCTCATCATCATCCTGGCCGTGCTGGTTGGTGATCTGATCTATGTGGGCACCCGACGCAAGCTGCCCGCCGTGTGCTGGATTTCTTTCATCGCCATGGCCATGACCTTTCCCCCCACGCCTTATGCCGCCGAAGTGGCAGCGATGACCGGTAAGGTGAGCTTTCTGGCCATGATCACGCCCATGCTGACCTTTGCAGGTCTGTCGCTGGCCAAGGACATTCCGGCTTTCCGCCGCCTGGGCTGGCGCATTGTGGTGGTTTCGCTGCTGGCCAATGCCGGCGTGTTTCTCGCTGCGACGGTGATTGCACAGTCGTTTGTGCACACCATGTGAACTGATTGAATCGAGGAATAGGCAATGAGCAGCATCCAATCACCCAAGAATTCATCCAAGATCTGGCCCGAGTTGGCTGAGCTGCAATCTTGGCGTCACGATTTTCATCGCCACCCAGAAACCGCGTTCAAGGAACACCGCACCAGCGCTCGCGTGGCCGAGCTGCTGAGCAGCTGGGGGCTTGAAGTGCATACCGGCCTTGCTGGCACCGGCGTGGTGGCAGTGCTTCATGGCGCGCTGGGCGAAGGCCCCAGCATCGGTCTGCGCGCCGATATGGATGCGCTGCACGTGCATGAGCTCAACCAGTGCGAGCATGCATCCCAGCACCAGGGCCGCATGCATGCCTGCGGGCATGACGGCCACACCAGCATGCTGCTGGGTGCGGCCAAGGTGCTGGCGGCCCAGCCGGACTTTGCCGGCACCGTGAACTTCATCTTCCAACCCGCCGAGGAAAACGAAGGCGGCGCGCGCGAGATGATTGCGGAAGGCCTGTTCGAGCGCTTTCCCATGCAGGCTGTCTACAGCATGCACAACTGGCCGGGCCTGCCGGTGGGCACGGCGGCCGTGCACTCCACGGCCGTGATGGCGGCGTTTGACATTTTTGATCTGACTCTGACCGGCAAGGGCTGCCATGCGGCCATGCCCCATCTTGGCAAGGACGCTTTGCTGGCGGCCTGCCAGCTGGTGAGCCAGCTGCCGGCGCTGATTGCCCGCGAGCAGGAGGTGCACAAGCCCGCCGTGCTGAGCGTGACCAGCTTCAACGCCGGTGACACCTATAACGTGATGCCCGAAGTCATCAAGTTGCGCGGCACGGTGCGCTGCTTTGACATGGAGCAGCGCGCGCGTATAGAGCAGCGCTTTCGCGATGCGATTGCCGCCACCTGCGCGCTGCACGGTCTGCAGGCCGATCTGGACTACCGCGTGAGCTACCCGGCCACCATCAACAACTCCGTCCATGCTGAAATCTGCGCCGATGTGCTGACCGAGGTGCTGGGCCAGGGTCAGGTGCGCCGTGACATGCAGCCCAGCATGGCCTCTGAAGACTTTGCCTTCATGGCCCATGCCTGTCCTGGCGTCTATATCTGGATGGGTAACGGCGAAAACAGCGCCTCGCTGCACAACCCGCATTACGACTTCAATGACGCGGTCTTGCCTCTGGGTACGCGCTATTGGGTGGAATTGGTCAGCGCTTTGCTGCGCGACGGCAAGCTGCCCAAAGCCTGAAGACGGATTTGCGAATTGCTACAGATGTAGCACAACAAAAGCTTACGTCAGGCGCAAGCGATGGCATGGCGGCGGCTAGGAAACCCGGCTGCCGCTCCCCAGGCTGCTGTCGCGTCATCTGCTGGACGCCTGGGCACAAGGCTTGGCCGATAGTCAGCAGTAACTCTTTATTTGATAGCTGCTGGCGATTGCTTTTATTGTGCTTGAAGGCGTTTTCTATATAAATGTTACTGAGCCCGGCTCTTGGCCGTTCGCTGCTTCGGTGACAGCAAATTGACAACAAGAAAAGGCCAAGGTCAAAGCCCAAATCGCTGAGCACATGGTTCTATGATGTGTTTAGCGCTCCGAAATTCGGAGCGTGCGTGGTGGCCGCCTTCTAAGCGCAGCCAACACAGTGGGGCCGATTCCTGGCTTGGGTTGGATCGTCGGCGGCTGGCAGATGCCAGGCGTCTATGGCTCACGCCCTGTGTTGCTTGCTTTCAATGGACAGGCCGCCTTCTGCAGGTGTTGCTTTCCAGGCCTTGGGCCTTTCTCGCGGCATTCGCCGCATTCTCGTATCGCAACGCTGCCTGCCAAATCCCGGCCGCATGGCGTATATCGCCGTGCCGGTCTTGATACAGGAAGGCGCTTTATGCACTCTGCCGATTTATGGGCAAAACTGGCACCGGGTCACTTTCCTGCGCTGCTCAGCTGGTGTGTGCTGGTGGGCGCTGCGGCGCTATTGGGTCATATGGTGCACCGCGTGTCCGGTTTTCCGCGCATGCTGGGCTATACCGCTGTGGGGCTGGTGGCCGGCTGGCTGGGCTTTGGCGATTTGCCCTGGCCGCTCAGAGGCAATACGGCGCTGCTGCTGGAGATTGCCGTAGGCACCAGCGTGCTGGTGGCGGCATCGCAGATTTCGCTGCGCTGGCTGTTCAAACAACCCTGGCTGATGCTGCAAAGCCTGGGCGAATCCTTGATCACCCTGGGCTTGACGGCCGGCTTGCTGGTAGCCCTGGGCTGGGGCTGGCCGGTGGCGCTGGCCGTGGGCGTGATTGCCATGGCGGCATCGCCTGCAGTGCTGCTGCGCATTGCCGAAGATCTGCGCGCCTGCGGCGCGGTGACGGACCGCAGCGTGCTGTTGGCGACGGTGAGCAGCTGGCTGGCGCTGCTGGCCGGCCTGGTGCTAACGGCCTCTTGGGTGCCGGTGAGTGTTGCTTTGGGAGCCGCCACGGGCGCTGAGCCCGCGCAGCTGACGCAGATGCGTTTTTCTGTCTCCGGTCTGCTGGCCGGCCTGTATAACGTGGTGCTTTCGCTGCTGTGGGCGGCCTTGCTGGCGGCGGCACTATGGCCGGTGCTGCGCTGGAAATCATCGCGCAGCGACACCACGGCGCTGTATCTGCTGGCTGCTTTGGCTGCAACCTGCCTGATGGCCGAGCACTGGGGCGGTTCTGCCGTTTTCGCCTTTATGGTGGCGGGCTTGCTGCTGCGCAATCTGAGTGCCAAACCGCTGCTCTGGCCCCAGGCTTTTCAGGCCGCGAACGCCATGCTCAATCTGGTGATGTTTGTGCTGGTGGCCAGCATGGCGGCGCAGGTGCAGCTCAATGGCGCGATGTTCTTTGTGGTGCTTTGTGTGGTTCTGGCGCGCATGACGGGCAAGCTGGGTTCCATCTTGCTGCTGGGCCACGGCACGGGCCTGGGCTGGCGGCGCCAGTGGCCCGTGGCCTGCGCTCAGCTTCCGCTGTCTGGTCTGGCCCTGGTGCTGGCTTCGTCCATTGCCTGGCAGTGGATGCCGCTGAACCCTGGCGTGGCACAGCAGGTCTCGGCCATTGCCTTGCCGCTGATCGTGATTTGCGAGTTGCTGGGCGTGCTGGCCGCATCGGCTGCGCTGTGGCGCTCGGGCGAGGCCCACCGCGGCATAGGCCGCACGGCGCTGTTGAGAGGGGAGAAACGCCATGACACATGAAACCACCGAGATTCAGAGTCCCAGCGCCGCTTCCGGCCTGGGCGAGTTTGCATCGTCTCAGGCGCTGACGCTGGGGGTGGAGCTGGAGCTGCAGCTGCTCAACACCCACCACTACGACCTGACGCCTTATGCGCCTGACATGCTGGCCTTGCTGAAAAATACGCCGGTGCCGGGCTCTATCGTGCCCGAGGTGACGGCCAGCATGATTGAGATATCGACGGGCATCTGCACCGACGCCCAGGATGCTTACCAGCAGCTGGCCGTGACCCGCGATGCACTGGTCAAGGCGGCAGATCGCCTCAATATCGCCATTGCCGGCGGCGGCACCCATCCGTTTCAGCAATGGCACCAGCAGCGCATTTACGACAAGCCCCGCTTCAAGGAAGTGACGGCGCTGTACGGCTATCTGACCAAGCAGTTCACCATCTTCGGCCAGCATGTGCATGTGGGCTGCCCCGATGCCGATGCCGCGCTGATGATGCTGCACCGCCTGTCGCGCTATATCCCGCATTTCATTGCGCTGTCGGCTTCCAGCCCCTTTGTCCAGGGCCAGGACACGGCCTTCGACTCTGCCCGGCTCAATTCGGTCTTCGCTTTTCCGCTCTCGGGCCGGGCACCGTTTGCCCTGCACTGGGAGGATTTCCAGCGCTACTTCGACAAGGTGGCGGCCACGGGCGTAATACAAAGCATGAAGGACTTTTACTGGGACATCCGGCCCAAGCCCGAGTTCGGTACGGTGGAAGTGCGGGTGTTCGACACGCCGCTGTCTATCGAGCGCGCCGCCCAGCTGGCGGCCTATGTCCAGGCCCTGGGTGCCTGGTTTTTGAGCGAGAACCCGTTCGAGCCCAGCGAGGATGACTATCTGGTCTATACCTACAACCGCTTTCAGGCCTGCCGCTTCGGGCTGGACGGCAGCTATGTCGATCCGGTGAGCAGCGAACAATCGGGGCTGCGCGAACATATTGCGCTCACGCTGGAGCGCATCACGCCTTATGTCACGGCGCAGAGCAGGCCGGCCTTGCAGCAGCTGCGCAACAGTCTGAACCTGGGCGGCAACGACGCCAGCTGGCTGCGCGCATGTTATGCCGACGCTCAGCAACTGCCGGAAGTGGTGCGCCAGGCTGCACTGCGCTTCAGAGGGGCACAGCCTTAAGCGGGCAAAGACTGTTGTTTCAATGAAAAAAGCTGCCAGCCCTTGTCAATCAAGTGCTGCCAGCCCTTGTCAATCAAGTGCTGGCAGCTCTTGTTTTTGCAGGCTTGTGCTTCAGGCCGCGATCACTTTGACGGCATAGCCTTGGCCCGAGGCAATCACTTGCAGCAGGCGGTCGATATTGGGGTGAGCGCCGGGGCGGGCCCTGGCGTCGTCGGTGTGCTCGGCAAAGATCTGCAGACCTTCTTCGGCGGCGGCGACATTGATGCTGCCGTGCTTGACGGCCAGTGCGTTGTACACGGTGACGGAGCCGGCTTTGCCCGGTGCATTGGGAATGCTGGCGGCCAGGCTGCCGTCAGCGGCGATCAGCTGCAGCTCGGCAATGTGCTCGATGGAGGGAAGTTGCTTGAGGTTGTCGGCAAAGGCCATGGTGAACAAGTGCGGTGGTTGCGGAGGCCGACATTGTGCGGGATGAATGCTGCGCTTGCAGCAAAAGCCTTGGCTTGCGCGATTGCTAGCCATTGGTGGCTGATTTGCTATTGAGTAAATAGCGTCTTCCCATTTCTATTCAAGGGGAAGACGCTGATTTCATATGAATGATTGCGCGCTCATTCAGTCTCTTGCGGCAGCTCGGCGGCGAGCAGATGCAGAGATTTTTCCAGTGCCTGGTGGCGCTTGGCCAGCTCGGGTAATTCGGCAATTTCCTGCAATTCTCTGGCAATGGCCTGATGGGCCTGGGCGGCCAGGCTTTGCCAGCCTGCCGTAGGTAGGAGCTGCTTGGCGGCAAGCAGAAAATCCGGTTTGGCATGGTCATCCGCCAGGGACAGTTTTCTGACCACATTGAGTGCAAACGGGGGGCACAGCAGGATTTGCAGGGCGATGGAGCGGGCTTCTTTTGCATGGCCATGGCCGCGCCGACCATGGCGCCAGGCCAGGGCCGATAGCCACAGGGTAGTGAGGTAAATCAGCCCCAGCGCAATCAATTGCAGCCGTTGGGAATGCAGCACCAGCAGCGCGGCAGGCAACAGTACAAACAGCCAGGCGGCCAGCAGATAGATCGGCAGGGCAAAGCCTTTGAAGCGTTGCGCATCTGCGACAAGACGCTGAACCGCGCTGTCGTCTCCTGCCAGTGCGATATGCGTGGCATCCCAGCTCAGGCGGTAAAGCGGCTGGTGCGGCAGGAAAATCGGCGGCCACAACAGCCAGGCGCGGCGCAGCTCAAAACCGCTCAAGGCCAGGCGGGCGTGCCAGCGCCTGGTGCCGGCGCGCAGCAGGCCTTGATGGGATGGCAGGGCCAGAGCAGCGTCGTAGCCGTAGAAAAGGCAGATGGCCAGCACAATCTGCACTTCGATGCTGACGGTGAAATACAAGAGCGGTCGCGCTTTCCTTGAGGTGGGCTTTGCAATGACAAACCCCGCGATCTTAGCGATACACGGGGCTGGCTTGAGGCGCCAAGAGCGGCCTAGGTCCGTATCAGCTCCTTATCAGCTGGCCTTTTTACGCCCGAAGAGCTTGCCCAGACCGGCAAACAAGGCCACGGCCGCGGCGGCGATGAACTTCCAGCCGGCAGCCAGGAAGCCGCCAATCACGCCCCACAGGCCTTTTTTGGTCGCCACGGCGGCCGCGCCGCCCAGCACCAGCGCGCCCAGGCCTATGGCAGCCACCTTGTCGCCGTTCTTGAATTCGGAGTAGTTCTGGCCGCTGTGATAGTTGAAGCCGGTCAGCAATTTCTTGAATTCCTCGGTGTTGCTGGCCAGCGTCTCGGTGTCGGAGACCAGGATGGCGCTCATCACACCGCTGCGCCCCAGAATACGGGCGGTGTAGTTCACATTGCGCTGGCCTGACTCATCGCGCAGGCGCAGACCCCATTCCAGGCGGCGCGTGCCCGTGTCGTAGTGGGGCGCGACCTGCCAGCCTTCGGTATAGAGCGCTTCCAGACCCAGTTTTTTGCGCTCCTTGTTGCCGGCTTCGTCGCCCGATTGCATGGATTTGAGCAGCTCGGCGGCGTCGATCTTCTCGTCATCCTTGACATAGCCGGTGTCGTCGAATGAGAACACGGCAAACCAGTCCAGCGATTGAGGGGCGATCAGAAAGTGCTCGTTGCTGGGCGGGTTGCCAAAGATCTGCAGCAGCTTGGAGGTGTCTTGCTGGCCCAAAAAGCCATAGCCTTCGGGAATTTTGATGCTGGCCTTGCCGGCAATCTCGCCCTGGCCGCTGCTGACCCAGGCGAGTTGCTTGATCTGTTCGGGCATGCGGCCCGGTTCTTCTGTCTTGGCCCACAGTCCCAGGGACAGTGACAGGCCTAAGACTGCGGTGGCGATGGACTTGAACATGCGAATGACCTCCTTGTTATGAATCTATTGGGTACGGCTTTTGTCGCTTCACTTTGTGCGGCTGGATGCGCGGGCATCAAGGCGTGGCGCAGGCGGTGAAGGCGCGCCGATTATTGGCGGGCCTGCCGCCGCTTGGCAATGCGCTTGCACAAGGTTTGCAATTGGTCGCGGCCAAAAAGCGGGGCCGAATTTCACATGAGTTGTTGACATATCATCTATCAAAAGCAAAACGGGAGACGCTTTGGCTGAAACGCTGACAGATAACGGGCTGCAGACCCGTCAGGGCGGGGGAATCCATCCCTCATGGATAGTCATGGCCGCGGGCGTGAGCGGCGCTTTGCACGTGGGCAAGCTGCCGCCAGCCGTGCCGGTGTTGCAGCATGAGCTGGGCATCACTCTGGTGCAGGCTGGATTTCTGCTCTCCACCGTGCAGGTGGCGGGCATGCTGCTGGGCCTGGTCGTGGGCCTGGGTGCAGACAAATGGGGGCTGCGCCGCAGCCTGCTGACGGGCTTGCTGTTGATGGCACTGGCCAGTGCCCTGGGCGCCTGCGCTACCAGCGTGGGCTGGCTGCTGGGGCTGCGGGCCATGGAGGGCCTGGGCTTTTTGCTGATTGCCATGCCGGGGCCGGCGCTGATTCGCCGCAGCTGCTCACCCCGCGAACTGGGAACGCGCATGGGCTGGTGGGGGGCTTATATGCCTCTAGGCAGCGCCCTGGGATTGCTGCTGGGCCCCTGGGTGCTCAAGTTCAGCTCTTGGCAGCTGTGGTGGTTGCTGCTGGGCGCGGTCTCTTTGCTGGCAGCATGGGTGGTGTGGCGCAAAGTGCCCGCCGATCCACTGCATGCAGGCGTGCATATGAGCGCTCAGACCCAGACACTCACCGATGCAGGTTGGCGTCCGCGCCTGGCGCTGACGCTGCGTACGCCGGCGCCCTGGCTGGTGGCGCTGAGCTTTATGCTGTATTCGGGGCAGTGGATGGGCATTGTTGGCTTCTTGCCTACGATTTATGGCCAGGCCGGACTCAGCGCCGAGATGGCCGGCATGCTGACGGCTCTGGTGGCGGCAGCCAACACGATTGGCAATGTGGCGTCGGGCAGATTGCAGCTGCAGGGCTGGAGCGCCGGGCGCTGTCTGCAAACCGGCTTTGTGCTGATGGGTTTGTGCGCCGTGGCCGCCTATGCGCAAGTGGACGGCCAGCCGCTGATGCCGCTATGGCTGCGCTTTGTGGCGGTGTTCCTGTTCTCGGCCGCTGGCGGGCTGATTCCGGCCACCTTGTTCACTTCGGCCATGCGTTTGGCGCCCAGTCAGAACACGGTCTCCACCAGCGTAGGCTTTATGCAGCAATGGTCCTGCTTGGGTCAGTTTGCAGGCCCGCCTCTGGTGGCTGCCGTGGCAACGGCCATGGGCGGCTGGCAATGGACCTGGGCAATCACCGGCGTGTTCTGCGCGGCCGGTTGGGGTCTGGCCGCGCTGATCCAGCGCCAATGGGCGGCTCTTGCGTCTGGGGCTGCTGCTCATTGAATTCATAGCTTTGAACGCAGATAAACAAAGGGCTTTAGCTGGTTTTCATGGATTTTTTGCGCTGATGCAAGCTGAATCAGCCCGCTTGCGGTTAGGCTTGGCCTATAGCCATCAAGAGTCCAATACTCATGAAAAAACGCCAGTTTCTGACCACGGCGGCATCGGGCACGGCCTGGGCTGCTGTTGCAAGCTCCGCTTTGCTGAGCGCCTGCACCACGGCTGCGGTGGGCGAGTCCAAGCCTCAGCCGCAAGTGCCTGCTCAGGCGGCAGCCCGGCCTGGCCAGGCTGAACAAATCTATTTTGGCGGTCCGATTCTCACCATGAACGACGCCCAGCGGCAGGTACAGGCGCTGGCCGTGGCGGATGGACTGATTCTGGCCGTGGGCACGCGCGACGAAATCTTTGCCTTGCGTGGTACCGAGACGCGCATGGTGGATTTGCAGGGGCGCACGCTGATCCCCGGCTTTGTGGACCCGCACAGCCATCTGGGCGGCGTAGGCCTGCAGGCCATCTCTGCCAACTTGCTGCCCCCGCCAGATGGCGGCAATGCCTCGATTGCGCAGTTGCAGCAAACCTTTCGCGAATACCTGAAGACCTCGCCCGAGGTGAAGTCTCTGGGCATGGCTTTTGGCTTTGGCTATGACGATTCCCAGCTCAAGGAGCAGCGCCATCCAACCCGGGCGGATCTGGATGCCGTCTCCAAAACCGTGCCGATTGTGGCAATTCACCAGTCCGGCCACTTTGGTGCGCTCAATTCCGCAGCTCTGGCCAAGGCCGGCATCAACGCGGCAACGCCCAACCCCGAAGGCGGTGTGATTCGCCGCAAGAAAGGCAGTAAGGAACCCGATGGCGTGCTGGAGGAAAATGCGTTTTTCCATACCTTGGGCAAAATCATGCCCAGGCTGACGCAGGAACAATCGATTCAGTGGCTGGAAAAAGCCCAGCAGCTGTATCTGCAATTCGGCTACACGACGGTACAGGACGGCCGCGCCGACCCCGGGGCCGTTGCCACGGCGATTGCCGCTGCTGAAGCCGGGCGACTGCTGGTGGATGTGGTGTCCTATCCCGACATCCTGCAGATGGGCGAGGGCGCTTTCATGCGCGGACCGTATTACGGACGCAGCTACAAGCATCATTTGCGCATAGGCGGGGTCAAGCTCACGCTGGACGGCTCGCCCCAGGGCAAGACAGCCTGGCTGACCCAGCCCTATCTGGTGCCGCCCCACGGGCAAAAGCCCGGCTACAAAGGCTATGGCGCGCTCAGCGATGCCCAGGCCAATGCCCAGGTGGCCAAGGCCATCGGCAACGGCTGGCAGATTCTGGTGCATGCCAATGGCGATGCAGCGATTGACCAGTTCATCCACGCGGTGCGCGCCAGCGGCCCGGTGGAAAAAACCCGCGCCGTGCGGCCGGTGCTGATTCACGGCCAGACGCTGCGGCGCGATCAGGTTCCTCAGCTCAAGGAGCTGGGCATTGTCCCCTCGCTATTCCCCATGCACACGTTCTACTGGGGCGACTGGCATCGCGACTCGGTGCTGGGCAACGAGAGAGCGCAAAACATCTCGCCCACAGGCTGGGTGCTGCAGCAAGGCATGCGTTTTACCTCGCACCACGACGCACCCGTGGCCTTGCCCTCGTCCCTGCGGGTGCTGGACGCGACCGTGAACCGCACCACCCGAAGCGGCAAGCTGCTGGGGGCCGAGCACCGCGTCTCGCCCTGGGTGGCGCTGCAGGCCCAAACCCTCTGGTCGGCCTGGCAGTACTTTGAGGAAGACCGCAAAGGCAGTCTGGAAGCCGGCAAGCTGGCCGATCTGGTGATTCTTTCGGACAACCCGCTGACTGTGGAGCGCCACCAACTGGCCAACCTCAAGGTGTTGGAGACCATCAAGCAAGGGCGCAGCCTGTACCGGGCGCCTTGAAATCCCGGCTGCTTGTGAATGGATAGCGTGCTGCGCTTGTCAGCTATAGGCTAAATCCCTGTTCTACTCAAAATCCGCTAGGGCCCGGCCCAGCCATGGTCCGGGCGTTTCAGCTGTCCAGCAGCTGCACAATGCGCTGCCACTCAGCCTCGCTGACCGGTGTGATCGACAGGCGGTTGCCTTTTTGCAGCACCCGCATCTGGACCAGATCGGGCTGTTCGCGCAGTTCGGCAATCTGCAGCGGGCGGGTCTTGCGTTCGGCCTGCACGTCCAGCGTCAGCCAGCGCGGTTTGTCGGGAGAGGATTTGAGGTCGTAGTAGGGATCGGCCGGGTCGAACTGCGAGGGATCGACGCGCAGATTGCCGGCAATGCGTGCCAGGCCGTAAATACCGGGTTCGGCGCAGCTTGAATGCCAGTACAGCACGCCGTCGCCCACTTGCATATCGTCGCGCATGAAGTTGCGCGCCTGGTAATTGCGCACGCCGTTCCAGGCAATGGTCTGCCCGGGCGCGGCCAGGGCATGATCAATCGAGTACTCGTCGGGCTCGTTTTTCATCAGCCAGTAACGGCGCCCGGAAGCCGAGGTTGTAGAGCTTGCGTTCATGGTGAGCTTATTGACCTTTGGCATCGCCTTGGCGGTTGCGGCCCCAGGGGCCTCGATCGGTCTGGCTCCAGCTGCGTGCGCTGGCGCTGCTTTGCTCCACGGTATGGGCCGTGCGGCGCAGGCGGCCGGGCAGGTCAAGATTGGCGTGTTCGACCACACGCAGGCAATCCTGGATATGGCGCTCGCCCAGATAGCGCAGCGTGGCATAGCCCAAGGCTGCGGCAGCCACAGTGCCAGCAAGGGGCACGTATTTGGCGGCCTGCTTGGTGGTCATGCGCATGCCGGCGGCGCGTGCCAGGCGCATCACCACATCGCGGGTAATGAACTTGCCGATCACCACCGAGCCCACCATGGCCACGGCTTTCTGTACCTGTTCACGTTTGGTGGGGCTCAACTGGTCCAGTTGTTCGGGCGTGAGGCCGAATTCCTCGTTGATACGCGGCAACAGCTGCGAGAGCAGGGCGGCATCCACGGCCCAGTCCAGGCCTGGAATTGGAATGGTGCTGACGGCAGCGCCAAACAAGGCCCGTTTTTTGAGTAGAGCACGCGCGCGTGCTGCGGCCTGGGCCACATCGTCCCGGCTGGCGAAGGCCGAAGATGCCGGAGATGCCTGGGAAGAGGCTTGAGGTTTTTGGGTCCACATGAATCAATCCTTTGGATGCCAGGCGTCAAAAGCAAAAGCCGCCAAGGCACAAGAGCCTGCTCCTGTACCTTGCGGCCTGAAATGCGGCAGTCAAGACTATACGGTCATTGCTGCGCAATCAACTTCTGCAATCAACTGGCCTTGCTTCTGACAAAGGCGTAGACGAACAGCAAGACAATGGCGCCGACGATGGAGGCAATCCAGCCCGCCGCCTGGCCTTGCTGATACCAGCCCATGGCCACGCCCACATAGCTGGCCAGAAAGGAGCCGGCTATGCCTAGCAAGATCGTCATGATCCAGCCCAGCTTGTCATCGCCGGGCTTGAAGGCGCGCGCCAGCAAACCCACGATCAAACCCACGAACAGCGTACCCAGAATCGACATAGAAAAACTCCTCCGCGTTAATTGACGATTGACTCTATGAGGACGTGCAACCGCCGCTTGTCGGACGCCGTCCTTTGTCTGCGCGGGTCTGAATCCGCAGGGTTAGGCCTTGGTGTGCAAGTCATGCCAGCCCACGCAACAGGCAATAAAAAACGCCTGCAGGGCAGGCGTTTTTTGGGGGGCGTCACAGATTCACTGCGGCAGCGCAGCGGCGGCCGTCAGTGCAGCTGCCGTGGCATCTGCACCCTGGGCGCCTTCTACGCGGCGTGCGCCGTCAAAGCGGTGTGCCCAGTAGGACGTCTGCATGCTTTCCACCCGTACGCTGGCACCGGTGCGGGGCGCGTGGATGAATTTGCCTTCACCCACATAAATGCCCACATGGCTGAAAGCGCGGCGCATGGTGTTGAAGAAGACCAGATCGCCGGGCTTGAGCTCGTCGCGGTCGATTTTCTGGGTGGCCTGGGCCTGCTCGGCAGCCAGACGGGGCAAAACCTTGCCCACGGTCTGCGAGTAGATGGCACGCACAAAACCGCTGCAATCAAAGCCGGTTTCAGCGCTGTTGCCGCCAAAGCGATAGGGAACACCCAGAAAACCCATGGCCGTGACGACCAGGTCGGAGGTTTTCTCGGCCACGTTCTGACGCGCTTCGCGAACGAAGTCGGAAGTACGCTCGGCCATGGAGTGGCGCGCTTCACGCAGCTGGGTGATGAGACCGCGGTTGACCAGCAACTGGGTCATGTCGTCGTCACGCTGTTCGCTGGGTGCCGCATGTGCGGTTGTAACGCCGACAAAGAGGAGTGCAATAAGCCATCTGGACATGGGGCGTGAGGGTACCACGTTAATTTGTAGGATGGGACCTCCATTTCCATGTTCTACCCCAGGTTTTTGATCTCAAGCAGTAAATGCCTTGCAGGCATGAGCTTATTGCCTAATGTGCTCTCAAATTTGAAGCGTATCGCTGTCGGTGTTTTCCCGGTTCTGTCTCTAGCGATTTTGGCCAAGGCCAATCTGTGCTACCACGGGTTTTTACCGGTCTGAATCGCGCAAAGCGGGGCGAGCAGCGACAATAGCGCCCTATAGCGATGGCGGGTGAACGCTTTTATCTGCCCATCACAAGCAAAAGTACAAGATTTCTCAGAAAGAACTGCCATGCTGTTAGAAGCCGCCGAATCGCAACTGGTGCTGGTCGATTACCAGGACAAGCTCATGCCCGTGATCCACGAAGCTCAGGAGGCCTTGGCCAATGCCATCAAGCTGGCCAAGCTGGCCCAGATGCTGGACGTGCCGGTCTGGGGTACGGAGCAGAACCCTTCGCGCCTGGGTGCCAATCAGGCCGAGTTGAAGGCCTTGTGCGGCAAGACGCTGGAGAAGATGTATTTCAGCGCCGTGGCCGAAGGCCTGGGCGAATGGCTGCGTCCTCCAGCCAAGGCCCCGAGCGGCAATGCCCGCAGCCTGCCCAAGCATCTGCAAAAGCCCCAGCAGCAAGCGCCCGAGCGCAATATGGTGGTGATCGCCGGCTGCGAAACCCATGTCTGCCTGCTGCAGACGGCGCTGGAGCTGCTCGAGGAAGAGTTTGACGTCTGGGTGGTGACGGATGCCTGCGGCTCGCGCACCGAGCGCAACCGCGATGCGGCGTTTGACCGCCTGGCCGGTGCCGGTGCCGAACTGGTGACCACCGAGATGGTGATGTTCGAGTGGCTGCGCACCTGTGAAGATCCGGCCTTCAAGGAAATGCTGGCGCTTGTGAAATAAGCATGGGCAGCTATCAGATTGATATCAAACCGATCTTGATAAGAAAAAGATAAGAAAAGCGCCTTCGGGCGCTTTTTTCGTTGCTGCCGCCTGTGGTGCAGGAAAGCCCGGATGGGCAAGTCGGCTCGGCTTGATTGAATCCAGACAAGAGCCTGTCAGTTTTCGGCAAGCGCATTATGAATAATTATGAATTCAGAAGACTCTCTGCAAAAGATGGAGAGTCAAGGAGACCGACATATGAATACCGACCAGCAGACGGACAAACACGCGCGCGCACAGTTTGAAGATTTTTACCAGCGCTCCATCAACGACCGCGATGCCTTCTGGGCCGAGCAGGCCGAGCTGATCGATTGGCAGCAAAAGTCCACGCAGATCTGCGACTACAGCAACCCGCCTTTTGCCCGCTGGTTTGTGGGCGGCACCACCAATCTGTGCCACAACGCCGTGGACCGTCATCTGGCGGAGCGTGGCGAGCAAAAGGCGCTGATCGCCATTTCCACCGAAACCAACACGGAAAAGACCTATACCTACCGCGAGCTGCATGGTGAGGTGAACCGCATGGCGGCCGCGCTGCAGGCGCTGGGCGTGGAAAAAGGCGACCGGGTGCAGATCTATATGCCCATGATTGCCGAGGCAGCTTTTGCCATGCTGGCCTGCGTACGCCTGGGGGCGATCCATTCCGTGGTGTTTGGCGGCTTTGCCTCGGGCGCGTTGGCTTCGCGTATCGACGATGCCCAGCCCAAGGTGATTGTGAGCGCCGATGCCGGCTCGCGTGGCGGCCGTGTCGTGGCTTACAAGCCTTTGCTGGATGAGGCGCTCAAGCAAGCTAGCCATCAGCCCGCCGCCGTGCTGATGGTCAACCGCGGCCTGGCCGACATGCCCATGCGCGCCGGTCGCGACCATGACTGGGCTGCCTTGCGCGCTTTGCATAGCGAAGCCGTGGTCGATTGCGTGTGGGTGGAATCCACCCATCCCAGCTACACCCTCTACACCAGCGGCACCACGGGCAAGCCCAAGGGCGTGCAGCGCGATACCGGCGGCTACACGGTGGCGCTGGCCTCCAGCATGCCCCATATTTTTGATGTCCAGGCCGGCCAGACTTTCTTTTGCACCAGCGACATAGGCTGGGTGGTGGGCCACAGCTACATCATCTATGCACCGCTGATTGCGGGCATGGCCACCGTCATGTATGAGGGCCTGCCGATCCGCCCCGATCCCGGCGTGTGGTGGAGCATTGTGGAGAAATACCAGGTCACCCATATGTTCTCGGCGCCCACGGCGATACGGGTGCTCAAAAAGCACGATGCCGACTATCTGCACCGCTACGACATTTCCAGCCTCAAGGCTTTGTGGCTGGCAGGCGAGCCGCTGGATGAGCCCACGGCCGCCTGGATCAGCGGCGCCATCAACAAACCCATCATCGACAACTACTGGCAGACCGAAACCGGCTGGCCCATCATGACGCTGTGCAACGGCATAGCGCCTCAGGCCACGCGCTTTGGCAGCCCGGGCAAGGCCGTCTATGGCTACAACGTCAAGCTGATCGACGATGCCACGGGTGAAGAGCTGAACACGCCCAGCCAAAAAGGCGTGCTGGCCATCGAAGGGCCGCTGCCGCCGGGTTGCATGCAAACCGTCTGGCGTGACGACGCACGTTTTGTGAACACCTACTGGAAGAGCATTCCAGGCCGCATGGTCTACAGCACCTTTGACTGGGGCGTGCGAGACGAGGACGGCTATTACTTCATCCTCGGGCGCACCGATGACGTGATCAACGTGGCGGGCCATCGCCTAGGCACGCGCGAGATCGAGGAAAGCATTTCGGCGCATCCGCAGATTGCCGAAGTGGCCGTGGTGGGCGTGGCCGATACGCTCAAAGGGCAGACGGCCCTGGCTTTCGCCATCGTGCGCGATGCTTCGGCCGTGGCCGATGAGGCGGCTTGCAAGGCGCTGGAAGCCGATGTGATGAAGTTGGTGGATTCGCGCCTGGGGGCCGTGGCCAGACCGTCGCGGGTGATTTTTGTCTCGGCCCTGCCCAAGACGCGCAGCGGCAAATTGCTGCGTCGGGCCTTGCAGGCGGTGGCCGAGGGGCGCGACCCCGGCGATCTGAGCACCATGGAAGATCCGGCTGCTCTGGCCCAGGTGCAGCAAAGGCTGTAAATGTTGCCTATAAAGTCATAGAAGCTATAAAAAGGTGAGTGAATGCAAGGCCTGCCGCTAAACGCCGTAGGCCTTGTTGTTTGCCGCCTAAAATCGATGGCTTGGCCGGCGCCACCCCGCGCCCGGCAATCCAGAATTCAAACCTCCCGAGAAAGAGTCGCCGTGCAAGTTGCTGCTTCCATTTTCAAAGCCTATGACATCCGCGGCATCGTGCCGTCCACGCTGACCGAAGAGGTGGCTCGCGGCATCGGCCGTGCTTTTGGCATGGCGGCGCTGGTGGCCGGCGAAAAGACGGTGGCCGTGGGCCGCGATGGCCGTATTTCCGGTCCTTCGCTGTCTTCGGCGCTGATGCAGGGCCTGACCGATGTGGGCGTGAACGTGATCGATATCGGCATGGCGACCACGCCCATGCTGTATTTTGCGGCGGCCACGCTGTGCACCAGCGGCATTCAGGTCACCGGCAGCCACAATCCCAAGGATTACAACGGCTTCAAGATGGTGCTGGGCGGCCGCGCCATTTATGGCGACGAAATCCAGGCTTTGCGCGTGCGCATGGAAACCGAAGACTGGGCCATCACCGGCACAGGCCAGATCTCCCAGGCCGATGTGCTGGCCGACTACACGGCCCGCATTCTGGGCGATGTGAAGCTGGCCCGCCCCATGAAGGTGGTGGTGGACTGCGGTAACGGCGTGGCCGGTGCTTCGGCGCCTGCCATCTTTCGCCAGCTGGGCTGCGAGGTGGTGGAGCTGTTTTCCGAAGTGGACGGCGATTTTCCCAACCATCACCCCGATCCCAGCAAGCCCGAAAACCTGCGCGATGTCATTCACGCCTTGCAGACCACCGATGCGGAACTGGGCCTGGCTTTTGACGGCGATGGCGACCGCCTGGGCATTGTGACCAAGGACGGCCAGACCATTTACCCCGACCGCCAGATGATGCTGTTTGCCCGGGACGTGCTCTCGCGCGTGCCCGGCGGCGCCATTGTGTTTGACGTGAAATGCACGCAGCGCCTGGCTCCCGAGATCGAAGCGGCCGGCGGCAAGGCCGTGATGTTCAAGACCGGCCACTCCCTGGTCAAGGCCCGCATGAAAGAGCTGGACGCCCCCCTGGGCGGCGAGATGAGCGGCCATATCTTCTTCAAGGAGCGCTGGTTCGGTTTTGACGACGGAACGTATGCCGGCTGTCGCCTGCTGGAAATCGTGAGCCGCGAGGCCGATCCCAGCGCCTTGCTCAACGGCTTGCCCACCAGCCACTCGACGCCCGAACTCAATGTGAGCTGCGCCGAAGGCGAACCCCACCGTCTGGCGGCCGAGCTGCAAGCCCTGGCTGCGACGGAGTTTGAGGCGCCGGCTCAGGTCAGCACCATTGACGGCCTGCGTGTGGACTGGCCCGATGGCTTTGGCCTGATCCGCGCCAGCAACACCACGCCGGTGCTGGTCCTGCGTTTTGAAGGCCATAGCGAAGCGGCTTTGCAGCGTATCGAAGCCAAGATGCTGGCGCTGCTCAAGCGTGTCAAACCCGACGCGCAAGTCGGCAGCGCTGCGCACTGAGATGAAATACCCCCTGAGCGGCGTTGCCGCGGGGACGATGCCGTCGCTGCGAGGCGGCTCTTGCTTGGCATCTATGGCTTGGGCCGTGCCAATGTGAGCCGTCAGGGGCTTTTTTCATGAATCTGCATTCCTCTCGCTCTCGAATCACTCTGGCCCGCGCCGCCTATAGCGCGCTGGCCTGGGCGGTTCAGTCTTTGTTGCGCCGCAAGCTGCGCCGCCGCGCCGTGGCCGAGCCCGGCTATGCCGAGGCGGTGCCCGAGCGTTTCGGGCATTACACGCCACAGACCTTGGGGCAGGACGGGCGCGGCCAATGGGTTTGGGTGCATGCGGTGTCGCTGGGCGAGACGCGGGCGGCGGCGATTTTGCTGCAGGCCCTGCGGCAGAAAATGCCCGGCATGCGGCTGCTGCTGACCCATAACACGGCCACGGGCCGTGCCGAAGGCCGAAAACTGTTGCAAGAAGGTGATGTCCAGGTCTGGGTGCCCTGGGACACTCTTGCCGCAACTCGCGCGTTTATTGCGCAGTTTCGCCCGGCCGTGGGCGTGCTGATGGAAACCGAAATCTGGCCCAATCTCATTGCCAGCTGTGCCGAGGCCGGCGTGCCGCTGGCGCTGGCCAATGCGCGGCTCAACGCCAAGTCGGAGGCCGGGGCCTTGCGCATGGCGCCGCTGTCGCGCCCCGCCTATGCGGCACTGTCTGCCGTCTGGGCCCAGACCGAGGCCGATGCCCAGCGCCTGCGCAATGTGGGAGCCAAGGTGGATGCGGTGCTGGGCAATCTCAAATTCGATGTGCAGCCCGATGCTGCCCAGCAAGCCCGGGCCGACCAGTGGCGCAAATTTTTGAGCTTGCCCATCCTGTTGTTTGCCAGCAGCCGCGAAGGCGAAGAGGCGCAGTTGCTGGCCGAACTGAAGAAAAATCCCCAAGCCCTGCAGGCCGCGCAGTGGCTGATTGTTCCGCGCCATCCCCAGCGTTTCGATGCGGTGGCGCAGCTGTGTGCCGATGCTGGCTTTACCGTGTCTCGCCGCAGTCAGTGGGATTGCGGCCTGCCGCAGCCAGAGGGTGCGCTCTGGATTGGTGACTCTTTAGGCGAGATGCCGCTGTATTACGGCCTGGCCGATGTGGCCCTGATGGGCGGCAGCTTCGAACCCTTGGGCGGACAGAACCTGATCGAGTCTCTGGCCTGCGGCACGCCCGTGGTGCTGGGGCCGCATACCTTCAATTTCAGCGAAGCTTCCGATCTGGCCGTGCTCTCTGGCGCGGCCTTGCGCAGCGCGGACATGGCAGCGGCCGTGCAACAGGCTCTGGCCTTGGTGCAAAGCCCGCAGGCGCGAATGGCGGCCGAAACATCGGCGCGTGATTTGCTGCAGCAGCATCGGGGCGCCGCCGAGGCCACGGCCGAGGCTGTGTTGCAGCTGATGCAGCGTTGATCTGAAGCGGTCCGCTTTATTTGATAGCTGCAGGCGCTTTATTCTTGATATTTTGACCCTTGAACCGCACTGAAGTCTCCACAGAAAAAGCGCTAAACGCTCTCAAATAGAGAGCGCTGTCTTGGGTGAAACGTTTTTCAATGCTGGGCTTGGCGCACAGCAGGCTTGTTCGCCTTGGCGACTGCCGCTGCAGTCTTGCCGGTTGTGCCGCTAATGCTAGGCGCCACAGTCAGTGCATCGATCATGCGCAGGTCATCGTCGCTCAAGGAACCGGCGGACTGGCGCAGTTTGAGCTGGCCCAACAGCACCTGGTAGCGGGCCTGGGCCAGATCGCGCTGGGTCTGGAAGACCTGGCTTTGGGCATTGAGCACGTCGATATTGATGCGTACGCCCACTTCATAACCGAGGCGGTTGGCTTCCAGAGCGCTCTGGCTGGAGCTCAGGGCCGCTTCCAGCGCCTTGACCTGGGCCTGACCCGATTGCACGCCAAAGTAGGCGGTGCGTGTGGTCTGCTCCACCGTGCGGCGCGCGTCATCGAGCTGGGCGCGGGCTTTTTCTTCCAGCGCCACGGTTTCCTTGACGCGGTTTTGCACGGCAAAGCCGGCAAACAGCGGCAGATTCATCACCACGCCGATCTGGGCCGAATTGGTTCTGGTCCCCGCAGGCAGGCTGGGCGTCATATAGCCGTTGGGGTAGCGGTTGATGCCGTAGCCGGCCTGCAGATCCACGGTGGGCTTGTGGCCGGCTTCGGCTTTTTGGGTTTCGAGCTGGGCCACATCCAGGGCCAGCTGGGCCTGGCGCAGCTGGGGCTGGCGCTCCAGCGCCGTGTTCACCCAGCTTTGCGCATCGGCAGGCTGCAGGCTGGGCAGGGTCAGGGGCTGGGCCAGCGGGCTGGGCTGGGTGCCCACCTTGCCCACGATCTGGTCTAGCGCAATGCGCTTGACCTGTACCTCGTTCTGGGCGGCGATCTCCTGCGCCGTTGCCAGGTCGTAACGGGCCTGAGCTTCGCGCGAATCGGTGATGGTGGCCGTGCCCACTTCAAAATTGCGCTTGGCCATCTCCAGCTGGCTGTTGATGGCGTTTTTCTGGGCCATGGCCACGTTGAGGCTGTCCTGGGCCGACAGCACATCGAAATAGGCCTGGGCCACGCGCACGATCAGGCTTTGCGCCGCGCCGTCGAGCTGGGCCTGGGCCACGTCCAGCCCGCGCTGGCCTTGCTCGTAAGCAACTTTGTTGGCCGGGCGGTACAGCGGCTGCTGGGCGCTGAGCTGCAGGTTTTGCAGCGTGGTGTTGACGCCTGTTGCGGCCTGGGGCAGGTGAATCTCGGTATGCGTGCGATTGACGCCGCCTTGCAGGCCCACGCTGGGCAGCAGACCCGACAGAGCCTGATCGGCCCGGCTTGCCGCCGCGCGTGCATCGGCCTGCTGGGCTTGCCAGGAGGCATCGTAGCCGCGCGCCTGGGCCGTGAGCTGGGACAGCGTCTCTGCCTGCACCGTGGCGGCACCACTGCCCGCTGCGATCATGAGAGCCAGGGCCAGCAAGGAGGGCCGGGGCAGCATGCTTGCGGTGCGGGCCTGACTGGCCTGGTTGGCCTTGGGACTGGTGAAGCACTGGGGCCGGGGCAGCTTGGTCATAGATGAAGTCTTTGGCAGTCTCGGTCTAGGTCGGTGTCGGTGGCGCTCGGTGCAGGGCAGGTCGGGGCTTCAGTAGCGCGGCACGCTGGGGTCGGCGGTCAATGACCAGGCATCGATGCCGCCGGTGATATTGCTCACGTCTTCAAAGCCGTGGTTGATCAGAAACGCGGCTACGCTCATGCTGCGTGCGCCGTGGTGGCACAGGCAGGCAATCGGGTGATCGGGGTCGAGCTCCTGCAGGCGGCCGGGGATTTCGTGCATGGGAATGCAGCGCAACTCAAAGCCTTCGCCTTGAATGCTGGCCTGGGCAATTTCCCAGGGCTCGCGCACATCCAGCACCACGGGCAGGGCCGAATCATTGCTATGGGCGGCGAGCCAGGCCTGGAATTGAGCGGGAGAAACTTGGGTCAGCATGCGAAAAAATCAAAAAGAAGGCAGAAATCAGAAGAGGGGGCCTGGGGCAATCAAGTACCGGAAGGGGCAGGTGGTTGCTATTAGAAAAATAGCGCCTGTCGCAGATATCTTGCGGGCGAGGCGCTATTTTTCAGGCTGCAACAGGATTAGAAGCTGAAGCGCGAAGGCTCTTCAAAGCTGGTCAGTCGCGGAGCAACCGTATCCCAGGGCTGGCTGAGCTTGAACTCGTTGCCGGTCTTGGTGACCAGGGTAAAGCGCATCACGGGCTGCTGGCCCACGATGGCGGCAATGCGGCCGCCGTCATTGAGCTGGGCAATCAGGGCTTCGGGAATCTGGGCTACCGAGCCGCTGAGCACGATGACATCGAACTGGCCCAGGGCTGCTGCGGCGGTGGCACCGTCTGCCAGCTTCACTTCCACGTTCTTCACGCCGGCGCTCAGCAGGTTTTCGCGGGCCATCTCGGCCAGCTCGGGCACGATTTCCAGCGTTACCACGTCCTTGGCCTGTGCGGCCAGCAGGGCGGCCATATAGCCGGAACCCGAGCCGATTTCCAGCACGCGGTCGCTGGGCTTGATCTGCAGGTCTTGTGCCATGCGGGCTTCGATCTTGGGGGCCAGCATGATCCAGCCCTTGGCGGCGGCTTCGTCAGGCGTGCCGTGCAGAGGGATTTCGATGTCGCAATAGGCCAGAGTGACATGCTCGGGCGGCACATAGTCTTCGCGGCGCACCTTGCCCAACAACTCCAGCACTTGTTCATCCAGCACGTTCCAGGGACGGATTTGCTGTTCAATCATGTTGAAGCGGGCCTGCGCGTGCACATCGCGCGGATCGACTTGGCTGTTCATTGGCAGGGCCATGGGGAGATCTCCGGGGAAAGTCTTTTATCGGGACAAACCAGCGATTCTACGAGCCTAGAGGCCATCGTGCGGCGGCTGGCCGTTTTTTGCGGGGCCGCCAGTCCATTTGCGGCGCAGCCAGACGGAAAAATCATCGAGATAGCAGTAGACCACGGGCACCACGACCAGAGTCAGCAGCGAGGAGGTGATCACGCCGCCGATCACGGCCTGGCCCATGGGCGCGCGCTGCTCCGAACCTTCGGTCACGGCAAAGGCCAGCGGCACCATGCCGAAAATCATGGCCAGCGTGGTCATCAAAATGGGGCGCAGGCGCACGCGGGCGGCCAGCAACAGAGCGTCGGAGCGGGGCAGGCCGGGCGTGGTCTGGCCTGTCGCCTCGTCGCGGTGTGGTTCGCGGGCGCGAATGGCAAAGTCCACCAGCAAAATGGCGTTCTTGGTTACGAGCCCCATCAGCATGACCACCCCGATGATGGAGAACATGGACAGGGCCGAGCCGAACATCAGCAAGGCCAGCACCACGCCTATCAGAGTCAGGGGCAGGGAGGTCATCAGGGCCAGGGGCTGCAGAAAGCTCTTGAACTGGCTGGCCAGAATCATGTAGATGAAGATCACGGCCAGGGCCAGGGCCGAGACCGCATAGCCAAAGGACTCGGCCATGTTCTTGGCCGCGCCGTTGAACTGGAAGCTGTAGCCCGGCGGCATGGCCATCTGCTTGAGCTCGGCCTGGATATCGGCCGTGACCTCGCCCACGGAGCGCATATAGACATTGGCGTTCAGCGCGACCTCGCGGTTCAGGTTGCGGCGGTTGATCTGGCTGGGGCCGCTGCCGGCCTCCACCGTGGCCACCTGGTTCAGGCGCACGATGCGCAAGCTGCCGTCGCCGGCGCTGAGCGCAAACGGCAGGCGTTCCAGGTCCTGGGGCGTGGTACGGGCTTCAGGGGCCAGGCGCACATTGACGTCATAGGTCTGGTCGTCACTGGCGCGCCAGTTGCCCACGGTCTGGCCCGCCACCCAGGTGCGTAGTGCGTTAGCCATGCCGCCCACGGACAGGCCCAGATCGGCCGCCGCATCGCGGTTGATACGGATGTCCACCATGGGTTTGTTGGGTTTGAGGCTGGAGTCCAGGTCCACCAGACCGGGAATGGTGCGAATCCTGTCCTGCAGCTGCAGGCTCAGGCGCTCAAGCTGGCCCAGGTCTGCGCCCACCAGAGACAGCTCGATCTGCTTTTGCCCGCCCACGTTGTCGCGCTGGCCCACATGGGTGACGGTGATGCCGGCGACGGCGCCGAGCCGGGTGCGCAATTCCTCGGAGATGGTGTCCACGCTGCGGTGGCGCTGATGTCTATCGCTCAGGCGTATATAGATGCTGGCCGAGTTCTTGCCGTTGGCACTGGCCGAGTTGATGGTGGTCAGCGCATAGCGCAGCTCAGGCAGGGTTTTGAGAATGTCGTTGACCTGCACGGCCTTGGCCTCCGTCGCCTCAATGGACGAGCCCACGGGCGTGGTAAAGCTCACCGCCGTTTCGGAGTAATCGGCCTTGGGCACGAATTCGGTGCCAAGCAAGGGTACAAGGGCGATGCTTGCTATGAAAGTCAAGAACGCCAGCAACAGCGTGAGCAGCTTGTGGGCCAGAGACCAGCGAAGAATGCTCTGGTAGAGGTCGGACAGCCGGTCGCTGGCGCGCTCCACCCAGGCCGTGAGCCGGCCCAGGGTCTTGTCGTATAGCGATTTTTTCTCGTGCACGCCATGGGCATGGATGGCCGGGTCATGCCAGACGCTGGAGAGCATGGGGTCCAGCGTGAAGCTGACAAACATGGAGATCAGCACGGCCGCCACGATGGTGATGCCGAACTCATGAAAGAACTTGCCTATGATGCCGCCCATAAAGCCTATGGGCAGGAACACGGCCACGATGGACAGCGTGGTGGCCAGCACGGCCAGGCCGATCTCCTGCGTGCCGTCCAGCGAGGCCTGGTAGGCGCTTTTGCCCATTTGCACATGGCGCACGATGTTCTCGCGCACCACGATGGCATCGTCGATCAGCAGGCCCACGCACAGAGAAAGCGCCATCAGCGTGACCATGTTGATGGAAAAGCCGAACCAGTACATGAAGAGAAACGTGCCTATCAGCGCAATCGGCAGGGTCAGGCCCGTGATGACGGTGGAGCGCCAGGAGTTCAGGAACAGAAACACGATCAGGATGGTGAGCGCTGCGCCTTCGATCAAGGTCTGGCGCACATTGTCCACGCCCACGCGGATGGTGCGCGAGGTGTCGCCAATCGCCTGCAAGCGCACGCCGGGGGGCAGTTCGGGGGCGATGGCGGCAAGCGTGGCGTTCAGGCCGTCCACCACTTCTATCGTGTTTTCGTCCTGGGCTTTCTGCACCGACAGCAGCAAGGTGCGGCCGCCGTTGTACAAGGCCAGCGATTGCAGCTCCTGGGCATCGTCCTGTACCCGGGCCAGTTGGCCCACGCGCACCGGGGCGCCCGCGCGCTGGGCGACGATGATGTTGGCAAACTCGGCCGGGCGTTGAATGCGGGCGTCGATCTGCACCACCCGCTCCTGCTCTTTGGAGCGTATGGCGCCTACGGGCAGATCCTGGTTTTCGGCACGCACGGCCTGGGCCACCTGCTCGGGCGTGATGGCATAGGCCTCCAGCGCTTCGGGGTTCAGATAGAGGTTGATTTCGCGCTTGGTTGCGCCCACCAGATTCACGGCGCCCACGCCGCGCACGTTCTCCAGCCGTTTTTTGAGCACCTGATCGGCCCAACTGGTCAGTGCAATCGCATCGGGGGGCGTGACGGCTTGTTCGCTGTTCTGTCCCTTGAGCGCATGTGCATCAGGAAGCACGGCCACCGACCAGACGGCGTTGCTGGAGGGATCAAAGCGTATGACCCGCGGCTCCTTGACTTCGTCGCGCAGCGTAGGGCGCACTGCGGCGACTTTTTCACGCACATCATCGGCGGCGCGGCGCCCGTCGACCTGGAGCTGAAACTCCACGATGACCACGCTGGTGCCTTCATAGCTGCGCGAGGTCAGCGAGTTGATTCCGGCCACCGAGTTGACGCTTTCCTCTATCTTCTTGGTGACCTCGCTCTCCACAATCTCGGGCGAGGCGCCGGGATAGTCCACCGTTACCACCACCACCGGAAACTCGATATTGGGGAACTGATCGACCTTGAGGCGCTGGTAGGAGAAGACGCCCAGTACCACAAAGGCCAGCATGAGCATGGTGGCCAGCACCGGGTTTTTCAGGCTGATACGGGTGAACCACATCTCACTGGCTCCCGGCGGCTGGCTTTGTTGTCGCTTGGGCGCCGCTATTGCTGCTCTGCTCGGCCTGGGCCGCTATCACCACCGCCGTGCCTTCACGCAAACCACCGGTTGCGCCGACCAATACTCGGTCGCCGGCACTCAGGCCCGAGACAATCTGCACCCAGGTGCTGGCTTCATGCGGAGTCTGAGGCCCCAGGACCACGGGTGCCTGCACCACGCGCCACAGCTTGGCGGCGCCGTCCTGGCTCTCTTGCTGGCGCAGCAGTTGCACATACGGCTGGGGCTTGTCGGTCAGCACGGCCGTCAAAGGCAAGGCCAGTTGCTGGGATTGGCCGGTAATCACCAAACCTTGCAAAAACAGGCCAGGGCGCAATTGCGGTGTGCGCTTGTTGCTATCAACTTTGGTTTCTGAAATTTTCAGATAAGCGGCCACGGTGCGCGAACCGGTCTGTGCGCTGGGGTTGATGCGTGCCACCTGGGCTTGCACCGGCTGCAAATCATCCTTGCCCGTGTTGGCACCGCTGGTACCAGGCACCTGTAGCTGGGCGGCCTGGCCGATCTGTACATAAACCGAATCTGCCGGCGCCAGTTGTACCTGTACTTCGAGTTGGCGGCCATCCACGATTTCCAGCAGCTTGGCTTCCACGCCCACGCGCTCGCCGTCTTGCACAAAGCGCTGGGCTATCTGTCCGTCCATGGGCGAGGTGATCACGGTGTCGGTCACGCTTTTACGCGCGGCGTCAGTGGCGGCCTGGGCGGCAGAGAGATTGGCCTGGGCACCATCGAGATTGGCAGCCGAGGTCAGCAGCGCGGTTCTGGAGATGAAACCCTTGTCCACCAGAGCCAGATTGTTGTCCTGCTGGCGCTGGGCGATGGCCAGCTGGGCCTTGGCGGCATCGGCCTGTTTTTGGGCCTGGCGCCAGCGGGCGTCCACCTCGGTGGCGTCGATGCGGGCCAGGATCTGGCCTTTTTTCACGCTATCGCCTTCGCGCACCTGCAACTCGCGCAGCTGGCCGGCCACATAGGCTTTGACCACGGCCGAGTTCACCGCCTGTACCACGCCATTGACGGGAACCGTGATGTTCAGCGTCAGCGGCTGCAGCTCAAGTACCTCGCCGGCCTGCACCTGGGTGGGCAGCTCGCGCGCTTGCGTGGTCTGCTGCATGGCGGCTTTTTTCTGCTGCTGATGGCTGGCGGCACGCCAGGCGACAAAGCCCAAAACGGCGACAAAAGCCAGGGCCAGAGCCCAGCGGCCGGAACGCTTCATGATGTGTAAAACCTTTTTTGGATTTCTTGTGATGTCGCCGCAACGAGTCTAGCTGTGTCGCTTGTACTGAAATGTTTCAAGGCGCAGCCATGCTAGCTTTTCCGGTAGCTGAAATCCAGGGTGCTAGCCAGTAGGCCGAATGGCTTATATGCGCCCGGCAGGGCCGGCCGGTATGCGCTAACCTTGGGGAAGTTTTAGATTCAAGGAGTGAGCATGGCTGCAGAAACGATTTATCTGGCAGGTGGCTGCTTTTGGTGCACGGAAGCCGTTTTTGACCGCGTGCGCGGAGTCACGGATGTGGAAAGCGGTTATGCCAACGGCCAAACCCCGCAACCGAGCTATGAGCAGATCTGCACCGGCCGCACCGGTCACGCCGAAGTGGTGAAGCTGGAGTTCGACCCAGTCGTCATCAGCCTGCGCGATCTGCTGTTGATCTTTTTCGGCACGCACGACCCGACCACGCTCAACCGCCAGGGCAACGATTCGGGCACGCAGTACCGCAGCGGCATCTACACCACCACGGAAGAGCAAGCCGAGATTGCCAAGGCGCTGATTGCGCAGATGACGGCAGAAGGCGCATACGACGCGCCCATAGTCACCGAAGTCCAGCCCTTGAGCAGCTACTGGCCGGCAGAGGATTACCACCAGGACTATTTTGCGAACAATCCCAGCCAGGGCTATTGCGCCTTTGTGGTGGGCCCCAAGGTGAGCAAGTTTCAGCATGCATTTGGCCGCTGGCAGAAGAACGGGCCAAACACCTGAGCCGCTGAAGTCTTTGCAGGCGCCCAAGTCGCTATACACTCGTGCGCTTTGCTTAATCATTGGCCTAGAGCGCCGGCACCCATAAAAGTGTCGGTGTGAGCCGATGAGCTGATACGGCCCCCTGATCCCGACCTGATTGCCGGTTTGAAATCCTCCATCCACGCTTCCCAGCGCAGCCAGCCCATGGCTGCGACCTCACGCCTGCCGCGTGGGGTCGAGGGCGCGCGCGAGCGATTCTGGGTCAATCGCTGGTTGATGGCTTTGCTGGCGCTGGCCCTGGTGCTGGGGCCGGCTTTGGGGCAGATGCACCGGGTGGTGCACGCGGCCGCGAGTTCCACGGCGGCTTGGTCCGCAAGCACGGCCGGAAATACCTACGGTGGTGCCGCCGTACTTGCCACCGACAGCCATGTCGCCTCGGGCTATGGCTGGATTCACGATCTGTTCGCAGGCCACGGCCCTGCCGAATGTCAGCTGCTCGATGAGCACAACCACGGCTATGCCGGGCCGCCCGCCCTGCAGGCCTTCACGCCTGTGGTGCCGGATACGGCCGTGCCGCTGTTTGTGCTCCAGGCCACGGCGGGTCAGGCCGTTCTGGCGTTTTTTGATGCGCGCGGGCCTCCGCTTCATCACGGCAAGGTTTGAGAGACTTGCTTGCGCTGGTGCGTTGTGAGCGCCGGCCAGGTCCAGGACTAGCCCATCGGGCTTTGGTTTCTCTCCTAGCACTCCCACATTAATAGCAGGTAGCGCATCTACAGCATGCGCTAGCAACCTGTTTCGTTTGAATTTTCAGGCCCGGATGCGCTGATCTAAAGCGTAGCCGCATGGGCAGATGCGCTCGATTGCGCCTGTCAATGCCCGTGCCTGTGTGGAGTTTTTGATGAAGTTGCGTCATTTTTCTACCCGTTTTTCCACGTCGGGCGCCTTGAGCGCGCGCAGTGCCCATGCTGTTTTAGGCATGGCGGCGGCGGTCATGGTTCCTGCCGCCATGGCCCAGGAAGCCAAGGAGGCCGAAGCAACGCTGAGCGAGGTGACCGTCTCCACCAGCGGCTTGCCCGCTGCCGATATGGCCACGCCCGTGCAAGTACTGGATTCAGAGCAATTGCTGCAGCGCCAGGCTGCCACGCTGGGCGAGACCTTGGCTGCCGAGCCCGGCATTCATGCCAGCCACTTTGGCGCAGGTGCCAGCCGCCCGGTGATTCGCGGCATGGATGGCGCCCGCGTCTCCATTCTCAGCGACGGCTCCGAGCTGCTTGATGCCTCCACCGTCAGCCCCGACCATGCGGTGACCAGCGAGCCCATGCTGGCTACGCAAATGGAAGTGCTGCGCGGCCCTTCGGCTCTGCTCTATAGCGCCGGTGCCATGGGTGGTGTGGTCAATGTGCTGGACGGCAAGATTCCCACCTCGCGTCCGGACAAGAGCGTGCAAGGCTCGGCCCAGTTGCAGGGCAGCACGGCGGCCGGCCAGACAGCGGGGGCTTTTTCGCTGACGGGTGCGGCGCCCAATGCGGATAGCTCGGGTTCCCTGGTATTGCATGCCGAAGGCGTGGCCCGTAACGCGGGCGACTACCGTGTGGGCAGCGGCTGGAGCGACAAAAAAGTGCCTGGCAGCTTCAACCGCACCCAGACCGGCAGCTTGGGTCTGAGCTGGGTGACCGATAAAGGCTATCTGGGCCTGGCCTATACCCGCCAGACCGCGCGCTACGGCCTGCCCGGCCACAGCCATGGCTTCGAAGGCTGCCATACCCATGGCGACCATCTGCATTGCGGTGATGAAGGCGGGCACGAAGGTCATGACCACGGGGCTGAAGCCCATGGAGCAGGGGATGTGCCCGTGGTGGAGCTGACCAGCGAGCGCTGGGATCTGCGCGGCGAATGGCGCAATCCGGCAGCCGGCGTAGCCGCCGTGCGCCTGCGCAGCGGCTTTACCAATTACCGCCATGACGAGGTGGAAGATGGCCAGGTGGCCACCCGTTTCAAGAACCGCGCCCATGATCTGCGCCTGGAAGTCGAGCACGAGCCCCTGGCCGGCTGGCGCGGCACCCTGGGTTTGCAGACCATGAACCGTCGCTTCAGCGCTCAGGGCGAGGAAGCATATGTGCAGCCCACGGATACCCGCCGCGACAGTCTGTATCTGCTTGAAGAGTATCGCTGGCAGGATTGGAGCCTGCAGGCCGCGCTGCGCCATGATCGCCAGCGGGTAGAGGCGCAGCTGACGGACGAGCGCCGCGGCCACAGCGCCACATCGGCCTCGCTGGGTACGGTGTGGAAGTTCCAGCCCGGCTACAGCGCCACGGCTTCGGTGACCTCAGGCAGCCGCATGCCCACGGCCGAAGAGCTGTTTGCCAATGGCTTGCACATGGCCACGGCCACCTACGAGCGCGGCAACGCCAATCTGAGCCGCGAACGCTCGCAGGCGCTGGATCTGGGCCTGGCCAAGACCACGGGCGATACCAAGTGGAAGCTCAACGCCTACCACTACCGTATCAACGACTACATCTACGGCGCCACGCTGGATGCCCACGAAGGTCTGCAGCTGCTGCAATACACCCAGGGCGATGCGCGCTTTACCGGCTGGGAAGCTCAGGTGTCCCAGCGTCTGTCTGCCAGCTGGACGGTGAGCGTGTTTGGCGATGGCGTGCGTGCCCGCCTGGCCAATGGCGAGGCCTTGCCGCGCATTCCCTCGCAGCGCTGGGGCCTGCGCGTCAACACCCGCCTGGCCGGCTGGGATGGCATGGCCGAATGGGTACAAGTGATGCGCCAGAACCGCACGGCAGCGTTTGAGAGCGAAACGGCCGGATACGGAATGCTGAACCTGGGGGCCAGCTATCAGTTCAGGAGTGGAGCCAATACCTGGAGCGTTTACGTCAAGGGCCAGAATCTGACCAACCGCCTGGCCTATGCCGCCACGTCCTTCATCAAGACGGCAGCTCCCTTGACGGGCCGCAATCTGACGGTAGGTGTGAAGCTGGACTTTTAAGCTCCTGGGCTTGCGCCCGCTGCCGCGCTATAAATAGTGTTGCAGGTGGCGCAAGCCTTTGGTGCTTTCCAGCCCGAGCTGGGCAATCACTTCGAGTTCTGGCCTTCCGTTTTTAAGCCATTGCACTACCGCCGTGTTGCGCAGCACCTGGGGGCCGACGCGCAGCAGACGGGTCTTCTGGCTGTCTTCGGGCAAAGCCTGGTGGGCTTTTTGAATGATTTGCGACGCCACATGAAACAGCATGCGCACCGACAGCGGCCCGCCCCGGCGCGAATAAAACACGATGTGATCGCCATCGACCACGAGTGGCCCGCGCTGCTGGTGGCTGAAACGTCGCCAATCGGCCAGCGCCTGGGCCACGTTCTCTGGAATCGCCAACGTGCGCTGCTGGGCAGCGCGCGCACCATCAATGTGCAGCCATTGTGGCGACTCCGCTCCCTGAATCGGCTGCCTGTCTTCACCTTGCACATCGCGCCAGAGCAGGGCGCGTACCTCTTCGGGCGCCAGCGCTAATTCATACAGCAGCAGCATGATGGCGCGGTCTCTGGCGTTCTGATAGCCATCGGCGGCGGGAATATGTCTTGGCAGAGCATTCCACAGCGGGGCAGGCAGGCAGTGGCCTTTGCCATCTTCTGACGGCGGTCGTTCCGCATGCTCTATGCCTCGCGCGGGGTTGTGAGCGATCCAGCCATGCTCGCAAGCGTGGTCGTAAATGCGTTCAAGCAAACGCCAGTAGCGCCTGCGGGTGACTTCGCTGATTTGCCTGTCCGGCTGGTGCAGGGCACGCTGGCCCTGGCGCAGCTGCAAAAAATGCTGCACATCGATGGCCGTGGCTTCATGCCAGTGCTTGGGTTTGACTGGCGTCTTGCTGTTCTGCTTTTTGATAGCAGTCGCTATGGGCGAAGAGGGTGCTGGGCCCGCATCGGCTTGATTGTGCTTGCTTTTGATTGGCAGCTCGCCTGCCAACTGCTGCAACCAGGAAGCCCAGACTTTTTCATAGCTGCCATCGGGGGAGGTATCCAGGCCGTCCCAGCTTTTGCTGCCCTCATGTTCCAGCCAGCCGCGAAACAAAGCGGTGCCTGAGGGCAGCGTGGAGGGCGGGGTTGCTGTCATGGATTGGCTTGGTTGTTGAACAGGGGGTGTGATGATTGAATCTACGCGGAGGAGCGGTAGTGCTTGTTCGCAGGCAGGCTGCTTCATCCGCGTAGGTTGATGCGCTGATTCAAATCCCAATTTGCTTTTTATTGATACTTGGCCTTGTCGATCTTCTGCGTAAGATGATGCGTGAATTATTTTAATGTAACTTACATGGATAGAATTTCCATTTCTAACAATAGTTCATGCCTAATCATTTTGTGATCAAGAAGAGGGGGCTGTGCAAACCTACTTGATGAAATGAGCCCATGGGCATGGAAAAGCGCGGCCCTGTGCCGCGCTTTCATCAAAACTGGGCTGAAATGTCCAGAAATTCTGAGATGCTGATCAGGGCGCCAGGCGCTCACGCAGCCATTGCCCGTCTTCCTCGCGATAGCACAGGCGATCATGCAGGCGGCTTTTACGGCCTTGCCAGAACTCCCAGCGGTCTGGCACCAGGCGAAAACCGCCCCAATGCTCAGGCCGGGGCGGCTTGAGCAGAAACTGGGCACTGTATTTGGCCGCGTTAGCCACCAGCACGCCACGGCCGCTGATGACCTGGCTTTGCGGGCTGGCCCAGGCGCCTATGCGCGAATCCAGCGGTCGGCTGGCAAAGTAGGCGTCGCTTTCCTCGGCGCTGACTTTTTCCACCCGACCTTCTATACGCACCACGCGCTCCAGCTCCACCCAATGAAACTGCAGCGCTGCAAACGGATTGCCCGCCAGTTGCTGGCCTTTGCGGCTGTCGTAATTCGTATACCAGACGATGCCGCGCTCGTCATAGCCTTTGATCAGCACAATGCGGGTGCTGGGGCGCATGTCACCGTTCACGGTGGCCACCGTCATGGCATTGGGTTCGGGCACTTGCGCTTGCACGGCCTCCTGCAGCCATTGATCAAACTGTTTCAAAGGATCGGCGTTGGAGGCGGATTCGCTGAGCTCGGCGCGCTCATAGCTTTTGCGCAGATCGGCGATGGAAGAAGATAAGCTGCTCATGCTTGGCATTGTGCCGCGACTGTCGCGCCACGTTCATGTTCAGGCGCAAGACATCATTGCCATGAGTTCCCACATCACTCTCTCCAAAGACCTTCCCTGCGTGCTGATTCTTGCGGCAGGCAGGGGAGAGCGCTTTCTCGCCTCTGGCGGCAGCACCCACAAACTGGCGGCTGCGCTGGGCAATAGCTCCGTGCTCGAAGCCACATTGGCGGCGGTACAGGCCAGCGGATTGCCATGGCATCTGGAGCGAGGCCCGCATTCGGGCATGGGCGACAGCATTGCCGCCGCCGTGCGTACCACGCATGGCACCAAAGCCAGAGGCGGCTGGCTGATACTGCCGGCCGATCTTCCCCTGGTGCTGCCAACCACCTTGCAAGCCGTTGCCCGTGGCTTGCAGCAAGCCCACAGCGATGCGTTGGCCGTGGTCCAGCCCCTGTACCAGGGCCAAAAAGGGCATCCCGTGGCTTTTTCTCAGGCTGCCGCTGAAAAGTTGATGGCCTTGAGCGGCGATCAGGGTGCCTCCGCTATCGTCCAGCAGGCCCGTGCTGCCGGAAACTTACATATCCTGCCAGTGGATGATGTGGGCGTCGTTTTGGATGTGGACACCGTGACAGCCCTGGAGCAGGCCCGCAAGATCTGGCGTGAGCGCCAGCCAGCGAGCAGGTAAATGTCCATTAAAAAGGGCTGAAATATCAGCCCTTTTGCTTGAATCCCATTTGAAAATCAGGCACCGCGCTGAATCACGGCACAGGCCAGGCGCGCGCCCGAGTTGCCAGTGGGCTGGGTGGTGTAGTCATCGGGGTCGTTGTGCACAATCAGGCCGCGGCCCAGCACGCCATTGCTTTCGCGGTCCAGCGTAAAGGCGCGAGTCACAAAATCCACCTTGGCCACGCCTTGGGTATCGGCCACCAGGCTGGGTAAGTCGCCCACATGGTGTGCACCAGTACTGCCGGCCTTGCCATGTGCCTGCTGACCGGGGTTGAAGTGTCCCAAGGCGCTCAGACCGTCGCCGCTGGAGCAATCGCCTTTTTCATGGATATGAAAACCGTGCTCGGTATTGGGCGCCAGGCCCGATACGCTGCCTTGTACGCGCACGCTGCCGTCGGCCTGCGGGAAGAACTGAACCACGCCGCTGACAGTGCTGCCCTTGGTCGCTTCCAGGCGTGCAATCGACTGGATTCCCGCCGCCTTGGCATAGCCGCTGCTTGCAGCCGCCCCTGACGCTGCAGCAGTACCGGAGGAAGAGGGCGCAGAAGTGGAGCAGGCGCCCAGCGCCAGCGTGGCTGCAACGGCCAGGGCAAGCCAGACGGGCTGCAGGGCTGGTGAGTCTTTCATCTTGTCGTCCTTGTGTTGAGCAACTGCCACGCGCTGCATATGCCACTCACGAAAGCAGAGCGGCTAGCGCATGGTAGATATAGCTTGCGGGGGTAAAATTAGTGGAAAAGCCAATCAATGGATACGCAGGTGGCTCCCAATACCATAGCGCACAATGGCTTGGCTCAGGCATTAGTTGGCTGCGTAGCTCAGCAACTTTTGCAAGGCCTTGTCACGAATGCCCATGCGCTGCAGCTCATCAAAGGTCGCCTGGGCGTAGTCGCGCGTCGTGCCATAAATGCCCTGGGCCTGGGCAAAGATGCGCCGGTACTCTTCGGGTGGCAGCTCACCCGTGTGATGCGGGCTTTGGCGCGACAGTGTGAAAGCCAAGGCCTTCACCGTGCCATGGGCCGTCTTGCAAGGCAGCCAGCGCGGGTCATAGACCGCATTGGGCATTTCGCGCTGCCATAGCTGCTTGAGCACGGCGGGTGCATCGGTTTGCGCGATTCTGAAAGCCATGCCCTGACAGCTACCGCCCGAGAGCATGCCAAACACCAGGCCCGGGCACTGGGGCGTGCCGCGGTTGATGGTGCTCCACATCTTGAGAGCACGATGCCAGCCATGGACATGGGCTGTACGCCGCTCACTAAAAGCAAAATCCGGGCGCCAGATCAGCGAGCCGTAGCCGAACACCCATAAATCTTCTGAGCCCCCCCATTGCGACATGGTGTGTTCCAGCATGGGCGTGGCATCACGGTCATGCGCGCAGAAAAGAGAGGGGAAGGGCAGGGCTGACATCGAAAACTCCCACACGAAAAGGCTGGGTAGCTACAAAAGTGCAACTTCGTGCTGCACTGCTGTCTTGTATAACGCAGCCCTGCGCCTGTGGTGCACAGCGGGCGGAAAGTTTGTGCAAAAGCAACAGCCGTCCACCCTCAGTCAGAGGTTCACGTGAGGAAGCTTTCCGGTTTCTTTTAGCCTGCGCTTTTAGGTACTGTGAGTTCACCCAGTTGACGCAAATCCAGCTTTCCGTCGCGCATGGGTGGGCACCACAGATAGCAGCCGGTCAAAGGCTTGGAGAACTTGAACAGGGCGTCGCTGATGCCGTCATCCAGCCCCAGCATGCGGTGCATCTGCGCTTCAAAGGCATCGAAACGATGGCCAAAGGCGGAAAACATCAGACCGCAATGATCTTCCGCTTGCGGGCTAACGCTCCACCAGGGCATGGAGCGACGCACCAGAAAAGCTTCGGGCTCAAAATCTTCCTGGGCAGTGCGCTTGACGTGAGCGGACTCGGGGGCATCTTCCAGCTCTTCGTTGTCGCTGCGGCGGCGACCCATGGCGTTGTCCTGCTCGTGCGTGGCCATGCGCTCGAACGTGGAAAAGTCATGCTCCCACTTTTGAAGCACCCAGCAACTGCCGCCATTGAGCCCATCGCTTAAATCGGCGCACAAGGCAGCAGCCGAGGCATCCTCGTCCTGCGGGTTCTCCGTGCCGTCTTCGTAGCCGGTCAGATCACGGCCGTGGCCGCTTTCCCCCAGTTGATGCAAAAAACTGTCAACAATGTGCCTGACGGCAAAAGCGGGACGCAGGGCCTTGAGCAGCTCACGGGTTTGGGTGAGCACCTCGCCCCGGCCGGGGCCGCGCAGCCAGATGCAAAGCGCCTCTGGTGTGCTGGGGGTTGAAAATTCCGTGCCCTGCAGCGCAGGGAACTCGCGCAGACATGAAATTTCGCAGCCCAGCGCAGCCATCAGCTGCGGGCCCATGCCGACAACTGCGGAACGGCCGTCCACCATAGTTTGCAAGCGTGCCAGTGCGCTGCGCAAGGCTTGTGTATCGCCAGCAATGGAAAAGAAAATGTAGCGGCCGCTGCTGGGAAGTGGGGCCAGAATGCCTGCTTGAGACAGATTCATGGTGTGCATGCAGTTAATCGTTGGGGGGCGATCAGTCTACTGCGCTGCACAGGGCTTCACGCTGACAGCAGGACAGGCGTGAAATGGCGGCCTAGCCTTAGGAAAATGCATGGTCGGCCCTCTTTTTCAGAAAAATGCCGTATTTGGGGAAAACACGGTTTTTGCACTGTTATACTTGCGGCTTCAACAAACGACAGGCGCGTAGCTCAGCTGGTTAGAGCACCACCTTGACATGGTGGGGGTCGTTGGTTCGAGTCCAATCGCGCCTACCAAACATCGCAAGCAAAACCAGTGCTTGCAGCAAAAATGCCCGCTAACTAGCGGGCATTTTTGTTTGTGCGGTACGAAAACCGTTTGTGGAAAACGGCACTCAAACAGATTCTTTGATGCTTTTTTGCATGACGTTGTCTTTTTAAGGCAGTAACTTCTGAGAGCATGCCGTTGCGGCTTGTCACTTTTGGGGCCGCCATGCACACTAAAAGCAGTGTGTATGTGATGCGTCCCGGAGTCTCTGTGAATCCACCTACTGCCTGGCGACTGGCCTTAACAGGCATCGCCGCCCTGTCTGCAACTGCCGCTCAGGCCCAAACTGGATCGTTGCAGATCTACGGCCGCATCAACGCTTCGATAGAGCGGGTCAAGATCGGCGATCAGTCAGCAGTCTTCGGTTTGCGCGACAACGACTCGCTGTTCGGCTTACGCGGAGAAGAAGATCTGGGCGGAAATTTGCGCGCCGGCTTTGTGCTTGAAGGCGGCGTAGCCGTGGACACCGGCGCCATCAGCAGCAACGGTTTTTTTGGGCGCAAGAGCGAAGTCAACCTCAGCGGGCGCTTTGGCATGCTTCGCCTGGGCACTGTGATTAGCGAGGCCTACTACGCCACCGCCGACAGAGTGAACCCGCACAATTACGACACGGGGGCATCGGCCGATGCCCTGTACGCCTATGTGTCCAATGGCAAGAACCATGTCTCCTGGCGCCTACCTCGCTGGCGGCAGTTGAGCGTCGAGATCGGTGCCAGCCTGCCCGAAAAAACCGCCACCCCACCCAAGAACGCCTGGGACTTGGCCGCTCAATACGATGTAGGAGACTGGTCGCTTGGCCTGGGCTATGACCAGTGGGGGCCTGCGCGCCAGGCCACGCTACGCGCCAACTACACCATCGGCGCCTGGACCTTTGGGGGCTACCATCAACACAGCCGCAACTGGGATACCGTGCTCTATGCTGTGGACCCCACACGCGGCAGCCACCGCACCACCCGTGTCGCGGCCATGTACACCACCGGGGCCAACGAGCTGCATGTCAATGTCGGCCACGCGAGCGCAGCCAACCGCCTCCGTGAGAGCCAGGCCCTGCAGTGGACCCTGGCCTATAACTACAACTTCAGCCAGCGCACCAAGGTCTATGCGCTCTACACCCGCATACATAACGGCGCACAGGCCAGCTACCGCTCGGGTGAGCCCGGTGTCAGTTTTCATTCCTTCGCCGTAGGCATACGTCAGTTCTTCTGAGCGAGCTGACTCAGTGGCGGCCCCTGATGAGGCGTCTCAATGAATCAGATCGGAACTTCTACAGAGTGGCCGAATACACTTGACCACCACTCTACGATAGTAGGCAAGAAAAAGCCGCCCTCTGGCGGCTTGGAATTGGGTGGCCTGCTCAGTTCTTGAGTACTTCCACGACATAACGGCGCTGGCCTGCGGCATCTACTTCTACTTCCCGGCCATGGATATCCGATTCAAAACCGGGTATCTGCGCATCTTGCTCCTTGGCAATGCGCAGGTAGTTGAAGATGGCATCAGCCTTTTCGTTGTAGCGCTCCCCGGGCATGATCAGCGGAATACCGGGGGGGTAGGGCACGAGCATCGTGGCGGCAATACGACCTTTGAGTTTCTTGACCTCGACTTTCTCGACCTCGCCCTGAACCAAGCGGTTATAGGCTTCTGCGGGGATCATGGCCATATCGGGCTGCTCCACATACATTTCGCGCATAACCTTTGGCACGTTGTGATGGCGATTGAACTCGTGCAGTCGGTCGCATAGCTCGCGCAGGCCGGTGCTTGCATAGACCTGCGGGTGGCTTGCCACCAGGTCGGGTAGCACCAAGCTCAGGGGCGAATTGGCCGCATAGTGCTGCTTGAAGCTCATGAGCTCGGCCAATAGCGTGCCCCATTTGCCTTTGGTAATGCCCATGGAGAACAGCACCAGCAGCGAGTAGAGGTTGGTTTTTTCCACCACGATACCGCGTGACCAGAGGAACTTGCTGACCACGCTGGCTGGAATGCCTTGCTCGCCCATTTGCCCATCCATCTCCAGGCCCGGCATCGTCAGCGTGACCTTGATGGGGTCGATCATCACAAAGTTATCGCTCAAATGGTCAAAGCCATGCCATTTGCCATCGGGGCGCAACTGCCAGTCTTTGGGCTGAGCAGGCGGGATATGGGTAGAGGTCTTTTGCAGATTCTTGGCTACGATCTCCGGCTGCCAGACCTTGAACCACCAGTCCTTTTTGTCCAGATCGGATTCGATCTGGAGCATGGCGCGGCGAAATGCCAGGGATTCATCGTGCATCTCTTGTATCAGCGATACGCCGGCCTGACCTTCCATCATCTTCGAGGCGATATCACAGGCAGCAATCACTGGGTAGAGAGGGCTGGTCGAAGTGTGCATCATGAAGGCTTCATTGAAGCGCCCCATGTCCAGCTTGCGTTTGCGGCTGTTGCGCACATGAACCATGGATGCCTGGGAGAAGGCCGCCAGCAGCTTGTGGGTTGAGTGGGTGGTGAAGACGATGGCGTCCTGCTCGCGCGGCTTGCCCTTGGCCATGCCGTAGTAATGCTCGTAGAAAGGGTGGAAGGCCGCATAGGCATACCAAGCTTCGTCGAAATGCAGGAAATCCACGGCGCTGCCTATCTTCTTGGCAATGCTCTCGGCGTTGTAGCAAAGCCCGTCATAAGTGGAATTGGTGACCACGGCAATGCGCAGCTTGGCACCATTTTTCATGGCTTCGGCAGCCAGCGGACTTTGTGCAATCTTGGCCTGCATGGCCTTGGGCGAGAACTGCTCCTCGCTGATGGGGCCGATGATGCCGTGAGCATTGCGGCTAGGCGAAAAATACACCGGTATGGCGCCGGTCATGATCAGCGAATGCAGCAGAGACTTGTGGCAGTTGCGGTCGACAAAAACCACATCTCCACGGGCCACGGTGCCATGCCACACGATTTTATTGGCCGTCGAAGTGCCGTTGGTGACAAAGAAAGTGTGGTCAGAGCCAAAGTTCTTGGCCGCGTCGGTTTCGGCCTGCCGGATGGGGCCGGTGTGGTCCAGCAGCGAACCCAACTCAGGTACAGAAATCGACAAATCGCTGCGCAGCGTGTTTTCACCAAAATACTGGTGAAAGGCGCGCCCCACCGAGGACTTGGTAAAAGCCACGCCACCAGCATGACCAGGGGTATACCAGGAGTAATTGGATTTGGCCGTGTGCTTGATCAACGCCTTGAAGAAAGGCGGCAGCAAATGCTCCATGTACTCTTCGGCGGTACGTATGACCTGGCGTGCGATGAAGGCCTTGGTGTCCTCGAATAGATAGAAATAGCCACGGGCATACTTCACCAGATTGGTAGGCACTTTTTCTACAGACCCGCGCTCACCGTAGAAAAACACCGGCAACTGAGGATGGCGTGCCAGGTTCTGTTCCAGCAGTTGCTGAATGCGCTCAAACTGCTCAGCAGCATCTCGCTCTGCATCAATGGAGATCAGCACGGCAGAGGCCGCCAAATAGGTACGTGTTGCCACCAGCGCGTCGTCCAGCGTGAGGTTCGCCATTACGCGCTGGTTGGAATTTTCCAGCTCCCCCGCCAGGGCGCGAATGATGGTTCCGCGCAGGCGGGGAGATTCATACTCGCTGTCGATGATGACGACCGGGTAGTCCAACGCTTTGAAATACATAGCCAGGCTCCGTTACAGGGGATTAAAGGTGGAAAGAGCTGAAATCGATTCAAGCGAGCTTGCCAGCTGCGGCTGCACGTTCTTTGTCTAAACGCAGCATGCGGGTGCTGACAAAGCCGTAGAGCGTGAAGCCGAAGATGGTTGCCACGCCGCCAAGCAGTAAGGCTTCGGAGCCTGAGCTGTAGAGGGCCAGATAGCTGTATGCCGCAGCGACCCACGAGACAACATTGACAAACAAGGCTTTGCGAGGTGCTACACCGGCCACCTTCTGTATGGTCATCAAGGCAGCCATGGACAACACGTAAGGCACGAGATTGGTAACCACAGCCAAGTTCGTCAGAGTGTCGAATTGCTTGGTGAGGTCGGGGCTGATGGTCAGCAGGGCTAGGCCGGTCTGAGCGGCCAGCAAAATCAGCATGGCAACGATAGGGGTGCCGGCTTTGTTGACCTTGGCAAAAACGGGCAGAAAGTAGCCTGTATCGGCCGAGCTTTTGAACACTTGGGCGATGGTGAACTGCCAGCCCAATAGTGAACCAATGCAGGCCAGCACCATCAGACCCATGATGATTTGTCCGACCAGTGGCGTAAACATGTGGGCAAATACCAGACCAAACGGCGCTGTGGAGGCCGCGAGCTCAGGGTTGGAAACAATGCCGGCCATGACGTTGGTCGAGGCGATGTAGATCACGGCGGCGCCAATCGTGCCGCCAAGCACAGCGATTGGTACGTTTTTCTCTGGGTTTTCAACGGCATCAGAGTTGGCGCAGGCCGACTCCATGCCTAGAAAAGCCCATAGCGTGATGGCCACCGAGGAGCTGGCCGCCTGGAAGTACGACAAGCCATGAGGATTCCAGGCTTCAGCATAGGTGCTTGGACTGAACCAGAACCAACCAAAGGTGGAGACGCCCACTACCGGCAAGATCACGCCCCAGACGGTGACACTGCCGATCTTGCCGGTGATGCCAGCGCCGCCGAAGTTAGCGAATGTCGTGATCCACAGCAGAGCGATCGTCGTCAAGCCAACACCCATGGGGCTGAGTTTCATGCCGAAAAGCTCAGTCATGTAGCCAACGGCCGTGATGCCGATGGCGACATTCGCTATCAACAGTGACGCTCCGTAGGTGTAATTCACAAGGTAGTTGCCGGAGCGGCCAAACGCATATTCAGCGTAGCCGCCCATGCCACCAGATTTGCGGCTCAGCATGCCGCACTGGGCAAAACAATAGGCCAAAGCTAAGGAGCCGGTGGCAGTCACCAGCCAGGACAAAATGGAGATCGCCCCGACTTCTGCCAACTTGGTGGGTAGCAGCACAATGCCCGACCCCAGCATATTGACTACGGTGAGCATGGTGAGCTGCACCACCGTCATTTTTTTGCCTTGTGTCATTTTTCCCCTCTTGGATCTCAGTTGAAAAACCGGGTGGGTTTCAGATAAAGCGAAGCTGGGTGGCGATCTGTGGATCGTGCCTAAGTATCTGCGTCTTTTCAGGCGTGACGGCAAAGACGCTCAAAGATAAGAAGCCTTATTGATGCCTGTTTTGCTTGAAATCAAAAGGTTTTCACAAAAATTTTGATTTCAATAGTGTTGAATGCACTGAAATCAATCTATCAATATATATATTTTTTTCAAGAGTTGACATTTTCTGAACGGCGTTTTTTGACTCATGCGACGTCGCCCCGAATTGAGTAGCACTCAAGCTTGGAGTCCAAGTCCCACAGCAGGAGATTGGACATGTTCACCGAAGAGCAGATCAATGAATTCCTGAGAGAGGCCGAAGCCGGTTTGGCTGCGACCGAGCTGTGCCGAAGGGCAGCTGTGAGCTTCGAGGCAAGGTCGTGGCCCAGTCTCATCGCCGCCGGTAAAGAATTCTGTGGCCTTGCCATGCTGGCCTAGGCTCATGCCCGGGTTGTCATTGAAGGTGGCGACGGGAATACAGCGATGAAAGGCTCACGCGCTCATTGGGTGGCTTAACGCCTGAAGCCTACGCAAGGACCTAGAAGCAGAAAGCAGTTAAATTTAAAGCGCAGTGCTACTGAAAACGGAGTGACCTCGGATCATTAGTAATACGTGCGCCCCAAGTAGCCTCTTCAAATATTTGAATGAAAGAATTTATGACGACATCCATTCAACTAAGACCGTTGGAGCGCGAAGATTTGCGTTTTGTGCATCATTTGGATAACAACGCCAGCATCATGCGGTACTGGTTTGAAGAGCCTTACGCGACCTTCGATGAGCTGACCAGCCTGTATGAATCTCACGTTCATGATCAAACTGAACGTCGCTTTGTGGTTGAGCACGAAGGGGCGCGAGGGGGGTTGGTAGAGTTGGTGGAAATCAACCTGATACATCGCCGTGCGGAATTCCAAATCATTGTTGCTCCTGATCAACAGGGCAAGGGGATTGCAACCCGTGCTACCCGCTTGGCACTTGACTATGGCTTTAAGGTTCTAAATCTGCACAAGATTTTTTTACATGTGGACCAGGAGAACGCAAAGGCTATCCATATTTATACAAAAATTGGATTTCAACCGGAAGGTGAACTGGTCGATGAGTTTTTTTCCAACGGCCAATATCGCAGCGTGCTGCGTATGTACATGCTGCAAAAGAGTTACCTGAAATAAGGGCTTGATTCATGCGAGCACTTGGACTTCTGATTGGATCTAATAGGTTTGGCGACCTAACCATGACGGTGATCCGCTCGCGAGTCAGTGGGCCAGGCCCCGCACGTCAGGAGGCTGTACGTTGCAGGTGGGGGTGTTGCACGAACAACTCGGCCGCCCAGTCAACAAAGGCCCGCACCTTGGCGCTGAGGTGACGGTTGGGCGGGTAGACCACGTAGACAGGCAGCAGGGGTTGGCCCCATTCGGGCAGCAGCTGTACCAGTTCGCCACGCTCCAGGTGCTCACGGGCCTGAAAAGTGGTGATCTGGCCCACGCCTTGGCCTGCGACCAAGGCCGCCACATAGGCATTGGCTTCGTTCACGGCCAACTGTGCCGGGCTGCCGATCTCCAGCACCTCGCCGCTGCGGTGAAATTCCAGCGGATAGCGGCGCATGGACACGGGCGAAAAATAAATGATGTTACGGTGGCCTCGCTCCAGCTCCAGTGGATGCAGTGGCGTGCCGTGGTGCGCCAGGTAGCTTGGTGAGGCCACGGTGACGAATTCCAGATTGCCGATGCGCCGCGCCACCAAGGATTGGTCTGCCAGCTCGCCGCCGCGGATTACGCAATCCACGTTGTCGCCAATCAGGTCCACGGTGCGGTCGCTCACGCCCAGGTCCAGCTGGATGTCCGGGTAGCGCGCCTGAAACTCGGCCAGGTGCGGAATGATGAGCAGACGGGCCATGGAGGTGCCCACGTCCACGCGCAAGCGTCCGCGCGGTGTGGCACGCGCCTGGCTTAGGCTGGCTTCCATATCGTCGAAATCGGCCAGCAGGCGCACGACGCGGTCGTAGTAGGCCGCGCCGTCGGCCGTGACCGTGACCCGGCGGGTGGTGCGGTTGAGCAGCTTCACGCGCAGACGGGCCTCCAGGGCCTGGATGTGTTTGGTTACCGTGCCCTTGGGCAACTGCAGCGAATCGGCCGCGCGCGTGAACGTGCCGGCTTCGACCACCCGCGCAAACAGGCGCATGGCCTGGATTTGGTCCATGGACTCTCCCTTTTTCCTTCTCTGCCCCAGTCAGGGGCAGAAGAATTCTCACACGTAGTCCCTGCGCGATTGTTCGGTAATTGGAAACACAGCGGTGGCGATTGCCCGGTTTATCGTTGCCAACTGTCCCGCTACATTTGCCATCATCCGGTTCTGTCCTGTCCGGTTCCCAACACCATGTCCACTACACCTGCTGCCTCGTCGCTACCATCCATCCGCACCGACTCCACTATCCAAGTGGCCGGGCAGGAGGTGGCTGTACGTGTCTACGGCAAGAAACCGGCAGGCCAGGTACACCCCCTGGTCGTGCATTTCCACGGCGGCGCCTTTGTCTCGGGCGACCTGGACAACGGCTGCACCGTGGCCAGCTTGCTCGAGGCGGCTGGCGCCCGCGTGGTCTCCGTGGCCTATCCGCTGTCACCTTTTCCCCAGCCATTGGAAACCGGCTATGCCGTGCTGCAGTGGGCCTACAAGCAGCGCACGCGGCTGGCCGGTCACGGCGCTCTGGTCTACCTGGCGGGAGAGGAGGCCGGCGGTAACCTGGCCGCCGGCGTAGCCCTGATGGCACGCGACCAATCGCACCCGCCACTGGCCGGGCAGATTTTGCTCTCGCCCATGCTCGACCCCTGCGTGGGCACGGCCTCGCTGCGAGCGGCAACGGGCACGGCCACGGCCTGCAAGTGGGCCGATGGCTGGTTCAAATTCTTGGGCTGCACCCGCGACGCCGAACACCCTTATGCCGTGCCCGGTGCCGCCCAGCGCCTGGCGGGCCTGCCGCCCAGCCTGGTCATGGTGGGCAGCGAGGACCCCATGCACGACGAGGCCCTGGCCTATGCGGACCGGCTTGAAGCCGCTGGCCTGTCGGTAACCCGCCATGTATTCAACCAGGCGGAGCAATGGCCCGACGCGCTGCTGCAGCCCGGCGCGCCAGTCTGCCCTTGTGCGGACGAAGTGCAAACGCAGATTCGACACTTCTTCGAGGCCACACGATGTCGCCCACCCCCTTGAAGGGCCGCAGGCCCTGAATCCCCTGTCTGCTGCAGGCGCTTGACCTCAAGCTTGCTTTAGGTTGAACACTGCCTACCTCTGACCGGCGCCTGCCGGCGCAGGCTCCTTTGCTGTTTGGTTTTTTCCGGTGTGATCGGCCGGAGGGCACCGCTTTGCCTGAATTTTCTGCATCCTGCCTCAAGGCAGGGCGTACCACCTTTTAAGAATCGCCATGAACGCACCTCTTTCTACTGTTTCCTCTTCCTCGCGCCGTTGGTGGACGGCCGTTGGCGCAGCCACCGTGGTGGTTGCCGCCGGGGGCGCAGCCCTGGGCTTGCAAACCTCGCACGCCGAAGCGCCCGCCCATGCTGCATCGCCGGCCATTCCCGTGTCCGTAGCCGCCGTGGTGCAGCAGGATGTAGCCCTGTGGGACGAGTTCTCGGGTCGACTCGAAGCCGTGCAGCGTGTGGACATCCGCCCGCGCGTGGCCGGTGCCGTGCAGGCCGTGCACTTTCGCGAAGGCGCACTGGTGAAGCAGGGCGATCTGCTGTTCACCGTGGACCCTGCGCCTTACGCCGCTGAGGTGGACCGTGCCGATGCCCAGGTCGTCGCCGCCCAGGCCCGCGTGTCGTACACGCGCAGCGATATGGAGCGTGCCACTCGCCTATGGGACGAGCGCGCCATTGCCCAGCGCGAGCGGGACGAGCGCGTAAACGCCCAGCGCGAAGCCGACGCCAATCTGCGTGCCGCCCAGGCAGCGCTGCAGACGGCACGCCTGAATCTCTCCTACACCCAGGTTCGCGCTCCCGTGGCCGGTCGTGTGGGTCGCATCGAAGTGACCATGGGCAATCTGGTCGATGCCGGCGCCAGCGCCCCTGTGCTGACCACCTTGGTCTCGGTGAGTCCCATCTACGCGAGCTTTGACACCGACGAGCAGGTGGTGGCGCGCGCCTTCGACGGCCTGGATAGCGGCAAGAGTGCCCAGGGCGGCCGGGCGCTCATAGAACGCATCCCTGTACAGATGGGCACGGGCACGGCTGGGAGCACACCGTACACCGGTCACCTGCAGCTTATCGACAACCAGGTGGACGCCAAGAGCGGCACGGTGCGGGTACGCGCCGTGTTTGACAACACGGACGGCGCCCTCATGCCCGGCCAGTTTGCGCGCATCCGCATGGGCCAGGCACAGAGCACCTCGGCCGTACTGATCAATGAACGTGCCGTGGGCACGGACCAAAACAAGAAATTCGTCATGGTCGTGGGCGAAGGCGACAAGGCCGAGTACCGCGAAGTGCAGCTGGGCGCGCCGGTCAATGGCCTGCGCGTCGTCACCTCGGGCCTCAAGGCTGGGGAGCGCATCGTCGTCAACGGCCTGCAGCGCGTGCGCCCCGGTGCCGTGATCACCCCACAGAACGTACCCATGAGCGCCAAGGCCGAACTACTGACAGGTGAAGCTGCGCAGGCCCAGGCAGGCGACAAGCCGTCTGCTGCCACGCAGCCCGCGGCCTGAGCACCGACCGCCAGAAAGACAAGAACATGAACCTTTCCCGCTTTTTCATCGACCGCCCCATTTTTGCCGGGGTGTTGTCGGTGCTCATCTTCCTGAGTGGTCTGATCGCCCTGCGCGCGCTGCCGATCTCGGAATACCCTGAAGTCGCGCCGCCGTCCGTGGTGGTACGCGCCACCTACCCAGGCGCCAACCCCAAGGTGATCGCCGAAACCGTGGCTACGCCGCTGGAGGAATCCATCAACGGTGTGGAAGGCATGCTCTACATGGGCAGCCAGGCCACCACCGACGGCGTGATGACATTGACCGTCACCTTTGCCCTGGGAACCGACCCCGACAAGGCACAGCAGCTGGTGCAAAACCGCGTCTCCCAGGCCGAGCCACGCCTGCCAGAAGAAGTTCGCCGCCTGGGCATCACCACGGTGAAAAGTGCGCCCGACCTGACCATGGTCGTGCACATGGTCTCGCCCAACGGCCGCTACGACATCGACTACCTGCGCAACTACGCCGTTCTGAACGTCAAGGATCGTCTGGCGCGTATTCAGGGCGTGGGTCAGGTGCAAATCTTCGGTGGTGGCGACTACTCCATGCGTGCCTGGCTGGATCCCCAGAAGGTGGCACAGCGCGGCCTCTCGGCCGCCGATGTGGTCGCCGCCATTCGCGGTCAGAACGTGCAGGCCGCAGCCGGCGTGGTGGGCCAGTCGCCGGGCCTGAAGGGTGTGGACATGCAACTGTCCATCAACGCCCAAGGGCGTCTGCAGACCGAAGAAGAATTTGGCGACATCATCGTCAAGACCGGTGCCGATGGTGCCGTGACGCGTCTGCGCGACGTGGCCCGTCTGGAGCTGGGCGCGGCCGACTATTCACTGCGTTCGCTGCTCAACAACGACCCGGCCGTGGGCATGGGCGTGTTCCAGGCACCAGGTTCCAATGCCCTGGATATTTCGGCCAATGTGCGTTCCACCATGGCCGAGCTGCAGAAGAACATGCCCGAAGGCGTGGAGTTCCGCATAGCCTATGACCCCACGCAGTTCGTGCGTGCGTCGATCAAGTCCGTGATCCAGACGCTGCTGGAGGCTGTGGCCCTGGTGGTGATCGTGGTGATCTTGTTCCTGCAGACCTGGCGCGCCTCCATCATTCCGCTGCTGGCGGTGCCGGTGTCGGTGGTTGGCACCTTCGCAGTGCTGCACTTACTGGGCTTTTCCATCAATGCGTTGAGCTTGTTCGGCCTGGTGCTGGCCATCGGCATCGTGGTGGACGACGCCATCGTGGTGGTGGAGAACGTCGAGCGCAACATCGAGGCAGGCCTGAGCCCGCGCGAGGCCACCTACCGCGCCATGCGCGAAGTGTCCGGCCCCATCATCGCCATCGCCCTGGTGCTGGTCGCCGTGTTCGTTCCGTTGGCTTTCATCAGCGGTCTCACGGGACAGTTCTACCGCCAGTTCGCGGTGACCATCGCCATCTCGACGGTGATTTCGGCCATCAACTCGCTGACCCTGTCGCCTGCGCTCTCGGCGCTCTTGCTCCGTGGTCACCATGAGCCCAAGGACGCGCTGACGCGCGGCATGGACAAGGTGCTGGGCGGGTTCTTCCGCCGCTTCAACAGCCTGTTCCACCGTGGCTCGGAGGCCTACAGCGGCGGCGTCAAGCGGGTCATCGGCCGCAAGGCCTTGATGCTGGTGATCTACGCTGCGCTGGTCGCAGCCACCTGGGGTCTGTTCAAGATCGTTCCCGGCGGCTTTGTGCCCGCGCAGGACAAGCAGTACCTGGTGGGCTTTGCGCAGCTGCCTGACGGCGCCACGCTGGACCGCACCGAAGACGTGATCCGCCGCATGGGCGAGATCGTCAAGACCAACCCCAATGTGGAAGACGCCATTGCCTTCCCGGGCCTGTCGATCAACGGCTTCACCAACAGCTCCAACTCCGGCATCGTGTTTGTCACACTCAAGCCCTTTGCCGAACGCACGCGTGCCGACCAGAGCGGCGGCGCCGTTGCTGGCCAGCTGAATCAGGCCTTTGGCAGCATTCAGGAAGCCTTCATCGCCATGTTCCCACCGCCCCCCGTGGCGGGCCTGGGCACGACCGGCGGCTTCAAGCTGCAGATCGAGGATCGCGCTTCGTTGGGCTATGACGCCATGGATGCGGCCGTGAAGGCCTTCATGGCCAAGGCCTACCAGACGCCCGAGCTGGCCGGTCTGTTCACCAGCTGGCAGGTCAACGTGCCCCAGCTCTATGCGGCCATCGACCGTACCAAGGCGCGCCAGCTCGGTGTGCCTGTGACCGACATCTTCGAGACGCTGCAGATCTATCTGGGCAGCCTGTACGCCAACGACTTCAACCAGTTCGGCCGCACCTATAGCGTGAGGGTTCAGGCCGATGCCGCCTACCGGGCGCGCGCCGAAGACGTGGGCCTGCTCAAGGTGCGCTCCACCACGGGCGAGATGGTGCCGCTGTCGGCGCTGATGAAGATCGAGCCCAGCTTTGGGCCCGAACGTGCCATGCGCTACAACGGCTTTCTGGCCGCCGATGTGAACGGAGGGCCCGCGCCCGGCTTCTCCTCGGGCCAGGCCCAGGCGGCCATTGAACGCATCGCCGCCGAAACCCTGCCGCAGGGCATTGGTTTCGAATGGACCGAGCTGACCTACCAGGAAATCCTGGCCGGCAATTCCGCCGTGCTGGTCTTCCCCATCGCCATCCTGCTGGTGTTCCTGGTGCTGGCTGCGCAGTACGAAAGCCTGACGCTGCCGATCGCCATCATCCTGATCGTGCCCATGGGCCTCTTGGCCGCCATGACGGGCGTGTGGCTCAGCGGGGGCGACAACAACGTGTTCACGCAGATCGGACTCATCGTGCTGGTGGGGCTATCGGCCAAGAACGCCATCCTGATCGTGGAGTTCGCGCGGGAGCTTGAATTTGCCGGCCGCACGCCCGTGCAGGCCGCCATCGAGGCCAGCCGCCTGCGCCTGCGCCCGATTCTCATGACCTCGCTGGCCTTCGTGATGGGTGTGCTGCCTCTGGTGCTTTCTACGGGAGCCGGCGCCGAGATGCGCAGCGCCATGGGCGTGGCGGTGTTCGCCGGAATGATTGGCGTGACGGCCTTCGGCCTGTTCCTGACCCCGGTGTTCTACGTGGTGCTGCGCCGCATGGCCGGCAACCGTCCACTGCAGCAGCACGGCAGCCATACAGCGCCGCTGGGCGATGAAGACCAGGGCGCGGGTCACGGTGCCTCAGCCTACCCTGTGATTGCCGCGCCGCGCGGGCAGCACGAATGAGACGGAGTTTTTCAATGACGCTATTTTTTCCTGCCTCTATCGCACGCCTGGTGCCGCTGGCTGCGGCCCTGGCCTTGGCTGGCTGCATGAGTATTCCGGCGGTTCCGGAGCATGCCGGTGTGCCTGTGCCTGCCGCTTTCAGTGAAGCCGCTGACACCGTGTCGTGGACTACGGCAGCTCCCGCCGAGGCTCAGCCGCGCGGCGCGTGGTGGTTGGGCTTTCGCGACCCGGTGCTGAGCGATCTGGTGCAGCGCGCCGGCGACGGCAACACCACCGTGCAAGAGGCTGCAGCACGGCTGGCAGAGGCTAGGGCACTGCTGCGATCGGCTGATGCCAACCGCGCTGCGCAAATAGGCGCGTCCACCGGTGTGGCGCGCCAGGCGGGTGCGAACACCGCCAACGGCACCACGCCCGCCACGCTGGCTACAGCCGGCTTGAATGTGTCGTACGAGCTCGACCTGTTCGGCCGCCTGTCGCAAGCCAGTGCCGCAGCCCAGCTCGATGCCCAGGCGCGCAAGGCCTTGTTGCAGAGCACACTGCTCATGACACAGGCCGACGTGGCGCAGACCTATTTGCAACTGCGCGCTGTGCAGACCGAACGCGCTTTGGTCGATGAAGGTCTTCAGGCCTATCAAAGCACGCTACGCCTGACCGAGCGCCGCTTTCAGGCGGGTGATGTGGCCGAGCTGGACGTGGCCCGCGTGCAGACCGAGGTGGCCTCCACCGAATCCGACGCCCTGGCGCTGCAGCGCCAGCAGGCCCTGCTGACCCACGCACTGGCCGTGCTGGTGGGCAAGGTGTCCACGGGCTTTACTTTGGCGCCTGCTGCGGGCGAAGCAACGCTGCCGGTGATTCCCGCTGGCGTGCCTGGTACCGTACTGGCGCGCCGGCCCGACGTATCAGCCGCGCAGGCAGCCGTACTGGCCGCGCAAGCACGCGTGGGCGTGGCGCAGGCGGCGTGGTTCCCGGCCGTCACGCTGACAGGCAACGGTGGCTACGCATCGCCCGAGCTGGGCGACCTGCTCAAGTGGTCGGCACGGTCTTGGGGCATAGGCGCGCTGCTGTCGCTGCCGATCTTCGACGGTGGTCGACGCGCTGCGCAAGAGGAGGGCGCCCGCGCGCGAATGGATGCCGCCATGGCGGCCCATCGTGGCCAGGTGCTCACGGCGTTTCGCGAAGTGGAAGATCAGTTGAGCGCATTGCGCCTGCTGGACGGCCAAGCCCAAGCCCAGGGCCGCGCCGTGCAGTCTGCCGTACGTGCAACGCAACTGTCGGACTCGCGCTACCGCAACGGCATGGTCAGTCAGCTGGAGCTGCTGGATGCCCGCCGCAGCGAGCTGCGCAACCGCCGCCAGGCGCTGCAGGTGCGCACGGCGCAATACACAGCCACCGTAGCGCTGATCCGCGCGCTGGGCGGCGGCTGGGAAACGATGCCAGTGGCAGGGGTAACCCTGCCGCAGAAATTTGCCGCTGCACAGCACTGACCCCACGGCGTTAGACCAAGGCCCGGCACGCACAGCAAGTTGAAAAATATCAGCAAGCCAGTGCATGCCGGGCAGGTAGAGCCGTTGCCCGACTCGTTCACTACGCAAACGAAAAGACAGCAAATGCAAGTTTTGATGATTTTTATTCTTCAAACCGCATCCAGCGGCTGATTGCCTGCGTATTCACTCATAAGCGATGGCAAGGCATGACTTGCCATCAATACAAAAGAGCTGGCTACAAAGCGAGCTTGTCTTTCACAATGGGGCATGAGCGCACCCCAACTGGATCAAGAGCTGATGGAACTTCTGGACCGTATCGCCACGCATGAGGAGCTTGCGCTCAAGCGCCTGTACGATTTGACCTCGTCCCGGCTGTATGGGCTCGCGCTGCGCATTCTGGGACACAAGGACTGGGCCGAAGACGTGCTGCAGGAAAGCTATCTTCATGTCTGGCGGGGAGCCGGTGACTATCGGGCCTCGCTCAGCCCGCCTCTGGCGTGGTTGGGGCTGGTAGTGCGCAGCAGGTCGCTGGACTTTCTGCGCCGTCGCAGGGCTGAGCGCCTGCATCTGCATGAAGACTTTGATGAAATGCAGACATCGCTTGCAGATGTGGGAGAGCAGGGCCCGCAACAGCTTGCAGAAGCCAGCGAGCAAGCCCTGGTGCTGCAGCAGTGCTTGCAGAGGCTGGAGCAGCGCCAGCGCGAGCTGGTCAGTCTTTCCTATTTGCGCGACTTGAGCCACAGCGAGCTGGCTGCGCAGCTGCAGCTGCCACTAGGAACGGTGAAGACCTGGATCCGGCGCGGGCTGGAACAGCTGCGCCAATGCATGGCGCGCTATGTGTAAATTGCCGAAGCAAGCATCATGAACCTCGGCCAACACCCTCAACTGCTGGATCGCCTTGCGGCCTCATACGCGCTTGGCACCTTGAGAGGCGGAGCACGACGCCGTTTTGAAACCCTGGCGCGTGAGAATTCCCGAGTGCGCGCGGCGGCCTTGCTGTGGCAAGGACGCTGGTCGGCGTTGCCTGAATTACAGACGCCGCATACACCCGATGCTGCCGTCTGGATTCGTATCAACAATCTGCTTCAGGCGGAAAAGAGCAGGGCGGCTGCACAACCGGTGCCTGACAGCACCGCAAAAGTGGGGCTCGCTTCCATCCGCTCTGCTCTGGCATGGTGGCGCGGCGCTGCAATTGTGGGAGCTTGTGCCAGTGCGGCTGTGCTTGCGATTGGGCTATGGTCAAACCAGGCCATCAAGCAAGAAGCCGGCGCTCAGTTGGCCCAGCTACGCACCGAGGTGCAGACGGCCCAGGCCGCGCTTGCTTCCGCGCCGCAAATTCAGTATGTGGCCGTGCTGGCGGACGCAAAAGCCGATGCGTCCATGCTGGTCACTTTTGACCCAGCACACAACAGCCTGGTACTGCAACGCGTGGGCAATTTCCAGGAAGGACAGGATAAATCGCTGCAGCTATGGGCCTTGCCGCCACAAGGCGGGCCGCGCTCTCTAGGTGTTCTAGGACAGGAAAAGTTGCTCAAGCTGACTGCAGGAGCATCGCAGGTGGAGGCCGTGCCGACCTTAGCCGTCAGCCTGGAGCCCAAAGGAGGGGTTCCTAGCGAGACAGGGCCTACCGGACCGGTACTTTTCAAGGGCGCTTTGATCCGGCGTGATCTTTAGCGTACGTACCCCGCACTCTGCGGGATACCACGGCCTTTAATACTCAGGAAAACTCCAACCCGCAAAGCACAAACCTCACTGTTGGAGAACTGAGATCAGGCAAGCTTTGACACCGCTTGTAAAGACAACACCATACAATGCCTGTTTTTGTTGCAAACGCATATTGCATTGCAGCAAAACAATGCATTTCAACACTCTCGGAAACAACGGAGATTTCTTACATGTCTTTTAGCAGCTCTGATGACGACAGCCAAACACGCTTTGCCCTGGGTTTTCTGTTTGCCCTGATTGCCCTGGTCGTTTCCACCGTGGTGGGAACCGTGGTCTACAAGCGCGGCATCGCCCATGCGCCTGCAACTTCCGGCGCCAGCGCCCAGATGCCAGCAGGCAATGCCACTAATGTTCCTGTCATCGTGCAGGCAGATGTTGCCAGCGTCATCGTTGAAAACGGTGTGGTGAAGTTTTACTTTGCATCTGGCAAGGCTGAAGTGGCCGAAGGCGGCAATGTGGCCCTGGCAGATATCGTCAAGGGCGTTCAAGCAGGCAAGCGTGCGATGGTCTCTGGCTTCCATGACGCCACGGGCGGCGCTGAAATCAACGCCGAACTGGCCAAACAACGCGCTCAAGCCGTGCAGATTGCACTGATTGCTCTGGGCGTGGCCGAAGACAAGGTAGAACTGAAAAAGCCCGAAGAATTGCAAGCCAGCGGCAGCAATGCAGAAGCTCGCCGCGTCGAAGTGATTTTGATCGACTGATCGACACGCTTTTCCTAACAAAAAACCCGATGGCGCATTTGCTGCCATCGGGTTTTTTGTTGTGTTGTTCAGCTGTGTGAATCAGCGCAGGCCCGTGCCTTGACCGTGATCATCGCGGCGTTCAATCAGCTCAATCTTATAGCTGATGTATTACCAGCCATTTTTTCTTAATTCCTTTATTAATCAATAGCTTACAAAGATGTAAATATTCTTGAATTGGCTCAAATACGTTGAAAACCTGCTCCAGCCGCCACAAAATGGCGGCCAAGACTCAATCTGACGCACGCAGATATTAGATTGATCGAACCAACAGGAGCAGCACTTCATGGCTAAGCCAAGGCAAAAAGCATCGGGCAAATGGGAAGTAGCGTTGCGGCACCCCTCACTGCCAAATGGGCGCAAGTATTTCACCTTCGATTCGGAGGCCGATGCGATTGCTTATGCGCAACAGTGGAAGCTGATGAAAGACTCCGGCCTGCCACCACCGCGCGAGCTGCTGGATGTAGACAACGGCTATGGGAATATCCGCC